>JBGTQJ010000024.1:0-136699 GCA_041941305.1 Saprospiraceae bacterium
TTCAGTGATTTAAGATGTAATCTGAAAATTCAGCTTGCCCCTTTGGGGGGATGATTCATGCTTGTATCTCTTCTTTAAATTCACAAAATTTATATATCTTGCGGTGTGAATCCACTACTGAAAAAGCAAATCTACACATACAATCCTCTAAAAATTCATTTCTGGCCTTAATCTAAATTCCCTACAAAGGACATCACTTGTTATTTATTTCAAGTATTTAACTTTTTCCAGTTGCAGGTAAATCCCATTTTGCATTAAACAGCCAACTGGTAACTGACAACCGACAATTGGATACACCAAAACCCGTTATCTCATGTACTTATTACACACGCTAATAGCCGATTACCTCTCAAAAAAGGTATTATTTACACTTTTCGCTTTATTTACAATTATCCCATGCAGTTTTGCGGATAATTTTTTATCAATCAATTGTCCTGCTAATTATTCCATTCAAGCCGATCCCTGTCTGGAGGGCTGGGAATTGACTTATGATTCCATCCAATGGAGCAGTAATATTCAACTTGCTGATACAGTTTATACCCCTTCTGAAGGAACTTTATTGGAAGTTGGCACTTATCCTTCTTCCATTGTGGTCACAGATTTAGGTGGCAACATTTCTGTATGCAATTTTGTGATAACAGTAGAAAGCACTATAGCCTTTCCAGTTTGTAATAACCTGATACAAGTGTCTCTGGAAACAGGCTGTGAACAGACAGTTGAAATTGAGGATATCCTGGAAGGAGGTTCATATTGTTATGAGGATTTCAATTTGGTTTTAAGAAACCCTATAGGGCAAATTATGCAACAAGGGTCAGAAATCATTGTTGATGAATCCTATTTACCCAATCATTGGACACTTGAAGCAATTGACACTTCCAGCAATTACAAATGCTGGGGTTCTCTTGACGTCACACTCCCTACTTATTTTGAAATGGATTGTCCTTCTGACATTACTGTTTTTTGCCATGAACCCACTGATCCAACCTACACAGGTAATGCAGGAGTTCTAAGTTGTTTTCCACCTTCTGAATATTCTGTTTACTTTAATGATCAAACCAGTACTTTCAATTGCCCTGATATCGAGGACTATGTCATTACCCGTACCTGGAGCTCAGAAAATACTTATGGAGAAGCTACCTCTTGTATTCAAACAATTACTGCTATTCGATTTTCATTAGAAGATGTAGTAATGCCTCCTGATTTTGACGGCATTGACCAACCGAAATTATCTTGTGAATCTGGACAATCCATCAGCGAAATTGCAGACGTATCAATCACAGGAACACCACTTGTAAATGGTTTTTATCCGGATTTAATTACTTGTGACTTTTCGGTAACTGTTGAAGATACAATTACAAATATTTGTGGAGCAAGTCATGAAATTATCCGTCGATGGCGAATAATTGATTGGTGCGACACTGGAGGAGTCTTAGAACATTTCCAAAAAATAATTATTGACGATTATAAAGCTCCCAAATTTGAGGTCCAGGATACCATTTGGGTAAGCTCAACGACTGATTGTTTTAATGAAACTGTGATTCCTCCTGCTGTCATTCAGGAAGAATGTTCTGAATATAAAATAGAGATACAATTGCCTTGGGATACCCTTCACCAAAATGGGGGAACCGCCTTTGTTGTCTTTAGCCCAAATGTCCAACAAATTTATTATAAAATAACAGATGCTTGTGGGAATTCAACAACTAAAATATCCCATATAATCATTGAGCCTCAAAACTTAATTGACTGCCCAAAAGACGTAGTTATTTCATGCAAAGATTACTTTGAAGGCATTAAAGATTCATTAAACAACGGCAATGTTGAAATATTAGAAGTCTTTGGAATGCCAGAATTTTCATCAAACTGCAAACCTGAGTTATTGTACAGCTTCAATCTGCAGGTAGACGATTGTGGAAACGGCATCATTGAACGAACCATTTCAACGACCAATTTTGAAAATGAATCAGTATGTGAGCAAATAATAGAAGTTAATCATGAGTCCTATTGGGGAGTGCGCTTTCCACCTCATGAAACCATTGAATGTACTTCAGAGGAACTGGAGTTTTTAGAACCCGAGGTTTTTGGAGTTGAATGTGAAAATATTAAAATTGAATATGAAGATCAGTTATTTACTAGCGTTCCAGATGCATGTTACAAAATAGCAAGAACATGGAGGGTAATTAATGAATGTTTGTACGATTCCATCATTGCTAATGTTACGGTTGAAACTCCTGAGGTTGTTTATGCTGGAGGGACTTTTCCTGATTGCGATTTTGATGGACAAGGCGGATGTGATTACTATACATTTTTTGATGGTTATTCAAATTCAACCTATCCTGAACATATCCCAGATGGAATAATTGAATTTACACAGCAAATCAAAGTTATTGACAATACTGATCCTGTCTTTGTTTTCCCTACTATTGAAAATCAAAAATATTATGTTTCACCAGACACCTGTACAGCTTATGTAGACTTACCTAAACCAGATGCAGAGGATTGCAGTCAAATTGAATATGTTTATGGTGGATCATTCTCAGTTCCAGACAACGGCATCTATGAAAATCTGGGAATTGGGCATTATACCGCCTGGGTAAAAGCAAAAGACCTATGTGGAAATTATTCAGAACATCAATGGATTGATTTTTATGTCATTGATAGCTTTCCTCCTGTTGCCATTTGTAAAGACACTGTAATTGTTGAAATAGGTTCTAATTTCACTGGCTTTGTGAATGCTGATTATATCGCGGAAGAAAGCTATGACAATTGCAGTCAACATTTAAACTATTCATTTTCTCCCCAATTAGTTGACCATCATAGAATATATAATTGCTTCGAATTGGGCGACTATTCACAATTGGTTTGGGTGAAAGATCAATATAACAAACAGGATACCTGTCGAACACTAATCAGGGTGCAAGATGTAGACAATTCCTGTGAAAACGCCCAAACTTATATAGATGGTTTTATTTTCGATGAGTATGAAAATCAATCCGTAGCCCAAGTAGAAATTAGCCTTTCAGATTCTACTGGGATACTTGAACAACAGCATACTGGATTTACTGGAAATTTTCAATTTTTCGGATATCCTCTTGGAAATGACTATTCTGTAGTTCCAAAAAAAGATATTAATCCACTAAATGGTGTGACCACATTTGATATAGTATTAATCCGCAAGCATATTTTGCACATTCAATATTTGGATAGTCCTTATAAAATTATTGCTGCAGATGCCAATAAGTCTGGTAGTGTCACCATTTCTGATGCGGTAGCTATCAGAAAATTAATTCTCCACATTGATGATAAATTCCCAAATAATGAATCCTGGAGATTTGTGGATGGAATGTATGATTTCCCTGATCCAAAGAATCCTTGGGCAGAACCATTTCCTGAAATTGCCGAATTGAATCAATTTCCAGGTATTTCAGATTGTTTGTTTTTCATAGGGATGAAAATTGGGGATGTGAATAACAGTGCCAATATGAATCAATTGCAAAATTCAGGCGATCGGCATTTTATTGATGATTTAACTTTTTCACTTCCTGATAAAGAATTCCAACAAGGCGAAATATTTGAAGTACCTTTTGTTATTCGCAATAAAAACATAATTGGGTATCAATTCACTTCCTATTTAAATCCTGATGTTTTGGAAATATTGGATATTAAGGACGGCTTTTCCCAAAAAGAGCATTTTGGTCTATCTCGTATGGAAAAGGGTTATATCACTACAAGTTGGGATGGGCAAGTAGTTGGACGAAACGCAAACGCTTTTTCATTTATTTTTATAGCCAAAGAAGATGGTTTTTTGAAAGATCATATTGAGCTCAATAATGATTTTACTAAAACTGAAGCCTACACAAGTGAACTGGAATTGTGGAATATTAAGTTGGAATTTGATCTCAAACTGTTATCAGAGAATTCATTTTTATTATTTCAAAATGAACCGAATCCCTTTTCACAAAAAACCAATTTTCGATTCTTCATACCCGAAAAAAGTGAAGTTGACATTTCAATCTTTACATTAAATGGTGAGCGGATTTTTTATGTTACTAACTTTTATGAAAAAGGAACCCATAATTTTGATGTAAAAAAGAAGGATTTGCCCCGTTCTGGAATCTATTATTACCAAATAAGAACTTCCAACCAGACAAAAACACAGAAAATGATACTGATAAAATAGAGCCTTCCCCAATTTTTGCTTAATTTAGTACTGCCAAGCTCGCCCACACCAGCTTTTTTGCTTTTTGGCAGTACTAAATTAAATTGAATACCATGAACACTATTTACAAAAGCGTAAATCCAATAGGCTCGTTTAGGCATTTTCTTTCCCTCCTTCCTATCCTGTTAATTTTTTTATTTGCCTTTAAAAATGATGCACATGAAAAATTAGTGACTTTGGATTGTCCAGATAAGGTAACCGTAAATTTGGACCCTTGTGATGATGGCTTTGTGATGGATTATACCATTGTGAATTGGACCAGCACAGAACCTGTTTTTGATACTGTTTACAGTCCTCCTGAAGGAACCTTTCTATTACCAGGAATTCACCCAGGTTCCATCACTGCCCACAATACCGATGGCAGTATTAGTACTTGCAGTTTTTTAATTGATATAGATGCACCCACCCATTTTGCAATATGTGAAGATATTGTTGAGGTTTCCCTGGAAATGAATTGTCATGAAGAAATAACTTTTGATGAAATACTAGACCCCATTTCTGTTTTTTGCGAACAGGATATTACCATCAATGTAATCGATCAATTAGGAGGAATTGTAGCCACTGGTTCAAGTGTCTTTGCCAATGTCACCTGGATATACCAACAATACACCATTTCTATCACTGAATTTCATTCAGGTATAACTTGCTGGGCACCCTTAAACGTGTTGCCAAACACTGTTTTTAATATGCTATGCCCAGGAGATATCACAATTGCATGTCATGAGCCTGTTACCCCTGAAAATGTAGGAGCTCCTGGCTATCAAACTTGCTTTTTAGAAAATGAAATCACCTTAGACAATAAAGATGTTTATGATTTTAGAAATTGTCCAGATTCAATAGACTTTATCCTTACCAGAACCTGGACTGCACAAAATCCTTTAGGTGAAACTTCTCAGTGTATCCAAACCATAACTGGAAAAAGATATGATCTCTCTGAGGTCATTTTCCCACCCAATTTTGATGGCATGGAAATGCCTGTATTTCAATGCAATGACTCTTTATTTTATCCAGAATTGGTAGATACTAGCATTACTGGAATCCCTTTGGTAAATGGTTATTTTCCAGATTTGGCATCCTGTGATTTTACCGTAACTTTTAGTGACGTATTGACCAATATTTGTGGAGAGAGCTATGAAATTGATAGAAAGTGGAAGGTAATTGATTGGTGTTCTACAGATATCAGGGAACATATTCAGAAAATAGTCATTGAAGACAATGTGGCTCCTGTCTTTGAAACAGTAGATACAATTTGGGCAAGTTCTACAATAGATTGTTTGAATGAAACGATGATTCCTCCTATACAAATCCTTTCAGAATGCAGCAATTATTCAGTTGAAATACGATTACCTGATGATACACTTTACACGGATGGGGGTATTGCTTTTGTGGTGCTTTCAAACGGGGCTCAAAAAATTGAATATTTCGTTACGGATGACTGTGGGAACATGTCAACAGATAGTTCTATTATTTTTATTGAGCCAGCGTCCTTGTTGAGTTGTCCTACGAATATGACGGTTTCCTGTAACGATTATTTTGACATTTTGGAAACCCCATTACTCAATGGAGATATGAGCATTTTACATGACTTTGGAGAGGCAATCTTTTATGCTAATTGTAGCCCTGAATTATCAGATACAGCAATTGTAAATGTTGATCCATGTGGAATCGGAACCATTCAAAGAATCATCCAAACACAAAATTTTCAAAATCAGGAGACCTGTAATCAAACTATACAGGTGGAACATGTTTCGGATTTGGTAGTCCAATTTCCTGCAGATGTGACAGTTTTATGTACTGATGAACTACCAGATGCTGGACAGCCTGTTATTATTAATGCTGATTGTGAATCCTATTCCATTGAATATTCCGATGAATTTTTTGACGTTGTTCCTGGTGTTTGTTTTAAAATAGTTAGAACCTGGGCTGTTACCAATTTTTGTCAATACGATTCAACTGACCTACAGAAAATCATTGAATCACCTGAAATTGTTTTTGGTATGCTTCCAGAATGTGATTTGGATGGTGATGGCAACTGTAGTGACAGAACTTTCCAGGACGGATTGTCATTAGATAATTTCCCCAATCCTGAACCCGATGGATATATTGAATTTCAACAAGTAATTAATGTACTTGACGATTCCCCTCCAAATATTATTGATGACATTGTTTTAAACCCAATTTGTATAGAAGACAATTCATGTGGTGTGACCGTTACTTTACCAATGCCTGAAGTTTTGGAATGTGGTAATCTTACTTTTACCGTCACTAGTGGATTGGGTACAGGAACTGGTCCATTTTCAAATGTGGAACCTGGCAATTATTCCATTATGTACAATGCTTTTGATGGTTGTGGGAACTCCAGTGTTTTACAAAAGGATTTGATTGTCCTTGATTGTAAAGCACCTTCAGCTCTGTGTAAAAATGGAATAATTAAAGAATTAAACCAGGCTCCAGATTGCACTGTAGAAATCTTTGCTCAAGAATTTGATGATGGAAGTTTTGATAATTGTTCGACTGATTTGACCTTCACTTTTTCACCAAATAATAATGATAACGCTATAATTTTTGATGCTGATAATTTGGGACAAAGTAATGTTGAACTATGGGTTACAGATGAATATGGAAATCAAAATTCATGTCTTTCCTTCGTAATTATAGAGGACAATTCTAATAGTTGCGATCCTGGTGATCTTTTATATGGATTCATACAAACCCAAGACAATGAGCCAATTAAAGATGTCACAGTTACCTTGTCGAACTCAGGAGGATTTTTAGAAGAGACGCTAACAGACCAAAATGGCTTTTATGAACTAAATAATTACTATGACGATGAACTTATTACCCCTGAAAAAGATGTCAACCCTCTAAACGGGGTAACGACTTTTGACCTGGTGCTTCTTCAAAAACATGTTTTATTTATTGAGCAATTTGATTCCCCTTATAAATACATAGCGGCAGATGCCAATAATTCTGGCTCAGTAACCATATTTGATGCCGTCGTGATCAAAAAAGTCATATTATTCATAGACCCCACTTTTCCTAATAATAAATCATGGAGGTTTGTAGATAAATCATACAATTTTCCCAATCCTGGCAATCCCTGGCATGAAGCATTCCCCGAATCAATTGAAGTCGATAATTATGGAGACAGTCAAGATTTTATTGGAATTAAAATTGGCGACCTCAACCAAAATGCGAATCCTCAAAATTTTGAGGATTCAATTGATAGAAATTTTGAAGGAAAGTGTTTTTTTTCCGTTCCCGAAATAACATTTGAAAAAGGAGCAACCATTGAAGTCCCATTCAAACTAAATTCTCTTAAATTGTCAGGTTATCAATTTACCCTGGAATTCGACCATAAAAGTTTGGAGCTTGTTGACATAATACCCGGATTTTCAATTAAAGAAGATTTTGGTTTTTCTTTTTTGAAAGAAGGAATTTTATTGGCTAGTTGGGTAAGCGCTGTTCCAACAAATGAAACGTTAGCTTTTCAACTGATTTTTAAAACCAAAACCTTAGGTAATACCGTTAAATCCTTAAAATTCAACCATAGTTATATTCCATCTGAAGCATATTCAAAGGATTTAAAAGTATTTGAGATTGATTTATTCTTTGAAACACCGAACCATAAACCGTTTAATATATTTCAAAATCGTCCAAATCCATTTGAAGATGGGACCAATTTGCCATTTTATCTTCCCGAATCAGCTGAGGTTAAAATCGACATTTTCAGTCTGAATGGGATTAAACTATTTTCAGAAACTCAATGGCATCCAGCAGGTTTTAATGAAAAGAAAATTGATTCAGGAATTTTTCCCCAATCGGGCGTATTTATTTACCAGGTACGATATGGGGAAATCACAGAAACCAGGAGAATGGTTTATATCAAATAAGCCTTAATAAACACTTTCCCTTATACTTTCAATACAATTATTCTAAAAAATGACAATTTAACTATTAAACTATATAGGCATCAAAGCATATTTTATACCTTTGAACTACTCCAAGTTGTAGATTGAGGTGACATATCTTTTCGAAGATAGTCACCTCAAGTTTTTTAAAAGACGGAGCCAAATCAATTTTTTATTCAATTTTACAACACCATTTTTTCGTTTACGTTTATTACAATATGACAAAGTACATTGTCCGAACTTTAATTCTCGTAGTTTTATTAACTATCCTTTTCCTGCTTTTTCAAAAATACCAAACTTTTTATGGTTCCAATGTTCCCAAGAAACTGGAAAACCATTTCATCAAAATACCTACAGGTTCCACCTTTGAGGAAGTAACCTCATTGCTATTTGAGCAAGGTTTTATAAGCGACACAGCTACGTTTAAAGAAGCCTCAGATTGGATGAGTTATAATAAGCCTACCATGAGAGCTGGCAGGTTTGAGATTCAATCTGGTTGGAGCAATCGAGATTTGATCAGGCACCTGAGAGGTGGGAAACAAGCTACCGTAAAAGTAGTTTTGACCAACCAACGGTTGTTAGAAGATGTAGCCCAAAAGGTGGCAGGTTTTATTGAAGCAGATTCGCTAGAAATCATTCAAGTCCTTCAAAACCAGCAGCTAATACAAGAATTGGGTTATTCAAATGAAACCTTGATGTCCTTGTTTATTCCCAATACATATGATTTTTTCTGGAATACTTCCGCAGAGCAATTCCTGGAAAGAATGGTCGCGGAACACAAGAAATTTTGGGAAAATGATGAGCGCAGTGCTAAAGCTGAAGCATTGGGATTGGAAAAATCTGAGGTATATACACTTGCTTCCATTATTGAAAAAGAAACCAATCAAAATAAAGAAAAACCCAGAATGGCAGGGGTTTATTTAAACCGAATTGAACAAGGAATATTATTACAAGCAGACCCGACATGTGTTTTTGCCACCCGCGAT
Organism: Saprospiraceae bacterium; assembly: GCA_041941305.1. Taxonomy (GTDB): domain Bacteria; phylum Bacteroidota; class Bacteroidia; order Chitinophagales; family Saprospiraceae; genus JANSWP01. The sequence continues at coordinate 9,114 of JBGTQJ010000024.1, forward strand.
TTTAATACCCGAAGAGTAACCAATTATCACACCCAATTTGATTCTCCCTACAACACCTATATGTACCCGGGTTTACCGCCGGGTCCCATCTCAATGTCGTCAATCGCAAGCATTGATGCAGTTTTAAACCGGGAAAAGCATAAGTATATTTTTTTCTGCGCCAAAGGAGATGGAACAGGCTTACACTCCTTTGCAGCTACCTTAAAGGGTCACAATCAAAATGTAGCCAGGTATAAGAGAAATTTGAGAAAACGAGGAAAGCTTTAATACTCTATGACTTAGATTTATTACCTTTGAAGTGTAATATATGAGATTATATAAAAAAGCGGCGCTTCCTTTTCTAATCAAAGGAAGTCGCCGCTTTTTTTGTTTCATTTTCCGATTCAAATTTATCTAAACAACTTTGAATTTGCTGAGCCAAACCGATTACATCTGGTTCTTCAAAAAAAGTACGATGGGTCCCAGGAACGATGTATACATCTACTCCCTCTTCTGCTAAAGCTTCCCAAAGTGGGATATGATCATCGCGATAGGACTTTGCAGCTGAACCACTACTTCTAATTAAAGTTACTTTTGCTGAAATCGATGTCCATAAATATTTTACAACTGCTTCTTTCAAGGCATCTCTCAATTTTTCTAAAGTTTGCTCCTGATTAGTTTTAAAAGCATACGCTGCTTTTTTTATTAATAATCTTTTGCGAATTTTAACGGCTTTCAATATTTTTTTCCAATCTCCATTTTGAATCATAGTAGCCATTCTCCTAATTCTGATAGGTACTTTTTTCGGGGGAGAAATAGCAAGTACTTTCCCAGGCCTTCCATCTACCATTAGAAGCAAGGGCTTGGATTGACCTTCAGCTAATAATTGTTTACCCATTTCGTGACAAACTGCCAGACTAAAACAATAGCCAAGCAAGGCATAAGGTCCCCTTGGTTGAACTCTCTTCATTTCTGAAATGTAGTGTGCTGCCATCTCCTCAATGCTTTCATGAAAAGAGGTTAGACCGTCTAAGCCTATTGGCTGGAAGGCATAAACAGGCTGGTCAAGAGCAAGGTGTTCCATTAGTTTTTTGTAAAAGAATACGTGAGCATCTCCGGCATGTATACAAAATAAAGGCAATTTGTTACCAGTCGCTCTCAAGGCTACTAAAGAAGACCAAGTTTCAGGAGTTTCTTCACTAGAGATGAAAGCAGCTAAATCTCTGGGTGATGGGTATTGCAATAGGGTAATTGGAGGAAGATTATAGCCCAATTGTTGCTCTATTTTGGCAAAAAGTAATACTGCCAGCAAAGAATTTCCTCCAATTTCAAAAAAATGATCCCTTGCACCAATAGGGGAAAGCCCTAAGACTTCTTCCCAAATTTTTGTCAATTTCAGCTCCAACTGATTTTGTGGGGCAATAAAGTCAGAGTATTTTTTTTGTTGTTGAGTTTTATTTAGGGTTGGAGTAGCAGAAGGAGGGTTTGAAAGTCCTTCTACTATATTCTGAATGGTAAAGTCTGTATAACCACTGATTCGCTCAATGATTACTTTGATCTGCTCTTCTAACCAATTTAAAGTAGATTGGTCAATCACTGCCTCATTGTATCGAAAGAGAAATTTGATTTTTTTAGAAGGAAGAATTCCGATGGTAAGTGAGTAGGTGGTTTTTGGAAATTTATTTACGCCTTCAATCATTAATTCGCCACTTTGAAAATTACCCCAGGGAATATTTTCAACGACAATGATGCTGTCAAACAAATTGAGATGTTTGGTATTTGCCCAGGCTAGTATTTGATTCAATGGAACATTTTCAAACTTAAATGCTGACAACTGTTCTTTTTGAAAATTTCTGAGCCATTCTCCAAATTTCTCTTGTGGATTCACCCTGGTTTGGATGGGCAACACATTCATAAACAAGCCTGCCATCAAATCAACATTTGGCAAACTAGACACTCTACCCGAAACCGTTGCTCCAAAATTGACCCTATCGGATTCAAAATATCGGCGAAGCAAAATTGCCCACAGTCCTTTCATAAAAGTACCCAGTGTAATCCGTTCTTGTCGACAGTATTTTTGAATGGCGGAGGAACTTCTTTCAGATAAATAAAAGGTATAATTCTTAAAAGACAATTTTTGACCAGAAGTATTTGGAGGGGCAAATACAGTCGGTTGGGTGTCTGAAGAAAAGTAGTTCGACCAAAAATTTTGAGGGAGGGATTTATTTTGATTTTTTAATTGCTCAAAATACATTTTGTAGGTAGGTACCGCCTCTAATCTGATGGATTGATTCTTGCAAAGCGCCTCATAATATTTGAATACATCCTGTAGTACAATTGCTGTTGACCATCCGTCCAATAAAATATGGTGACAATTCCAGAGTAAAATATGTTTCTCTTCCGCTTGTTTGATGACGACTACTTTGGATACGGGGACTTCAGTGATTCTTATTTTATAGTTTTCCTCCTCTTTGATTTGATCAATTTTTTTGTTGAAATCTTGTTTGGTCATAGCTGACCAATCATAAAAGGTTACAGGAAGAAGAACCTGCTTTCGAATCACCTGTACGGGCTTTTCTATTTTTTCCCAATGTATGGATGTTCGAAGGGCTGAATGCCGTTGAGCGGTTTGTTGCCATGCCTGTGTTAATAATTCGAAATTTAATTTGCCTGTTAATATTAAATGCCCTTGTAATAGCCCAAAATCATCTTCCCTGTGCAAATAGTGCATCAAATACGCCTGTTGAAGGCTAGACAAAGGGAATATTCCTTCTATTTGAGCTTTATTCTTTGACATACTTTTTTCGATTAGTCAAGCATGAAGAGTGCGTTTAGATCTGATTCAACAACTCATCCAAATCACTTTCCTTCAAACCAGAATCCGAAAAATCAGGGCTACTATTTTCTTCATTCGATCGTGGTTTTAGGTCAGACAATTTTTCCTCTTTCTTTACTTTTAGCTGTACAACAGAAGCCAGATCTGCTATACTTTGATGTTCGAACAATTGCCCGGCTTCTATTTGGATACCTTCCAGCCTGGCTTTTGAGGTAATTTGAATACTCAATATTGAGTCGCCTCCAATTTCAAAAAAATTATCGTGGATACCGATAGGTGAAAAGCCTAATATTTCTTCCCATATCGCTGCTAACTTTTGTTCTAATTCGGTTTTTGGAGTTCCAACTTTAGAGGATTCTTCTGTAGCATCTGAACCTATTTCAGCTAAAGAACGACGGTCAATTTTTCCATTGGGGAGGGTTGGAAACGCTTCTATCAACACAAACCTGGATGGAACCATGTAATCCGGCAAATGCTCTTTTACATGATTGCGCAATTTGTGTTCATCAATAAAATCCTCTGCTTGAACGTATGCTGTCAATTGGGTTTTTCCTTTTTGAGTGTCAGACGCCTGAATTGCCTCCAATCTCACTTTCAACAATTGACGTTGGAGTGTTGAAAGTTTGAGTATTCTATTATGTAATTCTTCTTTTTGCATCAGATTAATATCCAAATTAATAAACGATGGGTGGACGGACACTGGCGATTTCTACTCCCTCAATTAATAAATTTTACTTTACAGCTTTTACCACCACCATTGAATCTGCCCACCAACTATCTTTCACATCATTAGGCAGGGTCAATGGAACAATTTTCAATGTAAAGGAAGAAAAATAACGAAACAATGCCCGCTGATGTGCCCTGCTCAGGGAGTCTACCTCGTTGGAAAAATAGGTAAATAACCCTCCCTCATGCAGGTGCCTTGCAGCAGTTTCAAAAAAATGCTCTGCAAAGGAGCTTCGTCCATGCACGTATTTCATATACTCTTCTTCATTAAGAGGATAGGTATGAAAAAATATGCCATCAAATTTCTCCAAATTGTCAACCGTGTCTTGCCACAATCCATGCACTAGTCTGATGTCCCGGTTGGGATATTGCTTTTTCCAGGAATGATATTTTTCAACTACATAGTCATTGCATTCAATTATAGTATGAGATTTTATTTTCTCCCTTTGAATCATATCGGCAGAAATGCCTCTTCCAAAACCTATTTCTAAAATATCACCACCTGTTTCGGTGACTGCTTCTACCATTTTTTGCATCAATGGAATTTGCCAGTCTTCCATGATTTCCTCATCTGTCAATTCACTTTGCGTTCTATCCGAAATCTCAACAATCGTTTGACCTGGCACAAAACGGCTTGCTTGTTTATCCAGCGCCTGCAAATCATCCGCAAATTCGCTCAAAGCTCTATTTACAATCGCATTTCGTTGGGCAGCTTTCGGCGGACAAATAAACTGATCATCTTTCAGCATTAAGCTGACCTCAAATTGTGCTGTTCTTTTTAGTCTTCTCATTGTTCGATGGCAGTAGCTTGCAATATCGATTCAATTTTATCATTTGATAATGATTCAATAGAAGCAAGTAATTGTTCAGCTTGAGAGGGTTCTAAATTCAATAATTGCCTTGTCAAATACGCTGTTTCTTCTACTTCTATTTTTGAAGGATTGGACTCTTTTTCCATGATGACCAATACTTTCTGAACTCCTTCAAATCGTTGAAGCACTGTTTTGATTTCCTCCAATTCTATTCGATAACCCCTGATTTTCACCTGATTGTCTTCACGTCCAAGATATTCAATAATTCCATCTGGACGATAACGAGCCAAATCTCCTGTTTTATACAATTTTTCACTTCCTCCAAATGGGTTTGGAATAAACCGTTCTTTTGTCAGTTCAGGGCGGTTTATGTATCCTTTTGCGATGCCATCTCCACCTATGTACAATTCTCCAATAATTCCAATTGGAACAGGTTGGAGGTTTTTATCCAAAATATAATTCTGTGCATTGGGAATCGGCTTGCCTATCGGGATTCGTTTTTTCGAGTCAGAAGGTGTTACCCGATGAACAGTACACCAGACACTTGCTTCAGTAGGACCATACTCGTTGTAAAGGGTGACTCCTTCTGGAAATTGGGTGTAATGTTGTTTGCCAACTTTAGAACTACACGCTTCTCCTGCTACGATTACGGTATTCAGGCTACTCAATTTTTCTAGAGCTATGTTTTGTAATAATACGTTATATAAGGAAGGCAATAATAAAGTATGCGTGACTTGATGATTTTTGATCAAATCGCCCAATTCTTCCAAATCTTGTTCAATTCGATGTTTGGGTATCACCAGGGTGCCACCACTACATAGGGTCCAAAAAACACCCACTACTGAGCTGTCAAAAGAAAAAGAAGACAAGAGTAAAAAGGTTCCAGGTGACTTGGGGTAATATTCAAAGCGAGACATGGTAGAGTGAATCAGATTTTGATGCGTCACCTCTACTCCTTTCGGTTGTCCTGTACTTCCGGAGGTATATATCACATAGGCAGTATCCTTTTTATGGACATCTATTTTTTTCCGATCTTCAATAGGTGTTCTCAAAATTGATTCAATGCCAAGAAGCCTTGCTTCTGAACTGAAAAAATTATCCACCAAATGTTCCTGGGCTAAAATCACAGGCACATTGGTATCTTTGGTCATAAAGTCAATTCGTTCGGGTGGGTATTCTGGATCTAGCGGCAAGTAAGTGCCTCCAGCTTTCAAAATACCGAGCATCCCTATTATCAACTCCAAAGAGCCCTCCATGCACAATCCAATGATACTATTTTTTTGAATGCCTGACTTTTGTAAGTGAGCCGCTACTATTTCTGCATTTTTATTTAACTCCCGATAAGTCAATTCTCGATTTTCAAATTTCACGGCTATCACATCCGGGGTTTCCAGGGCTTGTTTTTCAATTTGGGAATGAATATTTGGAAGGTCGGAAATCACTGTATAGGTATCATTCCATTCTGAAAGGACCAATTGTCTTTCTGAATCGGACAGGAGAGATAAATTCGAAATCGCCTGACGAGGGTTTTGGGCAATATTTTCCAGTAACACTTTATAATGAACCAACATTTGCTCAATGGTTGCTGGCTCAAATAAATCTTTAGCGTATTCTATTTGAACGGAAAAGTGGTCGCCCTGATCAAAAATAAAAAGAGTCAAATCGAACTTTGAATATCCCAAATTGAGAATACCTTGCTCTACCTCCAATTCCTTTCCAAATGAAGGGTGGGTTCCCATTTCATTGAACAGGAACATCGTTTGGAAAACCGAATTGGTACTCGCATATCGTTTGGATTTCAGCGCTTTTACAATGCTTTCAAAGGGCGCGTTTTTATGAGAGAATGCTTCCAAAGTAGCAGCCCTAACTTGCTGGACAACATCCAGAAAGCTATCATTTTGAGACAAGTTTGAACGCAAGACAACCGTATTATTAAAAAAGCCCATCACATTCTCAAACTCCTTTCGATCCCGATTGATGATAGGAGTTCCCACCAATAAGTCTTCCTGATGAGTGTATTTATGTAGCAATATTTTATAAGTGGCCAATAGAAGAACAAAAGCAGTGGATTGAGCTTCTCTGGCAATTTGTTTTAAATCATCGGACAAAGAAATTGGAAGTGGTATTGAAAGATGCCCTCCCCTAAAAGTAGGAATAGAAGGACGTGGAAAATCAGTCGGCAGGTTTAGAATCGGCAGGTCACCCCCTAATTTTTGCTTCCAAAAATTAAGTGCACTTTCATTGGTTTCTTGAGTCATTTGCCAATGCGAAAAATCTGCATATTGGGCAGTTTGGGGAAGCAAATCAGGAAGTTTATTGCTTAAGCAAGCCTGATAGATCAGCCCTAGTTCTCGTCCAAAAATACTGATTGAGTTTTTGTCTGTGATAATGTGATGAGAGCATATCAGCAGTAGGGTTTCATCCTTTTTCACCTGTATGACAACTACCCGTGTTAAGGCATCTTTTTCCAGGTCAAAAGGCGTTTCGGCATTTTTTTTCGTGATGAATTCAATTTCACTTTTTCGTTGTCCCTCCTTTATCTCCTTTAAATCATGAGTATGAATTTCAATTTTTGGAGAATCGTGAATTTTTTGAATCGCTTTGCCATTTTGTATTTCAAAAGTCGTTCGAAAAATAGTATGGCGTTTTGCCAATAATTCCAAACTCTGAATAAGAACCTTACGATTGAGAGATCCTGTAAATCTGAATTTTTCAGTGTAATGATAAAATGGATTTTGTGGATACAATTGTTGTAAAAACCAAATGCGCTGCTGACCAAAGGACAAAGGAGCTGACTTCCCATTATTGAAAACAATCAAACTGGTTTTTATTTTCTCCTTTCTTTTTCGATTCTTCCATCTTTCTAATAGAGAACCTTTTTTTGATGTAGTCATCGCTTTTCCTTTTAAAAAATAATTTGTCAGGGGTTTTAGGCGATTCTTTCCCTTAATCGCCTACATTTTGATTAAAAGAAGACGGTTAGAGAAAAAACCACCTTATCGAGGAATCTTTTTGGCAAACCAAATTCTTTTCTTTAGGCTATTACAAACCTAGAATTCGCCCAAGAGGCAGATCTACTTCAAATGCTCTTTCCACAAACCAGTACAAGGAGACAAAAATCAATAAAACAGAACCATACACTAAAATATGTGGATAGAACCTAGAGCGACGTATAAAATACAAAATTGGAAAGGCAATTGCAATGATGGCGACTTGCCCGAGCTCTACGCCAACATTAAAGCCAAAGAGAGACCAGACCATATATTCTCCCACCAATCCAACATCTCCCAAAACACTTGCAAATCCAAAACCGTGAAAGAGTCCAAAAACAAAGGCTATCACCCAGTCTGCTTTAAAAATTGGTCGGATATTGTGAAAAGCAGCCAGGGCAATAGACAGGGCGATGACAGATTCTACTAATCTGGAAGACAGATTGACAATCTCCAAAGCTGCCAGGCTCAACGTTACAGAATGCGCAAGTGTAAAAAAGGTAATAATGGTAATCAGGTAAATGAACGCAGATTTGAAACTTTCCACAGGACTCCATATTCCTGAAAAGTTAGTTAAGCTATTCATGGAAATTCCAAAAGTCACCACTTTTTCATCACGTCTTTGGCGACGAACGACAGAGGGTAAAATCAGGGCCAGGATAAATAAAATATGATCAATCCCAATCCAGATATGATGCACTCCACTTTCAATCATCATTCGAACACCATTCCATACAGAACTATCAGACAGATCCAGGGTTCCTTCCGTTTTGTTTTTTCTAAATGACAACATGGGAATGCCTTCTTCTTCCATAATTCCTGCTTTCCAATTGTACATGTTCACCTGAATGCCCTCATGGGTCGGATCTGCTTCAAAGATGACATCGTATTGAAATGTCAAGGATTCAGGTATTTCGGGTACATTGCCCAACTTAAAGGTATACATCAGGTAGTCTCCTAATTCTTCGGCAGGGTTTAATTCAACTTTCTGAAAGGTAATCGGATGTTCTCCCAACGAGGAAGAAATAGAAATGCGTTCCAATAAGTATTTTTCAATTGTTGGGAGATAAGGTTTTATTTTTTCGAAGGAGTCGCCCCGTTTAAATCCAAAATTGAATACCTTGTCAATATCCTCTGTAGTAACTTCATAATATCCTCCTATACTATCTTGATAGACTCGGAGAAAAATATAACTTTGGTTGGGTTCGTGAGCTTGCAATTCAATTGGCAGGGCAACCCAACAAAAAAGAAAAAAAAGTAGACTTGGTAAATGATTCTTCATTTTGATTATTTTACAATTCGAATTATTTTTATTGAAATCTGTCTGTAAATTTTGGCCTAGAAATCTTACCTTTTTTATTTTATCACAGTTTTTGAAGTCTGTATTTGGAAAATATACGTATATAGGGTGAAGTTTGGATTTCAAAAAAGAATACAACTTAAATGAAAGATTCAACGAATCATACATTAATTCTTTCAAGCTTTGACTGTCAACAAGTTATTCAGCACTATGGTCCTGATGTTTTGATGGAAAAATTGATCCATCGAACAATCTCTGCCATACAACATTATAATCCTCAACAAACCAATATTCCTGTTCGAATGGGTTTCCATTATACAACTCCTCGTACAGGATTAATTGAATGGATGCCTTTATTGGATATTGGAAACCAAGTAATTATTAAGGTCGTTGGCTATCACCCATCAAACCCAAAAGTAAAAAAATTACCCACAATCTTATCGACTATGTCGGTTTACGACATTACTTCTGGCCATTTGACTGGCATTGTAGATGGAGTCTTGCTGACAGCACTTCGCACTGGGGCTGCTTCTGCCATAGCTTCCAAATTTTTGGCTCACTCCGACAGTAAAATTTTAGGATTAATAGGATGTGGAGCACAAGCTGTCACTCAGCTACATGCACTTTCCAGATTATTTGATTTGCAGAATGTTTTGATTTATGATGTAGATTCGAATGCAATGCACTCTTTCAAAGAACGGTGTGAACCATTAGAAATTGATACCCAAATAATTACAAGTACCATACCTCATTTAGTCAGTTCATGTGATATTTTGACCACAGCTACTTCTCTGAATGTTGGAGAGGGTCCACTTTTTGAAAATTTGCCTACCCAGCCCCACCTCCATATCAATGCGGTGGGATCAGATTTTCCGGGAAAAATAGAATTGCCGCTCAATTTGTTGAAGCAAGGCTTTGTCTGTCCTGATTTTAGAGAACAAGCCGTCTTGGAAGGCGAATGTCAACAGTTGACCTCAGCAGAGATAGGCGCTGATTTGACAGAAGTTGTCCAAAATCCAGAAGTATTTCGGTCTTTTCAAAGTCAATTAACTGTCTTTGACTCCACTGGTTGGGCATTGGAAGACAAAGTAGTCATGGACTTGTTTATGGAATGTGCCCAGGAATTAAATCTAGGACAATTGATTCAAATTGAGCAAGTTTCCGAAGATTCAAAAAACCCTTATCATTTTTTGAGTACTGTACTCAGTTCATAAACGGGTCTTTTTCTTAATTCCAAATGCTCTCTATCTTTATATAAGGTTGTCATTTCAATTACCTTTACTTTTTCAATTCTTTGCGGTTGATTTGGGAAAGTTTTTAGTGGAAAGGTCCATAAATGTTCTGGTGCCTGTATGGCAGACATCCAGGTTTTATTGGAAAGGCGTTCATTCCAGTTTTTCAACCATTTTTTCATAAAGTCTTCAAATACGAGCTTCCTGGTTTCATCATAATAACTTGAGAATTGTGCTTCCTCATATTCAAATATTTCTTCGATGGAAGGCTTCTGCCTGAAATATCGGGCAGTCGAAGCGTTCGTTGCTCCCCAAAATGTATTGAAAAGTGGTTCTTTTTGGAGGTATTTGAAATTATTCATTGTAAACTGAAAATCATAGGGCGCAAAAAACTGCGGTGGCAAATGGTAGGTATTCCCATCTTCACATAGTGCCTCAAAACGATAAGTATATCCTAATGGAGAACTGTGCCAGGATAAGGCAGTCAAGGTATTCCAACGATAGCAAAAGAAAATTAACGCAAAAGAAAAGAGCATTTGATATTTATTAAACCTGAAGAATTGTGAAATTCCATCTTTTTGCCATAACAACCATAAAAAACCAAGATCCATTATTACCCATACCCAAAAACAAATTCCATACATCAAAAAAGCACCGATGTGAAAACTGATAAAACCAATCAATAAAAATCGAGCAAATTTGTGATGGAGAAGAAAAAACATACAACCCAATTCCAGCCCCAAGACAATTAACCTTAACGGTGCATTGATTGACTCAAGTTGTTGAATAGCATTCCCTATCGTTTCAGGTTCCAAAAAGCTAATCCACCCGTTGGCATACATTACAGATGTTACATGGCTAATTTGATCGTAAAAGATCCATTCCGCATCCACTTTATTCCATCCAGACCACCAATAATGAGCGAAATACATACATCCAAATAAAAAGACGAAATCTGAAATATGCCTGGTTTTAGTTACCAGGTAAAAGAGGTAATAGGCCAAAACAAACATCAAAATATGGATGGGTAAATGAAAAGTTGCGATGGGATAAAGGTTTAAATAAATAAATTGCCCTATTATTGAATGGAGAATAAACAAATAAGGCAAAATGAAAATGGGACGTCTCCAAATAAAAGGGAGCAATACAATTAATAAGATTCGGTCAGCAAAATGGGCTTGATTACAAAATAAATTATATTCATAGGTGCTGAAAACCCAGGTTAATACCCCAGTTGCCAGCAAGGTGATAAATCTAATTGCTTTGGAATAGGAAAACACCTCCCACTTTACGCCAACCCGCCTCCAATAAATTCCCAACATCAAAACCAATGGCAACGCGACAAAATTCTTATAGCTAGAAAAAAGGTGTTTGATGGATTCCCAGGTAATAAAAGGCAGTTTATAATAGGAAATAGGAATTTTAGCTGTTTGTTGAATTACGTGATTTATATAAAAATAAAGAAGACCTAAAAGTCCAATTCGGCATAAGAAGCGTATGTTTTCATGAGAAGGGTAAGTTTCGGAGGTTTCCCAGAAATCGATCCAGTGTTTATGTAATAATTGTATTTTGCCGACCATTTTTTAGAGATTATTCTTTAAACTGTGCGGAAATTTAATAAAACTATCATCAAAATAACCTAAATGGATTTTTCCTGGGATACCCAATCTTTGGAACTAAAAGAAAAAGTCATAAATTTTGTACGGAAGGCTTTTGCAGCTGATATTATAGATCAGGATAAAAAAAGTCAATTCTCACATGAGAATTGGCAAAAATGTGCTGACTTTGGTATTCAAGGTCTGGCTGCAACCAAAGCATACGGTGGTAAATATGAAGGGATTGACATTTTAAGTGCCATGCTCGCAATGGAAGGATTTGGATATGGATGCAAAGACAACGGACTGGCATTTGCTTTAAACGCACAAATGTGGACTGTTCAATTACCGATTCTCCACTTCGGCACAGCCGAGCAAAAACAAAAATTTCTTCCAAAGCTGGTTGACGGAACATGGATAGCTGCTCATGCTTTAACAGAGAAGGAGATTGGGTCTGATGTATTTTCTATGAAAATGACAGCAGAAAAGTCTGAGGGGGGATATATCCTAAACGGACAAAAACGACTGGTCAGCCTTGCTCCGGTTGCAGACGTAGCCTTGGTTTTTGCAAATGCCAAACCCCAATTTGGGAAATGGGGCGTGACGGCTTTTTTGGTGGAGAAGGGCATGAAAGGCTTTTCAGCAAGCCTTAATCGAGACAAAATGGGGCTCCGAACTGTACCCATTGGTGAATTGAATTTTGAAAATTGTTTTGTTCCAGAATCGAACCGTTTGGGAAAAGAAGGAGCGGGGTTTAGTATATCAAATCATTCTTTGGAATACGAAAGATGTTCTATTTTGGCGAGTCAATTAGGCAGCATGGAAAGACAATTGGAAACTGCTATAGAATACGCCAAAAATCGGCATCAATTTGGACAAGCCATAGGTAAATTTCAATCTGTCTCCAATCGGATCGCAAATATGAAACTGCGCATAGAGACAGCTCGGCTATTGTTGTACAAAGTCGCCTGGCTCAAGAAGCAGGACAAACCGGCTATGTTGGAAGCAGCACTATTAAAATTGCATTTAAGTGAGAGTTTCGTTGAGTCCAGTTTGGATAACATTCGCATACACGGTGGCAATGGTTATATGACCGATTTTGGTGTCGAAAGAGATTTAAGGGATGCTGTCGGAGGAATATTGTATGCTGGCACTTCAGATATTCAACGAAATATCATTTCAAAATTATTAGGGCTGTAGTATGATTTACTCCTTTTCTCAAATCATTCAGAAATCTGCTCGTCTTTTTCCCGAAAAAGATGCATTTCGTTGTGGAAAGGAAGCGGTGACTTATTTGGATTTGGACAAAAAAACCAATCAATTAGCCAGGTTTCTTCTTAAAAACGGGGTTCAAAAAGGAGACAGGATAGGGATATATCTCAACAGATGTGTAGACACTCCCATTGCGATATACGGAATAATGAAAGCCGGAGGCGTTTATGTACCACTCGACCCTGGTGCCCCAATTTCCAGAACACAATTTTTATTGACGGATTGTGGCATTCAACATTTGATAACCAATACAACTCAAAGAAGGAAATTGGCAGAAATCACTACTGGTAAAACTGGATTACAATCCATTGTTGGAACTTCTGAAAACTTAAGAATTCCCACTTTTTCCTGGGATTCTATCTTCCAATTGAACTCTGAGCCCTTGAGTATCAATATCTTAGAACACGACCTGGCATACATCATGTACACCTCTGGCTCCACAGGGATTCCCAAGGGTATCATGCATACACACCATAGTGGCTTGGCCTATGCAAAACTGGCGGCTGATTTATATAAATTAAATCATAAAGACAGGATCGGAAATCATGCTCCCTTACATTTTGATATTTCGACATTAGGGTATTTTTCAGCTCCCCTGGTGGGTGCAACAACAATAATTGTTTCAGACGCCCATGCAATGATGCCAGCCAGTTTGGCTTCATTAATTGAACAAGAAAAATTAACCGTTTGGTATTCTGTACCCTTGGCATTGATCCAAATGTTGCAAAACGGAATTATCGAACAAAGAGACTTTAGCACTTTAAAATGGATATTGTATGGAGGAGAACCCTTTCCATTAAAGCATATTCGAAAATTAATAGAAGTTTTACCTCAAGCCACTTTTAGTAATGTTTATGGTCCGGCAGAAGTCAATCAATGTACTTATTACAATTTCAAACGCCTGCCCGAAGCAGAAGAATCCGTTCCTTTGGGACAAGCCTGGGAAAATACTGAAATATTGATCCTGGATGAGGAGGACAATATTCAAATAGAGGGCGAAGCAGGTGAGCTATTGGTTCGTTCAGCCACAAGAATGAGCGGTTATTGGAAACAACCAGAATTGACTAAAAAGAAATTTTATATAAAGCAAGTTGCCGAAGGCTACGACCAGATTTTTTATCGTACTGGTGATTTAGTGCGATTGAGAACCGATGGAAATTTGATTTTTCTGGGAAGAAAAGACCGACAGATAAAAATTAGAGGATACAGGGTGGAATTGGATGAAACAGAGGTATATTTATTAACTCATGAAGCTGTTCAGGAAGCAGCCGTTTTTGTAATGGAAGCAGAAGATGAAAAACAAATCCAAGCAGCAGTGATATTGAATGAAGATTGTCACCCATCAGCCTCTGATATAAAATTATACCTTCAAAGCTTTTTACCCAAATATGCAGTACCTTCAAGGATTAAAGTTGTACAGCAGTTTCCAAGAACTTCTACTGGAAAAATTGACAGAAAAATACTGAAACAAAATTTCGAAACTGGATACTATGAGAAATGACATTCTTAAATTTATTCAAAGTGACCTTTTAAATGATAAAGGAACAATGGATCTTTTACCAGAAGACGATCTCTTAAGTACTGGATTGCTGGATTCCATTGCGATTATGAGACTCATTCAATATATTGAAAAATCTTATGAAATCACTATCTCACCAGAAGACATGACCATTGAAAACTTTGTCTCGGTAAAGGCCATTGATACATACCTGACTGCACAAAAATCAGTCTGACAAATTTTCGAATCAACGACTAAATGAACCTACCACCCACAGACTTAACTCAAAGTCAATTGCTTCAATGGATTGGTCAGCAAATGCATTTGCAAAGCCCCATATACAACATGGCGCTATCTTTCGATTTACGAGGCAATATTGACCCGATTCATTTTCAATCGGCATTTCAAATACTGATTGATCAAAGCGATGCTTTAAGAACAACTTTCGAAATATTAAATGGAAAACCCCAACAAAAAATCAATATTGAGTTCCCTTATAAAATGGAGTTTCTGGATTGGTCAAAAAGCGAATATTCTGAAAGTTTCATTCAATCCTGGTTGAAAAAACGAACCCAAAATGCTTTCGATTTATCCAAATGTTTGTTCGATTGTCTGCTCATCAAAACTTCTGAAAAGCACTACATTTGGTACCTCAATCAACATCACCTCATTACAGATGCCTGGAGTGTTTCGGTCATATATAAAAAGATGGTTGAGTTGTATTATTTAATACAAGAAGACAAAACGCAAGAGACCTCGTCATTGCCCTTATTTAGAGATTATGTGGAGTATGAAAAGATGGCTCGCCTCAATCCTCATAAGCAAAATATTTCTAATTATTGGGAAGAGAAATTGGATAAATTGCCTCCGTTAATCACCTTCTATGGCAAGAAAAAAATTTCACCATCGACCAAAAGTCAAAGGCTTCAACTGGATTTAGGGAGGGAGCGCTCTGAAAAACTACGAGCCCTGACTATGGAAAAGGACATTCGTTCATGGACCCAGCATTTGGCTTTGTTCAATATTTTTTCTACAGTCCTCCTTTCCTATTTATACAAAGTTAGTAGTCAACAAAAACTGGCAATTGGGACGCCTTCCCACAATCGCCACACTTTGGACTTTAAAGAAACCATTGGGGTTTTTATTGAAATTTTTCCAATCCTTGCCGAAGTAGAAAAAGGGGAAAGTTTTGGATCCTTATTCAAAAAAATACAGATTGAAACCAATTCCTTCTTGAAATATGCCCAACCTGGAGCTTCTACTCCTGATTTGAGTCGTCGCTTCAATGTAGTATTAAATTACATCAATGCAACGTTCTCCGATTTTGGCGACATTCCGATGACTTCCAATTGGATTCATCCAGACCACTGTGACCCGGGGCATCATCTCCGGCTTCAGGTTCATGATTTTGATAACCTGGGCAATATCCAGTTGTATTTTGATTTGAATACAAATGTATTCGATGATGAAATTCAAAACTCAGTTCCGAAACATTTTTTATTTCTTCTAGATACATTTATTAAAGACCGAACCCAAAAAATTGATGCCATTCCGATAATTACTCAGCAGGAATACAAGAAACTCGTGCTGGATTTTAATAAAAAGGCTGACCATAATCCTCAGTCTAAAACAATTTCCAATTTATTCGAAGCGCAAGTTCACTTGATTCCTGAAAACATTGCTTTAGAATTTCAGTCCCATAAACTGGATTATTCCATTGTCAACAAAAAAGCCAATCAAATTGCCCATTTTCTGCATCTTAAAAATATTGGGAATAACAATCGTGTTGCCGTTTTTCTCAATCGGTCTCCTGAATATATTATCAGTGTTTTGGGGATAATGAAATCCGGCGCGGCATTTATCCCAATTCCAGCAAATTATCCAAAAGAACGTGTAGTAACTATTTTGGAAGATAGTCAGGTGGCTTTGTTCATTAGCCAAAAATCTTTGATAGATAGATTAAAAATTCCTGCCACCCCTACGCTTTTGACAGACAATTTTGAAAACCAACTAGCCAATATGCCAAAAACCAATCTTGACGTTCCGATTCAATTGGACGCTACTGCTTATATAATTTACACCTCCGGTTCAACTGGAAAGCCAAAAGGTGTTACCATCTCACATCAAGCACTTTCGAATTATATCACTTGGGCAAAAGAAAACTACGCTCCAGATTTTCAACCAGCCATTCCCTTGTTCACTACCATTGGTTTTGATTTGACAATTACTTCAACTTTCCTACCATTGATTTCCGGCGGCAAAATGATCATATACCCTGAAACAGACGCCCAAATTGATTTATCAGTTCTGGATGTAATTGAAGAAAACCGAGTTGATTTCATCAAACTTACTCCATCACATTTAGCCCTTTTGCAAGGAAAAAAACTAAATGAATCCCGAATACAAACCATGATTGTTGGAGGAGAAGATTTTAAAACTTCTCTGGCGCAAAATATTTATCAGGCATTTGCTAGGAATGTTACGATTTACAATGAATATGGTCCAACAGAAGCGACCGTGGGATGCATTGTTCATTTGTTTGATGCAAAAGGAAACATAGAAGGCTCTGTTCCCATAGGCAATCCAATCAACAATATGGAGGCTTATGTTCTGGATAGCCATCAAAATCCAGTTCCACAAGGTATTTCGGGCGAATTATATTTAGCAGGAATGAATTTGGCATCGGGTTATTGGAATCGGAACAACCTCACAGAAAAAAAATTTCTTACTAATCCATTTCATGGAAAATCAAAATTGTACAAAACTGGCGATTTGGTTCGAATCAATCAGGAAGGCATTTTAGAGTTTTTGGGTCGAACAGACCAACAGGTAAAAATAACCGGACGTCGAATTGAGTTGAGAGAAATTGAATCCATTATCCTAAACTATCCCAACATTGAAGAATGTGTGGTTGAACTTTTAGATCCTCCCTTAAAAACGGAGGCAACTGTTCACAATTGTATCAGATGTGGATTGCCCTCCAATTATCCGAATTTGACCTTTGATGAGGAAGGGATTTGTGACTTGTGTAATGCTTTTGAGGGGTATCAACAAAAGGTCAAAGAATACTTTAAAACCGAAAAAGATCTTCAAGATATTTTCAGTAAATTAAAACTCAAGAAAAAAGGGGAATATGATTGTATTGTACTTTTAAGTGGGGGAAAAGACAGTACGTATGCCTTGGCCAAAATAAAGGAAATGGGGGCCATGATATTAGCTTTTACCTTAGACAATGGTTATATTTCCGAACAGGCCAAAAACAACATTCGACGAGTCGTTGATTATTTGGGTATTGACCATATTTTTGGGCAAACACCTGCGATGAATGCCATTTTCACAGATAGCCTTCACCGATATTCTAATGTCTGCAATGGTTGCTTTAAAACGATTTATACCCTTAGTATTGAATTGGCTTTGGAAAAAAATATTCCCTATATCGTGACTGGATTGTCGAGGGGACAATTCTTTGAAACTCGCCTGACGGAAGAATTGTTTAGAAATTTCGATATTGAAAAAATTGACGAAACTGTTTTGGAAGCACGTAAAGCTTACCACCGAACTGAGGATGCTGTCAACAAATTATTAGGTACGACTGATTTATTTAAAAATGAGGAAGTTTTTGAAAGGGTTCAATTTCTGGACTTTTATCGATTTACGGATGTGAGTATGGAAGAAATGATGAATTATTTGGATACAAAATTGCCCTGGGTTCGTCCATCCGACACTGGACGTTCGACCAATTGTCTCATCAATCAAGTAGGCATTCATGTCCATAAAACCAAAGAAGGATACAGCAATTATTCATTCCCCTATAGTTGGGATGTTCGGGTAGGGCATAAAACCAGAGAAGGAGCTTTGAAAGAGATAAATGAAGAAATCAATCAAAAGGAAGTGACCCGAATCATGGGGGAAATTGGTTATTCGGAATTAGAGGAAATAAAAACCCAAAAATACTTAGCAGCTTTTTTTACGTCCAGGGAAAAAATAGACTTTAATTTACTGCAGGACTTTCTTTCCCAGAAATTGCCTGGATACATGATCCCTTTGAGGTATAAGGAATTAGATGCTTTGCCTTTGTCTCCAAATGGAAAAACAGATAGAGAACAATTAAGGAAAATGGAAGTTGCACCTATCCAAACAAAGAATGCACAAGTCCCCCCTCAGACCGAAATAGAAGAGATGATAACAGACATTTGGGTATCCGTATTGAATACAGCCAAAATTGGAACCAACGATAATTTCTTAGAGTTGGGTGGCAACTCTCTGGCAGCTATCCGGATAAATGCCAGGATATTTGAAGTTTTAGAACTGGATATACCTTTAAATAAAATTTTTGAGTTTCCGACAATAAAATCTTTTTCCTCTGAAATAGAAAAAATTATCATTTCAATTTTGAATGAAAGTGAAAGAAATTGAAGTTCTTTATTAAAACAATCGACATAATTAGGGTTTGTCCAGGTAGGAATACTTCTTCATTAACATCTAATAATTCAATTTTTTCATTCTTAATTATCAGTCCTTAAAAGGCTGCCTGGGCTTCCAATCATCATTGGGTCGCAAGAATTCTAAAATAGGGGTTAAAACCCAATTTATTATAGAATTATTGGCTCTGATGTATCCATACAATTGTTCTGGGACAGCTCCTACTGAGCTCTTAATTTCCATTGCCGTTCTGGCAAAAACAACTTTTTTCTTTCCCATTTCAATTCCCTGCTGTATCATATGGAAAAGCATATTTAAGTATAGTTGGGTTCTATGATTAGTGGCTCCGTCAATTCCCAAAAAATGGGCCTCCAATTCTTCTTCATTTTCAATGGTAGTATAAAAACCTACCAATTCCCCATCCTGGTAATAACCAAATATGCGAAAAGCATCTCCCAAATGTTCTTTTAACTCCAAAAAATAATTTTCTCCCAAAGAAACCATATTAAAGCTGGCTTGATTGGCTACGTTTTTATACAATTGATAAATAGAGCCATTTGCAATACCCAAACGTTCAGCATTTAATTCAATTTTTTCAATTCCTTTCGCCTTTTTGAAGGCTCTTTTTGCCCGTACTCTGTATTTTGAGGTTATTGCAGACATATAATCCTCAAAATTGTCCCAACCATTTCGAATGGGTAATACCATATTTGGGTGGAATACAAATTCATGAAATTTCAATTTATCCAAAATTACACCCTCCTTTGCTTTGTCAATATTCAAATCTTTTAAAAAGTATCCATGAATTTTCAATCCATTTGCACTTAAATATTCGCTTACTAAAACACCTGCTTCTTCGAGCATTTTGATCGCCATTTCTCGGGAAACAACTACTTCATCAAAAATAAATCCATGTTCACCGGTCAAAAGAGAGCTACCACAAACGAGTAAATTGAATTTAGCCCACTTAGCCACTATTTTTTTAAAGTATTGTCCGATTCGCCACCATATGGAATGCCTCGAAGGGTCATGATGCAATCCCTGTACACTACGGGAAGCATCAAATTTGGTGATTTGAAAAATTGCTCTGCCTACTGGATCCTCATTTTTATAAAATATCAAATAGTTGAAATCCATCCCATAAGGAGGTGAGTTTTCAACTACACTTAGATAAGCTCGTTGTAGGAATAAGTTTTTTTCAAATTCAGCCTTTTCCCAATCTACAGGAAGATCTTCGACCGAGGGGTATACTTTGAAGTAGAAACCCTGTTGAGACAACTGGTGTGAAACTGGATATGCGGGAGTGTTGGCTGCTTTTTGCATCGTTTTGGAACATCGGATCATGTCGTGGGTAATTTTAGACCTCCAAGAAAACAGGTTGCCAAGTGTTTAGTTTTAATTAAGTAACGAAAATTTTAATTTGTAAAACATCTAAACAATTTGCCTAACCTGAAAAGAAATCCTTTAGCCCAATTTGCCAGGGCTTCCACCACGATTTTATGATCGTAAAATGTTGTTTTATTTTAAATTCTTTTCTTAAAAATACAATGCCAAAAAAGAATAAATCTATGGTTAGTGTAACTTTTGGGTGTGCCTGGATGATCTTCCATGCAGCTTCCATGTCGGTAGACCAATGAATATCATCAAAAACCAAAATGGTTTCATCATGTGCTTTTTCCAAACACAATTCAAAATATTTTAATGTGGGTATCTTTCGGTGATTGCCATCTAAAAAAACATAGTCTAATAGTTCTAAACCATTCAAAACCTCTGGTAGTTTTTTTTCAAATTTCCCAGTAACAACCCTAATATTCTCATTTTCCATCAATTCAAAGTTTTCCACTGCTTTTTCGGCAATAATGGGACATCCTTCTATGCTTATTACTTCAGAATTTTGAGCCGCATATGCCTGGTAAAGTGTAGAAACGCCCATAGAGGTTCCCAATTCAACAATGGTTTTAGGCTTGTAGCATTGAATTAACCGAAACAGAATCCGGCAATATATTGGAGATGTCGCCGAATATTTTGCCAGGCTGGAAATCGTACGAACTTTTTTGGAACTAACTTGTGACCCAGCTCCATAGTCCGTTATTTCCAGTGGAATTTTTTCTGACTTTAATAGTGCTCTCAATTCTTCTACCTCTTCAAATGCATAGAACCAACGGTCATCTTCCAGTACCTTTTCTGCAAAGTCAAAAACGAATGGAGAATGAATATTATACTTCGTTTGGGCTTTAAAATAATAGCTGAAAAATCGAAATAATATCTTGAGCCGTTTCAAGTTCACCTATTTGAGTTATCATTTACAGGTTGACGAAGGAAAAACCGAGAACCTTTAATTGATAACTTATAAAAAAGCGGCGCAAATTAGAAGTTGTAATTGACAAAATGAAAAACAAGTGACAAGAAATAAAAAAGCAGCCCCAAAATGAACAATCGGGCTGCGTCGGATGAAATTTTCCCTTTTGGGATATTTGGAAAAAAACTGAAATTTTTTTTTAGTGCTCTACCAATCTCAACAATTGTGAGATATATCCAATCATTTTATGTATTCAAAAAAGGGTGATAATTTACAAGAGAAAAGTGCCGCCCAAATTTGGACGGCAACTGAAAAGAGCTGCTTATGGTTTAATTTTTTCGGCTTTCATATCAACTCCCAATTGTAGGAGGTATTTTTTAGAGTTTGCTGCTACTCCATCAGGAGGATTCATAGAAAGGGACTTTTTAAAAGATTTGATAGCATTTTCCTTGTCTCCATGGAAAAAATACCCTTCTCCTAAGCTATCCCAAACATTGGGATCTTCCTCATTTTTTTTCGCATTGGCTTTAAAGATTTCCACTGCCTCAGCTGTTTTCCCCGACCACATTAAATTGTAACCGTACATATTCAATTCTGCATTTGTACCTTTCGCAATCGCTTCTTTTTTAAGCGCAGTAGCTTTTTCCCTTTCACCTTTTGTTTCATAAATTTTTGCCCTGGTCATTAAGTTCGTCATATTGCTACTCATTGCGATGGATTGATCTACCCAGGCTACTGCTTTATCCCATGACTCCATTTTCATGGCTTGATTGGCAGCACCATGATATTCTTTCCAGGTTACATTCATCGCCTCTAGGTCCTTTCCCAAAGATTTTAAAATAATTTTTTCAGATTCTTCTTTTGTGGCACCTTTCACCTTGGCAGTCAATTTTGCTTTGGTAAGCATATTAACTGGATTGGGATTCATAAACACAGATCGGGTTGCCCAAGCTAAAGCTTCTTCATGATTTACATCGTTATTCAAGCAGTAGTTTGCAGCTTCATTCCAACCATTCCAACTCCAACCAGCTTTGTCTCGCAATTCATTTCTCAAACTTGCTAACACCGCTTGATGAACATCTGCTTCAATTGTAAAACCTACTTTCATATTTGCCCAATTTAAAGCGCATATAGCTGTATTAGATGTGATTTCATCAAAGGAAAATGTAAGAAACTCACTCCAATGGTTCGATTTTGAAGGTTTTACAGAAACGCGTAGGGCATCCTCCTGATCATTGTAAGAATAACTTCCCCAGGAGGTCGAATTATGTGAAAAAATGATGATCCATTCTTCTTCTGTAGGAATCATATGGAGTCCATATACTCCCGCTGCCAATTCTGCTCCTTCAATTTTTACATTTTTTGAAAACTTAATAATGGTATTTTCATTGGCTCCTGCCCGCCATACTGCATTATAGGGTACCAAGTTTCCCCATACATCTCTTTCCTTTACAGCAGGACGATGGTATTTGACCACGATTTCAGTCAATCCAACAGTTTGCCCGATATAAGCCTTTTGGCTAGATGTTGGAGTTTTGGTTACCATGGTTTGAGCTGAGGATATATATGAGCAGGAAAATAGGCATACAAGGGTGAGAAAAGTAAACAAGGATTTCATAAAACAGTCAGTTGAAAAGTAAATCATTGTCTCATAGCCTTTTTCCGAAAAATTAATGTAAACACCACGACCTCTTCATAGAAGAAAACCATGAAACAATGATTTACAGATTATTTTTTGTTTGTATAAGTTTGCGTTGCCGAAAATAATGTTGGATTAGAAGCAGTGCTAACTAATTGTGATATTTGGGGCAAATTGTGATGAGGAGAGTTAAGGAAAATTTAAATTACTCTGGTGTATAAAGAAAATGAATTGAAATCTGTTTCATCAAATATTTTGTGAGACCTCCACTTTAAGCGGAACTACAGCAACAACAAAACCAATCCAAATAACATGAAAAAGTTTTTTGCATTTCTTTTAGGCGTTTCATTTTTTTATTCAGCCCAAGCACAACACTATATGACTACCGGGGGTCTAAGGATGGGTACTGATTGGGGATTTACCATTCAACAAAGGCTGCTGGATCGTGCTACAGGAGAGTTTATTTTCCAAAATAGCCTGCAACGTGAAGAAGTAAACGTCACTTTGCTTTTTGAACAACACAATCCACTGATTAGTAAGGGATTCAATGTCTACTATGGTGCTGGTTTACATAAAGGTTGGATCAGTGGTAAAGAAAATGAAGTCGTTCCTAAAGATCCATTTGGAATAACAGCTATCTTTGGTGTGGAATTTACCCTTGCCCGTCTCAATTTGTCTTATGATTTTAAACCAGCTTTTAATTTGAGCGGAGGCGAAAAAAACATTTACGCCCAAACCGGGGTTTCTCTTCGTTATGTTTTCCTAAAAAACAAAGTCTATAAAGACATGGTCAAAGAGAAGAAAAAACGCAAAAAGCAAGAGGAAAAAGAGCGGCGTAGAGAAGAAAGAGGGAAGGAATGGTGGGAAATTTGGAAAAAGAAAAAGGATTAATCGTAAATAATAAAATGGTTCAAATTTGCTCCAAATGGTTCAAAGTTATTTAAACCACTTTGAACCATTTGGAGCAAATTTGAACCATCTGAAACTACCTATTATCCTGCTTAGAAAATACCTTTCTCATCAAATCTGTAGTTCTGGATGAGGTGTTCGTACGAATATCAGCTTCCTTTTTTTCAATTAAACTAAACATGCCAACCAAAGACTTTTCAGTAACATAATTATCAAGTTCAGGATTTGCTTTTTGCACGAATGGAATTTTGTTGTAAGCATTGACAGCTCCCCGCCAATATTCTCTGGCATTTACTTCATCCAAAGCAGTCTGAATTACAGGCTTAAATTCAGAAAATAAATTATCGTAAGTAGAATTTTCAAGGTACCGTGTGGCTGCATCGTCTTTTCCCAGTAAGATATTCATTGCATCCTTAAATGTCATTTGTTTAATGGCATCGACGAAAATTGGTTTTGCCTTAGCTGCAGCGATTTCTGCACCTCGATTCATCTTTTCAATCAATTTCTCCTCCACATCTCCAAAACCAGGCACTTTTTTTAACTTACCGGTTACAGCTCTTGCTTCTTCAGGGATTAATATTTTATATGCACTTTTATAATAACCATCTTCTGCTGAGAGAAAATTGACCGCCTCCCCAACGCCAACATTTAATGCTTCTTTTAATCCATTTCCAGCGTCTTCCTGTGTCAATCCTTCCTCTCCACTTATTACTTTTTCGGCTTTTGATTTTAATTTGTTAAACGCACCTTTTAATTGTGCATTAGCGTTGATTGAAAAGGCAAATAATGCAGTCAGGAAAAGTAATTTCTTAATCATGATTTAGATTTGAGTTAATAATTTATAATTGTTGACGAATAGAAAACGCAAAAGAAACGTTTAGGTGTGTCTTGTGTGGAAAGTTATTTTTGTTTTAACGGAAGTTTAAAATATTATTTGCGTGTTGGTATTATTGTTTTGATTATTTTATGGTTTCTGATTCTGGAATAAGCGGAGACAAATTTACATGTTCTCTAATGAGTTCAATTGCTCTCAATGCCTTCCAGGGCGTTCTGGTATTTATTTTCACTTCTATCTTACTAATTTTTACAACCGAACCATAAGTATCCAGGTGGGTGGTAATAACTGGTATTTCATGTTGTTTTAAATATTCTTCACACTCAAATTCTTCTGGTCTTTCGCTAGCTTGTTTACCATCTCCAGTGATGATAATGCCAGAAATTGGCGATTCTTTCAGACCTAATCGTTCAGATAATTTTTTTACCTGATTGACTGCATTACAGAAACGCTTTTGACTAACTACGAGGAGTAGGTTTTTTTCTTTTTCAAAATTGTGAGATTCTACCAAAGATCCAGGCATAATCCCTTCAATTCTATTATCTAATCTATGGTAATTCATCAATTCTTTCCCTAAAACAGCCTGTCGAATGGTTTCAAAAATTGGAGCCGTCAAACTTTCATCATATGGAATAACACCTAACAATTTCAAATTTTGCTGTTGAATCCATTTTCCCACATATTTTTCAACCTTGCCTTTTTTATCTGCACGCACTTTATTGATGATAACACCTAAAATTGGAACATCTTTTTCTCTAAATAAAGCCAAACTCATGTTTAACCGATCAATAGTATTTCCTACCCCACCCTCTACAATCATTACAACTGAGGCCTTTAACATTTTAGCAACTTCAGCATTTGATAAATCTACCACACTCCCGACACCAGGGTGCCCTGTGCCTTCATAAACCACCATTTCGTGGCGACTATTCAGGATTCTGGCAGCCGCTAATATTCTTGTACGATGACTGAATGCCCCAGGGTCTTCCAAATATGCGGTAGTCGCTCCCCTACCTAAAATGACAGGACTGTGCACCCTCGATGATAATTCAAAAGACATGATTTTAGAAAATAATAACGCATCCTTATCAACCATTAAATCACCAAGATCAACAAACTCCTGACCAACTGGTTTGCAATATCCCACATCAATTCCTTTACGGCGAAGCGTAGCTACCAATCCCAAAGTAGAAGTAGTTTTGCCAACGTGCTGGCTAGTGGCTGCAACGTAAATACTTTTAGTCATGCTTTAAACTTTCAAAGGTTGATAATTCATGTAGACTTAAAGTTCAAAAAATAAGGCACCTAAATCATTAAATTGAATAATATAACATTTGAACTTTGAACATTTGCTAAAAGGGGAAGTCAAAACTAAACAAAACTTTCATCTTTGCCAGCTAATTTTTTAAATGATGTCTTCCAATCATTTCGATATTTTGATCATTGGTGCTGGCCCAGCTGGTACTACCTGTGCTTTGGCATTGAAAGACAGTGGCTTAAAGATTGGGATTATTGATAAAGCTGTTTTTCCGAGAGATAAAATTTGTGGAGATGCCATTCCTGGTCCCAGTTTTAAAGTCCTGAACTCCATTTCAACTGACCTGGGAGCAAAAATGCATGAATTTAAATTGTCAACCAATATCAGGGCTTCCAGGATATATGCACCAAACAATAAATCCTTCACAATCAACTGGATAACAAAGTCTTACAATTCTAAAAGAATAGATTTTGACAATTTTTTATTTCGAAATGTGGTTCAATTATCTAATGCAGAAATTTTTGGAGGAGTAAAAGTAAAAACCATTAATAAAGAAAATGGAATCTTTCATATTTCGGGAGTAACTAAGACCAAAGTAGCGTTTAGATGCTCAGCACAACTTATTATTGGGGCTGATGGTGCAAATAGCATCGTTGCAAAACAACTCAGCAGTTTCACATTGGATCGAAATCATCATTGTGCTGCTGTCCGGGCATATTTTAGTAATATCAAAGGCTTATCTCCAGGTGTCAATGAATTTCATATGGTCAAAAAATACATCCCAGGGTATTTTTGGATTTTTCCACTACCTAACGGTTGGGCTAATGTGGGGTTTGGAATGTTGACAAAAAAAATAACTAGTAAGCAGCTAGATTTAAAAAAAGCCTTCCGCAATATTTTTGAAGAACACCCAAATTTGAAAAAACGATTTGACCAATCAATAATGCAAGGCGAGATCAAAGGCTTTGGTCTACCATTGGGTTCCCGGATGGCACCACTCACTGGAGATGGATATATGCTCATTGGAGACGCCGGTTCCTTAATTGATCCACTTCAAGGGCATGGAATTGACAAAGCTATGATCAGTGGCAAAATGGCAGCTGAGCGGGCAGAAGCATGCTTTGCCACTGATAGATTTGATAAATTATTTTTGGAGGAATATGAAAAGAAGTTATACTCTAAATTAAGCGGTGAGTTCAGAAGAAATTACTTGTTTTTGAAAGTATTTGCCAAATTTCCCTTTTTTCTGGATTTTGTTATCTGGTTGGCTCAAAATCCATTAATAAAAAAACTTTTTCAGAAGTTTACCTAGCTTAAATTCCTAGATTAAGTAACCCATATAAAACCATTGATCTGAAAAATTATAACTTCAAAAATCTATGGCTACCATGTATAGAATTTGAATTAATAAACAATAAATAGGTTCCTTTTGGTAAACTGTTTACATTGATTTCGAGTTTATTCACTGGATCTTCATATTTCATTTCCATAAAAACTTTCCCTACAATATCTGTTATTCTCCAGTAGTTTATTCCTTTTTCACCTTTGAGGTTTACAGTTATTGTCTCCATTACAGGGTTGGGAAAAATTAAAGCATCTAATTCTTCTACAGTTTGGCTATTGGTAGAACCAAATGGAGAAATCGTGTATTTTGAAATAAAAATTGAATCCCCAAACCTGGATCCATCGTGATTGGAAGCAACGGTGGCATAATAAAAACTAATATCCCCAATATTGGTTTCTGGAGACTTCCATTCCATCTGCCATGCTCCCCTTCCCTCTGCTACTTGGGCAGTTCCTGGTTGGCGATGTGTTACGTAGTACCTGTCAATGACATTTTCATTGTATAAAATTTGGGTTCTGTTAGGCTGATATATATGCCATTCTCCTACATTTTCATTCAAATCGTCTCTAAGAGCAACAGCTTGAAAACCAAATTTATCATGCCCAGGGCGATTGATGGCGATTCTAAAATTAAACCATTGTCCAGGTTCATATTTGGGAATATCTTGATTGAGGATGATAAACTGATTTGTTCCCGTCCCGTTTAAGATAGGGGCATCATCATGACATCCAGCCTTGCCACAAGTCATTTCATCTGGGGCTCCGGTAGAAGCTACTGGTGAGCCTGGAGTTTTGACAACAAAAGAAGAGAAGAATTGAAAACTAAAGAAAAACAGAATAAAAAAAAGAATATGTTGGCGGTTCATTTTTTCAGTATTTATGTTAAACAATTCATTTTCGGTCCATTATCTATAGACAAAAACCTTTTTGTTGTATTGTTCCTTCCCTTTTTTCACTTTTAAAAAATAAACACCATTTTCAATATTAGGTGATAGCTGAAAATTTATTTCATTATTTCCTGAGCTTTTATACCCTTTATAAATTTGAGATAGCACTTTTCCATTTATATCAATTAAATCTATTTTTAATTTTCCAGCAGAAGGCAAAACGAGTTTTAGCGTAGATATGTCTCGGATTGGATTTGGGAATACATTTAGATAAAATATGTTTTCTGAATTATTAAAAACAGATGTAGAACTTGACGAATTAATTTCTATTTTTTCTGTAAATACAAAATCCCCATCGTCTGTAGCATCATTATTTGCAGAAACCGCTGCCAGATAAAAACTAATTGCTCCTTCTTCATCAGGAGCTATCCAGTTTACTTCCCAATCGGTTGCACCTGTTTCCAAAGCTTCTGTCCCATTAAATGTGTATGTAAGGTATTGACGATCAGTTAATTTTAAGTCATTCCATAATACCTGTGTTCTATCCCAATCAGTTATTTCAAAGGTTCCTGCGTTTTTATTTTGGCTTGTTAATGCTACCAATTCAAAACCAAAACGAATCACATCTGGATCTGCTATCTTGATTTTTAAAGGGTAGGTTTCGCCAGGAACATAACCACTTCCAATTCCTTCTATATCTAAAGAAAGGGAAGCAGTACCAGAATTAATATCATAGGTATCATGACACCCGGCTACTGCACAGGTATGCTCATCAGGGGCACCGGTTGAAGACGGTGGAGCGCCGGTACTCACTCCAAATTTGAATGAACAAATGGTAAAAACTGCAAGGAAAATAAGGAGAAGAGCCTTTGTAAAATTCCGTATCATAATGAAGAAATTTTGAATTATTCAATAGTAATTCACCTTCAATTTACGAATTTGCTTTATTTCTCAGAAAAGTACAATTACTGTTTTTTAAAAAAATTGAAAAAAATCGCTCTTTTTTAAAATAAACGTTATTAATAAAACCCTAATAATCAGCAGGTAAAAACAATTATCTCTTGTTAAGAATTTGCAATAAACTTAGTACTGCCACTGGAATTGAACAAGTCTTAATACCTTTGGCGAATCAATTCACAAATCGAAAAACTACAAATGGATTTTTCAAATAAAACAGTTCTAATTACAGGAGGAAGTAGAGGTATTGGCAGAGCAACTGCCATTGCTTTTGCTGAAAAAGGTGCTACAGTTGCAATCAACTTTCGAAACAATAGCGACGCAGCAAAAGAAACCATCAATAATCTGGAAGGAGATGGCCATTTTGCCGCCAAAGCGGACATATCCAATCCCATTGCGGTTCAGAAATTAGTGGACGCTGTTGTAAAAGAATTCGGACACCTTGATATCGTCGTAAATAACGCAGGAATTTATCTCCCTCATCCCATAGATGATTCCAAATACGAGGACTGGCGAGAGGCATGGACTCAAACACTTTCTGTAAATCTGACAGGAGCTGCCAATATATGCTACTGTGCAGCGCAACAAATGTTGAAACAAAATAGTGGCCGAATTGTAAATGTCACTTCACGAGGAGCTTTCAGGGGTGAACCTGACCATCCTGCTTATGGCGCAAGTAAGGCAGGATTGAATTCCATGAGTCAGTCATTGGCAAAAAAATTGGCCCCTCATAATATATACGTCACAGCTATTGCTCCAGGTTTTGTTGAAACAGATATGGCTAGTGAATTTTTGGAAGGAGAAACTGGAAAAGCAATAAAAGCTCAAAGCCCCCTAAATCGGGCAGCCAGCCCGGAAGAAATTGCCAGAGCTATTTTATGGTTAGCTTCTGAAGGGTGTGAATATGCAACAGGGACCATTTTAGATGTAAATGGAGCTTCCTATTTGAGAAATTAATTTCACTTATTTGCAATATCTCTCCCTTTTCAAGATAATTACATTCCTTACCTTCGCCGGCTCAAAAATCAATTTCTGGTTAAACAATACAAAAACATTATCCAATGAAACTAATTTATTCATTAGTATTTGCGGCTTGCTTGCTGGTAAGCTGTGGTACAGATAGTGCTGAGCAAATCGCTTCAGCAAGTGTGAACAATCCTGTTATGAAAGTAACTTACCCTGAAACGAAAACAGTTGATCAAACAGATGATTATTTTGGAACCTCGGTGGAAGACCCTTATCGTTGGTTGGAAATAGATACTGCGTCAGATACCAAGGCATGGGTAACTGAGCAAAACAAAGTGACCTTTGATTACCTAAGCAAGATTCCATACAGAGATGCCATAAAAGACAGATACAGAGACTTGTTCAATTTTCCGAAAATCGGTGCACCTATCAAAGCTGGAGCGTATTATTTCTTCTACAAAAATGATGGACTTCAAAATCAGTCTGTGTTATACCGTCAAAAAGGTTTGGACGGGGAGCCAGAGGAATTCTTGAATCCCAATACAATGTCTGATGAGGGAATTGTTTCTGTCAACATTGCCGGATTTTCTGAAGATGATAAATATTTGGCTTATTCCGTTTCTGAAGGTGGTTCAGATTGGAGTGAAATACATGTTAAAGAAGTAGCTACCGGGAATAAGTTACCCGATGTACTGAAATGGGTCAAATTTTCAGGAGCTTCCTGGAAGGGAGATGGATTCTATTATAGCAGAATGCCAGCACCAGCAGAAGGCACCGAACTATCTGCAGCCAATGATTTTCATTCGGTTTATTTCCATAAACTTGGAGATGACCAATCTAAAGACAAAGTCGTTTACATGAACGAAAAAGAACCAAAATTGTATCACTTTGTGTATATGACTGAAGACTCAAAATATTTAATCCTCAATGCTTCTACCGGAACAGATGGCTTTGAATTGTATTTCAAGGATTTAGATACAGAAGGTAGTGATTTTCAACCCTTGTTTACTGGCTTTGATCATAAAAACACTGTGATTGATCATGTTGATGGGAAATTTCTTATGAGAACTGATGTTGACGCCCCCAAATACCGGTTGGTTGAAGTAGATGTTAACAATGTTGATCCGGCAAATTGGAAAGACATCATTCCCGAAAAAGAAAACCTGTTGCAAGGTGTCTCTACTGGTGGAGGAAAGTTGTTTGCGGACTACCTTGTGGATGCGACGACTCGTATTTTCCAATATGACTACGATGGCTCCAATGAAAAAGCGATTAAACTGCCAAGTATAGGAAGTGCCGGAGGTTTTGGGGGTAAAAAAGAAGATAAAATATTATTCTATTCCTTTACTTCATTTACGTACCCAAGTATCATTTTTAAATACGATGTAGAAACAGGGCAATCTTCTCAATTCCATAAAACAGAATTAAAATTTAATCCAGATGATTTTGAAACAAAACAGGTATTCTTTGAATCAAAAGATGGGACAAAAGTTCCAATGTTTTTAGTCTATAAAAAAGGATTGCAATTGGATGGAACCAACCCCACTGAATTATATGCATATGGAGGATTCAATATCAGCCTCTCCCCTTCTTTCTCTACTTCTCGTATGATATTATTGGAAAACGGAGGTGTCTATGCCCTGGCAAATTTAAGAGGAGGTGGAGAATATGGAGAAGAATGGCACAAGGCAGGTATGTTGATGCAAAAACAAAATGTATTTGATGATTTTATCGCAGCAGCTGAATTTTTAATAAAAGAAGGTTATACTTCCTCAGAAAAATTGGCTATTTCAGGAGGTTCAAATGGTGGATTATTGGTTGGAGCTGTCATGACCCAACGCCCTGAATTATTTGCAGTTGCTTTCCCTGCCGTTGGAGTAATGGATATGTTGCGCTACCACAAGTTTACCGTTGGCTGGGGATGGGTCCCTGAGTATGGTTCTAGTGAGGAGAGCAAAGAAATGTTTGAATATTTAAAGGGCTATTCACCCATTCACAATCTTAAAAAAGGAGTAGTTTATCCATCCACTATGGTGACAACTGCCGACCATGACGATCGCGTGGTACCCGCTCATTCTTTTAAATTCGCAGCAACATTACAGGATGCTCATGCAGGGGACAATCCTGTACTGATAAGAGTAGCAGTAGATGCAGGACATGGAGCTGGAAAACCCACTGAAAAAGTCATTGAAGAACAGGCAGACAAATGGTCCTTCTTCTTTTACAATACCAATTCTCCTGTTAGGTATTTGGAGAATTAAATCCTCCTTTTAAAGTTAGGAGGCAACTTGAAGTTTCCTCCTAACTTCACTTAATCTTCAAAATAAAATCTCAAATTAGCTCTAAAGAAAATCGTGTCCCCTATCATAGGGTGAGGTGACTCTCTATATTCAGAAAAGACCTCTGGCTCGCCAATCCCAAAATCATGTCGATTAAACTTTCCATCAACGGTAAATCCTGGCAAAGCAAAAGATAAAGGGCTTCCAAATCCATTAAACTGTACATCCATCCTTAATTCTCTGGTAATTTCTTTGATGGTCATATCCCCTATCAATTGAAAAGTATTCCCTTGGCTGAGTTGAATGTCTTTGCTTTTAAAAAAAACCTTTGGGAAAGTTTCTGTATTGAATAATCCCTGGAGATTGCCCGCCATACCCATATTGGGCATTTTCACAGAGCGAATATCTGCACTAGCTTCAACGGATACATCTGTAAAATCCTTTCTTTGCCCTTCCATAACAATTTCAAAATTTTGAATCCAGCCGATTACATCATAAACGCCACTGTGTCGAGTTCGAAATTGAATGGAGGAGTGGGACGTATCGGCATACCATTTTATCCTACTCAAATAGTTATCTTTTGTTTCTTTTTGTTCCTTGCCTTTGGGGAGGGTGCTAATTACTTTTTGTTCTTTAGGATGGAATTTGGTCGATTGACTTGTACAAGCAGAAAACCATATCAATAAATTGAAGATGGCCAGTAAATACAAAATAAACGGGAATACATGTTTAACTTTCATAAGAATAAAAGTAATAAAGCTCCTTTTTATTATAGCTTTATTCACAACTAAGCATCAAATCAAATTTATCTACAACTAATTTTGGTTTCTTTTTTCCTCTTACTTCGTTGAAAATACTCGTCAGAACTAAGGCTATGCCTGCGTTTTTCGCCTCGTTAGAGAAAAATAGAATTCCAAAATTTTACTTATACATAAATATGACTTGGTGCTTAGATAACATGTTCCATAGGTAAAAAAACAAGCCCTGTAAGTCAATGAATTATCCACAGGGCTTTCATAATCACTAAATATAATTGTATTTATTCCTTCAAATAATCTAAGTTGATAAGATTCCTTTTTTAATCATCATCGTCATCATCGTCATCAAAACATCCACAAGATTCAAAGGAATCTTCCATATCTGAACATTCTTCTGATGGAGGAAGATAAGTACTGGAAACTTCTACACTACCTGCAACACAATATTTCGAGATATTAGCTGTCCATTCATTGTCTGTTTCAGTATTTTTTAAATTGCCATTTTCTACCCAAAGGTCTGTGATACTGCCATTTAAATCACCTTGATTGTCAAAGTTCCCGTTTGAAATATGGATTTTGGTGTTGGTAAATCTCATCTCCGTTCCATTAAATACTTTTAATTTACTTGTTGATTCTGTTCCTACCTGCAAGCATACATTTACCAGCTCATCCAAACCTCCTTCCTTCACATAGTATTTATGATCCACATCAATACAGGTGTTTTCAAAATAACTTTGTCCTTGTTTATTCTCATACTTTTTACCAACGATTATTGAGCCACCAGAAACAGTTAATTTAGCAGCCACATTATCCAATTTCAAATATTCAAGAACGTCAAGGTTTGAATTGATCATGGTCACCTCTCCTTCTAGTATTTTCAGTTCTTTCCCACTTCCATTGATGGTGAGGGAGCCGTTTTCAATCCATAAATGCCCTCCTCCTTTTACTTCCACTTTTGCTTGATGGGAAATTGAATGGTTGATGATGACCGATTCTCCATCTATATAATCAGGTGGAATATTTCCTCCTTCCCAGACAGAAGCATTTGTCCAAATACCATTCGCAATGGTTTTATAATCTGCACAAGGACCACAAATATCACCATGACCTGAATGTGTACTCCACTCGCCAACAGGTATACTTTGGGTATCTGTACCATTGTGGCAGATAGTTATATTTCCGTCTCCATCAATATCAGGACAAGAGCCTCCTCCACAATTGGAATTATCAGGAACACAATCATTATTATCATCAGAATCAAACTGGGCGTGTCCATTTGGATAATTACCGAAGTAATTATCACTGTCATTATCTACAGGAACACATAAGCCCACATTTACATCGGGATTACAGGCATTCGCATCATTTGGGTCATAAAGAGGGTCATTTACCGGATAATTGGCGAAGTAACCATCATTGTCATTATCAATATCACCTCCACCACTAGAACAATTCGCAAAATAATTGGCGATGTCATTACATTCTTCTGATGGTAGAGAGTTCCAAACATTGAAGATGATTAAACCATTGACACAGTAATGATCTATATCAGAATTCCAATCACCTGTATCCCAAATCCATCCGCTTTCTACCCAGACTGCGCTTAAATTTCCTGAGGTAGAGCATTGCCAATTGTTGATCAAACTTCCATTTTGGATATGAATCTTGGCATTCGTAAATTCAATATCACCATTGTTTGTATTTTTAAAATCTCCATTGGTGATTTCTACACAGGTATTCTCAATTTCTTCTGTACCTCCATCATTTTTATAATCTGTTAGGATAGTAAGATAAACATCAGTTAGATACCGCTCCCCATTCGTGTTAATAAATGATTGACCAACATTCAGAGAACCACCTTCCATATTGAAATGACTATGGTTCTCAGTCATATCTATGTTGTGACTTACATCAACAGTTGAATTCAAGAAGGTGACGTGAGCATCATCAATAGTGAGTTTCGCATTTTGAATAGAAAATGTGGCATTCTCTACCCATAAATGTGCATCTCCTTGTACATTAATATCATTTTGCACTGTTACAGGATGATTGATGATGACATTTTCACCATTGAGTGTATAGGGTGGAATATTGCCATTTTCCCATGTTGATGCAGCAGACCATTGACCTGCAGCGATGGTAATATAATCTTGGCAAGGACCACAATAATCTCCATGTCCGCTGTGTCCATCATCAATCCATGCATTTCCAGAAACTTCCAAAGTTTGCTCATCAGGCTGTCCCGGATGATGACAAATAATGATCTTCCCATCTCCATCTAAATCTTCACAAACCGTTTGGCCACAAGCATTTGGATTTGGTACACATTGGTCAGCATCGTCTGAATCGTAGGCTGCATGAGCCAAAGGATAATTGGCAAAATAACCATCTGAATCTACATCAACTCCTGTACAATTTGCATTATTTGGATCAGGGTCACAAGCCTCCAAAGGATTGGTATCTGTCCCAGGATTGTAGGAAGCATCACCACCCGTTTCTGTATTATCAGAAATCCCATCAAAGTCAGAATCGCTTTCCTCATCATAAGGATCTACATCGTTACTGTCTAAGACTCCATCATTGTCGTCATCCGTATCTGCACTATTGAGAAGCAAATCATTGTCAAAATCACAAATTCCTACTGTAGGATTTGGAACACATTCATCTTCATCGTCTGTGTCATAGAAATCATCACCTAGCGGATAATTGGAATAATACCCATCTCCATCTTCATCTAATCCAATACAATTTGCATTTGCCGGGTCTGGATCACATGCATCCAATGGATCTGAATCATCTAGTGGGTTGTAAACACCATCACTTCCAGTTTCAATAAAGTCGGTAATCCCATCCCCATCAGAATCAGTAGCACTATCAAAATCATCAGGATCGTCGTTATCATTCACGCCATCATTGTCATCATCCAAATCAATATTATTGGTAAATCCATCTCCATCGAAGTCACAAGTGAAGAAGGTAGCATTTGGATCGCATAAATCTAGTGGATTGCTTTCTCCTCCGTCAATAATTCCATTTTGATTAGCATCTTCAATTCCATCATCAATATTATCATCATCGGTATCTGCATCCAATGGGTCAGTTTCATCAATATCAACATAACGATTGGCATTCGCATCCTCCACGTTGTCTTTGATGCCATCATTGTCAGTGTCATCACTTAAGGGGTTGGTATCTGTCCCTACATTATAAATTCCATCTCCTCCTGTCTCGTGGTTGTCAGAGAGACCATCTGCATCACTATCACTTTCTGCATTAAAAGGGTCAATATCATTAAAATCTTTCACCCCATCGTTGTCATCATCCAAATCCAAATTGTTGATCAATCCATCACCATCAAAGTCACAGCTTGGTTCTGTTGCTCCTGTTAAGCATGGGTCATTATTTGTTCCATTATCATTTTCTGGTAAATCCTCACCTACGACAAAATTGGCGTAACCATTTGTATTTTGAGGGGTTTCCAGAGTAACATTGAATAATAATTTGCTTCTGTCATTATCAGGTCCCTGATAAATAACTTTTCCATCCAAATCCAAATCCTGAGAGTAATAACCAATGGTTACAAAGTTTACTAAAAGCTCATTGTTCAGGCTATCTAGCATAATTTTGAGGAACAAATCAAATATATCTGTTCCTGGTCCCTGATAGACTGCCTGTCTATCTTGATTTAAATCACCTGCCCACATAAGTCGCTCTCCATTTAAATCTGCCATTGGTTGAGTTCCATATACACTTGCCGAAGTATTTGTGAAATCGAGCTCTGTTGGCGTTGGAGATAAAAATTGAGGATTGGCAGTGATAATCCCCAAGTGATTCCTATGTCTTATCGCCACATAGTAATTATCACTAGGCAGATTGGGAAATGTTATATTGGAAACTCCATCGATATCAACAATATCTCCGTCTCTCTGCAAAATTGCCGACCTGGTAGCTACCAGGCTATCTGCTCTTACTGCGGATCGCAATTCTACCAACACCCAATCGACAATAGCATCACTACCTGAAGTATTCAAAAGATTTGGGTCAATGGTTTCTCCCCCACCTTCCCCCACGTGATTGAGGTATTCATAATCCTCATATGGCTCGGTAGTTGGCAATAAATCTTTAGTTCTCAGTTCATCCCTCATTAAGCCTCCTCCTCCGTTACCGATCATTGCTCCTTGTAATTTCACCTTAATATCCAACACAACTCCCAGACAGTAAGTAGTTGGGTTTGGATCACAAGGATCCCTAGGATCAGATTCGCCAATATCTACATCCCCATCTTGATTGGCATCTTCCACACCATCTTGTAAAAAATCTTTGTCAGTGTCGGGATCCAGTGGATCAGTTTCACCCAAATCAAAATCTCCGTCGACATTGGCATCTTCTATACCATCGATAATCAAATCATTGTCAGTGTCAATGTCCAAATAATCTCTTTCGCCTGGATCGAGTTGACCATTTAAGTTTTTGTCTTCATTTTTATCTAAAATCAAGTCATTATCACTATCTACATCTGCTAAATTCAATAGGCTATCTCCATCGTCATCTACATCTGGTTGCTCATTGGTATCTCCGAATGTTCCATCTAACACAGATGTTTTATATGGACTATCATCACTATCATTACTATCGTCAGGTCTTCCATCTTTGGGAACGGCATCATATTCGGTAAATACTTTTGGATTAGCAGCCATGTTATCGTCAAAACCGTCGTTATTTAGATCTGTTACAGCATCTATTGCACCATCTCTATTGATATCCATGTTGAAATTGCCACATTCCAAAATATCATTAATTCCGTCTCCATCAGAGTCTATATCTGAATGATTCAGTAAGGCATCTTTATCGGCATTGGCTCCATTATAGGCTGAGCCATCTGCATTGGTATCTTCAGGACGACCGTCCACAAGTATGCCATCGCCATCAGTTGTCACTAAAGGATTGGTTGAATAAAGATCATGGAAACCATCACCATCTGCATCTATCAATTCAGAAAGTTCAATTTTTCCATTTCCGTTTTCATCTACGCCTCCGGATTCAATCAAACCTGGTACTCCATCATTATCAGAATCCAAGTCCCAGAAATCAGGAATGTTATCATAATCAACATCTGGATTTTCACTTGGATTTCCACTTCGATAAGAAATTCCATCTGTAATAACGAGTGGTTCTAAAACATCTTCAGCAAATTCAAGCCCATCATCATCTGGGTCATAAATATCAGTAAAACCATCACCATCGCCATCCACCATAGAAGTCGGATCATTAGGAACAGGATAATCTATAATTCCATTTCCATCTGTATCGACACCTCTAGCTTCAATTAAATCTGGCAAGCCATCATTATCTGAATCTAAATCCAGTGAATTCATAATGCCATCACCATCTCGGTCGTGCTTGAAATCAGTTGGGTCAAAGTTGTCAGAAGCGAGCAGAGTAGAGTCTGTATCATCCGCATCAAAACCATCTGCAAAACCATCATTATCGTCATCCCAGCCAGCTACATTTAGATTATCTACTTGACCATCACCATTGATGTCAGGAAAACCAGCTTCAACAATATCAGGAATACCATCATTATCTGAATCTAAATCCAGTTCATTGGTCAAACCATCTCCATCAGTATCCACCATTCCCTCATCTACATCTGGAATACCATCATTATCATCATCCCAATCTAATGGATTCGGTTTGCCATCCTTGTCTGTGTCATCAGGATCTGCGATCCAGATTGTTTGAGTTTGAATATTTCTATTCCCACAAAAATCTGTGAGTGTCCATATTCTCTCGTAATAGCCCATACAGCCATTTACATTTCCTAAATTATCGGTATAAACTGCATCCAAACCAAAAGAACAATTATCCGATTCATCCGTCACATCTCCAGTTTCGGAAGGGTCAATTGATTCTCCACATATTACTGTCACATCTACTGGAACAGTAAAAGATGGAGGTGTTGTATCTCTTAAAATTATTTGTTGGGTATATGCAGTTGAATTTCCGCATTCGTCAATGACTGACCAAGTTCTTGTCAAAATTGTATCTGAGGTGCAATCAAAATTGGGTAAAGATTGCACATATTCCACAGTGATACTCAAATCACAGTTGTCAACACCTTTAATATCCGTTTGTAAAGATGGAGGTTCAGGAATCTCATCACAATTTGCGTAAGTGTTAAATGGTATACTTCCTTCAATTACCATGTATGAAATAGTTTCAAAAGCATGATCATCAGCTTCATAATCCCATTCTTTAATTCTTACATCAAAACCTTCTTGAGTCACTTTGTCAACACTGACAACTGCTGAAGTCGCATCATTTTTAGATATTCCCCCAAAAATCACCACTGGGTTGTGATAGGTATTATTTAAGCTAACTGTTTGCCATCCGCTGTTTACATTAACAGTACCGATTTCTCCAAAAACTTCTGCATTCGAATCAAAAATGTCTCCCTGATTTTCAAAAGCCATATAGCCAACTGTCTCAAGCCCATGCATAATTTCAGCATCAAGAGAGGCTTCTTCTTCTACCAAAATATTCAAACCTGACTCACTCAAACTGTTGAACCTTACTGAAACAGGATCTAATTCATTATTGGTTTGAGAAGCAGAAATAAAGGCCGGGTTTTGATCATAAGCATTGATAAAATTAATAGCTGTTGAATTGGAAGAAGCCAATATGGAACCAACTTCAAAGGGCAAAACCCCTGACTCTGAACCAGGTTCTATTGCTATCCATGCAACATCTTCCTCGAGATGAATTTGATCGTTGTATTCTTCTTCCTGTAATTGTAACTGGAATTGGGATGTGGAAACATTTTTTACTTGGGCGATCACGGTAGAAGACTCGTTTTCCGAAACAACTTGTGCAAAGACGATGGGTTTCGTTTTAAATTTAATCGGGAATGATATCGTCTTCCATCTGTGTGTCGTATTTTCCATGATTCCACCAACCAGCTTGTTCCCATTCGTCATGGAATACACTCTATAAATATCTGGTGCAGTAATATCTCTTACATGAATATTTTGTTCATTCGAATTGTTATTTCCACAGTAGTCAATAGCGGTCCACGTTCTTGTCAAAGTATATTGGTAAATAGAACAAGTATCTACTCCTTGTGTAGAAGTTTCTGCCAAACCCAATGTTACAAATTGGCAATTTTCCACGGCATTTACCAAAGGTGGTAATGGTATTTCTTCATCACAATGTATGGTAATGTCACTCGGAATATTTTCTAAACCTGGAGGGGAGGCATCTGACAAATCAACAATCACTACTGCCGTATCGCAACAGGATGAGTTTTCATTGCAAACCTGATAGGTGAATTGGTCTGTTCCGCAGAACGTAGAGTTAGGTGTATAGAAAAACTCCCCATCATTATCCAAATCTACTGTACCATTAGCAGGTGGTATGGTAACTGAAAAGGTAGTATTTATGAGATTATTGTCATTCGTTGATACATTATCCAGAAATACAAAGCCTGGACAAGCTGAAGCAAAATTATCATCTAGTGCCTCCGGAGTCGAAGTCAAAATTTTACTACTGGAATTCGAAAATTGCCAGCTTCCGCAAGGAGCTCGACGAGCTTTTCTGCGGTAATGAGTTGTTTGGACAATCGCAGGAGGATCAAAATCAATGGATGTAGCTCCGCCAATATCTGTCCAGGAAGCACCGTCTGTGCTAACCTGCCATTGATATTCAACGCTTCCACCGTTTCCACCTGAAGGAACTCCAGTATTGGAAATGATTTCAGGATCGTTAGTTCCACATAATGCTTCATCTCCATCAATTGTTCCACCGTCATCAAAGTTTTCTGCAACTTCAACTGACTGGATGATATTCGCAACACAACTATTTTCAGTTAGTGTGAGTATAACATTTTTAGTCCCTGTACTGGAATAAGAAACATTATGAGGTCCCAGTCCAGTAGCTGTGGCTGGAGAAGCTCCTGGTCCAAAGTCCCATGAAATGCCTGGATTTCCGGAAGATACGATTCCCTGTAGAATAATATTTTGCTCCATACAGATTGAATCGCTGGTAATGGTAATCGAACCTTCAGGTTCATCAGGGTCTTCCAGGGTTATAATGCCCCATACTTCCTCACATTCTCCATTGTTGTATCGGACTCTTACGTCATAACCTCCAGCCGGAAGATTATTAAAGGTTAGATTGCTGGACCAATTAGAACCGCCATCTATACTTGCTTCTACTGAAGTACCAGCGGGATAGGTTGCATTCACGGTAATTGCACCATCTGACACGCTACAGTCTGAAGGATCACTTTCCCCAATGGTTGTCATAATAATTTCAGGGCGAATAATTACAGATATACTATCGTAATCAAAGCAGCCATTATCATCCACCCAAAGTTGAACCAACTCGGTGGTTGAAGCATCCTCATCAGGTACATTGTATTGAATTGTGTGAGGCCCTTTACCTGTCGGAAAATCAGGGGTAGCAGTCGCACCAAAAGACCAATAATAAAGAGCATCAGGTCCTGCATCGGCTGCTTCAAATACATAATCTTCCAATTCACAAATGAATCCATTTGTTCCTGTAGGGAAAGTACTAATGTCAGCCGAAGGAACATTTAAAACAGTTTTTATTACTGTATTTGAATTGACCCAATTTGAACAAGGCAATCGCCTGGATTTTCTTCTGTAATGGGTTGTTTGTGAAATACCAGGGGGGTCATAGGTTTCATTCGTCGCGCCACCAATATCTGTCCAATCGGTTCCGTTTAGGCTAATTTCCCATTGATATTGCTCGGTTCCATCCTGACCGCCTGTTGCAGATGCTGAATTCGTTATTAAATCAGGATCGAAGGCGCCACAGTGGCTTTGATTGGTAGCAATTGTACCACCGTCGGTATAATTGATCACAACAATTTTTGTAACTGTATTTGAATATATCCAGTTGGTACAAGGGCTTCGTCTTGCTCCACGACGATACAATGTAGTTTGAGTGATAATTCCCGGATTAAGGGTTTCAAAAGAAGCACCGATGATATCTGTCCATCCACTACCTTCGTCTTTTTGCCATTGGTATTGCAGTGCTCCATATTCGCCTCCACTGGGTTCAGTTATGCTGGCAATAATACCAGGATCAAAACTTCCACAATTTTCTTCGTCCCCCGAAATCACACCAGGATCAGTATAGTTGATAACAATTTGCTTCAATACTGTATTGGAATACACCCAATCGGTACATGGAGCTAACCTTGCACTACGTCTATAATGAGTCGACTGACTAATAACCGCAGGATCATAGGTTTCTGAAT
The DNA here is from genome assembly GCA_041941305.1 of Saprospiraceae bacterium. Classification (GTDB taxonomy): domain Bacteria; phylum Bacteroidota; class Bacteroidia; order Chitinophagales; family Saprospiraceae; genus JANSWP01. The sequence continues at coordinate 51,190 of JBGTQJ010000024.1, forward strand.
TTGCTCCTGCTATATCAGACCAGCCACTACCTGTATCAGCCTGCCATTGATATTCAAGGGTTCCACCGATCCCACCATCAGGAACTGCTGTACTGGTAATGATTTGGGGATCAAAATCACCACATGCGCTTTCATTTCCATCAATTGTACCTCCATTGGCTTTATTAGTGACAATTGATTTTGTAACAGTGTTAGACCAAACCCAATTGGTACATGGATTTCGTCTTGCTCCACGTCTGTATTGTGTCGTTTGGGTGATGGTTACAGGATCATAGTTGTCATTTGTTGCTCCGGCAACATCCAACCAACCACTTCCTTCATCATATTGCCATACATATTCAAGAGTCCCTCCACTTCCTCCACCTGGTGGAGAAATATTTGTAATAACAGCTGGATCAAAACTACCGCAGCCTTCTTCATCAGCAGCTATGGTTCCTCCATTTGTATAATTACTTCCTCCAATAATGGAGATGCTTTCCGTTAATTCACATCCAGTCGAGGAATAAACAGATACATTGTAATTTCCGGTGCTTAGGTTATTACGGTCTCCGTCATTTCTTGCCATATCGCTTATTTGATAGGAACTCAATGCTATTTCATGGTGATATTTTATGTCATCAATTAATCCAGTGAAATAATTTCCACTTGCAGTCCCAAACCCAGACCCTACATCCGTGTAACCGATCCCTCCATTTCCACTGTGTTCATTTACAGTGGTATAAGAGGCAACAGTCGTGCTTCCTGCGACACCATCCAAAAATAGTGTAAGATCCCCATTGTCAAACAATAAGGCTACATGATGCCAGGTATTATCAGAGGGGATGGTATGAGAACCGGCATTAAATTGTATGCCACCGTTTCTGACAGCTCCTTCCAGAGTATTTCCATTGATTCGAATTGATATTCCGTTTGTTCCACTCCCTTCATCTACTATGGTTTGTATTCCGGATAAACCAGTTGGTTTTACCCAGGCAGTAAATAACCATTTAGAAAAAAGCACTTCCATGAAACCAGCGTCAACACTGTATCGTAAATAGGTACTTCCATCTAAATTCAGAGAATATTGTCCCTCTACTGCATCAGAAGAATACATAGCGGTTCCTAATCCCCCGTTTTGATGATGATTATTACCCGATATATCATTGGTATTTTGTTCAAAAGTCCAATTTGCCGAATATGGCATATCATCCCATTGATAGGAATAAGGAGGGGTGCCACCTGCCACGGTAAGATCAATGGTTCCATCCAATCCAATACCACAACTTTCGTCGGTTGTGGTATAAGCAATGTTTGGGATACAATCAGGGTCATTACAATCTATTAATGAATCTCCATCATCATCTAAACCATTATCACAAACCTCATTGCATGTACCTACTGTTTTCGTTATAGTATTTGAATAAACCCAGGCTGTACAAGGCGTTCTTCTGGCGCCTCTACGATAACTGGTTGTTTGCAAAATGGTCCCAGGATCATAAGTGGAGGCATTCGCTCCTGAAATTGTAGTCCAACTACCCGTATTTTGCTGCCATTGATATTCAAGTGTGCCATCTGCACCACCACCAGGCTCAGAAAGGCTTGTAATCATTGCTCCATCATAACCAATGCAATTTGTTTCATCTCCTGCAATGGTGCCAGCATTTGTATAATTGATAACTACTTCTTTCGTTACTGAATTGGAATAGATCCAGTTCGCACACGGTGATCTTCTGGCAGCACGGCGAAAATTTGTAGTTTGGGTTATGATTGCCGGATTATAGGTCTCAATATTAGAACCGTTTATATCTGTCCATCCACCTCCAGTGTTGTATTGCCATTTGTATTCCAATGTACCATTTGCACCACCAACTGGTACACTCGTACTTGTAATTTGAGCTGGATCATAGCTACCACAATTGCTTTCATCTCCAGAAATAGAACCTCCATCAGTATAATTATCCACTATGGTTTTGGTCACCACATTGGAATAAATCCACGAACCACAAGGGGTTCTTCTGGAGCCACGTCGGTATTGAGTAGTTTGTGTAATGGTTCCTGGATCATATGTGTCAGATGTGGCACTTCCAATATCTGTCCAACCTCCACCATTATCATATTGCCACTTATATGCTAACCCGTCTCCAAGTTCATAAAGCATGGATACCTCTTTGGCAGAGATAGCTCTCCTAAATATTTGTAATTCGTCGATATCCCCATTCCAATTGTAGAAAGAACCACCTTGTGTACCAATATGCAATGGTGCGTTGGTGTGATTAATTGGAGTACCAACAACATGTGTCCCAACTTGAGTACCATTTATATAGAGGGTCATAGTTATACCATCATAAGTACCAACGACATGTGTAAATTCGCCAGCCGCCAAAGGACTTGTCAAAACATGATTTGCATAATTATTAATGAAGAAATTGATATTTGCACTTCCCTGATAATGACTTAATCCATAGCCATCTGCCCAATTATCATCAGTTGTTTTCATTAAAACTGTTTCCCAATCAACTGGATTGGCAGCATCAGGCTTTACCCAAACTGAGAGTGAAATTTGGGCAGGGTTTAAATCTACATGGTCGTTTACAGAGATGTAATTACCTGCTGTACCCAATAAACTCAGGCTACTCCCAAGGGTACCTGATTGATAATCCACAGTTCCAATCTCGGCACCATGATGGGCATTCCCACTAATGTCCAGAGGATTTCCATTAAATGAATAATAAACATTCAAATCTCCAATAGATCCTACTCCTCCACCAGAAGGAGCATTTAAACTTGTTATTTCTGTTGGATCGAAACTAAAACAATTGGATTCATCTCCTTCGATGATTCCTCCCTGGGTAAAATTATCAATTACTGATTTAACGACTACATTGGAATTCACCCAATCTGAACAGGTACTAAGTCGCGCAGCTCTTCTATATTGAGTTGTTTGAGAAATGCTAGGTGGGTTATAGGTTGAAGATGAAGCACCTGAAATGTCTACCCAGCCACTACCATTATCATACTGCCATTTATATTCCAAAGAACCTCCGCTTCCACCGCTTGGTGCAGATGAGCTGGTAATTTGAGCAGGATCATATCCTCCGCAGTTGGATTCATCTCCTGCAATTATTCCACCATTAGAATAATTATCATAAAGCGTTTTGGTCACAACATTGGAAAATAACCAACTTGAACAGGGAAATCGACGAGACGCCCTTCTATATTGTGTGGTTTGATTGATGCTTGGAGGATCATAGGTTGAAGTATTGGTAGTCAAAATATCTGTCCATCCACTGCCATTGTCATATTGCCATTTGTATTCTGCTATACCTCCATTCCCACCTGAGGGAAGTAAAGTACTTGTAATAGTAGAAGGGTCATAAGTTCCACAAATGGACTCATCTCCTGAAATAGTTCCCGCATTTGTGTAATTACTCATAACCGTTTTGGTCACAACATTCGAATAAACCCAATCTGTACAAGGATTGCGACGAGCCCCTCTTCTGTATTGGGTTGTTTGGGAGATTGTAGAAGGATCAAATATTGTCGATGTAGCTCCTCCAATATCAATCCAACCACCGCCTGCATTAGACTGCCATTGAAATTCGAGGGTACCTCCAGAACCTCCTGAGGGAGCTGAAGAACTTGTAATTGTGGAAGGATCGAAACTGGAACAACCAGATTCATCTTCGGAAATCGATCCGCCATTTGTGTAATTAGAAAGGACTTCTTTGGTAATAATATTTGAATAAACCCAATTTGTACAAGGATTTCTGCGTGCGGCACGTCGATATTGTGTAGTTTGAGTAATAGTCGAAGGATTATAGGAAGAGGAGATTGCTCCTGCAATGTCCGACCAACCAGATCCAGAATCCAATTGCCATTTGTATTCCAGGGTTCCATCAAAGCCACCAAAAGGTGCACTAACACTTGAAATCACCGTAGCATTATAGCTGCCACAATTGGATTCATCTCCTGAAATAACACCTCCATTTGTATAATTATCAACAACTTCCTTTGTAATGACATTAGAAAAAATCCAGGAAGTACATGGACTGCGCCTTGTACCTCTTCTAAACTGGGTAGTTTGAGTAATTGTGGAAGGATCATAGGATGCAGAAGTAGCACCGTTGATATCTGCCCAGGTACCTGTACTTTGTTGCCATTTATACGCCAAAGCACCTCCAATTCCTCCTCCTGGTGGAGTCGCACTGCCAATTATTGCAGGATCGAAACTGCCACAATTCGATTCATCTCCTGAAATGGTTCCAGCACTAGTATAATTGACAATTACTTCCTTCGTTACCACATTGGAATAGACAAAAGGTGTACAACCATTCATTCTCGCACCTCTTCGGTATTGGGTCGTTTCAGTTATAGACGTCGGATTGTAAGTAGCTGAAGTTGCACCACTGATATTCGTCCAGGTTCCAGTACTTTGTTGCCATTGATATTCAACAGAGCCACCGCTTCCGCCGCTGGGGGAAGTTGTGCTGGTGATAGTCGTCGGATTGTATCCGCCACAGTTTGATTCATCACCTGAAATTGTTCCACCATTTGTAAAATTCTCGGTGACTTCTTTTGTTACGATATTTGAATATACCCATGTTCCACAAGGTGAGCGTCTTGCGCCTCTTCTATATAGGGTTGTTTGAGCAATTGTTACTGGATTATATGTAGAAGAAGTAGCTCCGTCAATATCATCCCAGGAACCAGTATTTTTTTGCCATTTATAAATTAGTGTTCCACCGCTTCCTCCACTTGGAGCGCTAAGGTTTGTGATATTGGCAGGATCATAACTTCCACATTGTGATTCATCAGAGCCAATAGTTCCTGCATTTGTATAATTTGACATTACCTCCTTCTTTACCACATTGGAATAAAGGTAAGTTGTACAAGGATTTCTTCTTACACCCCTTCTGTATTCTGTTGTTTGTGAAATTGTCCCAGGATTAAAGTTAGCCGAATTTGCACCTGATATGTTTATCCATCCACCACCATTATCATACTGCCACTGATATTCGTAAGTTCCACTTCCTCCACTAGGTGAAGTTAATTGAGTAATAATTGCAGGGTCAAAGCTTCCACAACTAAGCTCATCTGTTCCAATGGTGCCTGCACTACTAACATTGTTGCAAGTAATCGTTGTGAATCCAAAATCAACTGTCATATCACCATTATCGTCATCTGTATTATCCATCGTATTTCCTGAACCGGATTCAGTTGAACCGTCTGTTGGCTCACCATTGACCGTCAGTGTAATTATTCCACTACTAATTCCACTTACTGAAGGGCTGGCGGGATCATCACCATTTTCATCAGAATTGTCATCTATTTGATTATCAGTCCCTTGCCCAGTCATGGATGCCATATTATTTAATGGTTTTCCTGAACCAAATTCACTAGCAGGAATGTGTATGAAGTAATCACCTGATTCCAGATTGTCAAACATATAATATCCCCCTCCAGAAGAAGTTACAGAAAGTACACTTATGTCAGTAGCCGGGTTTTCACCAGCAAGGAAAAGATTAACAACAACCCCGTCTATTCCTTCACCAGGATCAAAATTTCCATCTAAATTTAAATCATTAAATATTAAATTACCAACAGAAGTCAAATTTTCAGGACATGGAGCATACATTGCAGATGCTTCAAAATCTGCATCAGTAGGTAAACCAGGAGTTCCAGAATAAGTGGAGCGAACATTGTTTGCTCCATTGGAACCAAGTGTAATTTCTATAAATTCCTGATGATTTCCATCATTGTCAATTCCTATCATTCTTGAATTTACAGCATCCCATGTAATGGTCTCTATATCAACAGAACCATGTCCAGTTCCACCTGGAATATTATTATCTTCTATTCCAATTATTGCTGCTGTATTGGGATCTATTTCATACAAATGGTCATCAGTTCCATCTATCGCGTAAAGCTTACCATCATCAGAAAATTCCATCCCATCTACATAATTATTGGTTTCTCCAAGACCACTTATTGACCCAATCAATATGGCATTCGAAACCAGTAGGGGATTGGCACTGAGACTTGTAATATCGATATAGTATAAAACATCGGTAACAGTTCCGCTATTTTGATCTCCATCGACAGGATCCGTCGTATAAAGTCTATTGCTTGCTGGATCAAATGCCAGAGCTTCCATAGCAAAACCACTTGGTCTAGAGATATGTCCCAATAGTGTTAGAACAATATTTCCAAAATTTGCTTCTGCATCGTTGAGGTTATAAGTCCATAAAGCGGCGGAACTCCCCGGACCATTATTTGCATCATTTTTTGAAAGGAAATATGCTTGTCCCGTATATTTATTTACAGCCATTGCTTCCAAATCCCCAGCATCACCTATGTCTCGAACAGTGGAGGTTGAGGGATCAAAATAGCTTAATCGTCCAAAGTCAATTGCTGATGTGGTCGCATTATCATAATCAGAAAATGCCCATAAATGCAGGTGGTCAGAACCTTCTGAATCTTCATCGACAACCCACATAGGTGTTTGATTTACTGTATTATCACAAATTGCACCCTCTCTAAAACCAAAATTATTGTCACAATCTGAAAGTCCGGTAGAGGTGAAATATGCAGATTCGTAATTATCAGTTGTCATTATGGATTGGTTGGGAAGTGTGCTTAAGTCCACCTCCATCACAAAATGCTCATTTGCCGAACCAGCTGTGTAAGCAACCAAGAGGTTTGGTGCATTTTCAGGCTCCCCATCATAAGACTCTGCACTTCTTGAGCCAGTACCCTCTACAAAGAAAACCATGTCATTCCCACTTGTCCAACCACCTCTATCTACAATTTCCTGGATAATTGGAGCTACATTAGGGGAATATACCTTAACACTTACTGCATCCCATGCAGCCAAATTGGACCAACTTGCAGTGGCAGTCGTCTTGGTTCTACTTGACAAATCATAAAGTGCTTCAGTAAATGCTGGAGCGTCGTCAATATCTTGCCCACTAAAAACTAAATCTGTTGGGACTTTTCCATAATCATCTGTCTCAAATTCAATATAGGCCTTATAAACCGTTGCCCCCTGTGGAATGGTTACATTTTGAAAACGCATACCAGTCAATATCGCTCTTTCTCCCTCCTGTCCCAATTCCAGATCAGGACTAATTATATCTACTTTTCCATATCCTAAATATTCTTCAGCATCATCATTGCTTGTAGAAACTCTTTTTGTAAATACCTGGTCAGTCACACCAACTGCAGGGTTAAATGAAAATTTACCTGATGATCCAGTCAAAGTTGAATCTAACTGGTTATCTCCAGCATCACGAATTCCATTTTGGTTATTGTCACCAAATAATCTTACTCTTACATTTTGTGTTCCTTGGTCACCTCCATTAAATACAGCATCCGAATTATTGTCCTCAAAAACATATCCGGAAATCACATTTTGACCAGAGGTTGTGACACATGAGACCGTAATAAACACCAAAGCCGTGTCACATTGTAAACCCGGGTCACAGACAATGTATTCAAATGTGTCTAAACCAATAAATCCAGGAAATGGGAGATAAGTAATTTCACCTGTGCTTAAGTTAAAATTGGTTAGGCTACCATTTGAGGGAGGCATTACTCCATTATTGGTAATTGTGGAATCCAATGGATCTCCTTGATCATTTGTTACAACATCAATGGTAATTGCAGTATTTTCATCGGTTGCACCATGATCGTCTATAGCAAGCAAATCCAATGTCGTTGGAAAATCCACACATGACTCTACCGTTTTTCTACCATCTGAAACAAACGCACAATTGGTAATCAGACCACCCGTTCCTCCTGGTAAAGAAGTGATCGTTGCCAGAAAAGTATAATAAATTGATGCTCCAGGAATCAGTACATTTCCATAAGTAATTCCTCCTTCGTCCAATGGAAAAGGAGATGAACCACTATCAGGAACAGAAGTAGACATGCCATCATCCAGGTCTGTGCTATTTGCCACATAAGTTAAATAAGACGGTAGGGTATCAATTATTGTTAAAGAGGAGGCAGGAAAAGGTAATGAACCATTATTTTTTATAGAAATAGTATATAAAATTTCATCTCCGTAATCAAATATTCCATTATCATTTACATCATTATTTAAATCCACACATTTGGAAGCGACAAATGGAACTCCGTTTGGAAGCGTCGTTCCCAAATCCAAAAATTCCTGATTGGAACCAATTGCAGGATCATGTCCCCAGGCTGCAGCAACAATGGCATCACTTCCATCACAGACCCAAACCCTCATTCCAGTTTGGTCATTATCAGGATCAAATATTCTCACTTGTCCAATTTCACTTACTACCATACTGGCATCGTATGCAATACCATTTAAATCAGTTAGTGGACCACCATCACCATCATAATCAATACAAACAGTAAATGAACCTGTGCTACTGCTACCTTCCGGATATCCTCCTGTTAGCCAGACTGGAGAACCATTTTCAGGATCATTCGGGTCCGCATAAGTTGGATCCTGCCCAGGGGCAAAACCAACCATATTAATTTGTGGAGTCATTTCTTCTTCTGGAATTAGAGAAAAGCCCCAATCATGAAGTCGGTTTAAATCTTCGCTTTCAGGATTTGCATCAATAGCAGCCACCGCATAAAAATCCTTTGAATTTGTAGTAAAGAAATGAGATCCATTGCCATCGGGTACCTCTACATATGCTGTTCCACCAGCCGAAATTCCAATGGAAGGTTGTGCAACACCACCTGTAATTTCCCATTGAACTGTAATTGACGTTGAATTTGGATTGTACAAATGGACATAGGTAGGGTCACTGTTACTTCCAGAACCATGCTGAGTTGATACGGGGTTATAATAACTATCGCTCCATTGGTCAGTTGGAAGTAATGTATAATACCGAGATTCATAAATTTCACAAATATCTCCAGTTATAACATCAACTTGAACAGGCAAAGTGGCCGAAATAGATGCTCCAGCATAAATACCGCCGTCTACATAAAAGCTTTCACCCTGGTCAAGGGAAGTAGATCTATCAATTGTACCATTCCCATCTATATCTATATCAACTTCAGTATTATTTTGTGCCGCCATCACCGCAATTCCAGCATAATCCACCATATAATTGATGTTGGTATTTTCTCCAATTGGCACTTCAAAATCAGTCCCCCAGGCTAAAGTTGGATATACTTCCAATGCACCGGCAAAAACAGTCCCTGAACCATTTGACCAAAGCAAACGGGTCATAGATAGTCCACCAGTTGAAGCCAATTTATCTCCTCCATCAAAATCAAAAACTGAAAATAAAGAAGAAGGATCTACCACATTAAACAACACAATAATATCTCCTGCATTTAACACATCTGTAGGATGGCCTGGAGGAGATCCATTTGATACATTCCCATCTCCCCAAATCTCTGTTGTAGATTGAGTAGGACTTGCTATGTCAAATTCATAGCCGTCCTCCCATTCATCATAGGTAATTGTCGTACTATTTTCTATTATTGCAATAGAAACATAGGTCACAATCATATCATCTGGTGGATTCGATGCCGATTGACAGCCTCCACCTGGAGGATAGAGACTGTTAAAAGAAGTATTTACCTGATCTTCAGGAAAAGGAATATAATAGGTTTCCTTGGTTTGCCCAGTTGCTTCACAATCACTTCCTCCACATGCTTCTATAGATTTTGAAACGATATTTGAATATAAGAAAGGTGTACACCCAGATCTTCTTGCACCTCTTCTATAATAGGTGTTTGAACTAATTGCAGAAGGGTTGTAACTTGAAGAAGTAGCACCACTTATGTTAGACCAGCTACTTCCATTTGGTGAATCCTGCCATTGGTATTCAAAGGAACCGCTTCCTCCTGAAGGAGCCGTTTGCTCTGTAATCGTATTGGGGTCAAAAGATCCACATGCTGATTCATTGGAACCAATGGTTCCAGCACTGATTACATTATCACAGGTTTCTGGGCAAGAAACAATATCACAAGAACCATGCAAGCGAATTTCATCAATCTCAGCTACTGCAAATGGACCACTCCCTATTGGGTTATAACCTTGAATTTGAAATTGGAAGATCGCTTGGGAAGTAATATTAAAATCGGGATCTGAGCTGAAATCAAAAGAATATTGTGTCCATTTATATCGGTCAACAGAAAGACCCGTTTGTTGAAAAACATTTACTCCATCTTTCAATACCCGAATGCCCATATAATTAGGGGTATTTACCGATTCACCTCCACTCATACCATCTGTTCCACCTCGAAAATAAAAAGATAGATAGGTTAAATAAGCACTCGTTTCAGGAGTTGCAGTTACAGAAAAGCTGTATGTTCCAAGTGAAGCTGGACTAAAATAAGACGAAGAAGAACTTATGGCACAAATGCCATTACTACTTCCCTCTGCTCCTTCATAATAAGCAGGAGAATTATCTGTACATGAATGCGAATTCCAATTATTAGTTAAAATAGTGCCCGCCAAATTCAGGCAACTAATGGTATTTATATAGGCTGGCGTAAATTCAGAAAAATCACTGGTACCACCACTGGCTACTGAACAGGCATCAAGATTATAGTGAACTAATAGACTATTTTGTTCACAATCCCCATCCGCACAATCTATAGCTCCATCTCCATCATCATCTATGCTGTTATTACATATCTCTACACCATCTTCCCGGTAAGCTACTTCAGAATTATCACCTGTTTGATTTGGCAAATTTGAAGTTGGGTCATTTACACTGCCATTTGGATCAGCAAATGAAACACCTGAAACTGTGCTCCCTCCTTCTGCATTATCCAAGAAATTATCATCATCACTATTTGTGTCGAGATAATCAAATGTGCTATCTCCATCTGTATCCTGGGGTAAATTAAAATTACCAGCGTGTCCTGAAGTGCTGTCGAACATATCAAGAATACCATCACTATCCGTATCATCATCTGTCACATCACCATCGTTTCCAAAGTTAGCAGCATAACCTGCCGTTGTTTGAGCTTCGACTGCATCTGGAATACCATCATTGTCACTGTCTAAATCAATAAAATCCGCATTGCCAGAAGATTCACTATTGATCGGTGTAGTTCCTCCACCAACAGCATCTGCTAGCCCATCTCCATTTGAATCCACAAACTGAGCTCCATCAATAATGCCATCAGAATCAGGGTCTAAAGTGGCATAATTTGCACCACTTTCCAGCAAATCACTGATTCCATCGTTATCGCTGTCTAGATCTAAATGGTCATCAATACCATCACCATCTGTATCCACATGGGCACAATCCGCAGAAAAAGTTGTCATTGTAATGGTTCCATGTGGATCAGAATCCCAATGCTTCACGATAATTTGGTCAATTAAATATCCTGCAAAATCAAAATCAATTGTTCCTTTATCTTCATTTAAAGCTGATTCTGTATTTGGAAGGCTGGTAAATTGATTATTTCCTGCATAAGTAACCAAAGTAGAAGGATAAAGAGTATAGATATATGGCATTTCTACACTTTGGTAATAACCGTATACTTCAATTGCGTCCCCGTCATCCACATCCAACAATTTGAAAGTGAAATTTTTAACTGCTTTATCAAATGTAAAATCATACTGAATGGCATCCGAGTAATTGTTATTGTTGTAATCTCGAGCATAGACACCATAAACATTCGTATGATGATTATCCTGAATTTGCAAATAATCATTCAGTCCGCTACCATTTAATGTAATGTCAAGCGTCATTTTACTTCCATTAATATTGGAAGAACTATTATTAATTATGCTTTCTAATTGGGAAATGGTTTTATTGCTTGTAGTAGCCAAATTTGCAAAGTCAAATGTATTTATCAAACTGCAAGCCATCTCATCTTCATCTAAAATACCGTCGTTATCATCATCCAAGTCACAAATATCTTTAATTCCGTCACCATCAGTGTCGCTTCCATTGTTACAGATACCTGGGTTTGAGGGAGCATTATAAAGTGCAGTTACTTCAGAAGCCGATATGGCACAATTGTATATTTGAACATCATCAATAACACCCGCATAATTGGAAACATAACCTGAGCCAATAGTAGCATTCAATGAACTTGCTACAGCTTCGGCATATGTAGCAGCATTTTGATTCGTTTGGGTACCATTTACATACCAATACAGTTGCATATTGGTCAAATCTCTAACCAGGACAATATGATTCCATGCATTCAAAGTCAAACTAGCACCACTACCAAAACCCTGGTATGGTGAATTGTTGCCTCCTCCTGTTCCATAATAATAATTTAAATATCCATTTGTTTCTTGAGTAATGGTCCCTTCCCCTGCATAGGCTTTTGCATATGGATTTCTTCTTGCGGAGAAATTGGTGGGCTTTAACCACATGGAAATAGACATATCTCCAGTAATTTGTAAAAGGGCTGGGTTGCCAAGGTTGATATTATCTGTGCTCCCATTAAATGTCAATGCACTCCCAATCTGTCCGGAAGCCCATGTACCTCCAGAAATCGTTCCCGCAGAAATATTATTCTGACTATCAGAAGCAGAGCTTCCGGAGCCTTCATCCAAGGCAATATAAACTGCTGGTCCATTACAACAATCAGTGTCCGCCTCATCTGTCCATCCATCCCCATCATCATCAATATTGTTATTACAGATTTCCGAACTGCTACTGGTACTTCCCTCAAACTCTAATCTTGCACTGTTAAAGGTAAGCAACCTTCCACCACTACTTCCCTGGTTTACATTACAAAATTCAAGAGTCCAGGTCCCATTTGCATTTTCGCCATCAAATGCACTTAAGGGATTATCTGGTGCAGCACTTCTGTCGGCATCATAATTTGGGCTTGCTGTATTATTATTAATTCCATTGTTGATGGCATTCCCGGATTCATCGTCCAACATAAAATCCTGGTGGTCGTAATTATCTGTGTCATCCTGTACAAGAAGAACCACCGTGGTATTTTGAGGAGATGTCAATTGAACACCAACATCACTTCGCCAGGTATGTTCGAAATTCAATCCCACGTTCAAATCTTCAATTGTAAAGTTGTCACTAACATTAAAGGTTCGAGTCAATAAAGTCCCACAATTTGATTGATTGGAAAGTGTTCCAGAGTTAGTATTATTATAGGTATAAGTAGAACCTACAGAAACATCATAATCAATAACCAATAAAGGGGCAGCTGCGGCTTCCCCATTAAAAGATTCTGCTGTTCTTTCCCCGGTCCCGTTTGCCATCAATACCATAGCATTCCCACTTATCCAACCCGGGCGGTTGACAATTTCCTGTATGATTGTGATTAGACTTGGGGATTGTTTTTTCTCATTCACCGTATTCCAGGCTGCGATTTCTTTCCATAATACGCTAGCAGTGGTCGTGGTTCTGGAAGTAATGTTAAATGTTGAGCTTGTAAAGGTTGGAGCATCGTCAATATCTTCTCCCCAAATGGTTACATTAGTGCTTCCTGAATCTGTCTCATCTACTTCAAATTCTATATAGGCACTCGTAATGGTAGCGCCTTGAGGTATTGATATATTAGAAAACCGCATTCCAACCCACTGTGCTGTACTTCCGTCTGCCCCCAATTCCATATCACTACTACTCAAATCCATTGAACCGTTTGAAGTTTGTTCCTCAGCATCGTCGGAACTTGCATTTACTCTTACTGAAATTTGGGTCGGAGGTGGTGGAGGCGGCGGCATCCAAAATCCTGCTTTTTCCAATTCAATAGAAAGTTGACCTTTTAGTTTTTGGAAAACAAGTTCTGCAAAGCCAACATTGGAGGAAGAGGATGCTGCATAAAAAGAACTCAATAGATCATTATTCAAATAACCAATATTGGGAATTAACAACAGAAACAGCAGAATCTGAAAAATAGTCTTTGTTTTATTTAGCCCAGTCATAGTAAAAATGGATAACCCGGATTTCGAAAATTTCAAAATCCGGGATGGTGAATGTTTTAGTTAACGAATTCGATGTCAAATCGAGATCCTGCCTGACAGGGACTTTTTGTAAGTGAGATATTGATGTGAGTGGAGACCAGTTCAATTATAGGAAATAGTGACCTTATCCCTATAGGCAGATTCTCATTTAATTTCAATTAATCCAAAAAGGAGAATCCAAATGGGGGGAAATGACTAGGTTAATTTTTTTTGTAAAATGAGCCATAATTTCTAGTTTTTGTTCGAGCTAGCTTTTGTAAACATTCAATTCAGCATTGCAAATCCATCCAGCTTTAGTTTTTGAAAACCCTAGCCTTTTCAACTGAAAATCAATACAATTCAACTTCATACCTCTTTTTCAAAAAAAACTAAAAAACATTAAGTTGGTTATTACTGGATCCTTAAATGAATACATAAAAAAATGTGAGGGGAGGTAATGAGAAATTCTAGGGGAGAATAAGGAGAATCACTTTAAAAAGACAAAATTTATACCAAAAGAATAAGTCGTCCATAGTTTTTGTTAGCCATGTCCTTAGAGCCTGAGAATACTATCCCTTTTGGAAGCCCCTTTAGCAAGGACATGGCGACAAAAAAGTAATAAAAGAATTGTTAGCATTGTTCATGTTTTTGTTTACAACTGTAGGATATGTTCACTATGCATTTGGTTTTCAGAGTGGATTTCTGAGTTAGAATTGTTTTTTTGATTTAGGGCTTTAACTCAAAGATTTTTGAACCTTTCGTACCACTAATAAGTCCTCCAACCTTAGGGAGTAGAACAGATTAAAAATAAGTCTCAAGGTGGGCCAGGTTTTGGAGCCAGGCACCTATAGTAAAAAGAAGGGTAAATAATGATTCCTAAAAATATCTCCAAGGTTGATGTTAATATTATTTTCATTTGATCCAATTTTTTAATGTTGACAAAAAATTGGGGGAGAATGTACTGTCACGATTTTGGGAGGGAAGTGAATTAGAAATGTTATTGCTGAATAAAAAGCAAGATTAGTACCAAAGTGACATGGAGAACATAAAATACTAAGTCCTGCCTACGTAAAAATGCTTAGTAAATTTTGGATAAATACTCAAAAACAACAACAAACAGTAAAAAACATTACAAAACAGCACTAAATTAAATTAACTAATCTATCTTGTGGACCATTATTCACAAACAAGCTGAGATGAAAAATATACCTTTTAAAGAAACTTTTGAAGTTCTTCAAAATAGGGATGAACATTTTGAGAGCATCAATAAGGAGAACTACCCAACGAATATTATCTGGGCTCAAATATTGACAATAAGTGGATTGGCATTTTGCTACGGACTCATCATGGGAAGTTATAACAGTGCATTACAAGCCGTTTCTTCTGGTCTAAAACTATGTATTTTGATTTTTCTTACCCTCCTGATCTGTTTTCCTTCTTTTTACATTGTCCAATTGGTACTGGGTTCTAAAGTTAAAATGAAGCAATTGGCAATTATGATTTTAAGTGGATTTCTGATGACCACAACTATTATGGTCGCATTTGCACCTATTGTTTTGTTTTTCCAATTATCCGGAGATAACTACCATTTTCTTCAATTATTGCATGTTGGAGTTTTGGTATTTTCAGGTTTCTTTGGAATGCGAGCAGTATTAGATGCCTTGAAAAACTCATTTGCTGAAAGTGGTGTTTATCCAAAAATTGGCTTAAACATATTTAGAATCTGGGTCATTATCTTCGCCTTTGTAGGCATCCAGCTTTCCTGGAACTTAAGACCTTTTGTGGGAACTAAGGATATGGCCTTTCAAATAGTACGGACGGGAACCCAGGGTAATTTCTATTCAACTGTTATTGGAGCTTTTAGTCAAATGGCAAAAGTTAAAAAAGACAGTGTAAATGAAACTCCTTCAAATCCTGAAAATCAAGAAGCATCAGAGCCAAAAGATCAAACAGGAAGAGATTCTTTAGAAGCAACCCAATAACAACAGTCGCAAACCAGTATATGACATGGATGAAATAATGAATATAGAAGAGGTTGCCCGGTATTTAAAAATGAAGCCACAAACCATTTATACATGGGCTCAAAATGGTAAAATCCCAGCTGCTAAAATTGGAAAAGAATGGCGTTTTAGAAAAGACATTATTGATTCCTGGTTCAATCAGCATATTCAAGATCAATTTCAACCCTTAATTATGGAGTGGGAAAAGAAAAAAAAGGAGAACGGATAGCGTGTTTTATTGATATTTGTAGATATTATCCTGTTTTTTTCCAAACCTACCTAAATTTGCCTTCTTTTGGAAAACAAATATTAAATCCTCTTTTTGAAGTTTCTTTCAGAAAATACAATCAAACAGGTCGCCCTCAATTTCATGAAGACCTATTATAAGTATCGTCCAAGAAAAAGGGAGGACGTTGCAGTTTCTAGTCTAAATATGCGAACAGAAGGGGGCATAATCGCTGACGGATTTTATGCATTTAAAAAACCGAATGCCATTCCATATATCGCAACATTTGAGGCTACCTCTTACCATTCAAAAGATGAAATCAAATTCAAAATTCAGGATGCCCTTTTATTTTGGGATGGATTGGCATGGTCCAGCCTATTGACGGCTTTTGTGTACAGTTATGGTTACGTCTACAACCATTTCACCATCAAACAAATAGGCTTAACTATGGGAATTGGTCTCTGTTTCTTAACACTTATCTTTTTTTTCCTTGCTTATCGATTGATTGCCAGTAGAATGCGAAGGTATCGGTATATCTATGCTATTGAGCAATTCAAAAAATACCATGCAGATGAGCAATGGTGTGCTTTTGGTGAAGATGTTTTTGAAGATGCAAACGATAAATATTTAAGAGAATTAAAAAACCAATGTGTCTATAACGGTTTTGGACTTCTAAAAATAGATAAAGAGCTGAAAGCCCATGTTTTAATTACCCCCTCTCGTCATGAGATCTTTAGTGGAAAACGGAAAAATCTGAAGTTTCTCACTCAAGGATCCTGGTACCAAAATTTGGGGATGAAAAAAAGTCCTGGTTGGTGGACGAAGATTCAAAACAAATACGGATTTGGTGGAGATAATCAATCCGTCCTTCGCTTTCAAAAATCTTATTGGCAGCAACTATTGGTAACTGGAATTGCTTTACTTTTGATTGGAATCATATTTTACAAAGAAATCCAGGATGCTGACCTGGTTTTTGTAGATAGGACTGTTTATTTGGAAGATCTGACCCAATTGACAGGAAGTGATGAATATGAACCCAGATTATTTATAGTTGATACTTCCATCCAGGTTGAACCCAGAAGAGAAAAATGGTGGGATGAAAAACAACAGGATGAAGGAATAAATGCTAAAAAGGCAGCTTCTGAAGAAAATATCATAACAAAAGATGGAGAGGACATTTATGTTGGTGATTCAGAATCCTCTTTGGTCACTTATGATTGTTCGAGGTTTTACAACTTGGGAGGACGTAAATATATCGTTGAAGAAGGTATATATGAAAATGTCCAAAAGGCTCAACAAAGGCTAAAAGTATTAAAAACCAAAACACTGGATGTCAACATTTTATGGATAGGATGTTTCTCAAAAACTGAAAAAGGATATTCAGTTTATTTCAATTTGTTATATAACACCGAACTTGAGGCCTTACAACTTTTTGGGGAATTGATTAATCAGGATTCAATAAATTTCAAGGATTTGAGGATTCGGGATATAGAGGTAATAGCCGATTAACCCCCCTTTATAGAATTTTACATTTCCTTCAAAAAACAGGAATTCAAAACCACTATAATCGAATTAAACAAGTATGAATTAATTTTTTGATGCCTTTAGTTAACACATCTTCCTACAAAGCTCCTTTTTTATTAAAAAACGCACACGCCAATACGGTTTTTGCAGCTTTGGCGAGAAAAGTTTCAGGGGTATATTATGATCGAGAAAGAATAGAGACTCCAGATGGAGATTTCTTCGACTTGGATTGGTCAAAGTTAGGGAATGATAAATTAGTGGTAGCATTACATGGGCTGGAAGGAAGCGCAAATCGTCCCTATATACGGGGGATGATTCGAGAATTTAACAGGAACGGATGGGATGGTTTGGGATTTAATTTTAGAGGATGCAGTGGTGAACCAAACCGAAAGCCCTACAGCTATCACATGGGATGGACATTGGATTTGGAGTATTTGATTGAGAAAATATTAATCTTGACCAGCTATCAGGAAATTGCTTTAGTAGGATTTAGCATGGGCGGAAATGTAATTCTGAACTATTTGGGAAAAAAAGGAAAGGAAGTGCCAAAAATCATCAAAAAAGCTGTGACCTTCTCAGTTCCATGTCACATCGAAAGTGCAAATGTTGAGATAAATAAATTCAGGAATAAGGCCTATCTAATGAGGTTCATGAATTCTTTACGACAAAAGGTAATTGCAAAATCTTTAGCATTTCCGGACTCTATCCAATATGAAAAGGAGAATTTTCCTAAAAATTTTTATGAATTTGACGAGATGTATACAGCTCCATTGAATGGTTTCAAAAATAATGTAGATTATTGGAGAAGTACCAGTTGTATCAATCATTTACAAAAAATAAGCATCCCTACCCTACTCATAAATTCTTTGGATGACACTTTTTTAAGCAAAGAATGTTTTCCTAAAGAAATAGCAAAACAAAACCGCCATTTATATCTGGAAGTGACAAAAAATGGCGGCCATGTAGGTTTTGTTTCTTTTTCCAAAACTGGATCTTATTGGTCCGAAAAAAGAGCGCTTGAATTTGTTAAAAACGTTGAATAAATATTAATTCTTTTTTTGAAGCTTTGCCCAGGAGTCTCTTAAAGTGACTGTTCTGTTGAAGATCAAATGCCCTCTTTTAGATTCCGTATCTAAACAGAAGTATCCCTTCCTCATAAACTGAAATCGATCACCCGGCTTAGCTCCTTTCAAACTTGGTTCTACATATACATTGTCCAAAACCTTTAAAGAATCATGGTTAAAAAATGCTAAAAAGTCCTTGCCATTATGTCCTGTGGGAGTTGGATCTGTAAATAGCCTGTCATACAAACGTACTTCTACCTTTTCTGCATGTGGAATGGATACCCAATGCAGCACACCTTTTGCTTTTACCCCGGAAGTATCAGAACCACTTTTGCTGTCTTTATAATAAGTACAATGTACTTCTTTGATTTCACTAGTGGCTTCATCTTTCACATAGTCTTCACAATGCAAAATGTAGGCTCCTTTTAAGCGTACGTTTCTATCAGGGCCTAATCGAAAGAATTTTTTGGGTGGGTCTTCCATAAAATCACCTCTTTCAATATAGATTTCTCGACTGAAGGGCACTATTCGGCTTCCCTGGCTTTCGTCTTCCGGATTATTGATAATTTCCAAATCCTCAGATTGTCCCTCTGGATAATTGGTAATTACCACTTTAAGTGGGTCTAATACCCCCATCACCCTTGGTGCAGTTTTATTCAACTCCTGTTTAACGCAGTTTTCCAAAAGGCTGATTTCAATTAAATTATCTCTTTTTGCTACGCCTACTTTATCACAAAATACTATTACTGCATTCGGTGGATATCCACGTCGACGAATCCCGGAAAGCGTAGGCATTCTCGGATCATCCCAGCCAGTCACCAGTCCTTCGTTGACCAATTTTAATAATCGCCTCTTACTCGTTATCATATAACTCACATTCATCCTTGCAAATTCAATCTGCCGTGATGGGAATATCTCCAGATTTTCAATAAACCAATCGTACAGCGGACGATGATGTCTAAATTCCAAAGAACAAAGGGAATGAGTAATGCCTTCAATAGAGTCTGATTGACCATGTGCAAAATCGTACATGGGATATATTATCCATTTATCCCCTGTCCTGTGGTGAGTCGCTCTTTTAATTCTATAAATTACAGGATCCCTCATGTGCATATTTGGTGAGGTCATGTCTACCTTTGCTCTCAATACCCGAGCCCCATCTTCAAATTCTCCATTTTTCATTCCCTCAAAAAGACGAAGGTTTTCCTCCACCGAACGAGTACGGTATGGACTTTCTTTACCTGGGCGAGTAGGGTCTCCTTTCATCTCAGCTATTTCTTCTGCAGTTGAATCATCTACATAAGCAAGCCCTTTTTTAATAAGATTTATGGCAAAATCATACAATTGCTGGAAATAATCTGAGGCATAATATTCTCTATCATCCCAGCTAAATCCCAACCACTTAATATCCTTCTTTATGGAATTCACATATTCAGTGTCTTCAGTGACCGGATTGGTATCATCAAAACGGAGATTACACTTACCACCATATTTGGCTGCCATACCAAAATTGATACAAATAGCTTTGGCATGTCCTATATGTAAATATCCATTAGGTTCTGGAGGAAAACGCGTATGTACTGTTCCTTCATGTTTTCCATTTTCAATGTCTTCCTCGATGATTTGCTCAATAAAATTGAGGGATTCCTTGATTTCGGTACTCATTGTACTCTTTAATAATTAAAAAGTTAATTACCTGATTCTCATTTTTTTTTAGAATCAGGTAATCATTCAGTGTTGTATAATATTATGGTTTTTGGTTAATAAAAAGAAAATGGGAACACAACTAGGTTCCAACTTTATTCCTCAAGGCCTTTCTTTGAGCCTTCATTTCTCTTTTCTGTTTTTTTATCTTAGCCTCAGTTTGAAATTCCAATAGATTTTGATTCATGTTGGCAATTGCCTTTCCATATTGCATTGGTGTGTCACTATAGACTCTATTGGCGTATGGAAAGGGTCTCGCCAATTGTTTAAAATCTCTATCCTTCAAAACAAAGGAATACACTCCCTTGCTTGCATTTACTTTTTCTTGATTGTTTTTCCCAAGGGGATCCTGAGTTTGTCCCAATTCAGACATCAACCATTTTCCATCTGGAATGTGCTCCAAGGAAGAGATCGGTTTCAATTCCGTGTCAAACAACACCCCATTGAATTCACCTGCTTTAACCTTTGCAGATTCTGGTGCATAGAAAAAATAAACTGGGCAATAATTAAAATTTGTTTTAAAAGCCGTTACAATCTGTTGATTCCTAGTCTCTTGTGTTTCTTTGGCTTTTACAGCCTTTTCTTCCAATCCAGCTTTTTTTAAAGCTTCAACCTTTTTTTCACCAGTTTGTAATCGCACCAGAATAGCGCCATTATTCAGGTTTTCAATGTGATCATACGCAGTAATCTGCCGTTGACGATGAGCCGCACAACTGCTTAGAAAAATGATTGTTGTCAATAAATAAAAAAGTCGTGTCTTCATGTTAAATAGATTTAGTTTATTTATCATAGCTTAAAAATTCACCATGTTTTTGGTTCAGTACATAACTGCAAATACGCTCAAATCAATTACATTTTTTCTGGCATTTGGATACCGAGAAGGTCCATTGCAGACTTTAAAACTTTTCCAACCAATTCTCCTAGAACCAATCTAAAGTTTTTTGCTTCACCAGTTTCAGCCTTTAAGATTGAATGGTCGTGATAAAACTTGTGAAAAGTTTTTGCCATATTGTAACAATAATTGGCTATCACAGAGGGATCATAATCCTTTGCCGCATTTTGAATTAACTCAGGATATTGATACAATTGGTTCAATAACTCTTTTTCAAGACTATTAATATCTGAATATTCCTTCAATTTGGTCAAATCTATTACTCCTTCCCCAGCTTTTCGCAAAATAGATTGTATTCTAACGTAGGCATTTTGAACATATGGCCCTGTCTGACCTTGGAGATCTACAGATTCCTGGGGATTGAAAACCATTCTTTTCTTTGGGTGCACTTTGATAATGAAATATTTCAGTGCTGCAAGCCCAATTTTCTCAATTATATCATTTTGTTCAGCTTTGGAAAGCTCATATATTTCCCCTCTTTCGGCAGCATTTTTTCTGGATTCTTCAATCACCTCTTCAATCAAATCATCAGCATCCACCACCGTTCCTTCCCGGGTTTTCATTCTGCCAGTAGGTAAATCTACCATTCCATAAGCCAGGTGATACAAACCACTTGCATAGGGCTCTTTTAATCTTTTCAAAATTTCAAATACCCCCTGAAAATGACTGATTTGCTCATCACCAACTACATAAACCATTTTTTCAGTCCCGTAATCATTCCAACGCAATTGTGCTGTTCCCAAATCTTGGGACGTATAGGTAGAGGTACCATCGCTCTTTATAATGGTTTTTTTACCTAAACCAATGTTTTCCAAATCAACCCAAACTCTTTTTCCATCTTTATGGAGGATACCTGCTTTTAATCCTTTTTCTATTATTTCTTTTCCAAGAAGATAGGTATCAGATTCAAAATACAGTTTATCAAAACTAACCCCTAATTTATCATACGTTACATCAAAACCATCCAAGACCCATTTATTCATGGTTTTCCAGAGTTCCAAAGTTTCTGGGTCATTGGCTTCCCATTTGAGGACCATTTCTTTTGTTTCCTTACCTAACTTACTATATTCATTAAAATAGTCATTTTTATATTCTTTGAAAAAACTTACCATGTCCTGCCCCTCCTTCTTTTGGTTTTCAAAAACCGAATTCGCAACTTCTGTTTTTTGCCAATCGGCATACTCCGCTTCATACAACTTAGAATAATTGACATAATAATCTCCTACAAAATGATCACCTTTCACACCCATGCTTTCAGGAGTTTGACCCTTGGCCAACTTTTTCCAGGATAACATAGATTTACATATTGCGATTCCTCTGTTATTGACTATCTGCACCTTAATAACTTCGTTTCCGGCAGCTTCCAGGATTTTAGAACAAGACCAGCCAAGTAAAATATTTCTGATATGTCCCAAATGGAGAGGTTTATTCGTATTTGGTGAAGAAAACTCAACCATCACTTTCTTCCCAGTCGGTTTTGCTTTTCCGTACTGAGGATCAATAGAAGCCTTTTCCAAAAATTCTATCCAGAAGGCATTGCTGATTGAAAGATTCAGAAAGCCTTTTATTACGTTAAAAGCAGCAATTTCTTCCACGTTTTCTACTAAAAAACTCCCCAATTCATTGGCAATTTGTTCAGGTCCTTTCCTGGCTATTTTGGTAAATGGAAAAACGACAACAGTATAATCTCCTTCAAATTCTTTACGAGTGACATTCATTGTTATTTGATTATTTGAAATGTCACTTTCATAAAGCGATTTGATCCCTTTTTTAACTCCTTCTTGAATGATGGAAATTATTTCCATGGAAATGAAAATGGTTTTTGTTTTGATGGCTAAACTGTCTATGCTGTATCCACAAATCACCCTACAATTTAAGCATCTTTACACCTTTTTAGAAAGTCGGCAAAGTTATCATTTTTGCACATTTAAAGTAATTAGCGGGAAGAACAATTATGAGAAGAGAAAAATTCCCAGGGGAAAGAAATTGGTGAAAAAACAAAAAAAGCTTGTTTGAAAAAGGAGGATATTTAAGCTTTCGGTTCCACTTTCTGCAAATATACTTTGCCAGGAATGCAACTGCTGAATGAAGTATTTCCCATCCATCCCCCTTCCAACCGAAGCTTATCGCCATCCTTCACTATCATCAATACTCCTTTTTTTACACACCACTCCATTCCAGCTTCCGCTTTAAAATCCAATATTTTGGTTTCTTGAAAATGAAAATATTTGTCTTCTTTCAATTCACCAATGATTTCCATTTCAGCATAAATATTTCCGACATTTGCGTAAGAACGCCCGGAAACAATTTTACCTCTCTGATTGAGGTACAATTCGAAATCGTATTTCTTGCTATAACATGATTTTGCCTCCTGGGTGTTATAGCCTTTCCATTGGCCGGTAAGGTCGCATTGGGCAATTAATGGAATAGAAAAAAATGTAAAAGTGGCAATAAGCAACCACTTGTAAGGGTGTAAATGCTTTTCCATGAGTGTACTTGACTAAAAGTAATTTGCTTTTCTGACACAAATATAATAAAATATTATGCGAAAAATTGCAATTTCAGATATACATGGTTGTAATAGAACATTTAATGAATTGCTAAAAAAAATAAAGTTTAATAAAAACGATGTGCTCTATCTCCTCGGAGATTATATAGATAGGGGCCCTGATTCAAAGGGGGTTATTGATACCATTTTGAATTTTTCCAAAAATGGTTTTCAAATTAATTGCCTGAAAGGCAACCACGAAGAACAAATACTTAAGGCTAAAAAAGATAGAGATGCATACCTCGACTGGCAATATTGGGGTGGAAAACAAACTATGTCCAGTTTCGGAACAGATGACATTCATCAAATCCCCAAAAAGTATTGGGACTTCTTTGAAAACCTTGAATATTACTTTGAAACTGATAATTATATTCTTGCCCATGCTGGGTTAAATTTTGAGATGGAAAATCCTCTTGAAGGAAAATATTCAATGATGTGGATTCGAGATTGGTACAACGAAATAAATTATCAATGGCTGGAAAATCGAATTATCATCCACGGTCATACACCCACCGATACGCTAAATATTCAGCAGGCATATTTACAATTAAATGAGGTTCAAATATTAAATATTGACAATGGTTGTTTCTATAAAATCAGTCATGGTAGGGGGAAACTTTGTGCTTTTGATATGAGTAATCGCTTACTTTATTTTCAAGAGAATATAGACGATATGTCGGCTTTTTTTGGCTAAAATGGGTGCTAATTTAATTCAAAAATGATATTGAATTATTTTAGAAGAAACCTAATTTTTAAAAAAGCTAAAGATGGTTTTTCCATAATTTCTAACCTGAAATAAGTGCTTATGGTTTTCAAAATCATGATTGGGATTATGTTCTAAAACAAACCATCCATGCTCCTTTAATAACTTTTTTTCAAAAATCAAATCCGGTATGGAGTCAAGTGATGGTAAGCCGTAAGGAGGTCCGGCAAAAATGTAATCATATTGAATCGCTGTGTGATTTATAAATTTGAAGACATCTCCCTGGATAATATTGATATGGCCCTGAATTTTGAATAATTGGGCAGTTTTTTTTACAAACAGCACACAACCTTTGAATTTGTCTACATAAGTAACATCAGTACACCCTCTTGAAATAAATTCATAGCTATGGTTACCTGTTCCACCAAACAAATCCAAAACCTTTAATGCTTCAAAATCAAAATTATTTTGAAGGATGTTGAACAATCCTTCCTTAGCAAAATCAGTAGTCGGACGCGTCGGCCATTTTTTTGCTGGCGGGTAAAACTTTCTTCCCTTGAATTGACCTCCTATTATTCGCATGGTAAGGTGTGTAATTAATGAAAATGAAAGTTAAATGAAAATTCAACTTATTGTTTCATATATATTCGGCATTCTCGTTTTTATTTTCATCTTAATTGAACAGACAGCCCAGGACTGTATTTTGAACCAAAAATCTTGTTATTATTGGAAAGTACACTCAAACCAGGATAGCCCTGTTCTTATTTGCAAAGGGAAAGCGAAAATAGGTCATGGTAAAAGTGGATTGGTACCGTATCAATTTTTTTTCCAAAAGTCAAAAAACCAGGGCTGGGAACAA
The DNA here is from genome assembly GCA_041941305.1 of Saprospiraceae bacterium. Classification (GTDB taxonomy): domain Bacteria; phylum Bacteroidota; class Bacteroidia; order Chitinophagales; family Saprospiraceae; genus JANSWP01. The sequence continues at coordinate 76,568 of JBGTQJ010000024.1, forward strand.
ATTGAATTTTTCGGATATACCTGTAAAACAAAGTATACAATTCTGAATCTTCTACGATTTTGCCTGATAACCAAACTGGAGTTTCCTCAGCGTTCAGTTTAAACTGAGAAAAGATCAGTAACAAATAGTAAACTGCATCCTTGGCTGTTTTAAAAGGAAACTGATTAAATAAGAGCAATGACCTTTTTTCAAACAAAACGATTTGGAGGTGATGGTCTCGAACATTTAAAAATAAGTAATGATCACTTTGATCATTCGTTAAACCTTGAGCACCAAGGATTAATGCAGTGCCGATATGAAATTCTTTTCCTGTCGTAAATTTTCTTTTGAAAAGATTATGCTCTTCTTCCAATGAAGAATAAATCAAACTCGCATTGACTTCAGAAACATTGTTTACAGAGATAATAGCATCTTCAGGAATTTCTAATACCCCCTTGAGATAACTATCCATTTCTTTATCATTAAACAATCTTGATGGAAGAATGGTAAACTCTTGTGTTTGGCAGGCAATTTTCACTTTTTGGAATAGCCTTGAAAATAGGGGTTCTGAATTTATGAGTTCAGCTATTGTTCTTGATTTTGAATTGACATCTCCACTAGAATTGAGTTGATAGTCTCTTAAAAGCAGTACTTTTTTATTGTTATCGGATACTAAATAAAGTAAACTGTCCATTCCGACGAGAATGGACAGTTGATATGAAGAGGTGGATTTTCGATTAAAATCCGATTCTTGTATTTCAATATTTAATTTTCCCAATTTCCAGCAACTGTAGGTTTATTTAAGTCTCCAAATTTAATAATTGCATTCGGGTTGTAACGGTCATCATACTTCTTAAATCGATTGTCAGCATATTTTCCCATGAAGATCTTCCAAACAGTTCCAACTTCGACAACGTTTACCAATGTATTTTGATAAGTTAAAGTATCAGCAGCAATATCAAATACAGCACCACTGCCAAATGGAACATACCTAAGAGAATCCAAAGACAATCCAAGAGCTGCAATAGAATCGCGGGCTGGGATAAAGGTCGTATCATACTGGATTTCTCCCGTAAAGTTTGGATCATCCGGGTCTCCAATGATACTGACTATTGCAAAGGAGTCACGATTTAAAACCAATGAAAGAGAATCAAAATCAGGAGCGAATCCTCCTTTGACACCTCTAAACGCTTCTTGAGCTGTTCGAATTTCCATCAATCGCTCTACAACCGCATCGCGTCTTGAATCTTTTTCATTTTTAAAAGCAATTGGTTCTTGAATACTACTGATAAGGACGTAAACTAAAAAGAAGATTAAGAGGACTAGAATTAAGTTGAAAATAACTCGCTTTTTCATTCAGATTTGTTTTGATGCAATGATAAGAATTTTGTGAAAAACAGAAATGAATTTCGACACAATTTTATAACAATTGCTTGATATAAAGAAACAAACTGATCAATTAAGTAACAAAACTTAATACTTAGATGCGAGAAATAACTGCTTTGGTGGGAAACTCAAGTAGCCCAAAGATTAATGATCAAAGTTTACAATTATATGAGAAACTTTGATCATTAAACAGGAATTGTACTATTTAGCTCTTGCTCTTTTATCTCCGCCAATTTTGCACTCTCCGATGTAGCGGGCGCCTTCATCGACAACAAGATTGTGGGCAGCAATGGTTCCTTTTATATATGCCGTGCTTTTTAAATGGATTGTACCTACAGCTTCTATTTCACCTTCCACTGTACCCATAATTACAGCATCTTTAGTTTGAAGGGTTCCTTCTACCCTACCTGATTCGCCTAAAACTATTCTGTTGTTGCATTTTACTTCACCTAGAATAGTTCCATCTAATCGTACATCTTCTTTTGAACGAAATTTACCTTCAATAAATGTACCTTTGGCCACTACACAGGTAGTGCCTGAAGAGGTGGAAGAGGATTGAGGAGAAGGATGGGATGTTCCTGTAAGGACTTCTGCTTCAAATTTGGGTTTTGCTTTTGTACCTAACATTTACTGGATATTGTTTTGGGTAGTTGAAAATAATAAAAAATCGGTTTACAAAATGTTTTTCTGCGTTACACACATTGACAAAAAAACTATGTTTCAACAATCAAGCCATTCATTTTCCAAACCAAATACATCAAAATCAAATTAGTGTTTGGTTAAAAATAATGAACATACCCTATGATCATCATTTTGAATCGGTTTCTATCAAAAATAACAGGAGGAATAATAATGGCATCAAGCACCTGAAAATCAAGTGGTTATAACATATGTTTGTTTCTTTGCAATGTGCGGAGAGAAAAACCACGGATAAATATATAAAATTCTAATTTAAAAAACACTTAATGCATACATTTATTTTAGCAATCGAATCTTCTTGTGATGATACTTCCGCTGCTGTCTTGAAAAATGGTTCTATATTAAGTAATGTGGTAGCCAATCAAGAGGTTCACAAATTGTATGGGGGTGTCGTCCCTGAGGTTGCTTCCAGGGCACATCAGGAAAACATAATTCCAGTTGTAGATGCCGCTCTAAAAAAGGCTGGCATAACAAAAGATCAGCTAAACGCTATTGCATTTACCCGAGGTCCCGGACTTATTGGCTCCTTAATTGTAGGTGTTTCATTTGCTAAGTCCTTAGCAATGAGCCTTGATATTCCAATAATTGAGGTCAATCATATGCAAGCTCATGTTTTAGCTCATTTTGCTGAAGACCCCAAACCTAATTTCCCATTTCTGTGCCTAACTGTTTCGGGTGGTCATACTCAAATAGTTTTGGTTAAAGATTTTTTAGAAATGGAAGTCATTGGTCAAACTTTGGATGATGCGGCAGGAGAAGCCTTTGATAAAACTGGTAAATTACTTGGTTTAGATTACCCGGCAGGACCCGTCATTGACCGAATGGCAAAAGATGGTAAACCCATTTTTGAATTTCCTGAACCTCAAATCAGAGGTTTAGACTTTAGCTTCAGTGGATTAAAAACCGCTATTTTGTATTTTCTCAAAAAAAATGTCAGGGAAAACCCCAATTTCATTTCTGAAAATCTCCATGACATTTGTGCTTCCGTACAAGATAAAATCGTAACCATTTTAATGAAGAAACTGAGAAAAGCTGCCAGAGAAACAGGTATAATAGATGTAGCCATTGCAGGAGGGGTTTCTGCTAATTCTGCTTTGCGAGCAGCACTTACTGAAATGGGGAAAAAAGAAGGATGGAATACCTACATCCCAAGATTCGAATTTTGTACGGATAACGCTGCTATGATTGCAGTAACCGGGTATTTCAAATATTTGAATGAAGAATTTGCAAATCAGGAGGTTACTCCATTAGCTAGATTCGCTTTTTAGGATTGCTAAAAATTTAAAGTAAGGTAAATACAAAAATTAAAATAGAAAAAGCTGTTTTCATTGTTAATGAGTTCTTAGTGAAGCAGGCATCCCTTATATAAATAAAGGTCTCTTAATTCAAAAGAAAAGTCCTTAAACTAGGGCTGATGCCCACTCCAAAATATAATACTTCGCGACTTGAGCTAATTATTTTTAGTTTCTTCTCCCAAATCCAATGGCTTTCTTGGCAATTTCTCATCTCTTTGAGACGTGTGCCATACAAAAGAAGCAATAATCGTTGCCGCTTGCTTCAAATCATCTCCAATGAGGTGATCCCAGTTGTCCATATTGGAATGATGGGTTCTGGCCCAATAGGCTACAGGATCCTGAATAAACTGAAACCCAGGTATGCCGACCGCATCAAATGCTCTGTGATCAGTACCACCCGTATTGGAAAGCGTTAAGGTAGTTGCTTCCAAATCTTTAAAAGCATCCAACCAAGCTCTGAAAATAGGAGCAATTTCTGAATTGCCTTGTAGATAAACTCCTCGAATCTTGCCAGTACCATTATCCAAATTATAGTAGCCTGAAATTTTTTCCTGGTCAGGCTTCAAAGACTGTACGTTTCCACGATTATCCGTATCTGCAAAATGTTCTTTTACATAAGCTCTCGATCCAATCAATCCTTGTTCTTCCCCCGTCCAAAGTGCCAGTCGAAGTGTACGTCGAGGTTGAATACCACTTTCTTTAATTGTTTCCAATAAAATCCTGGCAGCTTCCATCATTACAGCTGATCCAGCAGCATTATCAGTAGCACCTGTACTACTATGCCAGGAATCAAAATGCGCCCCAAACATAACTACTTCATCTTTTAAGTCTGTTCCTGGAATTTCTGCAATAATATTGTGTTCCATTCCATCAGGATTGGTATACTGAGCATCCAAATTCATACTCAAAGTCACTGGTATACCTTTGTTCAATAATCTGAAAATACGGTTGTAGTGTTCAACTGACATCGTGACCTGAGGCAAAACTTCGGCTCCCTCATCTCTTGCACTTCCTTCCTTTGCTCTGGCTCCACTGACAAATACGGTTCCCAAATCTCCTTTATAGCTTCTATCCATTAAAGCCAAAGGTTGTTCCTCATACAACATAGCTCTTAACTTCCGAACAAACCCTCGTCCACTTCTCGGAAAATTTCTAAAAACACGGGGAGTTGGGGCAGGTGCATTAGCTTTTTCGAGTAAATCTTCAGATGTGAACCTTTTTGCTGGTGGGTCAAACCACTCTTTTAACCCCCTAATGGTATCAATCAAGACAAACTTGCCCTTCAATTTTCCACGATATTGTTCAAGTTCCTCTTCAGTTCCTGCATCCAGATATATTACTTCACCTGAAATTTTACCATTTGTACCTGGAGACCAAGCTTTTGGATAAGCAATAATAGGAAAATACATGGGTGCGGTACAGTGCATTTCAAAGTGATTCATCTCCCAGCCTCTACCGAATGGTCCCCATTCATGCAAATGGACATTTTCCATTCCCCATTTTTTCAATTCTTCCTGAGCCCATTTGGTCGCTTTGTCTAATTGGGGTGAACCAGTGAGCCGGGGGCCGTGTACATCGGTTAACCAACTGGCTATTTCCATGACCTGGCTTTCATCCAAACCATGTTTTCTGATAATTTTGTTAATATCTTCATTTACTTCCTCCTGGGCAAAACCAAATGCCGAAATGCCCAAAAATGCAAAAAGAATAAAGAGTCTTTTCATAATGTCAATTAGTGAGTAGAAACGGATTATGTTTAAATGACGAATAGAAATAATAAATCATAATCCTGTTTCAATTATTATTGGAATATTAAAATGTTTGTCAAGGGCTTTAGCAAATATCATGAAAAGTTAAAATTATGAATAAGTTATTTAATGCTTTGTCGTTTTGCCTTAAAATTATCAGTTAAGGGTGAAACAGAAACTTGAAAACTAAACGGGAGAATGTTTATTGATTACTTCCTTGTCATTTTTTTTTTCCTACATTTGACTGATTATGAGTTAGAAAAATCAATTTTAAACATTTTCTTATGCTTTTAGATATTTTAAGAGGGCTACTTGGGATGATTTCCATGTTGGCAATATGCTGGCTGTTAAGTTCAAATAGAAAAGGCATTGATTGGCGATTGGTGGGTGGTGGACTGGTACTGCAATTGATTTTAGCCCTTTTAATTCTGGAAGTTGATTTTGTTTATGCAATATTTCAGTGGATTGCAGATAGATTTGTGGATTTGTTAAATTTCACAGAAGATGGTGCTTCTTTCGTCTTTGGTAAATGGCCAGAAAATGCCTGGCTAGCTGAAAATATTAATCCTGCAAATCCTCCTGGAGCACAATATGCATTTAACCCTTCCGAAGACTCAGCAAGTATAACTTTTTTTAAGGTTGGATTTATGTTTGCCTTCAAGGTGTTGCCAACCATTGTTTTTTTCGCTGCATTCTCTGCTATTCTTTACTATCTGGGCATTCTACAAAAAATAATCTATGGTTTTGCATGGTTGATGAGTAAGGTAATGCGCTTATCTGGTGCAGAAAGTATTGCTGCAGCGGCAAATGTTTTTATTGGACAAACTGAAGCACCACTGGTAGTCAAACCCTACCTGGAAAATATGAGCAAATCCGAGATTATGTGTTTGATGACAGGAGGAATGGCCACCATAGCAGGAGGCGTGTTTGCCCTTTTTGTAACCCTGTTGGGTGATGAATTTGCCATTCATTTTTTGACGGCCTCCATTATTTCAGCCCCAGCTGCCATAGTTGCTGCCAAAATGCTTTATCCTGAAACCAATCCTGAAACCATAAATAGGGAAGTTAATGTGCCCAAAGACAAGTTGGGTTCCAATCTTTTGGATGCCATTTCCATCGGAACGACAGATGGAGTAAGATTGGCAGTTAATGTTGGAGCAATGTTGCTTGTTTTTATTGCATTAATTGCTTTCCTAAATGGGTTACTTGGTTGGGTCGGAGATGTAGCTGGATTAAATGAAACCATCTCTTCCGCAACAGGTGGACGTTTCACTGGTCTAAATCTGGAATATATGTTAGGATTACTTTTTGCGCCAGTTGCCTGGCTCCTTGGAGTTCCAGGTGAAGACATCCTGCTTGTTGGGCAATTATTAGGAAAAAAGACAGCCATTAACGAGGTAATCGCCTACGTAGATTTAAGTATTTTTCAGTCAAGTGCAGATATTAACCTCCAACCCAAATCAGTAATTATTGCGACCTATGCCCTTTGTGGATTTGCCAATTTCTCATCAATTGGTATTCAAATTGGTGGTATAAGTGCTATTGCCCCAGGACAACGAAAAACCCTTACGGAATTTGGGATTCGTGCTTTAATCGGAGGTACAATTGCCTGCTTTATGACAGCTGCAATTGCCGGAATGTTGGTTTAACCGAACAATTAGGAAAATAGGGATTCTATAATAAATCCATCATTCTCTGCTTTAAACAAAAAAAATTCCTTTGTTATATTTTTCGATTTTCTAAAAGACAGTTTTATAATTCTTTACTAAAATTTTCATGAATCCTTGTATCTTCGCCTCCATCTCTCTAAGTATAGCACATAATACATCCCATCTTTCCAAATGTCTCGCTTGCTATAAAGTCCTGTTGGTCAATATATTAAAATTCACCTAACATCATTAATCACTCTAGTTATGAAAGGTATTTATACCCTAACCCTTTTCATTTGTTTATCCATTTTTTTCAATCAAAGAGCTTTGGCTCAGTGTAGTACAATTCCCTGTCCCACACCAATTCCACAGCCAAATCCTGCTAACGCTTGTATTTTGCCTAGTGAGCTTTCTTTGAATTGTTATGAAGGTGCGACAACAGGTACGACACCAGTTGCATTTCCTCCATTTTGGTGTACAACGATTGAAAACAATCACTTTTTCGCCTTTACTGCTACCAATACTACTGTTAATTTTGAGATAGAATGTACTGGTTGTACAACTGGAAACGGAATTCAGGCTGCAGTTCTGGAAACTACAGATTGTGTAAATTTCAATTTTGTATCCCCTTGTTTGGGAGGAATAAATGCTGGATCAACTCAAACTTTGACAGCATCCCCATTGGTTCCTGGACAAGTTTATTACCTAATGTTTGACGGTCAAGGCGGTGCCCAATGTAATTACACCATTAATGGCGAACAATCCAATATTTCTGGAGCGCCAACTGAATTGTGTATCCCTTCAAATTTCCAGGGTGCATATTCTTCAACTGCCCTATCAGAATGGACCATTAACCCTCCTACAGCAGGAGTGATTTTGGGAAGCCCCATCTCAAATACAGTAATCGTTAATTGGGTAGAAACTGGAAATCACACCATCTGTGCTCAAGCATTGGCCTGCCCAGGTACACCTCCTGAATGCCTGGAGATACTTGTTGGTGAGGATGTTCAAACTCAGCAAGAGGAGGATATTTGCCTTGGTGGAACCCAAATTTGTGGTGGTCAATCCTTTTCAGCTCCAGGGGTTTATTTTATAACATATGAAACCTGGCAAGGATGTGACAGTTTAATCACTTGTATTCTCAATCCTATTCCACCTGTAATTACGGATCCATTCGAAGAAGATTTATGTGGTCCTACATTTTATGAAGTATGTGGCAATTTTTATTCTCAATCGGGAATCTATACAGCAACATGTCAAAATTACCAGGGCTGTGACAGTTTGGTAACGGTCGATTTGGCGATCATGGAACCAATTCCTGTTATCGCTCCTCCTGATGAATTAGGTTGTGACGATGATGCCTCATTAGTTTTAGATGGAACTGGTTCAAACTTTAACCTCGTACCCAACGGAACGACTACCTATTTTTGGACTGGACCTGGAATTGTTGGTTTAGATGACCAACCGACTGTAGAAATAAATCAACCTGGCACCTATTGTCTTGAATTAACATTTGAAAGGAATGGGGTATTTTGCACGGAAACAGATTGTGTAGAAGTTGAGCAAAGTATTGAATTTCCTGATCCTCCTTCTATTAGTGGTCCTGATGAGGTTTGTGACGGAGATATGGAAAATTATATCGTTTCTCCAAATGGAAGTGTAAATGTTATATCTTATACATGGACGACTCCAAATGGAGAACCTACTACACAGGTAAACAGTACAACAATTACTGTAGATTGGACTGGCTCCCCTGGTGGTGATTTATGTGTCGTCGCAGAAGGAGAATGCGGACCAAGTGACCCTACTTGTATTACTGTTATAGTAAGCACAGGACCGGAAGAGCCGATTATTGATGGACCTGACCAAGCTTGTGATGGTGATATGGCCACCTATGAAATTACAAATCCAACGCCAGATGCAACTAGTACATGGACTGTACCACCGGGTGCCTCATTTGTAGTGAATGGTGAAAGCATAGATGTAGATTTTACAGGTGCAACAAGTGGAGATGTTTGTGTAACCTGTGAAAATGATTGTGGTACGACTGATGAAGTCTGTATTACAGTTACAATAAATACTCCTCCAGATGATCCGGTAATTAGTGGTGAATCAGAAGTCTGTGATGCAGATGTTGAAAACTATTGCGTATCACCTGATCCAAATGTTATTGATTATACATGGGAAACACCTGCAGGTACATTCCCAAATGAAGCTGATTGCTTTGAAGTCGATTGGAATGGGTTGAATAGTGGTAATGTCTGCGTAACGGCTCATAATGACTGTGGTGAAAGTGAGAAAATTTGCTTCCCTGTTACTGTTAATGTTAGTCCAACTGCAACCTTAAGTGGTGGTGGGGAATTTTGTGAAGGAAGTGGAAATATGATTGATTTATCTGTTGAATTAACTGGTGTAGCACCCTGGACTTTAGAATATAATGATGGAACTAATCCTCCCGTTACTGTCAATAATATAATGACAAGTCCTCATACTATTTCTGTTGGTTCTGCGGGAACTTATGCACTAAACAATGTAATGGACGCTACTGACTGCGACGGCATAGTAGATGGACAGGCAGACGTGATTGAAAACCCACTGCCAACTGTCCAACTTTCTGGTAGTGGAGATATTTGTGAAGGTAGTAATGAAACTGTCGAATTAACCATCAACCTCACCGGCACTCCTAATTGGACTGTCGGCTGGACCGTAAATGGAGACCCTCAGGCAGATTTGAATAACATCTCCTCCAGTCCATTCACGCTCACTATCACAGAAGCTCAAGCTGGGGATATTGAATTGGTGAGTGTCATGGATGGCAACGGTTGTGAAAATATTGGTGATGGCAATGTCATCAATATCACTGTCAATGATGCTCCAGCTGTTTCTAATATCGCCACTACTTGCAACGGTACGAATACAGGATATGTCCTTACTTTCGAAATATCTGGAGGTGACCCTGCCTCTTATTCTGTCGTCTCTAACATCCTTGGACATACAGGTACTCTAACAGATATGCCTCCCTACATTTTCACAAGTGCTGAAATTCCGAATGGCGATGGATATGAATTTGTCGTAACTGATGCCAATGATTGTAACCCGACTACTGTGGAGGATGACATCGTTCTTTGTGATTGTACTACCACTGTAGGGGATATGGATCTTGCTGAAATTGAACAATGTGGTAGTGATGCCATTGATGCTAATTATGATAATTCAACTGAGGTTTTGGATGCGGATGATATTGTAGAATTCATCCTTCATGAAGGCTCTGGAAATAGTATCATCAATCCAATTGACACCAATTCTACGCCTAATTTCGGCTTCCAACCAGGTATGACTTTCGGTACTACCTATTATATTTCTGCCATAGCTGGGAATAATGTCAATGGACATGTGGACCAGAGTGAACCTTGCCTGGATATTTCTCAAGGTACTCCTGTTGTTTTCCATGAAATTCCCTCTGCCTTTATGATTGGTGATGTAGAAATTTGTGAGGGAGAAACTACTGGTTTGAGTATCGAATTTACTGGTGTAGGTCCCTGGAGTTTGAATTATGAGGATGGAACTGGCATTCAAACTATCAATGGTATCAATGCCAACCCTTTTACTTTAGATGTAACGCCTAATGCTACTACAACCTATACTTTAGATGGTGTTTCTGATGTCAATTGCCCAGGTGAAGTTGATGGTGCTATTGAAGTCACAGTCCATACTGCTGTTGAAATCAACAATCTGGAAGTTACCTGTAATGCAACCAGTACAGCTTATGTAGTCACTTTTGAAATATCTGGTGGTGATCCTACCAGCTACATAGTCACTGGTGCTCCTGGAATTACCAACAACACTACTCCACCCTACACTTTTACTTCTGATGAATTGCCTGCTAGTTCCGGATTCAGTATTGATGTAGATGATGCCAATAGTTGTGACCCTCAAAATGTGGCTCAAACTCAAGTGGTTTGTAATTGTTTAACGGATGTAGGAACTATGGATTTGAATGCAATGGATGAATGTAGCGATGGTCCTGTATTAGCAATTTATGATAATGCTAACCAGAATCTTGATGGTGATGATGTATTGAATTACATCCTACATACTGGAAACCTGACACTGGGTAATATCCTTCAAACTAATGTTGTAGAACCTAATTTTGGTTTTGACCCTATGACCATGAGTTATGGAACAACTTACTATATTTCCACCATTGTTGGAAATGATGATGGCACTGGAATGGTAGATATTGATGACCCTTGTTTAGCATTTGCTCAAGGCACCCCCGTTACTTTCTTTGAAGTGCCTACTGGGTTTATGAGCGGACAGGAAGCAATTTGTGATGGGGAAGATGCTAACTTAATGGTTGAACTAACAGGCGATTCACCATGGTCAATTGTAATAAATGGGCAAACCATAAGTGACATAGTCAGTAGCCCATATCAATTTAATGCAACTCCTGGTAGTACTACTAATTATGTTTTAGAGGCGGTTAATGATGAAAATTGTGTCGGCACCTTTGCTGGTGATGGAACAATCACGGTAAATAATGCGCCAACTGTAAGTAATTTAATGATCGAATGTAATGTTACTAATACTGCCTACACTGTAACATTTGAAATTGAAGGTGGAGATAATTCTTGTTATACTATTGGAGGAAATTCTGGAACTTTAAACGGAAATGTATTTACCAGCAACCCAATCAATTCAGGAAATGGATACTTCTTCTCAATAGATGATTGCAATGAATGCGGTCCATTAGTTGCAGAAGAAGATATTATCATATGCGATTGTGAAACCTTAGCAGGTGATATGGAAGGAATTGCGGAAGATGTGTGTGGAAATGGTCCAGCAATGGCGAACTATCAGGGAGGGGAAGTATTAGATGGTGATGATGTTCTTTGTTTTATGATCCATGATGGAAGTTTTGTTCCTCTTGCGGTTAACTCAATGGAGCCTAGCTTCAGCTTCCAACAAGCAAATATGGTCTATGGACAGTCATATTATATTTGTGCAATGGCCGGAAATGTGAATGCCAACGGATGTGTTTCACAAAGTGATCCCTGTTTGTCCATTTCGAACATTTGCAAAGAAGTAATATTCTATCAAATTCCTACAGTTTCTATGTCAGGCGGTGGAACTATCTGTGAAGGGGAAACGATAGATTTGAATTTCACAATGACTGGGGGAGATCCTCCATACACAATTACCTACCAGGAAGTTGCTACTGGCACAGACTTCACCGAAGTTTCAATGACAAATAGCCATACAGTAACATTGAATCCAACAAGTGGAACCACCTATAGTCTGGTTAGTTTTGAAGATGCAAACTGCCCAGGCACAATGAGTGGAGCAGCTTCTGTGACTGTTAATACACCTCCTACCTATATGGTTAATGCGGAAACATGTAATGATGATAATACTGGCTATACTGTAAGCTTTACAGTTCAAACTTTAAATCCTGATATCATAATAAACCCGCCAGGTTCAGGAGTCTTAAATGGAAATGTTTTCACAAGTAATGAGATTGATATTTCTCAAGGATATGCCTTTGAAATAGATGATGGTAATGGTTGCGGACCAGTTTTCTTAGCCGATGACCCACCAATTTGTCAATGTATCACTTTTCCTGGTACCATGAATAATGTTTTGGCAACTGCCTGTGAAACAGATCAGATCACAGCTCCACATAATGGAAATGAGGTATTGGATGCGGATGATGTTCTAGGATATTATTTACATGGTCAAATTGGTGGTGATTATAATACTGCTTTAGCATATAGCGACCAACCAACTTTTTCATTTGATCCTGGTACCATGACTTCAGGTCTCTCCTATTATATCTGTGTAGCAGCTGGAAATGACGATGGTACTGGAAATCCAGATCCAAACGATCCGTGTTTCTTAACAGGGAATTGTACACCCGTCTTCTGGTATCCAAATCCAACTGCAGATATTACTGGAACAACTACTATTTGTGAAGGAGAATCCACAGATATTACTTTTAGTTTAACAGGCGTGCCTCCACATCAAATTGAATACCTGGAAAATGGAACTGTACAAACCATTACTGTTTGGAGCAATGATACAACAATAACTGTATTTCCAAATGCTGCCTATAATATGACTTTGGTTTCCGTAACTTCTCTTGTAGGTCCTACAGTACAATGTTTTAATACTGCCAATGCAGTCGTTGATATTGCCATAAGTACAGTTGGAAATTCCGGAACAGCAGGTAGTCCAATTGCAGTTTGTGAAAATGAAAATCAAACAATTAATTTAGATAACTTATTAATTGCTGCTGACGCTGGAGGTCAATGGAAAGACCAAAACAACATTGATATAGGAAACACCTTCAATACTTTTGGACAAGCAGCAGGAACTTACACATTTACTTATACTATTACTCCTCAGGCACCATGTCCTCAGGTTTCAACTCAGGTTGAAGTAATCATAAATCCACTACCAACAGCTGACGCAGGTCCAGACCAACAATTGAATTGCGACGATACTGTTGCTGAATTGGGTGGTACAGGCACCAGCACCGGAGATTTTACCTATACCTGGACTGGTGGTAATGTGGCCAACGCGGGAGCCATTACTACAACTACTTCTAATGAAGGAACTTATAATCTTCTCGTTACCAATAATGTTACAGGATGTACAATAAGCGATGAGGTGGTCATTACGGTAGATAATTCTCCGCCAGTACCGACTATTACTTTCTCAGATTTGAGTTGTTTTGAAGCTGATGATGGATTCATTTCGGTGGCTCCAATAACCGGTGGTGCTCCTCCTTACACTTGTTCTATCAATGGAGGTGCATTTACTGATCAAACGACTTTCACAAATCTTACAGCTGGTACTTATACCATAATTTGCAGAGATTCAAAGGGTTGTGAAGTTGAAATTCCAGTTAGTATTGGGCAACCTGATGAGTTGGATGTAGAAATTATTGGTCAATTCCAGGGAGATGATACATTTGTTAATTTGGGAGACAGTGTTTTAATTTCAGCTCAAATCAACCTTCCTTTTGATTCATTGGATTTAGTAGTCTGGAATCCAAATGAAGCCATTCCATGTGATACCTGTTCATCCTTTTATTTGACCCCAACTGATCAAATTACCATTAGTATTCAGGTTCAGGACGGAGTTTGCTCCGATAATGATGATTTGACTGTTTTTGTCAGAAAGGATCGTCCAGTTTATGTACCTAATGCATTTTCACCGAATGGCGACGGCACCAATGATGTCTTTGAGATTTATACTGGAAATAGTGTAGCAAAAATTCATTCCTTCCTTGTCTTTAATCGATGGGGAGAAACAGTACACCAATACTATGATTTCGATCCAAATAATCCTGCGGCTGGTTGGGATGGTCTTCACAAGGGAGAGCCCTTGAACCCAGCAGTATTTACATGGTTTGCTGAGATAGAATTTATCGATGGTATTGTCGAGTTATATGAGGGTGACGTTACTTTAGTAAGGTAGAGAACAAACACAATTGGAATGAAAATCTAGACTTGATTTTCATTCCAATTTTTTCCCTTTTTTTGGTTTCTTTTTGCCCCACCTTTCAAAAAATTTCCTTTTTCCTTCTATATTTGTTACTTCAAATCTGAAATCCGCACAGATAGAGCCTTTCTATCCAACTTGCTTTTTGTTATAAACTTCTGATAGACAAACAATTAGATTTAAATACAGCTCTTAAAACTCGGTTATGAAAAGAATCGTTACAGTAACCCTAACCACTCTTTTTGTGTGGTTCTCAATTGATTTTTCATTTTCACAATGTAGCACTGTCCCGTGCCCAATACCAATGCCAACTAATAATCCGGCAGCTGCGTGTATTCTTCCATCTTCGCAAGCAATGAATTGTTATTTGGGTTCGCTCAATACATTACCAGTTATTGTTACACCCACAACTTGGTGTACAACGGTTGAAAACAACCAGTGGTTTGCATTTACGGCTACCTCTGCTACCGTTACTATGCAGATAGAGTGCCTTAGCTGTGCCTCAGGCGCAGGAATTCAGGCGGCAATTTTGGAAACTCCCGACAATTGTGTCACCTTTAATTTAGTATCGCCATGCCTTGGTAATATTAATGCGGGTACAACACAGACCTTAACTGCAAATGGACTCATTCCTGGAAATGTTTATTATTTGATGTTGGACGGTCAGGCTGGTGCAGTTTGTGATTATGCTATTAATGGTGCTTCAAATACCATTCAAGGATTTCCATTTGACCCATGCATTCCTTCAAGCAGTGTAGGAAATTATTTTACCGAAGCCAATTCTAGCTGGGCAATAACACCTCCAACTGCTGGAACCATTCTAGGCAGCCCTGTTGCAACAAATGTTACCGTAAATTGGACTCAACCTGGAGTAGCCCAATTATGTGCATCAAATTTAGTATGTCCAAATCTTCCTATTGACTGTGTAACTGTAACAATTGGCAATGATGTTATGACCCAAGAAACAGCCAATGTTTGTATCGGGGGTACGACAATTTGTGCAGGGCAAACGTTCTCCAGCCCTGGGTTATATCAGGTTACCCAACAAGCCTGGACAGGTTGTGATAGTGTCATTAATTGTCTAATTAATTTAATTCCCACGAGTAACACACCTATGTTCCAGGCAGAAATTTGTGCTCCGGATTCATATGATATTTGTGGGACACCCTATTTCACCTCAAGTATTTATACTCAAACATGTACTGGATGGCAGGGTTGCGATAGCATCGTAACAGTAGATCTAGCTGTATTAGATCCAATATCGGTCATTGCCCCACCGGATGAATTAGGTTGTGGTATGAATGCAGAGGTAGTACTAGATGGAACAGGTTCTTCCTTCAATATTTCTATTGGTGGAACAACTATCTTTGACTGGACAGGGCCCAGTATCGCTGGACCAACAGACCAACCTATTGCGTTGGTAGACGGACCAGGAACATATTGTCTTGAAATAACTCACGAAAGAAATGGGGTAATATGTACGGATATTAGTTGTGTAGAAGTTGAACAAAATATTGAAGTTCCAGACCCACCCCTATTGGATGGACCAACAGATGTCTGTGATGGAGATGTAGAAAATTATACAGTTACTCCCCAAGGAAGCATAACTGCGACAGAATACACATGGGTTACTCCTGGTGGGGAGCCAATTAATGAGATCAATAATACCACTGTATCAGTTGACTGGACTGGATCTTTTGGTGGAGAGCTTTGTGTTACTGCCGACAATGATTGTGGTCCCAGTGACCCAACTTGTATTACCATTATCGTAGGAACAGCCCCTGAAGATCCTATTATTTTTGGTGCGGATGAAGCATGTGACGGAGATATGCTTACTTATGAAATTACCAACCCAACATCTGACGCCACTTGTACATGGACAGTACCTCCAGGAGCTACTTTCATAGATAATGGCACAACCATCGATGTTGATTTTAGTGGTGCATCTACCGGAGATGTATGTGTTCAGTGTACTAATTCTTGTGGAATGAGTGCAAATATTTGTTTGACTGTTGCAATTACTGCAGATCCAGACAACCCAACTATCATAGGTCCTGCTGAAGTTTGTGATGGTAATATGGCAACCTATTGTGTTGATCCTGATCCCAATGTTGTCGATTATACATGGGAAACGCCTACTGGATCTTTTCCAAATGAAACGGAATGTTTTGACATGGACTGGAATGGTCAAGGTTCAGGGAATATTTGTGTAACCGCATATAACGATTGTGGTGAAAGCGACCAAATCTGTTTCCCAGTAACCGTTAATGAAAGTCCAACAGCTACCCTGAGCGGTGGTGGTGAATTTTGTGCTGGCAGTTCAGACCCTATCGAATTGACAGTTGATTTAACAGGTGTTGCGCCCTGGACTATAGAATATTCTGATGGAACAAATCCACCAGTTACCATTAACAATATTATGACAAGTCCACATACCATTTCTGTTGTGGGTGTTGCAGGAACTTATACGCTAAACTCCGTGGATGACGCCACTGATTGTGATGGTATTGTAGATGGCCAGGCAAATGTAATTGAAAATCCTCTTCCAACGGTACAACTTTCTGGAAGCGGTGATATTTGTGAAGGTAGTGGTGAAACAGTGGAATTAACTATCAATTTAACTGGAACTCCAAACTGGACGATAGGTTGGACAGTAAATGGTGATCCTCAAGCTGATTTAAATAACATCAGTTCAAGCCCCTTTACATTGTCCATTGGTGAAGCACAAGTCGGTGACATTGAATTGGTGAGTGTCCTAGACGGAAATGGATGTGAAAATACTGGAGATGGAAATATAATCAACATTGAATTAAATGATGCTCCATCCATTTTGGACATTGCTACAACCTGTAACCCAACCAATACAGGATATGTTTTAACCTTTGAAATAACGGGTGGAGACCCATCTTCCTATTCAGTTACTTCCAATATCCCTGGACATACTGGGACAATAGCAGATATGCCACCCTATATTTTTACGAGTGATGAGATACCCAATGGAGATGGCTACGAATTTGTAGTAACGGATGTAAATGATTGTAACCCTACAACAGTTGTAGATGACATCGTACTTTGCGATTGTACAACTACTGTAGGAGATATGGATTTGATTGAAATAGAGCAATGTGGAAGTGATGCAATTAACGGAGTTTATGATGATACTGATGAGGTTTTAGATGGTGATGATATCGTTGAATTCATTCTTCATGAAGGCTCTGGTAACAGCATTGTCAACCCCATTGATACAAACAGCATCCCAAATTTTGGATTCCAACAAGGAATGTCTTTTGGAACGACTTATTATATTTCTGCAGTAGCAGGAAATAATCTCAATAGTCACGTGGACCAGGGAGACCCTTGTTTAGATGTGTCCCAGGGAACTCCAGTAGTCTTTCATGAAATACCTTCTGCCTTTATGATTGGTGATGTAGCAATTTGTGAAGGAGAAACAACTGGATTAAGTATAGACTTTACTGGCGTAGGTCCATGGAGTATGAATTATGATGATGGAACTGGAATCCAAACCATTAATGGAATAAATGCCAATCCATTTTTACTTGATGTAACGCCAGGAACAACTACCTCCTACACCCTCACAGGTGTTTCTGATGTTAATTGCCCAGGAGAAGTAGATGGATCAATTGCTGTTACTGTTCACACTGCCGTGGAAGTTAGTAATCTTCAGGTAACTTGTAATGCTACCAGTACGGCTTATGTCGTGACATTCGAGATTTCCGGAGGCGATCCCTCCAGTTATTTAGTCACTGGTGCCCCAGGTATGACTACTTCTTCGGCTCCATATATTTTCACTTCAGATGAATTACCTGCAAGTTCTGGGTTCAGCATTGATGTGAATGATGCTAATAGTTGTGATCCTCAAAATGTTGCTCAGACTCAGGTCGTTTGTAATTGTTTATCTGAAGTTGGATCCATGGATTTAAATGCCGTCGATGAATGTAGTGATGGCCCTGTACTTGTCAATTATGACAATACAAATGAATTTTTGGACGGTGATGATGTACTCGTACATGTTCTCCATACAGGAAATTTGACATTAGGAACTATTCTGCAAACAAATATCATTGAGCCGAATTTCAGCTTTGATGGAAATACTATGGATTATGGAACCACTTATTATATTTCTACTATTGTCGGAAATAACGATGGTTCTGGAATGGTGGATACTAATGATCCTTGCATTGCTTTTGCACAGGGAACGCCAATTACGTTTTTTGAAATTCCCACAGCTGAAATAATGGGACAGGAATCAATCTGTGAAGGAGAATCAACCAATTTAATCATAAATCTGACTGGTGATTCTCCATGGTCTATCGTCGTGAATGGAGAAACCATTGATGGAATCGTCAATAGTCCTTACGCTTATAGCGTCACACCAAATTCTACGACCAATTTTGTTCTCGAAGCTGTAAATGATGAAAACTGTATAGGGTCATTTTCCGGAAGTGCAGATGTTGCTGTAAATACAGCACCTACTGTCAATAATTTAATGGTGGAATGTAATCCAACCAATACTGCATACCGTGTTAGTTTCGAAATTGAAGGAGGAGACGATAGTTGTTATGAAATAACTGGAAATGCAGGAACATTGGTAGGCAACATCTTTACCAGTGATGAAATACCGACTGGAGATGGTTATTTTTTCTCAGTAGACGATTGTAATGAATGTGGACCCATCGTTGTGGAAGACCCTATCATTGTATGCGATTGCGAAACCCTCGCTGGTGATATGGATGGGATGGGCGAAGATATTTGTGGTGCAGGTCCGGCGATGGCAACCTATGATGGTGGACATGTTTTAGATGCTGATGATGTGCTTTGCTACATTATTCATAATGGAGATTTTGTACCACTGGCAACAAACCCAAGCACACCAGAATTTAGTTACCAGCCTGCGAATATGAGTTATGGTGTTACCTATTATGTATGCGCAGTGGCAGGAAATGATAATGGAAGTGGCTGTGTAGACCTTAATGATCCATGTGTTTCCTTCTCAAATGTTTGCACAGAAGTAGTTTTCTATGAAATTCCTTCTGCCTCATTAAGCGGCGGGGGAACCATATGTAACGGAGAAACAATTGATTTGACATTTACCATTACTGGAGGTGTAGCCCCCTACACCCTCGTATATGAAGATGCAGTTTCAGGAAACATGGTTACTGAGGTGACCAATGATCTGGTATTTATGACTACCCTATCACCAACAATGGGAACTGATTTTGTTTTTGTCGAGATGCAGGATCAGAATTGCGCTGCAACTGTTAGTGGTGCAGCCTCTGTAATCGTAAATAATCCTCCTGATTTTAATCTCATCGATGAGGCTTGTAATGATACCAATACTGGTTATACGGTCAGCTTTGAGATATTGACCACCAGCCCTGATATAGTTGTTAACCCACCAGGTTCAGGAACGCTAAATGGAAATATTTTTACAAGTAATGAAATTGATATCAATCAAAATTATTTCTTCGAAATAGATGATGGTTTTAGTTGTGGTCCAGTATTGGTGGCGGGAGATGCTCCAGTTTGTACTTGTATCACTTTTCCCGGAACAATGGATGGATCTTTGGCAGCAGCCTGTGAAACTGAGCCCATTACAGCTTTCCATAACAGCAATGAAGTATTGGATGCTAATGATGTGCTAGGTTTTATGCTTCATACAGATCAAGGTGGAACCTATAATACAGCAATTGCAACCAGCGACCAACCTACTTTCTCCTTTGATCCTGCAAATATGAATACCGGGTTAAGCTATTATATATGTGCAGTTGCAGGGGATGATGATGGAACTGGAAGCCCAGATCCAAACGACGATTGTTTTCTGATAAGTAATTGTACCCCAGTATTTTGGTATCCTAATCCAACTGTTGCAATTTCTGGAACCACTACAATTTGTGAAGGACAAGATGCTCAAATATCATTCTCAATGGTTGGAGCACCTCCTTATCAAATTGATTATCTTGAAAATGGAACGCCTCAATCTTTATTTGTTTTCAGCAATGATACTACAATAACTGTATCGCCAAGCTCCCAGTTGGATTTGAGTTTGGTCGCTATCACTTCCTTAATTAGTGCAGATATCCAATGTTTCAATCCTGCCTCAGGCAATGTGATTATTGATTTGAGTATACCAGCAAATGCGGGAACAGCAGGAAGTCCCATTGCAGTTTGTGAAGATGAAAACCAGGATATCAATCTTGACCTGATGCTCATTGGAGCAGATCCAGGAGGGCAATGGACTGACCAGAACAATTTTCCAATTGGGAATACCTTTAATACAACCGGGCAAGCGGAAGGTACTTATACTTTTACATACACAATTACTCCCAATGCACCATGTCCGGTGGTTTCGACAGATGTCGAGGTAATCATCAATCCATTGCCAGAAGCTGATGCAGGAGAAGATCAAAATTTGAATTGTGATGATACGGTTGCTGAATTAGGCGGAACAGGAACAAGTCAGGGAGATTTCACTTATCTGTGGACTGGTGGAAATGTCGCCAATTCTGGGTCTATCAATACAACTTCCTCAGAGGCAGGCACTTATAACTTGCTTGTCACCAATAATCTAACAGGTTGTACAGCAGAGGATGAAGTGGAGGTCGAGGTTGATCTTTCAGCGCCAATACCCGCATTGTCTTTTTCTGATTTGAGTTGTTTTGAAGCGAATGATGGTTTTATTTCTGTTGCTCCCATTACTGGTGGTTCACCTCCTTATACCTGCTCAATTAATGGCGGTGCATTTACAGATCAAACGACTTTTACGAATTTAAGTGCTGGTCAATACACCATTATTTGTAGAGACTCAAAGGGTTGTGAAGTTGAATTACCCTTAACTATTGGACAGCCAGACCAGTTGGAAGTAGAAATCATTGGTCAATTTGCAGGTGATGATCCCTTTATCAATTTGGGCGATAGTATTTTGATTTCCGTTCAAATCAATTTACCATTTGACTCACTCGATGCAGTCATCTGGGATCCTAATGAAGCTGTACCTTGTGATACCTGCCAATCATTTTATTTAACACCAAGTGAGCAAATTACATTGAGTTTGAATGTTCAGGATGGTGTCTGCACCGATAATGATGATTTGACAATTTTTGTTCGAAAGGACAGACCGGTTTACGTTCCCAATGCATTTTCTCCCAACTCAGATGGAACAAACGACATTTTACAAATCTATTCAGGAAATAGTGTCGCGAAAATCAATTCCTTCCTGGTATTCAATCGGTGGGGAGAAACGGTTCATCAGTATTATGATTTTGAGCCTGATAATCCTGCTCATGGTTGGGATGGATACTTTAACGGAGAACTGCTCAATCCAAATGTTTTTGTTTGGTTTGCAGAAATTGAATTCATTGATGGTATCGTAGAGATATTTGAAGGAGACGTAACCTTACTTAGATAAGGACAGAAATATGGAATAAAAAAGCCTGGTTGAGAATTTCAACCAGGCTTTTTTATCAAACTTGAAAAAACCGATTTTTTCAAATCAATTCCTTAAATGGTTTTTTTATTCTAAAACAAAACTTACTCCCAATCCCAAATTTGGATTCCACCCATATTTCACCCTTGTGCTGTTCTACAATTTTCTTGCACAACGCCAAACCAATTCCAGAGCCTGAATATTTATCTCTTGGGTGCAATCTCTTAAATAATAAAAATATCTTTTCAAAAAACTCATCTTTTATTCCTATACCATTATCCTGAATTTCAAATTTCCAGTATTCATTTTCTTCCTTTCCGGAAATATGTATTTCTGCCATTTGATCTTCGTCTCTAAATTTTAAAGCATTGGAAATTACATGGGAAAAGAGACTTTTTATTTTTTCCCGACATCCCAAAATATAAACTGGCATGTCTCCAAAAACGATATTTGCATTTGATGTTTTAATCGAACCATTAAATTCTCTAGCTAATAAGAAGGAAATATTTTCTATAATTATTTTTTCTATTTTCGGCTCCTGACTATCTAATTTGGAGTATTCCAATAAGTCATTAATGAACAAATTCATATTTTTTACACCGCCTACAATATACTTCAAGTATTCTTTTCCGTCCTCATTGAGTTGATCACCATACCGTTTTTCTAATAATTGAGAAAAGTTACCAATCATTCTCAATGGTTCTTTCATATCATGAGAAGCCAAATAAGCAAAATTTTCCAATTGGAGTTTTGATTGGATATAGGTCTGTAAATCACTGTTTTTCTGTCTTAGATCGTAAATAGTCTTTTCCAATAATTTTTGAGCTTCTTTATGTTGAGTGATATCTTCCAAAAACAAGGTTCCTCCCATAAAAACTCCTAAATCCCACAAACTAACCATCCTCAATTTCAAGTATTTAACGCGATTATCAAGAGCCTTAAATGAAGTTTCTATCTCAAATTGAGGAATTTGATTGGTTACCAAACTTTGAAGTAGGTCATTAAATTTTGGATCACTTGAAAAAGGCAGTACGTTGACATGAAATTGGTTGAGGCGATTATTTCCTGGGAGACCCAGCAAATTGCAAAAAGAAGAATTGGCGGTTACGAAACGCAATTCCTGATCTACCAAAGCTACTGCTTGAAGATTGTGCTGAATGAGGGCTTTGAATAAATTTTCTTTTACATCTTCAATGGGATAACTGAGCTTGGTTGCTTGATTTTCGGTTGCATTCATGGTTATGACTTGAGTCTGGTTTCGGATATTTATATATCCAAAAAATTTAGCCGAATCATTATCATTCTGTTTTGAAAAGGGATTAAAAAAAGTTTTGGAATGCTTATGCCGATAAAGGAATGAAAGAATGGGAATAATTTTTATGGAGTAAAATCGTTTAGTATTTCTTTCAACCAGCTCAAAAGTACCTCTCCAGACAGGTGTTAAAAAATTAGATAACTCAAAAATGTGACATAGCAATTTCTTTACTTTCCATTAGCATCCTTTAGTTGTTCTTTTGAACAAAAAACCCGGAAACAATCAATATAGAAGTCTTTTTTTTGTAAAAGTAGTCTTTATAATTAATGGCTATTTTGGATAGCATTCAAAATCAGGGTCTATCAAAAATTTTATAATTTCGCACCCAATGAGGGTTCGATAAAATTGTATTTTCTCATAAAGGAAATATACATTTTAAACATTGAATTTTTCCAATTCACACATTTCAAATCAACTTTTATGAAGTTTAAAAATTTCATGTTCCTTTTTGCGGTGTTTTTTACAGCCAATGGACTTTTGGCTCAAAAAACCACTGTTTTTACAGATGCAAATTTGGCTTACAAACAGGGAGAAGATTTTTATGCGAAAGGTCTTTTTGCCAACGCCCGGCAGGAATACCGTAAAGCCATGAACTTATTACTTCCAACCAATGAACCAGAATCTCAAATGCTCAAAACCAGGGCGGAATTGGGTTATGCAAAGTCTGCTGTTAGAATGGATTTGCCTGATGGAGAAAAATTAATTTTGGATTTTATTCGAAAATATCAACCAGATCCCATTGCAAATCAAGCACTTATAGAAGTTGCCAACTATTTTTACAATGCTAAGAAATACGATAAAGCGATTGAGTTCTTTTCCCAAATTCCATCCTGGGAATTGACAGATGCACAACGCTCTGAAGTTCGATTCAAAATGGGTTATTCGTTTTTTGTGAAAAGAAAATTTAGCGAAGCCAAAAACAACTTCAGTGAGGTTAAGCATATTGAAAATGAATATTATTACCCCACCAATTACTATTTAGGATTGTGTGAATTCTTTCTTGGAAATTACGATGAATCAATTAAATCTTTCCGTTTGGTAGAAAGATCCAGAAAATACAAACCTCATGTTCCTTATTATATCGCTCAAATTTATTTTGCTGAAGGTCAGTTTGATGAGGTCATTTCTTATGGTGAACCCAAATTACGGGATCCCGAGTTAAGAAGAAAAAAAGAGATGAATCAATTGGTTGGGCAAGCCTATTTTGAAAAAGGCTTGTACGAAGAGTCCTTGCCATTTTTAGAAGAATATGCTGAGCGTTCAGGTAAATTAAAAGCGGAGGAATTTTATCAAATCGGTTTTGCTCAATATTCGACTGGTCAATACACCAAAGCCATAAAGAATCTGCAGCAATTAGAGTCAGAAAATACAGAAATGGTGCAATATGCACTATATTACTTGGGTGATTGCTATTTAAAAAACCAGAATAAATCTGCTGCTCGAAATGCTTTTGGGAAGGCCTCCAGGATGGACTTTGATCCAGATATCAAAGAAGACGCTTTGTTTAATTATGCCAAGCTTTCCTATGAGCTAAAATTTGACAGGGATGCTTTGATCGCACTTCAAAAATTTAATGCCGGCTCCAAATACTACATGGAAGCTCAGGAAATCATGAGTGATATTTTCCTAAATACCCGTGACTATGCCAGGGCATTGAAGATTTTGGAAGACATGCCGAATAAAACTCCACAACTGAGAGAAGCGTATCAAAAAGTAGCTTATTTCCGTGGACAACAATTGTATAAAGAAGGGGATATTGATGAAGCAAAAGATCATTTTGAAAAATCTCTGGATACTCCAATTGATAAAAAATACAAAGCCCTTGCCACCTATTGGCTCGGAGATATTGCTCATAATAAAGAGCAGTACAACGAAAGCAAGCGTCTGTTAAATCAATTTTTAACCCTTTCCAAAGGTTTGAAAAATTTACCAGATGAATCTTCTGTTTTCACCGCCAACTATTTACAAGGTTATAATTTCTTAAAGCAAAAAAATTATCCCAGTGCCCTGGGTTATTTTCAGGATGCAGTTGCAGGGATTAAACGCAATTCCATGTTTATCAGGAATAGAGCTGTGAAGGAAGACCTTTTGGGAGACGCTACTTTAAGAGCTGGAGATTGTTTATTTAAAAGAAATAAATACCGGGACGCTGTAAAATTTTACAATGAAGCGATAAATGGGGGATTTGCAGGATTTGAATATGCCATTTTCCAAAAAGCATTGATTGAGGGATTGAGAGGCAGGACAACAGAAAAGATGATTGCGCTTGAAAATTTGATTGACAATCATCCGAATTCTGAATACGCAGATGATGCATTGTTCCATTTGGGTATAACCTATCAGGAAATTGGACAATTCAATAAAGCACTTGACCCATTGAAAGATTTGGTTGCCAATTATCCTTCTTCAAATCTAGTTAACCCCGCACTTCTAAGACTTGGTTTGATTACCTATAATCAAGGAAGTCCACAGACAGCTATCAATTTTTACAAGCAGGTATTGTCCAATAACCCTGAAGTAGGCGAAGCAAACGCAGCTATGACTGCTTTGGAAGAAATATATATAGATGATTTGGGAGATCCTGATGGGTTTGCTGCATTTTTAGAGACTGTACCAGGATTCAAAATGGACAACTTGGGAAGGGATACGCTCAACTTTAATGCAGCTGAATCGGCGTTCGAGAATGGCGATTATAATCGCGCTATAGATGGATTTACAGATTACATCAGAAAATTTCCAAATGGTCGAAACTTATTAATTGCTCATTATCATAGAGGAGAATCCTATACCGTTTTGAAGAATTACTCCAAAGCTTTGAAAGATTATGATTGGGTTGTAAACAAAGGTCAAAGTCGTTATTATGTAAAGGCCTTGGAAAAAGCTGCCATAATTGCTTATCACAATGAGCAAGATTTTTCGAAAGCTTTTAATTATTACAATAAATTGGAAGAAGCAGCAATCAACTCTGATATGCGATTTGAAGCTCAATTAGGAGCACTGCGTTCAGCATATCGTACCAATAATGCAGCTGCAGTCACCAGACTTGCAAGACAGGTAGCACAAAACCCTTCCGCTTCCAATGAACAAATTGCTACCGCCAATTTTTATCTCGGAAAAGTAGCTTTTGATGAAAAGGATTACAATACTGCCTTAGCAGCGTTTAGAAAAGTTAAGCAATTGAGTGACAATGAACAAACAGCTGAAGCAAGGTATTTGATTGCAAATATTTATTACATCCAAAGAGATTTAGAAACTGCAAAGGAACTTTGCATCAATGCAAATAAGGAAAGCTCCAATCATCCTTATTGGGTTGCCAAGAGCGTGATTTTATTATCCGATATTTTTGCTGAACAAAATGACTATTTTAATGCCAAAGCTGCACTTGAAGCACTTATAGAAAATTTTGATGGTGATGATGAATTGGTAGCTATCGCAAAAGCAAAATTAAAAAGGTTGGAAGCCCAATCTGCTGAATCTAGTCGCTTGGATCGAAGTTCAGACGATGATAAATTTTTGATTGACGAAGACGAAGGTGGTCAATAATTGATCTGAATTTCAAAATCTTGGGTCTCAGTTATTTTGACTATTCAAGTCAGAACTGATTACTTCAAACCAATTTAAAATCATGAATACAACAAAAATAATTTTCAATATAGCCTGCTTACTAATCGTTTTTTCTTTTAGTATTTATGCTCAAGAGGGGCTTCCAACGGAGCAGGTTGAGGTTATCAAAAATTTTGAAGCACAATTGGAAGAAACCGAAAAAATACCAATTGATCCAGAATTGCCTCCTCTGGATACATCAACTCAATTGCAGACGTATCAAATTCCACAGACCCATCAATTAAATGTGGAATATCCCGCTCCAAAGATTCGACCCTTGGCCATGAGACCAGATGATTTGCCAGATGTTTACAATGCTTTTTTAAGATTAGGTGCCGGGTTACCAACTACTTTTCTGGGAGAAGGCTCTTATGGTAAATTTGTAGAAGAAAAATACGATGTCGGTTTAAAATTGAAATACCATTCAGGAAATTTTACAGGAGATGAAGTGGAAAATCAAAAATTCAGAACGGTAGGCGTCGGGGGAAATGTGACTTATTATTTTGACCAAGGATTTGCAGTTGGAGGAGATGTAAAATACAGCTCAAATAAATTCCATTATTACGGTTATAATTTTGACGATAGTGACACAACTGGAGTAAAAGATTCCGACGTACAACAAAAATTTAATACCATTGATATAAACGCCAAGATATTTAATGGCGTAGAAAATGTCGGAGATATAAATTATGCTGCCGGCTTTGAATATTACAATCATCAAGACAATTTTGCGACTTCAGAAGATGGTTTTAAATTATTTCTGGATGCTACCAAATGGATAGGAGGTGCTCATTCCTTCGATTTCAACATCGCTGCAGATTTTACCACTTACAGCGACACCATGAAACAGAAGTTGAACAACTATTACTTCCAACCTGCATTTACTTATCACGGAGACATGTTCAAGGCCAAATTGGGGTTGAATTTGGTAGCAAATAATGATGATTTCAATTTCTTCCCTGACATAGAGGCAATTGTGAATTTGACTGGTAGTGAATTAGCAGTTTTTGGAGGAGCTACAGGTGATTTACAAAAAAACACCTATCGTTCTTTATCCGATTACAACAATTTTGTTTCTTATCGTTTTCCTGCACTTACCATAAAGAACACCAAATATTTTGAATACTATGGAGGAATAAAAGGCAATGTCAAGGTCTTTGAATACCTAGCAAGAATTGGGGTAAAAACAGTGGATACATTGGCAACTTTTGTGGTTGACAGTTTACCTCCGAACCCACTCCATCGAACCTTTAGAGTACTATACGATGATGGAAACATTCTTTCAATCGGTGGGTCAATAAAAGCCAATATTTCAAAAAGTGTTGAATTGGTGGGAACTGCCAATTATAATGTCTATGATATGGACAATGAAATAAAAGCCTGGCATCTTCCCAGAATACAAATAAATGGGGCATTATTTGTAAAATTGATGGATGAGAAATTGAGGGTAAAGGGACAGTTGTTTATGGAAAACGGTGTTCCATTTAGACAAGCCGATGGGACTGCCGAAACACTCAACTCCTTGTTTGATTTAAGTTTTGGAGCCGAGTATTTTCTTGCTGACAATTTTGGAGTATTCTTTGAACTCAACAACTTGTTGGACAATAAAAGGCAACGGTGGAGATATTACCCTACCTATGGGTTAAATGTTCTTTTAGGAGCATCAGCCAGGTTCTAATTTTCTCCAGGTAATTGGTCCCATTTTACGGGTTAATTGGGACCAATTACTTTCCCTTTTTAGTGCAATGCCGGCCTAATCTCTAATCCCTCAATAACCTCAGATTCTTGCTCCACCCACCATTCAAGTCTTGGATATACCTCTTCTTTATCAAAATAATTCAAGGCCATTTTTACAAAGATATGCCCATGTTTTGCTTCTGAAACCCAAAGGTTTTTATAAAATCGAAACAATTCTTCATCTTTCTGGGCTTCAGAAACCATTCTAAATCTCTCGGCACCCCTGGTTTCTACAACTGAGGCGACTAACAATCGATCCAAAAAACGCTCTCTTCTTCCCGAGTGGCATTTTTTTACCAAAGCCTGAACATAGGGGTCTCCTCCAATAGAATGCAACAATTGAATACCTCTTTTTTCCATCAAAGAATAGACTTGTTGAAAATGTTCCAATTCCTCCACTGCAGTTTCAATTAAATCAGGAATAATTTCAACACGATCGGGGTATTTTGCAACAAAACTCATTGCCATTGCAGATGCCTTTCTCTCGCAGTCTGCATGGTCTTGCAAAAAAGAATCAAAATCATCCATAACTGCTTTTAACCACGTCTTTTTAGAAGGTACTTTGATGTCTAAATTTAATTTCATTTTCAGTATTTTTTTCAATAACAAAATGATCGGCAAATATGGTAAAATGTAGTGATGCTTAAGCGTTTTTTAAGCTGAAAAACCAAAAAGCTGAAAAAGAATCTATGGTCTTTGAATTTTGTCAATACCAATATATTCTCTACCTTAGCAATCCTATTTTCTTTCCGCTACAAAGTCTGCCAGAAAATTGGAGGAAAAGGCAGATTTCCCTTCATGTTGGAAAACAATACAATCACAAGGATAAAGGCTTTATACTGGTTCAGAATAAAAAATCACCCGCTCGAATCTATTCTTTTCTAAATTAGTTTTGGGAAAAATAAGTTTGTATCCAGAAATTAATTTTTATGATTTTTTCAAAATAGGGTGAAAAAGATTGATAGTGATTCATAATACATCCATGATAATTATCAGGAAAATAAAAGAGAACCTAAACCCTTTGAGTTATAAAAATTGCCAAATGAAAGACGTGTGATAAACGAATTGGTGGCATTTTATTAGAATCCCCACAAAATGAATAACTTTGAATTTAATTATTTCTTAACAAAAAAGTAATGCAGATGAGAGCACTATTACTCCTCTTAGTGTTTTTCTTTTTGAATTTCACGCCCGACAAAAATCCTCCCAATGGAGAGGCGGCTGAAAATCAAAGCACTGAAATCTTCAGCGATATAGAAACACTCTATGTCGGTGACGAAAACAGGGGCAGATTTTTAGTCAAACCCGAAGGGATGAGTCAACAAATGCAGTTCTGCGATTTGATTCCCGGACAGACTTATAAAATATTTGCTGTCAAGGGCGAACAATGCAGTCCATTGGTCTCCATGAAAGGCCATGAACTTGGGCAAACTTTCGAGTTTGTAGCCACTGCAGCATGCCAAGAATTTACCTACCATGCAGGAATGTGTACTGAGGAAACCTATGTTTCTATTGGTTGTCAAACTTGCAAAAAGGACAATTCCTTCATGGAAGAATTTATGCTTTCGGTGGCACAGGCTTCCGACCAATCATTGATTGAAGATGTCTTTATTGGTGGCAATTGTTTTGATGTTACCAATGTTTCAGGAATTGGACCTCAGGAAGGAAGAGGGCAGTTTTCAGGTGGATCTTTTGGTCTCTCTGATGGTGTAATTCTTTCTACCGGAAATATTACCAATGCCACTGGACCTAATAATAGTGGTTCTGCTGGTAATAATATGGGAGGGCCTGGGGGTGATCCAGACTTAGGCATCTACGCAGGTGGTCACCCTACCTTTGATACAGAAGGTATTGAATTTGACTTTACTCCTACTATTCCTACGATGGATTTCCTTTTTGTTTTTGCCTCTGAGGAGTATTGTGAATGGGTAGGCTCTCAATTCAATGATATTTTTGGTTTCTTCATAAGTGGACCTGGTATTTCTGGCCCTTTTTCAAATAATGGAATTAACATTGGAGTAGTGCCAGGTGGTGCCACTCCGATTACAATTAATACCGTAAACCCTGGGCAGAACAGTTCATTTTTCATTCCAAATGATGGTTCCTGTGGTGGAATGGTAAATCCAAACTTTCAATTTGATGGATATACCTCAGTTATCGTTGCGACTGCAGCCGTAATCCCCTGCGAAACCTACCACATCAAATTAGTTTGCTCAGATGTAGGAGATGGGATTTATGATACTGCCGTTTTCCTTGGCGCCGGATCATTTAATGCAGGAGGAACTGCCTCTGCAGAAGGTTTCTCTGCAATTACCGGAACCAATACCATATATGAAGATTGCCCTGATGGAGGTTTTCTATTTGAACGAGTTGGGTTTAATCTCAATTCGTTGATTACCATTAATATCACGGTAGAACCTTCCAGTACTGCTACTCCTGGAGTTGATTACCAACCGCTACCAAGTGTTGTAATTATTCCACCTGGAGCAACTTCTTTCTTGTTACCTGTAGCAGTATTCTCAGATGCCATAATTGAAGGGGCAGAAAGTATAATTCTCACACTTGATAACCCGTGCAGTTGTACGGCCGACGAAGTCATACTCTGGATAGAGGAACCGCCGCCCGTCGAAGCCTCTCTCCTGGATGAAGAGCTCTGTGGGGGAGGGGCGGTCGTGCTTGAGCCGTCCATAACAGGAGGAATCCAAAATCCGGCGATATACACCTATGTGTGGAGTGATGGTTCGACAGATCCAATTTTGGTAGCTGCGCCATCCCAAACGACAACTTATTCTGTAACAGTTACTGATTTTTGCGGCTCGACAGCAGAAGCAAATTCAACTATAACTGTTTATCCTATTGCATTAGCAGAATTGGATTCAGATGTACAAATCGTTTGTGATGCCTCAACCGCCGAAACTGAACTGGTCATTTCTAGTATTACTCCGCTTAGTTCCTTACCAGTGGAAATTGTCATCAGTCAGGATGGTTCACCCTTGAGTCCGCCCCTGGTGATTAATCCAGGTGATTTCCCACCATATACCTATACGGTTTATGGCACTGGACAATTTGAAATATTTAGCGTTACCAATGGAAATGGGTTGTGTCCCGGAATTGGTGCCGGTTTTTTTCAGGTTCAGGAAATCCCAATGGATGTAGAATACGAGGCAACTAATGTGAGTTGCTTTGGTGAGGCGAATGGCACTATTACGGTAACTCCACTTTCCGGGGTCCCACCATTTACCTATCTATGGGACATCGGTTTACCTGATACCGTAAATATTGCTACAAATTTACCCGCTGGAGTTTATGGAATTACAGTAATTGATGACACAGATTGTGAATTTGAACTGGAAGCCGAAATTGAAGAAGCTCCGGAGCTGGATGCCCAGGCTGTTCAATTAACCACACCAGATTGCAACAATCCAAATGGTGGTTCAGCAGAAGTTCTGGCAAATGGTGGAACTCCTATTTATAGCTATAATTGGAGTAATGGCGACTCAGGTTCCATCATAGCAGATGTGCCTTCCGGGTTTTATCAGGTTACTGTGACAGATGAATCGAATTGTACTTCTGAAGCAGAAGTCTATATAGATGACAACATGATTCCGCCAATTGCTGTGGCAGATACCGAAGGTTTGATAGATTGTCTGAATCAAACCACGACGGTCAATTCAGATGGCTCATCCACTGGAGGTAATATTACTTACCAGTGGTCTGGTCCGGGAATTATAGGAGGAAATAATGGAAGCACTGCAGAGGTGAATCAACCAGGTACTTATACCTTGGTAGTCACTGATTTGGATAACGGTTGTACCGAAGAAGATGTCACAATCGTCATTCAAAATGAAGATTTGCCAACTGCCGCCATTGAAGATCCTGAACAAGTCGATTGTGATGATATCGAAGTCACTTTGGATGGTTCAGCTTCTAGCACAAATGGCAATTTTACCTATGACTGGAATACAAGTGATGGTTTTATTGTCAATGGAAATGGAACCTTATTCCCTGTAGTAAATTCAGCTGGAACCTACAACTTGTTAGTTACAGATGAAGATAATGGCTGTACAGCAGAAGCAACTATTGTGGTCCCTGAAGATTTCACCAATCCAGATGCAGAAGCTGGACCAAACCAATTGTTATCTTGTACTGCCAACACCGTCACTCTAGATGGGACCGGATCTACACTTGGCATCAATATCACTTATAACTGGCAAACCAATAATGGAACCATCGTTTCAGGTGGTAATACCTTGGCTCCTGAAGTAAGTGAAGCAGGACTATATGAAATAGTAGTAACAAACACCGATAATGGATGCACTGCTCTAGATACGGTTGTGGTTGATCTAAATTCAGATGTCCCAATTGCAGATGGTGGAGATGATCAAACAATTGATTGTACAGCTTCAGAATTGACTTTAGATGCCTCTAATTCAAGTTCAGGCGGAACCATTATTTTTACCTGGACAACAAATGGAGGAAATTTTGTATCTGGTCAATCTACACTGACACCTGTAATTGATCAACCTGGTGAATATATATTGACCGTTACGGATCAGGCAAATGGATGCGAAGCTATTTCCACAGTAATCGTTGATGAGGACACAATTTTACCAACAGCACAAATTAGTCCTCCACAGGAGATCAATTGTGAATTTCCAAGCATAACGATTGATGGTTCAAACTCAAGTAATAATGGTAACTATACCTATACCTGGACCACTTCTAATGGTTCTATTGTTTCTGGTGGAAACACCTTGACTCCTGAGGTCGATGCCGGAGGCACCTATGATTTGACCATCCTGAATAATGATAGTGGTTGCGAAGAATCCGCTTCAGTATTGGTACCAGAAAATATGGATACACCTGATGCGCAAATTGCAACACCTGATTTAATTACATGTACCGCACTGGAAATAACCATTGATGGAACAAATTCGACTGGTAATGGACCACTGGTTTACACCTGGACCACCCAGGATGGGACGATTGTCTCTGGAGATTCCACATTGACACCAACTGTCAATACTGCGGGAACTTATGACTTATTGATTACAAATACAGCAAGTAATTGTACTTCCACAGCTTCAGTGGTTGTTACAGAGGACAATGAATTGCCGACAGCGGATGCTGGACAGTCATTCTTTATTGATTGTTCCAATCCTCAGGTTATACTTGATGGAACAGTTACTGGTAATGGTAATTTGGTCATTCAATGGACGACCAATGATGGAAGCTTTGTCTCCGGATCTGATACGGCCAATCCTGTTGTTGATGCCGGTGGAACATATGTCATAAACGTCTCTAACCCAGACAATGGGTGTACCGCTTCTGCAAGTGTAGTTATTGATGAGGATGCGAATATACCTGAGGCAATTATAGCGAATCCGGATATATTGAACTGTGATTTGGAAGAATTCACACTAGACGGGTCTGCCTCGACTGCAGGTGTAAATATCGACATTCAATGGACAACTATTGATGGGAATATTGTTTTAGGAGAAAACTCCTTGACACCCACAATAGATGCTCCTGGAACCTATACATTGAGTATTACAGATGAACAAAATAATTGTCAAAATACTGCAAGTGTGCTTGTGACTCAGGACATTTTGGACCCAACAGTTCAGGCTATTGGAGGTGAAATCACCTGTGCAAATCCAACTATTAATTTGGATGGTACAGGATCTTCCACAAATGGAGATTTCACTTATTCATGGACAAGTCTAACTGGAATTCAAATTACAAATCCTGATTCATTAGTGGCTTCTGTAACTGAACCAGGTAGCTTCATTTTTAGTATTATAAATAATGAAAATGGTTGTGGAAGTTCTACAACAATTGATATTACTCAAAACATTCAGGATCCTGAAGCATTAGCTGTTGATCCTCCACAAATTACCTGTGCCAATGATTTCGTTGTAATTGATGGTACCCAATCGAGTATTGGTGGAGATTTTGAATATTCCTGGACTTCCCCTACCGGAAGTTTTGTAAGTGGTCAAAATACTTTGCTTCCAAATGTCAATGCTCCAGGTACCTATGATTTGCTGGTGACTGACATTACAAATGGATGTACTGCTACTGCACAAGTAATCGTTACAGAAGATATTGAGTACCCTGATGCAGATGCTGGTGCACCAGATATTGTTAATTGTTACAATCCAACAATTATTCTAGATGGTAGTAATTCCTCAAATGGACCTATTTATGGTTATGATTGGGAAACCATTGATGGAACAATCGAGTCTGGTGATGATACTGTAAATCCCGAAGTAAGTGCTGCTGGTACATATGTAATAGAGGTAACCAATCTCTTGAACGGTTGTGCCACCATAGACCAGGTGGTTATTGATCAAAATTTTGATACACCAACGCCAGAAGCTGGTAGTACCCAGGAACTATCTTGTTCAGTTTCCGAATTAACTTTAGATGCATCTGGTTCAACTGGTCAAAACATTGCTTACAACTGGACAACACCAACAGGGGTATTTTCTTCACCTACAAATGTTGTCAATCCTACTGTTACAGCACCTGGAATGTACTTTGTTGAAGTAATTGATATGGTGAGTGGATGTTCTCAGGTAGATTCTGTACAAATTACACAGGATGATGATTTACCTATAGCGATTGTTGCACCATCTGATACATTAACCTGCTCCACTACAGCAGTTGTTTTGGATGGAACACCTTCAGACCAGGGTCCTGGTATTACCTATGAATGGACAACTCCAGACGGAAACATTGTTTCTGGCACTGATGGAGTTACGGCCTGGGTAGATTTGCCTGGTACCTATATCATAACTGTTTTCAATTCAAACAATAACTGTAGTTCTTCTGCCAGTGTTATTGTTAATGAAAATGTAGCACCACCAATTTCAGAAGCTGGACCATCCATGGAATTAACTTGTAGCACGACATTCTTGTCATTAAGTGGAAACAATTCCAGTGCAGGTCCAAATTTCACGTACTTGTGGTCTGTAGTTTCAAATGGTAACATAGTAGGTGGTGAAAACACCCCTAACCCTGTTGTTGATGCTTCCGGAGTCTATGAATTGCTTGTAACCAATACATGGACAGGTTGTACCTCTACAGACCAGGTTGAAGTCACTCAGAGTAATGATGTACCTACTGCTTCTGCAGTCTCTAATCAACCAATTACTTGTAGTTTGACTCAGGTTCAATTGGATGGGACTCAATCAAGCCAAGGTCCTGATTTTGCATATGTTTGGAATACAGTAGACGGTGTTATTATCAGTGGAGGCGATACGCCAACCCCAACTGTTGGTTCTATTGGTACCTATCAATTGATTGTATTGGATTTAACCAATGGTTGTTCCAGCACTTCTAATGTTACGGTAACCAATGATATTACACCTCCTGATGTGGAAGCAGGAAATGGAGTACAAATAACCTGTGCCAATCCTACTTTGAGTTTGAATGGGGCGGGATCAAGTACAGGTCCTAACTTCATTTATCAATGGACTGGTCCAGGAGCCATTATTGGGGATGATTCCTTGACACCTACTATAAATAGCTCTGGTGATTTCACCTTAGTTGTTACCAATATTCTAAATGGTTGTAGTGACAATGATGTGGTAACAGTTACTTCAGACATGACTCCACCGAATGTTGTCGTAGCCAATCCGGAGCCTATAACTTGTACAGAATTAGTAGTAACCCTTGATGGAAATGGTTCTAGTGCAGGTTTTGCATTTGATTATGAATGGACAACTGCCGACGGCAATATTTTAAATGGAAATACAACACTGATGCCAGAGGTTGATCAAACAGGTACCTATATCCTATTGGTCACCAATACCATCAATGGATGTACAGAAACAGAACAAGTTGTAGTAGGTGAGGATATGGATTTACCAACCGCTGATGCTGGTGATGGATTTGTGCGAAATTGTTGGGATGACGTGCAGGCATTAGATGGAACTGGTTCTTCCAATGGACCTAATTTCCTCTATTCCTGGACTACTTCTGATGGCGATATCACCTCCGGTAGTGATACCAGAACGCCAAACATCAGTTCAGGTGGAACTTACTTCCTTGTTGTTACGGATTCTGATAACGGTTGTACATCAACAGATGAAGTAGAAATCATAGAAGATGCCCCAGAAGCAGAATTGTTCCTTAACCAGCCATTCTGTTTTGGCGACGAAGGTGCAATTTCTATTAATTCTGTAGTAGGTGGTGTTTCTCCATACCTCTACTCTATTGACGGTGGACAAACTTATGAAACTGGTTCGTTTTTCACAAATGTTGCTTCTGGAACTTATGATATCATTGTTCAGGATGCAAATGGTTGTGAATACAATGAGACAGCCACATTAGTCACTCCCGCTCAGGTTGATGTAGATGTAACTCCTGAAGTTGAAATTTCATGGGGCGATGAGCACCAGATTATCGCATTGAGTAATGTACCTCAAAATGAAATTGCAAATATCACCTGGACACCTGCATTTGGTTTGAGTTGTACCGATTGCCTCAATCCTGTTGCAAATCCAACTGAAACAACTGTTTACACCGTTACGATTACAACCGAACATGGCTGTACTTCCAAAGCGCCTATTCTGATTAGAGTGAAAAAAGAACGCAATGTATACATTCCAAATAGCTTCAGTCCAAATGGCGATGGCACAAATGATGTCTTTATGATATATTCAGACAACAGGAGTGTCGCAAAAATTAAGTCATTCTTAGTTTTCAATCGCTGGGGGGAAACTGTTCATGAATTTTATGACTTCCAACCAGACGATCCTCAATTTGGATGGGATGGCATTCATAGAGGTGAAATTGTCAATGCTGCCGTTTTTGCATGGTTTGCAGAAATTGAATTTATTGATGGTTCCACCGAGTTATATGAAGGAGATGTTACATTGGTTAAATAATTGATTTAGAATAGTTTAGAGTATGTTTAAAAATTTTACGAACTGAAAATCAAAAGCTTATGGTTCTGACAATTAATTGTCGAAAGAATTTATCGGGATAAATGATTAAGGCAATTTGCAGTCAGGTTCATAAGATGTTGGTTTTCAGGAAAGAAAAATTTAAACACACTCTTATATTAAAAATGGCTCTGGAAATTCCAGAGCCATTTTTTTTGAAATAATAAACAACTAAACTCAATTCTGATTTAAAATTCAGATATTTTCCAATTCCAAAACGAAAATGGCTATGGCTGTTCCGTTTCTTCTTTTTTGGTATTTACAACAACATTGGTTGTTGAACTGCTAGCTTCTGCCCCTGATCCTCTTACTTGAACAAATTTCTTTAAAATGTCGAACCAAAAGGGTGCTCCCAGTGAAATGGCTAAAGCAGTTACAAACCACCCAAGAATTCGATAAAGCCAATCTACAAGGGAATCCTCCTTCAAGGTATCTTCAATTGAAGTCCAACCCAATCCCAATGGGTTTTTAACAGTACCTAAATCTTCTTCCAGGATACCCTGAATTTCATTTAAAATTTGATTAGCTGTCCTCGTAGTATCCCTTACATTTGTGGCTGGCAATTCTGGATTGTTATTAACAAAATCCGTAGCTAGCTGAACTACAGCTTGTCTGTCTCCAGCATTTGAGGCTAAATGTCGATACATGTTGAATGTATCTGCATTTAATATACCTGCAATAATAAAACCCATAATTAGGGTAACAATCTGGACATGTCGTTTGTACCATCCACCGGCTCTATCCATTATGGCATCGTACCAGCCTTCAATATCTTTTTTGTAATCATCCAGTTTTTCTACACCTTCTGTTTTTATTTGACTCAAGATTTTTCTCAACTTACTATCTGATGGAAGTGCAGCTAAAAGCTCACCTACGTTTTGAACATTTAAAACATTGGAAAGTGTATTGACGTCTTGTACAACATCACCACCTTTAGATTTCAAGTTTTCCAAAGCAGCTTTGGCTTTACTATCAGCAGGTAGTTTTGCAATAAATTCATCCAATTTCTCAACCACATCTTCTTTATCCTGGACTTTAGTTAACAATTCCTTTAAAGATTCCAACACATCCTGACCTTCGGATTGCAATTCTGTTAAGGTTTGGCGCAACTTGTTATCCTCTGGTAGGGAATTCACTATTTGATTGAAGGATAAGTTTCCGTTTCTTTCTCCTTTTAAGACAGCAATCAAAATAGATGCAAATGTGGAGTTTTGAAGATAGGAAGGTGCTCGAGAAACCCTTAAAAATGCCTTATGCTTTTTTAATTGCTCGTAAAAAGGATTATCTACAAATTTGTTGTACGTTTCAGGATTTTCAGTTGCTTCAAGTAATTTTTGAATCCCTTCATCCAAATAAAATCCTCTCCAACCTCTCCAGGAAGCAAGTAATTCATTTATTGTGGTAGCCAGTAAGCTAAGTAGTAAGAAAGTAAAAACGATTCCAATAATGATCTCCAGCATGGTAGTTGGTTTTGGGATTTGGGGTTTAGTCTTCAAAGAATAAATAAGGCTAGGGAAAGCCAAATTCAAGCCTCAAATACCAAGCTCCAAATCGGAATTATCTTGCCAAAATGATTGTTTGAATGATTAGGTATAAAAAGAAAATCGAGCTTATTGCTTAATTTTCAAAAACTAATTCTCAATACTAAACTGTCGAATCAAAACTGCCCCACTCTCTCTCAAATTAGAACTTAAAATAAGTATTTGCTCTTCCACTCCGTCATCAACCGAAACAGCCACAGTGTTCGGCATTATTTTACCTAAATCTTCTGCATGTAGAATTAAGAAATTGTTGGTTTTGTCAAGATGTACATTTAAAAAATATTTTCTTTTGGTGACTCGAAAATCTTTCAAAAGTTGTTTGCCATTCAAGAATAGTGAAAGCACATCACCGTCTACAATTCCATTATCCCATACTCCAATTTTTATAGCTGAATTTTGTACTTCTATTGCTCTTCCCACTTTTACATTGCGCCTTTCATTTTCCATATAACCCTGAAATTCAGGCACTTTCAAAATATTCTCAATTTCTATTTTAGGCTGTTCCAAGTATAATTTACCTGGGGCACATGCTCCTGTTTCTTGTGAAAATCCTTCAATATATCCCCACCATTCTCCTTCTAATTGGTATTTATTTTCATTTTCGGTCAATTTCAGTTTTGCAGACTTCATACACCAGGGCCATTCACCAATTGATTTCTCTTTGATGGCTGTTTCTGAAAATGTCAATTGCTTATTAGAATTTTGAAACTCCCAATTGAAACGATGTGTGGCATCACCGCCATTTCCCTCGGAAACGATGTAGGAATTACCCGTTCCACCTTCCAAAAACTCCACCTCATAATAAAACCCGTAATCTCTATCGGATTGACTTAGGTGCCCTATCCATTTACCATTCGAAATCGTCCATTGCTCAATTAAATTATGACTTCTATGTGTCCCTCTTCCAAGTTTTAGCTTACCTGGAGTACACCCTTCTGCTTCCCAAAATCCTTCAAGAATATCCGCCTCTGAAAGATTTAAAACAATGTTTTTTAAGCACCATTTTTCTTCCAAGGGTTCCAATTGGACAATTTCCTGTAGAAAAACAGAATTTTCTTGAACAGTTCCCACAATTTGAAATTTTGCAGCGGTTTCACCCTCCTTATTCATTGAAAAAGAAATCCCTGTCAAATTTTCCTTTCCTTGGGTAAGGTTTATCTGGTAATAAAAGGTGTCTGGAACACCCTTTTGAAAAAGGATTCCTGACCATTTGCCAGAAAGGGACTGTGAAAAAGTTGCGGTAGATAAAATTAAAAAAAATGAAATATTGATGGTCTTTAGTTTATCAATGCCGATTAATCTGTAGCCTAATTTAATATAAAAAGAAATTTTTGAGAATGACAAATACATAAGGACAGTCCCAATTCCAGGATATCGAATTAAAGTTAGGTATGGATTCATTATTGCTTTTTCAGAGAAATGTCTATTCAAAATCATTTGGTTTACAAAAACATGCTTTTTTTTGGACAAATATTCGGAATTGGAAATTTTAATAAAACCCCTAATTGCCAATCTTTTTCAAAGCCTTAATATCCCTAATCCTATTCAAATTTCAAAATTATGAAAGTGCGCTTTTACTCATTGATTCAAAGTATATCTTTTCTTATTCTTTTTTCTTCATTTGTCTCAACAACGAGTACACAGGCTCAAGAAAACGAGCAGGAGCAAATTATTGCCTTTAAAAAGGTGAATGTTTTGACAATGGAAAGCAATGAAATATTTAAGAACCAGACAGTAATCATTAAAGGAAATAAAATAAAGAAAATAGGAGCTAGCAAAAGTATCAACATACCCAAAAACGCTAAAGTTATTAAATCAAAAAAAAAATATTTAATGCCAGGTATTGCTGAAATGCATGCCCATATTCCCGTTGCACAAAATGGAGATGATTCAGATGTAAAGGATATTTTATTTCTTTATTTATCCAATGGAATTACTACAATTAGAGGGATGCTAGGCAATCCATATCATTTGGAACTTAGAGCATCCGTTGAACGTGGAGAAATTTTGAGCCCCAGGATATATACTTCTGCTCCTTCATTAAATGGAAATTCTGTTAAAACGAAATCGGAAGCCCGGGAAAAAGTACTTAAATATGCCAGCGATGGCTATGATTTCCTGAAAATGCATCCTGGATTAACGCTTGAGAATTTTAACGAAATTGCAAAGACTTCAGAAGAGGTAAAAATCAAAATGGCAGGTCATATATCTACCGCAGTAGGTGTTCGACGGTCAATGGAAGCTGGATATGCCTCAATAGACCACCTGGATGGTTTCGTGGAAGGTTTGGTTCCTGAATCCACAGGGGTAAACCCTGATAGCAATGGCTTTTTTGGGGTCAATTTTACTAAACACGTAGACCTTAGTTTATTACCAGATTTAATCAAAAAAACAAAAGAAGCAAAAGTCTGGGTAGTGCCAACTCATAGTTTAATGGTTCACATTTTAGGATCTGAAGACCCCAACATTCTGGCTAATAGACCAGAAATGAAATACATGTCTCCAAAAACGAGATTTCAATGGAAATCAGTTAAATCGCAAGTCATCAATGAGCCTGGATACAATACATCTGAAATCCATCAATTTTTGGAGATTCGAGACAAATTGCTACTTGCGATGCAAATGGAGGGGATAGGAATCCTGCTCGGGTCTGATGCTCCTCAAATTTTCAATGTACCAGGTTTTTCCATCCAACATGAAATGCAAGCGATGGTAAATGCAGGACTGACGCCTTTTCAAGTCCTGGAATCCGGAACTGTTAATCCAGCTCGTTTTTTCGATGAAGCAGGTAATTATGGTGTGGTAAAAGCTGGTGCATCCGCTGATTTGATCCTATTATCTAAAAATCCGTTAGAAGATATAACGCATATGAAAGGCATTGAAGGCGTAATGGTCAGGGGAAAATGGTTGTCAAAAGCAAATATTGAGGAAAAATTGAAAAGAATAGCTGAAAAGCATAAAAATTGAATTGTAATGATTAAATTTGAAACTTGAAATAATGAATTATTTGTACGCCTTTCCACATTCTAAAGCAGCAATTTAGACATTAAAATAGTCTGAATATTATTTGCTCGCCATTTGTTAAAGCCTGTTCAAGAACAAATATTTCTATTTTAACATCAATTATTATTATGTTTTTAAGACATTGATTAATATTGTGTTTTGAAAGTCTGAAAAGTTGGGAAAACATTATCTTATTAATGTTTTATCCAATTAAAAAGAAGCTTTATGAAAAGAATTAGACTCTTTATTCTCGCGTGTATTGTGACCTTAGGTACGCTTGGGTTAAATGCTCAGGATATTCACTTTTCACAGTTCTACATGTCGCCTCTGAATCTCAATCCAGCCTTGACAGGGGTAATGAATTGTAACATTCGGGTGGCTGCCAACTATCGTAACCAATGGGCAAGTGTATTGAAAAGTAATGCTTATAACACTTACTCTGTATCCTACGACCAACGAATCCCTGTTGGACGATATGATTTCTTTGGAGTAGGAGGAACTTTCTGGGGAGACAAAGCTGGTGAAGCTGAATTTGCTACAGTTACTGGAAAATTATCCGCATCTTATAGTAAAAGAATGGGCGGTGGAAGAAATGAAGCGCATTATTTGGTGATTGGAGCTGAAGGAGGAGTTGCACAAAGAAGTTTGGATTTCTTGAAATTGCGTTGGGGTTCACAACACGATGGATTGGGAGGATTTGATGAAATGGCGGGATCTGGTGAACTAGATTTGAACAATGATAATTTCATTTTTGCAGACTTGGCAGCTGGATTGTTGTGGTTTTCTGTTTTTGATGCAAATAACAGTTTTTACATAGGTGGCTCATTCCACCATTTGAACCGTGCCAATCAATCCTTTTATGACAATGCTGAAGACTTTCTATATAGCCGATTCACAGTTCACGCTGGTGGAGAGTTTGAAATTTCAAGAAGAGTTGGATTGGTTCCTGGTATTATTGCAATGTTCCAAGGTCCATCCTTCCAGTTGAATTCAGGTACCAGTTTGAAATTCAACCTTGGTAGTGGCAGAGTCGGAAGCCAACAGGCATTCCATTTGGGAACATGGGTTCGCATATCGAATAGAATTGAATCAGGGGTATTGACGGATGCAGTAATTTTGCAAACTCGTTTTGATTACAATCAGTTCAGTTTAGGCTTTAGTTATGATGTGAATGTTTCTGCTCTAAAGCCAGCAAGTAATAATAACGGTGCATTTGAATTTGCATTGATATATAAGTTCTGTGGAGATCTTTCCAGAGGGGTTTATTGTCCAAATTGGTAAAATATTTGTCAGAATAGAACAATTCGGACAATAATATTGAACAAAGTCCCGCTAAGGCACATGCTTTAGCGGGACTTTGTTCTTAACTTATTTAGGTTATTTTTAAGTAAATTTCGTTTTTTCTCCCCTTCAATCTTATTATAGAAAAATAAAAAGCTATATATTGCTTGTTGAATTCAAGTGTAATTTTCGAGAAAGCTATAGAATGAACACAAAAACTGCCTTAAAAAAAGAGAATAGCATCTCACGCTTGGCAAAAGTGTAGGGCTAAAAACCCATTCATTCTAAATTTTTATCAAAAACCATTAAATATGTTTGGTAATAGCAACAAAAAAAAGGAGACGGTTAAATCAAGTACCATCATGCCGTCTGCTACCTCCCATTCATTAAATAGTCTTGTAGAAGGGACAAGTGTGGAAGGAACCATCCGTTCAAAAAGTGATATTCGAATTGACGGTTCGATCAAAGGTACATTGACATGTGATGCAAAAGTCATTATTGGTCCAAGTGGAAATATTGAAGGCGAAATCAAATGCAAAAATGCGGTAATTGAAGGTCGTTTTGAAGGTCATTTGATGGTTGCTGAATTATTAAATATTCGAGAAACAGCCGTTGTGAGTGGAGAAGTTAGCTATGGAAAATTAAATGTTCAGTCCGGGGCCAGAATTGATGGTTCTTACAAAGTTGCTGGGCAAGATGGCAATGGCTCAACCAAATCCTCAAAAGAAGCTAAAAAAATTGTCAGTTCCACAAAATCAGATGCACAAAGCATCATCGGAAAAGCCCAACTCAAAGAAAAAGTCAATTAATTATTTGAGCTATGCCGGAATGGCATTTCAAATGGGTTTTATCATTATTCTAGGGACGCTTGCAGGCAAGTGGCTCGATGCCAAATATGCTACCGAGCGTCCCTGGTTTACTTTAGGTTGTACTTTTTTAGCGCTTATTCTTGCCTTTTATTATACCATTAAAGATTTAATTCGAAAGCGATAAACCAATATGACACAAGGCAGGTTTTATTCACGATTAACCATCCTCTCTATACTGGTTGCAATTTTGATGGCAGCCCTACTCCAAACAGCTCTTCTTAATCCTTACCTCAACATTACAATTGGTAGTATCATCTTTTTTGTGCTTTTGAGCATTGTTGTTTATCATTTGGGATACAGGATTGCTCATATGGAAAACAAAAACGCTTATACTTCATTCATCATGGCTTTCATCTTTGGAAAAATGCTTTTTTCCATCATGTTTCTTGCCTTTTTCTATATTCTGACCAAGCCTCAGGACAAATATTTCCTATTGCCTTTTTTCCTGG
The DNA here is from genome assembly GCA_041941305.1 of Saprospiraceae bacterium. Classification (GTDB taxonomy): domain Bacteria; phylum Bacteroidota; class Bacteroidia; order Chitinophagales; family Saprospiraceae; genus JANSWP01. The sequence goes on from JBGTQJ010000024.1 coordinate 121,026, forward strand.
TTTATTTATGTTACACCATATTTGAAACCTATGTTCTTTCTCTGGTAGGAAAAATGAATTTGAAAAAAGATTGATATCATTGTAGTCTTTTATTTTTTGCACAATCATATGCCAAAAGTCTAAAACCCACAAAATGAAATTGAGAACCTACCTTCTGTTATTTTGGACCATTTTATTGCTCACCACTTCCTGCTCTAAAAAATATTATAAAGAAGGAAAAGTAAAAACAAATGCTCCAGAACATATAGATAAACCCTATGTCCTATTGATATCATTGGATGGTTACCGTTGGGATTATACAAAGCGATTTCGTCCTCCCAACCTATCAGATAAAGTAGAAAAAGGCGTATCAGCAAGTTCAATGCTTTCCTGCTTTCCCAGCAAAACATTCCCCAATCATTATAGCATTGCCACTGGAATGTATCCCGAAAATCATGGAATTATTAATAATTCGTTTTACGACGCAGATAAGGGATTGGTTTATAAAATGGGAAACCGGGAGATAATTGAAGATGGCTCCTGGTATGGAGGAACTCCGCTTTGGGTAAATGCAGCTCAATCAGGAATGGTCTCAGCCAGTTTTTTCTTCGTGGGTTCAGAGGCAAATATAAAAGGCATCCATCCTACTTATTTTTATCATTATGATGGCTCAATTTCAAATGAAACCAGAATTCAACAAATCATTGATTGGTTTTACTTACCTGAAAAAACCCGTCCTCACCTTGTCACAGCTTATTTTTCTGATATGGATGATGAGGGACATCGGGTAGGACCAAATTCAGATGAAGCCCTCGCCCCCAAATTAAAAGATCTAGATGCCTCACTGGGTAAATTATTTAAGGGATTAGAGCAAACAGGGCTTCCCATAAATGTAATCATCGTTTCCGACCACGGAATGGCACCTGTTCCCGTAGAACAAATGATGCCTATTGAAGCAATTGAGAATGACGAAAAATATAAGACGATAAATGTAGGAGCAATCGTACATATCTATGTAAATGAAGGTGTGGACAAAGAGAATGTATTCCAAAACTTAAAAGCAAAAGAGGAACATTATTCTATTTTCAAAATTGAAGAAGCCCCCTTTTATCAATCCAATCGAGCAAACCCAAGGCTAGGCGACTTTCTAATTATTCCTGAGTACGGATGGTATTTTAAGTCAATACGCCAGATAGGATTCCACAAAAAAGGAAATCAACTAGTTACTGGTCAGCACGGCTTTGACCCTTCTATTCAGGATTTACATGCTATTTTTTATGCCTTTGGCCCTGCTTTCAAGGAAGGACTTATCACAGAGCCTTTTGAAAATATCCATGTCTATCCAATAATTTGCGAAATACTAGGATTAGACATACCCAAAGAAGTCGATGGAGATATCAATGTTTTGAAACATATTTTGAGGTGATGGGCTGGTTTCTAGGTACTGGCTACTGGATTGCTGGGGATTGCTGGGGATTGCTGATACCATTGTGGTAGGGACAGTTGGTTGGGAAAATGATGTTAGCAACCAGGTCTAGATATTGCATTCGGCTTTCGAAATTTGGAAAAGGCACCAAATCCTTTATGATTCCATGCATGGGAAAAGTCCCGATTGCCAAATAAGGCTGATAACAAAAATATTGGTAAGTTTCCTATATTTCGCTTTTGTCTTAAACTCTATAGACTCAAATATTATCATTATGTCAAGGGAACTAAAATTCGAAACATTAGCGATACAAAGTACACTCACTAAGGACAGAAATGCGGGAGCAGTGAGCCCACCGATTTATCTTTCTACAACTTTCGAACGGGAAGCAGATGGTAGTTATCCTTATGATTTTGTTTACTCAAGAATGGGAAACCCAAACCGACAATTACTTGAAAAGAGCATTGCAAAACTCGAAAATGGAGCCAGGGGGTTTGCCTTTTCTTCAGGGATGGCGGCTACTACTGCTCTGTTTCAAACACTTAATAGTGGAGCTCACATGCTCCTTCCAGACGATGCTTATTATTCAACAAATGCCCTGGCCAAGGAATTATTTGAAAAGTGGGGAATTGAAATATCAACAGTGGATATGTCAAACCTTAGTGAAATTCAAAGAACAATTAAAAAAAACACCAAACTAATTTGGGTAGAAACGCCTTCGAATCCTCAATTAAAAATCTCGGACATTCAACAAATTGCAGGTTTGGCACATAATGCTGGTGCAATTTGTGCAGTGGACAACACATGGGCTAGTCCTGTTTTACAAAAACCCTTAAACTTAGGTGCTGACGTAGTCATGCATTCAACTACAAAATACTTCGGCGGTCATAGTGATGTCTTAGGGGGTGCATTAATTCTAAAAACGGAAGGAGAATTGTGTGAAAGAATTGAACGGGGACAGCAACTCGCAGGGAATGTGCCTTCTCCCTTTGAGTCTTGGTTAATTGCCAGAGGGATAAAAACACTCGCCTTGAGGGTTCGGGCGCAAACTCAAAACGCAATGCTACTAGCAAACTTTCTGGAAAGTCATCCAAAGATTGAAAAGGTACATTATCCGGGATTGCGCTCCCATCCTCAACATGAAATTGCCAAAAATCAAATGTCTGATTTTGGTGCAATGATTTCAGTTCAGCCTAAAGGAGATGCAGCTAATGCAATGGCATTAACTGGAAAATTAAATCTTTTCACCACTGCCACAAGTCTTGGAGGAGTAGAAAGCTTAATTGAACATAGAAAATCAATTGAAGGTGAGCAAAGCCTCACTCCTGATAATTTATTGAGGATTTCAGTTGGTTTGGAAAATATAGAAGATTTAATCGAAGATTGGTCCCAGGCTTTGGGAAAATAGCTTTTAAAGTGAATCCAAAAACTCAATAACAGCTCTTACTTGCGCTTCAGCAAACATTTCCTGGACAAAGTCATCATTCAGCAGTTTTGCATCCTGGAGATTATCAAAAAATAAATGTTCAACAAGAATAGCCGACATTGCAGTGTTTCTGATAACATAAAACCGTGCTTCCTTATCATGGTCTCCATCGCTCTTATCTTCCCTCATCCGGATTTTATCACCCAATAGTGAATCCACCTGTTTCCAAAGAAAGTCGGCAAATTTATCAGATTTTGTTTTGCCCGGAGTAGTATACACTTCAAAACCACGTGCTCTATGGTTTTGGGAAGCATTGGCGTGGTTGGAAATAAAAATCCCTTTTTTGAAATTTTTATGATACCAGTTGGCTGTAGCTACTCTGTACTTTAAACTCAAATCCAAATACTCATGGCTAACAATAATATTTTGGATCCCCAAATTATTGAGTTTATCCGCAACTCGGTTTGTGATTTGTCTATTTAAAACGCCTTCATAAAAATAACCTCCATTGTGAAAGTTGCCTTCATCATGAAAATACATTTTTGAAGGAGCAGTCGTATAAAAACCTTGAGGGCTTAATCCTCCGTGCCCGGCATCGAGAAATACACAAAAGTCTTTAACCATGATTGTTATTTTTGGTTTTGGAAAAGGGTAAGGTATTATTAATATTTTGAAACCAATACTTTTAGGATAACTTTTAGCTACAAAAAGACCTAAAGAATAACCCACCTGGCACCATTTGTTTTTCCTGTTAATCTATCCCTTTTCTTTTTCTCCACCACCAAAAAATCATTAAAATAACTAGAGTTGCCAAGAACCAACCCAAAACGCCAATTCCCCCAAATCTTATGGGTGTGCTATCTCCGATTACTACCATTCCTGCCCAGAAAAAAGGATGATTTAATTGGCCTTTATTCGATTTTAAGTATTCCAATTTTGCATTTCGCAAAGCTTCATCCTTGGGTATTCCCATTTTAAGGTTTTTATAGAAGGTTTCAATCAATTCAGCAGTTTTCTTATCATCCACATTCCACAAAGAAGTGATAATACTCTTGGCTCCTGCATAGGAAAATCCTCTAGCAAGACTTACGATGCCTTCCCCTTTTTTCAACTCACCAATTCCAGTTTCACATGCACTTAGTACCACCATATCTGCATTCAGTTCCAAATTGTATAAATCTTTGACATAAAGCCATTCGTTTTCCAAACTATCTTCCAATTCATAAAAGGCCAGAAAGGAATATTCACCCGATTCATCATTTGCTTTTCCATGAGTGGCAAGATGAAGAATTCGATATTTGGGCGCTAATTCACAAAATCTTTTTTCAGTAGCTTCAGCATTTGAAAAAATATTCCCTCCCACTAAAGATTGGATAGATTCAACTTCAGTGAGATTAAATTTCAAGGGTTGTAGTTGGTTACTCCGTAAAGACAGATCCAAGCCACGAGAGGCAATCAACAAATCGTCTCCTTTAAAAGATGGTGCAAATGCCAATAAACCATTACTATTTTCCTTATGCTTTTTGTTGACCATTAAATTGTGTAAAGTTGCAGAATAGCAATAATTAACACTTTGATTTTCAATAAGATAGGTAAAGGTTTCGAGATTCTGATTTGAAGAAGGCTTTTCAACCAGGAGAATTTCAAAAGGTAAATAGCCCAAAATTCCATCTGGTATGATTAACATTTTTTCAGGAATTGAATTTGCTACGGGATTAACTAGTTTTTGATACAAAGCATACGAACGATTGACAAACAGTTGATTCATTTCATCATACTTTGTTGCTGTTCGATTGGCTAAAGTGTAATAATTCAAGATACTTTCCCTGAGGTCCTTTACCCAGGTTTCCAATGGAAAATTCTTTTCAATTCTTTCAACATTAAATTGGTCCGGTGTAACTAAAAACAAAAAGATCGATTTTTCACCAACAAAGTATTCCAACAAAGCTTGTTGTGGATTCAAAAGGCTTTTTTGAACATTTTTTACATCCATAACAGCTAAATCATATTTTAATTGATAATACTCAGGATAATCTAGTTCAAAAGTATTTTTCAGTGTTTCATACGTTCTTTTTAGCGCAAAAATTTTATTGTCATATTCGCCTATTAAACTGTCTTTTAGTTGTGCACCAGCTGCTATTTCATCAAAACGCATTTTTTCCCAATAACTAATTTCAATACCCAAATCCTTCTCTTGTTCCAACAAGTTTTCGGGAATCCCTGCAAACTGATAAGCATCTGCCTCTTGTATAGACTCATAAAGTAAAAGGGACTTCGACCTTTCAGAAAGGACAAAAGCCTGTTCTAGATTTTCAGAATTTCCAGTTTCTTCCCATAGCTGATAATATATCGAAATAGCTTGTTCATATACAGGTAAGGTCTTTTCAGACAATAATTCCTTTGAGCCTTCTTCACTCAACTTTTTTCGGAGATAATCAATAACCTCCAGAGATTTAAGTTGTGACTGCAAAGATTTATCTAAATATTCCTTTTTTCTGGTTTTCTGAAAGCTAACCAGCTTGATTTCGGCTTCTTCATTCAATGCTTTATACAAAATATCCAAATCATCAACTGTTTCTATTGTTGTACCATCAAACCCCAGGGCTTGAATACTTTTTGCAATCAATTCTTCAGAGTCTGAAAAGGCCTCATTCTTCAAAGCACAATTTGCCAGCAATCCATAACAATTTGAAATACTCGGATGGAGATTACCCAATTTATCCTGATAAGCAGGTATCAAATCGGAAATGATTTCAATAGCCAATTCACAGTTTCCATCCTTTACCTCTACACTTGCCAATTTGTAGTAAGTGTCGAGTGTGCTCAGGTGATTCTTTCCTTTTAATTGATTCCAAATTTCAATTGCTTTCTTCCCATGAAATCTAGCCTTATCATATTCATTCGTTTGTTCAAATATTGTAGTTAAATAATAATGTTGGAAAGCGATATCGTCTTTCCGATCTGGGAATTTTTCTTTTAAAAGATTTAATAAATCCTTCTGCACTTTTTCTGCTAGTTGGTAATCCCTCATTTTTAGGTATGCCGTTCCTATGTTGGAATAATTAAGAATCATTTTGGGATGCCCTTCTCCATAGGCTTTTTTATTGATATTCAGACTTTTATAATAATAGTCCATGCCTTTGGAATAATCGCCAATCTCAGAATAATAAACCCCTAAATTTGAATAGGTGGAAGCGAGTCGGGGAGAAAATTCTCCAAACTCTTTTTCTGTAATTGCAATAGATTTTTTTATGTTTTCAATAGCTTTTTGATAATTGCCTTTTGCAAAATAAGAGGTGGCTACATTTTGATAATAATAGGAGGTATACTTATGATTCTCTCCAAATTTTTTAATACTGGTTTGCAAACTCTTTAAATCCAATTCCAGGGCTTTATCCATTTGCCCAATTCTATAATAAAAACCTCCTAATTTTCCATAGTACTTCATTTTAGTTAAAGGATCCAAATCCTTTGCGCTTTCATAAATATTCAATGCTTTGTTATAATAGTTTAAGGATTTTGGATAATCTCCCATATCAGAGTAACTATCCCCAATCTCAGCATATTCATCAGCAACTCTTGAATCATTTTCACCGAGATTTTTTATTTTAATCTTCACTGATTCTTCAAAATAGCTTATCGATTTTTCATAGGCTCCTTTTTTGTTGTATAAAACACCAAGTGCATTTAATGTTTTGGCGTTGTCAATATGCCCTTCACCATATGCCAAATTTCCTAATTCAAGTGCTTTCTCACTATGATAAATAGCCTTTGGGAAAGCTCTGTTTTTCATATAATTCCAACCTAAATAAAAATGGGAGTTGACCAATGGCTTGCAAGGCTCAGTGTACAATTTGTTCCTGATTTTCAATACTTTATGATGAACAGCAAGCGCTTCTTCAACATCTCCTTTGAACGTTAAAATAAATCCTTGTTTGTAAAGTGCATCAGCGTATTCAGCACTGTTTTTACCAAAAAAATTACCATAAATTACAGTTGCTTTTTCTAAATATTTAATTGATTCCTCATAATTCAGTGAATCCCGCAGTTCCTTTGCTTTTTCAGTATAGATTCGTGCAAGAGAAGTATCCTTTTCCTGACCAATTAAAAAAACAGGGAAAATGGCTATTGCAAAAAAAAGTGGTAGTGTTTTCATATGTTTAATTTTGAAGCAGTGATAAGACCTGTTTATTCCATCAATGTCTGTGCTTCCAAAATGTAAGCATGTCCTGGTTGCTTGTTTTGAATTCTTTGAAAAACCTGATTAGCCCCTTCCATATCCTCACCTATTAAATAAGCCAATAGCAAATACCAATCAGCACTTTCCGCAAAACGACTATCTCCACTTTGACTAACTTCTGTTAGAATTGGTATGGCTTCTAATCCTCTTTCATCACTGAGCAATGCATTGCCTAGGTAAAACCTGGATTCCATGTAATTGCCATCTGTGGGCTTCACCCGACTGAGTAGAGCAATGGCCTTTGCCCAATCTTCTTCACTATAGGCTGAAAGACCTTTATCCAAAACATTTTCGTTTCCGCGCACCCCAACAACTGGATATGGTTCAAATGCCTTCAAAGCCAATTCTGAATGTGTTAATTGATTGGAAGTTTGCCAAAAAATCAGTCCTGCAGCAACCAGCACCAATGCCATTGCAGCGATTGCCAGCATCCTTCTATTCATAAAAACGATTCTCCCAGTCTGGCGATTTTTTTGAAGCCTTGAAAGCTCTGATCGAACATCCTCTTCAACCAAATGCTCCTGAATTTCAGACATCAGTGAATGATTCAAGAGTTCCTGATCCATTCCCTCATTTTCCTGCCACTGTTTTTCAAAGATTTTTTCCTGATTTTCAGAAAGTTGTCCCGAAATGTATTTATCGAACGTATTTTTTGAGTCCATTTTTTTAGAGTTTGAGAGTTTGAGAGTTTGAGAGTTTTAGAGTTTGAGAGTTTGAGAGTTTTAGAGTTTTAGAGTTTGAGAGTTTGAGAGTTTGAGAGTTTGAGAAATTCATTGCCAGTTTTCTCAAATTCTCAAATTCTCAAATTCCCATATTCTCATATTCTCATATTCTCATATTCTCAATCTCTCCTTCAAGAATAGGGTTTTAGTAATTTAAGTAATTGCGGATTTCCTTTTATTTTTTTTACAAATCCAGTCAGGCAAATATGTTTTTTCTTTCTTGCTACCCCTTCACTTTTATATCCAGTTTTTTGGGCAATTTCTTTCATCGAATAACCGGCAGCCCAAAGAGATATCACTTTCCTACATTGTTCATCCAACTTGGAAAGGAGTCCTTCAATAACATTTTTTCTTTCCTTTATAAATTGATAGTCCTCTGTAGTGTTTTCTCCAAACTCATTTGAAAGTGTATCTGGAATTTCAGTAATTGGAACTGCCTTTTTTTTCAATTCTGCAATCCAGACAAACCTGCAAATTCCACCAAAATAAGCTTTTAGTGGAGCCTCCCCAGTGAATTTGTCCGCTCTAACCGACATAACCAATTTCAACAAACAATCGTGATAATAAGCTTCTTTATCTAATCTGACTGAGTTGGTTGATCGAACATACCGAAAAGCAATATTCCGATAGTCAGCATGATCATATAACCATCCAATCATCCGATTGCGATTCACTGCCGAGCCTTTCAAGGCAGTTACGATAGCATCGTCGGTGTAGTTTTCTCTTTTGTTCATATCCGTATTGTAAAAATTAGGGGTTTTCGTTACCGAGGAGAGGAAAAATTTTAAAATATTTTTTTCAAAATCAAAAAGCCATGAGTAAAGCCATTGAAAATCAATTATTTATGAAAACCTTCTAATTGTAATTATGCAAAAGCTCAGCTTAAAAATAAAATTTTTTCTACATCATCGGTAACGTTTTTTTCAAGATTCTCCAATAGGGCAATAAATACTTTTATCACACCAAACCAATGAAAACTAAAATGAAAACTAAAATGAAAAGTGAAATGAAAGTGAAAACTAAAAGCACTATTACAATCGCCCTACTTTTTTGTCTATTAAATTTAGATTATTTAGAGGCTCAAACAGATACCATTTTCGTAACCTATGGAATTAATTTATGTGCAGGGGAAGCATTCCAGGGGGAAAATTGGTTTGCTGACACTATAATCCATAGACACCATATTTCTTATAGTGGTATTGATAGTATTACAACTTTCCATATAGACATTTTGTCTCCTGAGAATTTTAGGATTGAAGGGGAGACAGCCTTTTGCAAGGGAGAAATTTCAATTCTGGACGCAGGAAACTATGCCCAATATATTTGGTCCAATGGTAGTGCAGATTCTAATATAGATGTATCAGCTACAGGAAAATATGGAGTGACAGTTACCAATTCAGCAGGCTGCACTGCAACCCATTCTGTAGAAGTTTTGGTTTCTGATATTTTTTTGGAAATAGGGCTTATTGAACCAAACTGCAACGGTTATGCCGATGGGACTTTGATTGCAGCTGCTTCCGGGGGAATTGAACCCTATTTATTCTCTTTGAATGGTGACGCTTTTCAACCAGAATCAGATTATGGAGAAATAGAAGCAGGAGATTATGAAATAGTTACACAAGATGCCATAGGATGTGAGCAAACTGAAGAGGTGGAAGTAACGGAACCTGAAATTTTTGAAGTTGATCTGGGAGAAAATGCAACCATATTGAAAGGAGACAGCTTGAATATATCTTTACACTCTAATCAACCTATTCAATACATTCAATGGCAACCACAAATTGGACTGAGCTGTTCCAATTGCCCAAGCCCTATCTTAAACCCCTCTAAAACGACCACTTATGAAGTCTTCGTCACCAATATACATGGATGTATTGCGGATGATGAAATATTAATTGAGGTGGATAAAATTCGCAAAGTCTTTATTCCAAATGCCTTTTCACCAAACGGAGATGGAGAGAATGATCAACTCACCATATTTACAGGGGCCGGTGTTAAATCCATCAACCGAATGGAGATTTTTGATAGATGGGGCAATCAAATTTTTGAAACAAGAAATCATTTGCCTAACGATGTGGGACGTGGTTGGGATGGAACATTCAAAGGGAAACAAATGCAATCGGACGTGTATGTATTATTTGCCGAAATCACATTTACAGATGGGGAAAGCGAGGTTTTTGAACAAGACATAATGCTACTAAGATAATAGTATCTCCTGTCGCTGACTGGAGGAATATAATTTCCGGTCAAGGACCGGAACTACTTCAAAATCAACAATTATGAAAACAATCACATTTTTCATCCTTTTCACAGGATTTGGCTTTCAATCAATGTTTGCTCAATCAGCAGCGCTTGAGCAACAAACAATTCCACTATCATCTGAACAACAATCAGATTGCGGTGCAGATCTATTTGCTTCCAGAATTCAATTAACCAAATTTTGGTCGCCTGAATTGGAAACAAAAAAAGGAATGTGGGTCAATTACCATTATACCTGTATTGTAGAAAACATTGGCAATCAGGTTTTCAAGCCTGGAGATTCGGATTATTCCTTGTACTTATTTGAAGGAGAAAATAAATTATTGGAAAAAACAGCATTGCCAAAAATCGAAGCAGGAGCGACTTATAAGTTCAAGCATAATAAAAGAGTTTGGGTAGAATATGAAAATCCAGGTCAAAGAGAGATTCCAAAATTTGATTCCAAAATATTTTTCAGGTTGGCGACTTCTGCTAGTGGAAACCGCTTGAATCAACCAGATTGTAATATGAAAAACAACCTGGTCTTTGCCAAATAATTTTCGTACTCAAAAAATAATTCAAAATGAAAAAAACAATCTATCTAATGATTATTGGAATTACGATTTGTTTTTCCAAAAAAGCTACCGCACAGGACATACCGCTAGATTTGATAGGTAGTGGCGGAGGCTACTTCCATCATACAACTATAGGAGATCTTCACTGGTCTGTTGGAGAAATCATGACTGAAACCTATTCAAACGGAGATGTCCTAACACAAGGATTCCATCAATTGTATTACAATTTAGTCCCTGTTTGGGAAGTACCTGACCTACAGTTTGAACTTAGCATTTATCCAAACCCTACTACAGATTGGATTAACCTGAAAAGAGACAACTCTAATCCAATGAATGCTAGTCTTTTCAATGTTTTAGGTCAAAAAATGATGGATATTGAATTATCTGAAATGAACCAGGAAATAGATTTGGGAGCATTTGCGGAGGGTATGTATTTACTGAGTATATATGACAAAAATCGAATATTAAAAACTTATCGGATTCAAAAGGTTAGTTTATAAAAACACTTGAATAACCCTCAATAATCCTTGAGAATCTAATAATAATAACCATTTTAAATCACCATCATGAAAAATCAAATAATTATCATCGCTAGTATTTTTGGACTTTTGCTTTCCACTACTTCTTGTAAAAAAGAAGAGACCATTTTAACAAAAATTGATTTAATTTCTCAGCATATTTGGAAATTAGATGATACAACAGTTTCGGCGGATTGTGAGGAAGACGATCGCCACACTTTTGCAAAATCTGGTTCCTATGTCTCTGATCCTGGAATAGATCTTTGTGTGGAAGAGGAAGTACCTACCACAGGTTCATGGGAATTCCTGGAAGGTGAAACAATTTTATCTGTCACCTTGAACGAAGGCGGTATCAGTGTTTCGATTGAAAGTGAAATAATCACTTTAAATGAGGAAAAACTAATTATTGACACTGGCTTTGGCATAGCTGCTTTTGTACCTGCCGACTAAGCTTTTAAACAATTTCGATTAACGGCTTTCCCAAGTCGTAAAGAACAACTGCTTGGGAAAGCCCTATTATAAACCATTTAAAAACAAATCATATGAAAAGGATTATTCTTTTCCTAGCTATTTTATGTGCCTTTAACAGCTTGATTTTTGCACAAGCACCCCAAAGTTTTAAATATCAGGCTGTTGCAAGAGATGCCACTGGCACACCATACACAGATGCCAATTTAGGACTTCGTATTACATTAATACAAGATGGCCCCTCAGGTGTTATAGATTATTCAGAAACACATGATGTCACCACGACTGATTTGGGAATTTTCACTTTAAATATTGGAGAAGGTACCCCAATAACCGGCTCATTTACAGCAATTAATTGGGGTATGCACCAATATTATCTGAAGGTTGATATCGACCCTATGGGTGGAACGAGTTTTATCCATATGGGGACCAGCAAATTGCTTTCTGTACCCTATGCATTATATGCCGCTGAATCTGGAAGTGGAGGGATAGATGATGACGCTGATCCTACAAATGAACTCCAAACTTTAACCTTGAGTGGCACCGAAATTTCGATTTCTGATGGAAATAACATTGACCTTTCAGGCATTATTCCTCCAGGTGGAACAGATGACCAAACCATTTCTCTTTCTGGTACTACTTTGAGTATTGAAAGCGGCAATTCGGTAGATTTGAGCAGTGTACAAGATGGAGTAAATGACGCGGATGCAGACCCCAATAATGAGCTCCAGAATTTGTCCTTTGATGCGACAAGCAATCAATTGACGATTTCAAATGGAAACACAGTTACCATCCCAAGTGGGGGTACAGATGCAGATCCAGATCCCACCAACGAATTGCAAAATCTATCGCTAAGTGGTACTGAATTAAGTATATCAGATGGCAATTCATTGGACCTATCAGGAATCATACCTCCAGGAGGAACGGATGATCAAACCATTTCTCTTTCTGGCACGACATTGAGCATTGAGGATGGTAATTCCGTGGATTTAAGCAGTGTACAGGATGGCGTAAATGATGCAGATTCAGATCCAAATAATGAGTTTCAAAATTTGAATTTGTCTGGTACACAAGTGACAATTTCCAATGGCAATACCATCGATCTTGCTCCAATTATTCCTCCAGGAGGAACGGATGATCAAACATTAAATCTTTCAGGCACAAATTTGAGCATTGAAAATGGAAACACGATTGATTTGAGCATTGTGCAGGATGGTGTCAACGATGCAGATAACGACCCTACAAATGAAGTACAATCTCTTTCCCTTTCTGGAACTCAAATCACAATTTCTGGTAGCAATACCATTGATTTAAACCCTATTATCCCTCCAGGTGGCTCAGATGATCAAAATTTGAGCTTGTCGGGAACAAATTTGAGTATTGAGGATGGAAATACGATTGATTTGAGCATTGTGCAAGATGGTGTTATTGATGCAGATAGCAACCCTAGCAATGAAATTCAGACGCTTTCCAAAGCAGGAAATACCATTTCATTGTCCAATGGTGGCGGTTCTGTAACCGATGAGGTAGATGATGCAGACAACAACCCAAACAACGAAATCCAAAGTATCACTAAAAGTGGTAATACGGTGACACTTTCAAATGGAGGTGGTTCTTTTACAGATGAGGTAGATGATGCAGATAACAACCCAAATAACGAAATCCAAAGTATCACCAAGAGTGGCAATACGGTGACCCTTTCAAATGGAGGTGGTTCTTTTACAGATGAAGTAGATGATGCAGATAACAACCCAAATAATGAAATCCAAAACCTTTCTCTTTCCGGTAATACCATTAATTTATCAAATGGAGGTGGAAGCGTCACCATACCGAGTACCTCATTTTGGGAAGCCTCTGGAAATGATATTTATAACAACAATTCTGGTTATGTAGGTATAGGAACAGACAGTCCTGAAGCTGCATTGGAAGTGAAGGGGGATCCAACCAAAATCATATTGAATGGTTCACAATTTAACTACGCAACAACTGAATATCGCATTAAAGAAACTACTAGTGGAGGTGTCACCAATATTGAAGAATTTGATATTGAAGGAGTTGATTTTGGAGGAAGTTCTGCAATGAATTTTACATTTTCTGAATTCAGTTTACCCGGAGGTGGCTTGGTTCATCACCTATTTCAATTGAGGCCGCTTGTAGCAGGAGGTGGTCACCAGGCAAAAGTTTTTGGACAATTAAATGCATATGAAGGCTTGTTTGATAATTATGTTGGTGTTGGAGAAGATCATCCAACTTTAGGAAAATTTTATTTGAGAACAGATTTGGGTAGTGGACCACTTACAGATATCAGATTCAGACTCAATTACGAAGATTATGTCGCAGGAGCAGTTTTTAGAAATATGGTTGATTTTTATCCTTTTGGATCCATTACTGGAGGAGAATTGACAGATATTCAGGGTGAATTAAGAGCAAATCATGCTGAATTCATCGACAATGATGGGTATGCAAACGATGTGGTTTATGCTGGAAGCACTTTTGCCGGATATGGTTTTCATGCAGATATTACCGGAACAGCTGCAGTTGCAGGTCATGGTAATGGAACAACTATAGGAATTGAGGGTTGGAGCGGCTCCGGCCCTGGGGGACAATTCAGTTCAGGCTCTGGTCCAGCTTTAGTTACTGATGATGGCTTTGTGGGAATTGGAACGACGACCCCCTCACAAGATTTTCACGTAGCAGGAAATTCCAGGATGGATGGCTTTTTGGAGTTTTTCGGAGGAAGTACATCTGTTGGTTATATCACAGCACCCTCAAGCGGAACGGTATTCAATTTGGGAACTACTGTTACCGGTATCCCATTCAGAATAAATCAGGGATTATATTCAAGAATATATATAGCAAATACAGGAAATATTGGAATAGGGACGGAAGATGTAGGAAGTTATAAAACAAAAATCAGTCACGGTACTTTTGGATTCAATCTTGAAAACTCCACATCAGAGGACGACTGGGAATTTTGGGTAAATGGCACTGCCGGACATTTACAACTATTCCAAAATGGAGTCTTAAGGGGTCAATTTGATCCTTCATCTGGTGCCTACCTGGCGCTTTCTGATAAAAATACCAAAACCAACATCCGTCAATTGCCAAATGTGTTGAATTCAGTCATGAAGTTGCCAGCATCTCAATACGAATACAAAGAAAATAATCCATCCAATCGAAAATCCATTGGTTTCCTGGCACAGGATGTTCAACAACTTTTCCCAGAATTGGTACATGAGAATCAGGGTGAAAGAGAAACTGGTCTTTTAACAGTTGATTATTCAGGATTTGGAGTTTTGGCTATTAAAGCGGTACAAGAACAACAGCAAATCATTGAAAAGCAACAAGATAAGATAGAAGAACTGGAAGATAGATTATTAAGGTTAGAGCAATTGCTATTGAAGGCAAAGGATGAGAAGCAGTGATTTTTCTTTAGGCGAAACCCAATGCTAATGGGGTATGTGTTTAGCGTGAATCGAGGTCACGTTGGATAGCTTCCAGAACAGTATCCTCGAAGTTCTTTTCATTTTGGTTATCAGAAACGATGATGGAGCGAATGATTTTCCAAGTCAGAGCCCCTTTCTCTGTTTTGTTACCACATGAAAGTTTTCGCTGAATAACTGCTGGGCGCAATTGTCGCTCACTCAAATTATTCGTTGCGGGTACTTTTTCATGGTACAAAAAAGTAAAAAGGTGAGGTCGCTGTTTGGCGATTCTCTTAGCTATTCTTAATTCCGGCTCGTCCAACTCTAAAGCATTTTGGGGGTCATGAAACTCAAACCAACCTTTTTTATTTAATCGGTTTGGAAAGAGTTCATCCGCCCGATGTTCGAGTTGTTCGCAGCGCAGTTGGTAGTCGGGAGGCTTAATCTTTTTAAGGAGTTTTTTGGTTCCAATTGCTTCCTTAAGCAGGGTTTTTACTTTTAATAGGTATTCACTCTTTGGTAAAATCTTAAGTTCGGTTTTGACTGCTTTAAGATGATGGGAATAACATTTTTGTTGTTTTTCACTGACTTCATCATACATATTTAGACAATCACTAACAAAGATTCCTGGGAATTTACCTTTTAAAAGTTCAGTCA
>JBGTQJ010000025.1:0-76328 GCA_041941305.1 Saprospiraceae bacterium
CTAATTGAGCTAAAAATCGAGCAGTTATTTTTCGGATGCACCACTGTCTTTTTCGGTGAGGCTGCAATTCATTTTTTTTAAAATGTTACCCACATGTCTAAAAGAAATGGATTCTACAATCTCTAATTCAACCAGTTTATCCGATAATAAGCGCAATGACCATCGAGCATATCCTTCGGGCGGTTCAGAGCAGGCAAGAGCTGTAATTTTTGCACGTTCTTCCCCACTTAAGCCCGGGGGGCGACCAGAACGATGTTTATCATCTAAAAAGCTCAAGCCAGCTGCTTTGTATTTCTTAGCCCAATCAAGTATCGTGGGATAGCTGACATTTACCATATCTTGAACTTCCACAAAAGTTTTTCCTTTATGAAGTTCCAATAAGGCAGTAGCTCGCTTCATTTTTTTAACCTTTAGCTCGCCTTTTGACAATAATGATTGTAAATACTCTAAATCCGATTTTGTCAATTCGATGTGTTGCTTTTTCATACGCTTTCTCTTTTGAAAGCTAAATTAAAATTATTAAAGAACTTTTTGCACGATGTATTAAAGGGGGCTCTAAATAAGAATCCTCATATTTTTTAACATTTTCGATTTTTCATAAGGTTAAGAAAAGTAGCTTCAGAACCCTTTAACTGTCAGCGGGTTAGCATAATCACCAAACGCCAAATTCCAATTCGATCTGTATGTCTATAGTTCGATCGGGATTCCAATTAAGTTTTTCGAAAAGGATTTGCACATTAACTTTTTCCTGAGCAATCAGTTCTCTCAGGTCATCCACATTGCTGGTGTTGAGGTTCAAATCAAACCTGGTATTATCTGGAGCAGGATCTCTCCAAAAAGCTTCCAGGCCACATTCTGAAAAATTGTCTTCACCCAATTTGCATATTCGGATAGACATGGCACGAATAAAATCCATTCTTCCATCCTGAAAAATTACAGAAAGTCTTGCACGAGTAGGACGGATGTATTTGATACTATCAGGGTGCGTACCATATCCATTGAAAGCATTCAGGTAATTGGTTTCTATCTGGCGATTAAAAATATGTGGAACGCCAAAAATGCCCATGGCCTCATCAACGGTAACGGTCATTGGAGATGGGATGATTCTAAACAATGGATTGTCGTCTTTTTGGCAGCCTAAAAAAAGAATTGCGATAAAAACAAAAGTGAATAACTTTTTCATATTTGATGATTGAGTAAAAGCTTGGAACTATTTCTCTCTGCCCCGCACTTTTAGAAACAAGAGACAAAAAATTAGAAACTAGACACCTTAATTGAGTAATCCCAGTCATTTCTCTTTAAATTAATCTTGTTTCTTGCCGCTCTTTTCTTGAATCTAAAAAAAGTGTTCGGTAGAGCTAACTATTTAAACCCTTTTCCAGATTCAAAATTATTTGATTGTTAAAAATAATTCTCATATTGAGCAAATAATGTCAAATTCTCCTAAAACAAATTTCGAAAATCAACATGGGCGAACAAAAAGTATCTCTCGTTAAGGATAAAGCGCAAATGCAAAAGTTCATGCGCAATTTATTGAATGATGTCAAGGCATTGGAGCATATGCTGGACAATGATATGTTTGAAAGTGATATTACCAGAATTGGTGCAGAACAAGAAATGGCATTGGTAGATTCCAGAACTTTCAAACCAGCACCAATGGGCGATGAGGAATTGGAAAAGACAGTGGATGCTTATGAATGGCTGGAAACTGAGTTGGCCCGATTTAACCTGGAGACCAACCTGACTCCCAGAGTTTTTAAAGGGGCCTGTTTGAGTCAATTGGAAAAAGAAAACGCTACAAATCTTGACAAGATTCGAAAGCTCGTAGGCAAATCCGGGTATAAAGTCATTCTAACTGGAATTCTGCCTACGCTTCGATTGTCGGATATGGTCGATCCTGATTTCTCAAATTTGACGCCCAAAAAGAGGTATTTTGCTTTAATGAGAGCCATACAAAAGAATCAAAAAGACTTTGTATTGCATCTTGAAGGGATTGATGAATTAAAAGTTCCATTAAAGTCACCATTTATCGAAGCTTGCAACACAAGCTTTCAGGTACATCTACAGGTTGCACCAAATGAATTTGTCCAACTTTACAACATGTCTCAGGTATTGGCAGCACCGGTTATGGCAATTGCGGCTAATTCTCCCATCGTATTTAAAAAGAGACTCTGGCATGAGAACAGGATAGCTATGTTTAATAGGGCATTAATGCACAAAAGGGAGTATGGTCAGTATAGAGATGCACCCCCAAGAGTGAGCTTTGGAACCAATTGGCTGGACGACACCATTTTGGAAATTTACCGAGAAGATATCTCGAGGTTTAGGGTTTTTCTTGCAGGCGATGTGGAAGAAGATTCTCTAAAAATGATCAGAAATGGGAAAATTCCAAAGTTAAGGGCATTACAAGTGCACAATTCTACTGTATATCGATGGAATCGCCCTTGTTACGGGATCAGTGATAATGGGAAGCCTCATCTTAGAATAGAAAATCGAGTATTGCCTGCAGGTCCAACTGTGTTAGATGAAGTTTCTAATGCAGCTCTTTGGTTAGGGGCTATGATGGGTATGAAAAAAAGTTATAAAGATGTAACAAAAGACTTGTCATTTGCTGATGTACAAGACAATTTTATGAAGGCCGCCAAATTTGGAATTGATACTACCTTCAATTGGTTTGGTGATCAAAAGATTTCTGCTTGTGATTTGGTTTTAAAAGAAATTATCCCGCTGGCAAAAGAAGGTTTAAAGGCTCAAAAAGTAAAATCAGAAGATATTGACAGATACCTTGGCGTCATTGAAGAAAGAGCCAAAAAGAAAATGACAGGTGCCCGTTGGCAATTGAGAGCCTTTACAGACTTGAAGAATAGAGTAACAGCGGATGAGGCAATTACAGTACTAACCGCCTCTATTATCAACAATCAAGAAGAAGAAAAGCCTGTCCATACCTGGGAGATGCCGAATGAAGATGACTTGAAAGACTATACTCCTGCAAAGTACAAGGTGGAAGAATTCATGACGACTGATTTGTTTACAGTTCGCAAAGACGATTTGATAGAGTTGGCGGCAGACATGATGGAATGGAAAAAGATAAGATACATGCCAGTTGAGGATGATGATGGTAATCTGGTAGGTTTGATAACATCCCGATTATTGCTTCGCCACTTTGCCAAAAATACAGGAAAGAAAATTAAGACTGTTAAAGAACTGATGATTGAGAAGCCAATTACCATAGGCCCAGATGGGACGGTTTTAGAAGCGCTCTACATTATGAGAGACAATAAAATAGGCTGTTTGCCTGTGGTAAAAGACAATAAATTAATAGGAATCATGACCGAAACGGACTTTCTTAGAATTTCGGGCAGATTGATAGAAAGACTTGAGGATCGTGGTGAATAAAAAAATATGAGTTCATCCCAAATTTTTCGATGGAATCATAAATCATTGATTTTCAGTTTGTAAAATTTTTAGACAAACTCTAAATAAAATAAACGAAAGGGATTTTGTTGCCAAAATTCGGGATGATACATGTTTATAATCATTTCTCCACAAACAATATCTCTTCAAAAAAATTGAAGTTGTTAGGAGTGACACTCACTACATTCATGATAAACTCCTCTTGCACCTCCACAGGTGTTGGATGAATAGCCCTGTAGAAATAATCCTGGGAGACTAAATTGGTAAAAGAGATACTTCCCAATTCATCTGACAGACCGGATTTGAAAATTGGCTCTCCTGCATCTCTGGCTTCCTGAGTCTCAAACAATTGAATTTCTACATCAGTAGTAACCGATTTTGAAGCATCCAATAGACATGCAGCATCTACTGCCGGATCACAGGTCAGGGTTGTAAAATAGATAGTGTAAGGATCGGGAATTACCTTTACAAGTGGTCCATCATCTTTATTGCTACAGGACATGAAGGCCAGGAATAGGCCTAAGAATAGTACATTGTTCTTTTTCATAGTCGGGTAAATTTTTGATAAAAATACAAAACAAATGCTTACCAGAAAGCTTCAAAAACATGAAGCATCCCGAATTTTAGAGCAAATACTTAAAATATTGCAATTCAAACACCTATTAATTATGTTTTTGTTATCAGTTGTCGGTGTCTGTTTGATTAACCGACAACCCACAACCGACAACTGACAACCCACAACCGACAACCGACAACCCACAACCGACAACCGACAACCGACAACCCACAACCCACAACAAATTGATTATCAATGATTTGAGTGATTTTTTTGTTCAGTCCAATTTTTTAAACCAAATTCGGGTTGACAAATGTTTTGCCAAGGGAAGACTAATTCTTCAAATACAGGATCTCTACCTTTAAATTGAAGGCATTTGGTGAAATTCGGACCATTGACTTTTCTTTTCCGTCCCCTTCTATTGTATTTGGTGAAGGATGTATGGCAGTGTAAAAAAAATCTCCTGCCTCTAAGCCAGAAAAAGTATAAATTCCAGAAATGGTGGTAATGCCAAAACCAATTTCTTGTTGGCCAGCATCTCTTTTTTCCTGGGAATCATAGAGGTAGATTTCTGCCCCAGGTACAATTTGAAGGGCACTTACCTCTTGACAAGTAACATCGATATTTTGATCACAAACTTTTACAGTAAATTCAACTGAATGATTGGGCGTAGGTGGTTTAGGATGTTCGGTAGTTTCACTTTTTTGGCAAGAATAATTGATGAAAACAGGCACAAAAAACAACAAAAAGAGAACGAGTTTTGATTGCATGATATAATGTTTAAGTTTCAAACAAAAATAGCACGAATTATTTACCCTTCGTTCCTAAAAATCAATTTCCTTCTATTTTTGCCCAATGAATCATCTGGAAATCACCTATCAAAAGAGAAGTAAACAGTTTAAGGAAATTGCGGACCAGCTTTTGGCAAAATATAAAAGATTCGCTTTTGTACGAGTTATTGTTTTTGCAGCAGGGCTTGGTTTAGCTATTTTTTTAGGAACCTCATTTGGCGTAGCTATCGGATTCCTGGCATTTGTCATCTTCCTGTTTGGGTTTGCTCGATTTGTATACTGGCATTTGGCTATTCAACAAGCGAATAAGCATCATGCAGCCCTTAAAAATGTAAATAAGAACGAAATTTCAGCTTTGAAAGAGGATACTTCTGTATTTGAAGATGGAGAAGAGTTTGTGAACCCGAACCATCCAAACTCAGTTGATTTAGACCTGTTCGGCGCATTTTCCTTTTTCCAGTTTTGCAATCGCACCTCTACAGTAATTGGGAAGTATAGGTTGGCTCAATACTTGAAAAAAACGGTACCTGCAGAGGAAATTTTAAAACGCCAGGAAGCGGTCGCTGAGTTGAAAGACCTTTTGGATTGGCGGCAACATTTTCAAGCCTATGGTTTGGGTACAGAGGACAGCATTGAGCATATTCAATTATTGAAAAAATGGCTTCATGAACCTTCTTTCGTCAATAATGCAGGCTGGCTGAAATTTGCGATTTATGCAACGCCAATTTGGTCTATTGTTTCCATTTTGCTCTTGTTGATTGGATTGCCCTGGCAGTTGGCTATATTCCTTTTAATTCCTCAAGGTTGGATCCTTAAAACCACGTTAGAACGGGTCAACAGAACCCATGATCAAACAACGCATGCTGAGAAAATACTTTCTTTTTATTCCAAATTAATCGCTCACATCGAAAGTCATGATTTTAAAGCTCAAAAACTGAAAGCACTAAAAGCTTCTTTTTTGCTTAATGATGCCTTGACTTCAAAGAAAATATCCAAATTATCTTACATCATCAGCCAATTGAATGTGCGCTATAATCCCTTTGCTATTTTGCTAAATCTTTCAATGTTATGGGATTTGAGGTATGTTTGGAAACTGGAAAAATGGAAAGAGGAGTTGAAGGATGATTTACCAGTATGGTTTGATGCCCTGGCAGAGTTTGAAGCACTTATAAGCCTGGCAACTATCTATTACAATAACCCCAAATGGGTTTTCCCAAAATTAAGCGATACTCAAAAAATAGAAGCCCATGAGTTAGGACATCCATTGATCGTCTCCTCAAAAAGAGTGAACAATGATATAGATATTCCAACTCAAGGGCATATTAAGTTGGTTACAGGCTCGAATATGGCAGGTAAGAGTACTTTTTTAAGAACAGTGGGGTTAAACATTGTATTGGCTATGATAGGTGCCCCGGTTTGCGCCAGCAAAATGGAATTGCCAATGCTTCGTGTTTATACTAGTATGCGTACTCAGGATGCACTACACGAAAGCACTTCTTCTTTTTATGCAGAATTGAAACGGCTAAAATTTATCATTGAAGCGGTAGAAAGTGGGGAGGCAGCTTTTTTTCTTCTTGATGAGATATTGAAGGGAACCAACTCAAATGATCGACATACAGGTTCAAAGGCTTTGATTCAGCAATTGATCAAAAGCAAAGGGGCTGGCATCATTGCTACCCATGATTTGGAGTTGGGCAATCTGGAAGCAAAATCCAATGGGGCAATAGAAAACTTAAGAATGGAGGTAGAGATCAAAAATGGAGAATTGTTTTTTGACTATAAACTCAAAAAAGGGGTAAGTGAGAGTTTTAATGCTACTTTGCTGATGAAGCAGATGGGTATAAAAATTGAAAACTAGCTCAATAATTTATCAATTTCAAACACTGCCTTTTCGAATCGTTCTTCAAAATCGCCTTCAATGATTACGTAATTACAATTTCTGCTTTCCAGTTCTTCCTGCAATCTTTCGAATTGACTTTTTCTGATGTCCTCAAATGCTCTGGTTCCATCATCAACCCAAGGAACATCTGGTTTCAATAATATATACAAATCGTATTTCCGCTGATGGCTCATTTCTATAATCCATTGCGGACAATAACCCAGAAAAATCTCTGCCCATATTTGTGTAACAATCAAGTCCGTATCGCATATCAAAACTTTATTGGCATTTCTCGAAGCTTCATCTTCCTTTAAGAGATGGCCACCGGCGATATGGGCAAAATCTAATTCTGTCAAATCCATTCCAATTCCTTCGCAATAGGTCCTTCCGTATTCTTCCACAAAAGTGGTTTTATAGTGCTTGGCGAGTTTTTCAGAAAGCACCGATTTTCCTACCGATTCAGGACCTGACAACACAACCTTTTTCAAAAAATAAGGTCTGACTATTTCAGGCACAAACTGCCAGTATTTATGAGGGGAGTGGCGAATTTTAAATGCAGAAATGGGAACCTTTTTCCTTTCCAGGTCTACCAAAACATGTTTGGTTCCCAAGACCCTTGCAAGTTCATCACCATAATTTTCTGAAGAAAAAAAGACATCCAACCCATTAGGGCAGTTTTGAAGAATAGTATTTTCCCAAATCTCCCAGAAAAAGCGATGCTCCTCAGGATATTGAGGGTTTTCATCTGTTATATGGAGGATACGCAATTCAGGATACAATGCCTTCATCCAAAAATAGCGCAATGCACCTGGAATCGGTTCTTTTTCATTACTACAGACCATAACGGTCAATTCATCTACCTGTTGGGCAGCTGTCTCAATTAAATACATATGCCCTTTGTGAGGAGGCATAAATTTTCCTAGGACTAAGCCTCTTGTTTTTGTGCTTTCCATTCTTTACGCCATTCGATAAGACCAGTGATTGCCATAAAAGTGAATATTAGATACAATCCTGCGGTGATGTACAGTTCTTTGTAAATAAAAAGACCAACATATATAGGATCAACAAAAATCCACATGCCCCAATTATCAATGATTTTACGTGCAAGTAAAAGATTGGCTATCAAGCTAATGGAGGCCAACATGGTATCCAAGTAGGGAACATCCGTATCTGAATAATTATCCAATAAATAGCCAATGGATAAAATCAAAATAATTAGAAGCGGAATTAGCAAAAAATACTCCTTGGAAGTCAAACGCCTTATAGGGACATTATCTATATCTTCTTTCTTGCCAAATAGCCAAAAATACCAACCATAGACTCCTTGAATGAAAAAAACGACTTGCAGTCCTACTTCGGCATACAATTTTCCCTCGAAAAAAATGTAACCGTATGCTGTAATGCCTAACAAACCAATTGGCCAAGCCCATACATTTCTTTTGACGGTCAACCAAACACAAATTAGGGAAAAGACTGCAGCAAATATTTCCAAAGGAGTGATTGTCATAGGGCAAAGAAAAAAGATTTTTGGAAAATTTGATTAAGAAGAGATGGTTTTGGAATCCCTCAACCATAGCATTGGCAAGAAAATTAACATAATGCCACTACTAATTGCCAATCCAATTCCTACACCAAATTCATCAACGAGAAAGCCCAGTAATAAAGCAAGAATAGATGCCCAAATTGTTTTGACCTGAGATTGAGCAGATAAAGCACTTGCAAGTATTTTTGTATCAATTCTATCTGCCAAAAAAGCGATACCCATTGGTTTTTGTAAACCTTCAAGCATGAAAATAAATAAGTACAGAACAATAGAAAAAATAGCAAAGCCCCAATGAAAAAATAAACCACACAGCAAACCAAAAAGTAAAGCCAGTAAAAGGCTAAAGTTGATTGGTATTTGTAGTTTTTTGAATCTGGATGCAATATTTCCTGCATACCTTGAGGTCACAGAGCGGAGTAGGAAAATAACAAAGTAAATGACCCCAACAAAGAAAGCTGTTCTTTCTTTTTCTTCCAAAAACAAGAGGAGCGGCATGGAAAGTGCCAAGGCTTGCAGAATGGGTTGGAGGTAATCTTTCATCGCTTTATAAAAGCCACTAAAAAGAGAGATGTTTCCAACAGCTTTTAAAATAAGGGGGTTTTTGAAAGATCGATAAAAGGATTGCCAGAGTTTGCGGAATTTGTCTTTTAAGGTACTGTCTTTCAGTATGGTATCTGTTCCTTCTAATATTTTGGGGTAGGAAAGCATGAGCAATAAACCCAAAATATAAGGGATAATTGAGTAAATGAAAATAGCTTGATAGGCACCGCCAAAAAACACAATAAAGCCTGCCAAAAGTGAAGAAACAGCAGAACCGATTTGCGACCATGAACGCGTATATCCGTAATAATAAACCTTTTGATCAGCCCATCCTTTAAGCTTCAAATATTCAAAAATCATTGCCTTATGAACGCCGGTCCGAAAAGCTGCACCTATGGAAAAGAAAATCATGGCAATGGCAAAAATTAGCAAATCATTGCCGAAGTAAAAAATGATAAAAGAGATGATATAAAATAGAAAGGATGTGACCATAGTTCTTCTCCTGCCAATAGCATCTGCAAAAAAACCTGATGGGATTTCAAAAACATTTGTTCCAATTTCCCGAATGGCATAAAGTGTGCCTATTTGCATAAAGGTCATTCCCTTTTCAAGAAAAAAGAGTATCAAAAAAGGAACGAAAAAACGGAGGCTTTTCAGGAAGCCATACAGACAAAATTTGTAGTATTGGAGGTCTTTTTCAAAAGTAATTTGTTTAGAATTCATCCCCTGGATTGATGGCGAAAGAAACCAAGTTAGCGTATTTTTTTCAACGAACTTGCCTAGCGTTTTTTTTAGGCAAGTTCAAGAGCAAGTTACCGTTTTTTGCAAATCCGGATATTTCCGTAGCTTCATCTTTCAAAAAATTTTAAAAATGAAAAAATCAATTTTTATACTCTTTGGCTTTTTGGGGCTTTTGTTAGTATTTACCAATTGTTCGGCTCCTGATGAGGAAAATGATCAACTTGGAACTGTTGATATTCAATTTAATGGTGCAGAGGAAGCACAACCTCATTTTCAAAAAGGGCTTCTTTTACTACACAACTTTGAATATGACGATGCTCGTACTGCATTTCAGGAAGCCCAAAAAATAGATTCCAATTTTGTAATGGCCTACTGGGGAGAGGCGATGACACACAACCATCCTCTTTGGAGAGAGCAGGATTATGAAAAAGGAAATGAAACATTGAATAGACTGGCATCGACTAAAGCGGAGAGAAATGCTTTAGCCCAGACGGATTTGGAAAAAGATTTCCTTCAAACTGTTGAAATTCTTTATGGGGAAGGCAGCAAATATCAACGCGACAGTACCTATTCTGCTTACCTTGGAGGGATGTATGAAAAATATGCTGGTAACCAGGAAGTAGGGGCTTTTTATGCGCTTTCGATTTTGGGAGCTGTTCCTGTTGGAAGGGATGAAGTAGCTTATGAAAAAGGCGCGAGGGTAGTGAAGGGCATCATTGAAGAAAATCCAAATCATCCCGGAGCCTTACATTACTTAATTCATTCCTATGATGATCCCGGGCATGCACATATGGCATTGGAGGCTGCCAATTCCTATTCAAAAGTGGCTGCTGATGCTGCCCATGCTTTGCATATGCCTTCTCATATTTATGTAGCGGTAGGAATGTGGGATGAAGTGGTGACTTCAAATGTGGCGTCCTGGAATTCAAGTGTCAACAGAAAAAAGGCAAAAGATTTGGACAATGATGCTTTGAGCTATCATGCCTTGCAGTGGGAGATGTATGGATTGCTCAATCTTGGACGGCATGAAGAATCTGCACAATTGGTTCGGGATATGGATAAATATGCAACTGAAAAACCATCTAAAAATGCGCGTAGGTATTTAATTGGAATGAAAGCCAATTATTTGGTAGAGACAGAAGACTGGGAAAGTGATATTTCTGAATTTGATGTGGACAGGGAAGACATGAATATTAGCCATAGAGCCAACTTCACGTTTTTAGAAGGTATGAAGGCATATCTCAAAGAAGATTTTGAACAATTGAATTCGATTATTGCTGAAATGGAAAAAGAAAGAGAGGAATCTTCTCGCCAGGTAAGTGAATCTGGAGTTTCGATGTGCAGTGCATCAGGCTCCAATCGTTATGCACCAAATCAGGCAGATATTGATCAGGCTTTGGTGATGGAAATGGAACTGAGGGCATTAAATGTATGGGATACACCTGAAGCAGAAGAATGGCTCAAGAAAGCATCTGACTTGGAGATGACCATCAATTATTCTTTTGGACCGCCGTATATCCCCAAACCATCTTTTGAATTGTATGGAGCGTGGCTGTTGGAGCAAAATCGCTCAGAAGAAGCAGGTATTCAATATGAAAAAGCTTTGGAACGTGGACCTCGAAGAGTCGCAGGTTTGAAAGGGCTTTTGGAAGTAGCTATCAAAACAAAGGATTTTGAAAAAATCAAGGAATTGGAAAATAAATTGCGGGCTATTTTGAAAGCGGCCGATCCAGATTTTTTGAATAAAATATTACCTGAAGAATTATTGACAGAAAAGCTTTGAATGTGAACATTTTCAATCTAAAAGCATTTACTTTTGTTATTCGTTTTCAAAATCAAAAAAAAATTTAAACTACTATGATTTCCAAAAAAATGGAAGCAGCATTGAATAAGCAAATTGAATTGGAAGGGTACGCTTCTTATTTATATTTGTCAATGGCCTCCTGGTGTGACAAAGAGGGACTGAATGGCTGTGCCCAATTTATGCACCGACAGTCTGTTGAAGAAAGGGAGCATATGCTCCGCATTTTTCATTACATCAGTGATGTTGACGGTTTTGCATTGACACCTGGCATCGCTCAGCCACCTCATGAATTTGAATCTGTTCAAAAAATGTTTCAGGAGGTGTATGTACATGAGCAAAAAGTGACTCAGGCTATCAATCAATTGCTGGACGTCGCCAATTCAGAAAACGATTATTCTACCTGGAATTTTCTGCAATGGTATGTCGAAGAGCAACGTGAAGAGGAAGCCTTGATGCGAACTATTTTAGACCAAATTAAGTTAATTGGAAGCGGACCTCAAAGTCTGTATTACATTGACAAAGAAGTAGAAGCGATCAATAAAGCCACTGAAAAGGCAGAAGCCGCAGAAGCAGCGGAGTAAGAAAAAAGTAGTGTGTTTTTGAAAAAGGCAATCTGCGTTGGTAGGTTGCCTTTTTGCATTTGCCCGGTTTTTGCTAAGTTACTTACATTCATTTTGTCCAAATCTGAAATCATGAAAGATCAAGTTTTAGATTACTTTGGTGATTTTGAAGATGAGTTTGATCAAAATACCAAGATCGTAACCGTCAAATATTTTTACTTTGAATCCGAAGCCCGACTTTTTGCAGCCGGGCTAAAAGATGCCGGAATAAAGTGTTTTGTTTCAAATACCAATACTATAACTGCTTTTCCCTTGGGTGGGGGCGGTATTGGACTCCATGTAAAAGAAGAAGATTTGAAATTGGCAACGGCCATCGTTCAAAAAATGGAAAAAAACAAGAATACGGTTCCGGATGAGGATTTTCGAAATGCAGATTTGGAAGAAATTGCCTATCAAAAAAGTTTAAACAAACCTCCATTAGACCTTAGCCCTACCAATTTTTTTGCCTTTATTATCTTATTGATCCTCATAATTTTGATGGGATTATTTGTTTAGTTTTATCCCATGAAAAAATTTGAACAAGTCTTTCTTTTTCTCTTTACCATTTCTGCTATTACCAATCTTTGGTCAGAAGTAATGGATTGGCGACTAGGTGTTCTCATTTCCAAACCCTTATTGATGACAACGCTTGGGCTTTACTTTTGGTCAAAAACCAGAAAGAATACTACCTACTTGAGTTTTTTTATTTTGCTGGGTCTTTTCATGGCAATTTTTGGAGATTGTTTTTTAATGTTTGCCGAAAAGAGCAAGGCTTTCTTTTTACTTGGATTAAGCAGCTTTCTATTCACACAGTTATTTTATGCAATTGCGTTTTGGAGGTATCCTTCTAAGGAAAAAGGAGTAGTTCAGAAATCCTCCATTTTGATATTGCCTTTTATTGTCTTCCTCGTTTTTAATGCCTGGCTTTTATGGGATGGATTGGAAGGAGCGATGAAAATTCCCGTTGTCTTGTATAGCATGGTTATTTCTGCAATGGTTATTACTGCCTTGAATTTAAATGGAAAAGTGAGAAGCAGCACCTTTCGAGTTATTTTTACAGGAGCTTTGCTGTTCATGATCTCTGATTTTCTTATTGGTTTGGGAAAATTTGGAGGATTGGAAGAACCCATCCCCCAATCGAGGGTTCTAATTATGGCAACTTACATTCTCGGGCAATATCTCATTATAAAAGGAAGCATTCAGGCGAATGACGAAACCCCTTAAAACCCTTTTCAGCGAGCCAGGGCAGTTGGCGAGGCGAATACTTTAATTACCCATTTTTTTACTTTTGCGCTTATGCGAAAACATATACTAAGATTAGAAGAACAGTCCCAGGTTTTAGAACCTTCTCCTAAAAGAAGAACTGAATGGAATGAAGGAATTCAAGATTATGCCAACCAATTTATTGATGGTTTAGCCAATCCACAAACGATAAACCTTCATGCAGGAAGAGGGGAGGGTATTCTTGAATATAAAATTGGGGAAGAGCCAAAGGATTTGAATGAAGTACTGGAGGTGTTGAGAAAAGAAGTGGATTCACCCGGATTAAACCCAGCTTCCCAGGGGCATTTAGGATATATTCCCGGAGGAGGAATTTTTCCAACGGCAATGGGCGATTATCTGGCAGCGGTAACCAATCGGTATTCAGGAATCTTTTTTGGAGGATTTGGAGCAGTTCGAATTGAAAATCAATTGATCCGGTGGATGTGTGAATTGATAGGTTATCCAAAAACAGCTTTAGGGAATCTTTCATCTGGAGGCTCTATTGCAAATTTGATTGCCATTGTCACCGCAAGGGATTTTTGCAAAATCACAGCTAAAAAAGTTGAAGACGCAGTAATCTATTTGACGCAACAAGTTCATCATTGCGTTCACAAAGCCATTCGAATTGCAGGCTTGCAAGAAGCCAATATCCGTCATGTCCCCATGGATAAAAAGTTCAGGATGGATGCGAAGGTCTTGAGAAAAATGGTTGATGAAGATGTAGCGAATGGACGAAAACCATTTTTGGTAATTGCTTCTGCTGGCACAACTGATGTTGGCGCAATGGATCCTTTAGATAAAATAGCGGACATCGCTGAAGCACACGATCTTTGGTTTCACATAGATGCTGCTTATGGAGGGTTTTTCATTTTAGCAGATGTAAAAAACGCTGATGGGACCACCATAAAAGATAGTTTCAAAGGCATCGAAAGATCTGATTCCTTAGCCATTGATCCGCACAAAGGGTTGTTTCTTTCCTATGGTTTGGGGGCTGTTTTGATAAAAAATGTGAAAGCGCAAATGGATTCGCATTATTACAAGGCAAACTATATGCAGGATGCCTATGATAGTACGGATGAGTTAAGCCCAGCGGATCTGTCCCCAGAACTGACCAAGCATTTTCGGGGCTTGCGAATGTGGCTGCCGCTTCAATTGTTTGGGACAAAACCTTTTAAAGCTGCCCTGGAAGAAAAAATTTGGCTGACTAGGTACTTCTATGAAGAAATACAGAAAATGGGCTTTGAAGTAGGTCCCTACCCGGATTTGTCTGTTGCAACCTATCGATATATTCCAGAAAATGGAGATGCGAATGAATTCAATAAAAAACTTGTCGAACATGTTCATCTTGATGGAAGGATATTCGTCTCGTCTACCACCATTGATGGCGTTTTCTGGATTCGGATTGCCATTCTTTGTTTTCGAACCCATTTGAGTACAATAGAGCTATACTTTCAAGTACTAAAAGAAGGCATGGCATTACTCAATCAAACAATGGAAGATGAAGTCCAAATTTCTCACAGCTGAATGGCGAAAGCTCGTTATGGCAAATTGGCCATGCTACAAGTAAATGCAAAGTTGATGTTTGAAAGAGGACATCATTTCTATGTATCAGAAAACGGAGTATGGCTAACAGAGCATATTCCACCAGAATTTTTGAAAATGATGTAATGTACCGGCAAAAATTTAATACTTAAGAAAAAAAATACTTTTGGCAAGTAACTGATAATCAGAAAGTTAAAGTTTTTGATTGAAGTTTTTTCAAAAAAAATCATTTTTGCTGGAACTTTCTGAACTTATCAAACGGTTTATTCTCCCGTAATTCATCATCTGGATATTTGATACTTAAAAAATTCAGGTGATTGGAGTCAAACAAAAATGAAAAACGACACTTCTCTTGGTGACTTCAGGTTTCATCTTTACTTGACAACCTAAATTTTCAAAAAAGGAAACATTTTCAATTTCAAATGTTACAATCAAAATATCATATCATTTATCAGATTCAATCGCTCAAGCAAGTCGAGCGGTGGTACAATCTCAGTTTTGAGGTCTCCTTTGCCGAATTTGATTGTTTAGGCAATCCTTCCTTCTAACAGCTTCCTACAAAAGTGTTTGCGGCTGTTAGCAATCAGTCGCGAATCAGAATTCCTTTTTATATAATTACAAACTTTCGCGGCTTTCGTAAAAGAAAGAAATTGAAGCTAAAATAATAGCGAATTCATGCTGTCATTATTTCCTACAATCTACAGGAAAGGATATTTTTCATTTAGACAAGTTCTAATAAAAATGGTGTAAGCTGATGGCTTTATTTTTTAGTTCATCAAATAATATTTAGAGCAAAGAATATATAGCAAATTATGTGTGTGGAACAAGAGGGGGGTGTGCAATGGCATGCCTCCTGAATGTTCACACGACCAAAATGAAAGTGAAATAACATAAAAAATACGGTGGATTTGTTCAAGTACAACTTCGAAAATAAATCGAACAAAAAGGCTTGTACAAACTTATCCACGCTCTTTTTGATTTAGAGCTTGTTTAACATTCCATCAATCGGCTGCAAGAGACAAATTTTATCCTGCACTTCGTTAAATTTTTCGCCAGATTGCCCGCATCTCCCGATAGCTATCGGGACAAAATTTGCCTCGTTCAGAACAAAATTTGCTCTCTCCCACTCAATCATGAAAGTTTAAACAAGCTCTAAAGGCATTCATGAAAAACAACATGGATGTCCTTTGGAGCCGTAGTTCAACGGTAGAGCAGGGGATTGTCTATCCTCAAGTTGCGAGTTCGAGTCTCGTCGGTTCCGCGAAGGAGAATGATGAGTGATAAATGATAAATGATGAATGTTTGCAAACTCATCATCTATCACTCATCATTCATAATTAAAAGGGGGGTGCATGTCCCAAGGCTGGCGACACTGCTTTGCAAGCAGCGTGCGGTGGGTTCGATTCCCATAGCCTCCACAATTAAAATGAAAATTTAAATAAAAATCAAAATGAAAAAATTTTCATTTTCACTCAAAAAGGGGAAGCTATTTTTCTTATCACGATCCAATGTCCTTGTGGCCAAATTGGAAAAGGCAGCTGGCTCAAAATCAGTTTTGTGTAGGTTCGAATCCTATCAGGGACACGAGAAAAAAAAGTTTGTGCGTTTTGAATCTATCAAAACTCACAAACTAAAAACTATAACAGCTATGTCGTCTAACTGGATAAGACAGGAGATTACGGATCTTCAAATCAGGGTTCGAGTCCTTGCATGGCTGCTCAAATTGAGAAAGTAGCGCGTAATTGGTAGCGTCCCGGACTGTAAATCCGGTGCCTTCGGGTCTTGTAGGTTCAAGTCCTACCTTTCTCACTAAATTATTTAACGCTAGTTGCGAACAACAGTCTCACCGCCCTCCCGAGCCAGCTGTGCAGGCGAGGCGAATACTTCGCAACTTGAGTTATTCATTAAAAAGCCTTCGTAGCCGAATTGGAATAGGCGCCTGACTTAGGATCAGGAGATTGTGAGTTCGAGTCTCACCGGAGGTACGGAGTTAGTGGACAGTTTTCAGTAAGCAATATGCAGTATTGCATTTCGTACTGGAAACTGCATACTGCCTAATGCAATCTGTATACTGAAAAGGAAGGGCAAGCCAACAGGTGGTGGCCGCTGTCTTGAAAACAGTTAGGAGCTAATGACTCGTGTGGGTTCGACTCCCACCCTTTCCGCAATCAATGATGAATGATACGATTATGAATCTAGAATGAATTAATGATATTCAAAATTCAAAAGGGCATGTACCCAAGCGGTTTAAAGGGGGAGATTGCAAATCTCTTATTCGTGAGTTCGAATCTCACCGTGCCCTCTGAGTTTTTGAAAAAAAAAGAAGATAGGAGATATAATTTCTCAATCTCTCTTCTTCTCAAACTCTCAAACTCTCAAACTCTCAAACTCTTCAAGTGAGTATGGTTCAATGGTAGAATCTCTGGCTTCCACCCAGGAGATGTGGGTTCGATTCCCGCTACTCACTCTGTAGTTCATTGAAATTAAGAATTTTAGCGATGCTTGAGTCGCTTTTCTGCCTTGTGCAGGATAAAGAATAAGCCGTCGTAAGGCGGTGAAGAGGGTGTTCTTCCCACAGACCCCTTCCCTGGCAACGGGGATCGTTCAAGCAAGCACCATCCTGCCTCGACGCCTGGTCGAGGTCTTCGGGAGAAACCGGAGTACGGAGGATGAAGCCAGTTTATCAGGTTCCTTAGGCAAGAATAGGTTTTCGGCCAACGGTAGGAAATCAATCGGGTTGGCTCCCGAGCCTGATAATGCCAAACTGGCGAGTCCTGATTGGACAAGGTGTAGAATAGCTGTGCAAGCATCTTACCCATGTGAGCGCTTTTATTCAGTATCAAAGGTGAAAGGTCTTACTGGCAGTTTGACCGTAGTAGTCTTGAAGTACGGCACAGTAGGCTTTAGGTAAGCTGAAACGCATGAGGCGTGTCGTATTCTGTACCTCAAAAGGGTATGGAGCGGCTGATCGGGCACGTCTCCGGGACATTCAAATAGCCTATTTGGTAAGGCATTTGGCTTAAAACCAAAGGATGCAGGTTCAAATCCTGCTTTGAATACCTAAGCAAAGGCCCGATCAGTGCTATATAATCAAAACGCCTAATTCCAGGGAGCGTAAGCTCAACCTGGAGTTGCTCAAACTCGCAAGGTGCGAGCGATTTGATGGCTTCCTGCACTTTAAGCAAGCGTTAGAAGCGTAGCTGAATGCCTGGGACAAAGGCAGAGAGAAAGGAAAATGTCGAGAATGTATAGCATGATGAGAGACAAGCCACTCTCTAAAAAAGGCGGCGTTGTTGACAAACCAACTCGGTTGGTGGACAAGTTGAGAATTCTGGGTTGCACCCCGGAGATAATGCAACGAAAGTGTCAACACCTAAGGTGTAGTCTCAACCTTTTTTCCAGCGATGTGGCGCAGTGGTAAAGCGCAACCCCCTTACAAGGCAGGGGTGATTGGTTCTAAAAATATGCTCTGTGATTTTTTTCAAATTCAAGTTCAAGACCAAGTTCAAGCCCAAGAATTGAAATTGAACTTGGTCTTGAACTTGAACTTTCAGGAATTTAGAAGAAAAAAACCTGCATAATCCTTTAGCACATCATGAAAATAATAGAACCAATCAACCCTGCCTTACAAGGGGAAGGTCGGGAGTTCGAATCTGAACTGGGAACTGAGGAAGGCTCGGTAGCTCAATGGTAGAGCGGTGGCTTGTTAAGCCAAGGGTTGATGGTTCGAATCCATCCCGTGCCGCTTTTTAATGAATTAATAAACCCGATGTGGCGCAATTGGTGAGCGCACCTGTCTGATATGCAGGAGGTTGTTGGTTCGAGTCCAACTGTCGGGACTTTCATTCCGGTGTAGTTTAAATGGCAAAATGTCTGAGTGTGGATCAGAAGTTAGCGGTTCAAGTCCGTTCGCTGGAACATTCAATCCTGATGTAGCTCAAAGGTAAGCGCAACTGCCTTATACGCAGTGGGTTGGCAGTACAAGTTTGCCCATCAGGACCTTCTTAATGAGAATAAAAATTAAAATGAAAATATACCCCATGTATGAGCATTTTCATTTTCATTTTGATTTTCATTGAAAACGGAGATGTAGCTCCAACTGGTAGAGCGGTGGCTTGAAGTGCCACGCGGTGTAGGTTCGAATCCTACCGTCTCCGCTTGTTACAATATTGAATGAGCCAATTTTGAATTTTGAATGGTTTAACAGTAATATTCAAAATTCTTCATTCAAAATTCAAAATTAATTATTGCGCGGTGGTGTAATGGTTTAACATCCGGGGCTCATAACCCTGGGCTACGGGTTCGAATCCCGTCTGCGCGACTAGTTCTTTGAATGAGGGCTTTGGGAAAAGAACTACGTTAGTTGAGGTATCTTATTTATTTCCAAACCCCTAAAGAAAATGAAAACCTGGACTTGACCAGCAGAAAAACGTTCTGCTGGTGGTCCGGTGTTTTCGCAGGCAGCTTACTGTCTTTACATAAACCTGGTAACGGGGATAAATCTGATGTGCAAGTAAGCACATTGGAGACTTTCTTTCGAGAGAGTTTGAGTAAGCAAGCAACTATCATGTTGGGCTTCCCATGTTCTGAGGGCGACGCTGACGGAACAGGGCCGACATACCTTGTGAAAGACAACAAGGTTGAGATGGAGACATCAATAGAGAAAGTTGTAGAATTTTGGTTGCGGAGAGGTTATCCACCTTTTCGTTGGCTGAGTTCAGTAAAAAGGGTATCCGCCTGGCAACGGGTCGTTATCCTGAATTACCGTGAATCGGGAGATTCGCAGGAAGGAGTTTGGTATTCTGTGGGCTAAAATCCATGGAGCCATTCCCGGGACACTTCTTCCAAATGTCTAAGCACTGTAAATTCAATTACAGATCACAGAACTTCCATTCTGGTCGAGGACTTGAAGTTGATTTTTGCACAAGTCCCGGGCGTTGTGGTGTAGTAGATGCCTAAACCCAGTGAAATATATGGGCTGTATTAGTCCGCAAGACTAAAACAGGCGGTATACATTCGAGCAGGCCGGCTTCAAGGTATAGCCTTGGGGAACGCCTGTTAATGACGGGGGACCAACCCCACTTAGCTGCAAAGAGCGGATTTTGGAGCCGCTATGCAGGTCACGTCTAAGGTGCTGAACAACCGCAATGATCCCCAACCAATCACGGCATTGGGCAAGTACCCGGCTCTGGCGACGGAAATGGGTGGATAACACAGGAACGCTGATGGCTGCAATCATTGGTCATAATCTGTGGAAAGCTTGCCTGAAGAAAGCCTTAGTCTCAAGCTTTTTTATACAAGAGCATAGTTTAACGGTAGAATCCTGGATTCTATAGGTTCGAATCCTATTGCTCTTGCAAACTTTGGCTCGTAGCTCAGCTGGCTAGAGCACCGGTCTTTTAAACCGGGAGTCGTGGGTTCGAGTCCCACCGGGCCAACTTTTTTTTAATTCGGTCGTCTAAAGGCAGGATACCGGAATTTGACTCCGGAGATGGAGGTTCGAATCCTTCCCGAATTACTTTTAAGGATGAAGGATGAAGGAGTGAAAGAATTATTTCCCGCACTTCTGCGGGACGGGCTATTAATTCATTATTCACTCCTTCATTAATAAGCTCCTGTAGGCAAAATGGTTAAGCCACCGCTCTTTCAAGGCGGAGATTGCGGGTTCGAATCCCGTCGGGAGTACTAATAGTATAGGCTTAAAATCAACGGGTTAATTTCCTCCAATATTAAAGGACAAGCCCAAAAAGTATCCCAACTCATAAGGATGATGTATCGGCACAGTATCTCCATCAGACCTGAAAACATCTCCTTCTTTAAAGCCCTGGTCTAATTTGGTTACACGTCCTCCTACGATTCCGGTATTGATAACGATTCTTTGAGTCTTGCCAATGATGATACTTGGTCCTAAAAAGAAGGTAGCGGATTGTTGATTGGTCGCATTGCCAATTGGTATCCCAATGCCAAAAGTACCACCTACGGAAACTGGCCGAACTCTTTGCGTATAGAAATGAAAAAAGGTAGAAAGATAGGGCGTAAAACTATCCATATCGCGTGCAAGAATGATGGTGTCTCTGAGAAAGTAGTGTTGTGGCCGTTCAAAATATTGACCGAAAGAGATGCCTACACTGGCATTCACTTTTAATCCACCAAAAACGGGAACCTGAATAGGTGCAACCTGTATGGCCCTTGAGGAATTTGTCATACCTAGTGAATCTTTGGCTTTAAATTCCAAATTCAGTTCCATCTGATCTCCTGTAGCCTTTGTTCGATAGGTGTAGGAAAAGTCATTGGCCAATAAAGCTTCTCGCTCCATACGCAGGGCTAGCAATTGCTCTATATCTTCCTTTTGTGAAGTTTTGCCCATATGGATCAATTCTTCCTTCTGGTTTTGGATGCTTTCCTCCACCAATTGTGAATTTTGGAAAACATTAAGCGCGTCCTGCCTTAATTCCAAAAAATCAGCATCGGCAAATCCCAGAGTGTTCATCTCATCGGTGATTTCTATCAATGAATTCATTTGGTTTTTATAATCCTGATGATTGGATTGCAAATTTTCTGAAAACTCAGTCAACCGCTTGCTGTGGTTGCTTTTGTCAATAATCTCCTCCAGGCTCAAGGGATCTTCCAGTTTTTTCTCCAATGCTTTTTCAAGGTTTTCAACCAATAATTTTCTTATCTGCTCTGGCTTTAAATTTGGGTTGTTTTTGATTTTTTCATTCTCTTTGAGCACCAATTCTTTTATAGCCTTGCTATCCTTAAAATCTTCAATGTTTTTTTGGATTAACTGCAATCGTTTTTCCGTTTGAGTCATATTTTTCAAAGTCGTCTCATAACGCTCAAATAATCTGGTCATTTGTTGGGCTTCAGCTGTATTTTCTGCAAATCCAGGACCGTCCAGCAAGTCAGTATCTCCCAAACCGTTGTAAGAATCCCCGGCACCAGAATTCCACATATTAAAAAGACCACCTCCACCAAAATTCATTAAGAGACCAGAAAGATCGATGCCTCCCTGAGCAAATCCATTTTGTGTGCCTGGCTGTGTAATTCGAATTGTTTTTTGATTGGCTTTTACATCCAGATCGTACAAATAGTTATTGTAATTCTGGACGTGAACAAAAATGTCCTGATCTTTTCTCACCCTTGGCTCCTTCACTTCCTGACCGTCCACTTCATAACGAACATTTTCCGTTTGGGCGTCATAATAAATGTGAAGAGGTTGGGAAAAAACAGAAGAATGGAACAAGAATGTAAAGACCAGTAATTGGAAAAAGACTAGATTGGTTTTTCTCATAATAGCTAAGTGTTTGATGCGAAAGATGTTTGTTGATACGGTTACTCCCGTCCTAAAGTTAGCACTTTCCATAATAAAATAAAATTCGAAAAACAATTGGACGGGAAGCGGTCTTGTCTCCCGCTTCCTTGTCCATTGTTAGGAATCTCTAAATTTGAATGATGAATTCAGGTTAAAAATGAAATGTATAGTAATCGCCCAAATTTTTGGGCTAAGTTCTTGTTCACCATTATGAATAGGTTATTTTGAGTTTGTTTTTTTATCAAGTGAGGTGAAAAATGCAGGCATAGCCTTAGCTCTCTGGGTTTGCTTGTGCCAGTGGTACAAAAGCAATGTAGTATTTTCAACAGCCTGTCCCGAACTTGATTCGGGAAAGCTTGATAAAAAAAGAAGCCGAAATAGCTATTTGATAATTTTGAACAAGAACTTAACTTAGTTAGATTCATCTGCTGTTTTTAACCAGCCCAAAGAATTTGGGCGGTTACCGTAACTAAAGCCCTGCAAGGGATTTAGCTGCTGCGTGCGAGCAATGAATGCCTTTTGGAACAAAGATTTTGTATTTGACATTTTCTTCCAAAGCGACACCATTCACGGTTACAGTTTTGTACATGTTGGGTGCATTCAATATCAATTCATTAGGCTTGTCGGCCAAGTGCTCCACTTCATAACGACCATTGGCAACCAAGGCTTCCATCACTTTTTCATTTGGGACATTGGAGGATATACCTACGAATATGGTGGCGATGTCCTTATCCCATTTTTGCACTTCCAATCTGCCATCCAGATCAAGGATTAGCTGTTCAATGTCTTCCAGTGCAACAGAAGTGACCAATGTTTTTTCAATAGGCTTTTGAGCCTGTAGCAATCCTGCTACCAAGAGGATAGCTCCAATTAAACTGATTTTTAAATTTTTCATGACCGTCTTTTTTGGGTGTGGGCTAAGGGAGTCAGTCAGAAACCTTTTCCCAAAGCCTTAAAAGGGTTGACGGTCTTTTTATTTGGTGGGGAGGGAGAAGGTTACCCAGGAAGAATAATAAATTGTGATTTGATGTTGGGTAGTCAAAAATTTAGGTTTGAGAAACTTGAGCATAGATGGTGTTGAGCCGAGTTTCTTAAACCTTTGAAAGTTAGGGTTTAAGAAACTCGATCTCTCGCTTAGCCTCCCTGCAAGTTTCCTCGATCAATTTTAGGACCACTGGTATCATCCATTACGACCTCAACTTTTACCTTTCCTTTAGACTTGATTTTTATACTTTTGGAATATTCATCAGTAGTTACTTGATTATCCAATTCAATATAAAGTTCCCTTAAATATTTTTTTTCATTTAGGTCTATTTTTATCTCACCATAACCAGTTTTATTTAGAATAATATCTTGATTAATATTAGTAACAGTGATTGAAAAAGTACCATCAGTAGGTGTTTGCGTAGAACTTCCTCCATCCCATCTTATCTCTGTCATATTAAGAGGTGCTCTGTTTCCTCTTTTAGCAATTACTTTTCCTGTTATTACCAAGGGATCTGTACCTGCTGCATTATACTTTGGATCAAGAACACACTCTACACTTGGATTTTTTCCTCTGGTTTTCAAAGTCAATTGTTTATCGAAATCTAAATCCGGAGTTGTATTACTTGGGTCGTTTGGGTCATTTGGATCACTTGGATTATAGACTCCCTCTCCTTGTAAATAAACAGTTAGCTCAGATAGATCCTGATTATCATCTGTCATTTCTACCCACAAATCATTATAATCCTCCATTG
Source organism: Saprospiraceae bacterium (assembly GCA_041941305.1). Lineage (GTDB taxonomy): Bacteria > Bacteroidota > Bacteroidia > Chitinophagales > Saprospiraceae > JANSWP01. The sequence continues at coordinate 23,727 of JBGTQJ010000025.1, forward strand.
AGAATTTTAGCTTTGGATTTGTTGCACCGGTAAACAATAGAAATTTTCCAATATGGCTACCAGAACCGGATCTTGTAATAGTTCTAACATCCTTTTCGTCTGTAATTAATGCATATTCAAGATTCTCATTTTGCATTGACGGAACATAACTTTTACGCACCCATCCTGTAATTGTTAAGAATGATTGGGGAGTATTTAATGCAGCATCGAGACTATCGTTAGATATTATCTTAGTTTCATTTTCCTTGGGAGATTGTTTGGGCTGGCACCCCAGTAAACAAATAAATAAAATCAAAAAGGAAGACATTAATACTTTGAAACGTGTCATAATTTTATTTGCTTTTGAATTGAAAAAGTATGCTCCATTTTCATTATTTAGCCTTGTAATATTGTTTAATGAAATCTACATTACTTTATCCTGGAAAACCCAAAATTGTTGGACCATGTGAATCATCCATTACCACTTCAACCTTAGTTTTATTCTTGTTTTTGCCTTTTACTTTAATTGCCTTTTGGAAATAATTTCCACTTTTTCCTGGGTCCAATACCACATTAATACCTGATACTTGATTTCTACCTTCTAATTCGACTTTCACTGGCAAAAATGTACTTAACCATGTAGTTTTCTTGAATTCAGGAATTGGATTTTCATTATCATCAGGATTGGTTCTTAGTTCATATCCTCCTGAATCTGGATAATTTATTTTTGCTTCAGCATCAGCGATATCACTGATGATTGCATTTTTTAAAGAGCTCCGGTTTCCAAGAAAATTTATTTTGTAAATTTTTCCTGTAAGTAATAGCTCTCCAGTTGCAGCAGGCCCATAATCATAGTCAAAAACAAGTTGTACTTTGTGTTCCTCATTGATTGTCCCGCTTATGATGAAATCTTTATCTAGATCACCTACTCCATCTGAAGAATAATTTTCTAAATGAACATTTATTCCTTTTACACCTTGGTTTCCACTAAGCAATACGGTGATAGGTAATACCATTTGCTCACCATTTACAACTTTAGTAAACTTCAATTTTGGATTTGGTGCATTAGTATTTATGGTATATTTCCCATTTGAACCTGTTGTATCATTGGCCCTAGGGATTTGAGTGTCATTTTCATCTTCTACTTTTACTCCAGAAAGTACTGAACCATTTGAATTATATACAGTACCTTTGAGAGTGAGAATTTGAGACTGTCCATTGAGCTCAGAATGGCACAATAAAATTAAAACAGTTAAGAACAGATTGAAAAATGAACGTATTTTTTTCATTTAAACCCTTTTAATTGTTATTAGGAAAATACTTGTTTCTTAAATCTTTAAATCCCTTGCTTTTCTTCACAAAATCCAGATCTGAATCTTCCAGAATAAACTCAATATCATCTTCACCTTTTAGAAAAGCTTGTTCTAAATAATAAAGAGCGGATTTCAAGTCTTTTGTTAATGAAGAAAAACAGGCAAGGTGATAATAAGAATCTGAATCATTTGGATACAATTCCAAAACCTCTTTAAAATATCTCTCAGCTTTCTCATATTCCTCCTTTCCAAGATATAGGTAACCCAATTCAACTCTGCCACTCATAAATTTTTTATTAAAATCTATAGACTTTAAAAACATCTCTTCCGCTATTTGAAGATCCTCTTCTTCATTGTAAATAATTCCTAAATAATAGTAAGGCAAATATTGATTAGGGTTTGTTTCTACAGATTTTTGATACGATTTTTTTGCATTGGGATAATCTTCTTGTTGATAATAGACAACTCCTAAATTTTGCCAGGCAATAGCATTGGAGGAATCAAGGGCAATGATTTTTTTGTAATAAAGACCAGCTTTTTCCAAGTCATCTAAATGATAATATAATCCCGCCAAGCTTTGTAAAACAAACACATCTTGTGAATCAATTGCCAATGCTTTTTCTAATAATATTTCAGCTTTATCAAATGCTTTATATTTTTTTGAATAGTCGAAAGCCATATAAGCAAATGGCATTGTCCAGGTTTCTATTTGTTCCGTTGCCAAAATAGCGTGCTGGTAAGCAGAATCAGGATCTTCCAAAACACCTGAAAAACACAATTGCATATAAAAATGCACATGCGGCGCATACTCCTCATATTCCAAAGACAGCTTATACTTATCAATAATTTTCTGCCCAAAGGTTTTATCTTTTGACTGAGGATTCTCCAGCCACATCAACAAGCCTTCAAAAAAATATTGTCGAGCTTTAAGATTGTCGTACATGTAATGCTTTTCTCCCAATAATTCCGCGGAGCGCTCAATGTAGCGAGGGTAGTTTTTGTATTTCTGCACTTTTACGATTCTGGATTGGGTGATTTCTCGGGTATTGGATTTTAATAATTGATTCAAAACCTGTTGAGCATCATCTTGCAAAGCAACTGCGTAGTTTCTGGTAATTTTGGAATATAGGGGTTTCAATTCAGGTTTTTGAATCATTTGTTGGAAATAGTAATCCGCACAAGCCGCTTTAGGCTCCAAAAATCGCTTTTCAATAATTGCCTTTTCAAATAGCGCGTATATTTCTTGAGTGATAGAGTCCTGAAGATCAAAAACCAGATCTTCTATAGCCCTGGAACCTAAAGTTGTAATTTGAGGTAAATTGGCTTGCCTCTTTTTCCTTAGGTCATTTAGAACAGATTCGTCTACAAAGGATAGGATTTCATTCTTATCCCCTACGGTTACCGGTAGTTGGTTTATTGGGGCAACTTCTCTAGATACCATATCTTCCAAATAACGTTCTATTTCCAATAGATTTACTGAAAGGTCTGCATTTCTATCTGCCATACCCGTCAGTCCATCAATTAGGTGAAATGAAAAAGCACCTCGACCGCCACCCCATTGTGCTCCTTCTACACTATACTCATTTGCTTGGCAAGAAAGAATTTTTACTTCGTTGGAGAATTGTTCCTTCAGTGCGGCTGTCGTTCTTTGAGGACCATCGATACGACTTCCTGCAAGGTTGCCTGAACGGCAGGCATCTGTAATCAAAATAACCTTATTTTGATTCTTTTGGGTTAAGGTATTTACAATTTCTTGTAAGTCTAACAAAGAAACTGTTCCAGAAGCTGCATAATAGCTGGGCAAGGCATCCCAAACCAACAAATAGCCAGGTTGACTCACCAATGCCGTTTCTACATCACTATGCCCAGAGAAGTAAATAATAACCTTATCTCTGGGCTTTGCCTTTTCCAGCAAACCATACAATTCCATCAACACGCTTCCTCTAGTGGCATATTCGTTAGTCAACAAAACAATTTGTTCTTCATCCAGGCTGCCTCCGGCGGGCGACTGAAGAAAGCTAGCAAAAGCCTCGGCATCCTTATGTGCATATTTTAAATCGGGGATCCCCTCATCCTGATAATCCGAAATCCCAATAACCACTGCATAAGTATCCCCAAGGTGAAGATTTTGCGAAAAAGCAAAAAAAGGAAGCAATAAGAAATAAATAGATGAGAATATTCGGGCCGACATTCTTGGTATTTTAGGTGTAAACACAGTGTCTCAAAACCTGGATACTAAAATAGATATTTTTTTCAAAATAAGTTCATGTTCCCAAAAAAACAAGGATGCCGTCACTCTCGCGCGGGCATCCTTGCAGATGAGGTGTTCTAATACCGCTCCCGAAGGGGACCCTCATATTTGAACCCATGAACATATTCCTGGTAGATAGATTTGAGTATTTTAAAATAGGTTACCCAAAATAGCTAACTATCATTTTTCTTTTTTTCAAAGTAACATTTGAAGGGTTATCCAAATAAACTTAAGGATATTGTTATTTCTTTTAAGTTAATGTTCTTAATATTACTGTTAATCGGTCATAAAATTCCATAAGTGATTGTTTTTGCTCTATATTGTGTTTTGCTGATCTGGATGAAAACATTAAGCAACCTATACCTATTCACAATTCCTGCTGCTAAGATTTTCTCGTTACCAATTGAGCTTATTCAAATAATTTTATTTAGAAAACCTACATTAAACCCGTACATCTATGAAAAACCTGCCATTAGCCATTTGTTTATTGGGTTTAATGCTTTGCTCTTTTTTAGGTGCACAAAATTTGGATATAGATACGACCAATACTTATGCTGTAGTGGTTGGTATTTCCGACTATCAGGATGAACTAATTCCTGATCTTAAATATGCTCATCAGGATGCAGAGGCTTTCGCGAATTTTTTGAGGTCTCCAGTTGGAGGAGCTTTAGATGAAGATCACTTAAAAGTATTAATCAATGAAGAAGCGACTCAGGGAAATCTTGATGCTGAGCTGGATTGGCTTTGGGATATTGCCAAAGAAAATGACAGGGTAATTATCTACTTTTCCGTGACCAGAGTCCTCTTCGAGAGACTCTGCCAATTACGGACCTGACTGCAAATTGCCTTAATCATTTATCCCGATAAATTCTTTCGACAATTAATTGTCAGAACCATAAGCTTTTGATTTTTCCCGAAGGGATGCCTTTGGCACAGTTCGTAAAATTTTTAAACATACTCTTATCTATTCTGGGTAACATTCGCAATAATTCCCAAATAAACAATTGGTAGTCATGCATTTTTTAGCAGATTATTCCTATTATTACCATTAATAGGCAATTAAACACCATAACTGCTCAATTTTATTACACAAGGTGATTTTTACATTCTGCTAAAAAACAATAAATACCCAACACCCAAACGCAATTCCTACTGCTAAAAAGATATTTGAATTTAACTTTTTCCTTATATGAGATTATTTTCTTGCCATGCTTCGTTGCCAAAATACTCATTTAGCGCTGCTAAACTCCGCTTTTGGCGCCTTGCCTGACAAAAAACTATCTCTCATATGAATAAAACCCTAAACTCAAACAGCTTCTAAGATTTCCTCGTTCGCCTGTTGAACATATCCATTATTTTTTTATCAAATTTTCTTCATTAAACCCGTACATCTATGAAAAACCTGCCACTAACCATTTGTTTATTGGGTTTAATGCTTTGCTCTTTTTTAGGTGCCCAAAATTTGGATTTAGATACGACCAATACTTATGCGGTGGTTGTGGGTATTTCTGATTATGAGGATGAGCTAATTCCCGACCTTAAATATGCACATAGGGATGCGGAAGCTTTTGCAAATTTTTTGAGATCACCAGTTGGAGGAGCTTTAGATGAAGATCATCTAAAAGTATTAATCAATGAAGAAGCAACACAGGGAAATCTTGGTGCTGAGCTTGATTGGCTTTGGGATATTGCCAAAGAAAATGACAGGGTAATCATTTACTTTTCCGGGCATGGTGATGTGGAAAGAAAGAGTATTATTCAGCCTGGTTATTTGCTTTGTTATGATGCCCCCTCAAGGAATTATATGTCGGGGGGTGCCTTCCCTTTACCCATGTTTCAGGATGTTATTTGGACCTTATCTCTAAAAAACAAAGCAAAGGTCGTTGTCGTCACAGATGCATGTCGCTCAGGGAAATTGGCCGGAAGTCAAATCAATGGCAATCAATTGACCAATGATCATCTGAAAAAACGATTTGCCAATGAAGTCAAAATTCTCTCCTGCCAATCAAATGAATACAGTATTGAAGGCGAACAATGGGGAGGCGGACGCGGTGTATTCAGCTATCATTTGCTCGATGGAATGTATGGTATGGCAAACCTTGATGATGACCATTCGGTCAATTTGATGGAAATTCGCCGCTACCTGGAAGATAAAGTTTCCGTGGAAGTGGCACCCCAAAGTCAAATTCCAATAACTGTTGGCAATTCAAAAGAAAAATTGACAACTGTATTTCCCGAAATTTTAATGGAGTTAAGAGACGGAAGAAAAGGGCAAATGCAGCTTTTCTCAACAACGGAATCCAAAAGCATGGAACAGGATGTTTTAGAACAGGCAGATACAAACATCGTGGAAATGTATCTGGCTTTCAAACAATCCCTTAAGGACAAACAGTTTTTTGAACCCCAAAATGCCTGTGCAGATTTTTATTATGAAAAATTGAGTCAGGAGCCGATATTGGAAAGGCTGCATTCGAATATGCGCCGAAATTACGCCGCCGCCCTTCAGGATGATGCCCAACAAACCATTAAGACCATCATAGATTCGGATTCCACGGAACTCGTTCATTATTCACGTGCGAATGATAAGTATCGCCTTTATCCGATTTCTTTAGAAAGAGCTATGGAACTCCTGGGGGAAGAGCACTATATGTACAATACCCTGATGGCCAGACTGCGCTATTTTGAAGGATTGAATTTGCGCCTTTATTTTAATATATACAAGGATGATTCTTTGAGGATAGCAGCCCTTGAAAAACAAAATCAATCGCTTGCTTTGCAAGACTCCGCCGCCCATGTTTATTATGAAATGGTCCATCTTCAAAAGTCCTGGGTTGAAGCTGAACCCTATTTTAAAAAAGCAATTGACTTAGCACCTGCCTGGGTCACTCCAAATATCCGTCTATTTTATGTTTACAGAAGATCTTCCCGTCTTTCGAAAGCTTATGAAATTATCAAAAACCTCCTGGACAGGAACCCGATTTGCTCTGATGGTGAATTGGGTAACTTATACAATCTTTACGGAAAAGTTTCTCAGGATCTTGGCAAATATGAAGAAGCAGAAGCGGCCCTTTTAAAGGCAATGGAACTTAATCCTAAAAACGGAGAACCTGCTCATGCATTGTCGATTTTGTATGACAATCTGGGTCGATATGAAGAAAGCGAAGCATTATGGGATAAATATTTCACTAAAAATCCCAATAGTCAGTGGAATGTCACTCGTGCAGGAAGGTCCAAATACAATATGGGGAAGCTCGATGAGGCAATTCAGTTATACAAAAAGAGTTTGGAAGCATATCAGGGGAATTTCCACCTGAGAGGTGAATTATCCATGCTACTTAATGAAGCCGGCTATAAAGAAGAGGCATTAGAGGTTGCGGAAACCAATTTCCAAATGACATTTTCGAATCCTACTTCTTTTGTTGCTCCGGCTGGTATCTTTAGTGAAGTCGAGCTTTATGATGAAGCGGTTGATCTCGTAAAGCTGAACAGGGAAAAACTGCCTAAATACCCTGGTCCTAATTTTCTTATTATTGATTATCTTTTATTGCAGGGCAATATTGAAGCAGCCCGAAGGGAAGCCCAAAAAGCAGTCGAATTACTTCCCGGTATCCCTATTATTAAATTGGCAGAAGGGTTTGCAGCATACAAAAATAAAGAATTTGAAAGATTTGATTCCATCAGTTCTGAGCTTATTGAATCTGCTCCGAATGATGCATCATGGCCCATTTATATTGGTATTTGGCACAAAAACCACGGCAATTTTGACCTTGCGGAAAAATACCTTAAACAGGCTCTTGAGTTGAATAAGCTGGATGCTTATTCCTGGTTAGTTCTTGCCGAATTGTATTATTCATTTGGCAAATGCCCGGAAGTTTTAGCATCCTTAAATGAAGGCTTGAGTGCCTTGCCAAATCACCGTTTGCTCAAACAGGAACAGGCCATCATGACCTGCCTGTGCGATTCTTCGGAGAAAGCAAGACCCCTGTTTCTGGAAGAAGAAAGGCTGCAACCCGGTTTTTTAAAAATCTGGGAATTTTTGGAAGCCATCCGACTGGAAAATTATGATGTTGCGGTAAAAACGTGGCGGGAAACCCGAACCCTTTTCAGGACAGATCACCTTTTACCACTTTACATGGGCGCATTGATAAAAACGGGAGATTTGGAAGCAGCTGTTGAAGTATTAAAGTTGACGAATTTTAAAATATTGAATTATCAGTTGCTACAAACAGCTTCATTTCCAGACGCCCTAAGACAACATCCAGAATATAAGATTTATTTACAGAGGAATTATCCCGAATTATTTGAAGCCCCTCTTCCCGATAGCCTTTTGCAAGGCGTAAAAGAGCATCCTTATCAGGCTTATTATCACCGCTTCATGGGTTATTTTCTTCATCAGGAAAAGCGATACCACGAAGCTGAAGAATCCTTTTTGAAAAGCCTTGAAATTGAACCCGAAAATTCCTATGCGAGGCTCTTTTTGGCTGATATATATCTGAATCTGAACAGGAATGAAGAAGCTTCAAAAATACTTCCCGATTCACTTCATTTGGAAAAAGTTATGGCCTTATTCTACGCTGGAAAAGTTTATTATCAATTGAACAAAAAGCCTTTATCGGAAAAATACTTTATGCAGTTTGCAGAAACAGCTAGTTCCAGCGGGGGTTGGTTCAGATCGGCTAATTTTTACAATAATCATGGAGAAATGGATCTGGCGGAAGCATTTTATAAAAAAGCAATCGAAGTACGCCCGGAAAGGTTGTGGTACAGGAGCTATCTAACCATCCATTATTTTTTATCTGGAAAAAGGGATCAGGCTTTTCAAACGGTTGATGAAAGCGTGAAATTAAATCCCGGACATTTGTCATTTCTTGCCTTGCGTGCCTTTATCCATTATATAAATACACCTGAAGAAGCTGAACCATATTTCAGAGAGGTCAATGCTTTGCAACCAGGATTTATTTCTATATGGGAAACAATGGAATTGATGAGAAAAAAACAATTTATTCAGGCAGAGGAAGCCTGGGAGGAAGCAGAAAAACAGTTTGGAGATTGGTGGATGTTATATCCAAAATACGCCTACCTGAAAATGAAAATTCAACAGAAAGAATACGATACTGCAATTACTGTTCTCGAAGAATTATTGAAAAGCAACAGACTTACCTACTACTACCTGCTCATTAGCGACAAATCGCTCGATCCTATTCGAGTTGATGAACGATTTAAAGCACTTAAGACGCATTATTTACCAGAAAAGGAATAAAAAAGTACCACGGCTCTCCAGAGCCGTGTAAAAGATTTCAACATTAAATCTCAATTTTCGAATTGCACGGCTTTGGAAAGCCGTGGTACGTTTGTTTGAAAAGCTATTGCCAAATTAAAAAATTTAGTGTTAACTAAACCTCTACCCGCAATGAAAAAACTACCAATCCTAATCCTGTTTTTATCCGCAATCACATGGAGCAGCCTTGCTCAACGTACCCTGACCGGAACCATCACCTCAGCCAAAGGAACCCCGTTAATTGGAGCCACCGTTCTTGTTGATGGTACAACTACTGGTGCAATTACCGACGCTAAGGGAACCTTCGAATTGACTATCCCAAAAAAGGCAAAATACCTGAAAATTTCCTACACCGGTTATGAAAGCCAACGAATAGAAATAGGTGCTTCTAATCTAATTGATGTCGTCTTGAAAGAAGACATTTTGGGTTTGGAAGAAATAGTGGTTGTTGGATATGGAACCCAATTGCGCTCCAATATAACCGGAAATGTCGCCAAATTAGAAGGAGAGGAAATTGAAGCGCTACCCGTTACTGATATTCAATCTGCTTTGCAAGGCAGGGTCGCAGGAGTCCATATCACCAAATCAAATGGAAAAACGGGAGGAGCAATAAAAGTTCGCATTCGAGGCACCACCTCTCTGGATGGAATCAATGAACCACTTTATGTAGTGGACGGCATTATGGTGCACACAATCAGCAATGCTCAATTATTATCAAATGCAATTACCAATACGCTGGCTGACCTCAATTTTAATGATATTGAATCTGTCGAAGTTTTAAAAGATGCAGCTGCCACGGCTATTTATGGCTCCCGAGCTTCAAATGGCGTGATCTTAATAACAACCAAAAAGGGTGTTGTGGGTAAAGCTGCTTTCAGCCTAGACATAAGCACCGGATTTAGCAAACCAACGAGAAAACGAGATTGGCTCAACGCCGAGCAATATCTCGAACTTTGGGAAGAAGCATTCAACAATGTGGCAGATCAGGATGGACTTTTTTTTGGAGCTGATTCTAAATTGTGGAAGGATACCTATATCCCGGGTTGGGACGGTGGATATGATTCAGACTGGCAGGAGGAGGCCTTTAATGACAATGCCGGATTTAACCAGGTTCAACTAGGGATTTCAGGAGGATCGGACAGAACCAAGTATTATATTTCAGGAAATCTGGTGGATGAAACAGGTATATTAATTAAAGATGACTACCAAAGAATTGGAGGGAGGCTCAACCTCACGCATAAGGCAAGTGAACGCATGAATGTTGGTATTAATATGAGTCAGACCCGAAGTGTAAATAATCGACTGCTTGCAGACAATGCTTTTGCTTCACCTATGCAAATGGTTGCTATACCTCCTGTACAGCCAGTGTACGATCCTGATAATCCTGAAGAACTATTTACCAATACCCTCTGGTTCAATACAAAGTTGATCGAAGAAAATACGAAAGCAAAAAACATTGTATACCGCAATTTTAGCAATGTTTTTCTGGACTGGAAGCCGATTGAAAAATTGTCCTTTCACACCGATTTTGGGATTGACTTTTTGAGTCAAAGTGAAAATCTCTTCTGGAGCTCTAAAATGGTTGAAATTTCAGGTCAACCTGGCGGTATTGGTCAGAGTGCTTTTCTGCATGCCTTCACTTATGTTGCCAATAATTACCTCAGCTACCAATCTGATTTTGGAGAAAGTAATCTGGAAATTACCACAGGCATGAGCTACCAGGAATCCGTTAGAAAAGGAAATTGGATATCTGCAATTAACTTTCCTAGTGATCATTTTCAGGAAGTCGCCAGCGCCGGTGAAATAGGAGGGGCAAGTGGTTGGGAAGGAGCCACTGCCATCGTTTCCTATTTTGGGAGAGTAAATTACAATTATGGAGGGAAATATTTGTTTTCCTTAACAGGAAGAATTGATGGAGATAGCCGCTTTGGCTCCAATAACCGATATGGAGCTTTCCCGGCTGCCTCCTTGGGTTGGATTCTTTCAAAAGAAGGATTTCTGGAAAACAATGACTTCCTGAGTTTTCTAAAACTAAGAACGAGCTATGGCTTGTCTGGCAACCCACCTAATCGTTTTTTCCCGAATAGAAGTTTATTTACAGGAGGAAGAACTTATAACAATCAACCGGCTTTTTATCAATCTCAGGTTGCCAATCCCGATATCAGGTGGGAAAAGATTGTACAATTCAATGTTGGACTCGATTTTGGCTTACTCAATGACCGTATTTCAGCGCAGGTGGACTATTATGTCAAAAACTCTAAAGACCTTTTGCTTTTAATTGATATACCCAGTACCTCCGGGTTCAAACAGCAATTGCAAAATGTAGGTTCACTCGAAAATAAAGGCTTCGAATTGGTACTTCAAACTTACAATCTAACTGGAGCATTCAAATGGAAAACCAGTCTCAATTTTGCAAGGAACAGGAATAAGCTGACCAATATTTACGGACAAAATCTGGGTTCTGGTATCAATAGAGGATTAGAAGGCTATCCAATTGGAGTCTTTTCTACTCCAGAATATGCCGGGGTTGACCCTGAGAATGGGGATGCGCTTTATTACTTAAATACAACTGAAGGAGACCGCTCGACCACAAACAATATCAATGAAGCTGAAAGTGTGGTAGTTGGAGATCCTAACCCCGATTTTATCTATGGAGTTACAAATGAATTTTCCTACAAAGGCTTTCAATTGTCTGTCTTTTTTCAGGGAGTGCAGGGAGCAGATGTATACAACAGAGCTGGTAGATGGCAAATGGATGGCTTTGGTTGGTTTGATAACCAGGATGCCCGAATTTTAGATCGATGGCAGCAGGCAGGAGATCTAACGGATATTCCACAACTGCGATTTGGCGGTGTTGCTCCCTTATCTTCCCGCTGGGTTGAAGATGGATCCTTTTTGCGACTGAAAAACATTTCTTTGTCCTACCAATTACCTGAAAATTTGTTGGAAAACTTTCCAATTAACAGACTGAACATCTACGTGACTGGTCATAATTTACTGACCATCACAAAATACAACGGCTGGGACCCGGAAGTCAATATTGATTATTCAAGGAGCAACTTTGCAATAGGTTCTGATTATTACTCAGCGCCACAGGCCAAGCGAGTCGTGTTTGGAGTGAAGGTTGAATTTTAAACTACTTTTTATATAGTAGTGTTATTCGTATATAATTTTAAAGAAACTATAAATTACTGAATGTCAATATTTAATAAGCTTTTAAAGTTTAGTAAACCTAATTTCCAAAAAGGAATAGTAGCTAAAAAAACAACAAAAAATGAAACTATCAATCATATATCCAATAGTAATTTTCACAATGATAATGCTATTGTCCTGTGACAAGCAATTAGACATTGAACCTACGCAATTCATTTCCAAAGAGCTTGCTTTATCCGATGATCAGGGTGTCAAAACTGCATTGATGGGTGCATATGATTTGTTGTCGGTTGGCTGGAATTGGGGAACTGCTGGTGCGAGAAGTGAAGAAATCTATGCAGACACTGGCAATTTGATTTGGACTGGTTCTGCTTTAGATAGAGAAATTTTTTACAAGGAAATTAATGTACAAAATTCATCCGTTTGGAGGCATTGGGAGGAAGGTTACGAATTGATCAACCTTTGCAACACCATTATTGAATCAGTTGATAATGTGAATCCAGATGACAAATTAAAGGTTGAAGGAGAAGCCAGATTCATCCGAGCTGGCATCTATTTTAATTTGGTCAATTATTTTGGAAAAACATGGGTAGATGGCGACCCAGAAGCCAACCTGGGTGTACCCCTGTTGCTCTCATCTACCAAATCCACTGATGATCTAGACGTAAGTAGAGCAACGGTTGCAGAGATATATGAACGAATCATAAAAGATTTGGAATATAGTAAAGCCAGCCTTCCAGTAACAAATGGAGTTTTTGCAACTACTTATTCGGCCAGTGGGTTGCTATCCAGGGTGTTTTTAATGCAAGAAGCATTTGAAGCTGCGGCTATAGAAGCCAATAGAGTGATTGCATCTGGTTTGTATGCCCTGCAACCAAATTTTGCTTCAGCCTTCAATCAATCTAACAATACGCTGGAGGATATTTTCACAATCATTGTTACCCTACAGGGACGCCCCAATTATGCCGTAGCCATTTATGCAGGAGGAAATGCCGGAGGGAGTGGAAATATTACCATCACTGATAATCACATGACCCTGTACGAGACAGATGATCAGCGGGGCGCCTTGTTCTATTTTGACAATTTCTCCATCCGCCGAACTGGCAAATGGGTTCAAAATTTGACCCAGGATGGCAATGTCAATATCATGCGCTTATCAGAAATGTATCTCACTCGTTCTGAATGTCGTTTCCAAACAGGTGACATAGATGGCGCTGTGGAAGATATCAATATGGTTCGAGCCAGAGTAGGTGCCAGCTTATTTGACTCCAGCAATTTAACCCTTGAAGCTATCTGGAAGGAACGTTATCTCGAACTTTGTTTCGAAGGTCACCTTCTTCGCGATTTCAAACGTACCAGACGCGATTTTGGAGATATTCCATTTGATGATTTCAGGATGGTATTTCCAATCCCGCAAAGGGAGATGGATTTGAATGGGCTTTTGGTGCAGAATCCTGGGTATTAAAGGTAACCCGGCTCTCCCGAGCCGGGCTACTTTATATTTATGAACTACTAGGTTCCATAATGAGCTCAGGATCTTTCCAATTTCCGATATGCAGAAGGACTTTTCCCAATCACCTTTTTAAATTGGCGGCTAAAAAAGTGGAGAGAATTGAAGCCCGCTTCATGAGCAATTTCCGATACTGTTTTTTCCGGAAATTTTTGTAGCCATTCCGCAGCTTTGTGAATGCGGATATGCTGAATATAGGTCTTGACGCCCATGCCGGTCAGGGCTTTAATTTTTCTAAAACAAGTATTGTAGGACAGATGATGGAGGGCAGCTAGTTGTTCTGCCGAGAGCTGAATATCATCTATCCGTTCTTCAATGGTTTTTTGAAAAGCCTGAAGAAATTGGCTGTCCAATTTTGAGTGTGGTATTTGAGTGTTTGCAGCTTTTTTAATTATAAAATCCTGTGAAGTATAATGTTGTTGTAATTTCTGTTTAGCTTCCAAAAGTTTGCGTAAGCGAGTTTTTAATTCTTTTTCGTCAAAAGGTTTACTCAAATAGGCATCAGCACCCTGTTCAATCCCTTCAATTTTGGAATCCACATCTGCTTTGGCGGTTAATAAAATGATGGGAATATGGCAGGTATGCAGGTCTTCTTTTAGTAGGCGACACAATTCATAACCATCCATTACGGGCATCATTACATCACTGATTATGAGATCGGGCATTTCCTTTTTCGCAAGCTCCAAACCTTTTTGCCCATTTGGAGCTGTAAGGATTTGATACAAAGGTTGAAGCATGGTAATCAGGTATTGTAACAAATCCGGATTGTCTTCTACAAGCAATAGGATAGGTTTGTCATTATGAATTCCCTTAGGACTTGGTTGTTGTAGGTTTTTTGGAATTTGGGGTGTTTTAGGAATAGAAACAGGAGACAATTCAAGCGCCGAGCTTTTCGCATTTTGAGTTATTGGAAGCCTCAAAGTAAAAATAGTCCCTTCACTAGGTTGACTCTTTACTTCTATAGTGCCGTTGAGTAAGTGTACCAATTCTTTAGTGAGTGTCAGTCCGATGCCAGTACCTTCCCCTTTTCTGGTAGCAGAACTATCGACCTGATAAAAGCGCTCAAAAACATGCGCCAATTGCGCTTTCGGAATGCCGATGCCGGTATCAGAAAATTCCAACTTTAACTTTTCATTTTCGCTGCTTATGTGAAGCTTTATTTCTCCGTTTTCCGGGGTGAATTTGATGGCATTGGAAACCAGATTAGAAACGATGTGCTGCAATTTTCCAGGATCATAGTCCATCTCAAGGGTAGAAATGGAGGAAGAAAATTCAAGTAATTGGTTCTTCTCACTCGCAAGCGAATGGAATGATTCAAATAAATATTTCAAAATAGGTATGATGTCTCCTTGCACCCAGTTTACTTGCATATTGCCTGATTCCAGTTTACTCAAATCCAGCATTTGGTTGACCAATCTTAACAACTGTTGCACATTCCTGCGAACGATGCCCAACTTTTCTCGTTGTTCGAAATTGACACCCCTTTCCAATTGCTTTGCATAGCCATTAATGATGGTCAAAGGCGTTCTGAACTCATGCGTAATATTGGTAAAAAGCCTCGTTTTCAGTGCATTGAGTTCAATTTGACGACTTTCCTCTGCTTGTCGAAGTTGCCTTTTCAATAAATAATTAAACAAAGCATACATGCCCCCTGCGAGTAAGAAAATCCAAATGCCCCAGGCTAAAATCGTTCGATACCAGGGAGGCAATATTTCAATACTTAAAACTAATGGTTCTTGGCTTTCAAAGCCGTGGCGGTTGTAGCATTTCAATTTAAACTGATAAGTACCCGGCGAAAGATTAGTATATGTAGCTTCCCTTTTAGCACCGACTTCCTGCCATTCCTCATCATAGCCAAGTAATTGATAGGCAAATTTGATTTTTTCTGGAAATAAATATTCAAGGGCAGCATATCTAATCGTGAAATCATTTTGATCAAATGGTAGCTCAACGACTGAGTTAGTAGGAAAAAAAGATTTTTTCAAACCCGGGTCAGTTGCTGATTTTAAATTTTTATGCTTCGCCAAAAATTCAATTAGGACGAGAGGAGGCACTAAACTATCAGGGAGCACTTGATTGGAATTGAAATGAAAAGCTCCATGTTTCGTTGGATGAAACACATTGCCTGCATTATCCATAAATATTTGATTGTAATGACTTGCAGTATATTCAATCCCATCCTCCTTCCCATAATTATAGAATCTGTTGGCTTTTGGATCGAATAAACTGACTTGACCTTCAGTGATTACCCAAATCTGACCCTTTTGGTCTTCAAGCAAAGCAGTAATATTATCGGGAGGCAAACCGTCTACTTTACTAAATCTGGTAAATTGATCATGATCTCGATTCCATCTGCTCAAACCGTCAAATGAAGCAACCCAAATATTCCCATTTTGATCTTCAATAAGATCAATTACCCACTGGTCACTAATGATAGTTTCCAAATCTTTTGGGTGGTGCCTATAATGGGTAATGCTTTCTGTTGATGAATCAATTCTACTCACACCCCTTTTTGTATAACCAACCCAAATGTCATGATGACTATCTTCAAGAATGCAGAGCGTGTTTCTGTTGTTTAATCTGGGATTTCTCCCACTTTGGTAAAGAAAATTTTTAAAAGATTGGTCTTTAGGAGAAAACCTACTAACTCCTTTCCAACCTGCCATCCAAAAGTCTCCTTTTTTGGATGCCATCAATTCCAAATAAGTAGACTTGATACAATTTTTCTCTTCGTAACATTGGTATTGGGCGATTTTGTTACCCAAGCTATCGTATTGAAATAACTTTATGCCATAAGGGTTTTGAGTAAGAAGCAACCAAAGGCTTTGTGTATTTTTATCTTCTTCAAAACGAATTCCGCTTAAATCGCTGATTTCATTTTGAGGTGGCATTTGCTCGGACAAATATTGTTTAGGAACAAAAAAATCTGTTGGTTTTAAATCAATGGGAATTGTTTTGGAACCTGGTTTTTGAAGTACAGGAACCAAGCCCTCTGTGGTGTGAAAAAAAACTTCACCTAAAAAAGACAAAAGCATTTCTTGATGAGCAAATGCCAACTGAATATGGAGGTTGTCAGGGTAAGGTTTTAAATGAAATGGTGATCTAGCTGGTAATACATGGTAGGTTTTTTTTTCTGTTACAATCCACAAAATGCCTTCTCTGGATTTGAAAATTTTTAAGACCGGAACTTCTTCATTTTGATCTTTTTCAAGGCTTAAAAAGGATGAAAATGATCTTGAAGCCGAATGATATTCTATGATTCGATTTTGGTTTGTTCCTATTAACAGCGTTTCTCCTTCCCAATATGCCGAGTAGCCTCTTTCTTCTTTCCCTAACCCCCTAGATAAACGTTCGATTTTTTCAGTTTTTGTATTAAAAAGAAAGAATCTACCCCCATTCAGAATGAGAAATTCAGACGATTCACCGGGAATAGGAATGGCAAAGTTTCCTCTGCTCGACATAATCAACTCCCCAGGTTTCACATTTAAAGCTGGAAATTTTACAACTGATTTTTGAGTAAAGGAATCTGGATTTAATTGAATTAATTTGGAAGATTTTACGGATTCTCCACTCCAGTACCAAATATCCTGATCCTCATCTTCAAAAATAAACCAGATATTATTGGATCCATTGACCACCTCTATCCTATCTTTTTCAGTGGAGAGCGCATACATCTTTCTTTGCCCACCAATCCAAAATTTCCCTCTACTGTCCTCAAATAAAGAATAATAACCCTCCGCTCCGATACTATCTGTTTCAAATATTTTTTGGTTAAAGTGATCAAAATGACCCTGGTCCAGGTCAAATCTGTTTATACTGCTATGATTGACAATCCATATCCCCCCACGCTCATCTTTACTGATACGAGATTGTGAAGGAGATAGTCCCTCTGTTTTGGTTGAATCACCTGAGCCGGATTCAAAGACATGGTACTCCATTCCATCGAATCGAACAATTTCAAATGCTTCGTTAAAGCCCCAAAGGAAACCTTGTTCATCCTGGACTTGGAGCCAGTATTGATTATCAGTTGAAAAGGTGAAGATATTTCCCTCCTTAAATTCGGAAATAGATTGTGAAAAAAACGCTTTGGAGTAAATAAGACAAGTAAACAGGAAAATAAATCTTCGATATAGGTAAAATTGGAAAACCAGAGGAGACTTTTGTTTAAACAGGGACTTATTAAAATTATTACGCGTAAGCAAGACAGCTAGGTGTTTCTTCATAGCACGATTATGGTCATTTGGATTAAATTAGGTTTTAACAATTATGTAAATCTTATTTTGCTTTTGTAGTTCCTTAAAAATAACTAAAAAAGCAAGATAAGTGCAAACTTTTGGTGGATAAGTGCAAACACTCCCTACCTAAAACTTCCCAAATTTAAATTGTCTTTTGGAAACTGCATTGGAGTATATTCAGTAACTTTTTAATGCATTTCCAAATAAAAGGTATGTGTGCGCAGTTTTTTCAAATTATTATTGCTATCATTACCTATAATTGGTTGTTTTATTCTATAGCCTGTTGGTTTTGCAATATAAAAGGCTATGTAGAGATATAGTAGCAACAACATTTACCCAGGCACTTCCGCACAAACCTACTATTGAGGTTCCCTCAATAAGCCCTTGTCCATATTCCCAGATTTTCATTTTAAATACTTTACAAACCCTTTGTATCTATGAAAAACCTGTCATTAACTACTTTTATTTGTTTAATGCTGATTTTTGATTTGAATGCCCAAAATAGAACCGTAACTGGGACAGTTGAAGATGCCCAGGGAGTGCCATTACCAGGAGCATCCGTTTTAGTTAAAGATACCCCTTTAGGTACCATTACCGATGCAAATGGCGCCTTTAACCTGGAAATTCCATTGGAGCGCAATATTTTGATCTTCAACTTCTTAGGCTTTATTGAACAGGAGGTTGAGATAAATAATCAAACCAAACTGACAGTAATCCTGAAAGCCTCTACCAGCGATTTGGATGAAATTCTGGTGGTTGGATTTGGGACGCAGAGCAAACGGCGAGTGACCAGTTCTATAGCTTCAGTTGGAGAGGAAGTTTTTGAAAACATTCCAGTTCCTGATTTTCAGAATGCCTTACAGGGAAGATTGCCAGGAGTCGTGATTACCAGTGGTTCTGGTATCAGCAATACCGAATCGAGTATTCGAATCCGAGGGGTGGGTTCTATCAGTGCCGGCAATCAGCCCCTCATTGTTGTGGATGGATTGGTTATGTCAGGTAGAATTAACGCTCCATACAGAGGTGACTTTGCGGGATACAATACCAATCCTTTTGTCAATATCAACCCAAATGATATTGCCTCAGTAGAAGTCTTAAAAGATGCGGCGGCAGCAGCTATTTATGGTTCAAGAGGATCCAATGGAGTGATTTTAATTACCACAAAAAGAGGGGATTTTAATTCGGCTCCCAAAGTGCATATTGGCTACCAGGCTGGCTTTTCAGAACCCTTTCGAACACCAGAGTACCTCTCGGGTCCCGAATATGCTGGGTTGTACAATCGGGCAGCAGCTGCTGCTGGTCAGCCCACATTTTCCGATGTAGCCAATCAACCAAATTCTGATTGGTTCGACCTCACAACAAGAAAAGGTTTTTTGCATGAAGCCACGGCTAATGTTAGTGGAGGGACGAAAAACACCAAATACTATTTTGGCGGGTCGGTAAAGGACGAACAGAGTTATTTGAAGTCTGTGGATTTTCAACGATATAGCTTTCGCGCCAACATTGATCAAATGCTGGGAGAAAAAGTGCAGGTTGGCATTTCACTAAATCCATCCAGAACAACTGGAAGTAGAGCGTCTGCTGTTGATGGACCTATTTATCAGGCAAATATTTTTGCTCCAAATATTGAAGCTTTTGATGCTAATGGTGACGCTGTAGGGGGCTTCGTTTGCAATGAAATAGATTGCTTTCCAGCTACCCCTTTAAAAAACCTGGAGGGAACTTGGAGCGATTTGTCCTCTTCTCAGGTTTTGTTCAATACTTACATCAATTATACATTGCTTCCAAATTTGAGTTTGCGAACGAGTTTTTCAACTGAATATACCCAAATAAAGGAGCAATTTAAATATGGTGCAGATACCTGGTTTGGATTGCCTTCCGGTTATGCTTCCAATTTTAACCAGGAAACGATCAATTATAATTGGACAACCCTCGCAACCTGGAATAATTCCTTTGCAGGAAATCACGATTTGGAAGTATCTGCCGGCTGGAATGTCACCAAAGAAACCCTCAATTCCGTATTTCTGGACGGCGGTTCCTTTGCTGATGATCGCCTCAACTTTATAGGTTCTTCTGCACAACTTTTTAGTCATAATTCCAATTTTACAGAAGCAGGTTTTACCGGCTTTTTGGCGAGAGCCAATTATGCATTCCAAAATAAATACCTGTTAACGGTATCGGCTCGATATGACGGTTCTTCTCGTTTTGGAACTGCCAACCGCTACGGTTTCTTTCCCGCCATTTCTGCTGGTTGGATACTCACTGAGGAAGATTTTATAATCAATAAACATATCAACTTTTTAAAATTGAGAAGCAGTTTTGGTGCTGCTGGCAATGCAGAAATTGGAGATTTCGCCTCAAGAGGTTTGGTACAATTTGGAGAAAACTACAATGGGGAGCCAGGTTACACCATTCGATCCATCAATAACGAAGTATTAGGCTGGGAAAAAAGCGTGCAATGGGATGTAGGACTTGAATTTGCCTTATTCAATAATAGAATTAGAGGAAGCCTGGATTACTATATCAAAGATACCAAAGACCTCTTATTGGAAGCACCCGTACCTGCAACTAGTGGTATCACTACATTGAGTCAGAATGCTGGAGAAGTGCGCAATCAGGGATTTGAATTTGATTTATCTGCAGATATAGTAAAAGGTGATTTCTCCTGGTCAGTTGCCCTCAACGGAGCCACCTTGAAAAATGAGGTGCTCAAACTGGTAGATGCCAATGGAGATGGGTTGGATGACGATATCTATACAGAGTTTCGCTTTTTATTTAGACCTGGCTTGTCAATCGGGACTTTTTATTTGGTTGAATATGCAGGCGTTGACCCAAACAATGGAGATGCCTTGTTCTGGAATGCCGATAAAACAGAAAAATTAGCCAATCAAACACCTTCTGAAAACAGAAGAATTGTTGGCAAATCCTTACCAGATTTTACAGGTGGATTTAGCAGTACCGTCCGCTATAAAAACTTTGATCTCACTGCCTTTTTTCAATTCAAAGCCGGCTACCAGATGTATTGGTTTTTTGGTCAATCCTGCCTAGGCGTTGATGGTTCGTTTAACAAAATACGGGATTGTGCTTTTGATGCCTGGACACCAGAAAACACAGATACCAATATTCCAGAAGCAAGATTTGGTCAGGTGAATGGCAGTCAGCGTTCTTCTGCCAATTTATACGACGCAGATTACCTGCGCCTAAATAATCTGATGCTGGGTTACACTATCCCATCTTTTGGCAAAAACAATTATTCCCTACGAATCTATGCCTCGGCGCAAAACCTATTGACGTTTACAGATTTTCCAGAATTGGATCCCGATGGCAGTCTTTATACAGCAGGGAAAGCAGAACAGGGTGGTGTGCTGGGAGAATCCCCGGCTGCCAGGAGGTTTATCATGGGGTTTAATCTGGATTTTTGATTTTAGGTGGTTTGTTGTTGGTAACCAAATTTTGCCAAACTTAAGTTAGGAGGCAACTCGCCTGTCCCTTTGGGAAAGTTGCCTCCTAACTTCCCTTCAAAATTTTAAAACAATGAAACAAATAAAATATAGTCTTATACTTTTAGCCAGCTTATTTATTATCCCCGCCTGTGATAATTTTCACGATGACATCCAACCCGGAGACGATTTGCCAATCGATGCCGTTTATCAAACAGCGGCTGATTTGGAATCCGCTCTCGCAGGCGTTTACCACGTTTTTCAAATTGATGAATTGGCAGGGTTTGATCTTTTATTGATAACCGAATTATTGAGCTCAAATGGACATATGGATCAGCCTGGTTTTCCTGACGCAAATGATATGGATAAGCTCACCATGCGGGCCAGTAATTTTTATGCAGAATCAACCTGGGTGACTGCCTATAGAGCCATCAATCTAATTAATGTGATATTAGATGCCATTCCACAAGTTAAAGATGCTGCACTGACAACAGAACTTAGAAATCAAATTGAAGGGGAATGCCTTCTACTCAGAGGCTATTTGTATTTTGAATTGGTTCGATTGTACGGCCAGCCCTATGGAGATAGTTCTGCAGATGGAGGTGTTCCCATCATTACAGAAGTCGTTTTACAAAAAGAAGACATTACCTTTCCTGGAAGGGCAAGTGTAAATGAGGTATATAGCCAGGCTACAACTGATATTACTAATGCAAAGGGCTTTCTCGAAACAGCTGGAAATGGAGTAGACAAAGCCAATGTGGCTGCAGCGAATGCCTTGCTTGCCAGAATTGCTTTTCAAAAGGAAGAATATACAGAAGCGGGGACCTTTGCTCAGTCTCTGATAGACCAATATGGTTTTGATACAAACACCCCTCCTCAAGCTGTTTTTGATGAAACGGCAGCAGAACTACTTTGGGTGGTGGCCTTTACGCCCGCAGATAATAGTCCGGGCAAAAACTGGTTTCATCAAAACAGTTTTATAGTCGAAATTTCTACTGAGTTGAAAGCTGCTTTTGAAAGTGTCGCCACCGATGCTCAGAAAGTGGCAGTAGCTTCCATCAACGGAACAATTGTGGACTTGAGAGCGGATCCTGGCATCCTGGTTACCTTTCCCCTCATTTCAGCAGATTCTCTGTACACGAATAAATATGAAGACTTCGCAACTTTTGCCGATGACACCCCCATGGCTCGCATGGCAGAGTTTGTACTCATGCAAGCAGAAGTCCTTGCCAGAGCGGATAAATTAGATGAAAGCATCGCCTTGCTCAACATGATTCGCCAACGTTCCCTCCGAGTAGTGGACGCTACGGGAAATGAATTACCGGACGAACAACACCTGCTGCTATTTGAATCCAGTGACTTCCAAAATGCAGATGAACTCATCGAAGCCATCATCCTCGAACGCCGAGTCGAGTTATGCTTTGAAGGCAATTACTTACACGATTTGATTCGACTGAAAAGAGATATTAAAGGGTATCCCTACGATGCATGTGAGCTTAGACTTCCTATACCACAGCGAGAGATAGATGTGAATCCGAATTTGACACAGAATGAGCCTTGTTATTGAGTTTCCAGATGTGAAAGATTTCAAAAATCTTTCACATCTAATTCCAAAAATACCTGTCATGAGCAAAATAATCCTGATACCATTTTTATTCGTTTTGAGTAATTTTTGCACAGTTGCCCAAAACCTCCAACTCCAAACCGGTAACACCTACGCCGTCGTCATCGGCATTTCAGATTACGACCTCATAACTGATTTGCAATTTGCTCATCGAGATGCTGAGGAATTTGCTGCTTATTTGCAATCTCCTGCAGGTGGAAACATTCCCGCCGAAAATGTGCATTTGTTGACTAATGAGGAGGCAACGATGGGGCAAATGGTGAGTCAGATGGGCTGGCTATTAGAGGTTTGTGAAAAAGGAGATCGTGCCATCATTTATTTTTCTGGACATGGAGATGTGGAGACACAAACCATCAACAATTTTGGTTTTTTGCTGATGTACAATACACCTCCTGTTAATTACATGGGAACTGGCTATGATTTGAATTATTTAAACAGCATTGTTTCTACTTTGTCTGAAAGCAAAGGGGTAAAAGTTACTGTAATTGCGGATGCTTGTCGTTCCGGAAAATTAGCCGGCAAGGACATCAAAGGTGCACAAATTACAGCTGCCAATCTTGCCCAAAAAATAAGCAATGAAGTCAAAATTCTTTCCTGTCAACCCGACGAATTTTCTATGGAAGGTAAACAGTGGGGAGGCGGTCGAGGGGTATTTTCTTATCACCTGGTGGAGGGATTAACCGGACTTGCAGATAACGATGAGAATTTGCAAGTCAAGTTGATTGAAATTGATGGCTATCTGAAAAATAAGGTTCCAAGAGAAACAGAAAATATGCAAATTCCCAACACAATAGGAGATTTAAAGAGTACTGTAGCCTATGTTGATGAGGAAAGTCTAACAACTCTAAAAGTTAAGAAGTCTAATGAAACTCTGGCATTGGAAGGAGTAAGACCAAAGACTATTTATCAAACTATTCTAGCAAATACAGATAGCACCATTCTGGAATTATTTGTTGCCTTTGAAAAAGCTATTAAACAAAATAATTTACTCTATCCAATTGACTCATCCGCCAATGATTATTATAAAATCCTAATCAAGGAAGAGGGCATCGCCCAATTACACGGCTATATTCGTCGGAATTTTGCTGCTGCTTTGCAGGATGAGTCTCAAGACATACTGAATCAATTATTGCTCACTGACCCGCAAATTGTGGACGATGTTTTTTCGCCCGTAAGTAAATATGACCATATTCCAGCTTACCTACAACGTGCAGGAGAACTGCTAGGTAGAGATCATTATATGTATTCCGTTTTAAAGGCCAGGCAGTATTTTTTCCAATCAAAGACATATCGAAAAGAAAATTATCAGGATTATTCTGCTGATTCACTTTCACAATTATCATTTGCCTCTTTAGACACTGCATTGAGTTTCGATTCCACAGCAGCCTATCTTTATTTTGAAAAAGGACTTAAAACCTTTTGGATTGCTGCTCAAATTGAAACTGCCTCAAAATACTTTAGAAAAGCAATGGAGCTATCTCCTAATTGGGTATTGCCAATTTATTATTTTGGGCGGACTCATTTTACGGATGATGCCAAAGGCACCAAATACTTAAAAAAAGCTCTGGAATGTGATTCTACATTTTTGCCCACTTACGAGCGCCTGGGTTGGTATGTTCAATCTACCGAAGAAAAGCATTTTTGGCGGAGCCTATATGTACAGAAAATGGAAAAATGGATAGAACAAAATCCTAATCTTGTTCCAGTTTCATACTACCGTTATTTGGGCTTAGCATTATATTATTTGGAAAGGTTTAGTGAAGCAGAAAAATATCTTTTAAAAAGTGGTAATCTTTCCAACTACGAGGATCCACTCATTTACCAAAACCTTGCTTTCTTATATGAAGCCCAAGGTCGCTATCAAGAAGCAAAAAGGCTAAACAAAAAATATTTGGAACTGAGACCAAATGATTTTTTTGTCCATACCGGTTTAAATCCTCTTTTTTTTAAACTAAATCAGTTTGAAGAAGCAGAGGAATATTTTAAACAAAAGTTGAGTGATTCCCCAAAAATGCGCTGGTTGGAATTTAATTTGGTTTTCCTATACTTTAACAAAAAAGAATACTCAAATGCACTGGATGTATTGCTTCAAAATGAGGATTCAAAGGTGGATCCTCTTGAAAGACATATGCGGATTGGACAACTTTATGAGTTGATGGGACAACCTGAATTGGCAAAATTACATTTCCAAAAATTGTTGGCTGATAATGTAGCAGACTTGTTTGATTATGTTGATTATCAGGCTATTGGCTATGCAAAATTAAAGGATATAGGAGCATTTAAGGAATCCCTGCAAGCATGGAAACACAAACATGAAGGTTCTCCTTTTTATAAATGGAGACTAGCCTGTTTATATGCCTTTATAGGAGAAAACAAGCAAAGCCTGGCTTGGCTGGAAAAAGCGCTTCAAGAAGGATTGCATCTGGTCGAAAGTAGAGAAATTATTTGGGGCACCTTCTACAATCCCGACTTCCATCAAATTAGAGAAACCAAAGCCTTCAAAAAGCTGGTGAAAAAATATGAACCTGGTCACCTTAAAATACTCAAAAAATAAATCCACGTTTCTCCGGGCAGCAGGGTTTTGAACCCTGTATTTGCTATTTGAAATGCCGGGTTCAAAACCCTGCTGCCCGGGAGATTATTATTTGAGTATTCTTTATGAAGCAAAATAGGCTAAAGTAGCCCAAACTGGAATGTTAAAAATCCATTGCAATGAAAAAAGCCATCCATATAACAATACTTTTCGTTTTGAGCGGTTTTGGTGCAATTGCTCAAAACCTAGATTTACAAAACAGCACCACCCGTGCTTTGGTAGTCGGCATTTCAAATTATCAGGATGATGACATTCCAGATTTAAAATATGCCCACAAGGATGCGGAGACATTTGCTGCCTTTCTACAATCACCTTCGGGGGGAAATGTACCGTCCGAAAATATCACCTTACTACTCAATGAAGATGCAACCTGGGGAAATGTAAACATGGCTTTGTGGTCATGGGTAGAGGAATGTGTGGAAGGAGATGAGGTGATATTTTATTTTAGCGGTCATGGTGATTTGGAGTCCAAACTGCTTAACCAATTGGGGTATTTACTTTGCCACGATTCGCCCTCTTTTGCATATATGGCAGGTGGAACAGTTCGAGTTGGTGATTTACAAGGGGTCGTGAACACACTTACCCAAGTCAACAAAACCAAGGTTTTGCTCATCACAGATGCTTGTAGAGCCGGACAATTGGCAGGCAATCCCATCAATGGTACCGGCGCAACGACCGCCAATTTGCAACAATTTTCCAATGCCGTGAAAATCCTATCCTGTCAACCCAATGAATTTAGTGTGGAAGGAGAACAATGGGGCGGTGGCAGAGGGGCTTTTAGTTATCATTTGGTGGATGGCTTGTATGGTCTGGCAGACCGCGACAAAAATTTTCAAGTCAAGCTGAAAGAAATTGATCGTTATCTGGAAGATCGGGTGCCTGTAGAAACGGACCCACAGCCTCAAAATCCCATTGTGCTGGGGGATAAAGAAACTACTTTGGCTTTTGTAGATTCCACAACACTAGCGGCATTGGAGGAGCGAAAAAAAGAGGAATTACTTACATTTTCACCTGTTGAAGCCAAAGGTGTTTTGGAGAAAGAACTTGCTAATCAAGATAGCAGTTTACTAAAACAATACGATGCTTTTCTGTCTGCTATTGAGCAAGGTCATTTGATGGACCCCCCAAAGGGGCAGGCTGCAGATAGTTCTGCCAACCATTATTATGAGTTGCTCATTCAGGAGCCAGACATTCAACATTTACATGGTTTGATGACGCGAAATTTTGTGGCTGCCTTGATGGACGATGCCCAGAAGTGGATTAACAAATTCCTGCAATCTACTTTGTACGGTGGTGCCTGGAATCATCCAAAAGGTTATGATAAGTATTTGGCGAGAGCAGCAGAGTTATTGGGAGAGGACCATTATTTGTATGGCAATTTAAAAGGGAAGGAGTATTTTTTTAAGGCGAGGGATTTGTTTTTGGATTATAAGAGTCAGAAAGGGGTTATGGATTCCGCAATATTGGAGCATTTTATAAAATACTTGCAACAAGGTCTGGATTATGATGATAAAGCTCCTTATCTATATCATCATTTGACTTATGGAGCAGGATTGACATATGACGTGGTTACTAATAGAGAAAATATTGAGTATTTGAAAAAAGCCATAGAGTTAGCGCCTTCCTGGATAAGACCTCATTGGATGATAGGGTTGTTTTATCGGTGTATGGATGAATTTTCATTGGCAAAAAGGTGGATAGAAAAGGCTGAAATATTAGATGTAGATAAGAAAGACCCATACCTCCCAAGTTTAAAGTGGTTAACCCTAAATTTCTTGGGTGCTCGACAAGAATTTATTGAAGCTCAACATTTGCACCAAAACAGTATTAAGAATGAACATGATAGAGGCTGTCCCTTACATCATTATTATTATTTAAACCATCAATTTGAAGAAAGTAAAAAAATTGGCAAGCAACATGTCGCATTTGAGAACCAAAGGCAATTTTCAGATACTATTTGGAAAGCACACTGCAGCTGGTATTATGGAGATCCAACTAAAGCAGAAACAATACTCCTAGAGTATATAAAAAAAATAGAGGCTTCTGAGAATCCTTTAGCAAAATCAAATTTGGATAAAACTACAGGACCTTATGGACCATTGGTTGCTATTAATTTAGCTCAAGGAGATATAGAAGAAGCGGAATACTGGTATTCAAAAAAGGGTGAAATAGAAAGGTTTGGAAGCCCTGCACTTATAAATGGCTGGGGATATGGATTGGATGTATGGCTTGCCTATGCCAAAGGGAATTTTGAAAAGGTAGATTCATTGGTTCAAAAAAGAGCAAAAGAAATGCCCCAAGCATTGCTTATTGAAAATATGCTGATGCTCCTTACGGTAGCGGATGAACTGGATTATGTGATATATATTTTTGAAAAAGCGAAGGTAAACTTTGCAAATAATACCCATCTTCACTACCATCTTGGCAGGCTATATCTCGAACAAAAAAACGATCTAAAAAAAGCAATTGAGAATTTGGATGCCTGCCTGGTACTTGATGAAAACCACACTTACGCCTGGTACTACCTTGCTGTTGCCCATGCAAGAAATAATGATACTAAAGCAGCTTTGAACTGCCTTGAAGTGGCTTTGAAAAACGGATATGATTATCCAGAAAAATTAAAAACAGAACCGGCACTCGAGCGCCTGCGGAAAACGAAACGATACAAGCGACTCGAAGGGAAATATTTTCGGGATTAGGTGGAGATGTCACCTGGAGAGTAGTGCATCAGGTGACATCTCCGAAGCATGAGGAGGTGTCATCTGATGCACGGAATAAGATGACATCTTCTCGTACCTCGAAGATGTCACCTTATTCTAAAAAACTAAACAACACATGAAAACAATATGCTTCCTGATTCTCTTTTTTTGCCTTTTTGCCTGTCAGCAAGAAAAACCTTCAGCTAAGACTGAACAGCAAGTAGAATACCAAAACGATGCCCATCGCCTGGTCGCCGAAACAGTTTCCAAAACAGGTAATTACGAACAACTCAAAGCTATGGTTGATGTCACTGGCACTTTCACCCTCCTAAATTCTAGGGGTTTCAAATTAGTACGCAACTTCCAGTTCATTTTCGATGGAGAACAAGCTGCGAGCCAATACGAAATTGAAAGGGACTCTGTTACGATAAAACGCGAGGAAGGCTTTGATGGCGAGAATGTTTGGCAATATGAAAACGGCGTCGTAGTAACTGACGAGTCAAAACTCAAACAGGTTCGCAATGCTCAAAAAACGGCTTTTTACCTCTTTGCCATGAATCAGAAATTGCTAGACCCTGGCTTGCAATATGAATTTGTACGAAAAGATACAGTAGATGCACAATTCTACGATGTGGTAAAAGTCAGTTTCCAGGATAGCATTGGGGATTATCAGGATACCTACTATTTGTACATCAATCAAAACACAAAATTGATAGACCAATACCTGCTTACGGTACTGGCATATGAAATCACAGAGCCAGAGTTGGTACGCTGCACCTACGAGAGATTTGGAGAAGTGATGATTCCGACACACATCCGATACACTGAATCAACTTGGGAAGGAGACATTTTAGAAGATAAATGGAATGAAGAAATTTTTGAGCACTTGAAATTTAATCAGGGAGTTGTGATTGAGAAGCCAAGGTTGTAAAGGTGTTGTAAGTGGCGAAAAGTAATTTACTGATTTAAGATCAGGCCGTTAAGTTCTTTGTCAAAAAGTGCCGTTAGGCACGAAATATTGGTAATAAACCGGATAACAAGGGAACAAGTCTTATAGGGACTTAATATAGTTTTGTCTTTAGAATTTTCAAGTGCTCATATTACGTCCCTACAGGACTTAAACAAGATGTGATTTGTTGTCTGGTTACCAATATTTCGTCCCGATGGGACTTAGAAAACAAAAATAAATAGCCCTGCCCTGATGGCATGTGGTGCTGTCAGTGAGACATTAAAGGAAGGAGAGCTCAGTCCTTTCCGGCCTTTTTTACCTCGTAAAAGCTGTCCCAATCCATTCTGGGAAATTGCCGCCCGAATCCGAAAATCCAGATTTGGAAACAGATAAAAAACCATCTCACATGAAACGCAATATCATTCTCACAACAGGATTCATTTTGAACACTATTTTGTCAACAAAGAGTAATCCGTGAAGTAGTTCAAAAAGGAAGGTAACCTTGGTCAACTTCCCAAAATCAAAATAGAGCATAGCGGTCTGCACGCCAGACTATATTTTTTAACAAAAAATCTTGATTTATGAAAACGCGTAATTTTTTCCTGATGACTATCATCAGTTTTTGTTCAGTTAGTTTATTAGCTCAACCTGGAACTTTTCAAATGAACAATAAGGCAGCAATTCAATTCCGCAATTCAAGTGGCGCCTTAGACGGTACAGAAATTATAAGGGCTGGAGGCAATGCCCTTCGGGTAAAATATTTTGGGAATAAGCTAATTTTTGATGCTTTGGACGATTTTGCTTTAGAATTGCGTGATGCTAAGGACGATGTCATGATTCAATTATCTCCTAAAGGATCCATTACCCTGAATCAATTAACTGAACATGGTATTCGATTTGTACGAGCGGGACACGACCCCTATGAAATTGGTCTAAGAAATGCTAAAGGATTATATTTTACAAATACTGAATCAGGAGAACATGAATTAACCTTAGATGGCAACGGTCGAGTAGGTATTGGAACAATGGATGTCCCGGCCGGCTATAAGTTAGGAGTTGACGGAAAGCTAATTGCAGAAGAAGTACGAGTCGAAATGGCAGGAGATGGAGCAGGGGAATGGCCAGATTACGTTTTTCAAAAAGACTACCCTCTCCTTCCCCTTTCTGAACTCGAAAAAACCATCTACCAAAAGGGGCATTTACCGGGAATACCTTCTGCTGCTGATGTGGAAAAGGAAGGTATTGAATTAGGTGATATGAATCGCCGATTGTTGAAAAAAGTAGAGGAGTTAACCCTCTATATTATTGAAATGAAAAAAGAGCATGAAAATTTAAAAAAACGAATTGAAGTATTGGAAAAAATCAAATAATCACAATAGCGTATGGCGGTCTGTACGCTGTATTCACCTTATTTTTTCACAAAAAAATCTTGAATTATGAAAACACGAATGTTAATGCTAATGGCACTAAACCTCATTTTATTAAGCTATGCGCATGCCCAATGGAATGAATCAGGCGATAACCACACGACGGGGAAAGTGGGCATTGGCACTGCGACTCCCGCCATCCATGCCAAGCTTCAATTGGTAGGCGGTACAGATGCAGCAATGGTCTGTGCAGAGTGTGGGTATTTGGTTCTCGGAGATGTGAACAGCACCAATATTGTCATTGACAACAATGAAATAATGGCTAAGAACAATGGTGGTGTTTCCAATCTTGGCTTACAGGCAGATGGAGGCTCGATTACCGTTCATGGAGGTTCCGGTTTTCCCGAAGAACAAAAAGTACATATTAGTAATACAGGGGAAGTTGGCATTGGAGAATTGCAGATTCCGTCTGGCTACAAGCTTGCTGTGAATGGTAAAGCGATTGCCGAAGAGGTGCGTGTTGAAATGGCCGGTGATGGCACTGGCGAATGGCCAGACTATGTTTTTCAGCCCAATTACCCTCTTCTTTCCCTTTCCGAACTCGAACAATCCATCCAACAAAACGGTCACCTCCCAAATATTCCAAGTGCCGCAGAAGTCGAAGCTGATGGCATTGAATTGGGCGACATGAACCGACGATTGTTGGAAAAAGTGGAGGAATTGACGCTATATGTGATTGAATTGAAAAAGGAAATAGACGCTTTGAAGCAGCAAAAGGGAACAGTGGAAAAAGTAGATCTACATTAGACAGGCTTTAATGATAGGGCAGAACAGTCCTTTTTTACTTATTCGTTTTTAAGTTTTTTAGGTAGCGTTTTTACTCAAAATGCCTAAAAGTTCAAGTTCAAGACCAAGGTCAAGGACAAAGAATGAACTTTAAAAAACATATTGCAAAAATAAAGAACTGTTCGTCACTGGCCTTTAATGGAGCAATGGGAAATTACTTATTAAAGCGATCATTAACAAACTAAAAAAATGATGTATAAAAAAATCCGAAGTCAGTTGGTTTTTATGTTTCTGGCGCTGATTTTCTCCATCAATTCAGCTACTGGACAAGCCATTCGAGCTGTCTGGTTGTACCATTTTAAAACTTGGATGAATACACCGGGCGAAATTGAAAAACGGATTGCTACTGTGTCGGCTTTGAAATTTGGAGACATTTATTTGGGTGTGGACTCCGACCAATTGAATGTCAGTGGCAACTACCAAACCAAAATCCTTTACTTCCTGTCGCAAGCTCAAACCCTTGGAATAACAGTCCATGCCATCACCCTTCAAGAAGAGCATTTTAATCTAAGTAGCTACCATACAAATGCGCTGAACCGCATTCAAGCTATTTTAGATTTTAATGCAGCCCATTCAGGTTCGGCTTTTGCGAGCATTCAGATAGACACTGAACCTCACATTTTGACAGAAGCAAGGCATGCTGGTCATAGCCATGATTTTTGGACGACCAATGCCGAGGCGGCTATGGGAGGCTTACCTGCGATTGAAACTTCCAATCCCACACTAGCTGCCCAAATCAAAACGAGGCGAGCGGGCATTATGAATGAATTTGTCTCCTTGCTGCAACAGATTCGCACGAAAGTGAACAATCACAATGCTTCCTATAATCCAGATGTAGAATTTTCCTCTACAGTCGGCTGGTGGTATAATGAAAAAAGCAATGGACAACCCAATGGCTATCTTCCAACTGCTGCGGGAGATTTGGCGATTCATCTAGATGCACTTGCTCCTATGGTGTACAGTGGAGGTATTGGTCAATCGGTGTCAGATATCATCCCCCGGGTAGACGATGAAATTGTTGTGGCGAATGCGTCAACGCTTATTGGGGTTTCGGTGGATGACTTGGGTGATTATGCAGCAGTGGCAAACGCCATCGAAAGTTTGACCAATCACTATGCTGGAGACAGTGATTACAAGGGCGTAGCTGTCTTCAAATATCAAACTTTGGCTGCTTCTGCTGCTAGTATTTCTTGCGCAAGCACCACGGATAATTTGGAGGATTTGGTGGAATGTATTCGAGGGGCGATGCCTGCAAAAGATTCAGAAGGGTTCGTATTACCCAATCCTGGCGTGCATTCTTTTTTGCCGCCAAGCTTACAGGTTGATTGGAAAAACTTGATAAAAACCATGCTTTCAAAAGCTTCAGGTGGAGGTAGTTTTTCAACAATATCTCTGCCCACAAGTCTAAGTGGAATTTACAACTTGGTGGAATTTCAAGACCAATGCGATGCTGAGACTTATTGGGTTTTGTTGGAAACTTTGGATGCCGATAATAATGGCAAAGTGGACTATGGTTGGGGTACCTTCATTTTGAATCCCAATGCGCTCCGAGAATTGTGCATTCAGGTTCCGCATCCACTTAATGAAGCCAATACACCAACACAAGGCATTTCCATTTTTAAAGGCATAGATGCCCGAAGTTTTTTGATGGCGGGAACACATCGAAGAGCAAATGCAGCGGCAAGTATCTGTCAGTCGAACTACAGAGAATCTGATGTAGCACACAACGACAATACCCTGTTTCATCGAGCAACAGAAGCCTTAAAGGATGGCTACGGCAGCAGCAATTTTACAGTACTTCAGTTACACGGTATGGCTGCTCCAACTGCTTCGAGTTGTAGTGGTTCGAACAATTGCAATGGCATCAATATTTACATGACTAATGGTAAAAATGCTGTTCCGACCACTGGTTTGGGACTTGCTAATTTGAAAAATGAAATGGTGGCTTCCAATCTCAATTGGACTATCAAAGTACCTGGCGATCCAGGTATACAATGTTGCCTCAACGGTACAAGCAATGTACAAGGGCGACTGCTAAATCTATCTTCTAATGTTTGCAGCACCAATGCACCTTCAGCCACAGAGCGATTTATTCACATTGAACAAGAGCCAGGTTCGGATACTTATCGAAATGCTGTATACTGGATTCCAGCCATTTGTAGTGCTTTTCCTGTTTCTGGAACTAATACTGCAGTAGTGGAAAAATGTGACGGGCTTTTAGATTCGGAAGCGACCATTCCAGGTAGCCAAAATGTGAAATATCAATCCTGTGAAGCAGTGATCTTGAAAGAAGGTTTTGTGGCGAAAGCGGGTACTGTCTTTCAAGCAGTGCATGTGAACTGTTCAAATTAAAAAAATAAAAACATGTCCTTCAAAAAAATATTAAAACTAAGCTGCGGCATCATTTTTTGTTTGTTTCAAATAAAAATGCTTGCCCAATGTTTTCCAACAACTGTGGAAACTTGTCTTGCTCCCAATAATCCAAATTGTACGATTAGCCCTTCTATTATTGCTTCATGCACAAATGGCGACCTCAATCGAAACTTTACAGGTGGCTCAGATGGACTGATAAACTCAGGTACCTACTATGCCCCCGACAGTGAAATCAAAGGTTCCGGAGAAGTTCCAGCTTCCAATGACGTTACTTTTCAGGCAGGTCATGGGATTACTTTGAAAACAGGTTTTGTCGCGGCTGTAAATTCAGTGTTTACAGCAGAAATTGACCCTGTTATTCAAAATTTCAATCCCATTGCATTGACGGTCACCAATTATGATGATTCGGGCAATGCCAGTTTCAATCACGAAGACCTGAGTCATGATTATAATTTTGAATTACCCGTCAAATCTCCAGTCGCCTTGTGTTCCAATTATCAAACGAACTACAAAGCCAACAAAGAGAATTTGTATTTCAATTCGGTATTTGGTCCTCGCTATCTGAGCAATGATTTCGATTTTCATCAGGGCAGTGACTTTGTGGATAGGGAATTGGTGGAAGACCCACCTGCACCTGTTTATCAGGATATCGTCTGCATGTGTGAAGGCACAGTTGTAGAAAAAGACCTTGCTGGAGGTACGGTAAAAATTCGATGCAAAGACAATTTCAATAAGCCACAAGGCATTGGACAAGGGAGTGGAGCTTGGCCGAAAGAGTACATCGGAAGTCCCGGAACTTGTGAGAACCATTATATCAACATTGCCTATCGTCACCTGGCATCTATTGAATCTTGTATTGAAGTAGGTAAGTTGATTGCGAAGGGCGATAAAATTGGTGTGATGGGCAATACAGGAGCGACCTTTAAACATCTTCACTTGAGTGTTCAACGCAAGCAAGGAACCAATACCTTTAAAAATGTCCATCCAATGCGTCTTTTACGCCCGGGTCAAGTGCATTTGTTGAAAACCTTGGATAACTCTGCAGTGAAAATATATCAACTAGATACTTACCATTCAGGCGACTCAGAAGCTGTGTTCCGCTTTGTGTTTGACTATGACCACATTGCCATTCGCTACCTTCGATTTAGCCATGGTGCGGATAAATTGCTCTACGATTTTGAGGCGGTCAGTGCGGGCGAATGTTCAACAGGCAGGGACAAGGAAAACCCCAATTGCATTGATGGTTTGGAATTGTATCCCTATCCATTTAATCGCGGTACTTGTGCCTATGGACGATATTTGGATAATATCGAAAATATGCCAGCTACTTTTCCCGCAAGTCCATTGTACAATGGCGGCAATTATTATCCATTGAAACAATCTGCCCCCTTTGATGCGCCTGATTATGTATTGGATGTAGTAGTGGATTTAACCAAGTTTTCAGGAATTACTAATAGCGCCAGTTTTTCTAATTTGAATATTCGAGTCGTGGATATTTATGGGAAGGGCGTGAATGCAGGTCCTTGAATGGCAATTTACGAAAAAACCCAATCACCAGTACTGGCGATTGGGTTCGAATTAATTAATATGCAAAGGGCTTTAGAAAATAATAATCTACGCACCTAGCTTGTTCTTTCTCCATTTAGCTGCGTTTGCCAAGGGCACTCCTTTGGAGAAAAATTTTAACCGTAGCGCTGCTATGCTGAAAATTTTTGCCTTGCTAAATGAAAAAATAACTGCGCCATTTTGCGGAGCTTATTAATTTCCAAACCCCTAACCAAAAACTCTTTAGTATGATATCGCTTATTTAATTGTTTTAATCTAGGGACCTTCCATGCCTTCACAAGCGGGCAAGCCGGTATCCATTCGGTAGCTAATCTTTTTTTGGTGATCATCAACGATGGTTGTAACGTAGCCGCCACAGTTGCAGCCATTCAATACTTGTCCTTCTCCGATTACCTGATTGAATTGAATCCATTTTACCTCAAATCGCTTCTTATTCAGGCTTGCATTGGCAGGATTGTTTTTGTCAAACACGGTAAGTACGGCTCCTTCCTGAAAGCAAAATTCCATTTTGATGTCTGGTTTGAAGCCCTTTTGTATGTTGACTTGTTCATCTGGTTCGTATTGAAAGTCTTCGTCCGGTGTCTCGATAAATGAATTTTTGGACAATTCTTGTTCAAGTGTGGTATCCTCAACTGGGATATCGATTAAGCTTTCTTTCTGACAGGCAGTCAATAAAATGAATGCTGCCAATGCAAATAAATTAATTAGGCTTTTCATGATTTTAGAGTTTTATTAGGATCATTCAAAGAATAACTTCGACACTTTGATGGCTTCTTTTGAACCAAGGCTTCTTCTGCCAAAGGCATCCCTTCGGGAAAAAATACTCGCCGTAGCGCTGCTATGGCTGCGTTTTTTTCATCGCCTTAATTCAAAATAAACTCATCAAACTTGTCGAATCTATTTTTTAAATGATCCTTAGACAATAGATGATAGCCTCCAACCGGGTTGGATGAACCGCCTTTTGCCTAAAAAGTGATAAATGTTTTTTTCGGGTTGCGGGTGATCGGGGTGTCGGGGATACGGGTTGACGGGTTGTTGGGAAAACGGATGATTTGTTCTCCCGTGTCCTCAACAACCCGAATCCCAAACAGCCCAATCAATTTCTAAATTCCGGTGATTTCAAATCGTATGGTATCTAGATTTGAGTATTCTGAAAAAGGATACCCTGGATGGTGATTTTTTTCGGGGTGCGGGGTGCGGGGTGCGAGGTGACGAGTTCACCCCACACCCCGACAACCCGCACCCCGACAACTCGCACCCCGCACGCACCCCGACCAGGTAACCTTTCAAACCCTCATCAAATAGAAACCCGGGGAACGCTAATTCATTCTTTAATTATTCATTCAATAACATCTGCCTATCACTAGATAATTACTTTTTAAATCCAACACTCTGTATTTAGCTATTTCGGTACAATCGAGGTAGTTAAATGCGGAGTCATTCTTCACTTCTTAAATCATAATTATGAAAAGATTATTTAGTGTTTTGCTGTCCTGTTTCACAATGGTATCCTTTCTTATTCTTTTTAACGGAACAGCGGCCGCCCAATCTCCGGATAAGGTGAGGTCGGATAATACTTCCTCTACTGATGTCCACTCCAATACTCAGGCAACCATGGATCGGCTCACTTTTAGTCAAATCAAAGCCTTACTAGATGTCGCTGATGATGCCATGGGTTCAGACGACACCAACACTCGTACACAAGGAGAGCATGATGCAGATAGTGTTCCTTCAGATGATGACAATGAGCGCACTTTTGGTTTTGCTGAAATGAATACATCCAATCATGATGTCGCTGCTATTACAAGATTGACGCTCCGTCAAATTCAGGCAGTCATTGACAATGCCAATTTGAGTGACGATGATACCAGAAGCACAGACGGTGATCCTGATTCTACCAACTCAGATGATGACAAGACCAGAGATAGAACACCAGGCGGCGCAGATAAAGCTGATGGAGATTTTGGTTTTGGAGACAATAGAACAGGAGATGACAGTGCTGATAGAGCTAATGAAATGACCCTTCGACAAATCGCAGCCTTGTTGGATGTGGTCAACCCTACACGAGATAAAGACAGCGCTAGAAAAGTTGGAACCCAAAATCCTGATAAGGCTGTATTGAGCGCTCAGGAAAAAATAGAATTGATATGGTTGATTGTAAATAATCAACCTATTAGTTCCACCACTGCTAGCGGAAATTAGAATCATGCCGAGTACGAGAAAAGGCATCCATAGAGATGCCTTTTCCTATTTAATTGTTTATTTTTACTTTAAACCAACCTCACTATATGAAAAATAACATCCTTTTCTTGTTCCTGGTCTTATTCATAATTCCAATAATCTCCTGTTCTAAAAAAAGGATTCAATCCTACGACTTTGGATTTGGGAATAAGGCGGTAAGTGTTTTCGAGACCTTGCCTGAAGAGGATTTAGTCAACTTCAATCTGAAAACTGATTTTAAAAACCTAATCCGTGGAAAGGCAAAACCAACCTATCAGCCTGCTATTTTGACCTATGAAGACCAATTTGGGAACCCTTTTGAATGGAAAATAAAGGTAAAGCCAAGGGGTAACATGCGTCGGGAAATCTGTTACTATCCACCGCTGAAAATCAAATTTCCCAAGAAAGCATTACAGGCAAGGGGAATGAAAGAAATCAAAACCATGAAAATCGCCCTGGGTTGTCAAGGCAGGGATATCTATCAGCAATATATCCTGCGCGAATTTTTGGCTTACAAAATGTATCATCTCCTTACAGAACACAGCTTCAAAGTAAAATTGGCTAAAATTCGAATTGAAGATACTGAAGGTAAAATGAAACCCGTAAACAGTTTTGCCATATTGATAGAACACGAAAAAGAAATGGCAGAGCGATTGGATGGCAGGGTTGTAAAGCAGAAAATATTTGAAAAAAGGGATTTATCCGAGGCTGCTTTTGACCGTTTGTGTTTGTTTCAGTTTATGATTGGCAATACAGATTGGCACGTTAAAAATTTGCATAATCTAAAATTGCTGGCGCTTAGGAGTGAAACCAAAACAGTCCCCGTTGCTTATGATTTTGATTATTCCGGCTTGGTCAATACGACCTATTCTGTTCCCAAGCCAGGTATCGATATCACCCATGTTACACATCGATATTACCAGGGTGTCTGTCGCGACAAAGAAGCAATGGAGCCTATTCTCCAATCATTCAGAGATAAAAAGGAAGCCATTCTCGAGCTTTGTGAAACTTTTCCTCATTTGGATAAAACCTCTCGAAAGCAGTTATTAAAATATATGGATTCCTTTTATAAAATCCTTGAAAACCCTCGCAAGACGAAGCGGCAGATTTTGAAGCATTGTGACCAGGATAGTTGAGGAACTGACTACGTTGAAAATGAAAATTAAAAATTATTATTAGCACAATTTTCATTTCTAAACTTCGAAAAAGGTTATCTTTTGAACATTACTAAAAAATAAAAAGCTCGTTGCAAGCTCC
The DNA here is from genome assembly GCA_041941305.1 of Saprospiraceae bacterium. Taxonomy (GTDB): domain Bacteria; phylum Bacteroidota; class Bacteroidia; order Chitinophagales; family Saprospiraceae; genus JANSWP01. The sequence goes on from JBGTQJ010000025.1 coordinate 62,380, forward strand.
AGATTGCCAGACGCATAAAGTTCAGGGCTCCTGCCCTGTTGTATAAAAAAGCATTGTTTACGCTAGGGCAGGAGCCCTGCACCACGTTTCGTATTGCAAGCTGGAGCTTGCAACGAGCCTATTGGATTTTTTTGGTTATAAAAAGAGAGATAGAGCCTGGTTGTTAGAAGTAAAGTCAAAAATTAAAATAACCGACTGTAATTGGCGGAGTCTTTCGAAGAGGGTTCCGACCGTTCAAAGAGCGAATTGAAGGATGCCACAGCGTCCGCTTCGAGAGGGGCTTCTTGTTACTACGCATTTACTATGCTATTCGGGGTAATTTCCTCAAGATGAATTGCATGATCACCTATAAACTATTTGTCTTGTGAAAGATCAACTTTAATCACTCCTATTCAATTTAGGCGTATGAGAACCTTCATTTTTATTGTTATTTTTTCCTTCGCTGCTATTCTCTTTTTTCAAAATAGCTTTTGGTCAAAAAGCAAAACACACGCTGTCGTCATAGGGATTTCCAACTATGAATCTTCCAAAATGACTGCCTTGGCTTACCCCAAAAAAGATGCCTTCAGTTTTGCAGCCTGGCTAAAATCCAAAGCAGGAGGGCAATTGGAGAACGAGCAAATTCAATTGCTGACCGACGAACAGGCAACAGCTGGGCAAATTTTGCAGGCACTCGACTGGCTATTGGAATCAAGTAAACAGGGAGATAACGCTATCATCTGGTTTTCGGGTTATGGAGCTAGTGTGCATGAAGATCATCCTCCCAAATATTTGATGCCTTACGATGTATCTCCTCCCGTTTATGCAGCCAGTATTTTTCCATTTATTCAGTTTATTTCGATTTTATCTGAACGAGCGAGTAAGCAAGGGATTCGATTGCTTTTGATAACTGAAATTTATGAAGTAGGGAAACTAACAGGTTTACAGGTTTTTCCCACTCAAAAGTTGGTATCCAATCGTGTTTTGCAATCCAATGAATTTTTGTTGAGCCCCCAATCGGAAAATCGCCTGGCGACCGCAGCATTCAAAACAGAAAAAGAAAAAAGAAGTTTTAGTCATCATTTGGTAGAAGGGTTTATGGGCTTGGCCGATGCCAATATGGATCACGAAATTCATTTAGCTGAAATAAAAAACTGGTTGAAGGGAAAAGCGGCAATTGAAAACCTAACTGATGGCAAGTTGTATTTCAAAACAAATGAACCGGAAAGCGCCCTGGCTTTGGTTCATCCGGAGGTCTTGAAGCAACTCAAAAATCGAACTGATGATTTCTTGCCTGCCCTTGTTCAATTAGAAACCCATAGTTATGAAAAGAAACGATTGGAACAGGCGAGTCGCAAATCCAGGCAATTGTTCCAGGATTTTGTCATTGCTATCCAGTTAGGCAATTTGCTAACTCCAAATAGGCAATCTGCAGATTATTTTTATCAAAAATTGTTGCAAGACTCTTCTTTGAAAAAACTGCACAATTCTTTTCGCCGAAGGTTGGCAGCCGCCCTACAAGATGAAAGCCAACAGGCAATCAATGCCTACCTTAGAACAGATGCCCAGGAATTGTCCATTCGCTGGAAATACAATGACAACTACGCCAATTTTCCCAAATACCTCGCTCGCTCGGTTGAATTAATTGGTGTGAACCATTATCTCGCTTCTCATTTGAAAGCCAAACAGTTATATTTTGAAGGAGTCACAATGAGGCTCGATGCAAAGCAAAAAAAGGAGAAAGAAGCTGCCTATAAAGCTGCCCTGCTGAAACAACAAGCTGCCCTTCAATTGCTGCCAGAAGGGGCTTTTATCTACAATGAAACGGGTTTGTTGTTTTTGTTGATTGAAGAACCGGATTCTGCGCTTTATCATTTTCAAAAAGCGACGGAATGGGCCCCCGCCTGGAGCATTCCCTGGTCCAACTTGTGCATGGTTTATGGCGACAAAAAGGATTTCGATAAAGCCATCCAATACGGAGAAAAAGCCGTCCAGTTGAATCCTGAAAATGTATCTGGGCAAATTAATTTGGGCATTGCCTGGATGAACAAGGAAAAATACCGGCATGCCGAAAAAATATTTAAACATGCAATTGAAATAGACCCTAGTTATCCGCTTGCTTATTACAACCTGGCATGCAGCAAAGCGTTGCGCAAACATCGAAGTCAGGCATTGCATTGGCTGGAAAAAGCAGTACAAAAAGGCTATGACGATTTTGAGTTTTTGGAAAAGGATCCCGATTTGGCAACGCTACATGGTACGCACGGTTATAAAAACCTGATCGTTCAGTATTTTAGTGAGGAAATCTCAACTTTTAATAAGCAGCGCTAAAGAAATGGCAATTTCAAAGATAAATTGACAGGAGTCCAGGTAAAACCCATAATAAGATGATAAGGCTGTAAACTTTTTACCCGGTAGCACAGTGTAATTGAATTTGAAAATTAAGTAGTCCCTTCTCCCGCCCTTTATGGGTTAGGGGCGAGTATGAGGCGGTTATTTATTCAAACTCATAAACGCGGTTCTACTGGTTTGTGGCACTATATTAAAATGCGAAAAAATGAAGCTATTTTTTCTGCTTTTCCAATTGTTGCTTTCCAGCTATATTGTAGGTCAAAATCTATCTTTTGATTCTGGCAATACCCTCGCGGTCGTAGTTGGAATCTCCGATTATCAGGACGAAAAAATCCCTGATTTGAAATATGCACATCGGGATGCAATGGCTTTCTCTACATGGCTACAATCTCCTGCCGGAGGCAATGTTCCGTCCACCAATATTCAGCTGCTTTTAGATGAAGAGGCGACTAAAGGAAAAGTGGTGATGGCATTGACCTGGCTCTATGAACAATCTAAGGAAGGAGATAAGGCTATCATCTATTTTAGTGGGCATGGTGACGTAGAGAAAAAGCTCTTCAATCAACCTGGCTATCTTTTGTGCAGGGATGCCCCACCAGTGGTTTATATGAGCGGCGGCACCCTATCACTTTATGAATTACAAGAGGTTATAACAACCCTGTCTTTGGGAGTCAAGGCACAAGTACTCGTCATAACAGATGCTTGCAGGGCAGGGAATCTGGCAGGAGCTGCTACAGGAGGGCCGCGCAAAACAACAGCCAGCCTTATGAATAAATTTGCCAACGAAATCAAAATACTCTCTTGCCAGCCGAGTGAGTATAGCATCGAAAGTGAACAATGGGGCGGAGGCAGGGGCGCTTTCAGTTACCATCTCGAAGATGCTTTGTATGGATTGGCTGACAGGGACAAGGACTTCCAAATAAAATTGAAAGAAGTCGGTCGATATCTCGAGGACCATGTGCCGGTACAAACTGCCCCTCAAGTGCAGAATCCCATTTTGATGGGAAACCGGGAAGCGGTGGTGGCACTTGTAGATAATGAAATATTAGCACAATGGGAAGCAGAGAAAAAAAAGCGAAAGCCTACTTTCCTTCCTGCTGATATGAAAGGTATGAAAGATTTGATTCTGGCGGAAGCAGACAGCAGTATCCAACAAGTCTACGAGGCTTTCCTTGCTGCTGTAGAAGCGGGTAACCTGATGCCTTCTTCTGATGACGAACCATCTGCTAACGACTATTATGAAAAACTCATCAATGAATCAAGCATTAAAGCCATGCATGGTCTGGTGAAGCGAAATTTTGTGGCAGCACTAATTGATGAAGCACAACAAGTGACCAATAAACTGCTGAAAACAGATCCGGAAGTCGTGAGCGACACCAGGCGGCGCCCTTTTGTATATGACCATATTCCAGTCTATTTGGAAAGGGCAACAGAAATTCTCGGTCCTCAACACTTTATTTATAAGCACTTAAAAGCCAAACAACATTATTTTATTTCTAAAACCTTCCGAACAGATAATTATCCCGATACGCAACTAGATTCCCTACATCACGAGATCCTTTTTCATTTAGAGCAGGCCATGGCTTATGATTCCAGTGCAGCATATATTTGTTTAGAATTCAGTCAATGGGTTGGAAACAAAGACGAAAATTTACCCCGTTATTATTTAAAGAAAGCACTTGATTTAGCCCCAAATTGGATATTGGCGCTACAATATTTGGCTTCTTATTATTCCAGCATCGGAGCATATGGGGAAGCCACGGAATACATAGATAAGGCGATTGAATTGGACAGTTCTTTTTTGCGATCCTATTTTCTAAAAATGGCAATATGCATACAGGGGCGCAAGTGGGATTTACACGAGCAATACCAAAACATTTATGTGAAAAAAGTGCGTGAGTTGATAAAAGAAGATCCCAAAGCTGTTCCCGTATTGTATTACGTCAACCTGGCCAGCATCTTGTCTGCTTACCAAGAAAGTTGGGATGAAGCAGAGCAAATCCTGCTACAGGCAATCGAAATAACAGAGGGCAGAGACTTTACGGTCTATCTTCATTTATCCCGTCTTTATAGATTCACTGAAGACTTTGAAAAACGCGAACAAACGTTAAAAAAACTAATTGAATTGTCGCCACACGATCCCAATTGGTATTGGGAGTTAGGAATCTTCTATATGGGTGATGTTTACCAATTTTCCAAGGCGGAAGCCATATTGAAAAAAGCAGTTACAATAGACCATAGTAGCGCGTATTCTCGATTTTGGTTGTCTGAAGTTTACAGACGAACAGGAGCATATGAACAAGCCGAATTGAATTTAAAAGAAGGAATCCGCCTGGATTCAACAGAGTTGGATTTAATCGTCACCCTAGCTGAAGTATACGCCGAACAAAGGAAGTATTTGAAGGCAATTGAACTGCTCGAAAGTCATCAGCAAGACCTTGAAGATGGTTGGAAATATCACGATGACCTGGGCAAGTATTATTTAAAATCCGGTAATTACCAAAAGGCTATTGAACATCTGGAAACCTCTAAAAAAATCAAAAACTACCTCAGTACGCGGTATCATTTGGCTGAAGCTTATTCCAAAGCGGATCAAAATGAATTGGGCAAACAAATTTTTAGGACATTGATTGAGGAAATAAAAAATCACCCAAGACAGACTCCGGTTAAATTTTACCTGGAGTGCATGTCTTATTTGAAATTGGGACAACTAGGAGAATTTGAAAACAGAATACGAGCTGAAATTGAAAAACGGGCAGAGGATACCGAATGGGCTTCTTACGAAATTGGGCGACTGTATGCACAAATCAATGAATCAAAAAAGGCATTGACCTGGCTGGAAGAAGCGCTTCAGTATCCTTATTACGCCTGCTGTTATGCCAGGATTGCTACGGAGTCAGATTTTGATGAGATTCGGGAATTGCCGCAGTTTATTGAGCTGATGGAAAAATATTTTCCTGATAAGTAGCCCGGCTTTCCAAAGCCGGAAACGAAGGTACCAATTGAAAACTCGATACATGCAGGGGCCTGGCTCTGGAGAGCCGGGTTACGGAAGAAAGCAATAATGAAATAATATTCTTTAGACCTATTCCAAAAGTAAAAAGCATGAAGCATCTAATCTTTTTAGCAATACTTTTCGGAAACTTAGCGACCTTATCGCAAAATCTGAACCTTGCGGATGGGACAACCTACGCCGTTGTCGTCGGCATCTCCGACTATCAGGATGATGATATTCCGGATTTGAAATTTGCGCACCGGGATGCATCCTCTTTTGCTGACTGGTTGGCATCCGAATCAGGAGGAAGTCTCCCTGAAACGCATCTCAGGTTATTGATGAATGAGGAAGCAACAAATGCTCAAATGCTTGTATCATTTGATTGGCTTATTGAAAAAAGCCAACCAGGAGATCGAGTGTTGATTTATTTTTCTGGTCATGGGGATGTTGAGCACATTACAAAATATAATAAAGGTTATTTATTAGGGTATGACTCACCTCCAAAATATTATTCAATTGGGGCTTTCCCCATTGATTTTTTAAAGGATATTATTTCTAATCTTTCCGATGATGGAGCTCAGGTTATTCTAATTTTAGATGCTTGCAGAGCAGGCAAGTTGGCAGGTGGAAATATTAATGGAACTCAGATAACGGCATCCAGGTTGCAACAAAAGTTTGCCAATGAAATTAAAATTCTTTCTTGTCAACCTGACGAATATAGTCTGGAAGGAGAACAATGGGGTGATGGCAGAGGCTGTTTTTCCTATCATCTGGAAAATGCACTTTATGGTCTGGCAGATTTAAATAATGATGGTCAGGTCAACTTATTGGAATTGAGGAGTTATTTGGAGGAAAAAGTGAGTGAAGCAGCTGAACCGGATAGTCAGATTCCAATGGTTCAGGGACCTCCACGGCATAATGTATCACTGGTCAATGAAGCATTAATGGCAACCAGGAGGGAGACTTTAAAAAGACAAGAAGAATTGTTTTTGTCGGCTAGCCAAAAAAACATGGAGGAGAAATTATTTGCGAGTGTGGACAGCAACATCCAATTGATCTACCGAAAGTTTCAGAGAGCACTGGATTCCAATCATTTATTACAACCTCAAGGGATTAGTGCAAATGAGTATTTTGAAATTTTGATCTCCAATCCAATCCTGGAAAAATACCACGGTAGTATAAAAAGGAAATTTGTTGTCGCATTGTTGGATAAGGGGCAATTATTTCTCAATAAAATGATGAAAACAGACAGGCAAACTTTAGACAAATTTTGGAGTGGCGGACTTAGTTATAAACTTTTACCTGATTACTTCAAAAGGGCTTCCGAAATATTAGGTGAAAACCACTATGTTTTTGAGAGTCTGAAAGCTAAAGAGTGGTATTTCAAAGGAAAATTAATAGATAAAAGTAAATACCCGGATTTGACATATAACCAAATATATGAGAAAAGGATAGAATGTTATAGGGAGGCAATCCAATATGATAGTACGCTGGCAATCGCTTATTGGGAAATAGGTAGATTATATAACTGGTTGGGACAAAGGATAAAAAGTGCCGAATATTATGAATATACGATCAAATATGCACCCAATTGGGCATTAGCGCATTATTTTCTGGGGCTTTGTTATTATAAAATACCTGGGAAAAATTTGGAAAGTGTCAGGGCTTTTAAAAATGCGATGGCTTTAGATACCATCTTTCTTAAGTCTTTTTATTGGATTGCCAGGCCATTTGACAATATGGGGATGATTGATTCAGCCAAATTTTACCGCCAAAAGTACGTTGAGAAATTTTTCAATATTTTTTATTCAAATTCCCAAAATATTACCAGAGGTGACATTAACGATGCCGGCAATGCCCTATGGCGTTTGAGAAGGCATGAAGAAGCCAAAGATTTATTGGAACATGGGGCAAATAAATACCCTGAAAAATTTGGAGGTTATTTGACCCTGGCGGAGGTATATGCCGATCTTCAGGAATTCGATTCGGCTATAAATGCTTACGAAAAATATTGGGAGGCTTTCCGGAATTTAGAAGAATACATAGAGGGTCACAAAGGAATCGTTTATCATCATTACCTAAAAGATTCAGAAAAAGCTGAAGAATCATTTGAAAATTTGAAAACCATCAGCCTCGATTATATTCAAATTCAAAAGATATACTTCTATTACGAATCTGAAGAGTTTGAGAAAGCATTAACCCTTGTAGATACTTGTTTGAAAGTACATCCTAATAATCTTTCATTTAGCTATCTCAAAGCCAAGGTTTTGCAAAAATTAAATGAGCCCCAAAAGGCAAATCTATATTTTCAACAGATCATCGATTCTGCCCAGGTTCACCTGGAACCAAATTTTAAATTCAGACCGGATTATTTTTATATAGCCTTATCACATCACGAATTGAAAAACAGTAATAAATTAAGGGGCTTAATCAAGCAGATCGAAAAGGGACTACTGAATGATCCGTGGATGCATTATTACCTGGCATTAATCTATTCCAATATTTATAAGAAACGAAAAGCCATTTTGGAACTCAATAAGGCAACTGCTATGGGTTGGAATTCCAATCCCTTATCATGGATACACGGTACCCTTAGTGATCCTTTTCTGAATCCTATTAGAAAGTCAAATACTTTCAAAAGATGGGTTGGAAAGAACTTCCCAAGATATTCAGAAATAGCAATAAGAAGATAATGGTAACAAATGGTCATCCAAACAAATCGCATTCTCAAATTCCGATGACTGTAGGTGGTCGGGGAGAAAAACTGACGGTTGTCTTTCCTGAAATTTTGAAGGAATTAAAAGAAAAACGAAAAGGACAATTGCAGTTGTTCACTCCCACCGAATCAAGAGGAATCGAAGACGATGTTTTAGCGGCAGCCGATTCGAATATTGTGGAACTGTACCTGGCTTTCAAACAATCTTTAAAGGAGCAACAGTTTTTGGAACCCAAAAATGCCTGTGCAGATTTTTATTACGAAAAATTGAGTCAGGAGCCGCAATTGGAAAAGTTGCATTCAACCATGCGCCGCAACTATGCTGCCGCCTTGCAGGATGATGCCCAGCAGGTTTTGAATATCATGTTAAAATCAGGACTGACTGAGAATATATTAAGCAAAGCTAGCAATGAAGACATTTATCAAAAATATCCTGCATACCTGGAACGGGCAGCAGAATTATTGGGCAAAGAGCACTATATGTATGAGGTCCTTCAAGCAAGAAAATACTTTTTTAAGGGCAAAATTCAAATGAGCAAGAAAGACCAACGTCCATTTTATATAAAAGCATTGAACTGGCAACCCGAAATGCCACATGCGATGGTAGAGATAATCCGTAGCTCTGAAGCTGAGCAATTGGATTCCATCAACTATTATTTTCAACAGGTTACTGACCTTATCCCTTCCTGGGTAGAACCCTATTTAGCCATGCATCAGTTTTATTGGTTTCGGAAGGATTTGGACAAAGCAGAAGAAATGTTGAACCTAGCTGAAAAGACCGATTCTACCTCCTTGCTGGTCTGGTATAAAAAAGCAAAGTTTTATGATGGAAATAACAATTTAAAACTTGCTGAGAAATGGTATCTAAAAACACTTGAATCCACTGGAAAAGACATTTGTTTTCCATGTGCTTACAACAATTTAGGAATTGTCTATAGAAAAACCAGACAGCTTGACAAAGCAGAAATACATTTTAAAAAAGCGATAGAACAAGATTCGACATTTACAATGGCTTATACCAACCTTGGGATCATTTACAAAGACACTCGTCGTTTTGAAGAGTCAGAAGATTATTATAAAAAGGCAATTCTATTGAACCCTTCCAATGCACATTCCAATAACAATCTCGCTATTCTCTATCGCGACTTAAAAAGATTTAAGGAAGCAGAAGAATATTTTAAAAAAGCAACAATTGCTGATGAAACCTACTGGCCAGCTTTTGCCAATTTAGGGCAACTCTATCAAATCCTAAAGGACTGGGAGGAATCTGCCAGAATGATTAAAAAAGCTATTGCCCTTGCACCACATGTGGGTGCTCTTCATGGTGAGTTGGGCAATGCATATACTCATTTGCCCAATCGTTCAGAGGATGCCAGGTCAGAACTGGAAAAAGCACTTGAAAGAGCACCGGGACGTGCCTCAAACTATATCTATTTTGCTCAATGGGCTGTAATAAACAACCGTCCAGAAGAAGCCTGGAATTATCTGATTCAAGCCATGGAAAAAGGGTTTAAGCATAGAACTTTATTAAAGAATGAGTCCGACTTTGAACCTTTGAAGAATGACCCCAAATGGAAGGAATTGATGGAAAAATATTTTCCAAATAAGTAGCCCGGCTTTCCAAAGCCGGGAAGGAAAATACAAGTTGAAAACTCAGATAGCCTTGATCTGTTCTTGGCGGGGTCCCTCGAAGTGGACTCCGACCATGTAATGACCAAATCCAGGGATGCCGCAGCGTCCTCTTCGAGAGACGCTACTTGTTACGTGGGAATTGCCAAGGGAACCAATTTCCTTTTCATCAAATCAACAATATTCACTAACTTGTTGATTTCCGGCTTCAATAAAATTGTGTTATGAAAACTGCGCACACCCTTCTGCTACTTTTCCTTTCTCATTTTGGTTTTGCCCAAACCCTATCTCTATCAGAGCGTATGACCAGAGCCGTCGTCGTCGGCATCTCCGATTACCAAAACGAAGACATTCCCGACTTACGGTTCGCTGATAAAGATGCCGAAGCTTTTGCAAGTTTTCTAAAATCTTCTGCAGGAGGTAATTTGCCTAATGAAAACATCAAGCTACTCCTCAACGAAGCCGCAACGATGGCGGCCGTGGCTTCTGAATTGGATTGGCTGGTCGAAGAATCGAATGAAGGCGATAAAGCCATTATCTATTTCTCGGGACATGGAGATGTCGAAGCCAAAACGATGAGTCAACCTGGTTTTTTGTTGACCTATGATTCGCCACCAAAAATATACATTGCGGGAGCTTATCCCTTATTTTACTTGCAATTGATCATTCAAACGCTTTCTACTTCAAAAAATGTGGAAACGCTTGTGATTACAGATGCCTGTCGGGCAGGAAAATTGGCGGGAAGTGCAATCGGAGGTACGCAAGCCACAGCAGCCAACTTATCCAAACAATACGCCAATGAAATCAAAATACTCTCTTGTCAACCCGATGAATTTTCGCTTGAAGGCGAACAGTGGGGAGGCGGACGAGGTGCCTTTTCTTATCATCTGATAGAGGGTTTGATTGGGTTAGCAGATAAGAATGAAAACCAGCAGGTCAACTTACTCGAACTCGAAAATTATTTGGAAACCAAAGTTCCCGAAGAGACCGCACCTCAAAGCCAGATTCCGATGACGGTGGGAAGTAAAGGCACTCAAATTTCAATCGTCAATTCGGATATTCTGGCGGAATTAAAAAGTCTTAAAGAGCGACAACTACCTACCCTAGCTTCCATTGAATCCAAAGGTATTGAACAGACTTTATTGGCAGGAGTGGATTCCATCATTCAGCAAAAATACGATGCTTTTATCGCCGCTTTGGATGATAAAAATTTATTGGATGCAGAAGGTGGAGGACCATCGGCGGATGAATTGTATCGGGAATTGATTGAAGAAGAAAGCCTTTCCGATTTACATCGTTTCATGACTCGACAATACGCGACAGCACTTCAAAATGATGCACAACAAGTCATCAATGCCTATCTGCTCGCCAATCCGAATGAAATGGAAAAACGCTGGAAGGGTGATACCACTTATGGACGCTATCCGCGCTATCTTGGACGGGCTGCCGAATTATTGGGAAAGGAACACTATATTTACAATTACCTGATTGCCAAGCAATTATATTTTGAGGGGTTAAATTTAAGGTTGAAGGGAGATCAAGCGAAAAGAGGTCAAGATTTTTATCAGGAAGCTTTGACAAAACTACAAGAAGCTGTAAAACTGGAGGATCGAGCTGCCTATTTTTATAATGAATTGGGTGTACTCAATACCCGGTTGAAGCAAAGTGACCAGGCGAAGGAAAACTTTGAAAAAGCGATCGAACTCGCTCCTGAATGGGGACTCCCTTATGTCAATTATTGTGTCGAATTATTTTATAGTGGGCAGTACGAAAAAGCCATAGCCAATGGCGAAAAAGCGCTCGAGTTTTTACCAAATTTTCCACAGATGTATAATTTTTTAGCATGGATTTATGCAAATGACTTTGATTGGCTAAATAAACAAACCTGGAGAAGGAAAGGAGCCGAATTAAGTAATGACGTTAAGATAAACGAGTTTAACATAGCTTCATTTTCTCAAAACTTACAGCGATATAAAAGAGGAATTGATTTATTGGAGAAGGCAAAAGAAATTGATTCGACCTATTATTCGACTTTTCGAAATTTGGGTGCTGCCTATTTTCAAATTAAGGAAAATAAGAAGGCAGCAACAGCATTAAAAAAAGCAATTCAATTGGATTCCTTAAAATCGCTTCCTTACTATTATTTAGGAAGAGTCTATTTTGCCCAAAACAGGGCAGAAGAAGGGATTACAGCCTTACAACAGTATATTGACCAAGCCACTGATGATGGTCAAAGAGCAGAGGGCTATAATTCTATAAGCTGGGGATACAAACTAAAAGGAGATATTAAAGGTGAAATAGCTGCATTAAAAAAAGCGATAGCATTTGCTCCTTCCAATTACAAAGCTCCACATACCAATTTAGCGAAGCTATACAATAGGCTTGGTGAATATCAAAAAGCAGAAACCATACTATTGGATGTGCTGAAAACCAGACCAGGTCATTTATTTACCTATAGCCATTTAGGAGATAGTTACAATCATCTCAATCGTTCTGAGGATGCCGAACAGATTTTTTTAAAAGGCTTGGAATTAAATCCTGATTACATGGCAGTTTTGAATAAGCTGATAGCACTTTATATAGATACTGAGCAGTATGAAAAGGCATTGAAATTTCAGAAAATTGCCCTTGAAAAAGAACCCCAGAAAATAGATCACCTGGTCATTTTGGAAGTCCTGAATTTTCGATTGGGAAACCTGGAGGAAGCAAAAAGCCTCTCAGAAAAAGTGAATCAGGCATTTCCGGAACGATCATTTGCTTTTATCAATGCAGGATACTATTACCTCTATGCCAAATATTTCGAAAGAGCAGATTATTTTTTCAAAAAAGCGGAATTAGCAAACCCAGCAGCTCCTGTAAATTATTGGAACAGAGCCTGCTATTTTTCCATACAAGAGGAGCCTAAAAAGGCCATTCAATCCTTTTCACTAGCCCTCGAAAAAGGCTACAGTAATTTCCAGCACATTCATACTGACAAGGATGCCATTAATATGAGAGCAGAACCTGCTTTTAAAGGTTTAATGGAAAAATATTTTCCAGGTCAGGTTTTTGAAGAAAATGCTATACAGGAAGAAAGTACAGAGCCTATCTATTATTTTGAAAATTGCCTCCAACTAGCCAGCTATTATGAAGAGGAAGGAGAAACTGAGCTAGCCAAAGCCCTTTATCAAAAAGCGATTGCTACACAACCGGATACCCTGACGAATGAAGTTGCCCTCACAATAGCGGAAGTCTATTTGAAATTGGGAAGGATTAACGAAGCGAGAGAAATATGTCCTGATAGTATTTCTTTGGAAAAGCCCAGTGAATTGTTGGAAGCCGGTAAATTGTTTTACAAGTTAGGCAAAGAGGAAGGTGCTCAAATTCTATTTGAAAAATACATTCCTCTTTCGAAATCAGCTACTCCTGAAAATTTTATCGGGATTTTTTGGAAAGATCATGGTGAATTTGATAAGGCAGAGCAGATCTTCAAATTTGCCGAAAAAAAATACCCAGACAGAGTTTATATCTTACGCAATCGTTCCCGTCTTTATTTTTTCTTTGATAAAAAGGAAACAGGTTTCTCGATTTTGGGAAAAGCCAAATCAATAGCTCCTGATAATATTAACACCCTCGCACTCACAGCAATCTTAAGGTATTTCGACAAACCAGTCACGGCAAAACCGTATTTTGAAGAAGCTGCCAAAATCAATCCCAGGCTCATAGATTTATGGTCTTGTCTGGAATTGATGCGACAAAACAAATTTCAGAAAGCTGATGAAGCCTTTGCTATACTGGCTGATGAATTAAATGCCTTTTGGTTCGAAATGGCAAAGTACAAATACCTCCAAATGAAAATACGGCAAGGAGAAAAGGAAAAAGCTATTGAATTATTGAATGAAATAATGGTTAAGGATTGGTTCGTCAATTATCAATTGTTGAGTACAGATGCTGTATTGGATTCGATTCGGGAAATGGAGGGTTTTGTGGAGTTGATGCGGGGGTATTTTCCGGAGAAAAATTGGGAATGAAAATCAAAATGAAAATGAAAAGTGCGTTTCTTTTAACTTAACTCTTGACTGAAATGTGAAAGATTTTGAGTTCGTGTTTAGCTCGAAGCCTTTCCCAACCCCCTAACCCCCTGAAGGGATGAGTTGGCAATTTCCAGTGGAAATTAAGGGTGTGACAGATGCTGCCCATTCTTCCCTTTTTTGCCACTGGCAAAAGCCCCCACCTCCCCTTCAGGCAGGGGTGATTGGTTCTAAAAATATACTCTGTGATTTTTTTTAAGTTCAAGGT
>JBGTQJ010000025.1:76351-131958 GCA_041941305.1 Saprospiraceae bacterium
ATTGAACTTGAACTTGGTCTTGACCTTGAACTTTCAGGGGTTTAGAAGAAAAAAACCTAGGATAATCCTTTAGCACATTATGAAAATAATAGAACCAATCACCCCTGCCTTCAGGGGGTTAGGGGGTTGGGCGGGGATTTACGTAAAATTAATAAGATTTTGAAAATCTTTCACAGTTAATTCACCCACTCCAAAGGTAACCTCTCTCCCTTTCATCAAATCAACATTATTTACTAACTTGTTGATTTTCAGCTTCAATAATCTGTGTTATGAAAACTGCGCACACCTTATTGCTACTTTTCCTTTCTTATTTTGGGTTCACTCAATCCCTTTCCTTTGACTCAGGCACCACCTACGCCGTAGTCGTCGGCATCTCCGACTATCAAGACGAGGACATCCCCGATCTCCGTTTTGCAGACAAAGATGCTTTGGCATTTGCTGGTTTCTTGCAATCTCCCGCAGGCGGTGAGTTAGATGAAGACCATTTGAAAGTTTTGATTAATGAACAAGCGACCGTTGCTCAATTTGCCATTGCCCTGGATTGGCTGATGGAAGTGGTAAAAGAAAATGACAAAGTGCTCATTTACTTCTCCGGACATGGGGATGTGGAAAGAAAGACCATTACTCAACCCGGATATCTACTTTGTTGGGATGCCCCTTCGCGCGTGTATTTGGCAGGTGGGGCATTGGCCTTGCCTATGTTTCAGGACATCATTTCGACCCTTTCCACTCAAAACAAAGCTAAGACCATCGTTATCACAGATGCCTGTCGGTCGGGAAAACTATCCGGCAGTTCAGTTGGTGGTTCTCAACTGACCAATTCCATCGCCCTGTGGTACACAAAAGCCAATTATTATAAAAAACAATCAATTTATGACAAAGCAGAGTTTTACTATCAAAAGGTCATTTCAAGTGCTGCAGAGGGGATATGTTTCCCTTGCGCTTATTCAAAGTTGGGAGATGTTTATATAGCAACCAATCGCTTAAACCTGGCAGAAAGGAAGTACCAGGAGGCACTAGTACAGGATTCTACTTTTTCCTATTCTTATTTTGCATTGGGAAATATTTACCTGGGACAAGATAAATACCATAAGGCAATTGAATTCTATCATCAATTTTTGCTATTAAAACCACCAAATAATTTTATTTCCAATACTCAACTCAAACTATTTTCTGCCTATTTAAAAAGCAATCAAACAGAAGCTGTTAACAGCCAATTGGATACTTTAATTAAAATGGCGAAGAATGACCCTGGATTGTATTATTCGATTGGGGAGGCTTTCTATTTGGAAGGTCAAGAGGAAAAAGCCAACCACTTTTTTCAGGAATATATTAGGTATGATAACAACTACTATAATTTGCAGAGATTAGGTTGGTTTTATTTGATACACGGAGAATTTGAACCAGCTCATCAGTTTCTCGCCCAGGCAATTGAAACCAACTTGACTGAAGGATTAAATAGGACTAATGCTTATTATGATATGGGCTGGTTATACTTTTCAAATGAGCAACAAACCGAAGCAATTAATGTACTCACTGAGGCAATAGAAGAAAAAGGATTTAAGGGAATACATCTATACGGCCATAGAGCCATGTTCAGTGCTTTTGGAGATGATCCGGACAAAACAAAATCCTATTTTGAAGTAATCCTTCCGATGAGTAACAATGTGATGGATATTTGGGAATTTCTCAATTTGATTTCCCAGCAGGAATACAAAAAAGCTGACATCACCTATAAGAAAATAATGAGTGGTCCATATGAATGGTGGGCAAAACGATATACCCGACTTTACTATGTACAAATGAAAATACAACAGGGTCGTCTTCAGGAAGCAGTTGATTTGATGAAAAGCTGCAATTTGGATCATTATACTTTCAATTATCTTGTGATGAGTAAGAATAAAAGCTTTGTTCCTCTGTGGGAATTTGACAGTTTTAAAAAACTAATTAGAACACATTTTCCGGAAAAGTAACCTTCAAAATGTTTTGAAAAATTTTCTTCCTATTCTATTGATGTTTTCAGTTATCTCAACTGGAGCTCAGAACATTTCACTTAACTCAGGTGAAACCTACGCTGTCGTCGTCGGCATCTCCGACTACCAGGATGAGCAAATCCCGGATCTTCGCTTTGCTGATCGCGACGCCGAAGCTTTCGCCAATTTCCTCCGCTCGCCAGCGGGAGGTAGTTTGCAGGAAGATTATCTTCAGGTACTCCTCAACGAACAGGCGACGGCTGCTCAATTCGCCAAAGCACTTGATTGGTTGATGGATGTGGCTAGAGAAAACGACCGCGTGATTATCTACTTTTCGGGACATGGGGATGTAGAAAAAAAGACGATTACCCAACCCGGTTATTTTCTTTGTTGGGATGCTCCCTCACGCGTGTATTTAGCAGGGGGCGCATTGGCACTCCCCATATTTCAGAATGTGATTTCCACACTTTCGATTCAAAATAAAGCGAAGGTCATTGTTATCTCCGATGCCTGTCGTTCGGGAAAACTATCGGGTAGTTCAGTTAACGGAGCTCAACTCACCAATTCCAATCTCGCACAGCAATACGCCAATGAAATCAAAATCCTTTCCTGTCAGCCCGAGGAATACAGCATCGAAGGAGAGCAATGGGGCCAAGGGCGGGGAGCCTTTAGTTTTCATTTGTTGGAAGGACTTTATGGCTTAGCAGATGAAGATGATGACCTCATTATCAATTTGAAAGAAATTGATCGCTATTTGGAAGATAATGTTTCGGCGGAAGTAGCACCCCATAATCAAAACCCCATGACTGTGGGGAATAAAACTGAAAGACTGACGACTGTTTTCCCTGAGATTCTGGATCAAATCAGAGAAGGGCGAAGAGGGCAATTGCACCTTTTCACCACCACCGAATCAAAAGGAATTGAAGAAGATGTGCTGGCGCAAGTTGATTCGAACATTGTGGACATGTATTTTGCCTTTAAACAAACCCTGCAAGACAAACAATTTTTGTGCGCCCCTTTTGGGGAGCCTGAATATGCCTGTGCAGATTATTTTTACGAAAAACTGATTCAGGAGCCAAAACTGGAAAAATTGCATTCCAGCATGCGTCGTAATTACGCTGCGGCCTTACAGGATGATGCTCAGCAGGTGATGAATATCATGCTAAAATCCGGATTAACAGAACAGGTTTTGAAAGCAGCTAAAGTTGAGGAAATTTATAAAAACTACCCAAGGTATATAGCGCGAGCTGCTGAATTGCTTGGGGAGACTCATTATATGTATGTACCACTACAGGCCCGAAAGCACTTTTTTGAAGGGATGATCCAGGGGAAAAGGAGTAATAAACGACAGGAATTTCGAAAAGCATTGGACTGGCAACCTGAAATGGCGCATGCCATGGTTTATCTGACCCGAAATTTTGAAGCGGAACAAGTAGATTCTGCAGAGCATTATTTTGAACAAGCAGCGAGCTTAATTCCTTCATGGGTAGAACCTTATGTTGCATTGGCTTTTTTTTACCGATATCAATCCCCACAACCTGAGAAAGTCGAAGCACTCCTTAATCGTGCCGGGCAGGTAGATAGTTCTTCTATTTTGGTTGCCTATGAAAAAGCACTCCATTATTTTGATCAGGGTCAAATGCAACTTGCTGAAAAATGGTACTTGAAAACCATTGAAGGCACCGGGAAAGATGTTTGCTTTCCTTGTGCACACAATGATTTGGGCAGGCTATATACCAGATCCCGGGAATATGAAAAAGCTGAGAAACATTACAAAAAGGCGATTCAGCTTGATTCTTCTATGACGAGATCCTATGCCGGTTTGGGGTCAGTTTATAATTCAACCCAACGATATGATGAAGCAGAAAAAACACTTAAAAAAGGTATTCAAATAGATTCCACCTATGCCCCCTTGCACAATAATTTGGGCGTGGTATACAGTCGAACCAATCGATTTGAAGAGGCAGAACGACACCTCAAAATAGCCATTGAACTCAATCCAAACAATCGCTATGCTACCTATGCCCTGGGGACACTATATTCAAAGAACAAGTATTATGAAAAAGCGGAGGAGTATTTTAAACAAGCGATTCAGCTTGACTCGACTTACCTCTATGCGCATAACAATTTAGCAGTGGTGTACCTGAACACGAAACAATTCGATAAGGCTGAACTTGTTTTTAACAACATCATTAAAATAGACTCAACCCATAGTGCGGCATGGGTAAATCTTGGAGATATTTATGTCAAAACCAACCGACCTGAAAAAGTGGAAACTGCATTTTTCAAAGCACTGGAAGGTAAGTTGACCTTTGCCTATCCCTTTGCACATACTGGCTTGGGTAATTTCTACCTGGAAAAGGAAAAATATGATGAATCAGAAGATCACTTTAAAAAAGCGATCGATCTTAATACCAAGTTCTATCGTGCTTATAAAGGATTGGGTATGCTGTATCTTATCACAGGAAAATTAAATGAATCAAAAAACATCCTCGACCAGGTACTCGAAATAAATCCGGATTATTCGGCTGCTTATATCCTGCTTTCCGTGTATGAACACCGAAATAATCGCATCCTGCAGAGTTGGGACAATCTTGACAAAGGTCTGGAAAAGGGATTTAGTGATTATGAATATTTACAATCAGAACCTTTTTTTGAAGCTTTAAGGAAGGAAATAAGATGGAGAGAGTTGATGGAAAAATACTTTCCAGACCAATTCAATAAATAGATCCTATGAAAATCCTTCTCACTATATCAATCCTATTTAAATGCCTCCTGATATTTTCACAGGAGTTATCGCCCCAACCGGAGGCTACCTATGCCCTTGTCGTTGGTATTTCCGACTACCAGGATGAAGGCATCCCGGATCTTCGCTTTGCCGATCGCGACGCTGAAGCCTTTGCTAATTTTCTACGATCACCGGCCGGCGGCGCTTTAAATGCCAATCATCTCAAAATCTTGATCAATGAACAGGCGACGGCTGCTCAATTTGCTATCGCACTAGATTGGCTGATGGAGGTAGTTAATGAAAACGACCGCGTAATTATCTACTTTTCGGGACATGGGGATGTAGAAAAAAAGATGATTACTCAGGATGGTTATTTTCTTTGTTGGGATGCTCCGGCACGTGTATATATGGCAGGGGGTACATTGTCGCTTACTATGTTTCAGGATGTCATTTCCACCCTTTCTGTTCAAAACAAAGCCAAGGTTATCATTATATCTGATGCCTGTCGTTCTGGAAAATTATCAGGCAATTCGGTTGGTGGTGTTCAACTCACTAATGCCAATTTTGCGAAACAACACGCCAATGAAATTAAAATCCTTTCCTGTCAGCCTAATGAATATAGCATCGAAGGAGAACAATGGGGAGGTGGGCGTGGAGCTTTTAGTTATCATTTGCTGGAAGGGCTTTATGGGTTGGCGGATGGAAATAATGACCTTAGCATTAATCTGAAAGAAATTGATCGGTACTTGGAAGACTATGTTTCAGTAGAAGTAGCACCCCATAAGCAAAACCCTATAACGATAGGCAGTAAAACCGAAAGACTCACGACCGTATTGCCCGAAATTCTTGAAGAAATCGTGGAAGGTCGAAAAGGCCAAATGCAACTTTTCACTACCACTGACTCCAGAGCTATCGAAGATGAGGTGCTGGAGCAAAGCGATTCGAATATTGTGGAAATGTATTTGGCATTTAAGCATTCTCTACAAGAAAAACACTTTTTGTGCGCTCCTTTGGGGCAGCTCGAAAATGCCTGCGCAGATTTTTATTACGAAAGGTTGAGCAAAGAGCCACAATTGGAAAGACTACATTCTACCATGCGTCGAAATTATGCCGCGGCATTGCAGGATGATACACAACAGGAATTGAATTTGATGTTAACAACAGGTCTGACGGAGCAAATCATCACTGGTAGAACAAACGCGTCATTGTATAACAATTATCCTCAATATTTGGAAAGGGCTGCTGATTTATTAGGGAAGGAGCATTACATGTATGACCTACTCCAAGCTCGAAAGTTTTATTTTATTGGAAAATTGAAAAACAATTACAAGGAAAAAAGAAATGCCTTTTTTGAGGCTCTGAAATGGCAAGCAGATATGCCCCATACCTTATTGGAAATAAGCAATACCTATTACATTCAGGATTCGGCTGAAATATTTGCACTGAAAGCAGCGGCATTAGTTCCCTCATGGGCTTCACCATATATATCACTTGCATCCAACCATCTTTGGTACGAAAACAAAAAAGCCAAATCCTGGTTAGAAAAAGCCACTCAAATTGATTCCGGTTCAGTTGAATTATGGTACCTTAAAGGGTGCTACTCCATGTGGCATTATGATTTTACAACTGCTGAATATTGCTTTTTGAAAGCCATAGAAAATATCCCACCTAATCTCTCTTTTCCAACCATTTACTATGCACTGGGTAATCTGTTTCTTTTAAAGAACCAGCCTGCAAAAGCCGAAAGTCAATTCAAGCAGTGCCTCCAGTTGGACGATAAATTTTTTGTAGCGTATGAAGCTTTGGGGGAAGTTTATCTATTAAAAAACCAAAGGAAGGAGGCTGAGCAGGTTTATAAAAAAGCAATACAGATTGCCCGAACTAACAATGATGAAGAGATAGACTTTGGATATCTGAGACATTTGAGCAGAGCGATTGGATCAAATAGTGTTGAAGCATGGGTGGATGATCCGGAATTTAACCTTTGGGAGTTTTATGTGCGATTAGATCGCTCATCAGAAGCCGACCAACAGCTGAAAACGGTGTTAGCCCAAAAGTCCATTGAACCCACGGTTTATTATCGGATCGGTGAGATTTATTACCTGGAAGGAAAAGAGCGAAAAGCAGAGGAGTATTTCCAAAAATTCCACGATTTAATACCGGGTGAAAATCGGCTGAGTTGGTTCTTTTTGATTCATGGAGAATTTGAAAAATCAAAATATTATATCGAACAGAGAAGGGCATTCTATGCCGAAGACCCCTCTAAAAGCTTGTACGATTTAGCCTGGTTGCACTACTCCTTTGGGAAGAGAAAAGAGGCGATGGAACTCTTAAATGATTTTGTTGAAAAGCAAGGACTTTATGACTTAGGAGTGATTGGTCACAGAATTATGTTCAGTGCTTCTGTGGAACCAACAGAAAAAGCCAAAGCCAATTTTGAAGCCTATATTCCGACCAATCCCAAAATTATGGAGGTCTGGGACTGTCTGCAACTCATGAAAAAGAAGCAGTACAAGGAAGCCGAACAAACCTATAACAGCCTGGTAAACGATGTGATTGAATGGTGGATAAAGCGGTATTTAAGGTTGAATTTCGTAATCATGAAAATAAAACAAGGAGAATATCATACAGCTATCGATATTATGGACGCTTGCAGGATGGACCATTATACCTTCAACTACCCACTACTTACGAGGGACACTGATTTTGCTCCTCTATGGGAATTAGAAGCATTTAATGACTTGATCAAAAAATATTTTCCTGAAAAAGCGAACAACTAATTAACAATGAAAAGGCTACTCATCATATTGCTATTATTTGGGGGGTATACAACTTTCACTCAAACCCTTTCCTTTGATTCAGGCGAAACCTACGCCCTCGTCGTCGGCATTTCCGATTACCAAAATGAACAGATCCCTGATCTGCGTTTCGCACATGAGGATGCTATGGCTTTTGCTGCTTTTCTCCGTTCTGAAGCGGGAGGTAAGCTCGATGATGACCATTTAAAAGTTTTGACGAATAAAAATGCTACGGCGGGAAAAGTAGGAGCAGAGCTGCACTGGTTATTAGATGAAAGCAAGGAAGGCGATCAGGTGATCATTTATTTTAGCGGACATGGAGATGTGGAACGAAAAATTTTAGGAGAGCCGGGCTTCCTATTGTGCTGGGATGCGCCACCGAAAGTTTATATTTCGGGAGGCGTTATTCAGCTTGGAATGTTGCAAGGCTATGTCTCTACCCTCTCACTGATAAACAAAGCCAAAGTCCTGGTCATTACAGATGCTTGTCGTTCCGGAAAACTCGCCGGAAGTGAGATTGGGGGTGCACAAATAACTGGTGCCAACCTGGCCACCCGCTACGCCAATGAAATCAAAATACTTTCCTGCCAGCCTTCTGAATACAGCATTGAAGGGGAACAATGGGGCGGTGGACGGGGAGCATTTAGTTATCATTTAGTTGATGGGCTAATTGGTTTGGCAGACAACGATGCTGATTTAAGTGTAAATCTATTAGAAATCGGTCGTTATTTGCAGGACAAAGTGACCAGTGAAGTGAGGCCTCACAACCAGTTGCCAATGACGGTAGGCGATTTCAACGAAATCATCTCACGAGTGGATGCCAATCTTTTAGCACAGGTCAAAAAGGAGAAAGCCAACCGTCCGTCCATTTTCTCGGCTACCGACTCGCGAGGGGTGGAAAGTGAGGTGCTTGCTTCTGTGGATTCAACTGATCGAATGATTTACGAAGCTTTCCAAAAAGCGTTGGTTGAAAAAACATTTCTGGAACCTGTAGGTGCTTGTGCAGATTATTATTACAAACTCCTTATCAATAAAAGTGCCTTCCAAAAATTGCACAACAGCATGCGTCGGAATTTTGCAGCTGCACTACAAGACGATGCTCAGCAGGCTATTAATGCTTATTTATTATCCAGCCCTGGCGAGTTGCAAAAAAGATGGGCGGGTGATTCCAGTTATGAAAAATATCCAAAGCTGTTGCAAAGGGCAGCTGAATTGCTAGGTTCTGAGCATTATATGTACAATTACCTGCTTTCCTCCCGGTATTATTTTGAAGGTCTCAGCCTACGACTTGAAGGAGACGCTGCTCAAGAAAGCGATTCCTTTTACATGGATGCTCTTGAAAAACAAGAACAAGCATTAAAACTAAATGACAGGGGAGCTTTTGTCTTTAATGAGCTTGGCGTATTAAACACACGACTCCAAAATGATGAAGCAGCCGTCAGCAATTTCGAAGCTGCAATTGAGCGCGCACCTCAATGGGGTATTCCCTATGTTAATTATAGTGTTCTGCTACATTACAATCAGGAACGGGACAAAGCAGCCGCATATGGAGAGAAAGCACTACAACTGATTCCAGATAATCCCCAGATGTACAATTTCCTGGCATGGGTTTATGGCAATGATTACCACAATGCGGATAAGGTGATCGGCAAGGATGGACGAAAGGGGATTGAATTGAAAGATGACTTTATATTTATTAAAAACACAGGAGCCAAAGAGAATTTTATAGGCAGATTTAGGCGATCTATTGAGTTGTTAAAACGTTCTACCCAACTGGATACCAATTACCTGACTGCTTACTGCAACCTTGCAAAGATTTATTATCAGCTAGATAGTATTAGCCAATCAACAGCTCTTTTAGATTATGTCCTACAAAAGGATTCTAACCATATAGTGGCGCACCTCTTTATGGGGGATGTGTACAGGTTACAGAACCAATCGAGTTTAAGTGCACAGGAATATTTAAAGGCTATTAAGCTGGTAGAAGGGAAAGATGCAAGGATGAATGCGCTGATCCACAATAATTTGGGTGCTACCTATGATAATATGGGTAAGTATGAGTTATCCATTGAGTGTTATAAAAAAGCAATTGAATTGTGGCCAACAATTTTGAACCCTCACCTCAATTTAGCCAGTTATTATAAAGAGCAAAGACAATTTGAACAAGCAATATGGCATTCCCAACAAGTGATCAAATATCATCCCTTAGATCCTCGAGGGTACAGCAGTCTTGCCATATCTTACGAGCTCATGGGAGAAGATGAAAAAGCCAGACCCTGGTTGGAAAAGGCGATTGAAATAGATTCTACCTATACCACTGCTTATGTTTACCTGATAGATGTCTATGACAACCTCAAATTGGATGAGCAAGCGTTGGAAATGATCCATGTCTTGGAGCAATTTGATCTCACCGCATGGGAGTATTATTATTTAGGTAGGTATTATAAGTATTTTGCTACCAAAAAAGACTACCAAAAGGCATTGGATTATTTTCAAACATCTATTGAATTGGACTCCAACCAGACAGGCAATTATACGGAAATTGCTGGCCTATATTTATACAACTTCTTTGATCCGGTTTTTGCAGAAAAGTACTTCCTTAAAGACCTATCAATGCATCCCACTTCCAGATATTCTCTTGAAGGTTTGGGAAATTTAAATCGTTATTACAAAAAGGATTATCAAAAAGCAGCGGATTATTATCGAAGGGCTTTGCAAACCTCTTCCAATTCCAAAAACATTAAAACCGACCTGGCTGATCTATTTTACCACAATCTGAAACAGCCTGATTCTTCAATCGCCCTACTTCGCAACATTCTGGACTCAGACCCCAAATACGGCAGAGCTATACAACGCCTGGGGATGATCTATTATAACCAGGAAAATTATCTCGCTTCTGCAAAAGTATTCCAGGATGCTTTAAAGGCAGATCCCGGAGACTGGAGGGTCTTCACTCACCTGAGCGCTTGTTACATCCGACTTGGTGAAATTCAAGAGGCTATGGAAATAATTGACAAGGTTTTCTATGAGCGTGAAAA
This sequence comes from Saprospiraceae bacterium, assembly GCA_041941305.1. Taxonomy (GTDB): domain Bacteria; phylum Bacteroidota; class Bacteroidia; order Chitinophagales; family Saprospiraceae; genus JANSWP01. The sequence goes on from JBGTQJ010000025.1 coordinate 86,889, forward strand.
AAAGCCATCCCCCTGGTACCACTATTTTATTGTGAAAGCTTATGTAAAAGCTGGTCTTAATAAGGAAGCTGAAATATTTTACAATGACCTGCTCAGAGATCACCCCAAATCATATGGCAACAAAATCAGGTCTTGTCATTTATTGGGAAAGTCAGTTGAGTTGCAAGCAGAGATGGAGAAAAAAATAAAGGCTGCCAAAAATGCAAATGATTATTACTTGGTCGGTAGTCTTTTCGCCTATATTGGAGAGGAGCAGAATGCTCTAATCTGGCTGGAAAAAGCCTTTGTCGCCGGATATGCAGATTATCCCCACATTTGCGATAGTTCAGATCTTGAAGGAATCAGAAACAATCCCGACTTTCAGCGATTATTGGATGAATACTTTTACAGCAAATGGAATTTTGATGGTTCTAATTGATATCAGGAATATGAAAAACTCCAAACTAGTCCCGATTTTGAAGAACTTCGAAAAGATAAACAGTGGCAAACATTGATGGAAAAATATTTTCCAGATAAGTAGCCCGGCTCTCCAGAGCCGGAAACGAAAGTACAAGTTGAAAACTCGATCCATGGAATTGTCCGGCTCTGGAGAGCCGGGCTACGGTAAACAGAAATAATATTCTCTTGATATATTCCAAAAGTAAAAAGTATGAGACATCTTATTATTCTGGCATTACTTTTAGGAAACCTGGGGACCTTTTCGCAAAGCCTGAGCCTTGAGGAGAATAAAACCTACGCTGTCGTCGTCGGTATTTCCGACTACCAAGACGAACAAATTCCAGACCTCCGCTTTGCAGATCGAGATGCCGAAGCCTTTGCCAAATTCCTGCGCTCGCCAGCAGGTAGGGCACTAGATGAAGATCATCTCAAGGTGTTGATCAACAATCAGGCGACAGCCGCTCAATTTGCCATTGCGCTGGACTGGTTATGGGAAGTGGCGAAAGAAAAGGACAAGGTGATTATTTATTTTTCTGGACATGGTGATGTGGAGCGAAAAAGTATCACGCAACCGGGTTATTTGCTTTGTTGGGATGCGCCTTCCAGGGTTTATATGTAGCTAATATGAGAGCTCAAAAAGATCGTTGGAACAAATTGATGAAAAAGTACTTCCCTGAAAAATTCAGGAAATAACATCTGGTATCAAATATTTTCGAAATGAAAGTAACTTTTTGTTTATTCACCAAATATAAAAATCAGAAGTAGTGAGTGAGGTGACATCTTCGACAAAGGAAGAAGGTGTCATCTGAGGAACGATTTAAGATGACACCTTCTCCACTGTCGAAGATGTCACCTTAGAATATTCAGATTGCTTTTAACCAAATGAAACCTACGATATTCAAAAACCACAACGCTATCTTTTAAGGCTTTCTGAAAAATAGGAGCAATAAAAAGTAGCGTTTCATCCTTTAAATTCTTTTTATGAAAACAAACATTTTTTCTTTCCGAAATTTCGGAATGGGTATTTTTTCTATGCTATTTGTTGCTATGTGCCTTGCACCAGGTAAAACCATCGCCCAGGAGAGAAGTGCACCCTTGAGCCCTCCTAAATGTGTTCAAAACACAATGGGTTACCTGGATGGACATGTCATTCTTTGGCAACGCATGAACAAACAAACTGCTGCACCCATAATTGATTTGTGCAAATGTGCCACCAGGCACATCAGCAAACCCAAAAACTGCATTGACATTGCAGGACAAGTGGTTGTCAACCAAGGATTTGAACCAGAGAATGCAGGAGAAGGAGGTACTAAGCCGTCCAATGATGGACCACCGAACTTTGAAATTTTACCAGGTAAAACGAACTGTAAACTTATTAGTCCTGACGAAAAAGTAATCATGATTTCTGGCGGTACGATCAAAGTAGGCAAACAATGCCACTGTGTCAAAACGCCCAATTGCAATTGTGCCGGACAAGCCAATTGTGGATGTGATTGCAGTTGTCAGGGAGCAGAAAAATGGGATTTTAAGTACGTGGACAGGTTAGATCCTTCAAAGGGGTTTTACATTACTACAAGAGAAAGAATGCCCAGAGCCATCATGCGCAATGGTTCCGGCTTTTCACTCAGAGCATTGAATACAATGGATGGCAAGATGAAGGCCATGTCTCAATGGAATTTCTTCATCAATGATCGCAGCAATGCAGGCAACACGCAATACCAGCTTCGACCTCAAGGCAGCTTTGATAAGGTGTTGGCGTATAATTCAAAAGATGGTAGCTTGATTATGGTCAATCACCACGTAGGTGCTGCACCAACCCCAGAATCAGGCTCCAGAACTGCAAACAGGGCAGTAGCCGGTGCACCCACTTCACAACCTTTTGTAATGATGAAGGATTGGAAGTGTGAGTGTGTGTTTTGATAAGTCTAAGTTTAAGTCTAAGTCTAAGTTTAATTATTTCGCTTAATCTTAGACTTAGTCTTAAACTTTTTAAATACGACCACCATGTCCTCACACATACCTACGCAGAGGCGAGACATGGTTTATTACGGTTAAATGAAAATTTAAATAATAATTAAATGCCTGACATGTGAAAGATTTTGAGAAAAGTAAACCCATAAATGCTATGAATAACGTACTCATCATCACTTTTCTATATGCAAGCTTCACCGCTCATTCCCAAGACTAATCTCCCGAAGAGGACTATTAATAAAATTTTCATTTTCATTTTCATTTTGATTAATAAAGGGAACCTCTCTCCTATTCATCAAATCAACAATATTCACTAACTTGTTGATTTCCGGCTACAATAAAACTGTGTTATGAAAACGACTCCCACTCTATTGCTACTGTTCCTTTCCTATTTTGATTTTGCGCAAACGCTATCTTTCGACTCAGGTACCACCCGTGCCGTAATCATCGGTATCTCCGACTATCAAGACGAAAACATTCCCGATTTGCGATTTTCGGATAAGGATGCCCAAGCTTTTAAGGATTATTTACAATCTCCCTCAGGGGGGGCTTTGACAGCGGAACAAATTTTAATGCTAACCAACGAAAAGGCAACAACGGGACAATTGGTGGCAGCTTTGGAGTGGTTGATTGAGACGAGTGAGGAAAATGATAAAGCGATTATTTACTTCTCAGGGCATGGGGATGTAGAGTCATTGACTCGATTTCAAAGAGGTTTTTTATTGACCTATGATTCGCCACCAAAATCCTATATGGCGGGTGCTTTTGGATTGGTTTATTTGCAAGATATTATCTCCACGCTGTCTGACAAAAATGTAGAAGTCGTGATGATTTCAGATGCTTGTCGAGCAGGAAAATTGGCGGGAAGTGCCATCGGAGGCACACAAGCTACCGCTTCCAATCTTGCCAAACAATTCGCTAATGAAGTCAAAATCATGTCTTGCCAGCCCAATGAATTCAGTCTCGAAGGCGAACAATGGGGCGGCGGACGAGGTGCCTTTTCTTTTCATTTAATTGATGGACTTAATGGATTTGCTGACCGAAATAATGACCTTCAAGTCAATCTATTTGAATTAGGTCGATACATCGAAGATAAAGTCTCTCAGGAAACGGCACCGCACCCTCAATTGCCTTTTACGGTTGGGGATAGAAACACCCAATTGAGTACGGTTGACCAAGCAAATCTTGAAAAATTAAAAGAAGCCAAATCGAAGGAATTACCCACTTTCGCAGGTATCGAAACCAAGGGAATTGAAGAAAGAATTCTCGCGGATGCGGATAGTACGGTTCAGGAATTATATCGGCAATTTTTGGTGGCATTGGAAGACCGAAAGCTATTGGAACCCCTTGATAGCTCTGCAGATTTTTATTATCGAAAATTGATGGAGGAAGAAAGTATTCAGTCGCTTCATGGATATATGAGACGAAATTTTGCCGCCTCTCTTCAAGATGGTGCACAGCAGGCAATCAATGCTTATTTATTGGCGAATCCAGCAGAATTGAAAAGGCGATATGAGCGAGATGATAATTATGACCGCTATCCGAAATATCTGAAAAGAGCCTTGGAAATATTGGGTGAAAAACATTTTTATTACAAAAACCTTCAAGCCAAATTGCGCTATTTTGAAGGATTACTCATCCGCTTGGAAGGCGACCAAAATTGGAGAAAACGAGATTCTTTGTACCAAGTTGCAGTTGAAAAGCAAACGGAAGCTTTGGGTTTAGTAGAAAGAGCCCCTTTTATTTTGAACGAATTGGGTGTATTGCATACCCGATTAAAATTGGATGAAAAAGCATTTGATTATTACGAAAAAGCGATTGAATTAACACCTGAATGGGGATTGCCATATGTCAATTATTGCGTCAGTCTTTTTTATAATGGTCAATACGAAAAGGCGATTGAGTATGGCGAAAAAGGATTGGAATATCTGCCCCAATATCCTCAACTCTATAACTTTTTAGCATGGGTTTATGCGAATGATGAAGATTGGTTAGACAAGCAAAATTGGAAGAGGCTCGGCTTAGAATTGAGTAACAATATTGAATTTCCAGAACTGAATATCAACTCACTTGCTCAAAATCGAAAACGATACAAACGGGGTATTGAATTATTGGAAAAAGCCAAGGAGGCGGACAGTAATTATGTACATACCTGGCTCAACCTTGGGGGTATTTATTGGCAAACGAAAAACTATGATAAGGCGGAACAACACCTAAAAAGAACGATACAGTTAGATTCCACTAACTGGAAAGCATCTTTCTGGTTAGGGAGGCTATATGTTCATACCAATAGAGTTGATAAAGCAGAAGTTGCCTTTCTTAAAAGTTTAGCAGTCGCAAAATACGATTGGGCCAAAGGCACTATTTACAATAGCCTTGCATCGGTATACAGTATCCGAAATGACGACAAGAAATATGAAGCTACAATGGAAAAGGCTATAGAACTTGCACCAAATTTTAAGTATACCTACACCAATTTTGCCAACTATTACATAGATCGCAATGAATTTGAAAAAGCAGAGGATTTGTTAATACAGGTTTTACAGAAAGATATAAACCATCTTCCAACATATAACGGAACTGGAAGACTTTATCGCAAAATGAATCGACATAAAGATGGTATTTATTTACTGGAGAAGGTACTTGAAATGAAACCAAACTATGTAGATGCGATTGAACAATTAGCCAATTTTTATGCCGTCATTGACAGTATGGAATTGGCAATAAAAACCATCAATAAACTCGTGGGTTTATCTCCTAATAAGGCACCTGTTTATTATGAGCTGGGAAAACTTTATTATGGAGAACTCAAAGATTATGAAGAGGCAATAATTCATTTTAATAAAGCAATTGAAACAAGAACCGAACCTTATAATTGGGACTATATTCGACTATCGGATATTTACATTGAGCAAGAAAAATATGAAGAAGCTTTAAATGCGATAAAAAAAGCATTGGAAATACGACCTGATTATGATAGAGCTTATAATAGATTAGGTTATATCTATCAACTTCAGAAAAATTATAAAAAAGCAAAAAGAGCATATAGGAAATCCATTCAGCTGGATGTATCCTATACCAGACCTTATGAAAATTTGTTCAACTTGTTCTTTGAATTAGAACAATCCGATTCGGTTGAGTTGATGATCAAAGCTATTTTAAATAAAAATCCAAAGAACGCTGTTGGATATAGTGAGTTAGGGAGACATTATCTTAAAACTCAACAAGTAGAAAAAGCAATTGAAAGCCTAAAAACTGCCATAGAGTTGGATTCTGTGAATATCATTTACCCTTATAATCTTGCCTGTGGTTTTGCCCTCAAAGGAGATACTTCAAACGCTTTAGAATGGTTGGAAAAGAGTATTCAAATAGGATATCAGAATTATGACCATATCCAAACTGACCCTGACCTCGAAAGTATTCGTGGAACGGAATCATTCAATCAAATCATGGAAAAATACTTTCCCAATAAGGTGAAAAACGCAGCTATTTTGGATGGGAACAAAGCCATTTATTTTCCAAAGCACTGCGGCGAATTAGGGAATATTTATTACAGAACATTTGATAATAATGAGCATGCAGAACGATTGTTATTGAAGGCTTTAGAACTAGAACCTAAGAATGAGAACCATATCAGTAATTTGGTTGCTTTCTATTTGGGTACACATCAATACGAGAAGGCATTAGAGATGAGTCAAAAAGCCCTCGACTCAAAAGATATGATTTTGCGAGCACGGATAGGCGTCACTTTTCTATATAATAATGACTTTGAAAATGCCCAAAAGCATATTGAATTCTGCACTCAGCAGGATAGTTTGTATTACAACTTTTGGGCTGTTCCCGGCACTTTTTGGTTTTTAAACGCAAAGCCAAAAATAGCTGAAACATACTTAAATAAAGCCATTCAAATCAACTCAGAATACACCTACGCTCACGAACAATTGGCTTCCATGAAATATGCCTATAAAGACGAAAAAGCCGCTTTTGAAATATTGGATAAATTGATTCAAAATAATACCAACGAACCTAAAGTACACCTTCAAAAAGCATTTTTACATCTTCAATCTGGTCAAGATAGCCTAGCCAAGGAGTCCTTGAATTTGACCAAAGAAAGGTGGTCAGAATACAACCTTGTTTTAGACTTTTTGGAGCATGAACCCAAAGAAAATTATGATGCCGCTACCGAGTCTTATGAAGAATTCATCAGTCGATTTGAATATTGGAATGGCAGATCCTACTTTGATTATCTCTATTGCGAAATGCTAATGAAACAAGAAAAACACGAAGAGGCATTAACCGTTTTGGATGACATTTTAAGTCGTTCTATAATGATTGGGATAGGTGCTTTTAATTATGAAATGCTACAAAATGATGAAGATTTAAATCCGATTAAGAAGACCGAAAAGTTTAGGGAAATGATGAGAAAATATTTTCCAAATCAGTCCGAAAATAAATCGAAATGAAAAACATCCTCACTATAGCAATACTATTGGGAAGCCTTTGCACTTTCTCCCAAACGCTTTCCCTCGACGCTGGCACCACCCGCGCTGTAGTCGTTGGTATATCCGATTATCAAAACGAAGACATCCCTGACCTCCGCTTTGCAGATAAGGATGCCGAAGCATTCGCCACCTACTTAAAATCTTCCGCAGGCGGCAATTTGCCCGATGAAAACATCAAATTACTGCTCAATGAAAAAGCGACAATGGCAGGAGTAGCGGGTGAATTAGATTGGTTAGTCGAAGAATCAGAAGAAGGGGACAAAGCCATCATTTATTTCTCAGGGCATGGTGATGTGGAGGCAAAAACGGCGAGGCAACCAGGATTTTTGTTGACTTACGATTCGCCTCCGAAAATCTACATTGCAGGGGCTTATCCATTGTTCTATTTACAATTGATTATTGAAACACTTTCGAGTGATAAAAATGTGGAAACGCTCGTCATTACGGATGCTTGTCGTGCGGGAAAATTGGCGGGAAGTGAAATAGGAGGTACTCAAGCCACCGCAGCCAATCTATCCAAACAATACGCCAATGAAATCAAAATTCTTTCTTGTCAACCCGATGAATTTTCGCTTGAAGGCGAACAATGGGGCGGCGGTCGTGGCGCATTTTCTTATCATTTGGTGGAGGGTTTGATTGGTTTGGCGGATAAGAATGAAAATCAACAAGTCAACTTACTCGAACTCGAAAATTATTTGGAAACAAAAGTACCAGAAGAGACGGCACCGCAAAGCCAAATTCCAATGACAGTGGGCAGCAAAGGCACTAAAATTTCCATCGTCAATTCGGATATTTTGGCGGAATTAAAAAGCCTGAAAGAACGGGAATTACCCACCCTCGCCGCCATCGAATCTAGGGGCATTGAGCAGACACTATTGGCAGGTTTGGATACGATTATTCAGCAAAAATACGAGGCTTTTATAGCTGCGTTGGATGATGAAAATTTATTGGATTCAGAAGATGGAAAACCCTCGGCAGATGAATTATATCGAGAATTGATTCAGGAAGAAAGTCTTGCTGATTTACACCGTTTTATGACACGGCAATATGCAACGGCACTTCAAAATGATGCGCAACAGGTCATTAATTCATACCTAATTGCCAATCCAACAGAAATGGAAAAACGATGGAAAGGAGATACGACCTATGGGCGATACCCACGCTATTTAGGACGAGCGGCTGAATTGTTGGGCGAGCAACATTACATCTATAATTATCTGATTGCCAAAAAATTATATTTTGAAGGATTGAATTTAAGATTGAAAGGTGACCAAGTGAGCGGAAAGGGAAGTTTTTATCCAGAAGCATTGACAAAAGTGCAAGAAGCTATCGAATTGGAAGATAGAGCTGCCTATTTTTATAATGAATTGGGGGTATTGAATACGCGAATGGTTAGGAGTACTCAAGCAAAAGAAAATTTTGAAAAGGCGATTGAATTGGCACCCGAATGGGGACTACCTTATGTCAATTATTGTTCGGAACTTTTCTACTCAGGAGAATATGAAAAAGCCATTGAAGTTGGCGAAAAAGCGTTAGAATTTCTACCTCAGTTTCCTCAGATGTACAACTTTTTAGGTTGGATTCATTCCAATGAATATGATTGGATGAGTAAACAGAACTATAAGCGACAAGGGTTAGAATTGAAAGATGGAATTTCGCTTGATGAAGCCAATATCAATTCCTTTTCGCAAATAAAAATTAAATACCAAAGAGCCATAGAATTATTGAAAAGGGCAGAATTGATAGATACAACTTACATGCTTACTTATAAAAATTTAGGCATCGCTTATTATCAAATTCGAGAATATCAAAAAGCCGATGACGCATTAAATAAAGCCATTGCACTTGATTCCTTACATTGGGATTCTCATTATAATCTGGGTAGAAGCTTTCAATATCAAAGAAGGTACGAAGATTCTGAAAAACCCCTTCGTATTGCACTACAGTTGAGCACCAACAAAATAGATTCATGTGAAATATTAGGGGCAATTGCTGAGGTGCACCGACAAAGAGGAGAGAAAGAAAAATTCATCGAAATACAGGAGAAAATGAGGCAGTTGAATCCCAACTTTATGTACTCCTATACCCACCAAGCAGGAGCTCATATGGACTGGGGAGAATATAAAGAAGCTGAAAAAATACTACTAAAAGGCTGTTCGATTAGTAAATGGCCCAAAATTTATGCTGGATTAGCCTACCTGTATCTAAATCAATTTAACCGCTGGGAAGATGCCGAATTTTTTGCTCTGCAAGGACTTGAAGTCAAGCCTGACTTACAATCGAGTATCGAAGTTCTATGCAATCTTTATCTTAAGAAAAAGGAGTATGAAAAGGGGCTAAAATGGCTTGAAAAATGGCTGGAAATCACGCCAGATAACTATAGAGTTAACTATTTGGCGGGTCAAATGGCTTATTTAAATAAAGAAAAAGCAAAAGCAAAAATCATTTTTGACAAAACAGTTCAGATTAGAGAAAGCTATTTAAATCGTATCGGACATTTCTATAGGTTTCATAGTGAATTTACGGAAGCAAAATCCTATTTACTCAAAGCCAGAAAAGCTAGGCCAAATATTAGGCAACCTTACGTCAATTTAGGATTTATTCATTATGATCAAGGCTTAGAAGAGGAAGGTGACAAATGGCTGGATTCCGCCTGGGTGAAAACAAGAGACCCTATGGTTTTGGATTTCAAGATGTATTTGGCACTTTATAAGGAGGATTACGAAAATGCACAAGTGCTCTTAGATTCGCTCATTACTTATGATTCAACTTACAGGGCACTACCTTCCATTGTAGATGCATTAAAAGAGGTGAATTATCAGTTGGCAGATTCACTAAATAACTTAGTTCCTGATAGCTTAAGAAGGCTCCGAAGATATTTTAATGCAAGAGTTCAAGTGAAACTTGGGGCCTTCGAAAAGGCAATTCAATTCTTAGGGGAACAAGGGATGTTTATTCCCTACAGAATGGTTATTCGGGATACCTTCTTCACGCCTCTTCATAAAATGCGTCTTTTCCAAAAAGAGCTAAGAATAGCTTTCCCTGAAAAGTTCGACGATCTTGAAGAATATGACGATTTGGAATTAATTCAACCAGAAACCGCCCCTACCTATTACCTGGAAAACTGCGAGAGGTTAGGGCGATTTTATTGGGGTAAAAAGAAGCATGACCGAGCTAATTTCCTGTTTAAAAAAGCCATCGAACTAAAGCCTGATACATTAAGCAACGAAGCCGCCATGTCCTTGGCAATCGCTTATACGGTACTGGGAGATTATGAAAAAGGAAAATCAATTTGTCCGGATAGCATTCATTCGAACATTCCTGATGAAAACCTAGAATACGGGCGATTATACTATATATTTAAAAGACCGAAATCAGCCGAAACCTATTTCCAAAAATATGTTCAAGGCAGTGAATATGTCCAGAGATTCAGAAAAGTAGCTTGGGCTTATCATGATTATGGAGAAGAAGAATTGGCTGCCAAATACCAAAGAAAATCATTGGCAATTTATCCAGAAGATTACTACCCTTACTGGGATTTGGGATGGCTTTATTTTACTTGTGGTAATTCTGAAAAAGCAATTCAGGTGATGGACGAGGGGATTCAAAGGTTTCCAGCCGAAATCTCCTTAAAGGGTATGCAAGCTATGATTATTGCGCTTTCGCTTTCTCCTTCCGAATTAGATACGAGCAATGTTTTTAAAGACTTTGAAAAACTAATTCCTGATTTTTCAAAAGTGGGCACCTATTTAAAATTGATTAATCAGAAAGATTACGTAGCTGCCCAGGAGCTTTATAAAGATATAGAAAAGTCTTTTTCACAATGGTGGATTCCCAGATTTTTGATATTGCCAGAAGTACGAATAATGGTTGCACAAAAGGACTTTAATGGCGCAATGGAGGTATTGAAGAAGAGAGATTCCTGGATATTTAATTATCCAATTATGCAAAATGATCCAGGATTGGAAGCTTTGAGAGCAACTACGGAATATCAGGAGTTCATTAAGCTGTACTATCCTGAGAAATTTGAATGATAAGGCTGGGGGCGCGCAAAGCGATTGAGTCTTCAACACCAAATGAATATGATTTTGAAAATCCTCTCGTAACAAACCATGTCTCCGGTAGGGACGTGGTAGCTTTAAATTCGACCACCATGTCCTCACACGTATCTACGCAGAGGCGAGAGACATGGTTTATTACGGTTAAATGAAAATTTAAATAAAAATTGAGGGGTGGACATCATGCGAGGGTGGTTCTAAATTTAAAGTAATAAGCAGCGTCTCTCGTAGAGGACTCTGGGCTTTACCCTCACTTCATATTGTAGTCGGTCAGAGTCCTCTTCGAGAGACTCTGCCAATAAAAGAAGTTCAAGACCAAGTTCAATTGTTGTTCTTGAACTTGGTCTTGAACTTGAAAAAAATCATATCGAAAAACTTAGAACCAATCAACCCTGCCCTACGGGGACTATGAGTAAAATTTTTCATTTTCATTTTCATTTTCATTTTGATTAATAAAGGGGAACCTCTCTCCTTTTTATCAAATCAACTATATTCACTAACTTGTTGATTTCCGGCTTCCATAAAACTGTGTTATGAAAACTACTCCCACTCTATTGCTACTTTTTTTTTCTTATTTTGGTTTTACCCAAACGCTATCTTTTGATTCAGGTACCACCCGCGCTGTCATCATTGGCATTTCCGATTATCAAGACGAAAACATCCCCGATTTGCAATTCGCCAATCGGGATGCAGAAGCTTTCGCAGCTTTTCTTCAATCGCCGGGTGGCGGGAATATCCCTTCAGATCATATTATGCTATTGACGAATAAATCTGCCACGACTGGTGCAATGGCAGGAGCAATGGATTGGCTGATTGAAAAAAGCCAGGAGGGTGATAAAGCCATTATTTATTTCAGCGGACATGGGGATGTCGAGACGCGAACACGCTTTCAAAGAGGATTTCTACTGACTTATGATTCGCCGCCGAGTAATTATCTGGCGGGAGCTTTTGCGTTGATTTTTTTGCAGGATATAATTACCACCCTATCCGAACAAGGTGTTCAAGTGATTATGATTTCAGATGCCTGTAGGGCGGGAAAATTGGCGGGCAGCGAGATTGGCGGCTCGCAGGCCACCGCAGCCAATTTATCCAAACAATTCGCGAATGAAATCAAAATCCTCTCTTGCCAGGCCAATGAATTTAGTCTGGAAGGCGAACAATGGGGCGGTGGACGTGGTGTCTTTTCCTATCATTTGATTGATGGACTGACGGGACTGGCGGACAACAATGAAGATTTGCAGGTCAACCTGCTGGAAATCAATCGATTTTTGGAAGAAGTCGTGCCCACCGAAACTGCGCCACAGATGCAAATTCCGATGGTTGTGGGCAATAAGGGAACCGTTCTTACGCATGTCGATGAGTCTAGTTTGGCGCAGATAAAAGAACGAAAAGAAAATGCACTTGCCACCATTTCTCCAATTGAAACCAAAGGTTTTGAGGAAATCGTTTTGACAGATTTGGATAGTATTTGGCGACAAAAATATGAGCAGTTCACAGTGGCTTTGGAGAATGGAGACTTGCTGGAGCCTCAAGAAAACAATGCTTATGATTTATATGAGGAATTGTCGAAAGTACCTGAGTTGGAACGCTTGCACGGATTGATGAAGCGCAATCTTGCTACAGCCTTACAGGATGAATCACAACAAACCCTTAACGCTTTGTTACGGTCGGATAATAAAGAGATAGCAGCCCAACAAAGAGGCGAAGCAAAATACAACAAATTTGTCCGTTACCTGGAAAAGGCGGCTGAACTTTTGGGCTCAAAACATTATATGTATAAAACATTGAAAGCTAAACAATATTATTTTGAAGCGGTAGATATTCAATTCGGTTCAATATTGAAAGCTATTTCATTATCCGATTCCAGCGATTTTTGGCATGCCCAGGCGAAAGCAGCACTGCAAAAATCATTGGACTATGAACCCAATGCCGCTTTTACCCACATATATATGGCCTATTACGCAAAAGGAAATGTAAAACATGAACATTTTCAAAAAGCAATTGAGCTGGCACCACAATGGGCTTTTGCTTATGTTGTTTATGGATATCATTATTTTCAATATGCCGAAAGGCAAGATCTGAAAAAAGCAGATTCCCTACTTAATATAGCCATTCGACTGAACCCCAACTTAAGTCATGCTTATCAGAACTTAGGCTTGGTATATTATCAACAAAATAAATTAGAACAAGCAGAAGCCATGCTCAAAAAAGCCTTAGCACTTTCGCCAGGAGACATACATCACCTAATGTTACTTGGTTGGTTTTATCGTGAACAAAAAAAATATGCAGAAGCAGAGAAATTCTGGTTAAGAGCGCTCGAATTGAGTCCAAATGACATGCGTTTTTACAACAATCTATCTCAAATGTATTTTTCAAAAACGCTTGAGTACGATAAAGCGGAAGCTATTAATCGCGAAAGGCTGGAAAAAAGACCAACTGATGGGGATGCATATTCTGATTTAGTAACTACTTATACATACAGTAAGCAATATTCAAAGTTAGAACCGCTAATTGAGGAGATGAAAACCATCAATAGTTCTGTAGAAAACTGGGAAGGTGTTCAGGTTATTGGAGATGCCTATCTTGCATTAGGAGAGGTTGAAAATGCAGTCCAATATTATCAAGTTGCTCTTAAAGCTGCTCCGACAAGTTTGTGGGTACATGCTAACCTTGCTCGCGTTTACTTCCAATCGGGCGATTATGAAAATTGTTTAATTTATTTGGACACCGCCTTTTTAAATGGCTTATCCTATTCATGGGTTGAAGCCTCCGCCAAAATCTGGATTGCTTACAAAACGCCTGGCTTTAAAAGATTTGCACAAAAAATTATAGATAACAAACCTGATTTAGGTTTTGGATATAGCCTTATGGGAAAATACTACGAGGGAATAAATGAAATGAAAACTGCCGAAGATTTTCATAAGAAAGCCACCACGCTATCACCTGAAAGGAAAGCATATTGGTTCGAATATGGTAAATTCTCCTATCTGATGGGTCAAACAAAAAAGTCTGATGAGCTATTTAAAAGATTCATTGAAGCTTCTTCAAAAGAATATTGGAATTACACGTGGGTTGGAGAATTTTATCGAATCCACGGAGAAATAGCCTTAGCGAAAGCCTACTTTGAACAAGCGTTAAAAGTAAACCCCGTTTCTGAGGATTACTTCATCAACCTTGCCTGGATGCACTACGATAACGATGCACCTGAAAAAGCACATTTACTCTTGGATATAGGAATTGAATTGCAAACCTCAGAAGGTGAAAAGGCAGGTATATTGTTTACAAAAGCAATGCTCTATTATTATTCAGAAAATATTGATGAATCAATAATCTATCTTCAGCAATCAGAAAAACAGCTCCCTGCTTTGAGGGGAATTTCTACGCTATTTATCAAACTAAAGGAGGAAGATTGGATCGCTGCAGCCAATATTATAGATGAATTGTTAAAATTAGATGCAGATAGCCCGGAAGGCAATCATGTTAAATGCCGAATAAAAATAAAGCAAGGGCTGCTTGAAGAAGCGATAGCACCACTATCCATAGCGATGCCAAGGCTTTCTTATGACTTTTTGCAGAATGACAAGCAGTTAGACCCTCTGCGAGGAATGCCTGAATTTAAAGCTTTGATGAAGCAATATTTTCCGGAGAAATTCAAATAGCAAAGCTTATGAAAAAGCTACTCACCATAACATTCCTATTGGGAAGTCTCATCACTTTCTCCCAAAACCTTTCCCTCAACTCAGGCGAAACCTACGCCGTCGTCGTCGGCATCTCTGATTATCAAGATGAAGCGATTCCAGATCTCCGTTTCGCAGATAAAGATGCTGAAGCCTTCGCTGCTTTCCTGCAATCTCCGGCTGGAGGTGCCTTAGATGAGGGCCACCTCAAAGTCTTACTCAATGAACAAGCTACCGCAGCTCAATTTGCAATAGCCCTGGATTGGCTCTGGGAAGTTGTAAAAGAAAACGACAAAGTGATCATTTACTTTTCGGGACATGGCGATGTTGAACGGAAAAGTTTGACTAAACCTGGTTATCTACTTTGCTGGGATGCACCTTCAAGGGTGTATTTGGCAGGGGGAGCTTTGGCACTCCCGATGGCTGCATTTCACGCGTTAATTGGACATGCATATACCCATCTGCCCAGGCAATTGGAGAATGCCAAACAAGAGTTGGACAAAGCACAGGAAATGTCCCCAAGTTATGCAGACACCTATATTTACCTCGCTCAATGGTCATTGAAAAAGGATCAGCCCGTGCAAGCATGGCAATACCTCGAACAAGGGCTGGAAAAAGGTATTGGTAAATGGCAGTTTAAAGTGAGCCACTTATTGGAAGATCCCGATTTTGAAGAGATGCGAAAAGACCCGAAATGGGATGAATTGATGAAAAAATATTTTCCTGACCAATTTAAAGAATAAAACCATAAAAAAGTCCAACCACTAAATAAATGATTGGACTTCAAATTGAAAATCGAAAACCTAAACAGCTATATTTTTGGTTTCTGGGTGCTGGTTTCTGGTTACTGGGCGCTTGTTTGCTGGTTGCACTTTTCTATTCCTTCTTTTTCATCTCCATTCTTTCATTTTTCATTCTTTATTTCTTCATTATTTGAGCTGGTTTCTGGTTTGCTTGATGTCGGGGAGGCGGGGTGATGATTTCAATACACCCCGCCTCCCCGCATACCCGACAACCCGAAAAAAACTACTTCTTCTGATCATTTGGGTCAGTTTCCTCAATATAAACCGTAGCTTCTGCAAGAATGTAATAATTAGGTCTTTCCAAAACACCGTTTGCGTAATCTGCTTCTTTGTTTAAAAATTTGATTTTCAACTCAGCTACCTCTCTTTGCAATTCGTAATACCAGATTTTGTCCGTCAAATCCTCCTTTTCAAAATCGGTTAAATCTACTCGGTACATGGCTTTTAATTCATCAATTTTGGAATTGTAATCTTCGAAAAGCATCTGCTCCTGAGCGATGGCTTGGTCAAACTTGGTAGTCGAGGTATCTGGAGTTTGGGCGACCATTGCAGTGGTCAACAAGGACAAGGTTAAAAGGGCTAAACTGTTTTGAAGGATCTTTTTCATGATTTTTATTTTTTGGATGTTATTGATTGTTTGCCCTTTGATTTGGAGAGGAGAGGAAAGGATACCTTACTCGTCCATTTTTTTTGAGCGACAGGGTTTTGAACCCGGTTTTTGAGTCGAAAAAACCGGGTTCAAAACCCTGTCGCTCGGGATGTTAAGGCACATTTTTATTTAACAATATAAATTCTAGTTATTTTTGGAACCAGGAAGGATGATGAAAAATGATTGTTAAATAATCCATGTGCCTACTTTCTCGCTGAGACTAAGATTATAGTTAAATCAAAAAAAAGATCTATGAGGAAAACACTGTTGGTTTTTATCTCTGCATTATTACTAACAGTACCCTCTTTCGCTCAGGAATTGGATTGGGAATCTGATGTCACTACTTACGCAGTCGTTGTTGGCATTTCTGATTATCAGGATGAACAAAGAACCGATCTAAAATATGCCCATCGGGATGCAATCACCTTTGCCGATTTTCTCCAATCAAAAACAGGAGGTGAAACACCAGCAGCAAACATCAAACTGCTAACGAATGAAGCAGCTACTTTGGCCGCCATTGACGATGCCCTCAATTGGTTGTTGCAACAAACCCAAAAAGGGCAACGCGCCATTGTTTATTTTTCAGGACATGGAGATGTCGAAAAGCAAACGCTTTGGCAACTCGGTTATTTGCTCGCTTACGATACGCCGTTCAACAATTATCGAAACAATGCCGTCCGTCTGGAAGATTTGAATGATTTGGTGACAACCCTTTCCGTGG
This sequence comes from Saprospiraceae bacterium, assembly GCA_041941305.1. Taxonomy (GTDB): domain Bacteria; phylum Bacteroidota; class Bacteroidia; order Chitinophagales; family Saprospiraceae; genus JANSWP01. The sequence goes on from JBGTQJ010000025.1 coordinate 103,708, forward strand.
GACGGGAAGCGGAGGTCATAGTCATCACAGATGCCTGTCGTTCTGGAAAATTGGCAGGAAGTGACAATCGAGGACCTTCTCTCACAGCAGAGCAAATGGCGAAGCAAGCAGCCAACGAAGTCAGAATCATGTCCTGCAAACCAGATCAAAAATCCTTTGAAGGAATGGTCTGGGGAGGAGGAAGGGGCGTTTTTTCCTGGCACTTTATCAATGGTTTGAAAGGGTTGGCGGATGAGGATGCAGATTTGAAAATCACAAGAGAGGAAATAGAATTTTACCTCAGAGATAAATTCAGGGATGAGCAGAGAAATCAAACCTTGACTAAACGACAGACACCACAATTTACAGGCAATGAATTATTAAGGCTTTCTTCTGTCCATCAGGAAGAATTGGCTGCGTTGGAAATGGAGCTCAGTCCGCCTATGGCTGCAGCAGAGGTTACTACGGCTGAGGTAAATAATGAGGCTATTTCAGAAAGAGGAGGAGATGACGAGATTGATGTCTCTGAGGAAGAAAATATTCTGGGTAGCCCCTTTGATGTATACATAGGCAAAGCGCTTGATGGACATCCCGTTACCGACGAACTAATTGGAGGATTGTTTGAGTACACAGGAGAACCATTTGATTCTGTCCTTCAAGGGAAATTAAGCTTGATGGCGTCCTTTATCTCCAGTTTTTCCACCTCCAAAAGAGGCCCAGAGTTTGTTGAGGCCGCTCAAAAGTTGAGGGACCAAAATCAGGTTCCCCAAACATTCAAAAATCAATTTGCGATTGCACTACACAACAGAGCCCAGATAACTCTCAATGAATACCTGAAGGGAGAAGCCAAAGAATTAAAACGGCGATACAAAATTCGTTGGGGGGAAGAATACGTCGGGGTTTCTTCCTTGCTGGCTTTTGCAGAATCGCTGCTGGAACCCACACATCCCCTTACCTCAAAGCTCAAAGTCAAGTTCAACTACTTTGATGGTGTATTGACGCGCTTACTTGCAGTTACTTCCAACAATTATAAAGAAGAATTGCAAAAAGCTATTGAAATGCAGGAAAAAGCCCTTCAGTTAGATGATAAGGCACCCTACATTCACAATGAACTGGGATTGCTGCATCTCTTATTGTGGAACTTTGAAGGGGCTAAAAATGGGGTGTATTTTGACAAAGCCAAACAATACCTCGAGCAGGCGATTGATCTGAGTCCAACATGGGTGCTTCCCTACTCCAACTTAGGAGGATTGCTGGCTCAAAAAGGAGAAACTGACAAAGCCAAAAAACTGATCAACAAGGCGACCAGTTTGAGGGATGATTATTTTGGAAGTTTTGTCAATTTGGGGTTTTCCTTTGAACAAGAAGGCAATTATTTACGCGCCGAAACGAATTACAGAAAGGCAATAGACCTTGCACCTGCTCACTTTTTGCCCTTTGATCGATTGGCATATCTGTCTTTAAAAACAGGAGATTACCATCTCGCTGACTCCCTGTTTAATCAAGCAGAGATTCGCCGAAACGGCATGCCTCCAGTAATCGAGTACAAAGCAGCCTATAAAAGCGCCGTTAATAGTTTTACCATGGATGTAGATCATTCTGAACGACTTAAAATACTTTTGGAAAGGATCAAAAATGATTCCCTGGATGTAGAAGCGCATTATGAAATCGGAGTCATCTATGCAGAAATAAAAGAGGAGGAATTGGCAGAGAAACACTTCAAAACAGTCCTGCGATTGGCACCCAATCATGCTAAGGTTTACAATGATATTGGTATGTTATTTTTCCGGCAAGATCGCTACGAAGAAGCAGAGGTGATGTTCCAGAAAATGGTGGAAATGTATCCGGATTCGACTGTTCTTTTTTTCAAATTGAGTGATTTATATAGCAACTGGAATCGATTTGATTCGGAAGAAAAAATATACAGAGATATCATCGAAAAAGGTAAGAATAGTCAGGCTTATATGGACGGGTTTTATCGGGCATATCGTCGATTGTCGACTTTGTTGGAAAAATTAGGTCGTTTTCGGGAAGCAGAGTTGGTTATTTTAGACTATATTCAAATGAGTAACAGCAATCATTCTTATGCGCTATCGTATTTCTACCAACGAATGATGGAGCGATATCCTGAAAAAGTTGAATGGGTTCATCAACAGGCCCTGCTGTATTTTGAAGATGAATACAACATTTCCGAAAATATTGCGCTTTTCAAAAAAGTATCTGAATTGGAAACCGACTCGCTGGTTCTCCCAAATATTTATCAAAAAATCGGCATTTTATACATCAAACAGGATTCTCTGGAACAAGCTGCCGAAGCTTTTGAAACGGTAGTCAATTTAGCTCCCGATCGCATCGATCCTGCTTTTCAACTGGTGCAGTTGTATCATCGCCTGTATCGCTATTTTGATGCGCTGCCCATTTTGGAGAAATTGAATCGCAAAAAAGAAATTGATTTTTCCAATCGCTTGTTGTTGGCAGATTATTATTCCAGGATGGGAAAATATAAAAACGCGGAGTCCTTACTTAAAAAAGCTACAGCCATTCAACCTTTGGAATTGAAGGAAACCAACGAGCTGTTTGCTCAATTATATCGAATGTCTGAAAAACAGGATTTATCCATTGAATACTTCAAAAGAGTGAACGAGATGGATCCTATGAATGGGCTTTCCCTGTATAGTATTGCGACTATCTATGCCGAGTCAGGGCAGCAGGATGAGGCGCTAGCCTGGCTGGAACAGGCTTTAGAAAAGGGGTTCAACTACAAAAAAGTGTTGGTATATGACCCGGATTGGAAAGGTTTGAGAGCTGATGAGCGGTTCAACTCCTTGATGTTGAATTATAATATGAATTGAATTATGTTGTGAATAATAACCTCTATGGTGAGTCAGCACTAGAGTCGTGAATTAAGAAGTTATGTCATCATCCCCTAGCCCTAGCCCTAATCCGTTATAGGTTATAACTTCATTATGCACCATTCTACTGCTAGCGAGGTGAATATAAAACCCAAAAAATGTAACTCCTTAGTCTATGCGGAACCTGTGGTCGTTGTGTATTTCTTTTCTGTTGATGCCCTTTTCTCCCTTTGGTCAGGAATTGGGGTGGGAGTCTGATATCACTACCTACGCAGTTGTGATTGGCATTTCTGATTACCAGGATGAACAAAGAACGGATTTGAAATACGCCCACCGGGATGCAAAAACCTTCGCTGATTTTCTCCAATCAAAAGCCGGAGGTAATACACCACCGGAAAACATCAAACTACTAAGGAATGAAAAAGCTACCCTGGCTGCCATTGACGATGCCCTCAATTGGTTGTTGGCTCAAACCCAAAAAGAACAACGTGCTATTTTTTATTTCTCCGGACATGGAGATGTAGAGAAGCAAACCCTATGGCAACTGGGTTATTTGCTCGCTTACGATACGCCGTTCAACAATTATCGGAACAATGCGGTGCGACTGGAAGATTTGAATGACTTAGTGACGACCTTGTCGGTTCGGGAAGAGGCAGAGGTCATTGTCATCACGGATGCCTGTCGGTCGGGGAAATTAGCAGGCAGTGACAATCGCGGACCTTCGCTGACTGCCGAACAAATGGCAAAACAAGCCGCCAATGAGGTAAGAATCATGTCCTGCAAACCCGATCAGAAATCATTTGAAGGTGCTGCATGGGGAGGAGGAAGAGGTGTTTTTTCCTGGCATTTCATCAATGGACTAAAAGGAATGGCAGATGAAGATGAAGATTTGAAAGTGACCAAAGAAGAAGTAGAGTTTTACCTGCGCGATAAATTTCGGGAAGAACAAAGAAACCAAAACATTACAGCACGGCAAACACCACAATTTACCGGGAATGAAATATTCAGGCTGTCTTCTGTCAATGCTACAGATTTGGCAACTTTGAAGGAGGAAATCAATGCTGCTGAACTAGCTGCTGCCAGTCTTGCAGAGAATAGTGCAGGTGATATTGCGAGTAGGGGAGGATCGGATGATTTGGAATCGTCTTTTAGGAATGAAGGAAAAGGCTCTGCTTTTGATATTTTTGTTCGGCAAGCAACGGTAGGATACTACAAAGATGAGGACAATTTCATGGATATGTTTGAAGAAATTGGAGCGGAAAGGGATGCTGCTTTACAGCAGGAAGTGATTCAAAAAATGGAGCAGTTCCAATTTAAGCCAAAGTCCCAAATAGTGATGGAATTCTCTGCGTTATTTAAAAGGCTAGACGCTCAGAATCGCCTCTCCCGGGATTTCAAAAATCAACTCGCCATTGCGCTTCACAATAAAATACAATTAGCCATCAATGAATACCTCAGTGGAGATGCCAGGGAGTTGGCAAGGCGTTACAATATTACCTGGGGCAAGGAGTATGAAGAATATCTTACACTGATGGATTTGGCAATGGCATTACTGGAAGCTCAGCATCCGCTTTATCGTAAATTGAAGATAAAATACCAGTATTTCGACGGCGTGAAAACACGGCTACAATCGATTATTTCCCAGGATTATCCCGAGGAACTGAAAAAAGCCATTGAGATACAAACTCAGGTCCTTGAACTGGATGATAAAGCAGCTTATATCCACAATGAGTTGGGCTTGTCCTACAAGTGGCTTTGGTCCTATGAGGGAGGCAATAAAGATGCATTGTATAAAAAATCAAAATACCATTTGGAACAAGCGATCGAACTGAGTCCTACCTGGGTTTTGCCGCATTCCAATTTGGGAAGTTTGCTGGCTTTAAATGGTGAATTCGGCAAGGCATTAGAAATGATTCAAAAGGCGATTAATTTGAAGCCTGATTACTATGGTAGTTATGTCAATTTGGCATATCTCTACGAAAATGAAAAAGACTATCTGAATGCTGAGACGCTTTATAGAAAAGCCATTAGTTTGGCACCTGCGCATTATTTACCTTTCCAAAGACTTGCACACCTTTCCCTGATTATTGGAAATTATGAAACGGCGAATTCATTTTTTCTAACGGCTGATTCACTGACATTTGGAGTACACCCACTTGCGGATGAGGATGGCGATGGTGTACCAGATAATTTAGACCAGGAGTTGCCAGATACGCCAGAAGGTTTTATAGACATCGATGCGCTTTTAGAAAGAATCAGACAAAATCCAGATGATGTGGAGGCGCATTATGAACTTGGTTTGGGTTATAAGTTTCTAAGTCAATTTGATTTGGCTGAAAAACATTTGAAGAAAGTCATTGAATTGCAACCTGAGCACCCAAATGTATATGGTACTTTAGGGATGATGTTTTATGAAAATAGACAATATGCCAAAGCGGAGATTTTTTTAAAAAAATATGTTTCTCAATATCCGGAATCCGCGGCAAGCCTTTTCGATCTGGGTAACTTGTACCATTACTGGAAACGCTATGATTTGGAAGAGCAGGTATATCGACAGGTGATTGAACTGGAAAAAGAAAAAAGAAGCTCCCATTTGGATAAAGCCTATCAGCAGCTTTGGGCATTACTGGAAAGCCTGTCGCGATTTAGGGAAACAGAACAAGTGCTCCAGGAATACCAAAGAATAAATCAGGATAATTACTATCGTGCGGCGGAAATTTCCCGCTTTTATGATAGAATGATGGAACGCTTTCCAAATCAGGTGGAATGGTACCAAAAACAAGCCCTTTATTATACGGAAAATGATTATGAAGATGAATACATTATTCCGCGCTACGTCAGCATGCTGGACATAGATCCAGAAATACCGGATAAGGCGGATATCTATTATAAATTGGGTGTTTTGTATGCGAGAAATAATACTTTGACGAAGGCTACAGAGGCTTTCGAAAATGCCTTGGCTCTTACTCCTGAGCATCTCTATGTGAGTTTCAAATTAATTCAGGTATACGATCGCGCTAATCAATATTTAGAAGCCCTGGCTCTTTTGAAGAAACACCGCCAGGAAAGTACCATTGATTTAAACAATCTCCTGCTCTTAGCAGACTACCATATTCGCCAGGGAAAATATGAACTTGCAGATTCAATTCTGCAAAAAGCGGAAGCTATGTCATTTGAAACAATGACCAGAATCCATCAATTGTATGGTGATTTTTATATGATTACAGGTAAAAAAGTGCAATCCATAGCTCAATTTCAAAAGGTATTGACTCAAAACCCTAATGACGCATCGGCTATGTACAGCATTGCGTCCCAATATGCAGTTGATAAGAAAAAAAGTGAGGCTTTCAATTGGTTGGAGCGAGCTTTGCAAAATGGATTCAATTTTCAAAGAGTGTTGATTTATGATCCCGATTGGGATTTATTACGAAGAGATAGAAAATTTAATGAATTGTTGAGGAAATATAATATTAATTAGGTACTGAATACTGGTTACTGGTCGCTGGGTCGAAAGCAAACCAGCACCCAGCACCCAGCAAACCAGCACCCACCAAACCAGAAACCGTATTATTAAACCACCAGCTATGCGAAGACTGTTGTCGTTTTGCACTTTTAATCTTTTGATTTGCCTTTCCCTTTATTGTCAGGATTTGAGTTGGGAAACTGCTACCAATACTTATGCGGTGGTGATCGGCATATCTGATTATCAGGATGAGCAAAGAAGTGATCTGAAATTTGCACACAAGGATGCGCAAGTTTTTGCCAACTTCCTCAAATCAGAGGCAGGAGGAAATGTTTCAGAGGCAAACATTCAACTACTCCTCAACGAGCAAGCTACCCTGGCTGCTATTGACAATGCCCTTAATTGGTTAATTGAAAAACCTCAAAAAGGAGAAAGAGTTATTTTTTATTTTTCCGGACATGGTGATGTGGAGAAACAGACTTTGTGGCAATTGGGCTACTTATTGGCTTACGATACGCCTTTTAATAATTACCGCAACAATGCCGTAAGGCTGGAAGATTTGAATGACTTGGTGACTACCCTATCGGTGAGTAGAGAGGCAGAAGTAATGGTCATCACCGATGCCTGTCGCTCAGGAAAATTGGCGGGTAGTGACAATCGTGGACCTTCTCTGACTGCTGAACAATTGGCGAAGCAAAGTGCCAATGAAGTCCGGATCTTGTCTTGCAAACCCGACCAAAAATCTTTTGAAGGGAAGATTTGGGGAGGAGGTAGAGGCGTTTTTTCCTGGCATTTCATTAATGGGATTAAAGGGTTGGCGGATGATGATCAGGATTTGAAAGTCACCAGAGAGGAAATAGAATTTTACCTGAGAGATAAATTTAGAGAAGAACAAAGAAGTCAAAACCTTCAAAAAAGGCAAACGCCGCAATTCAGTGGAAATGAGCTCTTTAAATTGGCTTCTGTAAATCAAAATGAGTTGGCTGTTTTGCGACAAGAGTTGGAAGATGCTGCGGAAGAACTTGCCTCCACCAATTCGGAGTCAACAGATGTTCAGGCAATTGTAAGTAGGGGAGAGGCGGAGCCTTTGATAAATACTACAGAAAAAAGTGCCTTTGACGAATTAATTTCCAGTTTTGAAAAGGGATATAATCCTACAGAATTTCAAATCCGACAATTATTCGAAGAATTGGGAGAAGAAGTGGACACCTCAGTCGTCTATTCCATTGTCGAAAACTTTCCAGTTTCCTATAATAATTCAAAATCAGCACTCATAGAAGCCTTTTCAAAAATCATTTTAGAGGCAAGCGCCAATAATCACTTAAGCACAGCTTTCAAAAATCAATTGGCGGTTGCACTGCACAACAAAGCTCAACTTGCCATCAATGAGTACCTAAGCGGAGACGTCAGGGAACTCAAACTTCGATATAATATCAGTTGGGGTAACGAATTTTTTTCCATTCCTGCCTGGTTGGAATTGGCTGCTCAATTATTGAATGAAAGCCATCCGCTGTATCAAAAAATCAAGGTTAAATACCAATATTTTGATGGGGTTTTGACTCGACTTCGCTCTGTTGTTGGCACAGATTATAAAGGAGACCTGGAGAAAGCTATCGAAAAACAAAAGAAGACCCTGTCACTAGATGACAAAGCAGCTTATGTACAAAACGAATTGGGCTTACTGCATTTATTAATATGGACTCATGAGGGGGCAAACAGGGAGGATCTTTTTGAAAAAGCAGAATCTTATTTTCAAAAAGCGATAGAGTTGAGTCCAACCTGGGTACTCCCCTATGCAAATATAGGGGGGCTTTATGGACAAAAAGGCGAGTTGGCCGCAACCCAAAAATGGACGGAAAAAGCCATCAATTTAAAGGATGATTATTTTGGTAGCTATTTAAATTTAGGAATGGCTTATGAATACAATGGGGACTTGCTAAACGCAGAATCGCTTTACAGAAAAGCATTATACCTGGCTCCTGCCCATTATTTACCCTTTTACAGAATGGCTTATCTCACTTTAAGCCTTGGTGACTATAGACAAGCAGAATATTTTTTTGATGATGCAGAAGCTCGAACTTTTGGCATACAATTTTATGCGGCACCCAGTGCTGCTTACGATACCTATACCAATACAGGTGAGTATACTGGGTTTGGGGTAGAACCTATATTCAAAAGAGCATTATTGGATGATGAATCGATAAATCGGCTTTTAAAAAAGGTTGCCAAAAACCCTGAAGATGTGGAATCCCATTATTCTTTGGGGATTGCCTATAAGGATAGAGAAGAATACGATTTTGCAGAAAAACATTTAAGGGCGGTCATCAAATTGCAGCACGATTACGAAACTGTTTTTGATGAATTGGAGGCTATCTTTTTAAAGCGGAAACAATACGAAAAAGCCGAGATATTGATGAATGAGCAAATTCGACGCCACCCTGATTCCACATTGTTAAACTTCAAATTTGCTGAATTGTATCATGACTGGAAGCGATATGATTTTGAAGAAAGTATTTACCGAAGCCTGATGGAAAGAGATATGGAAAGTAAGGGTGACATCTATTTCATTGCATATGAACGATTGCGTGACTTTCTGGAAAATTTTTCCCGATATAGGGAAGCAGAAGACTTAATATTGAAGCATCAGTTGAGCTATAGAGGCTCAGGAATTCTTTCCGACCTCACCGCATTTTATGATCGGATGATTGGAAGATTTCCAAATGAAGTGGAATGGCTGGAAAAAAAGGCAATTTATAAAATGTCGGCAAGGCATTCTATGCCCGAGGCCAGGAATCTTTATGAATGGATTTTGGAAATTGACCCGAATGTTAAGAATGGTGAAAATATGTACTATAAAATTGGCGATTCTTATTTTACGAGCAATGAGTTCTCCTCAGCTGTCAATGCATTGGAAAAAGCCATTGAACTGGCACCGGATCACTTGCAATCCTATTTTAAATTAATTCAGGTTTACAATAACTCCTATCAATTTTTGAAAGCACTACCAATGTTGGAGAAACTCGAAAGAGAAGGGAAGATTGACTTAAAGAATCGGAAATTATTGGGGGACTATTATGCCCGAATGGGACAGTATGAAAAATCAGACACCATTCTTCGAATTGCTCAAAACATTGTATTAGATGATTATGAAGCAATCCATCTACTGCTAGGCAAACTTTATATGCTTGCTGGAGATCATGAGCAATCTATTGAACAATTCAAAAAAGAAATAATTCAATACCCAAATAATGCATTCGCTCCTTATAGCATCGCCTCTCAATATGCAGCGATAGGAAAAACTGATGAAGCATTTAACTTTTTGGAGCAGGCGCTTAAAAAAGGGTTTAAATTCCGTAATGTCCTGCGTTATGATTCAAACTGGAATGCATTGAGGGATGGAGAAAAGTTTACGGAACTGCTCTTAAACTATGGTATTTTAAATATAGAAATCGCAGAACCTGGGAATGAATGATAAACTAGCTTTTTGTTTCCTCAACCAAAGTTGGTTTAGGAAGGTAACAAGTTTGTTAGTTACCAAATTAAGTTTTGAATTTGTAATAATTGATAGGGAGTGGGCAACGATGGTCAATAAATAAATCGGTTGCCGAAATAATTTATGAAACCCAATAAGGCATTTTTTCTAAATTGCTACGCGATGTCCATTCCTCAAAAGATAACTTAGTCATGCTCGCGTAACTTGTTAGGTTTTTTAAATTCCCTGTTTATTTCTTAAAGCAACCTAGCAGGTTTTAATGATAAGTCATTGAAAATTTATGCGAATAATAGCCGCACAAATTGTCTGAAAGCAAAACTGAACAACTATGAAAAACACAGACCTATTCTTTTTCTTTTTTTTGCTCCCCTTTTTCGTAATCGCTCAGAAACCTGAACTGGGCATTCCTGTCGGTCATTCGGATGCTGTCCAAACAGTTGCCTTATCTCCGGATGGTAAATACGCCTTGTCTGGGGCGAGAGATAAGTCCATTAAATTGTGGGAAGCGGCCAGTGGTAAACTGGTACGCACCTGGCAGCCTTATCGGGATGTGGTGACATCCATTGTTGTGATGTCTGTTGCATTTGCCTATACCCCTAATAAACAGTATGCCCTGGCAGCATCTGTTGGTCCAAAAGAGCAATCTATTTTGATGTGGGATCTTAAAGATGGTAGTCTGGTACAATCGTTTACAGATAAAACTGATCCGGAGCGGATAGGTACGCCGGGTTCTTTTTTACTGTCAGTTTCGCCCGATGGAAAGTTGTTAATGGCAGTAATGGAAGTCGAAGACAATCGAAAAATTGAGGGAAAAGGGGTGAAAATATGGCGAATAAGAGACGGACATTTGATCCACACTTTTCCCAAGCAGGAGTCAGCGGTCACTGCATTGTGTTTTACAGAAAATCAAAAATTTGTTTGGTTTGGTAGCGAGGATGGTAAAATCACCCAATGGAAAATCAAAGGAGAAATCCCTGAGCAAACTTTCAGCCATCATAATCAACCCGTCAAGGCACTTCAATCTATAGCTGATAGCATCATGGTGTCTGCTTCCAAAAACAAGATCGTAACCTGGAAGCCAGAAACGAAAGAAGTGATTGCTGAAAAGCAACTGGATGATGCTGTTTTAAAAGGAAATTCTACTGCCCTTTCTCAGGATGGACAATGGGTTGTATACGAAACCGATCACATTCGACGGGAAAGGATCGATGGAAAATTAAAATTAGTTCAATACCAAATAAAGTTGGCTGGCATCAACCAGGATTCGATCATAGAAATGACTGGGCATACCCGAGCGATCAGTGCTGCAAGTTTTTCAGCTGATGGCAAATTTGCGTTGACAGGATCTCATGACAGAACCTTGATTTTATGGGATTTGGAAAAAGGAAAAGCGGTTCAAAAGTTAGGAGGATTCAGTCAAATGTTGAAAGATGTTGCTTTGTCACCAGATAAAAAAAGGGCAGCAGTTTTGCCTCGATTCTCCTCTGATTTTATAATATGGAATTTGGAAAAAGGAACCTATAGCACCATGCAGGGGCATGAAAACGAAGTTTCTGCATTGAGCTTTTCTCCCAACGGAAAAAACCTACTGTCTGGCTCCCTGGACAAAACGCTTCATTGGTGGGACTTGGGGGGCGATTCGCTCCTTCATGTTTTTCCAAAAAGAAGTTCAGCGGTGACAGCCGTTTCGGTTTCACCCGATGGAGAATTTGCCTTATCAGGTCATTCAGATGGTATAGTGAATTATTGGAATTTGAAAAAACGCAGTCACCTCAAATCCTTTTCTGGTCATAGTGGCGAAGTCCAGACACTTTCCTGGTCCCCTGATGGAAAGTCGGCGTTTTCATTTTCCAAAAACGGACAGGTTTTAGTTTGGAATCTGGCAAGTCAATCCAAAAAGAAAGAAATCAAAGTTCGAGGTAAAAATTGGTCGCCCGTAGCTTTTTCTTCAGATGGCAAATCTTTTATTAACATCGCTTGCCATGACAATCGTCTTGAATGGTGGGACATTGAAAATGGGATGTCTTCGGACACTTTTGATTTGAGCAATTACCATTGTGCGACTACTTCCGATATTGCTTTTCTGCCTGGAGGAAAACGGTTCTTATTAAGTTCTGGAGAGGATATTTTGGTTTGGAAGAGAGGTCAAAAAGAGCCAGAACAAATTTTAAAAGGGCATTCTGAATGGGTCAACTCCGTTAAGGTTTCAACGGATGGGCTATTTGGGATTTCAGGTGGCTACGATGGACAGATGAATATTTGGGATCTGACAGCTGAATCTGATTCCCCTTTAGCAAGCCTCGTAATGCTCAACGAAGAAGATTGGGTGATTCATACGCCAAGTGGTCTGTTTGATGCCTCCTCAGGCGGTTTTGATAAGCTTTATTTTTTGGTAGACATGGAAATCGTAGAACTGGAACAATTGAAAGATCGCTACTGGGAACCAGGCCTTTTGCCAATCTTACTTGGATTAAAAACCGGTTCGGTCAGGGATGTCGAAAAATTAGCCCTCCTGCCTCAGTATCCCGAAATTTTAGCAGAAATCATTCCCGAAAAAATGATGTTGAAAATCGATTTGAAAAAGCGAACGGGCGGCATAGGCAAAGTCCCTCTTTTTATTAATCAAAAGGAGGTGGAACCAGACATCAATCCCAACCGAAACAAACATATATCGGTTGATTTGATGCCTTATTTGGATTATATACCGAAAGGTGAGGAAAGCACAATTGCCATTCATGCCTATAATGAGGAAGGCTGGCTTAAAAGTCCACCTTTTGAGTTAAAATATGATCCCGCTTCTGTAGTGACCAGTAAAGGTGATGATGAGGAGACGGAAACGGACGATCAAGCAATTTTTGATGATCCGTTTTATACTCCCCAATTGCACGCTATCATAGTTGGCACCTCTGAATACAGTGGAGACAAAATAGATTTGAAGTTTGCAGATGAGGATGCCAAAATAATGGCAAAAGCACTTGAAGAAGCAGGCAAACAATTGTTTACACCTGAACGCATACACATTCATTTGTTTACGTCTGATACGGCTGAAGAAGAAAAATTATCTGGTAAATCCAATATCCAAAAAGCCTTTGACCAGGTTGCTGAAAATGCGCATCCAAAGGATGTGTTATTCCTCTTTTTTTCAGGACATGGCAAGACGATTGCTGAGGATTTTTATTATTTGACCAAAGACATTGCCTCTTTAAAGAATCTGGAAGCGGATTCAGAAAAACGGAAACAATACGCGATTTCGTCCAAAGAAATGATGGAGTGGATTCGGAAAATCAAAGCCAATAAACAAATCCTCGTATTGGATGCCTGTCATTCTGGAAAGGCGACCGAGATTTTAGCTGCTGGTCGCGATCTGACCTCTACCCAAGTGCGGGCGATGAGTCAATTGAAAGATAGAATGGGGATGTTCATTCTCGCCAGTAGCGAAGCCAATCAAAAGAGTTTTGAAACTGCCGAATTGGGTCAGGGATTGCTCACCTACAGTATTTTATTGGGCATGAAAGGGGCCGTTTTTGAAGGAACCATGGCAGGAAATGACAAAACCCTCGATGTGATGAGTCTCTTTCAATACGCCGCAAATAATGTCCCTGATTTTGCCAAGGGAATGGTAAATAAAACGCAACGCCCAATTTTAAGTGTTCCAAAAGCAGGTGGCGCCATTCCAATCGGCATTATAAATGAAAAAGTAAATATTCCCCTTCCTCCCAAAAAGACCATTATCGTCAATAGTGTTTTTATGGAACAGAAAGAATTTGGTGACCCTATTGATTTGTCTGTTCAAATGGACGAGATGATTCAGAAAAACACTTCATCGGGAAAGGGACAGAATAAGATCTTCCTGAATGTCCGAAGTTATCCGGATTCCTACTCAATTAGAGGCATTTATACGATGAATGGAGATAACATTAATGTAAAATGGCGCTTGTCCAATGGCACTAAATCAATGGGGCCATTTGATACCCCAGGCAAAAAAAATGACCCGGAAGGGCTGGCGTTTAAGATTTATCAAAAAGCAGTGGAGATGTGGTGAGTATCAAAGCTATTGGGGCCTAGACTTTCGTAACAAGCCGAGTCTCCTGAAAGAGACTCGGCTTGTTACTATAAAAATCTACTATCGATTATAAATCACCCACCTCCTCAATACATGATCAACATCAAACTGAAATATCAATTTCGGACTTCGATAAGTCAAAAAGTAGCCTTGGCCAAGTCCAATTGGGACGGGAGGATTGGGATATTTTGAAATGACTTTATCTACGTCATCGCCGATTTTGATGCCTCTTTCTGTGGTTTTTTCATAGTCAGCATCCGTTATATAAAAATTGAAGGTATATCTATCCGTGCCATTGTTGACACTATTGACCATCAGCGCTGATTTGGATTCAGGATACTTTTTGCTGGCAAAAATCATCCCTTGTCTAAGATATAAAGAAGAAAGTATGTCCTGTCTGCTCATACCCAATTCGACAATTCTTTTGCCTCCAATGGTTTCTTCGGATTGAGAAGGGGTCGAGTTGCCTTTATTGTTAATGCCAGGAGAGGTGGCACCTTCTAATAGGTTTTTATTGATTTGGGCCAATTGTGCTTTTGGATCCATTTTTAATGCTTTTTCCAAAAACCGGACAGCATCTGTTGAAGCAGATTTCAAGGCTTCGACTTTTTGATCAATATTTTCGGTATTGTCATCTATTCTCAACTTTTGAATTTCTTTGATCATGGGTTTGAGTTGGGCGTCCTGTCTCAGTGCTTCAATAAGACCCAATAAAATATAGGCATCTGTAATTGTTTTTTTCCACTTCTCGGTGTCCTCTCCCTTAGCCAGTCTAATGGCTCTTTTGGCGGATATTTCTGCCTCGTCAAACTCCAAGTCGGGGAAATCTTCCTGTGTAAGTCCATACAAAGCTTGTGCACAACCGAGATTTAACCAGGCAATCGGATAAAAGGCGTCCATTGTTTTGGCTTTTTCAAAATATTCCATTGCCTCTTTCAGTTTCTGCGCTCGATCTTCGCTGGCGCCCTTATGACCTGGACCTAATCTTGACTCAGCATCTAATTCAATTGGAAAAGCATAGCCCATTTCTGTGGGCTGGAACATATCCAGGGCTGTCAAAAAAGCAACTACACCGAGGTTATTATAAATTTCCCGGCTTTGAAAAACACCCTCAACAGCATTGTAATATTCAAAAGCGTCATTGTATGCCTTCAATGCCACCAACAAATTCCCCATTTCAAAGTACTGGATCAGGGTGTCCAGTTTTTTATGAGAGTTTGTTGCAATTTGTACGCGTTCTTTCATGGGCGGATAACTTCCTTCCAATGCTTCATCTGTCAGTCCATAAGCTGCATATTCTTTTTCATAAAGTTTTTCCATGATGCCAAAAGGTTGAAAACCGGCAGCATAAGCTAAAAATCCGCCCAAATAATCTGCCTGAATTTCGTCGTCCATGTAGTGATCCCTCAACACTGAATCCATCTGGGTTTTTTTGAAATCCCTTTTGAAATTGTCCTCCCAGGTGTGTTTTTCGTAGCAGTGGGTGAGTTCATGACTCAAGACTGCCGCCAGGGCATTGAGAGAATCTGCTCCGACGCTCACACATACATCGTACATTTTTTCTTCAAAAAAAACCAGGCCTACAGCGGGATAGGCGACGGCAATTCTCCCATTATTCGGGATTTGTTTCACAAAATGAAGGGCGGGTTTGGCAGTCCGGAAATCCCCTTTTGCCATTTTAAGCTTTTTGAAAACCTGATAAATCACATCTGATTTATAGGATTCCACCAAATCTGGATTTGCAAAGAAATCTTCCTCCAATAAAATCGTTTCACTTGAAGACAAATTTTTGTCCTTTTCTAAAGCAGCATTGAAGGAAATCAAACAGAAGATGGTAATTATAAGGATGAAAGGAAGGATGGCTTTTGAAATCATAGTTATTTAGGAAGTTTAGATAGCACAATCAAGAATGACGAAAATACAGAAAATCGAGGTGTGAAAAAAAATACCGGGTAATCTTTTATCATTCCATCAAATACATGTTTTAGAAAAATGACTTAATTTGGATGTTTCCTGGGTGCTGGGTACTGGTTTGCTGGTTACCAGAAACCAGAAACCAGCACCCAGAAAACCATAAATGCAACACTATGCAAAAAATTGGATATCTCGTTTCTTTCCTTTTCTTGTTCCAATTCTATTCTTTTAGTCAAAACTACAAGAAGCCCGTTACCCGTGCAGTTGTCATTGGGATATCTGATTATGGGGATGAAAAGATTCCCGACTTGAATTTTGCGAATCGGGATGCAGAGGAGTTTGTCAACTACTTGAAATCTAAATCTGGAGGTGAGTTTTCAGATGAACATATCATGCTCCTTACAAATGAAGACGCCACCTATGCACAAATATACAGTGCGCTGGATTGGCTTCTGGAGGAGAGCCAGCCTAAAGACAAGGTTTTGATATACTTTTCTGGTCATGGAGATGTGGAATCTAAAATCATTCGACAACAAGGATTTTTGCTTACCCATAATACCCCATCAAATAATTATCGAATTGGCTCTTTGAGAGTGGAAGATGTGAATGCCTATTTGGAAACTTTGGCTCAGGAAAATGGCGCCAAGGTGGTTCTGATGACTGATGCATGTCGATCCGGTAATCTGGCAGGTGGAACTGTTGGTGTCCAGGCAACGGCAAAGGCATTGGCTACTCAATTCGAAAATACGGTCAAAATTATGTCTTGCCAGGCAAATGAATTGTCTTTAGAAGGTACTCAGTGGGGAGGCGGGCGAGGTGTTTTCTCTTTTCACTTGATAGATGGGTTGGTCGGTATGGCAGACAAGAATGAAGACCTTCAGGTCAA
Source organism: Saprospiraceae bacterium (assembly GCA_041941305.1). Lineage (GTDB taxonomy): Bacteria > Bacteroidota > Bacteroidia > Chitinophagales > Saprospiraceae > JANSWP01. The sequence continues at coordinate 120,358 of JBGTQJ010000025.1, forward strand.
TTTGATGGAGCTGAGACGGTACCTGGAAGATAAGGTGACAGAGGAAACATCATTTAGTCAAATGCCTGTGGTTCATGGCGCGATGGGTACGAGTTTGTCATTTGTTGATCCTGATGCTTTGGCCGAACTTAAAGAAAGAAGAAAAGTGGAGGAAGACCTTTTTGGAGCTGTCGCAGCCAAAGGAAATATGTTTTCAAATACAGATAGCACTTACCACCAACTATATGAAGAATTTACAGCAGCTATTGAAAACAAATACTTCCTTCCTTCTGATAAAACTATTGAGCAGGAACCCAATAAATCTGCCAGTGAGTTGTATGATATCTTGTCGAAAGAACCATCTATGAAAGCTTACCACAGCCTCATGAAACGCAACTTCGCCTCCTCCCTTCAAGATGAGGCTCAATATGCCCTTAATGCCTACCTGAAGGCAGATCCACAAGAAATGGCGGAAAGATGGGAATCTGATGGACAGGCTTATGAATCCAATGCCAGATGGCTTCAAAAAGCAGTTGAGATATTGGGGACATCTCATAGATTGCACAATCAGCTTTTGTCCAAGCAATATTATTATGAAGGCGTCCTTTTGAGGTTGGAGGGAGAAAAAAAGAGAAATAAGGAATTGTATACACAAGCTCTGGAAATGGAAAAAAAAGCTTTGAAGTTGGATGACGAAGCGGCTTATGTCTATAATGAATTGGGTTTAATTTATGGGAATTTGAATGATCGGGAAAAGGAAGAAGATAATTACAAAAAGGCAATGGAGTATGCCCCAACCTGGGTTCTTCCGTCCAACAACCTGAGCTCTATGTACAATTTCCAAGGCAATTATGAAGAAGCTTTGAAATACGGGAAAATAGCCTTAAACCTAAAATCAAATCTGGCCAGTCCGTTGTATAACGTGGGAACTGCCTACTATGGTTTAGGAGATTTGGAAAAAGCAGATTCTATTTACCAATTGTGTATTCAGAAGTATCCCAATCATGCTCGGGCCTACTATGCATTGGGATATATGGCCTACGAAAAGAAGGAATACAAAGAAGCAGAAAATTATTACATCAAAGCGCTTGAACACAAACCGAATTACCCAGGCTGCTATCTTAATTTTGGCATTTTGTACCTGGTAATGAAGGAATATAAAAAAGCAGAAGAAAAACACCTGAAATTATTGGAACTTCGCCCACAACACAAATGGGGACATTACAACATGATGTGTATAAAGTCTCTTCAGGGGCAGACAAAGGAAGCTCTGGAATGGATGGAAAAAACCCTCCAGGTAGGATTTACAGATTATGATTATTTAAAGAATGACAAAGAATTGGGAGCAATAAAAAATCTACCTGAATTTGGTGCGCTTTTGAAAAAGTATTTTCCGGAGAAAGAAAAATAAACAAGACTCTTATTGCGGGTTGCCAGTCCCGAACTATGCACAGCTCTGGACTGGCAACCCGCAATATTTTGCCTATCAGATAAAATAGTCAAAAAGATTATAAATAGAATCTGGGAATATCATGCCAAGATAAATGCATGTTTAGTGTTATCTTAATCAACGATTAATATCTACCCTCCAATTGACTCGGTTCATATTTGGGCGATTGGTGACCAATACTTTATCCGTATTAGGGGATTGAGTCATCCATCTACGAGGCTCATCTTCTGAATTTGAACTAAATTGATACAATTGATTCCCTTCCTGATCGCGTCCTGAAAAATGATAATTCCATCTAGCTCTTTCCAATTCGAATGGGCTGCAATCTCTAAAAGATTTCAATTGAACTTCATCATAATAACCTCTGACCAATAGCATATCAGTTCCAGAGACACATATATAAACCCCCGAGCTTTGGTCAACATGATTGACGTTCCTGAAAGTCCAGCTAATATTCATGGGGTTAGTCTTGTCCTGTTCCTGTGGTTGTAAAGTGAGTTCATTGTTTTCGTCTGCAGAAATCTCTCTGATAGGATTATCTCCATCCTCTCCGACAGGGCAGTTAATTCTATATGGCGTATTATCCTCCAGGTAAGCAACATCTGGTGCATTTATTTCACGAGTAAGTTGGAGCGTCATATTTTGCTCTGTATTATCTGCTTCTGCAAAACCAAATTCTCCTTCTCCTTCCCTTTCTCCTTCAGATGGATTTTCGAGAGAGAAATAATCTACATTTTTTGAGACCCCACTAATCCGAATTCTGCAAGTTAAATCAGGTTCCATTCTCCATCCACAAGAACAAGCATCGTAGGCAACCACCTTTACTGCTTGTAAAAAACCATCATTGTCCATACTAACTCGCTGCCTGCCAAAACCCATTGCAGAAGCAGCAATGTTGACCATGATTTTATTGTCTGTTACGCCCATAAAAAAATCAGAACAACCATCATCGGAGGCATAACTATTATCTGGACGGGTGTCATTTGTTTCGTCAGAAGTGCTTTTTGTACGGTCTTGTTGAGATGTGTCCTGTCCATACAAATTGGTAAGAGAAAAAGAAAAGAAAAGCAAGAAGATCCAAATATAGGAATTGGAACTTAATTGATATTGACACATAATATTGGAGTTTTTCGGAAGACCAGTCCACCAAAAACCAGGATGGATTTTGATCAACTGGATTCCATTTTTTAATAGTTGGCTTTTATAATTACTTTTTACACAATAAGCTTTATTCGCAAAAATTTTGTTTGGGAAGTCGTCAACCGAATAAAGTCTAATGTACTTAGCCCAAATTGAAAAGTTAAAATCAGTTCATTAAAATTAATAGAACGATAGTCACGGAAATACCACCATTGTAACGATTCCTTTCACTATTGTAACATTCCTTTTCACTATTGTAACTTTACCTGATCAGGAGAGTTTGAAGCTGAAATCTCCCTTAAAAGTGGTGGAATACTGCCGGCAGGTAAAACGATTCCTATAAGCACTAGGCGTCATCCCCAATTCCAAAATAAAGCACCGTGTAAAGTAAGAGGGGGTATTAAAACCGACCTGATAAGCAATTTCTGAAATAGTCTTATCAGTGCTGTCAAGAAGGTTTTTTGCAGATTCAATTCGTCTTAAGCGAATGTATTGTGAAGCTGAATATCCAGTGGCGGATTTTAATTTTCTGTGCAATTGCATTCTACAATATCCGATAGTTTTACATAGTTGCTCAATGCTGAATTTATCATCTTCCAGATTGGAATCAATCACTGTGTCTACCTGTCTCAAGAATTGAGAGGGTAATGGATGAATGTTTTGGTGAGATGCTTGATAGAATAACATAATAGTTTTTATGAAGTAGTTGGTTCAAGTTTGCCGAAGTGTTTAAACTTCGCTTCCTGGGAAAATTGAAGTTTTAGCACTCCGGCAATTTTTGAACAATAATTGATTGGTATAAGAGAATATTTTCAAATCATCTGATAACTTTTTTAAAGTTTAATTCACTATCAACATTTCTGAAAATTTCTTTCCGTCCAAAACCACCTCCAACCAATAAACTCCAGAAGAGAATTGATTTACGGATATGGTTTGATCTTTTTTGAAGGAGTTTAAGGCTTGTTCCAAAACCAATTGACCATAAGCATTAAATAAACGTGCATTTCCAGTTTCAAAACGCTGTTTTGTTATTAAGTGAAATTGATCTGCCACAGGATTAGGGAAAACCCCGATCTGTTTTCCTTTCTGAGCATCTAGTTGATTCACCTCAAAATTGTTTTTTGTAAAAATGTTATTGGTGCTGGAAGAACCTGCCATAGGAGTCGCATCATCATTCACAATAGTTTGGGTACCATCTACAAGTGTAGCGGCTCCATTAAAGAGATCTATATCAAAAGTTTCATCTGGTTCGAAATTGGCATCTTTTTCCACTCTTACAATGGAATATCGAGCCGTAGAATTATTGGGCGGCCAAAAGTGAATGCCATTATTAGGAATGTAATCTTCGTTAGCAACTGTTGCAGTGCCATCAACAGTTTGCCATTCTGTGGAAAGTAGACAAGTTTTATCACCTGATCTAAAAACTTTGACGAAGAAAAAGGTAACTCCGGCACCGGTTCCTTCATTTAGGGATATGGATTCGGCAGTTAATGTGGAGCCACTGTGAATAGAAACATTCGCAATACAAAAATTTTGGTTGCCATAAATGTCGGTTACCCAAAGCTGTAAAGGAGTATCTCCCAAATCATCGCAATTGAAAACTCGGGAATTGTCATTTATATCGGAAGAAAAAGAGATGGCTGATATTCCGCAATTATCGGTACTTCCATCATCTATCTCACTGGAAATAATACTTCCATTTCCATTATACAAGGTAACCACAGCATTTTTACATTTGGCATCCGGGTTTTCCCCATCAAAAATATCCATAAACTGATTGCAACCCTTCTTGTTTCCAGAGGTGTCAGTGGCACGCCATCTTATTTTCCATCGCCCTACAGAAAATAAAACAGTGTTCTGGGATTTATCTTGCCAAGCGCTCCAGGGGCCCAAAGGATTATTGTTTTGATCCACAGGACGATATCGAAATTCAACTTGGTCAATACCACAATTGTCACTTGCAGAGGGTAATGGTAGTTCTACTAACGCATCACAATAGCCAATGTCCGTACTTTGACTAAAATTCGAAGAACAGGAAATGGTGGGCTTTTCAGTATCTGGGCTGCATTCGTCGCAATATACGGCAATGCGATTCGCAGCGACTCCGCCTGCATTATTGAAATTTCCACCTGCATATACTTTCCCATTCGCATCCACAATTAATTCCCGGCAAAAATTATTCAACCCGGAACCAAGATTGGACCAGGAAGTTCCATCCCATTTGGCAATGCGATTCGCAGGGCTTCCCCCTGCATTAAAAAATCCACCTCCAACGTAAACATTTCCATAGGCATCTACATCCAATCCTCCGGTGAAAGAAAACCCTCCAGTAAGACCACTTCCTAAAGCGGACCAGGAAGTTCCATCCCATTTTGCGACTCTGCTGGCTGGCACGCCTCCTGCCGTGGTAAAACTCCCAGCCACATATACGTTTCCATTCGCATCTACTTCCACTTCTGTACAATCTCCATTTACTCCTGAACCTAGAGCGGACCAGGAAGTTCCATCCCATTTTGCTACCCTGCTGGCAGGACTCCCCCCTGCGGTCGTAAACCTGCCCACAACGTAGACATTTCCATTTTGATCAATGTCAATATCATCAACCCAGTGGCCTAAACCCGACCCCAATGGAGACCAGGAAGTTCCATCCCATTTTGCAATATAATTGGCGGGGGCTCCACCCGCAAATACAAATAACCCTCCTGCGTACAAATTACCATTGCCATCTACGGCTAGGGCCTGGCACCGGCCATTTACCCCTAAACCCAATGCGGACCAATTGCTTCCATCCCATTTTGCAATTTTGTTTACAGGAACTCCTCCAGCATTGGAGAATATCCCTCCGGTGTAAACATTTCCATTCGCATCCACCACTACATCATCAGATATTTGGTTTAGACCACTTCCCAATGCCGACCAACTCGTTCCGTCCCATTTGGCAATTCTTTTTGCGGATATCCCTCCCGCAGTTAAAAATAATCCAGAAGCGTACAAATTGCCATTTGCATCAAAAGCTAGTCCGTGAAGGGTATTATTTAGACCAGAACCCAATGGAGCCCAACTGGAAGTTGGAGGTGGGAAAAAGGATGCATCAATATCTTCTTTGGTTTCATTTTCGGGTGTAAATGTTTCGTTAGCATTATTGGGGTATTCAACAATGGACTCCTCAAATACATTAGGGTGGTAAGCATAGAGGGGATTATGCCCTAGGCAAAAACAGGAAATTAAAATAATCAATCCACAGCTCCGCCAGGTCAAACTTTGTTCTGAAGTTCTCATAAGTTTATGTTTTTTAATTGTTAGAGAAAAGGCAAGTTCTCAAAGACTTGAAGGGTATCTGGTTAATTGCGGTATTTTGGATAGCTCCATCAAAAACTTTTAAGCCTTACCATAGTATTTTGTTATTGTGCCTTTTAAAACAGTGTGTAAAAAGTTCTTTGCGAGTCGCACGCAGCGCGACGAGCTACATGTCAAAAAACTTTTTACACAGAGTACTAGTATTTTCCAATTTTGCATGGATTGTGGAAGAACGCTATTCAAAGGTGTTTATTTCGATATAAGATCAACTGGAAAAATCGTCCAATTTACCTGACATATCATTCAATCAAAATAAAACCAGCCCAATCATATGGTTCGTCATCCTCTCTGCTTTCTTCCTGAGCAGCCCGAAAGGCTTCGGGAATGGCCATGCTTTCTTCCAACCATTTTTCGTAGAAGTCAGACATCAAGCCTTTGGTTTTTTTATCTGAAACTTCCCAAAGAGACATTATGATGTATTTTACCCCAGCAATTTTGAAAGCTCTCTGTAGACCGTAAACGCCTTCATTACCTTCTATATCACCCAAGCCTGTCTCACATGCAGATAGTACGACTAATTCAGTATTGGACAAATTCATTTGGCTGACCTCATATGCGGTGAGAATGCCATCTTCAATTCCGGGTATTGCTTCCTTGCCTTGCCAGGTATGATTGCCACCTGATAGAATCAGGCCTGAACGAATCATGGGATGATCACTAATTTTAAAAACTATTTCTTGTTGGCCATTATCTATTACTTGTGGATTATTGGCAGGATCCGGGTAAAAATAACCATGCGTAGCCAAATGAATTAACCGGGGAGAAATCACCCCATGACCGACCCCTTTTAAAAAGTCTTCTGTTGCGGTATATCCCCTGCGAACTATCGGATTAAACTTGCCAGTGATCAAAGAGCCTTCCAGATTTGTAATTTCTTTATTTGTGTAATGGAGTTGCCTCCATGCTTCTTGTCGAACGGGAAGGTCGTCCTTGCCAAAGGTCAATTGTTCACTTTTCCCACGACTGGCTACATTGAATTTGGTAGATAGATTTTCATTTGCTGAAAAGAATCCCATACTGTCCAATTCGTAAATTACTCCTCCATACAGCAGGGCATCGTCATTTTGAATTTTCACTTCGGGCGAAATCACCAGGCTCCGCAAACTGTTTAATTGAACCAAACGAAATTTATCTGCAACTGCAACATCAAAATCAACGGGTATGGCATTTAAATTGAGACGATGTAACAATCCAGAGGGAGAAAAGTAAATCGTTTGGATGTCAGTTAGCTCCGTTTCAAGTGGTTCCCAAATCAATTCGTAAAGGGTTCTTAGAGACTGGTCTATTACATCTACTCCTCGTCCTGAAGCTCCATATAAATCATTGGCGTAATCGGAGCCTCTTTTTTTATAAGGAGTAAAAAGTGAATCCAGAGATTTTTCTTCAAAGAGAGGAATAAATTTTGGAGCCTCCCAATCTGAGCGCAGAAGCAAGGCAGCATACATAACACTATCTCCCTTCTCAGGATTCCAAAAATGATAATTTACGAATTCAATTGCTGCTTCGTCATCAGCTAGTTTGCCTTTAACATCTTGCCAGTTTACCTGCCGAAAAGTCTGCTCCAGACCAGCCACATTCTGGGCCAATTCTTTTTCCAATGCGTTGGTTTTCTCCTCCAGTTCCCCAATCTTTTGTCGATTAACTTCGGATTTCACATACTCGTCCGCCAGAAGTCGGTGAAGGGCAATCAGTTGTTCAAACTGTTTGGAAGCACTGGAGTTAGATTGGGCCAAATTTTTTACCTGTTGTGAGGCATGAAGCAAAAAACCTTTGTAAAAAAGGGAATTGTCAAATGCTGTTTTCGTAAGTTGGGTTTCAGCCTGGTTGTGAGTTTGACAAAGCGAATAAACCAATTCCAAATCATCGGTAAACAATTGAGTATGAGCACCCAATTCTCTTTCCGAAAGATGACGAGAGGATTTTGTTAAAATCTCCTTTTGAATATTATTGGCCTGAACCAAATGCTCCTCTGCTTTATCCAATTGATCCAGTTGCGAATAGTATTTGGCCAGGTATTTCAAACATTGCGCATAACGCGGGTGAGCGGTTCCAAATTTCTTCTTAAAAATGAGTTCTGCCTCCAATTCAAGCTTTAAGGCATCATCCCACTTCCCTTTTCGTGCATTTAAGATTGCCATGTCTTCCAGGGTGTTTGCAAAATCCGGATGATCCTTTCCCAAAATTTTTTCCCGAATGGACATTGCTTCCTTCAAACATAATTCGGCAGAGTCCAGTTGTTCCATTTTTTGAAATAAAATGGCAAGATTATTCAGTATCCATGCATATTGGGGGCTTTCTTTGCCAATGGTTTTTCCAAAAACATTCAATGCTTCTGAATAGTAAGGTTTGGCAATTTGATATTGCCCTTTCACCATGTACAAAGCTCCCAAGTTATTCAGGCTGGAAGAATAGTCGGGACTTTCTTTGCCCAAATGCTCCGCTCGAATGCTTTTACTTTTTAGGTATAAAGGTTCTGAATTTTCAAAGAGTCCCATGTGAAAATAAAGTGCACCTAAATTGTCCAAACTTCTGGCATATGTTGGATGGGTTTCGCCAACAGTTTTTTCCCAGATTTCTATACATTTTTGGTAGCATTGTTCCGATTCTTCAAAGCGTCCCAATTGACGATACAAAATACCCAGGTTTTCAAGAATTTGAGCCACCTCCTCACCCTCAGGTTTTGAGGCTTCCTGAATTTTTTTCGCTTCCAGCAAATAATTTTCTGCTTCATCTGAGCGGCGACTGTCGCTATATAGGTTTGCCAGGTTGTTGATGACTTCGGCATAAAGGCGATGGGTTGTTCCATAAATTTCTTGTCTGATCTTTTTTGCTTCCAATAAATTCTCCTCTGCTTCTTCAAAGCGCCCCATAGTCCGGTATAAAATACCCAGATTATTTAAAATCGCCGCATAGCTAACCCGTTGTCTGCCTTTGAGCCTGCTGCGGACTTTTTTTACTGCCAAAAAATGCTCCTCTGCTTCTTTGTTGCGGCCCATTTCCCGATATAGTAAACCAAGGAAGTTTTGCACATTTGAGTAGCTAATGTTATCTGTCCCCAGAAGAAGTCCTTTGACGTCTCTGGCTCTTAAAAGTGTTTTTTCCGCTTCCTCAAAACGATTCATATCTTTAAGCAAAACTCCCAAATTAGACAACACATTAGCACTACGAAGATAGTTTACCCCAAACACAGAATCCCGGATGGATACGCATGCTTTATAGGCACTTTCTGCTTCTAACATTTTTCGGCTGCGTTGAAAAATAAGTCCCTCAATCGCCAGGCAATCTGCATAAATCGTATCGCGGTTTCCAAAATGATCTACAGCCATTTTTTTTGCTGAAGTAGTCAAATTTAGGGCTTCGGTATAGTTGCGGCTTCTGATATTATTTTTAGAACTGGCGAGCAGATCATTTATCTCCCCAAGGACAGTCAATGTGTCAAAAGACTGCGCCTCTAACAAAATGGGTAAGAAAAAAAAGAGGTAGATGAATGTTTGTTTCATATACAAATAGTGTTAGTTTTTTACAATTACCTGGCTTGTGCCATCTGGCATTTTCAATACATACATACCCTGTGGCAGGTCTGTCATATCAAAGCTTCCTTGTGTTTCATATTTAAAATTTTGAGACAAAACCACTTTGCCTGTCCAATCCAATAAACTTACGACACTTATTGGCTTTTCTAAGAATTCCAGGGTCAAAATTTCTTGAACAGGATTAGGGAATGCGCGCCAGGTCTGTTCCTTCGCTTCCACAAAAATAGTTTTGGAATAATCCGCTATGCCACTAAAACTCAGGCTTTTCAAGCGGTAATAATTCAATCCTTCCAATGGGGTTTTATCTAGATATTCATAATCTCTTTTATCTAAGGATGTACCAGCTCCCAATGTTTGTCCAATCGTTTCCCATGATAAGCCATCGCTACTTCTTTCGATTTCAAATTTCTTGTTCTGTGTCTCTGTAGCTGTTTGCCAAAATAAGCGGATTCCTTCTGTTTCCCGTTTTCCCTGAAACAATATCAGCTCCAAAGGCACAGGTAACCCATACATCAGTGAAGCGGTGTTGCCTGTATAAACAATGCTGCAAATACCTCCGCAAAAGGCAGGGAAGTTTACAGTGGTAAAGGTGCCACTGAGACAGCTCGCACCACCATTACATTGCAGCAATAAATACTCATCCTGGGGAATGGTTCCTCCTGTATGAGCAATGTCCAGGGTATCTCCAAGAGAAGCGTTACCGCTCACGATGAGCAAATCATTTTCCACCATTCCAGCGTTTTCTTCGATTTCCACATCTAGCCTGCGGTTTGTGTAATCTCCCTCTACTGTAAGGGTTCCGGGGGAAGTACCGGGAGCAAAGATTCCATAGGATTGCACGGCGGCTGCCAATAAATCTATTAATCCGATACCCGTTACAGTGCCATTTGTATTATTGAAAGAATTGGTGAATGCCAAAACACCCTGCAATATATTGGTGAATCCCAAACCGTCGTAAGGCGTGTTGATGGTAAATGGTGCATTGCCATTTTTAACCAAAGTTCCGTGATTATTGAAGACTCCACCACTATTACCCAGGTTGGAGGGGGAGGAAATATTCATGTTCAGCGTCTGTCCGGCTGCAAGATTCAATACGGAACTGTTTGATAAGGTCAAGTTTGGATTATTCCAAAGGCCACCCGCTGCCATCGTCAGGTTGCAATTCGCCAAAAACAAGTTACCATTCCAATCTACAGGTCCGACACTATGAGTGCCTGCCATGGTTAAAGCTCCCCCCGACCAATTGAAATTATTGGTTACTGTGAGATTTCCATTACCAGTCAAATCGCCACCGGATAAATTCAAAACAGAAATTGAAACAGGTTGATTAATTGTAATTTGATTGGCAGCTACGCTAACGGTATCGTCTGCATTGGGGACGTCGTTGCAATCCCAGTTATTTTGGTCGAACCAGTCGCCATTGCCTCCATTCCAGGCACAACTCCCTGAAAACTGAATGGGGTTATTGTTCACCAGGAACACTGCCTGATCCTGATAATCAATGGTGCATCCAACGCAATTTGGTGGTAGATTGACTGTAGTAAAGGTGCCATTGATGCAGGGTGAGGCACCCCCACAATTGATTATTTCATGGCTTCCAGGGGGAACTGTTCCTCCCAGGTATTCTACATTTAAAATTCCCTGCAGGTTGGCAATCTGAGTCACTTCGAGGAGGTCTTTGATGACACCAGAGCCCTGATTACCCAATTCCATTTCCAGGCATTCACTTTCGAAGTCGCCTTTCACTTCGAGTGTTCCGGCAGAAGTGCCGGGAGCCCAGGCACCGTAGTCCAATACCGTGGTAGCGGTTAAGTCTATCGTTGCAGTACCCATGATGGTTCCCTGGTTGTCCAGATTGCCTGTAAATTTCAAGGTGCCTGTGAGTATGGTAACTTCTGCACCCGAAGCATTAATAAATCCCACCCCCACCGTATAAATTCCAGTGTTTGTTTTCTGTACAACTCCATTATTGGTAATGGTATTCGTGCCACTTCCGCCATCTGTAATGGTTCGGTTGGAGGTATTTGTGAGTGTGAAAGTTTGATTAATTGGGATGGTCACGCTAGCGTTATTGTTCATCGTGACGTTGGCATTCATCCAGGTGGCGCCACCGCCAGGCGTTACTGCTACATTGGAAAGTGT
>JBGTQJ010000025.1:131968-135166 GCA_041941305.1 Saprospiraceae bacterium
CTATCGTTGCAGTACCCATGATGGTTCCCTGGTTGTCCAGATTGCCTGTAAATTTGATGGTGCCTCCCAATGCCTGAAGTTGAGCTCCCGAAGCATTGGTGAAGCTTACAGCGATGGTATAAATAGCCGTTCCTGTATTTTCCATCAATCCATTATTTACAATCGAATTGGTACCACTACCTCCGTCAGAAACGGTGCGGTTAGAAGTAGCTGTCAGGGTCAGTGTTTGTCCAACAGGGTTGGTTATGGTTGCACTATTATTTAATGTGACATTGGCGTTCGTCCAGGTGCCGCCGGTTCCAGGGGTTATGGAAACATTTGAAATCGTGACAGTCCCGCTCAAATTCAAATTCCCACCAATCGTTATTGTGGTTGGACTGGTACGGGAGATGGAACCGGCGCTCATGGTAATGTTCGTGGTCACAGAGAAATTTGAGGTGCCGGTGATGCTACCTCCCGTTTGGGTTACTGAGTTGAAGGTTACTGAGACATTGATGACCAATGTACCACCGCTGATTTTCAAATCCAGGTTATTGGCAACAGTTGAGGTATTTTCAATGGTCACGGTGCCGCTTTTTATACACAGCGTTCCGGGCCCATTTAGGGTAGTATTTGCAAGAGTATGCGCATCATTATTGGATAACTCAATCGTTGAACCGGAACTAATCGTTGTAGTCGCGCCATCGTTCGAAAATATCGCATTGGTAAAAGAAGGTTCAAAATCAAGTCGAAGCAACGAAACCGTCAAAGATCCTTTATTGACAAAATCCAAATCTGAAAAATTAATTACTCCTGCACCTGACATGGTGACGGTTCCATTGTTTTCAATGGTTCCGGTGCCATCACCGCTGTAAGTTCTGGTGGCATTTCCATTATTAATAGTCAGGGTTTGTCCCACAGGGATTTCCAAGACGGCATTGTCATCAATGTCTATGCTAACATTCGTGAAAGTTCCTCCGGAACTGAGCGAAAGCGACCGCTCCAAAGTTGTGTTACTAGAACAAGTAAGCGTCCCTGCAAGCGTTAATGTACCCGTTCCAAGGATTTCTGCGGATGTCCAGGTCATGTTTCCGTTTACAGTCAGATTGCCCGTGCCTGAAATACTTCCGGAGGGAATATCCAAATCGCCTGAAATAGTCACATTAGCTGCGAGGCTCATGGTTCCGGCAATTGAGGCCGAAGGTAAAGTTTGGGCTGCGTTTATTGTCAAGGTGGAAAAAGCAACGTCCACAATAGTTGTTATGGTAGTCCCTGCATTTATGTCCACAGTTGTACTTGTTTCAAAAGTTCCGGCTCCCGAAATCGAAGAATTGTCATAATCATGAGAGGTTCCACTATCATGTTCCAGTTTACTACCCGAAGCAATGGTAATCGTTGCGTTGGTGTGTGCAGAGTTGGAGGACCCACAAAAACAAAGGTCGCCACTCGTTATCTTTAAAGTCCCATTGTTTGTAAGTGTCATAAAATTAATGGAAACCTTCCCAGCACTTGTTGTTTCAATGGTTCCATTATTTACAATGAATTCATTGACGTTATTGCCAGCTAAAGTACTGGTATGAGTGGAAAGTTTTTGTCCCGAAGGGATGGTCAATACAGCATTGTCAGTGATGGTAAAAGTAGAATTGGTAAGTGTTCCGCCTGAAGTAAGCGACAAGGAACGGGTTGTTAAAGTAAAATTTCCATTGGTTCCAATGAAATTTCCAGCTAGACTTAGAGCTCCAGAGCCTTTTATGGTACCACGTGTCCAATCAAGATCACCATTGATAGTCAAATCACCAGTTCCACTTATCTCGGTATCATTATTAGAACTGAGTGTCACATTCCCGGAAACTGTCAGGTTAAAATCCAAAATCAGCTTACCTCCTGAACTCATGCTTAAAGAAAGCACTGTGGATGTCAAATCGAGTGTAACTACTCCGGAGCTAATAATCACATCATCATCACTATCCGGCACCACACCACAACTCCAGTTAGCAGAATCGTTCCAGTTTCCCGTGCCACCATTCCAGGTACAAGTAGCTGCTGACAGGGGTTTTAAAAATGAAATAAAAAGAAGCAAAACAAAACCATTTGCTGTTATTTCAAGTAACTTTCTGCACATCATAGCATGTAAATAGTTATGCGGTTAAATAATCAAGTTCCAAAACCACGGATAAAGCAATTTGAGCATGCTTTGACACCTTTTAGAGCTTGTTTAATTTTCCATGATTGAGCGAGAGAGAGCAAATTTTGTTCTGAACGAGGCAAATTTTGTAGCCAAATGCGGGCAATCTGGCGAAAAATTTAACGAAGTACAGGATGAAATTTGTCGCTTGCAGCCAATTGATGGAATTTAAAACAAGCTCTTATTACCTCTGCCAAAACAGCTTTTAATATATAACCATTTAAAGCGATAGTAACGTTTTGAGTGAAAGCCAGATTTCAGGAGACTTCTAAATGGCCGCCCTGAATAGGAAAATGCGTTTTCCAGTTCTTTCATGGACAAACCATTTTTATCCCCGTTTTTTTGATTTGAAAAAATAGCAGGAAAAAAATGAGGGAAATTCCACTGGTTTTTCAATAGGTTATTTTAAAATTGCTTAATGACCCTTGATTCAAATTTTAACAATCATGGAGGAAAATTAAGGAATTCAAATTTATTTAACAAAAGTGAACCTGTTAAATTTGTAAACAGGCATAATCACCTACGCATCAAGGATATGCTTCTCTTTCAATGCTTAAATATCCGTTGTCCAATGCCTTTATCGTAATTCAAATAGTAAATTCCGGCTGGCAGAGAAGACAGATTAAGTTCCAAGCTTTTTTGATTGAAAAAATCATGCGCAATCACCTCCACTCCTCGCCAGTCCTGTATGGTCAGTTTACCTTCTGTGATTTTCGAAAATTCCACATGCAATATATCCCCCACTGGATTCGGAAATACTCGCCACTGCTTCGTTTCCAAGCCTTCCACCGCTATTATTCCTGAATAGCCAACTCCACCGCTATAGCTTATAGTTTTAAGGCGGTAATAAGTCAAATCTCCTGGCGGCGTTTTGTCTAAATAAGAATAATCCCGAGGCTCGAATGTCGTGCCACCTCCCAATACTTCTCCAATCGTTTCCCATGATAAGCCATCGCTACTTCTTTCGATTTCAAATTTTTTGTTCTGTGTCTCTGTAGCTGTTTGCCAAAATAAGCGGATTCCTTCTGTTTCCC
>JBGTQJ010000026.1:0-133287 GCA_041941305.1 Saprospiraceae bacterium
AGGATACTGTTCTGGAAGCTATCCAACGTGACCTCGATTCACGCTAAACACATACTCAACCGCTGCAGTTTGTCTTTTTATTCAAGGAGTAGGCTTCTACAAGCAAGGATTAACAGCAGGATCCAAAATTATTCCACCTCCAACAATCGTACTGCCTTCGCCACAATCTTTTATCCTAACATTCGGATAAGCTCCTACCTCTATATAGTTGCCTTCTGTCTTAGGAGCAACAAAACCGAAAGCCTCGGACACGGTTCCAATTTCTATATCAGCCCCTGTAACCCCTGGCCAAGCTTCCCTAGGTAAGCCAGCTCCACTATTATTAACATTGTTGTTGATGAGTGTACATCTCTTTGCTCCGTCGTAAATTAAAATTCCAAACCAGGCATTATGTTCAAAAGTATTATTTTGTATAATCCAGTCTTCGCTTGGAACCTCGGCTCCCAGTGAGGCCATTCTTGGGGATAATCCTGAGCTGTCGGGTACGGAACAGGGAAGGATACCTATGTGATTAAAAGAGGAGTTGTTATCTTCAAAAATGCCATTTATATCACTAAGATGGGCACCGACAAGCCCTTTGGAAATGGTATTTCTCCTCAATTCTGCCTCTTCTCCATTAATTACCAAAACTCCTTTGCATTTAAAACCCTTAATTGCTGGGTTTTTCCAAAGTTCAGAACTCTCAATGATGTTATCTTCTATTTTTACCCTATCTGACTCCTGAACAGTGATGGTATATTGATGGTTAAAAAATTTGCAATTTCGGACAATCACATCATCTGAATTATCAATAAATATTGCAGAGCCGCCACCCATGATTTCATCTTTAACTCTGAATTCAATATTCTCTATAATAAGTCCAGGACAGTTGTAAATGTCAAGAGAAATTTCTCTTACATCCTCCTTCTTAAGGGAATCAGCCGTTGGTTTAGTATCGAAAATTAAAATGGCCCCATCTTCCCCTTGAATTTTTGCAACACAGTCAATTTCAATTCCCTCGGATTCATGATGCTCTCCGGCTCTTAAAATAACGACTCCATCTTCACCTGCGTCTTCAATAGCTTGCTCCAAAGCATCGACCGATCCGGCATCTACATAGATCGTTTTTAAATCTTCTTTACTACATGAGATTAACAACAGGAAAAAAAAGCAGCAGAGTGTTGAAATAGAAGTTCTCATTTTTTATTTCAATTTTTTGTAGAAGTTGTCTTAATTATTGATTGGGTTGGGTTGTAAGTCATTGATTATGAATGTTTTAATTTCATGGGCTTGGAGAACTGCTGTTAAAATAACTATAGGCAACTTCGCAGTTAAATAAGGAAAGTTTTAGTGTTTGTTCTCAATTTAGATGAGAATGTTTGGATAAGAATCTACTTAAAGGTAGTAATAATTCAACTTGGGTCAAAATTTGGAGGTTTTTGACTTTTGAAACTAACTCAGCAGCTAAAAAAGAAATTCAGCCTCCTCTTGATTATAGACCAGCGAAACAGGGTTTAATGTAACCTATTAACCTATTACTTGACTTCAAAAAGAACCCTAAATCCAATGCTTTCTTTAGCTTTTTCTGGTTTCATTCCTCCTCTATTTTTAATGGAATATTCGGGAAATCTTACAACTCTATATTTTTTATCTTCTTTTGGTCCCTGAGGATCAAATTCAGGACTTATCTTATAGTAATCGAGGCTCCACCAGTCTGAACACCATTCACCTATCTTATTCTCAGTCCTAACCTTGAGTGCCCCTGTAGAAGCTGCATATTCCCACTCTGCTTCTGTGGGAAATCGGTAAGCACTTACATTTTCGAATTCATTTAGTTTCTCAATAAAATATTCTGCTTCAAACCAGGTCATTTCAGTCGCCAGGCATTCTGGGCAAGTAGATTGAATGGGTTTGGTCTCTCCCATTATTCGATTCCATTGTTCTATCGTTATGGGGAGAACTCCCATGTAATAAGGTTTGGTAATGGTCACTTTGTGTTCAGGTTTGGCATGCATGACTCCCCCCATTTGAAAAGATCCAGGTAAGATTAAAACCATTTCTATCCTGGAAGCGCCCATCCCAAATTCGGGAAGTCTTTCCGGGTATTTCTTCCTGAATTTTTCAAAAGCTTCTCTAGTTCCTATTTCTTTTGCGATTTCCCATTCTATCTCTCCCAGGAGCTCTCTTGCTTCTTCAACATGTTTTCCTTTTGGAAATTTTTTGAGGTAATTTTCAAGAGAAGAAAAACTATTTTCTTTCTTGGCAGCTGCCCATATTCGATTTTCCTCCTCACTATTTGATTTGCCAGATTTGATATCACTCAAAAGCTTCACCATTTCCAAATAATAGTTATCGGTATCATCCGATACTTCAAAATATTTGCTAATTGCCGTTTCTGCTTCAGACCAATCTTCAAGAGAATGGTAGCATTTTACAAATAAATATTGAATCGGAGGATTGCTTTTGCCTAAATATGTTTTGGCGAGATTCAGGTGCTTCAGCGTTTTTTCATAGTCTCCATTACCATAGGCTTCCTCTGCTGCCATATACTCTGATTGTGCCATCACCTGTTTAGATTGACCAAATCCCGATATTGTAGGAAATAAAAACAGGATGATTAAAAAACCTTTCATAGTTCACAGTTTAGATTGAATATTTTCTATAAGTAGGTTGACCTATTAAATAATTGCTTTAAAAATCATTATTTAATAGGTCAACCTACTTAGTATGTGTTTAGCGTGCTAAAGGGGGCGCAGCAAGCTGCGCCAAAGACTTTTATGGAGGCAATCGCCAAAGATTTGGGCAATTTGCCCAAATCTTTGGCGATTGCCTCCGAAAGTTCCCTTGTGGGCTGAAGGCTCACAAGAATTCCACGATTTAATAATTCAACCTACTTAGTCTTTTCAAAAACCAATTTTAAAAGCCAGCCCAAAAGAGTTGGAGGAAGGTTGAAGCTGGAAAGAAAGTTCATTGGCTTGTTTTTCATAGATTTCTTTTTGAAGGATATGTTGTTTAAGTTTCCGTTTATTTTTTTTGTTGCCCGTATTAAATACTCCAAAAAGGACCAGTCCAGTTCCACCCACTAATAGTATCTGTTCCCCAATATACTTGTAATCCTCATCTTCCTGAACACTTTCTCTAAATCCCAACACTAATCCTAAACCTATACTTAAAGGACCTACAATGTAGCTGGTAATAGCGCGCTTTTTTCGTTTTTTTATTTTTGTTTGATAGAAATCAATTTGTTCCTGTTCCTTTTGGATCAAAACCATCAAGCTTTCTTTTTTGGTAGAATTGAGTTCCTCGATTTTGTTTTTTGCTTCCTCGGCATATTGGCTTTTGGGGTATTTGAGCACAAATTCTTTTAAATCTGTTATGTTTTTTGAATGTTGAATTTTTTCCCATTCCTCATCGCCAATATTCACACTTAAAGTTTCTTGTTCTTTTTGGTCTCTTATTTTTGAAATGATGGCGACCATTTCCTGGTATTTAGGATCGCTTTCGTCTGCTATTTCAAAATATTTTTCCAGGGCTGATTGAGCTTTATCCCAATCACCTTTTCCAAAATAGGATTTTACATACAAATACTGAAGAATGGGATTTGTGTTCTCCAATATTTCCTTGGCTTTATCCAAATGGTCAATGGATTTGTCATAATCACCTTCTTGGTAGGACTTTTCAGCGGCCATAAACTCTGACTTGGCCAACAAATCCTTGGTTTGTGAAAAGGAACTTATCGAAATCAAAAAGAAGAGACAGGTAAATAGATTTTTCATTTTGTTGACAGTGTTTTGTTAATTATTTGCTTCGATTAAATGAGGTTATGTTGTAATTGTATTTCCTTAAATTCAGTTATTGCCGGACTAGTTTTGATCGAACAAGTGTAGGGTTTTCAGTGTTTGACAGTTTTATCCAATCAATTCCACAAGGACCGTCTCCTAATCCCGTCAATTTTTTTTCGATACTTTCAGAAGTAATCAACATTTTGTAATGTTTTGCTCCTGCTTCTCTATCATTCAAAATTAATTTTCCTTCTCTGTTTATATAAAGTCCCCATTTAATATCTATGCTTGTCGCTGTACTTTGATTAAAATAATTGCCTGTTCCATCTTCATTCAAACTTAAAACAATTGATTCAGCACCATCAGTGTTCTTTGATGTGTAATTTCCGGCAATATCACTTGCGAGTTCAAGTGAGACTTTGATTTCCGGATTTACGCCATTATTTATTTCGTTTTCAGACATACACCAGGGATATCTTTTTAGATTTTGAGCCAGTGGCTTGTCTTCCTCTCCGGCTACTTTTTCATCTGAATGATTGTCTGTGGAAGGCTCAACAAGAATATAGTCCAGTGGCATAGAGTTTTCATGAACGGCTGGTTCTTCGCAATTATCGGGATATTCTACATCTGCAATGGTAAATTCCTCTTCCAAGCCATTAATGGGATCGATGCGGGCATAGAGGCGTTTAGGTTTGTATTTGGTTAATTTTCGAAAAACGATGTTTCCTTCTACCTGGATATAACAACCATTGTTTAGAAACTGCAGATTGGCTGGCTGATAAAACATTTCAATCATTCTGTTTTTGCCTGCCACTTTGGTGTATTTTACATCACAAACCCAGCCTTGCCCTGGAACATTTCTTATGTCCTTTAGATTTATGGCATAATCCAATTCTTCAGTTTGGTCAAGATTGCCATAAACGTAAACCGTTCCTTTTTCCACATTGTATCCCGAGCCTTTATATCTCCAGATGGAACTGCCAGCATCTACTCGGTAGCCAGTAAAAGCGTTGTCGGGATGCTTTTTAAAATACAGAACTAAAGAATCTTGCAGTCTCATCCAATAACCTTCCAAAATAGCTATTTCTTCTTCCTCTGTAAGAGAGCTAGCCAGAAATGAAGGTGCTTGAGCATTGTCATCACCACTGACGATTAGCTGAGAGGAGATTTCCGGGAAATCTTCCTTGCGCTCACTCGCTCTCTCCATTTTTTCACTTTTTGAAACTCCCCAGAAATTATCCGAATTACTTGATTCGCCTTCAGATTCATCATTTTCCTTATCTGAACCTACATTTTGTTCTTCTTTTTTGACTCCTTTACTAATGCCCCAATAATTATTACTGCTTTGAGTTTGTTCAGTGATTTTTGAATTATTCTCGTTTTTATCAGAACTCTTAGTCCCCCAATAATCTACTTCATTTTGGGTTGCATTCTGAGATGTAGCTGTAGAATAAGAAGGAGTAAATTTATAGGGTATTTCATCCGCAAATTGAAAACTATGATTCAATGCAGAACCAGCAATTACTTTTTTTGCTGCCTTGGCATGTTCCTCACTTTCGAATACGCCTTGAACCCATACTTTTTCCTTGTTTTTTGATCGTTTAAAATCACTTATCAAATCAGATTTATATGGAAGGCTATTGTCAAATTTTGCAGGGGCATTAAATATCTCCGAAAAGGAAAGAATTTGCTCCTCTTCTTGCACGACAAAAAAGAAATAATTATCCACATTGGGTGCTTCTATCGGGAATGTAGCATCATTAAGATGGCTAATGTATTTGATTCTTTGTTCCTTCATTTTTTCCTGTTTGATTCGCTCTTCTTCTAAAATCCTTTGCCTTTCCTCTTCCTGTTGTTGTCGATATTCTTCTTCCTGGCGCTCTCTTTCTCTTTTTTGGTCAATGACATTTGCAACAATACCCACTCC
Source organism: Saprospiraceae bacterium (assembly GCA_041941305.1). GTDB lineage: Bacteria > Bacteroidota > Bacteroidia > Chitinophagales > Saprospiraceae > JANSWP01. The sequence continues at coordinate 5,689 of JBGTQJ010000026.1, forward strand.
CCCTACAATTAAATCACCATCAAGCTCGCCCTTATCTATGGTTTTGATGAGTCCTATTGCGGCAGCCTGGACAGATGTTTCCATACTTCCATCAAAATGTTGAAGTGAAAAGCCAGTGTTGTCATATAGATTTGCATCAAGATGACCGTAAGGGTTATAGGTTGAATTAAAATAGGAATCTGAAATATTGAAGGTGCTATTTGAAGAACCCCAGTTATTGGAAGGGGGAGACATCCCATAATTTCCACTAAATGAGCCTGAAAAGGAATTACATGGACAACCCACTGCAGAAGTGTTACTCTCCATCTGGCTGATTACCCGTTGTATCTCGCTTCGTCTATCTGGTTCGTCTGTACAGGACAACTGACACTTTCGTATGTCAATGTAAATACACATGGTGTAGCATTGCATATCCAATTTATATTTTTCTTTATCCCTCTCAAAACGTTGTTCAATTTCCTTGGCACATGGACAATCTACATCTTCTGCCTCCATACTTTGACTAAGGGCTGGAAAATATAGGAAAGACAAGAATAGTAAGGGAAATGCTTTTTTCATGGCAGGAGTTTTATTATAATCTAGGGAGGGCTAATTTATTCAATAAAATCAAAAATCCAAAAGTGATAACTTTTTAACAAATAAAACCCATAAAACAAAAGGGCAAGAACAAAGTCCTCGCCCTTCAAAAAGAAATATTTTGGTTAGATAACGCAACTTGCGTTATCTATTGATCTGCACAAAGCCCGTATATCTTTCCTCATCTCCCACATCCAGTACAAAGAAGTAAGTACCTGTAGGTAGGTCATTGGCATTCCAGGTACCACCCCAATCGTTTTTATATTCTTCAGTACAGAAGACTTTGGTACCCCAGCGACTGAAGATGCAGAGTTTGTGCTCTGGATAATTGCCCAGTCCTTCTATATGGAAGAAGTCATTGATGCCATCTCCATTTGGACTAAAACCAGTATGGATGACCAAATCACCACATTCTACTTCGATATAGACGATAGAGGTCGTGCAACCGCCATCGGTGCAAACTTGATACATCAAGAAATCGAGATTGGCACCTGGGTAGGAGTTGCAGTAATCCTCGTAAGGCTCGTAAGAAATGGTTCCGTCTGGGTTGATGGTCGCAGTACCATTTTCCGGGTCGCGAACGATTGTCATAGAGGTGATGGCATCTGGCAGATAATCATTATTCGTGACATTGCCCACCACAATGGTATTCAAATCAGTGTACATGGTATCTGATTGAGATTGTGGCTGATCTAATGCCCGCACATCTACTTCCATATAAGTTGTATCACAAAGACCATATTCATCACAGATGACGAAGCAGGCTTCGCTATTGCCTTCTGCCAGTCCAATGCAACTAATGCAAGTTGTTCCTGGAATGATGTCAAAGGCAGTCGAACCATTGTTTTGGTCTTCACAGATATTGTAGATTTCCATGATGTCGCCCATCAATTCATCTGATTCAAGACAGATGGTATCCTGCTGATTCACGATGATTTCATTGTACATATGTTCAGGTGTCACACAAGCAATAGCTGCTGTTAATGTATCAGCCACCCCATCTATTATTCTGGTCACTATGAGTTCATTCATACCAGGAGGTAGAACGATGGCAGTAGAGTTCGGCAGATAATTGGAATTCACTTCTATAATCGAAATGATTCCTGAGCTGGTTTGACTAATGGTCATCGAGCCATAATTATTACCTGATTCACCACCAAGGATGTTATAACCGGTAACATCTAATTCCCAGCTACCATTTGCATCCCACTGATTCATCATAGTTGCCAATTCTCCTATTGTGTTGAATATGCCGGAGAAGGCTACTCCATTGATCGTCCATCCATCTATTGAGTATGGTCCATCATTACCTAAGCCAGGAAGATTGAGATAATTGTAGTACCTACTTGCCTCAAAATTACATGGTTCAAGCGTACCAGTGAATGGCTGACCATTATTGGTAATGATATAGTCGCCCATATCATTGTATGGAATTTCAACACAGACCGTTGGAAGGTTGAAATCACAATTCATTCCCACTGCAGCAAACTCAGCATCAATGAAATCACCTGGAAGTGGTGAAGGCCCTTGGTCAATAACAATTATTAGTGTATCCGAACAATCTCCTGTAACTTCAGTAATCACTAACTCAAAGGTGCCCAACCCTGGAATCTGAATTTCAGAGCCCATTGGAATGGTGGTAAAGTTTGGTTGAGTAGAGAAACTCAATTGAGTAGGAATATCCACAATATTCAAATTACCGTAGTTGGAATTGAAATCGCCTCCTACAACTGATGTTGTCGATGGATCATTCATCCAGAATCCAAGGACATCAACAGAATTCATAAAGTCTACCAATTCATCAATGGTATTTACGGTATCCACCATACTGGAGCCGTTAAAGATCCAATCAATTGCATATGGTCCGGTCCAGTTGCCAAGTACCAGGGTGGAGTAAGTGTAGAATACTACCTGTGTACTGTTGCAATCATCAATTGGCAAGCTGTATGGCACACCGTCAATGGTTACATTGTAATCATTGATGGTCATGTATGGTACAGGAATACAAACTGAAGTTGTATCCAACATGGTCAATAGATTCATGGTATCCATGTAGAATATGTCTGGGCAATCTTTACAGTCTATTTCTTCAACAACCACTGTCACAAGACCTGAACAACCAGGAACATTTCCAGTAGCGTTGACCAAATAGGTTCCGGCAGGAAGATCATCCCTCCAATAACCCGTACCGCCATCACTCCAATCATAAGTGTAACTATCAGGAGATAGTACCACATATCCATTCTCCTCATCGCAATCGGCAGGGTCGTTGGTGACAATTTCTACATTCATCAAACCATTGTTCAGTACTTCTACATCAAAGGTGCTTGAACAACCTGAATTATCTGTAGCAGTAATGGTATAAACACCAGCTACCAAATCATCTCTCTGGTCGCCAGTTCCACCATCACTCCAGTTGTAAGTCAAGGTATCAGGAACCAGGACAACATCTCCATCACCGCCTACACATGTTTCTGCATTATTTTCAGAGACTGAAGGTTGGACTGGATTCGATGGGTCTATGGTGAATTCTATTTTCAATTCACAACTATCATTGTCATCATATACGATTATCACGAGGTAATCACCTGCAGGCAGGTCCGTTCTGGAATTTCCTGCAATTCCTGTTGGGGTTCCTAGGTTTGGAATCCAATCAAAGACGTAAAGTGATTCGTCCTCGGTCAGATTGATAGTTGCTGCTCCGTTGTCTTCCCCACAACTGGTATGTGTAAGCGACAAGATATCTAGAACAGGTTCTATACAATCGCAATCTGATGGTACCAGAATGGTTTCTACAATTACGCACAAGTCAGCTGTGGTAACAGTTACCTGATAGGTTCCTGGCTCCAAATCTGTTCTTGTCGCTCCTGTAAAGTCACCCCATTCATAAGTGTAATTCAATGGGCTAAAGCTTACTGTTCCATCGTTTCCTGCACATGATGCTGGAGTTACAACTGAACTCACTGTTGGTACATCTGAGTCACCTACTACAAGCTGTACCACAATTTCACAATCCAAGAATAATGGGTTGGAAATGGTAAGGTCATAGGTTCCAGCAGGCAGATCTGTTCTTGAATTATCAACAGAACTTGCTGAGACACCCAAGTCAGGACTCCAGGTATAGGTGTAATCAGAAGCATTTCCAATGACGGTCACAGTAGCAACTCCATTGTCTTCCCCACAAGTTGTATTGGTAGTTACCAATTGGTCAATTTGTGGTTCTATGCAATCACAATCGTCTTCAATGATTACGGTAATGGTGTTCGAACAATTTGCATTGCTCGTGGCAGTTACAGTATAAGTTCCAGCAGCCAAATCATTTCTTGAAAATCCATTACCACCATCACTCCAGGCATATGACAAGGACTGAGGTGACAATTCCGCTGCTCCATCATTCTCATCACAACTCTCAGGTGAAGTAGAAACGATTTGAACATTCAGGTTATTCATCAGGACAGTTATCGTCTGTGAATCTGATACATTGTTTCCACAACTATCAGCTGCAGACCAGGTTCTGGTGATAATAATTTCACAATCACTTGAATCCTGAACTTCCATGAAACCTACGACGATATTATCTTGGCAATTATCAGTTACAGTAACAGTTGCTGGATTCGGTACTGTTTCACCACCATCTGCATCCACCAATAAGTCATCCGGTACACCAACCAATACTGGTGCAGTATTGTCTTCAATGGTGATAATTTGCGAAGCAGTGGCTTCATTACCGCATTCGTCAACAGCAGTCCAGGTTCTGGTAATGATTTCAGTACAAGCATTCACTTGAGAATCATCGTTTGAAGTCATTGTAACATCCCCACAATTATCAGTAGCTGTTGGCTCATCAGTTGGCAATGGATCATCGCAATTGATGGTGATATCTGCTGGAATATCTGCGAATACTGGTTCCGCATCATCCGTTCTGGTAATGATTTGGGTTGCAGTGGTTTCGTTACCACATTCGTCAACAGCAGTCCAGGTTCTGGTAATGATTTCAGTACAAGCATTCACTTGAGAATCATCGTTTGAAGTCATTGTAACATCCCCACAATCGTCTGAAGCTGTTGGCTCATCTGTTGGCAGTGGAGCCTCACAGTCAATCGTTACATCAGCAGGAATATTTGCAAAAACAGGCTGCGTGTCATCTGTTCTAGTAATAATTTGCGTTGCAGTGGCTTCGTTTCCACATTCGTCAACGGCAGTCCAGGTTCTGGTAATGGTCTCCGTGCATCCATTTGTCTCAGATTCATCTTCAGATGTAATCGTCACATCTCCACAGGAATCACTTGCAGTTGGTTCATCTATTGGTAATGGATCATTACATCCAATCGTTACATCGGCGGGAATATTCGCAAATACTGGTGCTGAATTGTCTGTTCTTGTGATGCTTTGGGAAGCTGTCCATGTATTGCCGCAATCATCCGTAGCTGTCCATGTTCTTGTGACAATTGTAGTACAACCATTCACATCAGTTTCCTCATCAAATTCAACGCTTACATTTGTACAATCCTCAACTTCAGGATCAACTGCTGCTGGAATGTCTCCATCACAATCTATTGTCAAATCATCAGGAACATTTGTAAATACGGGTGCTTCGGTATCCACAACTTTGATGAGTAAGGTAACGGAATCAGCATTTCCACAATCATCTTTTGCAATCCATGTGCAGGATATTTGAGAGATGTATCCATCTGTCTCGCAATCCCCAATTTCTGGAGTACCCTCCATAAACATTACCTGAGCATCCGCGTCGCATTCATCTACAGCTATCGCGTCATTTTCATCAAAGAAGACAAGACTATCGCATTCCAAAGTCAACATGTCACCGTCTTGTAGTCCTTGTAGCAATGGATTCGTAAATGTCAAGATTGGTGGGCTGTTGTCCACAACTGTAATAATTTGCTCTACAGTGGCAAGGTTTCCGCAGTCATCTTCAGCAGTCCAAACGCGTTTGATCTCGTATTCGCAATCACCCGTTCCAACTAATTCCAGGAAGGTGTATTCCAAATCTTCATCGCAATTATCTGTAGCAGGACAATCTTCTGCATCTGGAATTTCAGTACAATCGACCGTGATATCTGCTGGTGGATTTGCAAATTCTGGCATGACATCATCAAATACGGTAATGATTTGCTGACCACTAGTTTCATTGCCGCAATCATCCGTCGCGGTCCATGTTCTTGTAATAGTATATGGACAACCATCTGACATCTGTTCATCAAATACCAGATCGACCTGGTCATCGCAATTGTCAGTTGCAATTACAGTGGCAGGATCCGGAATGTTTTCACAATCTACAGTTATATCATCAGGTATTCCCGTGATTTCAGGATCGATGTTGTCAATAACTGTAATTGTTTGTGATTCTACTGTAGTATTGCCACATTCATCAGTTGCTGTCCAGGTGCGTGTAATTGATTTATCACAATTATCACCTTGCATATCTTCATTGTAAGTGATATCTGGATCATCATCGCAGTTATCTTCTGCAGTTACATTTGCAGGAGTAGGCACATCGTCAATACAATCCAAAGTGATGTCATCCGGTACGCCTACCAATTCCGGCATAGTGGTGTCATCCACAGTGATAATTTGTGTTGCCACCCTCATGTTTCCACAATCATCCAAAGCTCTCCAGGTTCTGGTGAGGGTATATGGACAATCGCCTGACATGATTTCCTCAAATTCGAGGATTGGATCATCATCACAGTTGTCAATAGCCTTCACATCGTCATCAGGATCTGGTATATCATCACATTCAACGGTAATATCATCCGGTACCCCAACTATGAGTGGTGGTGTTGTATCCACGACGTTTACGATTTGAGTACCAGTAGTTTCATTACCACAATCATCCGTTGCAGTCCATTCTCTTTGGATGGTAAATGTACCATCGCATGGACCAGGAATAGTGAACTCACTGAATAGTATATCTACGTTGTCATCACATTCATCCATTCCCGTCACATTCATATCAGGATCTGGAATTTCGTGGCATTCTACTGTGATGTCATCTGGAACATCCATGATCATGGGTGGATTCTCATCTGAGATCTTCACGTAAATACAGAATTCAGATACATTTCCACATTCGTCTTCTGCTATCCAGCAGCATCTGATGATGAATAGATAACCGTCTTCATCACAATCTCCAACATCTGTAATCAATTCAACAAATTCTACAGTTGGATCTGTACAATTGTCAGTTACATCTACATCTTCCAAACCAAAGACTGTCGCATCTTCGCAGCTATACATAAGCGTGTCTCCATCCATGACACCTTGAAGTTCAGGATGATTTGGCGTTATGACAGGAGCCTCATCATCCACCACTGTGATAATCTGCTCAATAGAGCTGGTATTGCCACAATCATCTTCAGCAGTCCAAATACGCTTAATTTTAATCTCACATGGGTCATCATCATCTACAAGCTCAGTGAAGGCAGTTTCCACATCATCATCACAATTATCAGTTGCGACGCAATCTTCAGGATCTGGAATGTCATCACAATCCACTGTTATGTCTTGTGGCGAATCTACAAATTCAGGTGCAGTAGTGTCTGTCAAGGTAATGACTTGAACGGCTGTACTTGTATTATCACAATCATCCGTTGCTGTCCAGGTTCTGGTTATTCTTTGACCACAGGCCAAATCTTCAGTTTCTTCCTCCAATTCCATTTCGACGTCAGAGTCACAATTGTCAAAAGCTGAAGCATTATCTGGCGGCAATTGCTCATCACATTCAATTGTGATATCATCTGGTGCATCGATAGTCGGAGGTGTATTGTCCTCAACTGTAATGATTTGAGTTGCAGTAGAAGTATTTCCGCAATTGTCAGTAGCTGTCCAGGTTCTCGTAATGGTGAATGGACAACCTTGTTCCGGGAAATCAGAAGTAATGATTACCACATCATCATCACAATTATCATCAACATCTGGCTCATCAGTTGGGAGTGGATCATCGCAATCGATGGTCACATCTGCGGGGATATTGGATAAGACTGGAGCTGTATTATCTTCTACCGTTACTACTTGGGAGGCAGTAGTTTCATTGCCACAATCATCTGTTACAGACCATACCCGAATAATCTGATATTCGTCTTCGCAATTACCATCAACCTCATCTTCGTCGAACTCCACAGTCAGATCATTATCACAGTTATCCATTGCCGTCACATCTGGTGCATCTGGAACATCGTCACATTCAACTGTCACATCATCAGGTACCCCCATTAAAGTAGGTGGAGTTTCATCTTTAACCAGGATGTAAACAAAGAATTCTGATTCATTACCACAGCAATCCGTAGCCACCCAGCCACAACGCATGAGCATCAAATAACCATCTTCCTCACAATCTGCTTGTGTAATAAACTCGACGAATTCAACTGAAGTACTATCGCAACAATTATCTGTAACATCAACATCTGTTTCATCAAGTACTGGTAAATCATTGCAATCCAACATTAAAGTATCGCCGTTCATGATACCTGCTAAATCAGGATGAGTCGGAGTAATGGTTGGACCTTCTGTATCTTGTACCGTAATGATTTGAACTAAATCAGTCTGATTACCACAATTGTCAACTGCTTTCCATTGCCGTTTCAGCTGGTAGATGCAGGAATCAGGATCCCCAATCAAATCTTCCTCATATAATAAGACTAAATCATCATCACAGTTATCTTCTGCAGGACAATCTTCTGCCGGAGGAATTTCATCGCAATTCACTGTAATGTCCTGTGGAGCATTCAGGAATACTGGAGCTGTATTGTCCTCTACTGTAATGACTTGAGTAGCAGTAGCTTCATTGCCACAATCATCTGTGGCTGTAAAAGTTCTTGTAATGACATATTCGTCTTCACAAATACCATCTTGTACATCATCGTTGATGACCACCGTAATATTGTCATCGCAATTGTCGGATACGTCTGGTTTATCAGTTGGCAAATCCTCATCACATTCCAAAGTCACATCATCAGGTACATTGACCAATACCGGAGGTGTATTATCCTCTATTGTAATCACCCACTCAGCCGTACTTTGGTTACCACAATTGTCCGTTGCTGTGAAAGTCCTGGTAATGACTTTCTCCTGTGGGCAATCTCCTGGAACCTCAGAATCTTCCATTGTAATGTCAACATCATCATCACAATTATCAGTGGCAGTTGGGAATCCAGTAGGAATTTGATCATCACATTCAATGGTCACATCTGCCGGGACATTTGCCAAGACTGGAGGTGTATTGTCTTCAATAGTTACGATTTGTTGAACGGTAGTTGAATTGCCACAGCTATCCGTAGCTACCCAAATTCTTGTAAGAATGTATTCGTCCACACAATTGCCTGGTGTTTCAGATTCGTTATAATCTATAATGACCTCATCTGAGCAATTATCTGAAGCGGTTGGGTCGTCTGTTGGTATTGGATCATCACATTCGATGGTCACATCAGCAGGAACATTGGCAAAGACAGGATCTGTTGTGTCTTGCACAGTCACTGTTTGAGTTTCAACTGTTTCATTGCCACACTCATCTGTTACAGACCAAGTTCGAATCAATTCATAATTGTGTGGACAATTACCGTCAATCCTTTGTTCATCGTAAACCACTGTTAAGTTATCGTCGCAGTTATCAGTAGCAGTTATGTCATCTGGTACATCTGGCACATCATCACACTCAACAGTAATGTCATCTGGTACATTTTGCAATTCAGGTGCAACAGTATCCTGAACTTTCACATAAATCGTCCAGGTACTTTCGTTACCACATTCGTCATAAGCTTTCCAAATGCAGGTCATGATGAAAAGATATCCGTCTTGCAAACAATCGCCATTATTGACCATTTCCATCAAAATGATGGTATCTACCTCACTGCAATCATCTGCTGCTATTACATCATTTTCATCTGGTAATGGTACATTGTCACATTCTACCATCATGGTGTCTCCATCCATTAAGCCGACTAAATCTGGGTGAATTGGCGTAATAATTGGACCTTCCTGGTCAATAAATGTGATAATGGTTTTGTATTCTACCAAATTATCGCACTCGTCAAATGCCTTCCATGACCATACTTTTTGCCATTCGCAGCTCGTCGTATCGCCCTCAATTTCTTCTTCGAATAGCATAGTGGGATCATCGTCGCAATTATCAGAAATACTCACTTGTGGAGGTGGAGGACATTCGTCATCACAATCCAAAGTGAAATCATCAGGAATTCCAGTTATTTCCGGAGGAATGGTATCCTTAACTGTTATTTTATAAGATGCTGTGCTTTCATTGCCACAGTCATCTGTAGCTGTCCACAACCGAATGATCATATAATCACAATCATTTACGCTGCCTATAGTATCAATACTCAATTGTACATCAGGTTGATCGTCACAATTATCCGTAACAGATACATTTGGCAATGGAATATCATCGGTACAATCTACTTCAACATCTCCCGGTACTCCCGAAATAACAGGAGCAATATCATCTTTTATGGTGATGATTTGGGTATGTGTCACCTGATTATCACAGCTATCAATAGCTGTCCAGGTTCTGGTAATTTGATAATCACACGGTTGATTGCCAACAATTGTGGAGTCCGCAAGTACGATTACAGCATCGTCACAATTATCAGTAGCCGTGATGACTGGAGCAGTCGGCACATCATCTGCACATTCAACGGTCACATCTCCAGGCATATCAGAAAGGACAGGTGCTGTAGTATCCTCAAGAATTACAATGGTGGTATCCAACGCAGTATTGCCACAATCATCCGTTGCAGACCAAATGTATAGGTATTCTTTGTTGCAATCCTGACCACTTTCTTCCACATTCAAGAATACGGTGATGTTTTGATCGCATAGATCAAATACATCTGGCTCTTCAAATAGTGGAGGTATCGTACCACATTCAATCGTCACGTCTGCAGGTACTTCACTCAAAATAGGTGGTTCTGTATCCTGAACAAACATTGTCATCGTATCTCTTGCTTCATTGCCACAAGAGTCTGTCGCTACCCAGATGTGATATATCTCATATCCTACGCATGGGTCCTGACCTGTAGTCACCACAGTATCCATTAGCACTGGATCTGGGTCGCAATTATCATTCGCTTCTACACCAAAAAGGATAGTTGGAATCAGACCACATTCAACCGTCAAATCATCAGGTACATTGGTGATTTCCGGTGCTTCCGTATCTTCTATAGTAATGATCTGTGTAACCGTGGTTTCATGTCCACATTCATCTGTAGCTGTCCAGGTTCGTTCAATGATTTCTCCACAAGCTAACATAGAGATGCTGGAAGCAGTTGTTATTGTCAGTGAATCTGTACACTCGTCGTCAAATATTGGCTCATCTGTAGGTAACGGTTCATCACATTCAATCGTCACATCTGCAGGTGCACTTACTATAGCAGGTGGGGTGGTGTCGATGATGTATATGGTTTGTCCATAACTGTTGGAATTGCCACAATCATCGTAAACCGTCCATGATCTTGAAATAACCTGAGTGCAGGAATCCAATATCGAAATACTTGAAATGGCTTCCATGTGCAACAGTGAGTCGCAATTGTCTTCAAATACAGGAAAATCCATTGGCTCTTGCTCTCCGCATTCGATGGTATCAACTGCTGGTGGAGCAGAAATCAGTACTGGTGGAGTGGTATCCTGTACTTTGACGTACAAGCAGAATTGAGATTCATTCCCACACTCATCTGTTGCTGTCCAGGTACACTTGTGGATTTCAATGAATCCTTCCAATGCACAACTATCTGCTAAATAAACGATTGTGTCTTTATAAACAAGGTGTATGTCAGAAGTGTCAGTGATATTGTCCCAAACAATTACATCATCTTTATCCAATGTTGGAATTTGATCACATTCAACCATGATGGTGTCCCCATTCATTGCTGTATCAAATAATGGATCCACAGGCTGAATACCTGGAGCCTCAGCGTCTTTGTATCCAGCATCAACATCTGTGATGTCTTCACCGAATAGTACAATCGTGTGAGATTCTCCTGTAGTTTGGTCTGCATCACTGTCAATAGTATCGTCACCTCCCTGGTTCTGGAGTGTGAGCATCAAACCAGTTGGATCGTTCGGGAATCCAAACTTCACGGTATAGGTACCAGGTTTGATATGAGTGAAGCTATAGGAACCGTCACTGGCTGTAGTCGTTGACAAATTCACAGCTGCTCCACTGTCTTCTGTTCCAATCAACATGACTGGTACATTTGGCATTGGATCTTCTCCGTCGTGAATTCCATCAGGGTCGCAATCAAACCAGGTTTCTCCAGAAATACTACCTAATGGGATCTCAATCAAACTTATCGGCTCAAAATCGTGATCGTCTTCGTCGCCATTTTCATTTTGTATAAAATTATTTCCACCTATGAAGTCATCATTCAAATCATCAAAGACAGAATCTTCATCATTTGGTGGTGTATTCCCACTATCAGTGTCATCATCAGCTGCACTAATTTCCGCCTCATTTTCGAGCATATCTGCTGTTGTATTTTCATCAATTATCAAAATGATGTCAATCGAAGTCGTATCACCTGGACTCAAAGGACCTACAATGGTATAGGTCGTATCTGCTGCCCAATCATTTGAATTAGAAGTCATTAAGGCAGTGTTCATAGCAGTTTGATATATCATATCTGCTGGAATGTAGTCAGTAACTTCAACATCATAAGCATTCAAGGTTCCCTGATTCACAACAAAAATTGTAAATCGTACAGTATCTCCCGGCTCTACTGGTTGAGATTGTCCAGTCGCCAACTTTTTGTACAATGCCAGGTCATAAATCTGAGTGACGTCAAATCCTTCTTCATCGTGGTCATCTTCATCAACTGGTGGTTCCTCATTGATTTCATCATTCACTACATCGTCATTCTCTCCATCATCATCAGGAGTGGAATCTTCATCTAATGGATTGCCACCCATATCATCTTCGAAAGAATCAACCTCAGCCATATTGACCAGGTAATCTCCCATATAATCATCATCGATTTTTAAATCAATAGTGACTGTTGTGGAATCTCCAGCATTGAGCCATGCAATTGGCGTATTCAGGTTGGCAATACTACCTGTAGCTGTCCAATCACCATCTACCAGACTCATTCCATCTGGAATGTAGTCATTCAATTGAATTGCATACGCAGTTAAGGTTCCTTGGTTGAAAATTTCAATTTCGAAGGAAACTGTATCACCGGGATAGAAAGGCTCTATGCTAGTAATCACTTTTCTTGCTGCCAGGTCATATCCGTCAACCTGTATTTGTGCAGTATCCTGGTCGTCTTCATCAGTGGGAGGTGTTTCATCAACCTCATTATCTACGATGTCATCATTGTTTGGAATCGTATCTGCAACAGAATCTCGATCATCATCCGTTCTATCGTCTCCATTTTCATCTTCAAAGTAGGTAAGCTCAGCAACATTGTATAAGGCTCCCAATTCTTCTTTATTGTCCAACCTGAGGACAATGCCTATTGTATAATTCATGCCTGGAGCAATGGATACTGGTAATGTAATTGAGGCTGTTCCATCTCCATTATCTGACCAACCATTTGCATCATTTGGACTTAAAACAAATCCGGGAGGATAGTGGTCAATTACCTCAATATTATCCATAGTAACAGAACCTTGATTGAGTACTTCTATTTCAAATATAACATCATCACCCACCTCAACAGGATCTGCCTGGTCCGTCGTTTTTCTAATAGCAAGGTCAATGATTTCCACTTCAATTGGTTCAACATCGTGATCATCTTCATCATTTCCACCCTGTCCATTCTCATCGATGATATTATCCGTCAAATTATCATTTGTCGGGTCAGTATCAGGTTGAGAATCCAAATCAAAATCTGTACGGTCAGTTCCCGTAGAATCCTCAGCAGAAGTGATTTCTGCAATATTTTCGAAAATTCCAGCTTCCGCGCTAGCCAATACTACAAGATCAATATCTACTGCTAGAGAATCTCCTGGTTCAATTGGTCCTTCCAAAAGATTGCTTACAGTTCCGTCTCCATTATCTGTCCAACCATTGGCATCACTTCCATTCAAACCAAAGCCAGATGGCAATGAATCTTGAATGCCAATCCATTGAGCACCCAAATTACCTTGATTGAATATAGTAATGGTGAAAGTAGCCGTATCTCCGACAGTAACTGGAGTCGTGATTTCTGTCGTTTTTCTCAAAGCCAAATCGAATACAGGTGTAGCCTCCAGGTCGTGATCGTCTTCATCCGTCGGAGGTGTTTCCTGAATTTCATCATCGACAAAAGCATCATTATCTGGCATTTCATCAGGATCGCTGTCTCGATCATCATCTGAACGATCATCGCCATCTTCGTCAATAATTCTGATAACTTCAGCACCGTTGACCAAATTATCTGGATGCGCATCATCATCCACTCGTAAAACAATACCAATAGACTTCGATTGCATGGTATCGATTGGTCCTACGATGGTGTTATATGCTTTATCGCCTATAACTGTCCAACCATTACCGTCCATTGGACTTAAGTAAAAGCCTTCTGGAATGTAATCTACTACATCAATCGTATCAATAGGGTAGGAACCCTGGTTGAAGACCTCAATCGCAAAATGCACATCATCACCAATCTTCACAGGTTCCTGATCATTGAATTGGGTTATTTTTCTCAATGCAACATCAATAATTTCTACCTCTATTTCTTCGCGGTCATTGTCGTCCTCATCAATATCGCCATCATCCTGAATTTCGTCATCTATATAATTGTCATTATCAGGAATTTCATCGTAGTTGGAATCTATATCCAAATCAGAGCGATCGGTTCCAGTTGAATCCTCAGCATAGGTGATTTCTGCAATGTTCTCAAAAATTCCTGCCTCAGCATAGGGTGCTACTCTGAGCAATACATTGACCACTACTGAAGTTTGAGGTGCAATTGTACCAGAATAAACATTGGAAATAGTTCCATCCAGGTTATCTATCCAACCACTGGTATCGTTTGGACTCAACTCAAAACCAAAAGGTAGGTGGTCAATTAGCCCCACATTCTGAGCTGCTACCATTCCTTGATTGAATATTTCAATATCAAATGGTACATCCCAACCAATTGTGACTTTATCGTTGGCAGGAGTGGTTTTTCTCAATGCCAAATCAAATATATCTACAGATTCAATATCGTGGTCGTCTTCATCTGTTCCACCCATATTTGCCATTTGGTCAATGACATCATCCTCCAATAAATCATTATCTGGGTTGGTATCCCAATCAGAATCAATGTCGTCACCAGTTCTGACCACTCCTGCATCATCCTGTGCAGAAACGATTTCTGCGCGGTTTGCAAATGTGTAAGGATCAGCTCCCTGTTCAACTCTCAATCGAATATCAATTTTTGCTGAATCACCAGGAGCGATGACTTTGTGCATGGTTAGGGTAGCTGTCGCCGTACTGGCATTAAATACCCATCCACTGGAATCTAATGGACTCAATTTGAAACCAAGAGGAACGTAGTCAATCAATTCAACCTCCTGCATGATTCTAGAACCCTGGTTAAATACAGTTAGCGTAAAGTCTACATCCTGACCATAGAGCACACAAATATCTTGCTCTGTTGTTTTTCGCAATGCCAAATCGATAATTTCAACTTCGACAGGGGCAATATCATGGTCATCTTCATCTTCATCCGGTACCCTTCCACCATGCTCATCAATTTCATTATCCGTTAAATTATCATTATCATTATCAATATCAGTATCCGGTACAGAGTCAAAATCGTAATCTGTTAAATCTCTGCCATCCGTATCCTGAGCTGCAGTAATTTCAGATGTATTGTTATAGAATCCAGCGTCGGTTCCTTTTTCTACTTGTAGCAAAATTTGAACTTTCGCAGAATCTCCAGGGGCAATATCACCAGTATAGGTCAATGTAGCTACAGAATCCATGTCTGCCCAGCCATTTCCATCATTTGGACTCAAAATAAAACCTTCAGGGATGTAATCAATCAATTCCACATCAGTCGCAGTCAATTCAGGACTTTGATTGAAAATTGTTACAGTAAAGGATACATCCTCCAGCCATTGTGCTGGTGTATCATCGTCAATTGTTTTTCTAATTGCCAGGTCGAAAAGCTCGACTTCTGCAATATCATGGTCATCTTCATCAGTTACTCTACATGAATTTATTTCATCATCTACTAACAAATCATTCGTAGTATCCATGTCGTAGTCAGAGTCAATATCAAATCCTGTTTTGTCATCCCCTGCCATATTTTGAGCAGATTGAATCTCAACATGAGTGGTCAAATCCCCTTCATGGGCATCTTTGGTCACTGTCAGCAAAATATCTGTCATGATGGAATCATCCCGGGCAACCATATCTGCCAGGAGATAAGTTGCTGTTCCATCTCCATTATCTGTCCAACCAACTGTATCATTGGTACTTAGCTCAAAACCAAAAGGAAAGGTTACTTTCAATTCTACATTTTGAGCTTTAATATTTCCTTGATTGAAGACTTTAATGCCGTATGGGACATCATCACCAATTCTAACAGGTAAAGTCTGAGTTGTTGTCAAACGAACCGCCAGGTCAAATACAGGAGGTTCCTGGAAATCATTGTCATCTTCGTCATCACCAACCATGTTTTTGCCATCTTCATGAATTTCATCGTCCTTGGCAACATCATTGTCTGGGTCTTTGTCCGGAGAAGAATCAATATCTTCTGCATTCATATTTTGACCAAATTCATCTTCCTGGTTGACTACTTCTGCTTGATTGACTAAGTCTTCAAGGCAGGCATTTTCCTGTACAGTCAACACCAGTTTAACCTTGGCGGAGTCTCCGGGGAAGATTTCGTCGTCTATTTCAGTTTTTACAACATCTTGTGAGCCAGCATATAACCAGCCGTTAAAATCATTAATGCTAATAACGAAACCAGCAGGAATCCAGTCATATATTTCAACATCCTGTGCCACAATAGTTCCCTGATTGAAAATTGTTATGGTGAAGGTCACATCCTCTCCCCATTGTACACATTCTATATTATCGACTGTTTTTCGCAATGCGATATCGAAAACTTCATACATGACTTCCGCAGGATCATGATCGTCTTCATCGCCTCCATTTTTTCCATCACCGTCTATATAATCATCGATGACATAAGCATCATTCTCAAAATCATCATCCATGTCGGAATCAACATCTGTTACAGTGTGCCCGTTTTCATCGGTTGCATTACTGATTTCTGCCCAATTCACAAGGCGGGAGTTTGTAGGCAATGGATTTGGTACTTTCAAGACAATGCTTACTGTATCTCTCATTCCAGGTGCTAAACCACCAACTGGTAATTCATCACCTGAATTAAGGGTTCGAGTAGCTATATCTCCTACTTGCACCCAATTAATATCCATCAAAGTCATTCCAGTTGGGATGGAGTCAGAAACTATGATGTTATCTGCATAAATTTCTCCCTGATTTACTAAAATGATTTGATAATGGACCGTATCACCAGGTACGACCAGGTTGTCTTCTCCAGATCCCAGTATTTTGTACAATGCCAGATCAAAATCCATTACATGTACAAATGCCGGGTCGTGATCATCTTCATCACCATTGGATTTTCCATTGCCATCTACTTCATTGTCTTGCAAATACATATCATTGTTGACATCGCTATCGGGAGTAGAGTCACCGTCAATAACCACGTTCCCATTATCATCCCTGGCAAAGCTGATCTCTGCCCAATTGGTAATATCCGTACCACCAACCAGTCCTTCATTTACCCGCATGGTAATATTTAGCTCATATAAAGAGTCAGGTTTCAAACCACCAGCTGCCAATTCATCACCTATATTCAGTAAAATACTTGCTGTACTTCCATTATCTGTCCAATCAGAATCCAACAAAGTCAACTCATCAGGAATGTAGTCGGTAATTTCTATGCTATCTGCAGCTATCATTCCCTGGTTTAGAATCTTGATGCTAAAGTTGATAGTATCACCAGGCTCAACATTCATACTTTGACCATCCGCCAATGTTTTCCAAAGTGCAAGGTCAAAACCATTGGTTGATAAAATAGCTACATCGTGATCATCTTCATCTCCACCGTTCATTCCATCTCCATCAATATAATCATCTATCAGGAAAGTATCGTCATTAGAATCGTCTGGGTCGGAATCTACATCTTCCTGCTCGTTGCCCTGGTCATCTGTAGCAGCAGCAATTTCTGCCCAATTGACTATTTCTGTATTTTGAGGAAGTGGTGATTTTAATACCAAATCAATATCCACAAATATTTCTTCGGCTGGATCTAATCCTGTAAGTGCCAATTCATCTCCTGAATTCAATAATCGGGTGGCATTCAAGCCAGCTGCTGTCCAATCTGAATCAGCCAGATTCATTTCAGATGGGATGTAATCAATAATTTCTATAGAATCAGCAGTGATCATGCCTTGGTTGACAACATATATACGGAATGTTACCGTGTCACCAGGCTCTGTACTAGCGCTTTGTCCTGGCGCCAATTGTTTATACAATGCCAAATCAAATGATGAAACAGTCACCTGAGCAATATCGTGGTCATCCTCATCTCCTCCGTTTTTGCCATCACCATCAATATCATTATCTATTAGGAATGTATCATTATCTTCATCATTATCGGGAGTTGAATCTTCATCAACAACCAGGTTGTTGTTGACATCCATTCCGAGGAAAATCTCTGCTGCATTGGTGATAATGGTATTGGAAGTAATTGGGTTGTTTACCCTCAATTGGATGTCTACATTCACGGAATCTCCGGGTTCTAGTCCATTTGAACCCAATTCCCCTTCTGCAATGGAAAGGTTATTTACTACAGTATTTCCAATTCCTGATGACCAATTTGCATCCACAGGAGTCATATCATCTCCGTAGTAATCTACTACCATGATATTGTTTGCTGCAATATCACCCTGGTTTATTACAGTTATTGTAAACGAAATGGTGTCTCCTGGTTCCACTACCTCATTTTGACCATTTGCCAATTTCTTGTACAATGCCAAATCGAATGATTGGACTGTAATACTGGCTGGATCATGGTCATCCTCATCCCCACCATTTTTTCCATCTCCATCAATGTAATCGTCAATCAGGTAGACATCATTATTTTGGTTTAAATCTGTGTCAGAGTCAATATCTTCCTGATTGTTTGCATCATCGTCAGTAGCAGATAAAATCTCTGCCCAGTTGGTGACTACCGTACCTCCAGGAATCAAAGCATTAAGTTTTAAATCAATATCCACAAATGCGGTTTCCCCTGATGCCAGTCCTGCACCAGGAAGCTCATTTCCTGCAGTCATGGTATAATCTGCATTGGAACCAGCAAGGTTCCAGTCCATATCTGCCAAGGTCATATCTGCTGGGATATAATCGTAAATTCGAATATTATCTGCGGTAATGTCCCCTTGATTGGTTACATATATTCTAAAAGTAACAGTGTCTCCTGGAGCGACAAAATCAGTTTGCCCAGGGGCCAATTGTTTGTACAATGCCAAATCGAAAGGTAGAACAATTACACTTGCAGGGTCATGATCGTCTTCATCTCCTCCATTTTTGCCATCCCCTTGTATTTCATTATCTGAAATATAGGTGTCGTTTTCAAAGTCATTATCTGGAGTGGAATCTACATCTGTAGGATTGACATTACCTTCTGGATCTTCTGCCTGGGAAATTTCTGCCCAATTCCATATGATGGTATTAGCGGCTAGGGAAACGTCCAGACGGAGAGAAATATCGACAAAGTCTGACTCACCTGGAGATAGGGTAGATGTATAAGTATAGGTAGCCAGGTTACCAGATAGAGACCAGGAGCCATCTTCCAGCATAGTGCCTGATGGGATAGAGTCAGTGACCATAATATTGGTTGCCGATACACCTCCCTGATTGACCAAATAAATCCTGAAAGTGACCAAATCCCCTGGCTCTACATTTTCACTTTGCCCAGGAGCCAACTCTTTGTACAATGCCAAATCGAAAGGATGGGCAATTAAACTTGCAGGGTCGTGATCGTCTTCATCCTCACCATTTTTGCCATCGCCGGAAACGTCATTGTCGTTGTAATAATTATCATTGTCCCTTGTGACGTCTGGAGTGGAATCAACATCCTCTTGTGGATTGCCATCTATATCCTGAGCTATCCCAATTTCAGCCCAGTTGATAAGTTCAGTACCTCCTTCAAAAGTTGTATCTATTGATATAGTTAGAGAAACCAGCACCGAATCTCCAGGTTCCAAACCATTTGGTCCCAATTCATCATTTGCGTCCAGATAACGGGAGGCATCGGTGGACAAATCTGTCCAATTGGGGTCATTAAGACTTGTTCCAAAAGGCATATAATCATATACTTCAATGCTATCAGCTGCTATCTGCCCCTGATTGATGACAACAATATCAAAAGTAACATCATCACCTGCACTGACTAAATTGTCAGATTCACTTGCACCCAATCTTTTGATCAATGCCAAATCAAATGACTCAATGGTCACTGTGGCTTGGTCATGGTCGTCTTCATCTCCTCCATTTTTGCCATTGTCATTAATTAAGTTATCGACTAAATAAAGATCATCATTTGTCCCATCAGGATCAGAATCCTGATCTCGGGTATTATTAAATAAGGTATCAGTAGCTGAAGTGATTTCCGCCCAGTTCTGTATTGTGGTATTTGATGCCAATGGGCTGTTTAATCTCAAATTAATATGGACAGAATCGGACATAGTTGGGGCCAGACCACCAGCAGGCAATTCCCCGCCTGCAACACTCAAATACCTGGTCGCAGTTCCACCTCCATCTGTCCAATTTGAATCTTCAAGACTGGCATCTCCAGGAATATAATCAGTAACTAAAATGCTATCTGCATGAACGTCACCCTGATTTACAACATAAATTACAAAAGTGACCAAATCACCTGGTTCAACACTTGAAGATTGACCAGGAGCCAAATCTTTATACAAGGCTAAATCGAAACATTCTTCTTCTATAATAACAGGACAACAACCTGCTAATTGGCATGGGCTTACCAATGAATCAGCAGTCCAGGTATAATTACCAGCTTCAGTGGCGTTATAAATTGAATCAGTGCTTACTAAAGTCACTCCTCTAAACCATTGATAATTACTCAGCCCGGCAGGTGCTTCCAAACGAACTGTGTCATTCAATTGTGGACATATTTTAATCACTGCTGTTACACATGCAGTTGCAATATCATCTTCATTATAATCTAAATTATTGGGGGTTGAATCATCATCCACTTCTGTCATGGCAGAAATTTCGGCCCTGTTTAAATGAATGCCTTCAGCGTTCACCGTGGCAGTAATAGTAAGTGTTTCAGTGGCGGCAGATGTTGTTCCAATGGTCCAGATTCCCGTATTTTCATCATAAGAGCCTGTACTTGCTACACTTGAAACATATGTTAAAGTATTAGGTAGGGTATCAGCAACTGCTACACCATTGACTGTGGTTGCCCCTTCATTTGTCACGGTAAGTGTAAAGATGACATTGTCTCCTATACCCACACTATCTGCACTAACCGTTTTGGAAAGAGACAGGTCGTTTTGAGAAAGACCTATCACAGAAAAGGAAAGAATGAAGAGCAGCAACTTCAACTTCAAATTTAATTGTCTACTTAAACTTAAACTTGATCTTGAAAAACATACCTTGGGAGTTCGCACGTAAAGGGGTACAAGTGGTCTCATAGTATTTAAAATTAATATTGGGATGGATCTGCTATCCTGAAGGAAAGAAAAGCCACTCCATAATGGATTGAAACTGGAAAAATCCGGTTGCCAATTAATTCTATCTGTATTTTTTTGTGTAAAAACATTCATGTGCTATAGTGATTGTCTACAAACAATAAACAGCCTTGGCATGGCAAGGCATGAGCAACTCGGTTGACCAGGAATCGAGGGGGGAATGTGTAAGAAGTGGATTTGTTCTCAGTTGCTTTTTTAATGACGGAAGATATTTAGCAACCTTTTAGTTTTTGTTTGATCGGAAGGAATTGCAGAAGGTTTGATCTGGTGAATTTTCAAATTTGACAAATCTATTTACGAAAAAAAGAATGCTAAAACTGCAATGATTGACATATTGCAATACCAAAAATGACCTTCTATTCAATTCTATTCAAGAATTTATTAGCCGATTGATAAATTAGGGGGAAAGTCTATTAACCAACGGGAATTAAATGAGGGGATTCCGTGGGGAGGGCTAAAGACCAAATTGAAAAGCTGCAAGAAATACGCCAAAGGGATAGTTTTGACAATTCTACACACATTTTCGTTTTTATCAATTGTTAAACCTTTTAAATTAAATTTTTACGTATAAAATATTTTTGTTATTTATTATTAATGATTTCTTGTTATGCTAGTTTTTATCAATTTCTAATAATCTGTACCCCTGTTGGTAAACAAATCTCAGGTCGACACATGAAACAGTTATTCAATGGGCCAATAGTATAGGTTTGTTGACAATTGGCACCATCATCCAAATCTCTAATCGTCAATTCAAAGGTAGAGCTACCATCAGCTGCAAATTCCTGATTTCCACCAATTTGAAGATCCATTCCATAATCTGTCCCACCGGGATTTAATATAATTGCGTTGTACAGAACTTCGTAGCGATTGGATGGGCCTGGATCTTGGGCAGCCACATTTAGGGTGACAAGAAAATAATCGTCTGAAACATCTGATCCTGTGCTATTATTATGACATAAAGTGTCTACAACAGCTATATTTGAAAGAAGAATTTGACAGACTCTGACTCTTACAGGCGCACGATCCTGATCATCTTCATCGCCTCCATTTTTTCCATCACCCGAGGTATCATCGTCTGTTACAAAGTTGTCATTCGTTTGAAGAGAATCTGGAGTAGAGTCGACATCAGGAAGGATGATGCCACCAAAACCAAATTCTATCGCACTTTCGATTTCTGCGAAATTATAATAAAAAGAATCTGGAAATGGACTTTGATCTATTGTCAGGGTAATACTAATTTCTAAACTGTCATTAGGCGCTAAACCGCCAGCTGGCATAATACCGTCTCCTGCAACCAATGTCCTTGAGGCTAGGGAATCATTAATTGCTGTCCAGTTTCCATCGTTTAATGACATTCCGGAGGGAATGTAATCCAATACTCTAATGCTGTCTGCATTTAGAATACCTTGATTATACAATGTAATGTCAAAATTAGCAGCTTGTCCTATTTCATATTGAGCTGGGTCTCCACTATTGACAACTTTTTTCAAAGCCAAATCAAATAATTTTAATTTAACTCCCACTTTATTGGGTTCTGATGGCAATACTTCATCTGCATTTCGTGCAATTGAATTCCATGCAGTTGGATTAACTATTGTAAAACTACCTTCCGGAGCCAGCATTTTCATATCTATTTGAAAGGAATCGAGGGGAGCAAGTGGATTGTTTAAATCAAACCTTACTGCCTCCACGTCTGCTAAATTTGCTGGAGGAGTCGTATTCCAATCGTTTACACAAGAAGCATGAGCAGCTCCATCTACTGGATTCACAGGAGAACGACAAGGGTTTTGAGATTCACTATAATATAAGGTAATTCCTGTCGGAACGGATATAGATTCTACTAAGTAGGGCTCCCAACCTGTTTCTCTAGCCTGATTATTTAAACGAACTCCTGTATCTCCTATGTAAGGGAAAATATCATAAACAGATACATTGTTTAAGGTTACATTTCCAGGATTGGTAATGATCAAGCGCCAAATCACCGAATCGCCTGGGAATGTCAATGCTGTATCCGGCAAGGAAAGGAATGTAGAATCACATATGCCTTTTACAAATTTATTAGCACCTAATGAAGCTACAGTCAATATGGATTGGTTAGGACTTGAGGTTTGACATAATGCCTCAAAGATATCACCATCACCATCTAAATCGTTTGAATCACTTACACCAGAAGTACCAGAGGCGCAATTGTAAAATCGTTCGTCTGTTCCTGCATAAAAATCATTGGCAAAACTACCACTGGCTCCAGATTTGATATAGGTTTTAAATCTAAAAGCAACTTCAGTGTTTATGGGAAAAGCACCGTTGTAAGACCACCGAATCAAGGTTCTTCCAGTACTATTGTAATCCTGAATCACTTCAATTATTGGATTTGTTCCATCAGCTGCAAGGCTTAAACCTGTTGTATTGCTTTCCAGAAAGATACTGCCAGGTACAAATTCAAGTACCTCAGGTAACAAATCCATAGCAACTGGGTCATCCAAGGTATAATTGGCACTAATGTCATTTCCCAATGTCACTCGATATTCTACGGTATCAGTTCCTGAATTCGTTCCAGTTGGAGCATAAGGACCGCTTGATAAAATGTCTTTATCCAAATCAATAACTGCGACACTGTCCACAATGAGAAAGCTGGTACTCTTACAACACATTTCTGTAATTCCTGTAATGAGTGTAGTTGGGTCTACGGCAGTTCCAAAAAAGTTATTGATATCAGTATTCGTGGTTTCACCACAGGTTTCTTCATCACAGATAAAATCCTGAGAAGCCGAAATACAATAATTGTTAGTGGCAGTTTGACTAACGGTTCCAGCATTAATATCTACATCAAAAGTGATCTCAACATATTCCCCCACTTCAAAATCTCCTGTAAAACTCCACCTCAATAATTTCCTTCCTGACCCATTAAAATTTGGTATCTCTTCAAAAGCAGGGTTAAAACCACCGTTGTTAAAAGCAAGTCCTGTGGTATTGGTAGCAATATCCCAACTACCTGACACATAAGTTACTTCATCAGGCAATAAATCAGAGGCGATGGGGTCTGTCAAATCGGCAAATGAAAAAACACCGGTTACATTGTCCTGAACTCCATCGGTACCGTCATTTTCAATCCTGACAGTGTACCTTACCCTTGAACCTACGAAGTAAGGATTTCCAGAGGTATTGCTTCCAGGAGGCTGTGTCACATAATTAATCGATTGTGATTTTTGGGGATCCAAACGAGCAATGGTATTATCAGTTACACACATGTCGTCATTTGCTGAGACAGGTGTTACGGGCATTCCATCAATTGGTCGAGTAGCTGAAACAGTGGCTGTGTTGGTATATGGAGTTTCCAGGGTGATTGGATTGCCCATGTTGTCATTTGGATAATTATTTGAAGAGGTGACAACAATTTCAAGGTCTCCATCAAAGCCTGAAACCACATTATTAAATTCAAGAACTACTTGATTAATATAATCTGTACCTGAAGTGAATCCCGGAATAGCAGCTACTATATCTGTATGTCCGTAGGTTCTGTCTGATCCAGTATTGGAAGAAATGATGGTTGTCAGGGAACCACTATTATTAACATCTACTCTAAGGTCAAAATCTTCTGAAGATGAAAAACCAGTCAATGAAATTTCCCGGAAATCGAATTGATCTGGAATATCATCTGTAAAGGTGAAATCATCAACTGGAACTGTGCTTCCATTGGATAGGTTGAAAGTAAAGGTGCTTGAATCTGTTACTGGTAAAATCCCATTATCAGCAGCATTTTTAGTCAATCCTACTACAAAGTTGGGAGGTAGTAAAGAGTCATCTACACTATCATCAATACTGTAAACAGGTTCCCCGACCGGAGTTCCTTCCAGCACCGCCTTGTTTTCCTTGACAATTGGAGTGGAAAGCCCTGTATTGTTATTGACTAAATCTGAAGAAGGGTATTGAACAGTTATAAAATAATTGCGACAAGGGTCGTTTACAAGAATTGAACCAACGGTCCAATGGACGATGCCATTCGCAGCATCAAAACTGGTTTCTGTTGGAGATGCTGATTGGAAAACAGCTCCAGGAGGTAAGGTATCTCTTACTTCCACACCACTTAAATTCAAGTTGCCAGTGGTACCTCCAGAACAAATGCGCACCCGATAAGTCACATCCGTATCATGGTATATATTACCTGTGGTGACTGATTTAGAGATCGTATAATCTGGAGCAGCAATGGCAGTGGTGGTTGCATTGTCTTCCATACCCAACAATGTAACGTCATTAGTCAGTACTGCACTATTTGGAGTAGTCCCTTCCTGGATTCTGGCAATAACCGTTAAGGTTCCACTAGTTCCAGCTGGAATTCCACCTGCTGCTGCAGTGAAATCCCAGGTGACCAGATGGTTGACCGCATCATAAGATGGATTGACACTTACTGAAGAACTACCTCCACAATTGGTAGCATCAATGGTTACAGGCAAAGCAGATACAAAATCTACCTCTGTTGGTAAGGTATCTGTGATGACAGCAGGTACACACGGATTTATCAAATCAGAATACTCAAAATTAATTGTGTAAGTAAGGTTCTGGCCAGATTGCCGTGAAGCAAAATCTACAATTTTGGTAAGTGTGACCTGACTTTGTAATTGGTGAAATCCAAATATGCAGAAACAGAAAATACATAATACTCTGAGAAAGGAAGAAAGAAGTTTTTCATTGAAAAATGAACTGCTGAAAATAGCTCTCCAACCGATATAATCTTTATAGAATGATCTCATTAGCCAATAATTGTTTTTCTAATAAATTAATTAAGTACAAGTACAAGGTGTGTTTGTCTTTAATTCATGATTGTTCAATTCTGAAATAACCAGAATAAAATGATGGAGAAAAGCATACTCGAGGGGGATATTTAAGAAACTATACCAAGTAAAAGGGGGGAACTGAAAATTTTAGGTATCTTAAATTGATGAATAATGCTTCGTTTATTAGAGTTTGTAAAATTTAGACAACTCTTAGTAGCTCGTTGTGGGAAATGAAAGGATATGTATTTATTTGCTTAAAGTTTAACTTAAAAGAAATTGCAAATTCTATTCCAAATATTATTCAATTCTCTGGCTCAGTTTTTGCAAAACATGAAAATTATTTACCCTCCTCCACTTTTTCTGAACAATTACTTTCCCTTTATTTTTGATCGTTGACCTTCATCGGGGCCATTGCGATACTTCAATGAATTCCCATATAAATCAACCCTTTTCAAATCCATATTACTCCCCGCATTATTCCAAAACTATAGTTTGCATAAAATGATAGCATCGGCTATGCTAAGTACATATTTCTGGTTTATGGTTTAAACTAACCAATTTCCTCCCCTCAGATTTTGGATTAATTTATAATAATCAATTAGTAATTGTTTGACTCAGAGCCATAAACACAAAACATTTATTATTCATGAAACAGATAATGTGCTTAGTTTCCTTTCAAGTGGGACTAAAAATTAATGTCCTAACTTTACTATTTATTTTATGTATAAGTCCCATATATCAAAAAACCTATGCTCAAACTAGCATCAATTTTTCATCTTATTTCGGAGGAGACGGGTCTGACGTTGGTGCAAAAATGATAGTGGAAAATGGAGAAACGCATATCCTTGCATCTACAACTTCAACAGATTTTCCGGTTACCAATGGAAGTACTCATAGTGGGAGTTCTGACATTTTGTATGTCAAATTGGATAATGCAGGAAATATTTCTGTCGCTGCCTATGTTGGTGGTAGTGGGGCACAAGAACCAGTTGATTTTGCAGTGTTCAATAATGAAATATTTATTTTGTGTACAAGTGATCTCTTAGGATTTCCAGTTACAGATGGAAGCTCATTTGGTGGGGGGGATTTGGATTTTGTCTATACAAAATTGGATAATCTCGGAAATATTGTGTTTGCAACTTATTTGGGAGGTAGTGGTGGAGAAAAATCGGCCTTTTTTGAAGTCAGCAATGGTGAACTATATTTCTATTTTCATACTGCTGCTACTGATTATCCTGTTACTGATGGTAGCACGCATGCTGGTTCACAAGATTTATTGGTGATGAAAAAGGATAATGATGGTAATACACTTTTTTCAACATTTATAGGAGGGAGTGGTTCTGAATCATCCCAGGACATGCAGGTAGTTGGAGATGAAATATATTTATTGGCAACTTCTAGTTCAACAGATTTTCCGGTTACCGATGGTAGTTCACATAATGGAAGTACAGATTTGGTAGTTTTAAAATTAGATGTGAGCGGCAATATTTCTCTGGCCACTTATATTGGCGGCAGTTCAAATGAACGAGGTGGAAGGTTTGCTGTTTCCGGAGATAAAGTTTACATAATTGGCACTACTTCATCCACCAACTTCCCAGTTACTGATGGTAGTACCTTTGGTGGTTCATCTGATTTGGTTTATATCAAATTGAATAGTTTAGGTAATATAGAAGTAGCATCATATCATGGAGGCAATAGTACTGAGTCTGGTGTTGTTATGGAGCTTGTGAACGATGAAATGCATATTTTTGGTACCACCAGATCTTCAGATTTTCCGGTAACAAATACAAGCAATGCAGTCAATGGAGAAGATTTATTTTACTCCAAATTCAGCAATTCTGGAGTTCTGCTTTATTCAATTACTTTTGGTGGTACAGATAAGGAATCAGCCAGGGAAATGGTCATTTTAAACAATGAAGTTCATTTTTTCGGGCATACTGGTGGAAATGATTATCCTGTAACAAATGGATTAGCTCCTTCTGGTAGTAATGATTTTTTCTATACCAAATTGGATTCGAACCAGGAGATAGAATTTTCTACTTTTTTAGGAGGAAGCAATAGTGAAACCAGTACTGATATGTCTGTTATTGATGATAATATATATTTATTGGGTCACCATAATTCTGCAGATTTTCCAACAACAAATGGGAGCGATTTACAAGGCAGCAGGAGTATGACCTACAGCATCTTAAACCTTTGCCCAACTGGCTATTTAGGAAATAATACAGTGACTCCCTCCTCACAAAATGTTTGTCAAAACGGATTGGTCGCTCAAATTGTAGGTGAAAAAATTGCGATTCCAGCAAATAGCTTACCTACGCTTTATAGAAATGGTGTTGCCTCAGCCCAAAATGAAATAGTAACAGAATATCAATGGCAAGAGGCTACAAGTGTGGGAGGTCCATGGACGAACATTCCTGGTGCCATTCAACAAAATTATACTCCAAATCCTATTGTGGTGAGTAGATATTTTAGAAGAATTGCCTCTACCACAGATTGTTGCGGCAATACCATCATAAATACAAGTGATGTGGCAAGTGTCCTGGTAAGTGGCAACTTAGCTCCCACAGTAGACGCTGGTGGTGTCTTTAATACCTGTCCTGGTAATACCATTACCATTGGAGGAAGTCCAAGTGCTACAGGAGGAACTACACCCTATAGCTATGAATGGATGGCTGGAGCCTCTTCGACCATTATAAGTACTGTATCAAATCCTGGTGTAACTCCTTCTGGAAATGGAAGTACTATTTATACATTAACAGTTACAGATAATAGTGGATGCCAACAAATAGATCAGGCAATTGTCAATGCTTATGAAACTTATGCAGGACCTGATGTAGGTTTTTGTGAAGGTACCACAGGAGTTCAAATTGGAGGATCGCCAGTAGCTGGACTTGCTGGTGTGACCTATAGCTGGTCACCTGTTACGAATTTGAGTTGTACAGATTGTGCACAGCCTATTGCCTCACCACTAGTTGCTACTCCTTACACGGTTACATTAACTATTCCTGTAACAGGGGGAGGAACCTGTTCCACTACAGATAATGTACTGGTAAGTCCAGTGAATGCTCCTACGACTCCTGATTTTGCTGGACCGGACGTTACTATTTGCTTAGGTTCAACCGCAACTTTAGGAGAGGCAGCAGAAGCAGGATTTGGATATACCTGGGCTCCTGGAAATTATCTAACGGTAAATAATACTGCCCAAACTACCTTTCAACCTGGAAGCCTGAGTATGCCAAGCCCAAACCCTATCACTTATTATGTCACTGCAGAAAAAGAGGGATGTGTTTTTGTCGATGAAACAGTTGCTGCAGTGATTGAGGCGAGAGCCGGGGATGATGGTTGTGGTCCAAGATATTTAGGTGAGCCCGACCGAACGCCAAATATTATGGAGACTTTTAGTTGGACGAAAATTTCTGGAACTGGGAATTTTACAGGTGTAACCGATGAAGATCGAGTTCCTGTTTCTGCTACCCCTAGTGGGTCTACAACTTTTCAATTGGATGTAACTTATAATGCTCACACTTGTACTGATCAAGTAATAGTTCCGCCATGTGGCTGCACATTGGATGTTGATGTGGAAGCTCCTTTTGATTGTCCAGATTTTGGTTTGAATGGTGGAGACGTAAAATTGATAGCAAGAGCTGCAGATATTTTTTCTTCAGATCCTGATTTGTTTACCTATTCCTGGTCACCAGCAGATGGATTGTCTGCAACAACTGGAAGGGAAGTATATTTAACAGATGATGTCCAAAGGACCTATACGGTTACGATGACCAGTCCTTTTGATCCAACTTTCATGTGTACAGACAATATTAGCGTTAATAACCCAGCCTGGTCACTGCCAGTTTTTAATTCCTCAGATGAAACTGAGTGTTCCGGAGTTCCCATTCAAATTGGAGACTCTCCAGTCGCAGGATATGCTTATGAATGGACTGGAGAATCATTATCCAGTACTACGGTTTCAAATCCTGTTGCAACTGCTTTAGCGACCACAAATTATTTTGTAACCGTTACAGATGTTTTATCAGGTTGTATTACCAAGGATACCTCAACTGTAACTGTTCCAGATCCGATTGCAAATGCAGGACCAGATCTGCAGGTTTGTGATAATGGTGTAGTCACTTTGGGAAGTATGACCTCCCAGCCAAATACCAGTTATTCATGGTCACCTGCAGGGGCAAACTGGCAAAATGGTACTGACCAAAATTCCCCAGCACCAGATGTTTTAGTTGCCATCAATACAAGCTTTACTGTAACTGTAACAGATACACCATCTGGTTGTACCTCTACAGATGACATGGAAGTAATTGTTGGCACCCCAATAGCGCCTTTTACACTTCCTGGTTTGTCCTACTGTCCATCAGATGTAACACCTTTAACATTGGGTTCAACAGCCCCAGGTGGAGGTGGCTATATGTATAGTTGGTCACCTGCAAGCCTGGTTTCAAACGCAAGTATGCAAATGCCCACTGTAAACGATCCAAAACCGGGAAGTGAAACAACTTTTACTTTGCTAGTAACCAACTCGGATGGTTGTGAGCAAACGGGCACCCAAACTATCACGCCAAATGATACTCCATTTACGGCAGGATCTTCTCAAAGTATTTGTACTGGAGAAACTATAGCTTTAGGCAGTGCGGGAAATCCTACTGGGGGCGGAATTAATTATAGCTGGAATCCTACTATAGGTTTAAGTAGCTCAACTTCTCCAAACCCCACTTTTTCTACTTCTACTGTAGGTACTTATGATTTTACATTAACCAAAACAGAAGGAACTTGTACGAATACTTCTACAGTAAGTATTATTGTAAATGAATATGTTTTACCAGCCATGTCTTCTACTACAGTATGTCAGGGAACATGCGTAGAAATAGGTACAAGCAGTGAAGTAGGGGTACAGTATTATTGGAGCCCAACAACCAATTTGTCTGATCCAAATATTGCAAATCCTGTTTCTTGTGTTAATGCATCCACGACCTACACCTTAACTGCTATTGGACTAAATGGTTGTCCAGACACTGGGGAAGTATTGGTTGGTGTAAATCCAGTACAAGCTCCAACTGTTACGATTCCCACTGTTACGGAATGTTTAGGTTCCACCGGAGTCACTTTTAATCCCGGTGTTTCTCCAATGGCAACTTATGATTATGTCTGGTCACCCAATGATGGGACACTCAATAATATTTATTCGGCAACGCCAGAAGTATTTTTAACCGGGGTAGGTAGCAAAACTTACGATGTAACAGTTACAAACACTTCAAATGGTTGTTCAAGTAGTGGCACAGCCTATTTAACAGTCGAAAATTGTGCTTGTACTATTGAAAATATAACCTTGTCTCCAAGTGGGTGTGATCCTTCCAACAGCACATATGACTTAACCGTAATGCTAACTTATAATAGTCCTCCAGCAGGAGATTTAACCATAAATGTCGATGGCACAGATTATAATGTAAGTCCTACTGGAATTAGTCCTGAAACTTTTACCATCAATAATCTGTCAGCTAGCGGGAATAGTACGATAAATGTAAATGCAACTTTTGTTGGTGATAATAGCTGTACCATTTCCGGTTCTTATTCTACACCTTCAAATTGTATTTGCGATATAAATATTACGTCTATTGCGCTTGATCCTTGTGTTGGCTCCAATCCTGGTACAACTGATTTAACGGCTACAATAAGTTGGGAAAATGCTCCTGGTGGAGAGGATATTTTGGTCACTTTAGCTGACAGTAGCAATTTGACAATAAATGTTAGTGGAGGACTTATGAGCCCACAATCCATTACATTTAATGGAATTACTGCAGATGGATCGGCAAATAATTTAATAACTGCTGCATTTATTTCTACTGGTTCCTGCTCTACCTCAAGTACTTATAATCTACCCTGTAATAATTGCAATACTGGTCAATTCACAATTGATTGGGGAGCTATTGGTTTTATAGAAGATGTAAATAATCCGATACATGAGGATACCTATATAGACAATGTTAATTATGAAGCCAATCCTTACCACGGTTTTGCGACGAGTACAGGTGGAATTACTGCCAATTGGCAATCTCAATCATTTTCTGATATCTCTGGCTCCGGCATTGGCATTACTTTACATTTTTCTCCTAACCCCATTGGTTCCATTGGAGGAAGTTCAACTACTGGTCCCAATTTATATGGAGGTACCGGAGGTTCTAACCCAGATTGCCAGGTTACAGGTAACGATGCACTTCGTATGGTCAATGACAAGCAAGGTACCATTACCCTATTTACAGCTATTTTGACTTTTGATGAGCCAGTAATTATTGATGAATATATTATCGGGAGTATGTCTCAAATAGCTTCAAATTTTGAAAATGGACTGATTCGGGCATTTACAGGACCAATGGGATCTGGGACAACTGTGCCTGCGAGTACTTATCAAAATATTAGTGATTTGAGTGATGACAGTAGTTTAATTCACAATTTGGGGGGCAGCGGTTGTTCGACTGTTAATTTACTTGCAAATATTGAATTAGACGCTCCAAGTAGTAACAATACCTATCATTTTATTGGA
The DNA here is from genome assembly GCA_041941305.1 of Saprospiraceae bacterium. Taxonomy (GTDB): domain Bacteria; phylum Bacteroidota; class Bacteroidia; order Chitinophagales; family Saprospiraceae; genus JANSWP01. Next base: position 38,350 of record JBGTQJ010000026.1, read on the forward strand.
AAAAATAATCAGTCTAGCGGTCATTATGGTAGAGTTAAATTTGGTTGGAGTACTCCTGTTCAAAGTATAGCATTTTCCACCTGGATGACAGCAAGCTCCAATTTTGATGATCGAACCTATACAAGTGCACCCCATTCAGTAATTTTTGCTCCACTTACCTTTTCAAGATGTAATTCATGTAATTTAGACCTAATCAGTGATTTTGAGGGAACTTGTGCCGATAATGGTACAGTATCAAATGGAACTGACGATTACCTTACTTTTTCAATAGCTCCAAATGGAACGGGAATAGGTGCTGGTTATTCTGTAACTGCAACTCAGGGTGGAAATCCAATTACCATAACATTAAATGCAGGAGGTGCAGCAACTGGGATAAGTTACGGAAGTAGTACTATTTTCAGAACTCCAGTTGGTACTGCTGGTGGAGGTGATATTACTGTGACGGTAACAGACTCAGACTATGGAACCTGCAATACTTCATTTACTTTAACTGACCCTGCTACCGCAACCCTGGCTGCAATTGGTTCAGACCCAACTACCTGTGCTGGTACAGATGGCCAAATTGAATTTACTTTCTCCAATGTTCCTGATGGATCTTATACAATAAATTACTTAGATGGTGCTATGACAGTACAGTCTTTTGATAATGTTTCTGTGACATCGAATATGGCAACAGTATCAGGACTGGCAGCAGGTATCTACAATAATTTGAATATTACCATATCTGGCTGCACCTCCACCGAGGATATTGATATTACTTTGAGTGATCCTCCACTTCCAGCTTGTTCAATTTCAGGTGGAAGCTCTGTATTTGCCAATTCAACAGGAAATATTTTTGTTGCACCGACTGGAATGACGTCTTATTTGTGGTCTATATCAGGAAATGGAACCATAAATGGCTCCAATTCAACGGATACGGTTAGAGTGGATGCTGATTTGTCTGGCAGTTTCACATTGACTTTGGATATCGAGGATGCAAAAAATTGCATGAATTCCTGCAACCAGTTGATAAACATAGAATCTCTAATAGACTTGAGTATTGACAAATCAGTTGACAATGTGGTGGCAGATATAGGAGACACAGTTATCTTCACTTTGATTGTTCAGAATGAAGGACCTTCAACTGGAACAGGAATTCAGGTTACGGATCAACTTCCTTCTGGATTGAGTTACATTTCTGATGATGGAGGTGATTATATGGCTAATATTTGGACAGTTAATGATTTGGTACCCGGAGCAAGTGATACCCTTTTGATAGAAGCTGAAGTATTAGCCAGTGGAAGTTATCAAAATGATGCAGAAATAACAGCTGCTAATGAAACAGATGTAGATTCTGAGCCAGGAACTGGTAATATGTCAGATGATTATTCTGATGGAATTGAGGATGATGATGAAGATTCAGTTGAAATTACACCAACTCTCAATTTTGATCTTGCCCTGGATAAACATCTTTCTAATGGACAAGCGAGCTTGGTAGATTTTGGGGATGACATTTGTTATACGATTGTAATTAACAATCAAGGAGATATCACTGCTGATGAAATTGAAATATGTGATTTGTTGCCTAAGGGGCTGATAATCAGTCCAAATGATACCAGCAATTGGTCTGGCTCTTCTCCTGATACATTATATCATACCTTACCAGGGACTATTGCTCCTGGTGATTCAGACAGTGTAACCATTAAATTAAGAGTACTTTATGGTGGGTCTGGAGCTTCCCTGGTTAATACGGCAGAAATATTTGGAAATAAGGATTCAGATGGCAATGGGGTGATTGATGAAGATTCGGTACCCAATAATGGGGAAGAAATGGAAGATGATATAGCGGATGAATCAATTACCTTGCTTTCTCATGACCCTTCTGGATTTATTTATTGCGATAAAACAGGGCTAATCGTGACTGGAGGTACTATTTCTGTTACTGGACCAAGTGGTATTCCCAATGATCCTACCGAAGTAGATATTATTGCTGATGGCTCTAATGGATACTATGAGTGGTTTGCCATTGGTCCTGTAGGTAACTATTCCATTACCTATAACCACCCTAATGGGCACGCATTCAGTCCTGTAAAAACACCAACTGCCCCATTATATATGATTCCCACAGCTCCTCCTAATATCACTTTAGGTTCCGATACACTGAGTGGTTATTTGTCTGATACAACCTTCTCCAATAATCCCTATTATTTGAACTTTGAAATAGAACCAGGCGATGCTTTTGTTTTATTAAATAATATACCTGTTACCTGTGTCTTTTTGGGTTCAATAATTTGTGAGGATGATGATTTGAATGAAACCGATGATGGTAATGAACCTGCTTTTGCAAATGTTATGGTTCGGTTGTATGATTGTGCAGATACCATTAATCCTATAGATACCACCTTGACGGATGTCAACGGACAATATCGTTTTGATGGTTTGGCTTCAGGGGATTACCGAGTTCAGGTGGTAGCCCCTTCTGGCTACAGGATTATTTCTACCCAGGCTGATACAGTCGGTGCAGATGGATTTATGAGTTGTGTAAATCTAAATTTGGGAGAATGTGATACCACCAAATCAGTTTGCTTCAGGACCATTCCTTATGATTGGGGAGATCTTCCCGATGGAAGTTCAGGTACAGGGAATGGAGATTATCAAACCACCTCAGCTAATAATGGACCATCCCACCAAATAATAACGGGATTGAAATTTGGTTCTTCAATAGATGAAGAATCCGATGGTCAGGAAAGTACAGCTGCAGATGGCGATGGCAATGATGAAGATGGTTTTGGCTTCCCTTTAACTTTGAACTTTAACCGAAATACTATCATTCGACGTCCTTTGGATATCATGAACATGACGGGTATTACAGCTTATCTGGAAGGCTGGATAGACTGGAATGGAGATGGTGATTTTGATGATACAGGAGAAATGATAGTGGATTTGTCAGACGATGGAGCAGGTAATTTTGGGTTGACCAGAATTACGATCACTGTCCCAGGAAATGCCGTTCATAATCAAGCACTTGGTGTTCGCTTCCGATTGAGTAATACAGATAATATGACGCCTTATGGCCAAATAAACTCTGGTGAAGTAGAAGATTATTTAATTTCAGTAGGTTGTCCTTTGGAACAATGCCTTCCTACTCATATTGATATAGATTTAGGAGGGCGTTGATTTTTATAAATAAATACTCCAGGCAGCATTAATTGATAAACATCAGTTACCTATTGATTCTGCCTGGAGCAATGTTATTTATTGGATGACGAAAGCATTATTTTATCTTGCCTTTTTGAGTAATAATTAATCCTGATCCTTAATTGCATCTCCGATTAAACCCAAATCCTTTGCCCGCTTTTCCCAATTCTTCCTTGCCAATTGTTGCATATCAGCTGTATTGTCAAATTCATCCATAATCTCCATGCCGAGTAGGGTTTCAATGACATCTTCCATGGAAACGATTCCAGACATGCCTCCAAATTCATCAACTACCAATGCGATGTGCTCTCTTGTTTCCATCAAACGATTGAACAATTCAGGAACATTGATTTGCTCATTGACAATCAAAATTTCCCGCATAATATCTTTTAGTGGTCTGTCGCCTTCATCATTGATCAATGCTGTGAGTAAAACATCTTTCAAGATAAATCCAGAGATATGGTCTTTTGAGTCTTTAAAAATTGGGATTCTTGAAAAGCGCAGGTTTTTGTTTTCGTTGTAAAAATCCTGAATAGTCATTTCTTCTTTGGCAGCAATGACGACTGTTCTGGGAGTCATGATGTCTTTTGCCCGAATGGTATCGAAACGCAAAAGGTTTTGAATGATTTTGGATTCACCTTTTTGGAAAACGCCTTCTTTTTCTCCAATAGCAGCCATGGCAGTAAAATCAGCTTTGCTGAAAACACTCTTAGATTTGTCTTTTTTCAATTTTTTGGTAATAAATTGGCTCAACTTTACAAGGCCAATTATATCTAATAGCCAAATTACAATTCGCAGAGATTTTACAGTAAAGCCAGTCAGGCGCTGCCAATAATTTGCCCCAATAGTTTTGGGTATAATTTCGGAAAGAATCAGAATGGCTAGGGTCATTATTGTCGCAACAATAGCTTCTGAAGCAATGTGGATGGTTGTAATTCCAAGCGGAATGTCAATTCCTGTTCCTGATTCCCAAACTTTGGTGGCCTGGCTACCTACTCCAATTGCACCCACTGTATGAGCAATGGTATTCAAGGTCAATATGGCAGCAAGTGGGCGGTCAATATTATCCTTAAAACTTTTAATAAGTTTACCTACATCATTGCCTTTTTCAAGCTGGATTTGAGCATAGGCTGGTGTGATACTTAGCAAAACTGCTTCCCATACAGAACATAAAAATGAAAAAATGATGGAAACTAGAAAGAATAGAATCAATAATCCCATTAGCTATGGTAGTCTTTTGTTTTAGGACGCAAAAATAGACTTTTCATCCAATGATTTGAGATTGAATGAAAAAAATAAAGGTTCAATCACTTTTCGCATTTGAACCTTTCGTTTATTGGACTTTGATTACCGGTTAATTTTATTGGACGTATAGTTGTTGAGAGGGAAGTATTACTTCACCTTTCTTTAAATCATTCAACTTCCGTAAATCTTCAACACTTGTATTAAAAGCTTTGGCAATGCTAAATAATGTATCGTTGGCTCTAACTACATAAATTTTTGTTCCCTTGGGTTTGGATTCTGCTACTTTTTTGGAGCTAAATCCGTCAACCAATCTACTGGTATCATCGTATTGAGCAGGAGTGTCGTAAGGCTGTGGTCTTTTTACTGTGCTTTTACCTTGTTCAGGACAAATACAGTCTGAAGTTCTCAAAAGTTGTCCCGGAGTAATGTCTTCATCGTTTGCTAATCCATTCATCCAACGGAATCTGTCTTCAGTATAGCCATACAAGGTAGCTAACTTGCGAATAGACTCACCTCTTTTTACCCGATGGTAATCTTGATTATTCCTATATCGGTCAGTAGATGATTCCTCAATTTTCTCAGATTTTCGATTCCAGGACCAATTGGATTCTTTTTTTTCTTCATTATTGGATGTTTTATCACCAGTATTCACAGATGATGGCGGAAGCACATATAGTTCCTGGCCGGGACTAATTATATTTGATTGGGTCATATCATTCCAACTTTTCACCTGAGCAACCGATACATTGTACCGTCTCGCAATACTGTAAAGGGTTTGTCCTGACTCTACAATATGTATTCCTTCTGTTTGAGCTTTTCCATTAGATCCATCTGAGTTTTGATTCCACGACTTGTTTTTTCTTGTTTTTGAATTTGATTTTGAGGGAGAAGTATTTATTCTGGAGCGATCTTCAGAAGAAAATGAAAAATCTTCCTTTGAGTTTGGTTTTTCACTTCTTCGATCTTCAAGGGAAGCTTGCATTTCTGTACATTTTCCACTTAGATACTCAGAAAAGGGTACATAATTAATTTTATCCAGTTTGATGATATTCACCTTCTCACCACTTCGGAAGGAAGATGTAATTGCCCTTTTTTCAACAATGCCAATTTCAGGTATAATGGTCAATTCTTTATAATTGGAAGAAAGATAGCCATTAGATTTTCTTAAAATATAGCCTCTGGTGCACTGTTGGGTCAGTGTTCCTTCCATATACACATCTGATTTGGATTCTGGTAGTGCAATATCAATTCCCGAAGCCAAATTTGTCAAACTAAAAATAAAAACGGCATCCTTTGAAGTTACTTCAACTGTTTGATCAATCTGCTCATAAAAAGTAGCTTTTTTTACAGAGTTGATGTTATAATGGTTGTCATTTACACGAACAATATAAATTTTTAAATCACCATTGTTGATTTTTTCCAGCAACCTTCTATTGATCCTCAAATCATTGCAGGGGAATAATTCCTTAGGTTTTACCTTAGTCCATTTTTTATTTTCTTTATCTACTTCAAAAATGGCAGCTTTGTTTTCTCCTAACCATGCCTGGTAAGCAATCAGGGCATCACCTCTGGTATTGTCATTAACTAAATATTCATAACGCTCCATACATCCTTCTTCCAACTCAATATAGAGGGTCTCGCACAAAGCGAAGGGGATACTCAAAATGAAGGCCACAAACAAGCTCATCAGTTGTAAGCGATTCATAACATTATGGGTTTTGTTGAAATAAAATGCCTCGGCAGTGTAGCAGTAGTTTTCTCAGAACTTATAAAAACTGCTTGCAAAAACTGCCCATAACTTGCTATAGGATGGAGTTTAGAGGAGTCAAAGTACGGAAATAAACGGATTATTTCAAAGGAAAGGTATCCGGAAAGCAAAATGTTTTGAAAACACGGTACTTTATTTATCGCCTTATGGCTTTTTTATTGTCAGACAAATTTTAGGTTCCAATTTTCAGAATCCTCCCATTCCAGGTCGTTCTTGGAGCGTTGAACTGGACAAAATATACGCCACTGGGTTTTTCGAAAACGCCAAGTTCTATTTCATTTATTCCGTTTTGAATATGGATGCTATCCTGGTTTGTCAAACCATTGGAATCATAAATCAGAATGGTCCCTTCACTTTGGGTTTGGCTAAGGAATTGAAGAAAATCTATTTGATTTGATGGGTTCCTGATTAATTCAACTTTATCGACAGGTTTCTCAATAATTAATTCTATTGGATCTGTAAACAGGGTAGTATCTTTTTTATTTATTTTTAATCGATATCTAATCAACTTGTTGAAAATCAATTTGTTATCAGCTTCCAGGTAACTAGATCCGGTTTCAGAGCTAAACGGCTCAATACCCACAATAGCCTTAAATTCTAAAGTATCAATTGCTTTTTCAACTTCAAAACTTAGAATGCCTTCCTCGGAGTTTGTTTCCCATGTAAATTCTACAAAATCCTCTAATGCGGCTGCTAAAAAATTGAAGCCAGTGTTTTCAGGTTCTTCAGCCAATTCTATTGAAGGAAGCGCATGATTGATATGATTGCTCAAATGTTCTTTAAAAACTTTGGAAGAACAAGCCGAAAGCAAAACACAGGAAAGTAATATGAATAGTCCTCTTTTTTCCATTTCAAAAATCAACACTTTTAACGCTGAATCAAAGTACATAAAAGAGAGGTGAATCGACAGTTTAAGATAAACTAAATTTAAAAAAAACTCAAAATGAATAGTTTAAAAGAGTTTTTGGAGCGCTCAAATGTAGGAACTTTTAATATAAAATGTGAGACAATTAATGTTAAAATTTTTGGGATTTGCCAACTATTGGTCAAATTGGTTGCTGGTTGCTGGTTGCTGGGTTGTTTACCAGAACCCAGCAAACCAGAAAAAAACAGGGCCCCGAATGAACGGAACCCTGAATGCTTTATTTTAACGAAAGAAAAAACCTTGTTGTTAGACCTAGCCTGGATCTTTACCTCCTTGCAAGAAGTCTTGGTATTCTTGCAATTCATCCCACTTTCCGGCAGCGGCTAATTCCCCTTGCTTAGGCCAAGTTTTTGGATCATGCATTTTGTAACGAGGACCGGCATCATTTAAAACTTTTTCTAAATCCTGAACTTTTGAACTCGATAACTGAGCAAAAGTGTGAATACCCGCCTCGTTTAGCAAACCTTCGATTTTTGGTCCGATGCCTTCTATCTTTTTCAAATCGTCTTTTGCTGCTGCAGCCATTGATGCAATTCCTTTTGCAGAAGCAACGCTGACATCGTCCCCGCCATTTTCGGCTTCTGTCAATTTATCTAATTTGCCTTGAAGAATGGCTACATCTGCTTCCAGACTCCGGACTTTGGAGCGCAGTGCCTTATTGTCCTTATCCAGCTGGTCGTGTTGGTATTTCAAGCTAGCGTGATCTTTCTCGAGTTCAGTATATTTTGCTTTTAATTTATCATAATCTGCCTGAAGTGCAACATTCATTTTTTTATAGCGGTGCCAGAGTAAATACCCCAATAATAGACCAAGTAAAAACGCAACGATGAGCATAATTAGAATCTCCCCTGTATGCGTTGCAAATGGATTATTTTCAAACATAATTTATTGATTTTGTTTTGTTTCTAAATTAGATTAATGTTTCTCATATTGAATTGATAATCAGTCGATTATTGTGACTTATTTAATTTCAATTCAGCACGGCGATTTTTACGTCGACCTGTTTCCGAACCATTATCAGCAACTGGTTGACTTTCACCTTTAGAATCAATTGAAATTCGGGAGGCATCAATTCCTTTTGAAAGCAATATGTCCTGTACATGCCTTGCTCTGGCTCTTCCTAGTGTAACATTGGCGTCTTCTTCTCCTACATCATCGGTATGACCTGTAATGGAAACTGTTTCTTCTGTTTGCTTGAGTCTTTCTGCAAGTGTAGCGAGGTATTCATCAACTTTGGGATCTGGCTCTTTTACTGCCTTGCTAAATGGAAACTGAATAATTACACCATCTGCTACCTCAACTATTTCGACGGTTTCTTCAGCTGTTGGTTCGATATTTCCAAATGCTGCAGCGATGAAAGGATTTGTTTGTGCATCATCTGCAGCTTTTTCCAATCTTGAAGAAACGACCATCCGTTCTTCAGGGAGAAACGCTGAAAAAAGAGCTTTGATGTTATTTGCTCTTGCAAGTCCCATATTTGGGAAGCCTTCCGGTGCTGCTTCGCCCTCGGAATACAATCCTATAATATCCAGGATATGACCTTCAGGTAATCCGGCCAAAAGAGAATCCCGATAAGCTTCAAAACCTGCCCGAGTTATCGCTTCTGGGTTTGCCCAGTTAAAAACCAAAGGTCTGTCGTCAGGCGCAGTGGCTGCATCATCTGCAGCGACTTCAGTGGTCTCCCCATCGGTAGGACATGCATTTTTTATTTTGCAAACATACCAGGGATGGCAAATAAAACACCAGACTACAAATGCTCCTAAGGGAATTAATACTCTTAAACTTGTAGACATAGTATGTACGATTTGTTATGTGATAAGATAATTGAATTTGTTTAATTGAAAGGGTCTAATGACAACGTATTGATAATGCTGTAAATATAATTACTTTGTTTTGTAAATCTGAAAAATCAATTAAGATTATTTTAACATGATGGAAACTAATATTTTGGGTTACATATAATTTTTATTCATTTATTCTAAAATTCTGAATTTTCAAGAATATCATTTTTTGTCCATGCCCAGGAGCTGCTCTAATTTGATTCATAGGATCAAATGGGTATTTCCTTCATGGGAAATTAAACATCTGTCGAAGTTCCATTCCTATTTTTTAAAACTAGGAGTCCAATTCCTACCTTTGTAAATATTAGGGGTGACCCTTTTGGAGTGGTGTATTTACCTTGTATAATATCTCGATTTGTAAAAGCATATTGCAATCATTCAGAATAAAAAACTAAAACATAACTGAACATGATTAAAAGTCTTTTAAAATTATTGTTGATTCTAGTAGTTGGAGTGTTGGTGTACAATTATTTTCTCGGTACCGAAGAAGAAAAGGAAACCGCCAGAGAAGTATTTGGAAAGGTGAAAGATGTTGGTGTTGCAGTAAAGGATTTAATCCAATCTGAAAAGGAAAAGTTCGACAAAGGAAAGTACGATAAAGCATTAGATAAAATAGGTGGCTTGTTTGAAGACCTCAAACAAAAGGCAAAAGACATAGATGGGAATTATTTAGATCGTATCTCCCAATTAGAAGATAAAAGAAGAGATTTAGAGGATCGATTAAATTCCTTAAATCACGATCAACCCGATCAATATGATGACATGCAGGAAAAAGGAGATTCCACTGAAAAGACAAAAATCAGGGATGATTTAGAGAAACTAATGGAGGAGACAGAGCGAATAATGGAGGATATGAAAAGAGATAGTCAATAAACTGTAGAAATTAAAAACATTCGTGTGTGCATTTTAGGCACGAATACATTTGGTTATTGGTCGAATATTATCAATTAAGATATTTCCTCTTCGGAATTGACCACCTTCATCGTACCAGGCTTCCAATATGATGAATCGAATGTCTTCCTTGACATCAAATTCAAATTCAAAGGTGGTCCAGGTGGTATTTCTAATAATCTTTGATTCTGCCAACAATTGCTTTTTTTCGCATGCTACTCCACCTCCCCAAATTCTTAATTTAATTGGTCTATTGTAGGTGACATAGGAACTGGATCTGGCTACATCCATTTTGATTACAAAACAATTTCCTCCACGAAGTGGTATTTTTAATTTTTGTCCGACACTTTCTCGTGTCCCATCTTCCCTCGAAATTAGCCCAAGATAAGTTGCACCCTTGGCAGCTCTGGTTCTTACTTGCCAGGGACCAGGTAAGATATCGGGAGTTGTGCCTTTTTCACAACCAAACCAACCTGAAGGGGTCACTTCCATTCCTGGTTGTCCTTCAAAAGAAGCATTTTCAATAGGCACCTTATCCTGCCCAAAAAGGAAAGTTGAAAAAATAAAAAAGGAAAAAAACGCTACTTTTTTCATTGATTGATAATGCCTTAATGATAACAAAGATAAAGATTTAGTCCTAACGCAGGAAGTTGTCTATTCATTTCACAGTAGCTTCATTATTTATTGTTCATTTAGATAGGCTTAACATATTAGGCTTTATTCGGTTGACGGTAAACGGCGGACGGTTGACGGCTTCCCTTACAAAATCTTTTCGAATAAAGTCTATTGTATTTCGAGTACTTAACAATTTGGCCCTGGATTGTTTAGGTTTTTCTATTCAAAAATCAGATTTTTCTATTTTTGCGGCGCAAAAGAAACACAAATGTCAAATAACGTTTCCAAACCTAAAACGCTTAAGACCAAGCCCAATTATTTTTACTCAGTAATTAGTGTGGCACTTGTGCTCTTTTTGCTTGGCTTTTTTGGCTTGATAGTCCTTCATGGACAACAATTTGTAAAGTTTGCAAAAGAAAAAGTGGAGATCATTGTTGAATTAAAAAAGGAAACAGATGGCTCCGATATTGGAAGGTTGAAGGATTATTTAAACAAATCTGATTTTTTGAAGCAGGGATCGGTAGTCTTTATCAGCAAGGAGGATGGAGCTAGTTTGCTGGCTGAAGAGTTGGGGGATGAGTTTATGAAGCTCGACCTTGAAAATCCGCTTTACGATGTCATTACTTTTAATGTGAAAGCAGATTACATGCAGCCTTCCGCATTACAATCCATAAAAGCGGAATTAAAGCAAAATTCCTTCATAAGTGATGTCTACTTTCAGGAAAATTTGGTGGATGCAATTGCTCAAAATATCAAAAAATTGAGTTGGATAACCTTAGGCATTGGAATTTTCTTCATTTTTGTGGCGATAACCCTTATTCATAACACCATCAGGTTAGCCCTTTATTCCAATCGATTTTTAATAAAAAATATGGAATTAGTTGGAGCTTCCTGGGAATTTATAAGTTATCCCTACATTTCGAAAGGGCTGAGATTGGGTTTCATAAGTGCCTTGATAGCTATAGCGGGTTTGTTGGGATTTATTTTCTGGATGAAGGAAGCCATTCCAGAATTAGAACAAGTGATTCATGTACCAGGAATAATCATCATCAGCTCATGTTTGATTTTAGTAGGCATTTTAATTAATGCGATTAGCACATGGTTTGTAGTTAATAAATATTTGAGGATGAGAGTTGATGATTTATACTAAAAGGAATATTATTTATTTTTGGTGAAAAGTCATGGTATGGTTCCGTTCTCACTTTCAACATTTTCCATCTGGAATAATTGAAATAAAATCTATGAGGAGGTATTGAACCAATAGGGTATAATTGGGTACAATGGAAACAGATTTTATTATAGAATTCTTTATTACTTCAATATTCAAATTATTTGATCAAAATATAATAAATGAGCAAAAGTAAAAGCATTAAAAAGAAAGTTGTTGTAACCACACAAAAGAAAAAAGCTGCACCAACAACTTCAAAAAGAAAAGCAACATCTTCTCAGTCCTCCAAGCCTGTTGAGTTATTATTTGGCCGTCAAAACTATATTTGGATGGGAATTGGTGTTGGATTTATTGCATTGGGATTGATTTTGATGCTGGGAGGTGATATGCCAAGTGCTGACGTTTGGGACGATAATATTATCTATAGCTGGAGGAGAACTACCTTGGCTCCACTAGTTATCATAATTGGTCTTTGTATTGAAATCTATGCCATTTTTAAGAAAGACAAATAAACTTTTTAATTCCTTCTCAATCTGCTTCTTTTTCAAATTCTCATCTGTTTCCAATAGACTATGGAAGAAACGCTTCGAGCTATCATTCTGGGGATCATACAAGGTTTAACAGAATTTTTACCCGTCAGCAGCAGTGGTCACCTTGAATTGGGGAAATTCATACTTGGCGATGAAAGTATAGCAGAGCAAAGTATGTTGATGACAGTGTTGTTACATGCTGCTACTGCATTGAGCACAATTGTGGTTTTTCGCAATGAAATAGCTGAAATTTTCAGGGGATTGTTTCAATTTAAATGGAATGAGGAAACACGGTTTTCCTTAAAAATCATCTTATCCATGATCCCTGCGGCGATGGTAGGATTGTTATTTGAAGAAGAAATTGAGCAGTTATTTTCCCGAAACATTTTATTGGTTGGGATGATGTTGATAATTACAGGGTTGCTATTGTTTTTGGCGGATAAGGCCAAAAACACAGTGAAAAAGACTGGATATTGGGATGCAATTATTGTTGGCATTGCACAAGCGATAGCCATTTTACCTGGAATTTCTAGATCTGGTGCGACTATTTCTACTTCTGTATTATTGGGTATTGACAGAGGGCGAGCAGCTAAATTTTCCTTTTTGATGGTGGTACCTTTGATTTTAGGAAAAATGGCAAAAGATATTATGGATGGTGCATTTACTCAATCCCCAGAAAGTTTGTTTCCACTTATCGCTGGCTTTATCGCTGCATTTATAACAGGAATGTTCGCATGTATATGGATGATCAAATTGGTCAAAAACAGTAAATTGGTTTATTTTTCCATCTATTGTTTTGTAATCGCAGCAATAGCGATTGTGTATTCACTGAATGTTTAGAAATATGGATGCCTTGCAATCTTCTCCTAAATACGATTTCCTTGCTGGAGCTACGCTTCTAGTAGACAAGCCAAAAGGATGGACTTCATTTGATGTAGTCAATAAGATTAGGTATAAACTGAAACATAAACTCAGTGTAAAAAAAATAAAAGTGGGGCATGCTGGTACTTTAGATCCCATGGCCACGGGCTTGTTGATCATATGCACTGGAAAATTCACAAAAAAGCTTGCAGACTATCAGGGACTTCCCAAGGAATATACCGGGACCATCGAATTAGGAGCTACGACCCCTTCATATGATGCTGAAACTGAAATCGATGGAAATTATCCAACTGAGCACATCAATGAGACGCTCCTGGAAAAGACCAGAAAACAGTTCCTTGGCAATTTAGAGCAATTTCCACCCATGTTTTCTGCAATTAAAGTAGATGGTCAACCCCTTTATAAAAAAGCCAGAAAAGGCATCAAAGTAGAGGTTAAATCTCGTCCAGTTACAATTTATGAATTTCAATTAGACAGGATTGAAATCCCACAGGTGGATTTTAAAGTAAAATGCAGCAAAGGAACCTATATTCGCTCTTTGGCTTATGATTTTGGCAAAGCAATGAACAGCGGAGGGTATTTAACAAAACTATGCCGAACTGAAATAGGAGATTTTAAGCTGAAGGATGCCTGGGAATTGGAGAAATTGATTTCCTTTATTGAAAATTATCAATAGGTAATCACAGCAACATTATGAAAAATCAACTCATCTTTTTAGTCCTCCTTTTATTTTCCAATATTCTAATCGCCCAAAACGAACAGGAACTTAAAAAACAAATCAAAGCCTTGGATGAGCGAATTTCCAATCTTCGCCATTCTTTTGACAGAGTCAATAAAGCAGTAGATGATTTGCTTTTTTTTGAAAGGGTAGGGGATGTTGCTTTTGTAGATAAAGTAGAATTGACAGGACCACCATTGGGAAAAGACAAAAAGATTCCGCTAGGCGCTACCGACCCGATGTATTTGGAAAATCCATTCCGTTTCAAAACTTATGTCTTCATTCCAAAAACAGCAAATGGTGATAAGAAATATCCTTTATTAGTATTGCCTCATGGCGGTGTTCATTCCAATTTTAATACATTTTATGCACACATTATTAGAGAATTAATGGCACAGGAATATGTGGTCGTAGCTCCCGAATACCGTGGTAGTACAGGTTATGGAAGTCGTTTTTACAAAGCTATAGACTATGGAGGCCTGGAAATTCAGGATGTAAAAGCCAGTAGAGATTACATGGTTGAGAATTACGATATTATTGATGAAGAACGAATTGGTATCCTTGGTTGGAGTCATGGAGGTTTGATTACTTTGATGAATTTATTTGAATATGGCAATGAATATAAGGTAGGTTATGCGGGTGTTCCAGTAAGTGACTTGGTAGTAAGAATGGGATACAAAACGCCAGGATACAGGGCACTTTATGAAGTAGATTATCATATTGGGAAAAGTGCAACTAAGGATTTGGAAGCATACAAAAAAAGAAGCCCTTCATGGCAAGCACATAAACTACAAACCCCCTTGCTAATCCATACCAATACCAATGACACAGATGTGACTTCCTCAGAAGTTCAATACCTCATCAATGCACTCAAAGCAGCTGATAAAGACTTTGAATATGAAATATTTGACAAAGTCCCTGGCGGGCATACTTTTGATCGGATCGATACCAAAAATGCCAAGGAGGTTCGCCTTAAAGTTTACCAATTTTTAGGAGGTTATTTAAAACCTAATAAACCATTCCAAAATTTGAAAGAACTGCAAAAAGCGGGTTATCGATTTTAAATGAAGATACAGGAATCGGAAACCTAGACTTAGAATTGAATACTATCGTAGTAGAAACTGCAATTCTTGAATAAAATCGACCCAATCCTTTTAATGAAAAGACTACAATTGATTTATTAATTCCATTGGAAAGTCAAAGTGCATTACTAGTCTTTTCAGACCTGAACGGTAAAATTGTCGTTGAGCAAAAGATAGGGATAGAGGCTTTGCCGAAATTGATATTGATGGTACTCAATTATCTATGGGGCCTATCTCTACAGCCTGGTAGTTGATGGAATTCCTTTGGACAGTAAGTAAATAATAGTGACGAAATAAATATTTAAATCGGACTTTCTCAAAAATAGTTCAAGGTTCAAAATTGATCAAAAAATTATTTTATTAAGTATTGGTAATAAATAAGTTACATTGAACAATTTTGAACCGTTGAACAGGCTATATCTTTTGAGACAGCCCGATAATTTCCTAATGGACCATCAACTTTTTTGAAAAAATTTCTTCATTTCCCAATTTGATTTCTAAAAAATAGCTTCCAGTATTCAAGTTCAATGAACCCAGGTCTAAATTAAGAAGCCAGATATTTTCATCCTGAATAGATTCAGAATAAATGACCTTGCCTGAAATATCCAGGATTGACAATTGCTTTATTTCCTGGTTTTTATCAATTTCAATATATAAAATATCTGAAGCAGGATTAGGAAAAATGTTGAGAGAAGCTGGAGGCTTTTTTTGAATTTGTTCAATAATAATGGTTTCATCTAAAGTATTCTTAGCATTTTCTTCCATTAAATACAAGGCTTTTTTCAAACTATCTACCTCTAACTTTAAATCTTCCACCATTTGGTACATCGCCTTAAAGCCTTCCACAAACATAGGATCATAGGTGCCGTAGGCAGTTTGTAAATAACCTTGAGCATCTTCACTAACCAATTCAGGATAAACTTTTTGTAGGTCTTGAGCCACAAAACCATATTGAGTGCCCTTTGGACGAATGGTCTCTCTATCTTTTTTCCATTCATAAGTAATTCCCTGCATTTTTAATATTTGGTGAAGTGTATTTTTACTATCTAAAGCTTTGATGTTTTTTTTCAGACGAGCATCTGAATTCCCAAGCCAGTCACCTGGAGTTGCTTTTGATGCATTGCCACCTACTTCTAAAGTATTTGTGGTGGCAACTCTGTTAATTCCGGCTCGATTTGATTTAAAGTCACCCCAAATAAGCGGGGTTTCGGTTCCTGAATTGTCAATGAACAATTGGTCATTGCCTAATTCGTCGTAACCAGCATTATGTCCGATGAACACATTGCCCGAGCCAGTAGCAAATCTTCCTGCCATTTCTCCGATGAACACATTTTCATATCCGTCTGCATTTGAAGTTCCAGTCTCAAATCCAATAAAGGTGTTGGCATTGCTCTTGGAATTAGTTCCGCTTTTAGAACCAACAAAAGTATTGCCCTTACCTTCAGCATTATTTTTTCCTGCCTCCACTCCAATGTATGTATTATCATCTCCATCTCTGTTTTCTTTTCCGGCACCCATGCCCAAAAAGCTGTTTCGAGTTCCAGTAGTATTATTCAGTCCCGCAAAATACCCTACAAAAGCATTGTCATGGGCAGAAGTGTTTTCTTGTCCTGCATGCATTCCCAGAAAGGTGTTGCGATTGCCTCCTGAATTGTTGTATCCTGCCTGTCTTCCAAGAAAAGTGTTGAAAGTCCCATTGTTGTGATAGCCTGCGTATTCTCCAACTATAGTATTGGAAGCTCCTGTGGTGTTATGATATCCAGCTCTAACACCAACAAATGTGTTTGCATCTCCTGTAGTGTTTTTATAGCCTGTTTCTCTTCCTATAAATGTATTTAAAGAGCCAGTTTTATTTAATGATCCAGCTTTGGTACCCAAAAAGGTATTGGAGTTTCCTGTTTTGTTGGAACGACCTGCATAGGTCCCTATAAATGAATTGCCATGCCCCCAGGAATTTAAACGACCAGCATCATATCCAAGGAATGTATTTTCATTGTTACTTCCGTCGTCATTCCCGCCTGCTGCCCATCCAATAAATAGGCTTTTTCCCGGAGATTTGAAATTGAGTGCCTGCTCAGTTAATATCAAATTTTCAGAGCCATTTAAAGTAAAACGGATGAAATCTTCATCTGGATGTTTCTCAACATCAATGCGAGTGTCATTATCAGCATCCTTAATGTGATCATTTTGCGAAAAAGTAGTTAGTGAATATAGAAGAGTAAAAGAGACCCAGCATAAGATTATTCTTTTCATGATTTTTAATTTTTGCGATGAAAGTGAAAAGTGGAGCGCCCCAAAAGATTTTGAAAAAGCTTTTTCTGATTATTTCACCACAAAAAAAGGCAAGACTACAAATTATTAAAAGTACAATTTGTGTGGATTGTATATGGAAAAATTTGGATGATTATAGATGTTTAAAAGAATGCGACCTGAAATTGTACAAAAAGTTACTGTGTCACTAAAAGTTTTTTGAAATATTTTTGATGATTTTTTTCTAATACAATGAAATAAATTCCAGCAGAAAAGTCTTTAACGGATAGGTTCATTTGATTGATTCCTTTTATTGAACTTATTAGATATTCATTTCTGAGCTGACCGTTAGGGTGGAAGATTTTCAGAGTTTGATAATCAGAAGACTTGGAAGAATAGGTGATTCTTAACAATTCCTGATTTTTAATGGGATTAGGATAAAATTGAAATTCAAAGGGAAACAGAAGATAATTAAGGCTAATAACATTAGAGTAAGAGAACTTGCCGTCAAGATCAGTTTGCTTGATCCGATAGTAGTTGATTCCATTTTTAGGATGTTGGTCTTCAAAAAAATAATTCCTTTGCCTATTTGAATTTCCGAAAGAATTTACCTTGCCAATTTCAATAAATTCAATACCATTTTGGCTTCTTTCAATCGTGAAAAAATCATTATTCCATTCAAACTCCGTGGCCCATTCCAATAAAACTTGATCAGCGTCCCTTTTTGCCTCAAAATGAAGCAACTCTATTGGCAAAATGTTAGAAGCATAGGTATTGTAATCATCAAAAAGGGTTTGATTTAAAATGGGTTGCATGTAATATCGGGAAAATGCAATGATATCTGTTGTATACTGGTCTGCTTCCCATATTTGAAGTTTAAATCTGTCAATCGAAGCAGAAATGGCTGAAAATGGATTATTATTGATTGGCCAGCCATTTGTTTGCTCAAAGTTTTCAATTGTTGCTCCGAAGGTTACGCCATTTGCGTCACAAGCATTTTTTATAGTTTGATAATACTGGGGAACATCTACATCAGCATCTGTTCGTGTAGTGCCCACACCATCCTGGGGATAAATAACATCAATATTGGTAGCTACAGCTAGAAGCGTATTGTACCAGGTTTCGACTACATCAGCAGGAAGATAGGGACCAAAAAATGGGGCAATTGAAACCGTTTTGGATACGTCTTTTCCCTTGGCATAATCAGAAACATCTTTTAACCAATTGAATAGCAGGTTTTGATTCCCGGAGGTTTTCCATTCCAGATCATTGATCTCCTGGGGAATGTACCAACCTGCAAAAGCCGAATTGCTAGCAAATAAGGACCAAATTTCATCAATAACCTCCTCTTGTTTAGTAAGCAAATTACTGTATGTAGATGGCAAACTTTTGTCAGAAGTGTTCCAGTCAGAATGAAAATAAAGTCCTAAAACCACATCCATAGACTGACTATTGGCAGCGTTCAGAATTCTTTCAATGGTGGGATTATCAGAATTCACATAAGCTAGACTGGAAGGTTGATACCATGCCACATCTTCATACACTCCAAACTGAACAATGACTTTGTTCATGTTTACATTTTTCATCTCTTGAAAAGCAGTATTCCATTCTGCTTGAGTCCATTGACCACATTGACACACTGCTGTATTCCAGAGTTGAATAAAAACGCCATCCAGCAAAGCGGAACCTGAATTAGGCATGGAATAAGTCGTTGACTGCCTTAAATCGTCAGCATAGATGGTTTGATTGCTTGCCTGGGTTGCAGAATTATTGTGAATGGTGATTCGGAATGCCCGAATTCGGTTTAAATCAAGGGTGCTATTTCCTCCGGCGATATTACTCCAAAGTACAAAAGAGGAGTAGGGCATATGTAATAATTGAAAACCCGAATTTGAAAGGAAGGAAGAGGGAGCATCGAAAAAATAGATTTCATCGCCATTGTCATAAGTACCATTTCTATCAAGATCTTCATATAACCAAAAACGAAATAGATCATGATTCCCGGGGCTACCTTGAATTTGAATGCTCAACTGATCAGGATAAAAAGAAATATCTTTTGTTAATGTATCATGGTTGTGAAGAATTTCTACCATGTTGCCAACACCTGCTGGGATGGTATAGTCAATTTGAAGAGAAGTTCCACCTTCATAAAAAATGCTTGAATTGGTTGTTAGCGAAATATTCCCAAATGTATAGTAGGTATTGGAGGGGTTGGCGTCATCATAATTGTTGAGCTGCTTATCTGCCTGCGCAATCAGGTTCAAGGAAAAAAAACAAGCTATCAGGCAACATATGTAAATTTTTAGCATGGGCAAATATTCAAGTGAACAATTAACCATATGTTCAATGAGCTTAAAATTTGTTACCCATGACCTTTTCGTTATAAGCACCAAATCAAATTTATCTACAACTAATTTTGGTTTCTTTTTTCCTCTTACTTCGTTGAAAATACTCGTCAGAACTAAGGCTATGCCTGCGTTTTTCGCCTCGTTAGAGAAAAATAGAATTCCAAAATTTTACTTATACATAAATATGACTTGGTGCTTACAACGAAATATCAGTTTTCTGAAATGTTTTTACCCATATCTTTCAATGCATTTACAAAAGCATCCAATTCCTGTGTGGTTGTGTAAATATTAGGGGTAATTCTGCACCCTTTTACTCCTGGACGGTTAATGGCCACTGTCCAAATATTGTATTTTTTCAGAAGGGTTTTTGCCATTTCCAGTGATTCCATTCCCTTTACGCCTACATTTGCAATGGCACAGGATCGATGTCTTTCTATAGGTGTATTCAAAACAATATATGGCAAATCCCTTACCTGATCAGTCCAATAGTTTTGTAGATAACGCAACCGTGCTTCCTTTCTTTCTGGTCCAATCCGATAATGATATTCCAAAGCATTTCCAATTGCCAAATCTGTATG
Source organism: Saprospiraceae bacterium (assembly GCA_041941305.1). Lineage (GTDB taxonomy): Bacteria > Bacteroidota > Bacteroidia > Chitinophagales > Saprospiraceae > JANSWP01. Next base: position 58,368 of record JBGTQJ010000026.1, read on the forward strand.
TACTGGATGTGTGCCTGTGTGATTGAGTTTGAAAATATCATCCTCTTCTTTGTTCATATCTCCAAATAATTGCCAGATGTCTTTAATTTTTTCTTTTTTGACCCACAAAAGACCAGAGCCCAAAGGTGCACTTAACCATTTGTGGAGACTGGAGCCGTAATAATCGCAGCCCAGGTCCTGTATAGAAAAATGAATATGACCAAAAGCATGGGCACCATCAACCATCACATCCACCCCTTTACTATGTGCCATATCACATATTTTTCTAACGGGAAGAATTTGCCCGGTAATATTGATCATATGGCATATCATCAATAGACGCGTTTTGGGAGTAATTGCTTTTTCATACAATTCTACTAATTCTGAATCTGATCTTGGATGATTAGGGACCGAAACAATATTGTTTTTTATACCATATCTTTTGGCTTGCAATTCGAACATATCCTGCATCGCACCATAATCTTGGGTTGCATACAATGCTTCATCTCCTTCTTTCCAATCAAATCCTCCTATAATGGTATCTAATGATTCTGTAGTATTCCTAGTAATGATGACTTCCTCATCAGAGCAGTCAAGTAGCTTTGCAAGTTTTTTGCTAATCTCTTTTTTATTCTTGAACCTAACAGTTCTCATGTACCAGGAACCCTCATAATTGACATGACGCATGTAATGAATTACATTCTCTAATGTTTCCTGTGGAAGGATACAGTAGTACCCATTTTCCAAATTGATGTAATCGGGTTTTAAACGGTAACCAGCTCTGATCTGAGCCCAAAATAATTCATCACTGGCAAGATCTTCTGCTGAAATACCCTCAACAGACTTTACCAATTTATCTAATGTTTGGAAGAAGGGAGTTGTAGCAATACCGGCTAGGGACAAGTGTTTCAAAAAGTCTCTTTTTTTCATACTAATTCGATTTGTGGTTGAAGTTAGGGGTTTTCATAAACTGAATGGCAATATTGCCCCTTATTTCTTTTTTTATATAGATCTATTTGTTATTTATCTAAATAAGTTTTTACGCTTAATACTCCATCCTTAACGCTTACTCAAAGCCACTTCCTTTCCGTATGAGCCTGGTCTATCTTGCACATCGAAATCAAAATCATTAACCTACAGGAGACAGTATTCAGAATCAATAGAAAGTGCTTCCGTATCCTGACTTCTGCCACCCACTAAAAACGATGCAAAAAATTAGCTTTCTTTCCCTACTTCTTCTTGTTGTTACTCTTTTCACAAGTTGCGCAGATTCCCCTAAATCCTCCTTCTCTAATTCGAACCAATTGGTTCATGCTTTTAACTTAAATCAAATCAGACTGGGTGATGGAGTTCCGCTCGGAATACAGTTTTCTCTAAGATGGGAAATTGACCAACCCAAAGCCTTTTATACAAAATTTGATTCTGCCGAAGCATTTCAAAACAATATCCTGAAGCCCAGAGCTATGGAGTTGGCAAGTGAGGTGGCGCATGATTTTATGAGTGTTGATTCTGTCTTTGCAAATCAACGACAAGAGTTTATTGATGCCATTAAAAGTGAGTTCTATGAAAAATTGGGCAGTGAGGAATTGACCATATGGGAGGTCATTGTTTCCAATTTGACCTTTCCAAACAGCTATACAGCGGCTATGGAACAAGCTGGATTACAAAAGCAGGAGTTGGAAAGAATAAGACAGCAAAATATTCTGGACCTGGAAAGAGCAAATGCAGACCGTAAAAAGGCGCAAGCAGATGCTCAGGTAGAAATGGCCAAGGCAGAAGCCAATGCCAAGGTGCAAGCCATTCAGGCAAAAACTGAAAGAAACCGACGAGATAGTGAACTCGCCAAAGCAGAGACAGAAGCTCAAATTGCTGAGCGTCAGGCCAAAGCGGAGGCTGAACGCCAAAAGTTGCTCGCAAAGGCAGATTTAGTCAAGCAAACCGATTTGAAAAACCTGGATGTTCAGAAACAAAGAGACTTGATGAACCTGCAAATTGAAAAGCAAAGGTTGGTTGATAAAGTAGCCATGGAACACGAAATCGAATTGGCGAAAATGTATCAAAGCAATCCGGTTTATGCTTCCTATAAAGTCAATAAAGAATTGGCTGGAAAAGTAGAAATTGCTGTTTTGCCAACTGGAAATGATTCCAATATTTTTGGCAATTTCCTCAATGAAACCATCAAAAATAACAAGGACAAATAACCCATTGGGTTAATGTTGATTTCTGATTCACAGGTAAGGCGGAGGTAAAATCCGCCTTACTCTTTATTGTTATAAATTATGAAAAGGAAAATAATTTATCATCTTCAAAATCCTGCTTTGCTCCTGGTGTACTTATTTATGTTATTGACTTGTAGTCATTGTGTTTGATGCATTTGTATTAAGCCAGATAAAGAAATAAAAGAATTCCACCAACAATAATTATAGCTTCCAATACATTGCCCCAAAATTCACTTTTTACCTTTAGATTGATAGTACTGATAAGCGAAATTAGAAAAGCAATTGCTGTAAAGAAAATAATCATATTCATAGTGGCGTCAGCTAATTCCGTTGCAGCCGCTGATTTAGCTATTTTGGGATATAGTATTAGAAACCCAGTGTATAAAATCATCCCAATCGCCGTAATAAAAGTCCCCGCAAAGATTAGTTTCCAGGCGGGAATACTGCGCCTCATTTTGTGAATGCTTCTCAAAGTACTGCTTACCAGGAGCCAGATGGTAAACAACATTAGTCCAGTTTGGATATTACCGGCTTGCCTGGGAAACCGATTGGAAATGAGTTCTTGCGCAAAATGAATTCCTATGAAAATCAAAAGCATGATGGAGCTGGCAATAAGTACCGCCCTGGTCATTACACGTGAATCAAGTTCTTGTTTATTCATATCTAATTCTTGAATTAAAAAAAAAATCAAACATGTGGCATCCCGAATTTTTCTTATTACATCCCTACGGGACTTTGAACTACGTTTGTGGGTTGTTTTTACCGATATTTCGTGCCTAAAGGCACTTCCAGGCTTGCAAAAGTGCCTTTAGGCACGAAATATCGGTAACTAGTAGTCAACAACGTTTTGTTAAGTGCCGTCAGGTACGGAATATTGCAGCTCCTAAAATTCGGGATGATACGTGGCGAAAAAATCACATTTGAAAGCAAACTATTCTTTACCAAATTTTTCCTCTTTTGGGATGCGCATCCAACTCTTTTCAACGTGTTGTGAAAAAAGTTTTTTGAAATAAGATTCTCCCCAGGTATCTTTTTCATCCTTGGTCCATAAGGACTCAAAAAACTGAATTCTTTGTTCTGCTGGAGGCAGATATTTTTTCCAATTGGTTCCTCCAGTCCCTTGGTCGTCTTTAGGTAAGTGCCTGGCTGCTGCACTCAGGTGACTAAATCGCCAATGAATATTGAAAAAAGTATCGTACGCTCTCAAAATACCCTTTAGTTTTTCATCTTCTTTCATTTCCTGAGGTAAACGAAAGTACAGATAAGCAAGATTTCGATATTTATGATTTTTTATGAACTGCTTTAGGTGATCATCATAATAGTCTTCGAATTCGGTTAAGGTCAACGTCTTGTTTCCTGTCCGCATATCGATAGAGCCACTTTTCCAATAAATTTCCTCGTAAAGCGCCTCCAGGGGTTCGTCTTTTTTGTCTCTAAAACTGGCATTCAACAAATTGCTAAAATTGGTACTCATGATTTCAATATGCCTGAATTGAACGGACTGAAACCCACTTGCTGGCAATAATGCCATTCTAAATTTAACAAAATCACTCTTACTCATGATACTGCGCATGACATCAAAACTATTGGCTAGGTGTTTAAAATAGGCAATTACCCTTTCCATACGTATGTACCATTTGTTCAAATCCAGGTATTCTTTCTCCTCTCTATCTGTCAGTTGCTCAAGTTCTATTTTGATGAGTTTAAAATAGAGTTCAGTAATTTGATGATAGGTGATAAAAATAATTTCATCCTTATAATCCGTTCTGGGCACCTGTAATCCGAGCAGGCTATTGAGATTGATGTATTCCCAATAAGTCAATCCTCGAGACTGAACGAGCCCTTCCAGATAGTCAAAGAAATCTTGTCCTATCCCAGCATATTTTTCCCTTAATCGATATAAATATTGAATTCCCTTATCTGTTTCTTCGATGGAGAATTTTTTATTAGCTGACATAATTTGGGTTTGTTTAGAAATGACTTACATTTTTAATTCCTACGAGTTTTTTTACTTCATAGAGTGTTTCCCTTGCCAGTTCTCTGGCCATAGATGACATTTCGCGAATGGTATCATTGAGTAAGGTGGTGTCTCTTTCCAACTCTTTTCGTTTGCTTCTTAAATTATTGCTCAACTCTATCAAGGCATCTCCAACGGTATCTTTTAAATCCGAATATCTGATTTGTCCTGCTCTAAAATCATTTAATAAAGAAGTTACCTGGCTTTGTTTATCGCAAGCATCTAGTATGGAAAGCATATTTTTAACACCAGGACTCATTTCCCCTTTTGGAGTATCTCCACTATCAGTAACTGCAGACTTGATTTTTTTTCGAATTTCAGTTTCATCTGCAAATAAGCGTATAAAATGTTTTTCACCAGCACTTTTACTCATTTTTCTAGCTGGATCAGCAGGAGACATCACTTTTGGTGCATTGGTGAATATAGGTTCAGGCAAATTAAAAAAATTACCACTATAGCGATGATTAAACTTTTCTGCAATATTTCGGGATAATTCCAAATGTTGTCTTTGATCTTTACCAACAGGAACATATTTGGCGTTATAAATTAAAATATCTGCAGCTTGTAATACGGGGTATGTAAAAAATCCAGAGGTCAAGGTTCCTCCTTTTTCTTGCTGATCTTTGAATTGTGTCTGACGGGTCAATTCACCATAAGGAGTCACATTTGATAAAATCCAGGAGAGTTCAACGTGTTCTGGTACCAAGGATTGGACAAAAACAATGGATTTTCCAGGATCAATACCACAGGCTAAAAGATCCAGCACCATTTGGTCTGTATTTCTTCTCAATGCTTCCGGATCGTATTTTTTGGTCATGGCATGTAAATCAACAATTCCGTATACGCATTCGTATTCTGATTGCAAACTAACCCAATTCTTTACCGCTCCAAAATAATTGCCGATGTGCATTTCTCCTGTAGGTTGGATACAGGATAAAACGTCACAAGTCTTGTGATTGGTCATAATTTGATTTTTGGTTAGTACTTAATCAGTATCCTTCAGCATGGTCATCTTTATTCCTCCAGTCCCCGACACCATGAAGTTTGCCTTCCGGTGTTTTATGGATTGCCTTAACAATTGCCATTCGTTTGACTTCATTGAAGGAATGACCTTTATCTTTCAAAGTTTTTCTTGTTAATGAGTCAAAACTCCCTTCTTCAATTTTAATTTCATCAGGCAGCCATTGGTGGTGAAAACGTTTGGAATGTACTGCTTCTTTTAGATCCATTCCAAATTCTGCTACATTGATAAAAGTTTGAAAAACAGCTGTAATAATGGTAGAACCTCCCGGGGAACCGACTACCATATACAGATCATTATCTTTCTCAATAATTGTTGGCGTCATACTGCTCAACATGCGTTTTTCAGGCGCTATAGCGTTGGCTTCATTGCCAATGAGTCCAAAATAATTTGGTACACCAGGTTTTGCGCTGAAGTCGTCCATTTCATCGTTTAAAAAGAACCCTGCTCCGTCCACCACAACTTTGGAACCATAATTCAAATTTAAAGTTGTCGTTACTGATGCTGCGTTTCCATTGGCATCGACAACTGAGGTATGAGTTGTTTCAAAATGTTCTGGCAAATTAAAATCACCAGCAAAAATGGTATCACTTTGGGTTGCCTGCTCCATGTCAAAATCCTTCATCCTGAAATCGAGATAATCTTCATCCAATAGTGAATCTTTTGGAACCGGAAAGAAATCACTATCGCCCAGGTATTCTGCTCGATCGGCATAAACCCTGCGCATAGCTTCAGACATTAGGTGGATAGATTCAGGCGAATGAAAACCCCATTCTGATATGGGATAATCTTCTACAATATTCAACAACTGCATTAAGGCAATTCCCCCGCTTGAAGGAGGAGGCATGGTAATGACGCGAAAATCTTTATAGTAATCATCTACTGGTTCTCGCCAAATCGCATCGTATTTTTTCAAATCTTCTAAAGTTATCAAGCCGTTTCCACGCTTCATCTCTGCTATTATTTTATTAGCTGTTTCACCTTCATAGAATCCGGCTTTTCCATGTTCTCTGATTAATTCGAGTGTATGGGCTAAATCTGTTTGGATCAATAAATCTCCCTCTTTCCATCCAGCATCATTTACAAATGGTTTTCCGGTTTTATTGTGTTGCTTGAAAGCCTTTTGAAAACTATTCAGTCTATTTGCTTCTGTTTCGGTCAATTGATAACCATTGGCAGCCAATTCTACAGCAGGCTGCACCAAATCTCCAAAATTTTCCAATTGACCATACTTTTTATGTGCCTCCACCATTCCTGCCACGGTTCCTGGTACCCCTACTGCCAAGTGACCTGCTCTGCTCAAGCTATCAACAGGGTCTCCATTTTCATTAAGGTACATATCCCTGTGGGCTGCTAAGGGTGCTTTTTCCCGATAATCCAGTGCAGCCGCTTTTCCCTCCTTATTCCTCAAAACCATAAATCCACCTCCTCCAATATTACCTGCACGAGGGTATACTACTGCCAATGCAAATTGAACGCTTATGATGGCATCTACTGCATTCCCACCTTTTCTCAAAATATCTACTCCAACTTTGGAGGCTAATGGATGAGCAGAAACCACCATAGCTGAATCTTCAACAAGGCTTTTTTGAATTTCATAAATTGCTTTTGGTTGTTCTTGACGGCAGGAAAAAATGGTAAATCCTAAAAGCAGGAATAAGAAAGTTTTTGTTCGTTTCATTTTGGCACTGTACTTGTTAAATATGTAAATAGTTATAAATTGAAACACTATCACCCTTCCAAATATCAAAAAAAGACACGGAAAGAATGAACAAAGAAGGGAAAAATAATTGAGAAATAGAGTCTAATTTTTGGTATTTGAAAAACTTGTGAACCCCCTCACACTATGTTTGATTTTTTAGGCAATTTTTGCCAAAGCGGTTTTTTAAAATGTGACATCTACCCGTTTCTTCCCATTGTCTCTGGCACATCGTCTCCAAGAAAACTTTCATTAAACATTGGCTCACGATCCTTCACGCTCGTTCCTGATTTAAATTAATAACTAACTCTAAACAAGTTACAATAGCATCAATAAGGTTTTAATAAAGTTTGGTTAATTATTTTCATGGTTATGTTGTTGTGTCATCTGCGTCTGTGGGTGACACTTTTTTTATCTAGAGTTTGAGCGTTTGAGAAATTGAGCGTTTGAGAAATTGAGCGTTTGAGAAATTGAGAAATTGAGCGTTTGAGAACACCCCTCATTGCAGTATTGTAGCATCGCAGTATTGTAGAATTAAATTTCGCAGTATTATAGCATTAATTAAAGCCTCGAATGCGATATGCCAATATTCCAACCCATTCCTTTATCAACATTTCCCATCGATAAAAACCGAGCCGGCTTGGAAGGATCATAGTGGTTGGTTTGAATCTTCTTTTTTCACTTATAAAATCGACACTGAAAGGAGTTACTTCAAGTCCTACTTGCTCAAAACAACCAAGAGATCGGGGCATATGCCATGCGGAAGTGATCAATAAACATCTTGCATTGGGATATCTTTTTTTAATTAGCTCCTTGGTAAACAAAGCATTCTCATAAGTATTTCTGGAATCTGGTTCGAGAATGAAATCTTCCCTGGGAATTCCGATGTTAGTTAAATAAGTTTCCATAACAGCAGCTTCACTAAATTCATTTTCTAGGAGCCTCCCAGAACCACCGGTTAAAAGCATCTTTTTTATTTTACCTTTTTGATACAATTCCAAGGCATTGAAAAAGCGGTTGCCTCGTTCACTAAAATTGTGGCGATCCTTTTGAGGAATGATGTTTGGATTGGTGTAGCCGCCTAAAATGATTCCAATATCATAAGGGACATCGATTTCATCCATTGTCATGGTCTCCAATTCCCATAGCCTTGCAACCTCATTGAAAATGAATTGGTTGGTGAAGAATACGAATAGAACGACTGCCAAAATCAGACTTTTCTTTTTTCTCTTTGGCTTTTTGGAAAATAGCGCATATAGCATCAACCCCAATACCCAGTTAATGGGTTGGATAAGAAAAAATAATATTTTGGATAGGACAAAGAACAAAATGATTTTGGATTTTTAATCATTAAAACAATCTAAAGAAAAGATGGCATAGAGGGGCCTGCCAAAAATTTTTCAATGAATTCAATTATCAAATCTTCTTTAAAAGCCTGCGCAGAAATGGCAATAAAGAATATTCCATACACAGACCCCCAAAAATGTGCATTGTGACCAATATTATCTGTTCCACGCTTATCCATTCGATTGGAGTAATACAAATAAACTACCGCAAAAATCAATGCTGGTAAGGGAGGTAGAATAAACCATCCCCAAGGATCAAAAAAGATATAGGCCATCACCAATGCCGAAGTTGCACCAGAGGCACCTACAGCTGAATAGGATGGATTATTTTGATGCCTAAAATAAGATGGAACGGAAGCAATTACAATGGCTGAAAGATAAAATAATAGATAACTGATACGCCCAAAAGATGTCCCAAAAATTTCCCCAAATTTGGATTCAATAAATTCGCCAAACATAAACAACACAAACATGTTCACCAGCAAATGATTCATATCAGCATGTACCAAACCATGTGTCAAAAAGCGATACCATTGTCCCGAATTTTTGATGGTGGAGGGATGAAAAATCAATTGCCCTTTCATGGTAGGATTATTGAATGCCTGATAAGATATCAGTCCTGTAAGAATAATTAACGCGATTGTAAGATTCATTTCTAGGATTTACAAATTTCATTTACTGAATAACAATTTGACCAACCCCAAACTGCCTACTACTCCCCGCCTACTGATTATGATAAGGTTCTCCCCTCATAATAGTCATAGCTCTATAGAGTTGTTCCAGCACAAATAAACGAATCATTTGGTGAGAAAAGGTCATTTTGGAAAAGGAGATTTTGGAATTGGCTCTTTGATAGACCACTTCAGAAAAACCGAAGGCTCCACCAATTACAAAAACCATTTTCCTGGAGCTCATTTGGAGTTTTTGCTCCATGAATTTGGAAAATCCTATAGAAGAAAACTGTTTGCCTCTTTCATCCAATAGAATTAAAAAATCCTCTTTCTTTATTTTGGAAAGCAGCAATTCACCCTCCTTTTTTTTGATTTGTCCAGGGGATAGGTTTTTCGCATTTTTAATATCTGGGATGATGGCTACTTCAAAAGGTAAATAGTGTTTGAGCCTTTTTTCATAAATCTGCATACCCGCTCTAAGGTATTCGAAACTGGTTTTTCCGATGAGCCAAAGTTCAACTTTCATTGATTAGTACTGACTTTGTTGCATGGCTATTCCCAAAAGAATGAGCTAGCCTTTTAAAAGCGATTTTTTCGGTTTTAAAGGGCTACTTTATAACTTTTAGGCATACCAAGTTCAACGAATTGGTTCAAAATCTTTGACTTTATTCTGATTTCACATTCTTCAAAATCTTTTTTTCGAGCTTTCAATCGCTGTCCAAATATGGCTTTGTATCGATACATATTGACTTCACTTTTGCTTCGAATATGATACTTCACCTCTTTTTTCCACTCCTCCCGACCTATTTCCTTTATCCGTTTAATGGTTGCATTGCGATGTTTCAATTTGGGCTCGTCCTCATGAACGACCCCATCTCTTCTCGGCGGGATTAATTGTTCCACCTTTATGGGTAAACAACCTCGAAAAGTAATCTTATCATAAGCTCCGTCTCCCGCAACACTGTCAACTTCTTCTTTCACCTGGTCCATAACATCTTTGCCTGCTTCAGCATCATCCACATCGTTCTTTGTTAAACTCACTGACAGAATTTCTAAATCTGCCCCGTCACTACCCATATGCAACTTTCTCCAAGTCCGATATTTATTCCAGCCGTGCTTCCTCACTTTCCATTCTCCTTCCCCATACACTTTCAATCCCGTACTGTCTATTACCAAAATTATATTGCGCTTAGTTTGCTTCCTTAGTCGAATATCTATTTCAATGACTTTGCTACGCCTTTGTATTTGACTATAACTTGGAACCCATAAGTCCAGACCAACTAAGTACATTATATCTTCAACAAATCCTTCCGTCTGACGATAACCCAAATTATATAGGTGGCGAAGGGTTAAGCAAAATTCAATGGCAACGTCACTATAAACCAACTCTCCACCAGGGTTTTGTTCCCCTTCATAATACCAACTAGAGGCTACATCATCACTCAACCATATCGTTATCTTCCCACGTTTCTTCAATGAGTTATTATAATCAGACCAATTCCTTAGTTTATATACTTCTTTTGGCTTATCGACTAGACTACTTTTTTTACTTTTGTTCTTGGACATAGGAGTGGACTTTTTGATTTCGCTTTTCGCAAAGTTATTAAGTCGACTCCTTTTTTGCATATCATAGCCATGCAACAAAGTCAGTCTAAGTCTAAGTTTAAGTATAAGTATAAATCTTAAACTTAAACTTAACTTCTTACCGAATTTTTATCAAGCCGGTTGATCCATTTAAGTCCAGAAAATTGCCCTGTGCATTTGAGATCTCGATGATCGTAGGATGATTGGTAAATTGAAAATATGCCTTATCTCCTGATTTGCCTACTACATCAAAGCACACTTGATAAATGGTTGTACCATCTGGGATGCTAATGCCACGAATGTTTGGGTCATACCAGGCAAAGGTCAGCAAGCCTTTTTCTGTCACGTGATTTCCAAAATTACTTTCGCTCAAACCAGAAAGATTGAGTCCTTTAATCTCTTTGAATTTTAATTGCTTTGGTGACCACTTCATACTGTATTGCATAGAAAGAATCTTTTGAAAATCTTTCACAGCCACATCGATGCAAACTTCTTTTCCAGTCTGTGCAGTCTTGTTGGAGGCAGTTAACGTAAGAATGGTCGAAACGTCTTTTACTGTATAAAAAGAAGAAAACAGGAAAATGCTCGTAAGTAAAGCAATTGGATATGCCATCAGTTTCATAGGATGATAATTTTGGTTTTAAGGATTGTATAAGGAATGTTCTCCTCCACAATCCCATTATTATCTTAACGGAGTTTTGGTGTGCAAATATACTTCACACCAGCTTCTTCACTTTCGTATCATTTGTAATTAACAAATCCTTGTCCAAATTTAACAGATTGAGTCCTGGAGTTTTGCCTTTTTCGATACTGCCAAGTTCACTTTCAAAGCCTAAAGCCTCCGCACCATTCAATGTCGCCCAACGGAGCAGGGTTTCAAACGGAATATAAGATTGGAATTTTGAAATGGTTCTCAATTCGTCTAAAACAGAGAGCTGCCAGTTGGAAGTTAGGCTATCCGTCCCTATGGTCATTTTGGCATTGGCATCAAGGAATTTTTGATATTGAGGCATTCGATTTTCTATGTACAAATTGGCATTGGCACAGGTAGCCCAATAAATGTTGTCCCCTCCCCAATTATGTGCTGCTTCAATGTCTTCTGGACGAGTCATGGTGTTATGTACAAAAAGGGTTCTGCAAGTGGGGTTCATATTTTCGAGCGCATAATGGATCGCTGTTCTTTTTGTAGGTTGAAACGAATCTATGCTAATTTGAAAAGCATCGTAAAATTTCAGAAAATCACCCGTTTTGTTTAGGAAGAGTGCATCTTCATGAGGCGTTTCCTGATTGTGGATGCTAATGGTCATACCTTCCGCTGTAGTCTCTTTCAACATTCCGAATAATTTTTCGGAAACGGTATAGGGTGCATGTGGCACACAACTTTTTCGATTTCCATTGCCATCACTTTGACCCTCAAATACTTTCCAATAATCTCCAAAAGTCTTTTCCGCCCAATCGTTTTGCAAAAAGTCAAACATTTCCACAAAAGTGTAGTATTTGATTGGACTTTTTTCTTTGGTTGCTGCCGTATCTGTTTTATTTGAAATATCTCCTACTGCAACAATTCCTTCTTCATACATTTCTCGATCAGCTGCTTCAATAGCTGCAAAAATCTGTTCTTCAGAAACATCTCTGAAGTTCACGACCGTTTGCAAAAAGGGCAATAAGCCAGTCCCTGTTTTTGCCAGGCCTTTCATATGCGACAATTCCAGATGGCAATGGGTATTGATGAACCCGGGAACAATGACCCCTTCAAAAATTTCCAAACTGGAAGCATCGTGATTTGCTCGTTTATCGATGCTTAAAACCTGACCAGCATCATCCAAAACGACAACTCCTTTTGGAACAGGTTCTGAGGAAATGGGAAAAATAATATCTGCCGAAACCTTGCGCATGTAAAGAGAATTTGAAATGGTATAAAAAATAGGGCGCAAGATATTGAAAAATGAGGTTTTTATTTTTGCCGCTACTGCATTCTGGGTTTGGCAATAATGGTTTTTATAGAATCCGAATCCATTTCAAGTTCAGCTCCTTTTTTGGAAGCCATAAAAATGGTTTGATCATCCCACAAATACAGCATTTTCTTTTTATAGTTGATTGCCAAATGGTATTCATTGAGGTGCGAAATCGCCAGCAATCCATCCAGATCTACATGTCCAAACCCTTCGAGTTTTGGAACATTCAAAACTACTATTTCCAAATTGTCATAAAAATGAGCCCCCAGCTGAATAGCATTTAAAAAACCACCCGCCTGCTTGCCATTATTTTGAGAAACGCCTCGAACGATGACCCTGTTGGAAGCTGTAAAATGCTCAATGTTGTTTTTCAAAACCCTTTTTAATAAAACAGTCGCTTCTGTACCCGAATCCAAACCAAGTGTTACTTTTTTATTTCCCAGGTAACCCTGTACGTATGGTAAATGTCCCGTCATTTTAAACTCGAGAGAATCTGTGGGAAAGGCATAATATTCATCAAAAAACAAAGGCATTCCTTTTTTAGAGAGTGGAAACAAAACAATTTCACGTTCCTGAAAATCAAAGTGTACCTCATATCTTCTAAAAACGGAAAAACCCACCAATCCCAATATTTCAATCCCTTTTGATCTTTCCAAATGACTCAAATCAATGACTCTCGCCATTTGATTTTTGATTTCCAGATTTTCAATTTTTAGTTGCTTGATGTCCAAATACCTGGTATTCGCCACCTCTCCTCCAACGCCTGTAGTACCGTAAATCAAGCCATTGTTCAATCCCTCAAAGTGTGCACTGTTTAAAATGATTTGAGGAGCTCCGGTATCAACGATAAATAGTCCAACTTTTCCTTCCACTTCAGTTTCTATCAATATCAAATTGCCCACTTTTTGAAAAGGAATGGTGATTATTTTTTTATTGGAAAAAGCATTTCCAAAGGAATAATTCAGGAAAGAGAAAATCGAAAATAGCAGGAAAAACAGGAAACGTGGCATGGATATGTGGATTGAAAGGTGAAGCATTGGTTGCAGCGAACCAATTCGTTTCTTTCATGCCAAATCAATTGTTAGAAGCTGTTTTAGGTTTGAACTAAGAGGAGAGGAAAATGAGTGTTGAAGTTTTGAAGATAAAGAAGTTGTTTAAAAATGGAGGTTGAGTTTTCTTGTAAGTGCTTGGTTTTCAAGCCGAGGCACTTTTTGAGTTTCATACTTGCCCCAAAGGGATCACTTTGTGAGAAAGTATGGGACGAAAAAAAGCCGAAGGATTGGGAATCAATGACTTGCAAGAAAAGCATCTATCTATTTTTAAACAACTTCTAAATTTTAATGACAAGCCAAAAACTGGAGAGTTGCTTTATACTACAATCCTCTGAGTAATTCTCTAACGACCAGGCGTATCTTGGGTTCCGCTGCTTGTGCCAGGGCGATTACCTCTTCTACAGTAGTTTCTGTAATTTCTTCTATTGGATAACATTTATTGGAAACTACTGAAATAGCAAATACTTTTAAATTAGCATGCCTTGCCACAATCACTTCGGGCACTGTAGACATCCCCACCAAATCACCTCCAATTCGGAGCAAAAAATTGTATTCTGCCTTGGTTTCCAGATTTGGGCCAGCAAGCGAGACATAGACCCCTTCGTGGATTTTAATATTGTTTTCTTTTGCAATCTCCATTGCCCGGTTTCTCAGGGTTTGATCATAGATGTTGTTCATATCAGGAAACCGAATACCCAGGCGAGCATCATTAGGTCCAATTAGGGGATTGTCTGGATGAAGGTTGATGTGATCTCGAATGAGGACGATATCCCCTGCTTCAATATCTGCATTGGTACTGCCCGAAACATTGGAAACAATCAAGGTCTCAATGCCTAGAAACTTCATGACGCGCACTGGAAAAGTCACTTGTTTCATCGTATATCCCTCGTAATAGTGAAATCGCCCTGCCATGGCCACAATTGACTTGCCCGCAAGCTTTCCAAAAATCAATTTGCCTTTGTGGCTTTGAACAGTAGATACTGGAAAATGGGGGATATCTGCATAATCTATTACAACTTCTATTTCAATATCATCCGTCAGGTTGCCCAAACCTGTACCAAGGATTATTCCGGAGGCAGGTTGAAATTCAGTTTTAGTTTTGATGAATTCTACGGCTTCTTGTATCTGGTTGTAAAGCATTCTATTCGAGTTCACGTGCCTGTTCCGAATTCCCGGTTCTCACTTAAATCTACTACTACCCAGGAGTCAGGAACTGGAAACGTTTTAAATATCAATTTTAAATCGCATCACTACTTCTCCTGTTTCCTTATCAATTTCGACCTTTTGTTGACCTGCTGCCATTTCTTTTCCAGTGGACATTTTATAGAGTCCGGCCAGGAATTGCATGCCTTGATTCATGACTGTTTCCATTTCCTGCAGTTTTTGTGCTCGCTCACTGGATTGACCACCTGTAGGACTTGAAGGGGTAGCACCTCCCGCAGTTTGGGGTAATGGCTGTCCTGGTGGACGAGGCTGGGAGGTCCCGGATGGTTTAGGTCCCAAAGGTTCATCGAGAGATTCGTCTGGTTCGATGAGTTCGTCTGAGATTTGTTCAGGCTCGACAGTAACTTCTTTTTCCTCTTCAATGAGCTCGTCTTCCAATGGTTCAGGATTTTCAAATTCAGCAATGCTTTCTTCCAATTGTTGTAAAAATTGAGCTTTGCCAGATTTTGAAAAATCAACTTCATCGGTTGTACTGTCAGTATCCAGGACACCCTCAAATAAATTTTGCTTGAGCATCAATCCGGCTGCAATTTTTTGTTCAATAGAGTCTCGGGTAATAAAATTCAATACAGTTAAGTGTTTTGCTGTTTGCCCCAAACGATCAATTCTACCAATGCGTTGATTTTTCTTTGCAGGATTCCAGGGCAATTCGAAATTGATTACGGTATCTGCCACCTGCAAATTCAGACCAGCCCCTCCTGCTTCACTCGACAAAAAGACCTGACAATGCTCATCATCTTCAAATTGCTTGACTATCCTGGCTCTTTTTTTTACAGCTACTTTGCCACTCAGTTCTACGAATCCAATGTCCAACTCCCTTAAAACCTCCCCAATCAGCATATGCATTCGCGTCCATTCTGAAAAAATAATGATTTTTCGCTTGGAGTTTTTTAGATCCAGTTTGTCTATCAAAACGCGCCGCAATTCACTCAATTTGGGTGAAAAATTGGTTTTCTTATCAATCAAAAAAGTAGAATTACACACCATTCGCATTTGGGTCAATAGATTCATTAAATTTTGCCAATCAAATGCGGTTTTGAATTTTTTCTGCAAAATTCTGGCGATACCTGCTGCAAATCCTGCATGATAATCCGCTTGCGCAGGGTGCATATTCACAGGTACATTTATTTGTGTCAAATTGGGCAAATCCCGAATCACATTTCGCTTTTCGCGCCGAATAAGGATTTCTGACATCCGATCTTTCAATCCCTGCAAATTGTAATAGCCTGTGACTTTATTTTTCGCATTTGCATCAAAATAACAATGTTGATAGGAGAATTCCCATAGCGGAGTAAGAAATTCCGGAGAGACAAACTGAACAATAGAATAAAGGTCTATCAAGCGATTTTCGATGGGGGTTCCAGTGATAACCAGATTATGCTTTTTCTTCAGTCGCTTGATATTTTGAGCCGTTTTGGTTGCATAATTCTTGATTCGTTGAGCTTCATCAAGAATGATAAAATCTGCCGGAAATTGGTTAATCAAATAACCATCCCGCAATACCATTTCATAATTAACAATAAAAAAATAAGCATCCGATTCCGCATAAATTTTTTCTCTTTCAATCGGTTTACCTTCCACTACTACCGCTTTTTCGTCCGAAAATTTTTCTACTTCACGCTTCCATTGTGCTTTCAGAGAAGCCGGACAAATCACCAGTGTTCTTTTAAAATCAAAAATCTGCTTCTTCAAAATAGCCGTGGTTATTGCCTGCAATGTTTTACCCAACCCCATTTCATCTGCGATGATGGTTCCTTCCCGAAAAATGGCAAATTCAACTCCTTCTTTCTGATAGGGGAATAAGGTAGCTTTGATGACAGAATAATCAGGTTTCGTATTGGTTTTCAGCCTATCAAGCAGGTCTTTTGTAAAAGCTTCCCCTACTTTTTTCTTTACTTCAGGACGAATGAGAATCCGAGGATATTCTTCAGCTTCATTGATAAATTTCAAAAAATCCTTCAAACGATCATTCGGAAATAACTGCCCTACACCAAAATATTTCTTTAAAAATTTGTCCTCATCCGCTTCCATGTCATGCGGAAAAAACCAGGTAATTTTATAATCGTTGAAGGGGTCCAGGAAAATCTCAATGAAAGGGTAGGTTTTATCTAATCGATTAAACAATTTTTTGTTTCCTTTCAATTGGGCAAAAGCCCACATGATGTGTTTCGTAGTTCCTAATTTATTGGTTCTCAAATCAATAGAATCCACGTAGCCAGTTTCTTTTTGAAAATCGCGGAGCGTAATTCGGTAAGCTACATCTCGTTCATTTCGTAAGATATGCTCCCCATAAATATTGTCCGCCCATTCGATATGGTATTCAGCATTTCTGGCTCGGTCGTGCCGTTCTGCCAACACACGTTTCATCATTCCTTCACGCGTGTATTTCATTCCTGGAAATGGAGCAGAAAGCAATGAGTTAAGCTTTTCGGATAGTTGGAGTAGTGCAGAAATGGCACAGGCATCCCATTCGGAAGGCTTCTTTTTCCTAACAGGAATCACATCTTCTTCATCAAACCACAACCGAACCTCCTCTTCCACTTCTTCTTCATTTTTGATTACAGCAAAATCAAAAGTGTTTTGTGCCTGAGTCAGGATTTGACAATCTTCATTGAAATAAATAAGTTGTGCCTTTTTGAATTCTTCAACTGAAATCAAATCTCCCGATTTTAATTCCTGAAGTTTTCTCTTGATGATATCCAGCATGGTATGTTCTGATTTTGTAACTGTATTGGTGGGTGAAGATAAATGATTGACAGAAATACTTTTTGATTAGAGGTTATTTAATGTTTTTCCTAAAAAGAAATTTTTTCAAATATTTTCATATTGAAAAATAAAATAACAAAACCTGAAATCTGTAAGCCCTGTTATTTTCCGTATTTTGCAGCACCGAAATTGAAAGCTGAAAACCTATTTGTGGAAATGAAAAACATCACGAGTCTTTTGTTCTTGTCATTCCTGCCCTGTCTAATTTTCTCCCAAAATTATGCTGATACGATATTGGCTATTCAATCACTCGCACTTGGAGATTCATTATTAAGTGTGAAAGAACCTTCATTTGAAACTGCCATCAACCATTACAAAAAAGCCAAGGATATATATAAAGATTTGAATTTATGGGAAGCTTATTTGGATGCAGGACTAAAAGAAGGGAATGTCTATTTAAAACGAAGTTTTAGAAATCCAGAAAAGGCTATAGCCATATTTGATGCCTGCAAAACTACCGTCAATGACCAGGAACCAAGCCTAAACCTGGCCTTACACCATCATCGAACGGGGGTCGCTTATTATCATTTAAACAATTATGAAACAGCTATCCAACACTACAAAGAAGCCTTAAAAATCAGACGAGCTCATTTAGAAGAAAACCATATTGATATTTACAGGAGTTTGTTTGCAATTGGTACTGCTTATGAATTTTTCGGCAACTATGAAGAGAGCGTTCCATATTTAAAAAATGCGTTGATCATTATTGAAAAGTTGGATGATAAAAAGAGGCTGGGATCATTGTACCAAAGACTGAGCGAAAGCCATAGAAAAATTGGAGATTATAGTCAGTCTATACAATTTACGCGAAATGCGATAAAAATTTTAGAAACGACTTTGGGCAGGAATTCTTTGGAAGTAGCCAATCTCATCAATGGCATTGGGGTGACTTATATGGATCAGAATTTAACAGATGAAGCACTTGCTGCCTATCAGGAGGCAATGGGTATTTATCAATCCATAAATGATGAAGTAGGCATAGCCAATGTTTACAACAATTTTGGAAGTATTTACTATTTGAAAAAGGAGTACAAGAAAGCGATCACAAACTTTAAAAAATCGCTGACAAAAAACAAGGCTATCAAGAACCGGGATATTTTTCACATCGCCAATAATCATACAAATCTGGGATTAGCTTACGATGAATTAAAAGCATATGAGCAGGCTCTTTTTCACCATCAGAAAGCTTTTTCAATTGGCAGGGAAACGGTTCACAGTGATTATCATTTTTCCAACTTCGTTTATTTGCTCAACCTCGGAGACACTTATTCCAATCAAAAAAAGTACGATGATGCGCTTGCCTATTTTCAAAAGGCAATATTCACTTTGCTCCCGGATTTTAGAGATACTGCTATTTTCAAAAATCCAAACCTGGAAGCTCAAAAATCAATTGGAGACAAATACAATCTCAGAGCCATATTGGGAATAAAAGCAAAGACGATTGCAAAAATGGCCCGGGAACGCAGGCATAAGGTTCTTTTTGAGGAAGCTCTAAAAACTTATCGTCTCGTCGCCAAAGTCCTTGATCTCATGCGGGAAGATCACACTGCCGAAAGCTCTAAATTATTTTGGACCGAAGAAACCATTCCGGTTTATGAAGATGCCATTCGGGTTTGTGTTGAGTTATTTGAGCTAACACAGGATAAAGCATATTTAAAGGAAGCATTCGATTTTTCAGAGAAAAGCAAAAGCATTGTGCTATTGGAAGCTATGAGAGATTCTGAAGCAAAACAATATGCCGGAATTCCCGATAGTTTGATCAGCAAGGAAAAATATCTAAAAAAGAAACTGGCAGAATTCGAAGAGGGGCTCTTTTATGAAAGACAATATGAATCACCTGATGCAAAGAGAATAGAAGCACTGGAAAAGTCAATCTTTAATAACACATTGGCATACAATGACTTAATTGAACAGTTGGAAAAAGAGCATCCAGATTATCACAGCATGAAGTACGACATGACGACCGCAGGTGTAGCGGAAGTTCAATCCTGGCTCAGAGACTCCCAGGCAATGCTTTCTTATTTCCCTGGTGATTCTGTTTTGTTTACTTTCAAAATTGGGAAGAATGATATTGAGGTCCTTAGCAAACAAATAAATGATTTGGATTATTGGGTAAGTGCATTTCATAAAAGTATCTATACGTACTTTCTAGATTCCGATCAAACACCTGATTTGTATCAGAAAATATCAGCTGACTATACCAAATCTGCTTATGAGTTATATGATCAATTAATTCGCCCCCTTGGAGCGTTACCAAATGACTTAATAATAGTTCCGGGTGGAGTATTGGGCTATGTTCCCTTTGAAGCATTACTTTTTGAGCCAGTAGTCACTTCGGTTATAGACTATAAAGCATTTCAATACCTGGTAAAGAAGCATACTATTTCCTATAGCTATTCCGCTACCTTGTTGAGAGAAATGCTTCGCGAAAAACGCCAGCCAAAGCATCGAAAATTGTTAGCCTTTGCGCCTACTTTTGAGGTTAGCTCTAATAGTCCCATACTTGCGAGAGGAGTACGAGGAGAGCTCAATCCACTCAAATTCAATATCGAAGAAGCAGAGGCTATCAGTCAATTATTTGGTGGCAAATTCTATTCAGGAGAGCAAGCCTCCATTCAAAATTTTGAAAAAGAAGCCTGGAAATATAGCCTGCTACATTTTGCTACCCATGGAAAAGCAGATGATGAAAATCCCCATTTTTCTTTTTTAGCATTTACCCCTACCGATTCCACCAATTCTCTCTTGTATGTCAGTGACCTTTATAACCAAGAACTCTGTGCTGATCTTGTAACACTAAGTGCTTGCGAAACCGGAATTGGAAAGCTCTATAGAGGAGAAGGTATTGCCAGCCTTGCAAGGGGGTTTTCATATGCCGGAGCAAGAAGTATAGTGACCACACTTTGGAGCGTATCGGATAAAAAAATGGCAGCGCTGATGGAGTTGTTTTATCAAAATCTGAAATCTGGAAAGAGCAAAGACATTGCACTTCGAGACGCGAAATTAGACTACTTAAAAGATAGAGATAATTATTCCTCACACCCCTATTTCTGGGCAGCAGCCATACCTATTGGAGATATGCATCCCGTAAAAGTTGAGGCGCGTAATTGGACCTTTTGGATGGTATCCATTTCAATTATAGGCATTTGCATTCTGAGCTTATTTTTATATAAAAAGCTTAAAATTTCAAGGAATTCAAATTCCCAAATTTAAAGGGCGTTATTTTTGAAATTGATTTAAAATGAAGCATGCCTGTACCCTACTTCTTTGTTTGCTCTATTCAACTTTTTATTCATTTACCCAAAATCTCATTCCCAATCCTAGTTTCGAAGATGTCAATATTTGCATCAAATACAATGAACCCTGTGCACCAAAAGCCTGGCGTTCTTCTGTTCTGAAAAACTTCTATTATTTCGAATATTTGGCAATTCAGGGAAAGGCAATCCCTCCTGTTGATGGCAATCGTTCTGTAGCCTTTACGATGTATTTAGAAGGAAAAGATTACGAGCGAAAGTTTATTCAGGCGCCGCTCATTTGTGAATTAAAAAAAGGAGAGACCTACCGATTGCGTTTCCACTATTTGGTCAAGGAATGTATGGTTGGGACATTTGGTATATTTTTCACAGATAGCCTGGCTATTTATGATGATAATGAACCCATGAAACTGGTAAAGCCCCAAGTCCTTATTGAAGTTCCTAAAGATGCAGAAGCAGGAAAATGGATTGAAGCAAGTGCAGAATTTGTGGCCCAAGGTGGCGAGAAGGGGATTATTTTAGGCAATTTTAATGATGATGAGGAAACCATTATTCATCCTGCCAAAGGGATTCGAAAAAAAGATTTCGAAACCTGCAAAAAGCGAAGAATCTACTTTCGATTTGACCAAATCAGCCTTGAGCCAATCAACCCTTCTACACATAAAGATTGCTATCTGGAAAGAAATTTACACCACATTTATGAAGATTCTGTAAAGCATTTAAAGGACGAAGTAGTACTTATTCCCGATTGGACAGAAACCATTGTCAAAAAGGAAAACAAGGACACTGCTTTTACACAAATTCCCGAAAAAACAATTGTTATCGCTGAGGATACGATAGTGGCAAATGAGGTTTTCATTTTTTCAAACATCAATTTTGAAACGAATAGTGCGCGATTATTGCCTTCTTCCTATCGTCCATTAGAACAAGTATTGGAAGCAATGCGAATGCACCCAGAATTTAAACTAAAAATAACTGGTCATACTGACAATATCGGTTCTCAAAAAGTCAATCAGTGGCTTTCAGAAAAACGCGCCAATGCGGTAGAAGAATTTTTAAAAAACCAGGGCATTCACAAAAACAGATTGGAGGTGTTTGGAAAAGGGGAATCAGAACCTGTAGCACAAAATGACACTGAAAAAGGGCGATTTTTAAATAGACGGGTGGAGTTTATCTTTGTGGAAAGAGACTACAAATGATAGACATCCAGATAGCCCAATCTTCTGCACAAATCCAGGGAATCAAAGCACTGCTTGAAGCATACGCCAAACTTCGAAATCACGACGCTGCATTGGGAAATTTTCAAAAAGAACTCAAAGAGCTTCCTGGAAAATATGCTCCTCCTTCAGGACAGCTCCTTATTGCTTATGTTGAAGGAAAACCAGCAGGATGTGTCGCTTTTCAGCAAATTGAAGTTCGGGTTTGTGAAATGAAAAGGCTATTTGTCAGCAAAAGATTCCAGGGTTTGGGTATAGGAAAGCAACTCGTTTCAAGATTGATAGCAGAAGCCAAAGAAGCTGGATATGACATCATGCGTCTGGATACACATCCCTGGATGACGACTGCCCAAAACTTGTATCAAGGCTTTGGATTTTATGAGATTGAGGCATATAATGATAATCCGACAATAGGCATCCGCTTCTTTGAATTGAATCTATAGTAGGAACTCATTCAAATTTTTCTTTCCTGATACCACAAAATCGCCTTCGCCTCTATCTCTTTAATAAATTCGTTTTTACCCGCATTATACTCCATGCCATCTTTCCAGTTTTTAAGCGAGAGTGCTTGTTTTAGTTGTGCATATCGTTCCTTGACATTTGGGTAAGTCCTTAAATAATCCCTAAATGCAATGTGCCTTGTCCAGTCTGGAACGCCAAATTCCCAAACATGCACATGCGCATATCTTAAATGGTTTATAGCCTCATGAGGTATAGTGGCGTCCTTGCCAAATATTTGAGGAAACTGACGCTCATTAGCTTCATCTTTCAACCTTACAAAAAGTCTTCGATTGGGCATGCGCTCATTAAATACTTGATAATAGATGTATTTTTTGTGGGGAAGTATTTTTTCTACTATTTCATCAAGTAGCCTCTCTTCTTGAATACCTACTAAAATATCAATGACAGGCTTTGCTGCCAAGCCTTCAACTGAAGTACTACCAAAGTGTTCAATTACAGGG
The DNA here is from genome assembly GCA_041941305.1 of Saprospiraceae bacterium. Taxonomy (GTDB): domain Bacteria; phylum Bacteroidota; class Bacteroidia; order Chitinophagales; family Saprospiraceae; genus JANSWP01. The sequence continues at coordinate 81,331 of JBGTQJ010000026.1, forward strand.
TAATATGCTTCTAAGAGGATGGAAAGTTCCTTTTTCAATTGTTCGAATTGGTTTTCCCATAGGGGGTTATAAGGTTCTATTTTTATTTTCATAAGCACCAAAAATAATATTCAAACATGATAGGAAATACACCTCTAATCAAACTGGAAAAACTACCAACACCAGGATCTGCCGAAGTATGGGTAAAATATGAAGGCGGCAATCCTACTGGAAGTATGAAAGATCGCATGGCGCTTTCCATGATTGAAGGTGCAGAAAGGAGGGGCGATCTTCTACCAGGTGGTACAGTCGTTGAATATACTGGGGGAAGTACTGGTAGTTCGCTGGCTATGGTCTGTGCTAAAAAAGGGTATAAAGCCCATTTTGTTTCTTCGGATGCTTTTGCAGAAGAAAAAATTCGAACGATGGAAGCTTTTGGAGCTAAAGTAGAAATCATTCCGAGCGATAATGGTCAACTAACCGCTCAGTTGATCAATGACATGATCTCAAGGGCAAAAGAATTGAGCAAAGCCCCTAACACTTTTTGGCCAGATCAAGTCAATAATGTCGACAATCGAAATGCTTATCATAAAATAGCTAAGGAGATCATGGATGTTTTGGGTAATGATATTGACGAATTTGTTACAGCAGTAGGAGGCGGAGGGTGCTTTTCTGGCAATTCAGAAATATTTAAAAAAGAAATTCCGCATATTCGATGTATTGCAGTAGAACCATATCATGTCCGCAATATTTCGGGAGGAGATACTTCTGGAACTCATAAACTGGAAGGAATTGGATTGTCTTTTATTCCCTCCATTTTTAGAGCAGACTTGGTAGATGAAGTAATTTCGGTCAAAGATGAGGATGCCTACGAAACAGCACAGAACCTAGCTAAAAAAGAGGGCATCTTTGGAGGCATTACCTCAGGTGCAAATGTTTGGGCAGCACTTCAAAGAGCAAAAACATTGGGCGCGGATAAAAAAATTGTGACGGTAGTGATTGATTCAGGGCTTAGGTATTTGGATGGAGATTTGTATCGGTAAATAAATCCATCAAAAATAACTCACATACCCAAAGTGTATCTTCGGATTTCGAAAATCGGGTTGGCTGCCATCTTGACCACCTACTGCCAGACTAACTCCAAAAACCCCCGCATTCGTTTCGAAATTCATCCCCAAACCAAAACCAAAAGGGCGATCAAATCTGCGCTTTCCGACTATACGGTCTTCCAGATAAGCATAATCACCAAATAAATTGAAATAGGAATTTTGTCCAATTAGTAAGCGATATTCCAAAGTAAAAACAGCATAAAATGTAGCAAAGAGAGATTCTTCATCAAAACCACGCAGTAAGTGATTGCCGCCAATACGGTATTGTTCATTTTGATAGATGGGGTTTTCCGAGACGATGAGTCCACTTTGTCCTCCAATTAAAAGCGTGCTTCTTTGTGCCAATGGAAAGAAGCGCTCAACTTTACCATCAAATTTGTACTGAAAGGTCTTGATGTTCAAGGTATCATAAAAGTCTTCGCGAACGTTCAAAATCGCTTGATTTTCTTTGATTTGCTTAATCCCCGCACCGGCTTTGACAAAAAATCGCCAGCCTTTACGAGGATTAAAGCGATAGTCGAGTTGCTGCCAGGAGTACTCCAAACCATAAGTAGAATTGTTCACATCCAGATTATTGGGAAGGCTTCCCTGTTTGATTCGATTGGTATCTACAGAAAGCAGATTGGAATTGGTATTGTTCCAAAAAGCTTTAAGGTAGTTACCTCCTTCCAATAAATACTGAATGCCAAAATCGAAAATGACATCTGAATAGGTAGAATCCCGCTTGTATTGGTTGAATTTTAAATCTACACCAAAGGGTAAATCAAGAATGTATGGATATGCAAATTGCAATTCGAGTTCCTGTGTGGCAGGTCGCAATCTTTCAAAAGATGCATAGACCTTTTCGCCCAATCCAAATTGATTTTCCAATTCAGCATTAAACGTTCCTGTAAGTAGAAGGCGATTGTCTTCATTGTTATTATTGGGTAAAACACCAATGAGGAAATCAAAACGGCTGGCTTTTTTCTTTTCCAAAAAGAGGTTAATACTCGCTTTGTCTTCCAAAAAAGTAACTGTTGGTGGCACCTTTTCTTTTAAAAACGGCAATTCACGCAAACGGTCCCGTATTTGCAGAATTTTCTTCTTGCTATAAAGCGCTCCTTCCTTGATACCCAGGTAATTTTTCAAATAGGTATTGGATATTTTTACGTCTCCCTTGACATTCAAACTATCAATCAAAACCAACTTTCCTTTATTCATAAAGAGCTGAGCGTCAATTTTATTTTCGGAAATTGAAATACTATCCAGCCAGATATTTGCAAAAGGATATCCATTGTTTTCAGCATATTCCAACAACTTTTCCTGCAAGGCTGCTAATTCGTAATATTCAAAAAGTTTATTTTGATACAACCTTTCAAAAAAACCAACCTGGCTTAAAAACACAGCCTCCACATTGCCATTTTTCAAATTTGCCCATTGATACTTATCCCCAAAGTGCATATAGGCAATGAAAACACTGTCCTGATTGTGCAATTCATCTACAGAAGCTTCGAGGTATGCCTGATTGTGCAATCGAAGTAAGATTTGTTTTAACTCGCTCTTTAAACTGAGGGAATCGGCAAAGTTCGTCTGGTAGTTTATCTTTTCGGTGAGGAAGGAAATTTCTTTATCAAGCGGCTGAATATCAAGTAGGTAGGTGGTTTGTGAAATAAGCTGAACCTTAAATAACAATAGAAGGCAACAAAAAAACCAAATTCTCAAGGGATGATGAAAGATGAAAGATGAAGGATGAATAATCAGAGGAAAAAATGCCATAAACTTGAAACGTTCATCTTTGGGTTTGATTTTAGAAATAAGTGATTTAGAAAATCATTCGTTTCCAATCTTACAAAAAACGTTTCGGCAAGATAAAAACAATCGGTAGTATAGACTTGGTGAGTTTTCAATTTTGGTTTCCTTCAAAAAACCGCTGTTGCTTTTGCATTTTAAGGATGGGATTCTCCCAAATCTTTATCGTTTTATCCAATCCGGCAGTAGCCAGTATTTTTCCAGCTTTATCAAAAGCCAGGGCTGAAACTTCAGATCTTTCATTTGAAACAAAACTGTACACTACTTTTCCCGAATCTACATTCCAAAAAATCACTTTGCCATCAGCTCCACAAGATGCAAAGTATTGAGCATCCGGAATAAACTTTAAATCGTAAATTTCAGCAGTATGCCCTCTAAGGCGGTATTTAACCGACCAGTTTTTCGTTTCCCAGACAATAATATTTTTGCCAACAGTAGCCAATAAAAATTGCCCATCAGGACTAAAATCTAATTTCCCTACCGACTCACTACCTTTTAGTTTCTTTATTATTTTTTGGCTTTGGACATCCCAAATTCGAAGCACTTTTTTTCCAGAAAAAGTAGCAATCCATTTTCCGTCTGAACTAAAGGACAAAGCTTTCACATCAGATTCATGTCCCTTTAGTGTTTGTACTGAACTATTGGCAATTAAATCCCAAACCTTGACGGAATTATCTCTGGATGCACTGGCGAGTAGTCCTTTTTCAGTGCAAAAATCCAAATCTTCCACATGGTAATCGTGCTCTGTTAATTTTTTCTCCAATTTGAAATTCCAGCTATTCCAAACAAAAATTTCTGGTTCGCGACCTGCCGAAACCAAATAGTCACCTTGAGCGATCAGATCCCAAACCTGATCGTTATTGCCTTTAAGTTTTGCTAAATTTTCTCCAGCTTCAACATCCCAGGTTTTAACAACATAATCATCACCAGCAGAAAAAACCGATTTTCCGTCATCTGAAATTGCCAACGCATTGATTCTTTCGGAATGCGCATTGGGAATGGATCGAATAAGGGTTTGGGCAGAAAGAAATGCAAATGACCCAAAGTAGCAAAGTAGAGAAATCCAGAATTTCATAATGAATTTGAAGGTAGCACGGCTCTCCAGAGCCGTGAAGCAAGTAAAGATGAATATTTGGGGATTTATTTTTCAAGGTTTTGGAAAACCCTTATGGGGAAACACGGCTCTGGAGAGCCGTGGTACATTAGTCTAAAAGAACTAATTGCACACTAGAACGCTTATACTTCGGCATTGCCATACCTGCTTCTGCGCCTATGTAGGTTGGATCACAAATGAGGTATTTTTCATCCTGATAGGTCACAAAATCTCCTGGCATGTCTGCTGAGAATTTCACGGCTGTTGCAACATGTTCTGGAAAGACCAAACCCAACACTTCCAAGCCTGTCAATTCCTTCACCAAAACAGCCAATAGTGCAGAACGATCTTCACAATCAGAATACGGATAATACAAGACCTCTTCCGGAAAGAAATATTTTTCCACACCAAATTGATCCTGATCCGTCTTATAATCAAAACCTTTTTGAATAAATGCCAACAGAAAATCTACTTTTTGCTTTTCAGTTTTGCCTTCCAGCATGGGGCTAAGGGCTTCTTTGAAAGAGGACATGGCTTCACTGCTTAAAGGAGCAGAAAGCGTGACATTAAATCCTACAGGAGGCATGTCTTCGTAAAAATCTACGAGGTTTTGATTGTATTGAATGTCAAAATGATGAACTTCTACATCCGTATAACTTACCGTTCTTGTCTTCAGCCTTTTGGGAAAATTCATCGCTTCTGTAAAATTGAAATTAATGGCGTGGTTGTTATCCCTGTATTTCCCTTCATAGGTTTTAATGGAGGAAATATGACCATAATCGGGGTCGAAAGAATAGACGTAATACTTCAAACCCTCTACAGTCATATAGGGTGTATTGTACACTTCCTGAGGGCTCGGTAGTAATAAAAACAAAGCCGTGCGATTGAATCCAATTTTGGATAAAAAACCGCTTTTATTCAACATAAAACAAGTAAACAAAACCTGCTCGTTGTAATGTCCCGGATACAATTCTTCAGCAAACTTCCGAACCGCCTGTACATAACCCCAATCATTCAGGTTCATTTTTTCTGAAACGGTCACAAACTGCATAACTGTTGGATAATAATCTGCTTCAGCCAATTCTTCCCATGCATCAGGAATACCGGAATTAAAAGGTTTTTCCAGATTAAAATCCAAACGACTATCAAATTGCAATGGTAAATCCAGACCATAAAATGGGACATTAAGCGTTCGCAATCTTCGTCCACCCTCGCTTTTTCGATCTTCAGAAACCGGGGCAGGTTTGAAGTCTTTATTGTCTTCATCAGCGCTGGTTCCACCTGGATTGATGATTTCACTTTGAATTTCCTGTGAACGATTACTTCGGTTTGGCGTAAATGTAGGTTCAGGAGCATTTGGTTGGACTGAGGGTTTGTCGGGATCTAATGGAGAAGGGTTTCCAGCGTATACAGAAAAATCTTTCCAGCTATTTGCCATAAACCGTACGAAAGCACGGTCAATACTATCACGGAAATTTTTATGCTTCTCCTCAATGTGGTCTTTAAAGTTTTCAAACTTATCCATCATTTTATCAAAATCTGCGTCAAAATCACGCAATTCTTCTTCCGTCTTTTTCTGCTCTTCTATTTGTGCATTTGCAGTCGTAAAAGCACAAGTTGCAAAACAAAGGCTGAGTGCTAAAATTTTAAAGACCACTTTATGATTGTATATGGAAATCATTGTAGTTATTTGAAATGGTTACATTGCTATATTGTTATATGGCAATTGGGCAAACAATCTATTTATCAATACCGCCATATAACAATATAACCATCAACTTCTTTGCTTAATCGAAAGCATAATTTCTTTCACCTGTGTATCTTCTTTGATACTTCTCAATTTGGTGAGCCATTTGTAAAAATCGTCTTTGCTCAATTCTTTCGGAAGCGTAGAACCATCATCCGCAATTTCTTCGTTGGCGTCTTGAAGGATAGGTTTGTCAAAAGGGGTTTTGGAGAAGATAACCGTGAGCATATCAATTTCGGTAGGTTCCTCCGTGTACATGTAGTATTCAGGAGATTGGGGTTCGGAAAATAAAATGTATTCTTCATCGGCATTGACTTCCATAAAACTACCTTTCATACCTTCATAAGGGAGCAAACATTGGACTTCCTCTTCCAAAGCGAGAAAAACTGCCAAATATCCTTCTACAGGTGTGACAAATCGCATGAAGAAATTGTCATCATTTACAAAATCTTCAGTTTGACATGCATCCGGATCTTTGCATTTCAGGGGTTCAGCGATGAAACTAATTGGCGCCTCTACAATTTCTTTGGCTTTTCCTTTGATGTAGGTTCTAACCCAAAGTTCCTCTCTTTCTTCATCCCAATGGAAATTAGATTCTTCTTCTATGGTCTTTAGCCAATAACCTTTGACGCGATTTACAATCACTTCATCGCTGTCATAAGTATCTCTGGCTTGTCCATTTTTGAAAGTACTTTCCCGATAAGAAATTCGCTCACTCGACACCAACCAACCAAATTCATTTCCCATGGCAGTTTCCATTGCTTTTCGAATCGCCAGCATCTTAGCCTGCTTACGAGTCATCCAATCTTCTACTGGAATCGTTTCAGTAGCTTCCACAACAGCGACTCTGGCTTTCGTTCCTTTTTCTTTCTTGTTTTGTGCAATTAATGCCACTGAAAAGAAAAGGAAAACAAAGGATAATATGATTGTTGAAAATTGCCTCATGATTGATTGATTGCCTTGATTATTCTTTAAAGATACTTAATCAATTTGAGATAGGGAATTTTGAAATTTGGAAGAAAAGCGGAGGCAAAGCTTTCGATAGCATTGCCTCCAATATATCGAATCAGTATGATGGACTTTTTACTTGGGCAGTTTGGAAGTATTTGATTTTTCATCAAAAATCAAGCTACCCGAGCATTCTCCATATAATGGACTTTTAATTATTCTTAGAAATCCAAAATTTGGTCAAGCTTCTTGTGGATATCATCTGCTTCATCTTCCAATTCTTCACGAATGGTTTGCTTCACAGTATCCCAGGCAGTTTCCTGATTGTAAGCGATGAGGCAGGTATAGCCAATATTTTTCTTTTTGCCAAGTGCTTTGTCTTGCTTGTAAGCTTCAAAAAGAATAATCACCCGACCTAGTTTTTGAGCAATGATATTTTTGGAGCCAGTAACCGTTTTGGTCAAAGAAGCGGCTTCCTCCATATTCAATTGCTTATTCGCAAAACTGTTTTCTACCAGTCCAACCACATTGGTGGCAATTTGCCCTGCAAGGTCTAGTTTGGCAGCTTCGAGTGCTTGATTTTTAGCCGCAATTTTAGTTTCTGCAACAGATTCCTGAGAAGCGGTGAGGTAGCGAGCATAACCTTTTTCATCCTCTTCCAATTGGCGCATGTAAGCTCTTTCTAATTGCTTGTCCATTGGAAGTGTGGCTGTCACTACATAATAACCCTCTTTACTCAATCTTTTAGCTTCTTTACGAGCCAATTTGATAGGCTTCTCTTTCAATTCTTTTTTCAAAAATTTGTCCTGCTTCTTATTTGCTTTGCTTTGTCCAAAAGATGCACAAGACATGAAGACGAAAAGGCTGAGTGCTAGTGTAAGTGTCTTGGAAATGGTCATTGATTTCATAACGAATTATTTTTAGGTTCCTAAAATTAGGTGATTAATCCTTGAAAATTCAATTTCAAAATCAAGCGATAAACTTAAACTTGAACTTGCTCTTGAACTTGAACTTTCTCAAGAGTGCCAAGTGGTTTTTATGATGCCTAAGGTTCAAAATTTACATAAAAACCATTTGACGACGACTTAGGATCTTTTAAAAAATAGATTCGACAAATTTGATGAGATTATTTTGAGTCAAGGCGATGAAAAAAACGCAGGCATAGCAGCGCTAAGCTGAGTATTTTTTCCCAAAGGGATGCCCTTGGCAGAAGAAGCGTTGGCTCAAAAGAAGCCATCAAAATGTCGAAGTTATTCTTTAAACAATCCTTTAGTGAGTTTTCAAAATAATATCGGTTTCTTCAAACCGCACGTCTTTTAATTTCTCCTATGACGATGGGTAACCAGTTAAAGGTTATTTAAGAGAAGTTAAGGGAATTTAAAAGTTTGAAAAAACCTGTTTTGATAAATTTATTAACTTTGTTAGCATCATTTCGAATAAAATCCAGCCTTTATTACAAGTATACTTTTTTAAAATTCTTTAATAATAAAAATAAATGCCTACTGTAGAAATTAAATCAAAAGTTACTTTCAATGATCTATTGCATGGAGTAGAACAACTGAATGGCAAAGATTTGGAGCAATTTATAGAAAAGGTTTTGAACATTCGAGCAAAAAAGGCAGCACCTGTTTTATCAAAAAAAGAAACCCAACTGCTAAAACAAATTCATCAGGGGTTGGAAGATAATCTTAGAATTCGATTTGAAGAACTACAGGAAAAACGGAGGGCAGAAACAATAACTGAGAAAGAAAACAAAGAAGCAATTGACATCATAAACATTATGGAGGCACAACGAGTAGAGCGATTGAAGGCACTTTTGGAATTATCAAAACTAAAAGGCATTCCTTTTGAAAAGTTGGGATTACAGCTTGGTATTTTTCCAAATATGAAATCAGATTAGCCTCATGTCTAGATCTTATATTCCTCAGAAACTAAAAAAAGCTGTTCAAAAGCGAGCTCACTTTCATTGTGAATATTGTTGTAGCCCTTGTGAAATTGGAAATACTTCTTGTGCAATAGAACACATCCATCCAATTTCCCAATCAGGAACTAATGATTTTGATAATTTAGCCAATGCTTGTCATGGATGCAATTGGTTTAAATCTGTTAAAATAACTGGTATTGATCCGGCAACTCATTTAGATACGCCACTTTTTAATCCTCGAAAAAATAACTGGATTGAACATTTTTCATGGAGTGACGATTGTTTTGAAATGATTCCATTATCTTCAATAGGTAGAGTAACCATACATGCTTTAAAGCTAAATCGGACTGGACTGAAAAACTTAAGACGAGTACTAAAGTTGGCGGGTGTACATCCTCCTACATTTTTTGCAAAAAGCAATTAAGGATCATTTAAAAAATAAATATCCAAAATAAATTCTTCAGTTGATCTAACCAGAATAAAAGCCTTGAATGTTCGAATCGAGCCTCAACGTTTTTATGTACACTTAGAGGATGGTCGCGAAATCGGCGTTCCTTATGATTGGTATTGGCGACTTGCCCAAGCCACCTTGGAACAATTAAAAAATTGGCGATTTATTGGTGGTGGATTTGGCATCCATTGGGAAGATATTGACGAAGATATTTCTATTGCTGGCATCTTAAAAGGAAACAAAGACCCAAATCCTCCTAACGCATCTTAACCTAAAACCTTACAAATACTTTTGATGAGTTCCCACCTTGTAAAGTTGGAGTTTGTTCGATTCCATGAAGTCGCCTGGCATAATAAGGGATGCCTTCATTTTCATTAGAAAGATATTCAAAAACCTCACGATAACTCAATTCTCCATTCTTATCTCCATCAGCATTTTCAAAGTCGTGGATGGCTTTTAAAAAGAAATAGGTGAATAAGCCATGGTGTTTGGCATTGTACCAGGAAGAAACCTGCGTCCCAGTAGAAGAGGTCATCACTACCATATCCTTTCCACCTGTCAAATCTACGCGAATGCCAATTGGAGAAATATTATCCAAAATCTCAGCCCCAGAGAAGCAGGCATCTATGACCACCGTTTTTGATTTGCCTGGAATTTTTGACAGGTTTTTGTAAAATAGATCCAAAGAATATCCCCCCAGCTCTACATTATTGGGATCACATTCCACCGGAACAAAATACCCCTTTTTGTCATTCAACCCAGGAGCTCCATGCCCGGAATAAAAGACAAAGACATCTGATTTTTGCGCTTTTACAGCATTGAATAATTTCCCTTTGTGATTGCCCTGGGTACCAAACCAGGTGTCAAAATCTCCTTTAGTTGCATTGTTCAACACAAAAATATTGGATGACTTGAAGCCCAATACTTCATCCAAATATCTGGAAACTGCACCGGCATCATTTCCAGCAAATTCTACCCACCTGGTCCGTTTGTAATTTCGATTGCCAATGACGACGGCTATGGCATCCGGGTTATTCATCCTGGTTTTTGGAAGGTTTTTGGAAACATCATATGCTTCATCCAGGTTTTGATAGGCGTAATTGGTTTCCCTATGATTTACGCCACCTGAATTGGGAATATTCAAATCCAAATCACTAGCTGCTACATTGAAGTCATCCTTGGGATTATAGGTCGTGTTTCTCGAAATATCATACTTAAAAATATTGCCATGATGCTCTATTTCGAGATAACTCAACACCCAGGCATTGTCTCGAATCACAAAATCAGGACTGCTGTAGGTAAGGTATTTTTGATTTTCTTTAAACGCCGGGGCATCCCCAATCGGCACCGGAACGATAAATTCTCCAATACCATCACAATAAACCTTAAAGGTCTCTGCATCCGGGTCGTATTTTCCTGCAATCTCACACGTTGAAAAATCAATATTGTCCAAATGCCTTTCTTTATAAAAACGAATGGCTTCTTCCGTGAATTTTTCAACTTGAATGTCTCGTTTAGTAATGCGTTGCTGATAGGCATCACTTGGTTCAAATTCTCCCTGAGTAAGCCATTCCGTCATATGCTGTTCGACTCTTTTAGTAATGAGGTTTTCCAAATGAACAAAAGCAATATTTTCAGGATTGCGGACTTTTTGAGCTAAAAGAGGGGAAAAGGAATGGCAGCAGATTGCCACCAAGAGGATTGCGGGTAACCAGGATTTCATCTTGTACAAGATTTTTTTGTGTTGAAATATTTCAGAAAGAAATCAGAAAAAAACACTAAAGTAACCAGTAGATTTTATTGGTTGACGGTCAAAGGAGGACGGTTTCCTAAATAAAAATCATCTTAGTAGAATGTTAAAACACCCAACCTCTACTTTATAAGGCTCGTCTATTCGTTTGTTTTCTATATTTCAATTACTATAAATGAGAGGTGGACATCGGCGGCTAAAGCCGCCAAAAATTCTTAAAGAGGGACGTTTTTTGATGATTTTCTGCCGGAAAATCATCAAAAAACGTCCCTCTAAAGAACAAAATTGCCGCCTGTAGGCGGCAATTTTCAACCATCGCTGTGCGATGTCCACTCCTTAATTACTATAAATCCATTGTCATGAAAAAAACTAGCGCTTTCTTTATCACTCTTTTCTGTTTTTCTCAAATCCTATTACAACTAAGGACATCTGTTGGATTGGCGGGAACCAATCAGTTTAGCAATGGCAAGCCTGTTTCTTTGGGCATTCGGACTGGGGTATTGAGGTATTTTTAGTTCCAAATAGTACCTTTACCCATACTGACTCAAAGACTTTATCATGAAAACTTTCTCCCGAACAGCAATCCTCACCAAGTTTTACAAAATGATCAAAGCAGGCATCCCCATTATTGGTGGCGGTGCAGGCACTGGCATTTCTGCCAAATGTGAAGAAGCTGGCGGCATCGACCTCATCATCATTTATAATTCGGGCAGGTATCGGATGGCAGGCAGAGGCTCTTTGGCTGGATTGCTAGCTTATGGCAATGCCAACGAAATTGTATTGGATATGGCGAAAGAAGTATTGCCTGTGGTCAAAAACACACCTGTTCTGGCAGGAGTCAATGGCACTGATCCTTTTGTCAATTTTGATCATTTCCTGAGAAAACTGAAATCGCTGGGCTTTTCAGGTGTTCAAAATTTTCCAACAGTAGGGCTGATAGATGGCATTTTTCGCCAAAACCTGGAAGAGACCGGGATGAGCTATGCTTTGGAAGTGGAAATGATTCGAAAGGCACATGCTATGGATTTGTTGACGACGCCCTATGTCTTTAGTGCCGAAGATGCAATTGCCATGACCGAAGCAGGTGCTGACATCATCGTTTGCCACATGGGTTTGACGACTTCCGGTAGCATTGGTGCACAGACAGCAAAACGCCTGGAAGATTGTGTTCCCACCATTGACGAATGGGCTGTAGCCGCACGCTCAGTCCGGAAAGATGTCATCATTCTCTGCCACGGTGGTCCCATTGCCATGCCTAATGATGCTGCCTATATACTGAAGCATTGCAATAATATTCATGGATTCTATGGAGCCAGTAGTATGGAGCGCTTGCCCACAGAAATTGCGATAAAACAGCAAATTGAAGCTTTTAAAAAAATAAGGTAGCACGGCTCTCCAGAGCCGTGACAATTTGCCGAATCTAAAAAATGCACGGTTAAAGAAAGTTGTGCTAAATCCGATATAAAAAAGCCAATGAAAAAATTTATCACACAAAAAGATCAAACAACAGACATACAGGATTGGGGAAACCTCATCTGGATGAGCAGCCCAAAGGTTACTGATGCCAGGCAATTGGTCGTCATTGAAGTCAATCTAAAACCTGGTAATGGTCACAACTTTCACAAACACCCACAACAAGAGGAAGTAATCTATGTCATTTCAGGAGCGATAGAGCAATGGGTTGGACAGGAAAAATGTGTCTTAAAAGCTGGAGAAAGTGCTTTTATTCCAGCAGATGAAGTGCATGCTTCTTTTAATGTAGGAAGCACCGAGGCAAAACTTTTGGCAATTTTAAGTCCTTGCATTGGGGAGGAGGGATATGAGTTGGTAGATGTGATGAATGAGGATCCCTGGAATTCTATTCGGGGATGATTCCAGTATCTGTGTTTAGCTCCATTCATCTAAAAAAATCTGACAAGTGCCTGGGGAAAATTGATTAGTGTATCATTGCCATTTTGGGCATTGAACTTGTCGCACTACCGACCGGAATTCTCAGTACTGCATTTTTTGATAAAATTGATAAAGAATCTAAAAAAGAAGTCGTATTTAAATATTGTCTTCATTGTGGGAAGAAATTGCTGAATTAAGGATCATTTCATATACCGTGTAACAAAAAAGCGCTATCTTAACACCTCCTAAATCAAATTCTGAAAAAATGCGCAAGCTCTTAATTTTTGCTTTCATCAGCAGTCTATCCTATATCCCCGCTTTTACTCAAATCTCCTTTGAATCTTACGCAAAAGAGGCATTTTACGCAAAATATCTGACCTATGAGCCTTCCGAATACGATTCCATCAACTATGAAGATGTGTATCCTTTTGACCCTAAAGGGTATTTAGAACGAGCGTTGGAAAAACAAAACGATGGACATTTGGAAGAAGCCTTAAAAGATTTAAATGAATCCATAAAATGGTCAGAGGAGTGTGGTGTTTGCCACTATTTGCGGGCACATTGCTATAATGAAATGGAAAAAGATTCGCTTGTTAAAGTAGATTTGTTAAAAGCCGTTTATTATGACCCAACCCTTTCTGAAGCAAGAAATTTCCTGAGTTGGTATTATCAAAAAGAAAACAAGCTGGACTCAGCTCGGTATCAACTGGAACAAGCCATAGAATACAGTCCAACCGAACCAATGGCTTATTTCAATATCGCCATGATGGATTTGGAGCGAAATAAACTGGAGCGAGCAATTCGTTTTTTTAGAAAATCTACAAAGGCAGATCCCAATTTTATCCTCGGGCGATTTATGCTTGCCTTTTTTGATTTTTTCAAAGGAAACTGGACTGCCGCTATTAAGGATTTCAATACAACATTAACGTATAACCCAGATGATGTCGTTATTCGCATCGAACGAGCTGAAATCTGGGTTGAAAAAAAAGATTTTGATGCGGCTATTGAGGATTTACAAGTGGTCATTGTCAGAGATATTTCTCAAAGCAAAGTATATTACTTACAAGCTAGAATACATAAAGCAGAAAATGATATGAGTGCTGCTTGCCATGCCATAAAAAAGGCTATCGAGAAGGGGTATCAACTCCCGAGAAGCGAGTATGATTCTTTTTGCAAATGAGTTTGTTTATAAAATGGTTGTTTTCGGGTTGACGGGTTGATCCCTTATACCTATACCCACCTCCACATCAACCCACCAACCCGAAAAGTTTATTCTTTAACTGCTACTTAAATAAAACAGGCTCAATATCTTTACCCCGCAGGATATTTATACTTAACATCCTAAAATTTTTAATTCTTAAAAATTCTCCATACATTTGAAACAAATTGTTTCATTTTTACTAATATCGAAGAATTTTTGAATAAATATGTTTGACAGAGCTGTTCTCCACCTCGATCTCGATGCTTTTTTCGCTTCGGTGGAGCAATTGAAAAATGATGCCCTAAAAAACAAACCGTTGATTATTGGTGGTTCCAGCCGACGGGGAGTCGTCGCGTCCTGTAGTTATGAAGCACGTCACTTTGGCGTACATTCTGCCATGCCGATGAAGATGGCGCTGCGCCTCTGCCCCGATGCCATTGTAGTGAGAGGAGATATGGAGCGCTATTCGAAAGAATCCAAACTCATTACGGAAATTATTGACGAAGAGGCACCGCTGTTTGAAAAAGCCAGCATTGACGAATTTTATGTCGATATGACGGGCATGGACAAATACATTGGCTGCTGGAAATGGTCCAAAGAATTGCGCGAGAAGATCATCAAAGAAAGTGGCTTGCCTATCTCCATGGGTTTGTCTATCAACAAATTAGTTTCAAAAGTAGGCACTGGAGAAGCCAAACCCAATGGCGCCAAAATGGTTGCCAATGGTATAGAAAAAGCATTTCTGGCACCACTCTCTACTCAAAAAATTCCTGGGCTGGGAAAGGCAACGTACAAAAAACTAAGTTTCATGGGAGTACGCACCATTCGCGTTTTAGCGCAAATCCCACGCAAATTATTACATCGGGAGTTTGGCAAATCCGGCACTGCCCTCTGGAAAAAAGCCAATGGTATTGACAATAGTCCCGTCGTCCCCTATCGCGACCAAAAAAGTATTTCCACTGAGCGCACCTTTCAGACAGATACCATTGATGCCCGGTGGCTCAAAGATCGCCTGACGGATATGGTCACACGCCTCGCTTTTGAATTGCGTCAAAAACAAAAACTGACTTCCTGTGTCACTGTTAAAATCCGCTATGCCGACTTCAGTACCTATACACAACAACGAAAAATAGCCTATACCGCTCATGACAAAACACTTCTACAGTACACCAAAGAATTGTTTGACAAACTCTATGAACGCCGCCAATTGGTTCGCCTTGTAGGCGTCCGATTCAGTCACCTCGTTCATGGCAATTATCAAATTAATTTGTTTGAAGATACTGTGGAAGAATCGCGATTGTTGCAAGAGATGGATCATATCCGGAGGAGATTTGGGGAAGGGTTGATCAAGAAAGCGGTGACAGTGGGGTGATGGCAATGATTGAGACTACATGTGTTATTACTTTATCATTTCGAAATGAGTTCATTTGATCAATTATTCTATTTCGGGTTGCGAGATGCGGGGTGAAAATAAGTCCAATGACTTTACCATAGACGATGACTTACCCGATTTCGAAAAAGATGGTGATTTGCCTTTTAATTGGAACTGATTTTACCCTATACTATTTTCATTCAATTTTTACAGAAAAAATTTCCACCGCCTCCTTTTCATTTCTTTTTTTTAAAACAAAAATTTTCATATTTACGTTTTTTAAGATCAAATAAAACTTTTAGTTTTAAACACACACCGCCTCCTTTGCCCAAAACAGAAGGGAAAACTGCTTTCTCGGTTATCAGCTGTCGGTTGTCAGTTATCTGTTGTCAGTTTGAAAAAGTGAACCGACAACAGATAACTGACAACCGACAACTGACAACTGGGAATCGGCAAAGCAGCGCGGACATGTACCTCAATTGTCACAGTTATTACAGCCTGAGATATGGCACTTTATCCCCCGAGCAGCTCGTGCAGGCTGCGCAGAAACGAGGGGTGACGGCATTGGCACTCACGGATATCAACAATACTTCTTGTGCAGTGGAATTTATAAAATGCTGCGAGCGAGCAGGTATTAAACCCTTGCTCGGAATTGATTTTCGAGATGAAGAAAAGCAACGACTTTACATTGGCATTGCCCAAAATGAAGCAGGTTTTTATGAATTGAATAAACTACTCACCGATTGTTCTTTAGAAGGTAAGCCACTCCCAAAGGAGCCTCCTCCTATGAACCATGCCTATATTATTTTTCCTCGTTTGGTAAAATCAATTGCTGAATTCAAAGAGAATGAGTATCTGGGCATTCGCCCGGAGCACGTACATTGGCTTTTTTCAGCAGAGGTCCGGCATTTTCCACAAAAACTGGTAATGTTGAGCCCTGTCACTTTTTTGGATGATGAAGGATTTAAAACACATCAATTGCTGCGTTGTATTGATTTGAATATTGTTTTGGGCAAACTGAAGGCAAGGGATATTGCCAAAAAAACGGAACTGTTTCACTCACCAGATGTGCTGTTAGATTTCTACAAACTCTATCCAAAAATTATTCAAAATACAAAGCGACTGGTGGATAGTTGTTCGATTGAATTGACAATTGATAAGGAAAACAATAGAAAAACTTTTACAGGCAGCAGAGAAGGCGATTTTGCATTACTCCAAAAACTGACTTTTGCTGGTTTTAAGTTGCGTTATCCCGATGGGCATCCCAAAGCATGGAAGCGCATCGAAAAAGAGCTACGCATTATCAATCAACTGAATTTTTGTGCCTATTTCTTAATTACCTGGGATATGGTGCGTTATGCGCAAAGCGTTGGTTATCACTATGTCGGAAGAGGAAGCGGAGCCAACTCTATCGTCGCTTTTTGTTTACGGCTTACGGATGTCGATCCACTGGAGTTGGATTTGTATTTTGAAAGATTTATCAACCTGCACCGAGCTTCGCCTCCCGATTTCGATATTGATTTTTCCTGGGACGAACGGGATGATGTAATTGATTATATGTTCAAAAGGTATGGAAAAGAACATACTGCATTGCTGGCAACTTACAGCACTTTTAAAGGAAGATCTATTATTCGTGAATTGGGTAAAGTATTCGGATTGCCAAAAACAGAAATTGATAAGATTGTAGAGAATCCAATGTCGTATGCCTTTGCCGCACCCCCACCTAAAAGGCAGGAGCAACATCCCTCCAAACTAGAGATGCGTGGCAGCTCCCCTTTAGGGGCTGGGGGTGCGGGCGGCAATTATTCAGATATCGCCCAAACCATTTTTCGCTTTGGGAAAAAACTACAAAACTTCCCAAATTACCTTTCCATCCACGCCGGCGGTATTGTTATTTCCGAAAGGCCCATCAACTACCATACGGCTTTACAGCATATGCCCAAAGGGTTTCCGATTACGCATTTCGATATGTATCACGGTGAGGAATTGGGCTTTCACAAGCTCGATGTGCTCAGTCAGCGGGGTTTGGGACATGTCAAAGATGCTGTAGATTTGATCAAAAAAAATCAGGGCAAAGCAATTGATATTCATGACATTGTGGCTATCAAGAAAGACGAAAAAGTACGCAGGCAACTGAAATCTGGTAATTGCATGGGCTGCTTCTATATCGAATCGCCTGCCATGCGGGGTCTGTTGAGCAAACTGGGTTGTGAAGACTATATCCATCTGGTAGCTGCCAGTTCCATTATTCGTCCAGGAGTAGCCAAGTCGGGTATGATGAAAGAATACATTCGACGTTTCCACCAGCCCCACACAGTAAAATACCTACATCCCGTTTTTGAGGAACATTTGGGTGAAACCTTTGGGGTAATGGTCTACCAGGAAGATGTGATAAAAGTATTGCATCATTTTGCGGGATTGGGCTTAGATGAGAGTGATGTGCTGCGACGCGTGATGAATGGCAAAAAGCACGACACAAATAAATATGACAATTTGAAGCGCACTTATTTTGGAAATTGTAAAAAACGAGGTTATCCGGACACATTAGCGAAGGAAGTATGGCGACAAATAGAGAGCTTCGCAGGCTATTCTTTTTGTAAGGCGCACTCAGCGAGTTTTGCAGTGGAAAGCTTTCAAAGTTTGTACTTGAAAGCTTATTTCCCGCTTGAATTTATGGTGGCGGTGATCAACAATTTTGGTGGTTTTTACAAAACAGAATACTATTTTCACGAAGCCCGGATGCATGGCGGCTCCATTCACGCTCCTTGTGTCAATCACAGCCGCTATCTCACCCACCTCTATAACACAGATATCTATATTGGCTTTATTCACCTGCATTCAATGGAGCGAAAAACAGCACACCGCATCGTCCATCAACGAGCCAAAGGAGGCACCTTCCGCAATTTGACAGATTTTGTGAATCGGGTTGAGATTTCTTCTGAACAGCTCGAAATTTTGATTCGAATCGGCGCTTTCCGGTTTACCAGTATGAATAAATACGAACTGATGTGGGAGAAAAATGCCGTGTTCAATCCAAAAGAAAAGTTTGAAAACACAGGATTGCTTTTTGAAGAAGAGACAGAAGTTTTTGAATTACCTGAATTAAACGAAGGCGACTGCGATCAGACCTTTGATGAAATAGAACTGTTGGGCTTCCCCCTTAGCTCACCTTTTAAATTATTGAAGGAGAATAAACATTACGATTGTTTGCTGGCGAAAGATTTGAAAGCATCCGTTGGGCGTATGGTAAAAATACTGGGCTATTACGTCTGCAAAAAAAATGTACATACCGTCAATAAAAAACTTATGAACTTTGGTACCTGGCTGGATTCTGAAGGCCGTTTTTTCGATACCACTCATTTCCCCAATTTTCTAAAAATGTCTCCTTTCAGGGGAAAAGGCGTGTATAAAATCGAAGGGAAAGTAGTGGAAGAATATGGCTTTCCAAGTATAGAAGTAATCAAGATGGAGTTGCTTCCTTTTAAACAGGATGGGCGTTATGGATAAAGTAATTCGTTTTAGAATTTGACGTTTTTGAAAAACGCCAAATTCTAAAACGATCACCTTGCTACATCTCAGCAAATAACTCCGCCAACTTCCCTTGTAGTGCCTTGCTATGCAAATTCTTCGCAACAATATTCCCTTCTCCATCAATCAACATATTGAAAGGAATAAACGTGACATTATAATCTGAAGCAGTGGGGCAGCCCCAACCTTCGAGATTGGAAACATGTGGCCAATTCATTTCATATTTATTAATGGCAGATTTCCAGCGGTCACCCTTGGAATCAACTGAAACACCTATAATTTCAAACCCTTTTTCATGATAGCCATCATAAGCTTCCTTCAAATCTGGCACCTGAAGCAAACAAGGGCGGCACCAGGATGCCCAAAAATCGAGCAAAGTATATTTTCCCTTTAAATCAGCCAGGTTTTGCATGTTGTCAGCAGTATCTGCCATTGTAAAGGCAGGAGCTTGTACACCAAGTGCCACTTTTTTGTATCGGGCTACTTTGTCTTTCATCACTTTGGTCATCTCCAATTCAGGGTGAACTGCTTCGAAGTCAGTGACCAGCTTATCTAATTTATCTACTTCATCATCACCCGTCCAACGAAGCATCGTGCCATAAAGGGCAAGCGAAGTCCCAATATTGTCAATCGTATAGTTTATCAATTCTTTTCGATGCTCATAACTCGCTTTGGCATAAGCTTCTACTGCCTCAATTTCTGCCTGTTGATCGCCAGAATCTGTAGCAGCACGCATGGCATCGTAAGTAGGGCGAATCAATCGTTTGTTGGATTCCTGCCGGAAAATGTCATAGCCCAATAATTTTGCAGAAGCCTCAGAGCCTTCTATTTCTATACTGCCATTGCGCCTTCCGTCAATATTGATTTTGATATCATTTTCATCTTCAGAAATGACGAGCATAACGTAGGAAGTTCTGAAAAAGTCTACCCTGAACAAGTCTGACCCTATAAATTCAAATTCTAAATCGTAAATACCAGAAGTATCCAGCATAAAAGTATCCAAACCAGTTTTGGATTGAAGCACAGGATCAAAATGCGATAAAATGACCAAACCGCTGTCTTTTGGATTTTCAATCTTACCAGAAATCTTGTAGAGATTTTTTGGTGTTTCGGTTTCAATAACTTGTTCTCCACAAGCAGAAAATAAAATTGCGATGAAGGAAAGGAAAAGATGGACTCTCATTATTTTTTGTAGGTTGACGGTGGATGACCGATACTAGACGGTATCCCCCTGGTGGTTTAAGTCATAAGTAGTTGATAGTTTAAAAGAATCCATTTTAACTGTCAACTACTTATGAATTGAACCACTAAAATTATTTTGCCGCCAAATTATTGAGAATCTACCTTTCTTACAAAATCCAATTTAGCGCTTTAACAGGGTTATATGATTTTTCTTAGGGTTTTCAGGGTGGCGGGTATACGGGGATGCGGGGTAACGCATCCCGATAACCCGTCACCCCGCATCCCCGCCAACTCGCAACCCGCTGTTCACTTTATCAAAAACAGATTTTCTTGAAAAAACTGTGTAGCTGTCCTGACTACGACAAGATAGGATCCTGGGAGAAAACTTGGGATGTGCACCGAAATGCTATTTCCTGGTGAATCAAACGTTTCAAATTTGACGATTTGCCCATAGAGGTTCACAATTTTAAAATATCCGTCTCCCGCTAATGGTTCTGAAAACAATAATTGAAAATGTCCCTTGGAAGGATTCGGGAAAATCACCATTTCTCCTTCTTCTATCATGGGTGGATCTTCCACTGAAGAGATTGCATCGCGTTGTCGATAATAAAGCGTTGATGCACCTGAAATTTCGTCGAGGACTTCATAATTAATTCCTACAGTGCCGTTTGGGCTGATAGCACTGCTTTTGAACCCAACGGGTAAATCTTCTTGATCTGTAACCCACTCTCCTTCTTCTATCCAGTTGGCTCCACGATCAGTTGAAAATCCAGCCATCAAATCTACTCCGGGAATATCTCTTTCATCTTTCCAAAAGACCCAGAGATGATCATTTTTGAAGTCATAGTTGTAAGTAGTTAATTGGCTTCTTTCATCTTCTGAAATTGTTTGAAAATCTGACCATGTTTCGCCATAATCAGTTGATGTCCCAAACTTAACGCGAGCTCCATTGAAAGGGTCATTGGGTGGATATTCATGAAAATTGAGCTGAAAATAGCCATGTTTATCTACTACCAAGCCTGGGTCCCATTGCTTGCCCGCACCCCCGGCAGCAGTCTTGGGCATCCAGCTTTCTCCTCCATTTTCTGTTACCGCGATCATCACATTCCAGCTAACTGGGTTGATGGAATCGCGCCAGGAAATGGCTAAGGTATCACCCAATGCTCCTGAAAAGTCTGCTCTTGGAAAGGCAGAATGACGATTGTCTTCATCTGAGATGGTTTGTTGGGCATTCCAACTTTCTCCTCCATCTGGCGAACGCACATATTGAATTTCAGCTGCGTGATCTGATGCCTTTGGGTCACCGTCGTGCCACATCACATGCACGCGGTTTTTTCTATCTACTGTGAGTGTTGGGTCGTGAATATGATGGTCCACAAAGTCAGAAATGCGAACCGAATCGAGCAATAGGTTGAAGTCCACATCCATTTTGGAATAAAAAACAGCAAGTGGGTTCTTTGCATGCCAAACGATGTGGATATTGTCATCCAGGTCTAAGGCAATATTTGGACAACAGCTTCCAATCGTCCAGGTTGCTGGCTCAAAAACTTCAGGATCTGTCCAATCTACACCGTCATTTTCCGAGCTGGTATAGTAAATTTTGGATGCATTTCCTGGAAAGGGAAAAGTTTCTGTAAAAAATACCACAATTTTTTCCTCACTCGTAATAACCATCGTGTTGCCGACACTACCTCGGGCAGAGCCGGTTTCATGTGTTTTTGGAATTTCCAAAGCTGCTCCCCAGGCAGAATGGGTACCATGTTGTCCATAGATTGTAAAAGGAAATGTCATAAGAAGGGCAGCAAAAACAAATACAATTGTTTTCATAATTACAAGATTTTTGTGGTTTGTGAATTGATTAACCTGAGGTGAGCTTTTTTATGACTAAAATTGACTCGGAGGGTTTAATTGAGCGTATAAAATCATTCAAAGATGCTGAGTCCCGCACGAATGGTTTTTACTACTTTCAGGTCCCTTAAGTCATCTTGGGAAACCTTCAATGGATTTTTATCCAAAATCACAAAATCTGCATATTTCCCTTTTTTAATACTCCCAATTTTTTCTTCCATATGTAGTTGCCAGGCTGAATGAATGGTCAAAGACTTCAACCCTTCCAAAACTGAAATGCTTTGAGCAAGACCCAGTGTATCTCCTGCTGTAGTTTGCCGATTAACAGCTGTACCCAACAAGCTCAACGGGTCACTTTCATACATCGGCTGATCTGCATGCAATGAAAAAGGAAAATTGCGATTGGATACGGACTTGACGGGAAGTATGTTATCGGCGCGTTCCGTTCCAAGAATACTTTTTTGAAGCGCGTCGCCATAATAATACAAGTGGTTGATGTGAAAACTTGGTGTTATATTCAATGAAACCATTTTTTCAATAGATTCCTCCTGTAAAAGCAGGCAATGCTCTAAACGGTGGCGATACTTTGGAACGGGGTATGCCTGGTTAACGGTTTCAATAACTTCAATGATTTCTTCTATTGCCTGATCTCCCTGGCTGTGTATAGCGATTTGCCAACCATTGCTTTGATATTTTTGGATAAAACCTTCAAGCTCTTTTTTCGATACTAAAGATTTCCCACGGTGACCCTTAGGGATTCTAAATCCTTCCTGGGTTAATTTGCTTTCCAGATAGGGGTCTTTCATATACATAGAGCCTGTGTAAGGCGACCCATCATACCAGTGTTTGATTCCCAGAACTTTATAAAAATCATCTCCATTTTCCGAAGATGGGGGTAAAAGGTGAGCTGCATCATGCCTTATATAAACAAAAAATCTTGGCAGGGGTGAACGTTTTGGCAATTTGCCCAGCCATTGAAAAATTTTAAATAGCGGTTTCGCATCTTCTGAACACAGATGGTCATAAAGCAGTAATTGATTCTTTTCTGTTGCAGTAAGCCCTAAAGCAGCAACGGTAGTCATTCCTTTTTTTGCATGATTGTCTAAAACATCAATGGCACCTTGCATGAGTCTATCAATTCCATAGAGTTGGGCGATTCTGTGTTTAAAAGGCTCCAAAGCCTCTTGCTCCGCAAAAAAGCCAGTCAATTTATTGTCTTTGTCTTTTTCGTAATAGCTACTTTCAGAAGGATTTGGCGTATCTGAAGTAATGCCTACTGCATCAAATGCCAAAGAGTTTGCCCAAAAAGAATGCAGGCTTTGGGAAATAATTAAAACAGGGTTTTTGGGCGCGATAGAATCCAGAAAAGTAATGTGTGGCGAAGTCAAGCCTTTAGTCAAAATCGGGTCTAATCCTTTACCAATGATCCATTCCCCTGGCTCCGCTTCCTTAACATACTTATCCAATGCAGACCAAACTTCTTTGGATGTTTTATGGGTAAAACCACTCAAATCAGACATCTGAAGCATAAGCGCCGAAAGCAGTGGATGCGCATGAATGTCAATAAATCCTGGCAAAAGTGTTTTTCCCTCCAGATCGATAATTGCTGTTGATTCATTCTGATAAGCAAAAACTTCTGTTTGAGAACCAATGGCTTTGATGATGCCATCTTTCACATAAATTGCCTCTACATTGGGGTTTTGATCTTCCATCGTCAATATATCTCCACCAAAAATTATAAAGTCATTATCTTTTGAATAATCTGAAAACAGGTTATGGATCAGAACAATCATAAGAAGACCCAGAATTGCAATAATGACAACTTTTTTATTCATGATTATTTATTTCTTTCTCCAAGTTCAAATAAAGCCTTATTGATCTTTTTCAATTCAAATGCTGCGACGACTCCTCTTGCCAGAAAAAATAAAATGGCAATCTTAAATATTAACCCTTTCATTAATATGGAGTAATCCATCAAAGCATAGAAGATTTGAACCAAGAGAAAAACCAAAAGCCCTAAAGTTATGCCCACATGTGGATTGTAAATCGAGTAGCTGGCCACCGCTAAATAAACTATCATCAGTGTCATTCCCTGTATGAATACTTCGGTAAAATGCGCGTCATCATTCAAAAAGGAAAAAAGAACACCGACAGGCGTAAGCCCTGCTAATAGGTAAAGCATGACCCTACTGACTTTAATCTTCTTCCTAAGTCCTTCCGCTCCCTTCCTCAACGTGGCGATTCTAGCAAAATCTGCCTTAGTGCGAGCTCTATATTCAGGATTGTCATCAAGGACTTGATTATTCATTGATTCAACTTAGTTTGCGCAAGTTGCTTTTAGAAAGACTAATTTTCCCCTAACGCCAATAAGGCCTTATTGGTCTTTTTTATATCAAATGCAGCTGCGACTCCTTGCCCCAGGAAATATAAAACAATGATTTTTACAAGAAGCCCCCTGATCAATAAAGAGGGATCTATCATCACGTAAAGCATTTGAATTAGAATAAAAATTACCAGCCCTGCTGTCAATCCAATATGAGGTTTCGAATTTGCATACAAGGCTAGTCCTACATAAATTACAATTACAATCATTCCTTCTAATATACCATCCTCTGCATTTACATCTCTAAACATCGCAATGACAATACTCAAAAATGTAAATCCAGCCAATACGTACAAGGCAATCTGAGCGTTTTGAATTTTCTTTTTCTGTTCCTTTTTATCTTTCTTCAACATGGCGATTTTAGCAAAATCTGCTTCATTGCGAGCTCTGTATTCAGGATTGTCATCGAGAACTTGGTTTTCCATCAGTTTGATTTTTTTTGGTGAAAAATACTCTTAAAGAAAAGAAAAAGGGGCGTTTTCAGGTAATCTCGTTAATCTAAATCACCTGAAACGCCCCTTTTATGGTTTGCTTAAAGTTATCTCATGTAGGTCAACTAATCGCATGAGATGTCAGTCTGCATCTCACTTTCAGTATCTGTCGAATATCTGTTAAATCAACTTCATAGGGTTTGTAAACTGCATTATTGTCGGAAATGAGTCGAAGCTGATGAATGGATTGATTGTCGTCTTTAATTTGCTGAATTCTCTTCGCAACGACCACGTCAGTAACAATAACATAGACATGATTGTCCCGAAGTGGATCATTCCTTTCCAATTGTTCACACACTACAATGTCTCCATTTGTAATGGTTGGATACATGCTATCCCCACTTATTTCGAAAGCAATTGATTTTCCTTCAATGTTAGGCAACGAGAACTTGGGTAAATCTTCCATAAAATCGGAATCCTGATGTTCAATGGCGTATCCTGCAAGGGCGCGGTTGGGAACCAAGGTAATATTTTGCCTCCCGGATAGGCTTCGATGATGCATCCCCATCGCAGGAATATCATCCCGTCCTGGAATCCCATCTAAAAACATATCATCACTTAAACCAAAAAGGAAATTGGCATCCAGTCCATAAAATTCAAACAATTTGTTCAATTGATCAACGGTAATATTGCGCTGGCCCTTTAGGATTGAGTTTATTACGTGGTTATAGGTACCCAACTTCTTGGCGATATCAGATTTCCCTTTTATCAGGTTTAATTTTTCAAGCTCACTATATACTTTTTTAAATCTTTGATTAACAATGTTTTCGGCAAAATTTCCCATTTTTAAATAAAAATGTTTTAAAAATTCTTGCTATTTAAAATTTTTTGTTTGTATTTTTGCATCATAAACAAACAAGAATCAACAATAATATTTTTAATTGAGGCTAAAAATACAAAAAGTTTCCTAAATCTTTGATTATGAGAACTAATAAATCAAAAAGTTTTTCCCTATTTGAAGATATTCCTTTTGAAGAAACCTACTCCAATTCTTCAGAATTTGGCAAAGGCATGAGGAAAGGGCAGCAAGCAAATGAAATAACCCTTATTACATTAAGTGAACTTTTGAGAAAGCTCTTATTGCTTCTAAACAAGCCTTTTGTAGCTCTGAAATACCTCTTCTTCAAAAAAACACAGGTATCTCCTCAGTCAATCAGATTACCATGGTTCAAATTGGCTTTTGTAGCCCTGGTCGCTTTTATCATTTTCAAAAAAGATCTTTCTTTTTCTGTTGGGATGAATTCACCTGAAACAATTGCAGCTCATGATGAACAAAACAACCTTTCCATGAATTCCCTCGCTACTGCCCAAACTGTTTCCTTAAACGCTAAAAAAGTACATCCATTTGCTGATGCAGCTGGTGACAGCGGGAAAGACAAAAAGATAAAATCCTACATAAGAAGATTTCAGAAAGTAGCAGTAACAGAAATGGAAAAGTTTGGAATCCCTGCAAGTGTAAAAATGGCGCAGGCCATCGTAGAAAGCAATGCGGGGAATAGTCGATTATCCAGAGAATTTAATAACCATTTTGGCATCAAATGTTTTTCAAAGCAGTGTAGCAAAGGTCATTGTGCAAACTTTAGTGATGATCATCATAAAGATTTTTTCCGAAACTATGATAGTGCATGGGAAAGCTGGAGAGCACATAGTCATATGCTCGTAAATGGACGTTATCAAAAATTGTTAAATCACGAAAAAGACTACCGTGCGTGGGCCAAAGGTTTGAAAAAACTGGGCTATGCTACAGATAAAGCTTATACCGAAAAGCTGATCGCTACAATTGAAAGATATCAATTAGACTTACTCGATGCAATGTAATTTTCATAATCAAGCTTTTTAATAAAGTCCATTTACAAAATAGAAATCACCCGTTTCTATAAGCCCATAATCAGAACCCCAATACCAAAACTTAATAGTAGTTTTCTCATGTATGTTCTGGGTAACGACCGCCTTCCAATCCCTCAGGAAGAGCGGTCTTTTTTGTTTTTAACAGCTTCTAAAAAACTCAACATTTTGACCTTTCAGCCTGATTTTATCGAGAAAGTGTAAAATTAACAACTAGTGTCAGGATCAAATTATTTCTTACAAGTAATTGATTTTCAAATACTTGTAATCATATTTGTATTTTTGTAATATTTATACAAGACTTAAACCATTGACACGTGTTGAAATAAAACTTAAATTGCGCCTCGGTTTACAAAAACAATTCGTTTATACCCATTTCCAAAAGAGAGCAATCATATACTATATCCCACGTAATTACTTTAGCATTAGATTATCCCTTCGAGCATTCCAAAAGCTGTCATTTAACCTATTTTTTAAACATAAGGTGAGAAAGCTCCCTGTTGTTTTGAAAGAAATAAATGAGTGAACAATATATGTTAAAGCTTAATTCTAAACCTGGAAATGTAGCTAAAGTTGAACCGTTTGTTGAAAGGTTGGTGAACAAGTACAAAATCAGCCCAGACAAACAATGTAACATTTTAATCAGTCTAACCGAAGCCGTTACCAATGCCATCGTTCATGGAAATCGCAGAGACGAAGGCAAATTGGTACAAGTTAGACACAGAAGGCAGAAAGATTGCCTTGCTGTTCGAGTTTCCGATGAAGGAAAAGGTTTCGATTACAAAGAGCTACCAGATCCTACTACAGCGGAAAATCTTTTGAAAATTGGCGGTCGTGGTGTTTTTCTAATGCGCCAGCTAGCCGACGACATCAGATTTTACAATAATGGTAGTACGGTAGAAATGCAATTTAAACTAAGATAACCTTAACCATTATCTCTATCGAAGCAAATCAACACCTAATTAATTCAAAAGCCCTAACTTGAATGTTTCCTTCAAATTTTACAGAGGAGGAATGCATCATCTTCCACAAGGAAGAAATTGATTTTGAATTAGGAAATGTAGATTTGCTGAAAACCTGGCTACAAACCATAATTGAGCAGGAGAACAAGATGCTTGTCCTGCTCAATTTTATTTTCTGCACAGACCAATATCTTCACCAAATCAATATCGAATACCTCAATCACGATACCTATACCGACATTATAACTTTCCCACTTTCAGAACCCCCTCAAATAGAAGGAGATATTTTTATCAGCATTGACAGGGTCTTGGAAAATGCCCAAACTTTTGGCGTTTCTTTTAATACCGAACTGCACCGAGTACTCGCTCATGGTGTTTTGCATTTATGTGGATATAGTGACAAAACAACAGAGGAAATAAAAGCCATGAGGAATAAAGAAGAAGGAGCTTTACAATTATATCAGACACTTTTGTCAAAATATAAATATTAAAGACCAACCAATTGATTCGTTTTCAGCACTTTAAAAGCGTTGATTATTTAAAAAAAATGTAATTTTGCAGCCCTATGAAAAAACAGGTCGTTTTTATATTGTTACTTGGTCTTGGTTTAGCTTTTTTGACAAGCAGTTGTAAGTCTGAATTTGAGAAAATTCGCGCTAGTGGGGATACTGAATTGATCTATAAAAAAGCTATGGAATATTTTGCTGTAGAAGAATATCAGCGGGCACAGACCCTATTTGAGCTAATCATTCCGGCTTATAGAGGAAAGAAAGAATTAGAAGAAATCTATTTCACTTATGCCTACACTTATTATCACTTGAGACGATTCATTTTAGCAAACTATTATTTCAAAAACTTTGCGACGACATTTCCGAATAGTGATAAAAAAGAGGAGGCTAGTTTCATGGCTGCCTATTCAAATTATGAATTGTCCCCGACCTATCGCCTGGATCAATCTTATACAGATAAAGCTATTGAAGAGTTTCAAATATTTGTAAATACATATCCTTCCAATGAACGAGTTAAAGAATGCAATCGGTTGATTGACGAGATGCGACTCAAATTGGAAAAGAAAGCTTATGAAGAAGCGGTTTTGTATTTTGATTTGAGGCAGTACCAGGCAGCAACTGCAACCTTCGAAAATTTATTGAAAGATTTTCCTGAAACAACTAAAGCAGAGCAAGTGCGTTATATGATGGCAAAATCTGCTTACCTGCTCGCTCAAAATAGCATCTATGAGAAGCAGGCAGAGCGTTATGAACAGGTCGTGCAGTATTCCAATGACTTTATGTACAAATTTAAAGATAGCGACAACTATAAAGAAGTTCGATCTTTTCATAAAAATTCATTAAACAGAATAAAAGAACTCACAAATGGGTGATATTAAAACAAAAGTTCAAGGATTAGATCCAAACATTCGTGCTAGAAATATTAACGAATTGGTTCAAAACACAGGCAATGTTTATGAATCTCTCGCAGTAATTACCAAACGTTCCAAGCAATTGGCGGTCGATCTTAAGCACGAGCTTCACCAAAAATTAGATGAATTTGCTATTCATACTGATACAATTGAAGAAATCAGTGAGAACAAAGAGCAAATTGAGATCTCCAAATTTTACGAAAAGCTTCCGAATCCAGTAATCATAGCAATGGAAGAGTATCTTGAAGGTGATCTACACCATCAAATCCAGGAGAAAAGAAGAAGACACTAGTGGATTTAAGATTTTTGATAAAAGCGCTAAATCACAATCATTTATAAGAATTATTGGTTTCTTATAAATGATTGTGATTTAGCGCTTACGATTTAGGATTTCGAAAGCTGCAATCGTAAATCGTTTATCATTTCGAACCATTGGATTTTTTGGTAAAAAATCCAATGGGATAAATCCCAAAATCACATGGCGCTTCAAGGAAAAAAAATACTATTGGGCATCACGGGGAGTATTGCAGCTTATAAGGCAGCGTTCTTAACACGCTTGTTAATAAAAGCGGGAGCGGAAGTTCAAGTATTGATGACTCAATCTGCCGCAGAATTTATTACTCCACTAACCCTATCAACTCTTTCCAGGCGTCCAGTTCACATAAATGTTATTTCTGAAGAAAGTTGGAACAACCACGTTGAGTTGGGATTGTGGGCAGATGCTATGGTCATTGCACCTTTGACTGCCAATTCTCTCGCCAAGCTAGCCCACGGCATTTGCGATAATATTATCTCAGCAACCTACCTTTCTGCCAGATGCCCTGTTTTTTTTGCTCCAGCTATGGATTTGGATATGTGGAAACATCCCACAACTGTTGAAAATGTAAAACGATTACAATCCTTTGGCAATCAAATGCTTGAAGTAGGTGTCGGTGAATTGGCCAGCGGGCTCTCTGGTGCAGGTCGAATGGCTGAACCAGAAGAAATTCTTAAGACACTTGAAGCTTTTTTTGACAAAGAACAAGATTTCAAAGGAAAAACCATTTTGGTTACTGCCGGGCCAACTTATGAACCTATTGATCCTGTAAGGTTTATCGGAAATCGATCTTCGGGCAAGATGGGCCTTGCAATCTCGGAAAGTTTAGCTCAAAGAGGTGCAACAGTGAAATTGGTTTTGGGTCCTTCTAAATTGTCTGCCGTTCATTCAAACATAAAACTGATTCGGGTAGAGACTGCACAAGAAATGTATGATACTGCCGTTCATCATTTTGAAAACGCGGACATTGCCATTCTCTCCGCAGCAGTTTCTGATTACCGTCCCACTGAAGTAGCTAATCAAAAAATTAAAAAATCCAATTCCGGCATGAATATCGAATTGGAAAAAACACCAGATATTGCTGCGGCTTTGGGAGCATTAAAAAGAACGAATCAGATCATCATAGGGTTTGCCCTGGAAACCAATAATGAATTAGAAAACGCCAATAAAAAATTGGTTCGAAAAAATTTTGATTTTATCGTACTCAATTCGCTCAGAGATAAGGGCGCTGGGTTCAATCACGACACAAACAAAATAACTATCCTTCATCGAGACAATAAGAAACGCGAATTTGAGTTAAAATCAAAGACTGAAGTTGCTGAAGATATTGCAGAAGAGTTATTAAAATATCAAAAACAGTTGGCAGTGAGCAGTTGGCAATGAGCAGCTTTAAGTCCTGCTCTTCACTATTTAATAGGTCGACAAATCAAAAATATTTCGTTTATGAAAAGAATTTGGACACTCTGTATAGGAATCTTTCTTGGACTCGGTCTCAGTGCCCAGGAATTAGATGCAAATGTTACGATAAGAACTCCGAAGTTACAGACTGCAGATGAAAAGGTTTTTCAGGATATGGAAAAAGCCATTCAGGAGTTTTTGAACAACCAAAAGTGGACAAATGATGTATATGAGGAAGATGAGAAAATCAAAGTTGACTTTGCCATTACCATCTCTGATGAGCTTTCTCAAACCAGTTTTAAGGCTGAGATTAATATTCAATCCACACGCCCGGTTTTTGGTAGCAATTATGAGACAGCATTGTTAACCCATTTGGATAAAGATGTTGTTTTTACTTATGATCAATTCCAGCCACTTGAGTATTCAGAAAATGTCTTTACTGACAATTTAGCTGCAGTACTGGCTTTTTACGTGTATGTGATTATCGGAATGGATTATGATTCCTTTGCTCCATTTGGTGGGGAACAATATTTCCAACTGGCACAAGATATTGTCAACAATATTCCGCCTACAATTGCCTCTCAGGTTCCTGGATGGCGATCTACTGAAGGAAATCGAAATCGTTACTGGATTGTTGAGAATTTATTGACCCCCAGAACCCGTCCATACAGACAAGCTATGTATGACTATCATCGCCAGGCATTGGATGTAATGCATAAGGAAGCAGGAACTGGCTTGGCAGTTATGAGCACAGCTATTAGCCAAATTGGAGAAGTCAATCGAAATTATCCCAATTCAATGATAATGCAGATGTTTTCAAACACAAAAAGAGATGAAATTGTGGATATTTTTAAAGCTGGCACTCCTCAACAAAAGGATGGTGTAATTAGGGTCATGCAAAAAATAGATCCTTCACATGCCTCCGGATACCGCCAAATCAGATAAATTGAATCATTTTTTTATAAAAATTCATAACCCAAAAAGTGTAAGTGGAATGTTCTGCTTACACTTTTTTGGTAAGCGTATGTTTGAATGGTTATTTCAATATTTTTTTATGCAAAACCCATTCAAAATATTTCAAACTAAAACTATGTACTTTTTCCAAAAGAATATACTGACCCTTTTATTTCTCCTTTTCCATTTCTGTCTTTTTTCTCAAAGAAGTGTGGAGCCTGCTACTTTAAATTGGGGCGATGAGTACAATGAACCTGCGGGTACTCAAATCCAAAAAATAATTGGCATACAAAAAGATGGGTTTTTTACGCTCCGTGCAAAGCTGCCCTCTACCAATAATAATTCAAGGCCCAGGGTCTATTTAGAGTATTTTGACAAAAAGATGAAATTGAAAAAATCGAATGAAGTAGACTTAAAGTACAAAGGAAAACGGAGGGATTTCGAAGATATCATCATGCTTGGTGGACAATTGTATTTAATGACTTCTTTCAACAATCAAGGCAAGCAAAAAAACTATTTATTCAAGCAAAAAATCAGCATGAGGTCTTTGCTGCCAATGAAAACGCTACAAATGGTTGCTGAAACCGAAGCAAGAAATAAAGAGACGGAAGGCACCTTCGGGTTCAATATTGCAAGAGATAGTTCTGCCTTATTGATTTACAACCAATTACCCTATAAGAAAAAAGATCCTGAACGGTTTGCACTTCACGTTTTTGACAAAGATTTTGAAAAACTTTGGCATAAAGATATTGAACTGCCCTATCCTGATCATTCTTTCACAGTAGAAGAATATAGAGTGGATAAACAAGGAAATGTTTATTTGCTGGGAGTCATTTTTCAAGATCAAGCCGGATTTCGAAGACGTGGCGCGCCCAATTACGAATATGTCATCTTAGCCTATACCAATGATGGTACAGATGTAGAAGAATATCGCATCAAACTAAATGACAAATTTATAACTGACCTTACTTTTCGAATTGCGGATGATGGCAACCTGGTTTGTTCAGGCTTCTATTCCGAAAAGGGCACTTATAGCATTAAAGGCACTTATTTCTGCAGGATAAATTCGAAAACCAAAGAAATATATCTGCAAAATCAGAAGGAATTTGAATTTGCGTTTTTGACAGAATACATGTCTGAAAAGAATAAAGAAAAGGCAAGGCAGGCAGAGCGCTCTGGAAATACCAGGCGTCAGGTCGAATTGTATGAATATGACCTGGACAAATTAATTTTACGAAGCGATGGTGGCGCCGTTTTAGTGGCTGAACAATATTACGTTTATCAGGAAAGGGATTATAATTACTATCCCTTTTATGGCTATCGTTCTTTTTACCGTTCGTCTTATTACGATCGCTTTCAATACACTACTTACTACAACTACAATGATATTTTGGTAGTGAATATCCGTCCAAACGGAGAAATTGAATGGACGGCTCGCATTCCCAAAAAACAGGAAACTACCAATGACGGAGGCTATTTCTCCTCCTACACAATGTCAATCGTCCGCGATAAATTATTTTTTGTGTTCAATGACAATGGGCGAAATTTTAGTGAGAATCGCAAGAACAACCGGATTTATAATTTCAATGGAAGCAACTCTGTTATCACTTTAGCCGAAGTGTCTAAAGGAGGCAAGGTCAAAACCTTTCCGTTGTACAATAATCGCGATGCAGCAATCATCACAAGACCTAAAGTATGCAAGCAGATTGGCAGTCGACAAATGGCAATTTATGGAGAGCGGGGACAGAAATTTCGCTTTGCCAGTTTGAGGTTTAATTAAAATTGTGAAACTTTGAGGGGTTTAAATCCTCTAAAATGCTACAGAAAGCTTATTACCAGTCGCCATTAGGTTGTTTCGAAATCACAGGCTCTTCGATAGGTGTTCGTACCCTTCGTTTGTCTAAAACTACTCGTTGTCCAAATGATCCCGTGCCAGAAGAGCTGAAAAGCTGCGTTCATCAGCTGGATGAATATTTCAATAGGAAACGAAAGGATTTCGATCTGAAATTTGATTGGTCTGGTGCTCCTCCATTTCACATCGAAGTTTGGAAAGAGTTATTGAAGATCCCTTATGGACATACAACTTCTTATTCAGCCATTGCAGAAAAATTGGGTGACCCCAAAACCGTTCGCGCTGTGGGGCAGGCTAACAAAAACAACAATATCGCCATCATTGTCCCCTGTCATCGTGTGATTGCCAAAAACGGGGATTTGCACGGTTATTTTTATGGATTGGACATAAAAAGGAAACTCCTGGAATTGGAAAATCCAATGAGTTTTGGAGAACAAGGGACTTTGTTTTAAAAGAGCAATAGAAAATTTTAAACATTATTCTGTCCAGGTACTTATGAAAAAAAATGATCCTTTATTATTCGGGCTGATTCTACTTTGTTTGATTTCTTTTTTTTTCTCCTGCAAAAGTCCTTACAAGAATTACGAAATCGTAGAAAACGGCACTCCCAAAAACTCATTTTATTCTGTTTTTTCCGTGGAGACCAATTTTTCCTATGCCACCAAGATTAATTACAAGTCCTTTGAGTTCAATGGCAATACCTTTGCCAAGATAATGAAGGATGGTAGTTACCGGGTTCAATTCTCTACTCAAAATGGTGCCATCGCCTTAGATGCAACCTTTGATTCCTCCCAAGTAAAAATTCACGAATCTTTAAATTTAATCCGTCGAAAAGGGATTTGGAAAGTAATTGAGGGGGACTTGCGCTTGCTTTTTGACAATATTTCAAAAGCCAATCCTGTCGAAACATTGAAAGCACCGGATTCAGATAAAAAAATATTTCGCTTTAAAAATAAGAACATGTACAGGTATTACTATTTCGATAAAAAAGAAGAATTGAAAAAAGTAGAAGAAGGATCAAAGAAAAAACCCAAGGTTACTGCATTTTATAAAAACTACGATATCGAGCCTGCCTATGGGCGATTACCTGCGCTCATTGAAATTACTCACCAAACTTTGGATTTAAAAATATCATTTGTAAAGCAATAATGACCAAATCAAAATTACTTGTTGATGTGTGGTTTGGTGCTTAGAGAATTAAAAATTGACTGCTACTCCTCCATTTAAAAAACCTAAGCCGTAGCCAGCCTCCAGGTAAACTCCAAATCTATCAGAGAAGAAATAGCGAATCCCGGCATAGGCACCAAAATCAAAATCTGTCTTGGAATTTGAGATTTCAGTAGCATCTGTAAGCCAAAAATACATGCCGCCTAATGCACCTAAATAGAAATCGAATTTGTAGGAATTGACAAAATTGAAGTGGTAGGTCGCTTTTCCAGCTACCAACATTCTGGTCAAATTGCTGCTCAGATCATCCCCATAAAAATATTTCACCCCTAATAATCCTCCTAAGCCCAAATTGCCAATGCCCAAATTATCTATTGCCCCTTGTTCATAGGAAATGCCCAAAGAGGGGGTAGCATTTGCCGGAAATTCGTCTTTATCTCCAAAGCCAAAACCTAAGTGGAAAATGTGAGATTGGGTAGAAAAAGGGCTTTGAGCCACTGTATCAATGCTTCCAAAAGCAATAAATAGAAGGGTTGTAATCAGGTGAAGTGTCCTCATGAAAGCGGTAGTCTTTTGAATTTCTATAATGATTTCCCAAAGTTAACCTAATGATCCCCAAAGTCCGAATTTTTTAACATTGTGTGAAAAAAAATGTCTTTATTGCTCACAATAATGAGGGACATGTGAATGTTTGATTGTTTGAACTTTTAAATCTTCATTCCATTTTTTTATAACATTCTATATTTTCAATCATAAACTATTGATTATCAGTTTTTTGAACTAATTTTGTTAACGAAACATATGCGTTAATGAATCTATTTTTTTAAACATCGCATTATTTTTGTCTTTCATACTATTCAAAATTAAATATATCATGAGATTGCTTAAAAAGTTTTTTTTAGCGCTTCTTACCTTTTCATTTCTTTCAGGATTTTCTCAAAACAACGTGCCCGAATATACCATTCAAATTGGGACTTTTGTGAATCCCAAACCAGCAGATTTTGAGTCCATTCGAAATTTAGGCTTTGTATATGCTGAAAAGCAACCTGACAATTATTTCAAGCTTTTTATGGGTGGTTTTTCAAGTGAAGCTGCTGCACAAAAAGTGGCGGATCAGATTGAGGCGAAAGGCTTTACAAATCCTTATGTAACCAAATTAAATCTGGAAGGAGCAGGAACTTCAACTGTCATACAATTGGGCATCAGAAAATCTGATAAAGCATTTTCATGGGAGTCCTACCTCCAGTTAGATGAATTGTACGTCATTTTAAATAACAATCAGGTTAAAATTGTCACTGGTATTTTTTCAAATGTAGCTGAAGCAAGGAAAGAGTTGCCCAATATCAAAAAAATGGGCTTCAATGATGCTTTTGTAAAAAATGTAAATAGTGCCTTGTTGCATGAGGTAACAGATTTTGAAACTGCTGGTGAAAGGCGCCCATTGATACCGCTCGTTTTCAGAGAAGATGCATTGCGCGAAAGCAGAACAAGAAGTAGTTCTTCCGAAATTCCTGAACCTTATGAAGATACCACAGAAAAGAAGGGTGAAGAACTGACGCCTAAAGGAAATACCAAATCTTTTGAGCCATCATTTTCTGCCGATTTGCCAGAAATCAATGCAAAGGTGAAGCGGAACTCAGCTTACGAATTGCAAAAAGTATTGAACAAAGAAGGTGCTTATAAAAGCTCTTTAGATGGATATTATGGAAGAGGTACCAAGACGGCTTATACCAAGGTAAAAGCCACCAATCGGCAATTGCAGAAGTATCGAATTCTGGCTAAATATGCTCAAAACTCGGCTTCTGAATCCAGTTTTGGGGAATTGCAGCAAGGCATTAACCTTTTATGGGATGATCCATCAAAAGGGCTTCAATTTTTGGAGGATTCAAAAAAGCCCATAGCAAAAGCCTACAGCGCTTATTTCATCTTTGTAAATGAAGGAATTGATCCCCAGGTAAATCAATTAATGAATACCGCAATTCAAGAGGCTTTCAAAGATACGAAGCCAACCAATATGCCTCGCTTTGATTACAATGCGACTTATGCTTATAATGACTTAGATCAATTATTGCTCCATATCCGATACATTCACGAGGTCACTGAAAATAGTCCTTTTGTTCCCTGTTGGTTATTTCAAAAGCATCCTGGAGCAGCTATGCGGGCATTCAATACCTCTTCAGGATCTTCCATAAAAATGGAAAGCTGTGGTGGTTTTTGGGATTGGGAAGAAATACAAATCCTTTCAGCAATTGCTAAAGACTTAGATACCCGAAATAACTTTGACGACAAAAAAATTGCTCAAAGCAAAGCGGAATTGAATCAAATGTTTTTGACTCCGGATCCCGTCGAGGATAAGACGAAAAAAGAATTGGAAAGTTGGAATAAAAACCTTTGGAAAGGCATTGATGGCTGGGCATTTCGCGATTCTTTTCTGGAAGAAACCAGCATTGCTTTAAAAGTTGCTTTTTTCCAATCCTACGTTCTCCTGGAGGACTATTTCATGAATGAAGGATATAGCAAAGAAGAAGCTAAAGGCATGGCACTAAAGACATTAAAAGCACTTGTGGGATATCATTTAGATAGATTTGTTTAGAAGGGAAGTAAAATGGCTTAAGCTTTTTTGGAAAGTTCATTTTCAAAAAAGGCTCTCACTTCTTTCCAGTTATTAACTCTGGTAAATCTGTTCTCATGAATATTGTGCGTAGCGGTGAATAATAACCCTTTTCCCTGGAATGTTTCCAGGTTGTGAACGTGATCGTCAATCATATAATCTGCTTTAATTACACGCTTGTCTCCACACATTACAAATTTTTTCCAATGAATAAATGGAAAGTTTTTTTCCAGCCAGTCGTATTTATCTGTTAGTGAGTT
Source organism: Saprospiraceae bacterium (assembly GCA_041941305.1). GTDB lineage: Bacteria > Bacteroidota > Bacteroidia > Chitinophagales > Saprospiraceae > JANSWP01. The sequence goes on from JBGTQJ010000026.1 coordinate 118,800, forward strand.
ACGGAATTCCATTGCTGAAGTGACAATGTAAATATCATAATATTGGTGAAGCCATTTGACCACCTCCTGACTGTCTTCCATTACAGGCAGATCAAGAAAAAACCCCTTATCAAATAGATACTGTCGAATATGTTTTCCACCTTCCTTATGGTAAATCTTCTGCCCCCAATACGCTTCTTTTTTTGGACGATAGCCGGCGTCTCTCTCAAAATAATCTAAAAACTTGGGATAGACGTCGGCAATAACCTCGTCCATGTCCAGAGCAATTCTTTTCATGTATTGTAATCTTAAAAAGTTTCATTACCCTCCTGCCCCTCCAGAGATCAATGCCAGCACAAGAATTATAAAAATTACATACCACAAGTACTCATAACCTCCTTGTTCAGGCGTGGCTGACTCTACAGCTTCGTAAGTTGGTTTTTCTATATTCAATGCCCTGGCTCTCAGGGAGCCCGCCCCTACTTTGATTCGATTCACGGCAATTAATAAAACGGGCAGTAAAATCAATATAATGACGGTAATAAACATCAATCCAAAAGAAACCGAAACAGCCATTGGAATTAAAAACTGTGCTTGAAAACTCTTCTCCAGCATCAAAGGCGCCAGTCCAAGAACAGTCGTTATTGAAGTCAAAACAATCGGGCGAAAACGACTCACTCCTGCCTCATATAAAGACTCCATTTGAGGCATACCTTTCTTTAAGTTTTGATTGTAGGTAGTTATGAAAACCAAAGCATCGTTTACTAAAATTCCAATAAGGGCGAGCATACCCAGATTGGAAAGCATACTTATCGGATAGCCCATGATGTAATGTCCCCAGCCTACTCCAATAATACAAAACGGAATGAGCAAAAATACCATTGCCGTCTGGCTAATGGATTTGAATGTGAGTGCGATAGCAAAAAACATGAGTAAGAGCACAATTGGCATGATGAACTGGAAGGATTTGCCCGTTTTTGCCTGTTCCCTATTTTGTCCTTCAAAAAGTGCCTCTACAGAAGCATACTTTGCTAAAATAGGAGGTACAATTGAATCCTGAAGGACGGTTGTCAAATTACTTACCAAAACATCATCATTGCTAATGTCTGCCTCTACTTTGACTTCCCGTTTACCATCAAGATGATTGATGGCGATGACACCTCTTTTTATTTCCAAATTTGCAATTTCTGAAAGTGGAAATTCGCGACCATCCATAAATCGAACCCTCATGTTTTCCAATTGACTAATCCTGGAGCGATCTTCTTCTCCATAGCGGACCCAAACTCTCACCTCATCTCTGCCACGTTGCAACCTTTGTACTTCACCCCCAAAAAAACCCTGCCTTACCTGACCAATCACCTCTTGTAAGTTCAAGCCCAAATACGCTCCTTTTTCTTTCAAACTGATATTTACTTCCCTAAGCCCCTCTTGATTGGTATCGGTTACATCTTTTAGATCGTCTATTTTTTGCAATGCTTGTTTGACATCTTCCGTAGCAGCATTGAGATCATTTTTATTTTCACTAATCAAAGAGATAGAAACGGGCTTTCCAAAAACTGAACTGCCAGAATAAGTTACAGATTCCGCTTCATAAATAGGTCCCATTTCATCTCGAATGGCATTCGCTGCAATTCGAGTAGTCAATGTATCCCGGTTTTCAGAATCCAGTAAAATGATGTTTAATTGTCCCTGGTGGGTACGTGGGCCTATGTTTTTTTGAACTTTTAGAATGGCCTGCTTTTCATTACTCAAATATTGCTGACTCAATCTTTCATTCACCCGCCAGGTAGCCTCCTCAATCTTTGTCAGCCAAGCTGTAGTTATTTTTTCAGGAGTCCCGGCTGGCATGGTCAAGGCTATCGACACATTATCAGTCTCCACATTAGGGAAAAAAGTCGTCTGAATTGTGCCCGTACGGAAAGCATGAATCGTCAATACCATAATGCCCATAATGAAAGCAAAAGTGAAGGCTTTATTATACATAGCAAATTTCAAAACCGGGCCATATAGAGAATCCCGCATCCATACCATGAAATCGTCCAGTTTCTGAGTAACGACGTTTTTCTTTTTTCCTGCTTTTAGTGCAGCGGAGTGAGCAACGTGGGCAGGCAATATAAAAGCACCTTCCACTAATGAGAAAATAAGGGAGAAAATCACAATGGTGGCTACTGCCGAAAAGAAATCACCTACTCGCCCATCTATGAAATAAAAAGCAGAAAAAGCAATGATGGTTGTCAAAATCGCTCCAAAAACAGCAGGTAAAACCTCCATCGTACCCTCTATACCTGCCTGAAATCGTGGCATTCCTTTTTCATATTTCTGATAAATACTTTCACTCACTACAATACCATCATCTACCAAAATTCCCAATACCATGATCATCCCAAATAAAGAAATGACATCAATGGTGACGCCAGTCGCTCCAGCAATTATAAACATCCCAGCAAAGGAAATTGGAATAGACAGTGCTACCCAGAAAGCTAACCTCCAATTGAGAAACATTGCGAGGAAAATGATTACCAATATAAATCCTAGCAAGCCATTTTCCTTCATCATATCCAACCTGGACTGTAGCGAAATGGATTCATCCCGAACAACCGTAGCCTGGACTACCTCATTCTTTTCATTAAATTCTTTGATGTAATCCTTGACCGTTCTTACAATTTCCAGCAAATCTTCAGATCGCGTATTTTGAACGGAGATGACAACAGAAGGATTTCCATTCAGGTAAGTTCGGTTGGAACTACCAATCCAGGAATCGGCTGGATTATCTGTTGCCTGAATAATTGTAGCAGGAGAACTAGGGTCTGCCCATTTATCTTTGACATTTGCAACTTGGTGAAGCCTTACCACAGAGCCGGTTGGGGTGGTTTTTACTACAATATCACGCAAGTCATTTGCAAAATAATTTTTGTTTTTTGCCCGAACCAATAGTTCTTCCGATTCCCCTTTTACAATGCCTCCAGAAACTTCCAGGTTGGCTGAACGAACTGCCTGGGCTGCCTGAGCAAAAGAAAGTTTGTATGTCCTCAGATCTGATTCTCGAAAAGCGATCTCGATTTCCTCTTCCGGAAAACCTCCCAATGTCACTTTTGAAATTCCTTCCATCGCCCGCAAGTCATCTTCTACTTTCCTGCCATAGGCCTTCAATGTTTTCAAATCTACATCCCCACTGATGGCAAAACTGATGTCAAAATCCAGGATTTCCATTTTGAAAACTGTGGGTTCTTCCATTTCTACTGGGAAGGAATTGATGGCATCTACCGAATTTTTGACATCCCTTAGTACTTCATCAATATTGGCACCTTTTGCAATTTCAACTAAGACCAATCCACTATTTTCAACAGAAGTAGAAGTAACCCGATCGATTCCAGAAACGCCTTTGAGGTTCTCTTCAATTTTTTTTACAACCCCTTCTTCTACTTCTTCGGGAGAAGCTCCACGCCAGCTGGTTCTTATCGAAATGAACTTTTCTTCCTGTTCTGGAAAAAAGGTAGATTTCATGTTCGATAAGCCAAACATGCCCAAAATAAAAATGCCAACCATGAGCAAATTGGCAGCGATGGGGTATTTTATAAAATAAGAAATGACTTGTCTCATGGCATTCAGTTTTTAGGATTTACTTTCATACCGGCAGAAAGTCCAGGAACTACTTCCTTCAAAATTCTGGTTCCATCTTCCAATCCAGTCACAATAGCTTCTGCTTCTATCATTTTAACGACCTCTACCTCTTCCAAAGCTAACAAATCATTATTGACTACAAATACGGCATTTTGATTGACCAGAAGTTTTCGGGGAATTTTCAATGCATTTTCAATCTTCTCTCCATTGCCCTTCCCTCTCAAATACATGCCTTCACGAAGATTTTTGCCACTCACTCCAATAAAGACCGTAGCAGTTTGAGTTTGTCTGTCAATTTGATCGCCAATGCGTTTCACTTTTCCCGACCAGGAGCCATCAATGCCATCTGAAATCAATCGAACCACATTTCCAGGCTTTAAATATTCCAAATCACTCAATGGCACAGTGGCTTGAAGTTCATAAACACCATTATTCATCAATTCTCCCAAATTTTGACCAGGAGAAACCAATGCTCCGGGATTTGTATTAGCCATCGTTAAAATACCGCTGAAGGGTGCGTAGATGTTGAACTTTGAAAGCCGCGTTTCTCCACTTCGAATGTTATAAAACTGTGTCAACAAATTTCGGGAAGCAATGAAATACTTTTCTTGATCATTTAAAGGTTTTGGAAAACCTGCGATGGGCTTTTCTACATCAAAATCGTCCAAATATTTTTTCCATTGAGCAAAACTTGATGGATAATCTATCTTTAGATCTGGCATCAATTGAGTAATTGCATTTTGCAAGGCAGATTTTTGGGAAAGCAAGGCCAATTTTGCTTCTGTGTCATCTAAAGCCAACATCAAATCCCCTTTAGCAAACCAGGTACCTACCTTGAATGGCTTGCTGGTAGATTTCAGTATTCCACCTACTTCAGAGAAAATATTGATTTTGTTAAATGCTACCAACTCGCCTTGAATATCCATCGACGTGACCACATTGCTATTTTCAACGGTCATCGTTTCTACTTCAGGTAAATACTCTTTTCTGGCTTCTGTCTTTTCGGGGGTAGGAGGAGCTGCGCTGGACATAAATAACTTTGCAATGTAGCCAGCTTCAGCCAAACCAAGGATTATAGCTATGATGAGGAAGACCATTTTGTATTTGCTCATATTCTATTTTTTTTGGAAAAATGAATAACCAAATTGAAGGCTTAGTGTTTAGTGCCCTTGGTTTTTCTTTTCAAAGAATTCCCAAAGGTAATAGTGGATTTCTAAAAAGTGGTTTTCTCCCGATGACAATCAATTTTTTTCATAAAATAAGTTGTTCCAACAAATATAGCTCGTAGAATTTTGAATTCTACCAGAAAAAAACACTGAGAAGACCTCCAATTAACTTTCTTTGCGGTTTAGTAGTGATTAAAAAATAACTTCAAAGCATGTTTACAGGAATCATCGAATCATTAGGAAAAATCAAAGGTATCGAAGGCGAAGGCAGCAATGTTCATTTTGAGATTCATTCCAATATTTCAAATGAGTTAAAAATTGATCAGAGTGTGGCTCATAATGGTGTTTGCCTAACGGTTGTAAAATTGGGTGAACACACACATACTATTACTGCGGTAGAAGAGACGTTGATTCGCAGCAACCTTGGAAAGTTGGAAGTTGGAGCTACGATAAATCTAGAACGCGCTATGAAAGCTAATGCACGGTTAGACGGACATATGGTTCAGGGGCATGTGGATAAAACCGGTATTTGTACAGAGATTCAAGCGCTGGAAGGAAGTTGGTATTTCACATTTGAATATGCAGCCAGTCCTGAACATTTGTTGGTTGATAAAGGGTCGATTTGCATCAATGGAGTCAGCCTGACGGTTATCAGTCCTTCGGAAATAAAAAACGAAAGCGGAGATATGCAAACCCGCTTTTCCGTCACTATCATCCCTTACACTTATGAATTTACCAATTTTAATAACCTAAAAGTTGGGGATACTGTAAATCTGGAATTTGACGTGATAGGGAAATACATTTCAAGATATTTAGAAGTGTATGGAAAACGGTAGCCTATCATTCCAGCGTCTTCAATCAAAAAGTATTGGTAATGCTTAGTTGAGCCTAGTTACTTTTTGAAAACCTTTTCCAAAAATTGTATTGGTTCTGAATTAAATAAAAATATCAAAATCGCATAAATCAAAACCCCAAAAATCGCACATAAGCTCAGGACAATCAAGTAATTAAAGTCAAAACCTGCTATCACATTCTTGAACAATACAACCAGGACAAACATTATCCCCGCTAATGCAAAATTCCTTACCCAAACATTAAAATGTGAGCTTACTTTCATATTGGTCAGCCTAAACCGGAAATAGTAATTCTGCGGTATTATGAGTACCCTGGATCCTATTATGAATAAAATCAACACCCCTTGCCAGTTGAAAAACTGAACCCCAACTAATAGTAAAATGAAGTAAACCAAGAACTGATAAACATTGGCGTAAAAACCGTAATCTGTTCTGCCCAAAGCCTGTAAATAAGCTCCCATTGGATTGTCAATGGACCAGAAGATACCCAGCCATCCAAGTATCAAAAATATCTCAATACTGTGCTCCCAGCCTCCTCCAAAAAGTAGCAAAACTGTTTCCTCGGCAGTCACCAATAGACCAAAATAAACTGGAAATATCAGGAAGGTAAAAATCTGAACTTGCTTCAAATACCAGGAATTGAGTTTGGTGATGTCTTCCTGAATTTTAGAATACAATGGGAAAGTGATTTTACTGGCAATAGTTCCCAAAAAACTTATAGGGCGAATCAACAACTGATGTGCTAATTCGTATGCACCCAAAAATTCCATCCCGAAAAATTTACCGAAAATGATTTTATCCAAATTGATGGAAATATAATTCAGTATGCGTTCACCCATAAGGAAAAAACCAAATCGCAGGCATTCTCTGCAGGAATTGATATTAAAGTAATTGAATTTTGGCCGATAGGTTTTCATGCCCTGGATGAAAAACAGGGAAGCATATATTCCAGCCTTAATTAGTATCCCGTACACTACAGAGAAAATGCCTTTTCCCGAAATTAAAAAAAGGATGATACCCAAAAGTCCAGCTACCTCCGCAAACACCTCTGTAATTGCAAGTTTTTTAAATTGTAGTTCTTTTTGAAATAAAAACTGAAATTGTTGCCCAATTGGCTTGATTAAAAAAACAAAGGCAGTCATCTGTATCAAGGGAACCAACTCCTGAGATTCATAAAACCATGCAATTGGAATAGCAGCTAAAAAAAGTAATAAACAAACAGCTCCTCCTGCCAAAAGATTGAGCCAATATAAGGTGCTCAATTGCTGTTGAGAAAGATGTTGAAAATGAATTAAAGCCTGCGAAATCCCCATATCGCTAAAAAACTGGGATACTCCAATCGCAACGAGCAAAATTGAATAAAGTCCCATTTCTCCTCCCTCTAACCATCTCGCCAAAATCAAAACCTGAGCTACCTGTAAAGCAAACTTTAAAGTCGTGCCTAAAGTAGTCCAACGAATTCCGGAAATTGTTTTTTTGTAAAGGCTCATTTTGAGAAGTCAGGCAACCTTTTTCCTTTTGGCTGCACCAAGTACATAAATCAATTGGTAAATCTTAATTATAGATGTTTTTCTAACCAAAAATAGTAACATTATGAAAGTATTAAAAATAGTTTTTTCGGCGTTCTTGTGTTTTGCGATTTTGGTTTCCTGTACCAAAGAGGAGCCTTTGGTTGCAGATGTAGATGCACTGGTTGAAGAAATCGCTTTTGCAGATTCCAAACAAGAAATTACTCTTGCCAAATTACCTTCTGATGCCATTCAATTCATTGAAATTGAGCATTTTGAAACTTTTGTTGAGCGTGCTTTTCAAGTGCCGGATCGAGGGTATGAAGTTCGATTAGGTAACGAAGATATTTTGTTTTTTGATAGAAATGGTCGCCACCTTAGACCAGTAAGGGATCCTTTTGGAACCAGTCCTTGCGGAAGAGGGGAAATGGTCTTGCCGGGAGATTTACCCACCGCTATTTTAGACTACATTGCTGAAAATTATCCAGATGCAGAAATTTTTAGAGCAAAAAAGAAACCTCATGGGTATCTGGTAAAAATTTCAGGCCACCTGATTTTGATTTTCGATGCAGACAGTGAATTTGTTGAAGCAACAACCCACTTTTTTCACTGCCGTCCCTTGGGTATGCGAATTGAATTGGCTGACCTTCCAAACTCCATCGTGAATTACATAAATGATAATTATCCGAACCCTGAGATAAAAATTGCTTTTGAGAAAACCAATGGCAACTTTATTTTGGGTATCACGACCGATGATGGACGAAAAATTTTGGGCTTCGATGCAGATGGAAACTTGCTTTTTGAACGACCCTGATAATCAAAGATTTATTAGCTTTTTCATCGTAACCTGAATAATTCGAGTGGCTCGACACAGTGTCGAGCCACTTTTTTTGATTATAATTTGGGTGGCAGGGTTTTGAAACCTGCTCTTCAGAAAACGTAGATGATTCGACCCTACCTATATTTCTCAAACCATTCCAACACATGCCCTACCTTGGAAATCAACTGGCTGGGACGATTCACAATATTGTGAGAAGCCCCCGGAATTTGTACCAAAGCTGTCTCTATTTTCCGCAATTTCAATGCGTGATACAATTGCTTGGCTTCTGAAAGTGGTGTTCTCAAATCATCCGTACCCACCAAAACCATGGTTGGCGTTTCTACATTACCGACTAAAGAAATAGGCGAAAACTTCATGTAGATTTCAGGATTTTCCCAAGGTTGACCGGGATACCTTCTATCAAAATAACCGTAGTAATTATCAGCTGTCAAAACTTTGCTATACCAATTCATCACAGGTTTGGCAACAACGGCTGCATTGAAGCGATTGTTTTTGCCAATAATCCATGCAGTCATAATCCCTCCGGCACTACCACCTGTGACGTATAGGCTATCTCCATCTACAATTCCTTTTTCAATCAAATGATCGATGCCAGACATGATGTCATCGTAATCATTGCCTGGGTAGTTGTGATGTAGTAGGTTGCCAAATTCTTCTCCATAGCTCGTACTTCCTCTTGGATTTGGGTAAAAAACGACATAGCCTGCTGCGGCATACAATTGAATTTCGGGAGAAAACCGGTCTCCATAATTTGAAATTGGACCACCATGATTTTCGAGTAGCAATGGATATTTTTTGCTGGGATCATAATTAGGTGGCGTAGCTATCCAACCTTGAATATCTCTTTGATCATATGAAGATTTCCACCAGACTTCTTCTACCTCAGCTAAATTGCGATACGCCAACAAATCTCCATTGAGGTCAGAAATTATTTTTAAATTTCCATCACTTGAAAGGACTGCAATATCCGCAGGATGATCGGGTTCGGTATGGGTAAAAACAATGGTATTGTTACTGGAAACAGAAAAAGAACCACCTCCATAAGGTCGCCCGATGACCGTTCCTCCTATATTGTCTGCCACCTTCTTCATTTTCCCTCCCAAACTCATAAATCCAATTTTGGTATTTCCCTTATCATCGTATTGAAAATAGATGCCACTACCATCTGCCGCCCAGGTTGGGGAACTTACACTTCTATCGAAATCTGTAGTTAAGGATTTTTTGCCACTGCCATCTGAATTCATCAAGTAGAGATCAGTAACCTGATAAGTTTGGGTTCTGTTTTCATAGGATAGATATGCAATCTGTCTACCATCCGGAGAAATTGCGGGGCTGCGGTCGGGTCCATCTCGATTGGTCAATGCTTTTACTGTTCCATCATTTAGGGATACAGAATATATTTCAGAATTGTAGAATTCATAATCCCAGGTTTCGCTTCGATTGGAGGAAAAGATGAGTGATTTGCCATCAGGTGACCATTGAGGCGCACTTCGATGTTGATAATCACCAGAGGTAACTTGCCTGGGTGTGCCTCCTTCTGCAGGTACAACAAAAAGCTGTGCATAACCAGGTTCCATATAACCACTGCCATCTGCCTCGTGTTTTACCCTTGTAATGACTTTTGCATCTTCTGCCCATTTTGCACCTTTCGGTTTTCCAGGAGCTTTGAAAATTACCGGCTCTTTTTCTGGGACAAGCATTGAAAATGCTAGCCATTTACCATCTGGCGACCAGGAAATGCCTCTCGGCGAACGCTCCAATTGTGAAATTCGAGCGGTTTGCCCGGTATCCATCCAACGGATGTAAATTTCAGAACCTTCGGCTGTGGATGCGGTATAAGCAATTCGTCCACCATCAGGTGACCAGCGTGGATTGGACTCTCTGCCTTCGCTGGAGGTCAATTTTCTATGATTGGAGCCATCCGAATTTACAATCCAAAGATTGCCCGTCCGTTTATCCTTCATAATGTCCATTCCGTTTCTAACATAGACAATCTGGCTACCATCCGGAGATATTTGTGGATCCGATGCATGTTCTAATTCAAAAACATCGAGGTACTGGAAAGGTGTTTTTTCAGATTGAGCAAAAAGGGTAGTGAAGAAAAAACAATTAAAAATTACAAGAACAAAATCTTTGAGTTTCATACATGTTTAGTTTTGAATTGAAACTCAAAAGTAATAAGTCAATAGATTTTTACTGAAAAACTTCTTTTAAAGGAAAGCTAATATCCAAAGCTTTATCTACCAAAACATCTTTTGTTCTATAAATCTCATAATCATTTTCATTTTGAAAAACATAAATATTGGCAACAGAAGGGAGGACTATCCAACAGGATTTAACACCCCTTTGGAAATATTGGCTTGCTTTAGAGGTGAGTTCATTAAAACTTTGAGTAGGAGAAAGTATTTCAATTGCACAGAGTGGAGCTTCTTTCATTTTCATCACGTCATTTTTTAAATCAATTTTCATTTTAGGATAGATGGCAATATCTGGAGTTGAAGGCCAATCTGAGAGTTGTAAACTAAGTTCTGAAGCGATTCTATATTTGTTTCTAAAAGGAGCTAATTCAAACATGATATTAGCTTGAATAGCGGCGTGGTTGAGAGAGGGCATAGGTTTATTTCTTTCGATTTCGTATTTAGGAGTTGCTGTTCCCGAATTCATAATTCAACATTTTCTACAAAAATAACATCTGACTTTTAACAAAACCACTTGCTTTATAGTTTTATTTCTCAAAATCAATGGTTTCATTTCAACCAAATAACAATATAGCAATGCAATAAAACCATTTCCATACCTTCGCGATAGAATCATCTGACGCTATGACAAACTTCAAATCCTGGAAAGAAAAAGATTTTTGGCTTGAGAAAAGAGATTGGCTTTTGCAAAAAACAAAGCCATTGCGGGAGCGCTATGCTGCTTTTAAAGCCAAACATCCTCGTTGGGCCAGAGGATTGGAAATAACAGGAATTTTGGGTTTAGGTGGATTTTTGTTTTTGTTTCTTTTTTGCTTACTGGTCTATTGGGGCACATTTGGAAGTTTACCTACCTATTCCAGTTTAAGGCAAATTCAACACAATGTAGCATCAGAAGTATATGCGGAAGATGGAGTGCTCTTGGGAAAATATTTTGTTGAAAACCGCATCAATGCCGATTTTGAGGAAATCTCTCCAAATATCATCAATGCCCTTGTCGCCACAGAAGATGCCCGTTTTTTTGAGCATAGTGGCATTGATTTCAGGGCTTGGGTTCGCGTATTTTTCAGAACCATTTTGATGAGGGATGATTCGGGCGGAGGAGGAAGTACCTTGAGTCAACAATTGGCTAAAAACTTGTTTCCAAGGGAGCAATTTCTGCTATTTACGCTTCCTATCTCTAAAGTCAAAGAAATGTTTATCGCCCGACGGCTGGAAAACATCTACAATAAAAAAGAACTCCTCAATTTATACCTCAATACTGTTCCATTCAGCGAAAATATTTTTGGCGTCAAAGTGGCTTCACAGCGTTTTTTTAATACTTCACCAAAAGATCTACAGGTAGAAGAAGCAGCCGTTTTGATTGGCATGCTCAAAGGAACTGCTTTATACAACCCACTCAAACATCCCGATCGCTCTATGCGCAGACGGAATACGGTGATGGGACAAATGGTGAAATACAACTATCTCGAAAAGGAGGTTTATGATTCGCTGAAGTTGCGCTCTATTGACTTAAAATATTATCGCGAAGGCAGCAATCAGGGTTTAGGGACTTATTTTAGAGAACATTTGAGATTGGAATTAGAGGATATCCTGGAGGATTTGGAAAAGCAGGATGGTTCGAAATACAATTTATATACGGATGGTTTGAAGATCTACACAACTGTCAATTCAGCCTTGCAAAAATACGCAGAAGAATCCATTGAGGAGCATATGACCAAGTTGCAAGAAAGCTATTTTAAGCATTGGAAAAAGAGAAAGTCCTATGGTAGTGAGCAATTATTGACGCAAGCAAAGAAAAATTCGGCTCGTTATAAAAAACTTTCTGAAGCTAAACTTTCTGAAGCGGCTATTGATGAAAATTTCGAGACGCCAGCCCAAATGTCCATTTTCGATTGGGAAACCAGAGTCGATGTGGATACGTTCATGACGCCTCTGGATTCTTTGAAATATTACCTATCTATTTTAAATACAGGATTTTTAGCTGTGGAACCTCAGACCGGGAAAGTACTGGCCTGGGTAGGAGGAATTGACCACCAGCATTTTAAATACGATCATGTGAAAGCCCGGCGTCAGGCTGGATCTACCTTTAAACCTGTAGTTTATGCGAAATCACTGGAATCCGGAATCCCACCTTGTGAGTACATCGACAATTTATTGACACAATATACCCAATATGAAAACTGGCAACCCCGCAATTCTGATGGAAAGTATGGTGGTGTCTATTCAATGGAAGGGGCTTTGAGTCATTCTGTAAATGTGGTTACAGTAGATTTAATGATGCGCTCAGGCATAGATTCCGTAAAACTGTTGGCAGAAAAACTGGGACTGGAAGGAGAAATTCCTGCCGTGCCATCCATTGCATTGGGAACGATGGATGCTTCCCTATATGAATTGGTCAGAATGTATGCTACCTTTTCTAATCGTGGCAAACGACCAGAATTGCATTATTTAAAAAGAATTGAAACAGCCAATGGAGAAGTGCTAATAGATTTTAAAGCACCTGATCCAGCTGATTTCGAACAAGTTTTAGATGCCAAAGTGACCGATCTTTTGGTCAAAATGATGCGTTCTGTCGTTGATTCGGGAACTGCAAAACGCTTGCGCTATCAATACCATTTGTACAATCAAATCGCCGGAAAAACAGGAACCACACAAAAGCATTCAGACGGCTGGTTTGTCGGGTTTACCCCAAATCTCGCGGCGGGAGTTTGGGTTGGCGGAGAATCCCCCCAAATCCGTTTCCGTAGCATGAGTCTGGGACAAGGAGCCAATACTGCCTTGCCAATTTGGGGCAGATTTATGAACAAAGTCTATAAAGACCCTCAATTCAAAAAATGGCGAAAACTAAAATTTCCCGAGATAGACAGTACTTTGAGCATTGACCTGGATTGTCCACCCTATCTAGAGGATCGTTCCATGATTGATTTTCTAAATGAAGAGGACAAGGAATTTTTTGAATGGATTCGAAACTTTTTCAAAAATATTGATACCTCAGAAGAGGAAGAAAATGATACGCGTGTAAAAATTCCTCGAAATCGCCCACTGAGCAAAGAGTCAGAGCGTATTCGAAAACGAAATGAGGAGCTGGAAAAGAAACGTCGACGCAAAAAGAAACGAAAAGAGTTTTTGAACGATCTTTTTAAAAGGAAAAATAATTAATCCAAGTTTCGAACAACCAAAGTTCGCGCAGCAAAGCTGCGCTCACAAAGGGTTTAAGGGGAGAAACAGGATGCATGCATCCTGTTTCTCCCCTTAAACCCCCTTCGAGCCGCGCGAAAAGCGCGGCGAGACATCTTGTTCGCAACTTAAATTACTTACCTTCGCGGCGATTTTAAAGACCTTAGTTGTGAGAATAGATAACCGACTACAATCCTCTATTTCTCACTTCCAAAGTTTATAAACGAAAACCTTCAAAAAAATACATAATGGGATTACTGCAAGGAAAAATTGCATTGGTTACGGGTGGTTCCAGAGGAATTGGAGCTGCCATTGTACAACAATTTGCCGAACAAGGTGCCGATGTTGCCTTCACTTACCGTTCATCAGAAGAAGCAGCTAAAAAAGTTGAAGATGCTGCCAAAGCTGTTGGAGTTAATGCCAAAGGGTATCAATCAGATGCCAGCTCTTTTGAGCAGGCTGAAGCATTGGTCAAATCCGTTTTGGCGGATTTTGAAAGAGTAGATATCCTGGTCAACAACGCAGGAATTACAAAAGACACTTTGATGTTGCGCATGAGTGAGGAGCAATGGGATCAGGTCATCGAAGTCAACCTAAAATCTGTTTTTAATCTTACCAAACACATCCTTCGTCCCATGTTGAAAAATCGTGCTGGTTCGATTATCAATATGAGCTCCATCGTAGGCATTTCTGGTAATGCGGGACAAGCGAACTATGCTGCTTCCAAAGCGGGGATCATTGGTTTCACCAAGTCTATTGCCAAAGAAGTAGGCTCCAGAAGCATCCGCTGCAATGCAATTACACCAGGTTTTATTGAAACCGAGATGACCGGAGAATTGGATGAAAAAGTTAAGGAAGCATATCTATCCAGCATTCCAATGAAACGTCTGGGCGCTGCTGAAGAAGTCGCAGATGCCTGTGTTTTCCTCGGTTCTGATCTTTCCAAATATGTTTCTGGGCAGGTGATTAGCGTTTGTGGGGCATTGCAGACATAAGTTAATTGATATCTAAATAATAAACACGCATCATACCAAATTTTGTCAATAAAACTCTTTCGTTTCTCCCTTTCTTAATCTGTTGATATTCAATTTGTTGCGGGGTTGGTGTTTGGGGTTTTTGAAAACCCCCAAAACAAACCCCCCAC
>JBGTQJ010000027.1:0-126056 GCA_041941305.1 Saprospiraceae bacterium
TTTTGATTATTTTCCACTGGAAAATCATCAAAAAACGTCCCTCTAAAGAACAATATTGAAACGCTAACTAGCTATGAAAATCAATAACTACCTGACAGCAACATTTCTTTTTTATGTAGTGCTTTTACTTATTGCTTGTGAAAATAACGGGCAGTCGGAAACTCCTCAAACGGATATCCCTTCAGTGGGGATTCCTGCTATTGATAAATTGAGTCAAAAAATTGCTAAAACGCCCAACGATGCTGCACTTTATGCGGCTCGTGCTGCCATGTGGTGGGAAAATGAGGGAAAAGACGAAGCCATTGCCGATTTGGAAAAAGCGATTACACTGGACACTATGAATGCAGAATATTACCATGTCCTGTCAGATTTTTATTTGAATTATTCCAAATCACGACTGGCATTGCAAACGATGGAACGGGCAGCATCTATGCATCCTAACCGAATACCCACCTGGCTCAATCTCGCAGAATTACAGTTGATACTAAAGCTACATGAGAATGCATTGTTTTCACTGGAACATATCAGAACCATCGATCCACAGAATGCCGAAATGTTCTTCATGTTTGGAACGGTTTTTAACGACATGGGAAAAAAGGATCAAGCACTCAATGCCTATCAAACTGCTATAGAACAGGACCCGGATTTGATTGATGCCTGGATAAATCTGGGTAAACTATTTGCAGAAAAAGAAAATCCCATTGCGCTTCAATATTTTGACAATGCATTACAAGTGGATTCCAACAACATTGACGCCATCAAATCCAAAGGTTATTACCTGGCAAATAGTCTGGATGATTTGGATGGGGCAATCGAATTGTACCGAAAAGTAAATATTCTGATGCCTCAGTATGAAGATGGTTATTACGATTTGGGTTTGTTGTATCTCGATGCAGATTCGCTCGACCGTGCCTATCAGAGTTTTGATTTGGCAATCAAAAATGCACCAACTTTTGTGCTTGCCTACTATTACCGGGGAATAGCAGCAGAGAAAAAAGGAGATGTAGATTTGGCCAAAAATGATTACCAGCAGGCCTTGAATTTGGCGCCTGACTTTGAAGAGGCTCAGCAGGCCTTGGAGAGCCTCGAAAAGGCAGTGAATTAATGAAGATGTCAAATGTTGTTTTAAAGGCTGTCTTGCAAGCCCTTGAAACAACATTTGACATCTTCATTAAATAGTTTTGTTTAAACAATCAGATATGCTAAATTTTCTGCAATTTGGCATATTCGTTTTTTTGAACAAAACCAATTCACGATGAAAAACCTGCTTATTCCAACTGCTATTCTATTCTTTTTTTCTTGCCAACCTACCCCACCCCAATCTTACGATCTGCTCATTCGAAATGCTCAAATCTATGACGGTCTTGGCAATCCACCAATAACAGGCGATCTCGCAGTCAATGCAGATACTATTGCTGCCATAGGTGACCTGAAAAATGCAAAAGGGGAAAAATTAGAGCTCGACGCAGCAGGCATGGCGCTTAGTCCAGGCTTTATCAATATGCTTAGTTGGGCCACAGTTTCCTTGATTGAAGATGGCAGAGCACAAAGTGACCTAAGACAAGGCGTCACACTTGAGGTCATGGGCGAAGGTTGGAGCATGGGACCAATGAGTGATGTCATGAAACAACAAAACCTGGAAAGGCAAGGAGACATCAAATATGATATTGAATGGACGACTCTGGGAGAATATTTGACTTATTTAGAGAAAAAGGGAGTCGCGCCCAATGTCGCATCCTTTGTAGGAGCTACCACTTTGCGCATCCATCAAATCGGTTATGAAGATCGCCCACCAACTGAATCAGAACTGGATTCTATGAAAATCCTGGCAAGGCAAGCAATGGAAGAAGGAGCTTTGGGTATCGGTTCATCTTTGATTTATGCACCGGCTTTTTATGCGGAAACAGATGAATTGGTTGAATTGTGCAAAGTAGCAGCAGAATACGACGGTTTATATGTGTCCCATTTGCGAAGCGAAGGCAATCAGTTGATGGAAGCCTTGGAGGAATTGATAACCATTTCAAAAGAATCCGGCATTCGGGCGGAGGTTTATCATCTAAAACAGAGTGGCAAAAAGAATTGGCATAAACTGGATTCCGTCATACAAAGAATTGACAAAGCCAGGAAGGAAGGATTAGACATCACAACCCAAATGTATACCTATGTCGCTGGTGCAACCGGATTGGATGCTTCCATGCCACCCTGGGTTCAGGAAGGAGGATATGACGAATGGGCAAGAAGGCTAAAAGATCCCGCTATTCGAAAAAAAGTAGCTGAAGAAATGAAAACCGATGCAAATGACTGGGAGAACCTCTACGCTTCCGCTGGCAGCGCTGATAAATTATTATTGGTAGGTTTTAAAAATGATAGCCTGAAGAAATACACTGGAAAGTCTTTAGCTGAGATGGCAGAGATTAGGGGAACTTCTCCAGAAGAAACCGCAATGGATTTGGTGATTCAAGACGGTAGTCGTGTTGGAACCATTTACTTTTTAATGTCTGAGGACAACGTAAAGCGACAAATCACTCTGCCCTATATGAGTTTTGGTTCGGATGCTGGTGCACCAAGTACGGAGGGGGTCTTCCTAAAATCCAATACCCATCCAAGAGCTTATGGCAATTTTTCAAGATTGTTGGGTAAATACGTTCGGGAAGAAAATGTCATCCCACTGGAAGATGCAATTTACAAGCTTACTGCTCTTTCCGCTGAAAAATTGAGGATTAAAAAAAGAGGAGCTTTAAAATCGGGTTATTTTGCGGACCTGGTGCTTTTTGACCCAAATACGATTATAGACCATGCCACTTTTGAAGAGCCACATCAATATTCAACTGGTGTTCAACACGTCTTTGTCAATGGGATTCATGTTTTGAGAGACGGCGAACCGACCGGAGCTGGAGCTGGAAGATTTGTACGTGGACCTGGTTGGAAAGGAGAGTGATTTGTCGGGGTTCGGGGTTCGGGGTGCGGGGTGCGGGGTGTCGGGGTGTCGGGGTGCGGGATTGTTGTTCTCAATTTGAATAAAATTATTTTAAATCTATTTTAAAAAATATAATTTATGCCAAGTAAAATTTACGATGCCATTATTGTAGGATCAGGAGCCGGAGGCGGTATGGCAACCAAAATTCTGTCTGAGGCGGGAATGAAGGTCGCGGTCGTCGAAGCAGGCCCTTATTTTGATCCAAAAGACCCGGTTACCATGACTCAGATGAAATGGCCATGGGAATCTCCCAGAAGAGGAGCCAGCACCAACCGTGCTTTTGGTGACTTTGATATGTCCTGGGGAGATTGGAAAGTAGATGGCGAGCCATATACACAAGGCGATGATACGGATTTTATGTGGTGGCGGTCAAGAATGTTAGGCGGACGTACCAATCACTGGGGAAGAATTTCTCTGCGATTTGGGCCAAATGATTTTAAGCGAAGAGATATAGACGGCTTAGGAGAAAACTGGCCAATTAGTTATGATGAGATTAAACCATATTATGACCGCCTGGATAAAATGGTCGGTGTTTTTGGCTCAAAAGAGCGTCGTTACAATGACCCGGATGGATTCTTTTTGCCTCCGCCAAAACCCCGGCTGCACGAGTTATACTACATCAAAGGTGCAAGAAAAGCAGGCGTCGATGTCATTCCTTCCCGATTGTCCATTCTGACTAAAAAATTGAATAATGATCGTGGGGTTTGTTTTTATTGTCGACAATGTAACCGGGCTTGTAATGCTTATGCGGACTTTTCATCCAGTTCTTGCTTTGTCATTCCCGCTGTAAATGGTGGGCAGGTGGATCTATACGTCAACAGCATGGTACGTACCGTTACGACTGATGATGAAGGTAAGGCAACGGGTGTTTCTTATATCAATAAGGAAGATAGGAAAGAATACAAATTAAAGGGTCGTTCAGTCGTTTTGGGAGCATCTGCTTGTAGTACAGCTCGAATATTATTGAATTCCAAGAGCAGACAACATCCAAATGGACTTGGTAATAGCAGTGATGTGGTTGGGCGCTATTTGCATGATTCTACTGGGGCAGGGAGATCTGGGTTTGTTCCTGCACTTATGGATCGAAAGACAGATTACAATGAAGATGGCGTAGGAGGAATGCATGTCTATTCTCCCTGGTGGCTGGACAATAAAAAACTGGATTTCCCAAGAGGCTATCACATTGAAGTGTGGGGAGGATTGGGGATGCCTGCATATGGTTTTGGATTTAACGTCACTGAATTAAACAAGTATGTCAATGAGCAAGTTGGTGGATATGGTGATAAGCTGAGAAAGGACGTTAAAAGATTTTACGGTGCAATTGTCGGTATGGATGGAAGAGGAGAAGCCATTGCCAGAAGAGAAAACCGATGTGAGATTGACCCTAAAGTCGTTGACCAATTTGGTATTCCCGTATTGAAATTTCACTATCAATGGTCAGATTATGAAAGGCTTCAAGCAAAGCATATGCACAACACCTTTGAAGAAATCATTCATAGTATGGGAGGTACTCCTATAGGGAATAAACCCACCAAAGAACAAGACTGGGGGCTATTAAAACCTGGACAAATAATCCACGAAGTTGGAACTACCCGTATGGGCAATGACTCAAAAAATTCGGTTACCAACAAATATTGCCAATTGCATGATTCCAAAAACGTATTTGTAGTCGATGCTGGACCCTTTGTTAGCCAGGCTGATAAAAATTGTACCTGGACGATTATGGCACTTGCGATGCGTACTTCTGATTATATCGTTGAACAATATAAAAGGAGGAATATTTAAAAAATTCGATTTGCGAACTGCCCATTGAGCCTTCACTTTTCTTATTTGAATGTTCAATGAGTAACCCGCGAACCAAAATTCGAATAAAATGAAAAGAAGAGATACTATAAAAACATTATTAGTAGGAACGATTGGAGGAGCAACGTTAACTGCGGTTGGAAGTTGCAGTACTGAAACAAGTTCCGAAGCAACAATAAAAACCAACCCGGAAGGACTTTATGGGCGAACTCCTGAGGAGATAAAACACGACGAAAAAGTAAACGCAGAAATATTTTTAGATGAACATGAATTGGCGACCATAGCCATTCTGTGTGACATCATATTGCCTGCAACCGAAACAGCTGGTTCAGCAAACGATGCAGAGGTTCCAGCTTTTATTGATTTTATTGTGAAAGACCTTCCCAGTCTTCAACTGCCTATGAGAGGTGGTCTAATGTGGTTGGATTCAGAATCAAATCGCCGATTCGAAAAAACCTTTGTTAATTGTTCACCTGAAGAGGAAATCCAAATCATTGAAGATATCGCTTATCCCGATCCGGACAATGAAAAACCGGATATGGCACATGGCATTGAGTTTTTTAACCTCATTCGTAATTTGACACTCACTGGTTATTATACCACCAAGATGGGCTTCGAAGACTTAGGAGTGACGAGCAACTTTGCCAATACATGGGACGGAGTCCCTGAAGAAGTGCTCGCCAATCATGAAGTAGATTACGACCCGGAATGGTTGGAAAAATGCGTAGACCAAAGCAAACGTTTGGAAATTGCTGAATGGGATGAAGAGGGGAATTTGTTGACTTGAAAATTTACTCTAACCCAATTGAATCTATTTCAAGCCTAAACGATTCAGCTTTTTTGTTGCCAATCAAAAAAGCAATTTCTTCCATTCTTTCGCATGGGTAATTTGGCATATTCAAACGTCTACCACGAAACTGGGGAGACATGTCCTTCAAGGGTATTTCAATAGTTTGCCATTCTCCTGAGGTTTGAAAGTAAGATATATAGGAGTGACGATCATATTTTGAGTTTTTCACTCTGAACTGATAGCGCTTCCCATCACCTTTGAGTCGTATCTTTATTTTGTTGAATTCTTCAACTATTCGGGTTGGGAATCTATGCCTCACTGAAGCAAATCCACCATAGTTTTCCAAAGAAACGGTTCCGCTAAAGATAGCGTTGCCATCCTCTCCTATATACATGTCGGCATCAGAGCGTCCGCCCATAACTACGTCATTGACAATCATCCAATCAGAAAGTTCACTTTTTGAATTAAAATCAAAAATGGTTGGGTTGTTTATTCCAAAAAATAATACCATAGCAATAAATATTGTCCATGTGAGTCAAACAGAAGAGGAGAAAAAAGGTTTAGAATTTACTACTTCACTGTATTCCCCAAAACCTCCACCAACCAAATCGACAATTCGGGAATAAAAGCAACCAACAACAATACAAAAAACAAAGTGATGTAAAAGGGCCACAAATTTTTCAGCACATCTTTCACAGGTACATTGCCAGCTCCTGAAATGACGAACAATAAAATACCGACCGGTGGCGTCAGCAATCCAATCATAATCGCCAACTGAAAAACTACTCCAAATTGAATAATATCAATGCCATAGTTATTCAATATTGGAATTAATAAAGGCGTGAGAATGATCATGATGCTACCGCCTTCCATCACAGTACCCAATGCCAAAATGATGGCAATCAAGACCAGCATCAATAAATGTGGGTTACCCTCAAATGCTGCGAAGGTTTCAGAAAAAAAGACTGGATCGACCTCCCTGGAGATCAAAAAACCAAAAGCTGAAGCACAGGCGATGATCATCATGATGATCGCGGACTGGCGGGCTGCATTCGAAAACAAAACCGGCAAATCAGACCATTTGATGTCCCTGTGAAAAAATACCCCGACCAATAAGCCATAACCCACAGCCAAAACACCTGCTTCGGTTGGTGTCACGATTCCAGTAATGATGCCTCCAAGAATAATCACTGGCATCAGCAAAGACCAGGCTGCATCTTTAAAGCTTAACCATAGCTCCGTTTTATTCCACGCTTCTCCTTTGGGGAAGTTTCGTTTTCGGGCAATCCAAAAACATATCGCAATCATACATAAGCCAATAATGAGTCCTGGGATGGCACCTGCTACAAACAATTTCCCCACTGAAGCATTGGACAAAGAAGCAAAAATGATAAAACCGACACTTGGAGGAATCACCGGACCAATGGTAGCAGCCGAAGCATTCACTGCAGCAGCAAATCCTTTGTCATAGCCTTTTTCTTCCATCGCCGGAATCATTGTAGAACCCACAGCTGCTGCACTTGCTATCGCAGCACCGGAAACCATTGCCATGATCACATTTGTCAAAATCACTACATAGGACAATCCGCCCCGAACGGAGCCCATCAAGGCCAGCGAAAAGCGAACCAGGCGTTTGGTAATCCCTCCTGCATTCATCAATTCGCCAGCAAGCAAGAAAAAGGGTACTGCCAATAAAACCATAGAATCTGCTCCTGCCGAAATTTGTTGGAGAATAATCAATGGCGATACATCCGTCATGAAAAGTACATATACCAAAGCACTGATGCCAATGGCATAAGCTATGCGCATCCCCAAAATCAGGAGCAGGAGCATTAGTCCGATTAATAGCATCATAGCTCAGGTGTATTTGAGGGCTTTTGAAGATGGTTTCGAAATTGTCGAATCGCATACACCAAAGCAATTAGAGAAGCTGTTGGAAGTGCGGCATAGAACAGCCAATTGAGCGGAAGGGAAAGTGCAGGACTATAGGTTCCTGACATTTTGAAAACCCATAAAAAGCCACCGATGGTTAGAAACAACAGAAAGGCTATAAATAAGATATCATCCAGGTATTGTGCTTTATTTTTCAAACCCAATGGCAGCTTCTCAACAAAATACTCCACTCTAATATGAGCCTTGTCTCTGACAGCAATCGCTGCACCCAAAAACGTCAACCACACAAACAGATAACGTACAATTTCATCGCTCCAAAAGAGGGAGCTATTCAAAACATACCTGAAAAAGATAGCCACTAGCATCAATGCGACAATGAAGCCAAACAAAATGGCAACAATGTGGTCAAGTTTGGACTTTGGTTTTTTCATAAATTGGTTTTCCTAGTACCGTGGCTCTCCAGAGCCGTGAAATGGTGATTTGGGTTTTTTGGAATCTTTTCCCGGTTTTGGAAAACCGGGATACTTTTTACGGCTCTGGAGAGCCGTGCTACGTTTTTAGAAATTCCAGAACTTCTCTTGCCAATAATTCTGGTGCTTCCATCGGTATCAGGTGACCCACATTTTTCATTTCCAAAAATTGAGCATTTGGCATTGTTTTATGCCACTTTTCCCAGGCTTTTGGCAATATGGTATCCGTCATTTCACCACGAATACCAAAAGTGGTTTGTGTCACTTTTTTCAAGGCAGCCCAAACATACGGAACTGTTCCATAATAATGCGCTTCCCATTCCTTACTAAAACTCAAGGTTACTTCGCCTTTTCCATTTGGCTTGGTTCCAAAGTTGACATAATCCCACAAAACCTCATCAGACCATTTCGCAAAGACTCTTTTTTTTCGGAAAGATTTAAAAACAACCTCTTTGCTTTCCCAGGTATCTCTTCTTTTCATTGTTGTCTTAATAAACGGATGAACATAAGGCTTTAGAAACCAGGGCATTTTAGAAAAAACCATTTGAGGAATCGCCATTAAAAAAACGGGTTCAATAAACACCAATTTGCTAAATAAATCGGGTCTTTTTACTGCGGCAAGCATGGTAGCTACTGCTCCCATCGAATGCCCCATTCCTATCACATTTTTCGTGTTTTGACTGTCCAAAAAACGAATCAAATCATCACCCATATCTACCCAGGCGTGTTTCCCATTAGGTTCCGTTTGCCAAAAAGGACGCCCTTTCATGCCCAAAACTTGATATTGTTTCAAAAAGGGTTTCAAAAATTGCTGGTAGCAGCCAGGAGGAAAGCCATTGGCATGGGCAAAGTGAAGGACTTCACCCTTTCCTCCAAAATCGTGAAATGGGATTTTAAATGTTTTATTTTGGTGATTTGTCTGCTTCAAAGAAAGGAAATTTAAAAGTAAGCGTTGTGATACTATCAAATGATACTATGGCAAAAGTAATTTTCCTATCGACAATTTAACAATCTAAAAACCTCAACCGTCATTATTTCCCCTTTCTTTGCAGTATGAATCATCCGAAATACCACCTGGCACAATTGAATATCGCTCGTCTACTCGCACCTCTCGAAGATCCTCAAATCAAGGAATTTGTAGATGGATTGGAACCCATAAATCAGCTGGCAGAAAGCTCCCCTGGTTTTGTTTGGCGGCTCAAAGATGAGGAAATAGGCAATGCTACTGATTTCCGACCTTTCGACGATGACATGTTGATCATCAATATGAGCGTTTGGGAAGATGTAGATAGTTTGAAGAACTTTGCCTACAAAAGCCATCATGTTGAGTATTTCAATAAACGCTTGCAATGGTTTGAAAAGATGAAAGAAGCACATTATGTATTATGGTGGGTTACAGCTGGACATGAACCCGATATTTGGGAAGCAAAAGAGCGATTGGAGTATCTTAGAAAAAATGGAGAAAGTCCAAAAGCATTTACCTTTCGAAAGATTTTTGAGCCCTGATTTTTGGAGATTTAAAACCCATCAATTCCCTAAATTCATCAGCACATTTTGCAAATCCATTTTGATCTCCATGGGTCCATAGCCCAAATCCAAACTTGCTTCTCCAGTCAAATTTGGAGTAAGTGACTGTCCGGAAAGCAAAGCCAACATTCCCCCTGAAGCGGCTTGCCAATTCAGCTCCAGGGTCATTTTTACTTCTTTGGTTTGTTTTGACTGGATCATACCTGTTGGATCACTTATCTGAAAGGCAATTGGTGTATAATTCCCCAATTGGGCAGTAGAAGCAGCATGTGGTATTTTGATCGAAAACTCATTTAGATTTTCGATCAAAAAGGGTATTTCAATAATTAAACCTGTGACGCTTGGACCTGGATATTTTATTTCTGCAGGAGCATCTTTAAAAGCGACCCATTGCGATTTAAAATCCTCCCAATGTTGCAGGGCATTTGGGTCTATCTTGCTTAAATACATCCGGATCAAATGTTCCATTAGTGCTTCTGAGTTGTCCGTAGCTGGAGATATTTTATCTTTCAAATCTTCCCACTTGTCTTCAATATTGTCATCAAATGGTTTTAGCAAATCCAATACATAATCAGTCAAATTGATGGTAGTCGTCTTATCCCATTCCAAAAGCGTAGGTGTAGGAATGGTGACATTGGTATTTTCCAATTTTTGAATAAAGGGATCCGTAATGGTTTGATTCAAATTTCCTGAAACGATTAAGTCACCAAGAGGAGTCATGGCATCCTTAAAGACCTTTAAATCAAAAGTTTCCATCTCTCCAGAAAAACGCACCATCATTGGGTTAGGAGAAGCTTTTATTTCTGGCAACAAGGGAATTCTGAGGACATCTCCATATTTGATCTCAAATGTTTTTTTACCCAATTTTTCTTTGAGCCAATCTTCTGCTTTTGGTTGGACTGCATTCGTAAATTTGTTTTTGGGTATCAAAAGATTGTATTCGCTCAATTCTTCCAGAAAATCGTGCAGGTCCAAGGTAATTTTGGTATTAAACTCATATTGATTGTCCTTACCCAAAAAAGATTTGAATTTTGAATAATTGCTTTGAGTCAATTCTATGCTCCATCCATATTTTTTGGACACCTTCTTTTTTGCTGGAATGACAAATTTTTGTTGACCACTTTTGTGAATCTCTTTCCGATTGATGGTAAATGAAAAGTCGTGAGCTGGTACAGGTAGTGGTTTCTTGAAAGGATTGGAAAAGGCATACCACAAATCGAGATTGATGACCAATCCATCTGATTGAAGCTGGATTCCTTCTACAGTCACCCTTTCAAATGAAACGGTTGGCAGTGTTTCATCAATACTAAACATTTGAAGGGATTTGCAATTGGAAAAAAGAAGGATCAAGAAGAATAGGAATAAGTGGCAGGTTTTCATAATTTGGAAGTTTTGAGTTGATTTCGAATTTATTGGGTAGGAAATTACGACAATTCAGGCTTTTCTGCTTTTTTGTGGTTTAGTTCTTTGTCAGTTGTTTTTGTTCAAACAATAGAAGTAATTGCCAGGCAGCTAACAATTAATTGATCCCTAGATTTGATTCAGATAAAAAACTTGAACTTATTTGTATCAGATAAAGTCAATTAAATATAATCCATATAATAAGATAATGTACAATACCATAATTCCTTGCGAAGAGCTAAATCAATTATTGCAAAATTCAAATTTACGAATTGTAGATTGCCGCTTTTCCCTGGCAGATACCGAAAGTGGAAGGATAGAATACCAGCAATCTCATATCCCAGGTGCAACTTATGCTCACTTGGATGATGATTTGTCTGGAGCAATCATTCCCGGAAAAACAGGGCGCCACCCTTTGCCAATAGTTGATGACTTTGTCCAGACATTGTCGGATTGGGGCATTGATGAGCACACTCAGGTAGTGGCTTATGATCAAGGTCACGGGGGGATTGCTGCACGTTTGTGGTGGATGTTACAGTGGTTGGGACATGAACAAGTAGCAGTTTTGGACGGTGGTTGGAAAGCCTGGACAGAAAATACTTATCCAGTCTCCGACCAAATTAAAGTACCGCCAAATAGAAATTTTAGACCTAAAACAAAATCAGAAACTACAGTCAGTGTCGAATTTGTCAATAAAATCAGGCAAGACCACAACTATACCTTAATTGATTCAAGAGCAGCAGAAAGATATAGCGGAAAAAAAGAGCCAATTGACCCTATAGCTGGTCACATCCCAGGAGCAGTTTCTGCACCATTTATTGAAAATATAGGCGAAGATGGACATTTTCTCTCCAAAGAAAAATTGCAAAATCGCTTTCAAGATCTCGTGGATCAAACACCTCCAGAAAAGACTGTTTTTTACTGTGGTTCTGGTGTCACTGCCTGCCATAATTTATTGGCATACAAACATGCAGGTTTGGGGGAAGCCAAACTTTATCCTGGTTCCTGGAGTGAATGGATTGTCGACAAAAATCGACCCATCGGTTAATCCACAACGATTGTTCAAAACCGCTAATATTTATGTGGAAAAATTGTGAGTACTATTCCTGACATAAAATTGTCACCGCAATTTGCTCGCCGTACTTTTAGCATCTCTTTTAAATAGCAAAAAAATCTATATCAAATGCTAAATTATTCCACAATACAAATCGAGAAACTGGCGATCCACCGAGTTGGCAACAAGCAACGGGCAGAGAAAAACTTCATTTCTGAATCGCTTTATTACTTAAAACCAGAGATTGAAGCAGCGCTGATGCACTATTTCCTAAAGCCTATCAAAAAATCTGAAGAACTGTATCGTTTTCAACACACTACTGACCTGAGTCACAACGTAATATACAGTTATGCCAAAGCGGTTTTTGAAGACCCCGACCGCCTCTATCAAGATTCGGTAAACATCATTTATCACCTTTACAATCAGTCCAATCATCCAAATATTAAGTCAGGAGAAGTATATGTTTGCTATTTCAAAGACTTGTTGATTGAGGATGAGGTAGTAGATGCTATAGGCGTTTTTAAATCGGAGCGAAAGAACCAGTTCTTGAAAGTAACTCCAGGTGGAAACAACTTGTTAATTGACATGCTCGAGGGATTTCACATTGATAAACTGGACAAAGGCTGCCTGATTGTAAACAGCAATGCAGAAGACGGTTATCGGGTCTTAAGTGTGGATAACAATAATTACGATGCACTATATTGGACTCACCATTTCTTAAATATAGACTTTGTTGAGGACGAAAATTTCCACACCAAACTCTATCTGGAAATGTGCAATGAATTTTCTCAGGAAGTCATCGCAGAGCAAGGTGATCGGCGTGAGCAGGTAAAATTTATGGCAGATTCCGTAGACTATTTTGCCAAGCATGAAGTTTTTGATTTCAATGATTTTTCAGAAAAGGTGTTGCCAGAAAAAGGAGAACTTCAGCAGGAATTTCAAGGCTTTCAGGCAGATTTTGGTTTAGAAGACATCAATGGATTCGAAATCTCCCAGACTGCCTTAAAAAATGCCAAGCGCAAAATCAAAAACAACATCAAACTGGATACCAATATCCAAATCAAACTGGACTTCAATAACCCCGAAACCAGTGCCTACTTCATCGAAAAAGGTTTTGACGAATCACGTGGCATGCATTTCTACAAAGTATTCTTTAACGAAGAACTTTGATAATACTATGATGCTACAATGCTGCGATGCTGCAATCTTATGATATTGTAATACTGTAATTATAAAACATAATCACCATTGTAGAATCGCAGCATTGTAGTATTGCAGCATTATTAAGGTGAGTTAAACTTTAGTAAATATTTCCTTTCCTAATTACCTACCTTCGTTTTTCCTTTGGATTTTCTTTTCCATAAATAAAGGGATTTAAGCCCGATCAATTCAATACACGGTAATTGAACTTGATCTTAGACTTGATCTTGAACTTAACAAGGGATGACTTTTCAAAATAATATGAGCCGATACCTTTTCGCCACTTTAATTATTTGCTTTCTTTTTGGTTTGTTGTGGAGCTGCGCAAATGTCGGACGACTTTCCGGAGGCGAGAAAGATGAGCAAGCGCCCAGATTAATTGAATCTGAGTCTACACCCAACTTCCAAACTAATTTTACAGATCGCTCCTTTAAACTCACTTTTGATGAATGGATTCGTCTGGAGGACGTCTTCAATCAAGTCATCGTCTCTCCGCCCTTACGATTTCGGCCAGCAGTGACTTTGAAAAAGCGAACGGTGAATTTTGAGTTTGACGAAGAAGAAGTGTTGAGAGAAGAAGCCACTTATGTCATCAATTTTGGGGAAGCGATTGTCGATTTGACGGAGGGCAATGAGACGGAGATGGTTTTTGTATTCTCTACAGGCGACTTTATTGATTCATTGACCGTAACCGGGCAAATAGTGGATGCACTTTCAGAAGAACCCGTTGAAGATGTATTGTTTCTGATGTATGAAAACACAGCAGATTCTGTCTTTAAAACGGAGCGACCTTTTTATTTTGCCAAAACGGATGATGAAGGGCGCTTTGAAGTAAAAAACGTAAAATCCGGGGTTTTCAAAGGAACTGCATTGATTGATCTAAACCTGAATTATTTATTTGACAATCCTGGTGGGGAAAGTATTGGCTTTTTGGATTCCACTATTTTGGTATCTGATTCAACTCAGCCAGATGTACGATTGAAATTGTTTCTGGAAGAGGAGACTCTCTTTTTACGGAATGATGAACAGGACAGATATGGCTTGGTCAATTTGATTTTCAATCGCATGCCTCATGATGCTGAAGTTGAATACGATACACTGGGACAATTTATTCACATTGAGCAAGTATTTGACACCATAAAAGTATGGTACGATATGGATAGCACGATGTCCTGGAATTTGTATGTCAAAAACGATACGATTGTGGATACCGTTTTTGTAAAAATGCCATCCAGGAATGCTTTTTTGGAAAAAGCTCAGTTGAAGCTTCAAAATGCCAAGGCTGATCCCTCTCCAAGAAAATTAAACCCATCCAAATCCCTGAAATTTGAATTCAACCATCCTTTGTATGTATTCGACACCACTGGAATATTTCTTTGGGAAGATAGTACTAAGATAAGGGTACTGCCTAAAATTGTAGTTGACTCAATTGAACAGAGAACCATGGTCATTTCTTACCCCTGGAAAGGCGAAAAATTGTATGAACTGGAAATATTGCCCAATCGAATTATGGATCAGTTCGGTTTGGTCAATCAAGATACCATTCGGCGAAGTTATAATGCCCTTCCTACCAAGGAATTTGGTAATATCGGATTAAAAGTCCTAGATTTAAAGCCAGATACGAATTATGTGGTACGGCTGTTGTTGGATCGTAATTTAGTAGAAGAAGTTTCTACAAAGGGAAGTCCCATTTTTGAAAAGCGTTATAGCATGCTTGCTCCAGGAGTTTATGATGTTGAAATCATTGAAGATGTAGATGGAAATGGTAGGTGGAGCACAGGTAATTATGATCTTAAAAAGCATCCGGAACGTGTTTTCACCAAAATATTGGAAGAATTACGGGCAAACTGGGACGTAGAAGCTGAAATGTCTGTAGAGGAGCAGGGAACAGTTGAAACTTCAGATGATTCCTGATTGCTGGTAGAAAAGTAATTATGTAAAAAAAATGAAAACCATTCTTTCCATAATAATTCTCTTATGTCCCTTGTGTTTATCGGCACAGGAAGAATTGATTATGGATGGCTCCTTTGAGGAGGATACCTTAAGTCATTATTGGAAAGGATGCAATTTCAATACTTCTCCCGACCACCAGCCCAAAAAAATGGGGGTCAATATCCCACCCGCACTAGGAAATGGAGATCGGTACATTAGCCTTGTCGCCCGCGATGACAATACCCGAGAAGATATTGGCCAGCGGCTTGTCGAACCGTTGGAACCAGGGAAACTGTATTCCATGCAGCTGTGCCTTGCTTTTTCGGATAATTACATAAGTAGCTTTAAAAATCCAATCGTATTAAAAATCTGGTTGGGAAGGGACTCCTGTGGGAAAGATGAACTGGTTTGGAAATCTGAGCTCATTGATCACGAAAAATGGAAAGTATATGATTTCCTGTTGACAACCTCATTGGGTGACAAAATGAGCTTTATCTACTTTGAAGCAGGCTACGCCTCTACCTCCGCTTATGATGGAAATATTTTACTTGACAACATCAGCCTGATAGAATTAGACCAAAATTGTGATTTTCAATTTCCAAATGCCTTCACTCCTGATGAAGATGGATTAAACGATACTTTTCAAGCTGTGGGGACCTGCCATGTCGCCAATTATCGATTATTGGTGGTCGATCGCTGGGGAAAAAAAGTTTTTGAAACCAGGAATTACCGACATGGCTGGAATGGTAGAATCAGAGGGCGACCTGCTCCACCGGACACTTATGGCTGGTTTGTGACCTACCAACGCTACCTTCAGGGCAATCAACGAAAAGAAGTTAAAAGGGGAAGTTTGACCCTATTGAGGTAATAAGAAAAGTGGTTCAATTACTTTATCACCAAATTGGCTCCAATCCTTGCACTAAAGGTGTGGCTCTTTCCAGGACTAAATAAGGCAACCACATTGTCAGTAGTACCATAGACTTGCGCGGGGCCAAGCTTAGCTGAGACATTCAAACCCAAATTGGCGTAGCTATCAAACTCAGGTAAAAGGGTATAAGTAGCACCAACATTCAAAATGTTGAGTACTTTTCCATTGGCACCGACTGCAAAAGCTGGAAAGGTATTTCCTCTATAGGATTCAGTAAAGAATAAAGCACCTAAACGCAAATTGGCAAGCTCCATGGAAGCACTGAGGTAGATTTTTGAAGGGATTTTGGTGGAATAATTCACATTCGTTTCAGTCACTTCAAAAATCTGCTCCAAAGTATCCAACGCATCCTGAAAATCAACAGAAGAGCCCGTTAATGCTTCTGAAAAATCCAGGCCATCGTATTCAAAACTGCCCTTGGTTTCATAATTCCGGATATCTTCATCCCAGTTAATAGTACCACCCAGGTCGATCACACTTGCTGCAAATTCAAATTTCCCCACTTCCAATCTGGCTCCCAAATCCAAAGCAAAACCGGCATTGGAAGTAAACAAAACACCTGTACTGGCTTGTCCGAAATCGAAGTTCAAATTAAAATCACTATAATCATTATACTCAAAAGAACCAGCGGAATTGAGCCGATAATTTGCATCTAATGTCAGTTGGTAAATATCTGGGTCTGTAAACAAGGAAGCATCCTGCTGGTCTTCATCTGTAGATAAATTTGAAATCCCTCCAAGGTATTTAGCTCTGGCACCCAGGGTCAGGTTTTTTATTTTGATGGCAGCACCAACTGCAAATTCATTGTATCCTGTGAGTTGCAAATCGTTAGATAAGCTGGCATGCTCTCCGATAAATTGTGCATTGCCCTGCCAAATCAACTGGGGCATTGTTTTCGGATAATCCAGATATGCCAAATATTTGAACGCATGGCTTACATTTAGTGTAATTCCACCCAATTTGAATGCAGCGCCGATGGTTTCGAAAGCCAAATCGTCGCGTATAAGGTTTTGGTCTTCTAGATTGTCAATCACTCTGTCAATATCAATTTGGGTGCGACCATTCACTTCCTGAAAAATAATATCGTTATATGTGGCGCCAGTAATCATCAAATTATTGCGCAATGATGGCAATGAAATCAACAAATTACTCTCAGGCACATTCGCAGGATTGGTATAGGTACTCTGCCAGAGATTGTCCATAAAGTGTAGTCCAACTTCCTGCTGAGCAAATAGTACACTACTTATTATTAGAAGACAAAAAGTCTTAATTGATTTTAAAAACATAGTTTAATGGTGAATGATGAATGATGAATGGTGAGTCAGGGGAAAATTTCATAAAATAAACTTCCTCCCCATTCCTCATTATTTAGTTCCAAGTTTCATACCCATTCGAATTTCAACTTCCTGGGTATTGAAGACTTTCACTGAGGTTTGTCCTTCATTATAGGTGGAGAAATAGGCGTGGAGAATAATTTGAGAGGCGCTCCGAACATTGTCAAAACGAGGAGCATCGAGCATTGCAAAAGTTTCCGCTTTTAATTTTTCGATTACAATACCTTCATTGTCAACAGGTGCAGCCTGTATAACTTTTTGGCGCCCATCAAAGAGAGAATCCAGCACAACTCCATTATCGTCTGTAAAGTAGAATTGCATATCAATATCCAATGGGATTTCATTCTCAGCAACTACTTTAAATTCTGCCCAATCAATATCGTCATAACCGTTTAAATCAATATCAAAGGTATCTATAGCACCAAAGCCTGTTGCCGTACCATGTATCGGCAATTCCACTTCTACTTGTACCCGGTAATAACTACTATCGGTAAGAAAACCTCGAATATCAGTTAGGGTATCTGGATTGGTTAAGGCATCTACTTCATAATCCAGAGCTACTGGACGCGAACCCAGGATTTCAGCTATATTGGAATTGTCTCTATCAAAAGGGAAAGTAGTACTAAAGGTTTGACCTACATGATTGAGATCGGGATAATTGAATACAATACCCTCTCCTGGAAGTAAAAAATCACTCACCAAATCTTTTGCCTGACCATCTGCTGTATGAACCCGAAAAATATTGATTACCGACTCTGTAGGAATCCCAAAAGAGTTTTCGACATTGACCCAAACTTTTGGATCGTCAAAGTATACATCTCCTTCAATCCAGTTTTCAAAGAAATCGATCTCGATAGTATCGCGATCACCTGGATGGATGTGATTGCCCAAATAACCTTCGATATAGGAGAAATCAATATCTTTCATTTGCAATGCCAATACGTCTGGCGGGTCATTTCCCAGATTAAATTTCACTTTGTCACCGTTGGTATTGATGGCTTCATACCACAAAAACAAACTTCCATTTTCGGGCAATAAATTTACTCCTGTTAAGTCTACAGGAAACTGAGGAGGTAAAACAGAACGCTTCGGCTCATCAAAAACTTTATGAATGGTCAAGACTTCTCCGTTGTCATCAGCCTGCAAAATCTTGATGGTGATTTCCTTGATGGTATCTGTCTGGTGTGCAAAAGCAAAGCAGACTTCTCCCTTGCTAAAGGTTGCAAAATCTACTTCCAACTCTTTTGGAGACTCAAAAGGCAATTCAAACAAGGTATCAGGTACAGGAATCAAATTCTGCAGATCATCTAAAGCATCGGCAATAATTTCATGACTGGTTCGACTGGTAATATCACCTTCATATCTCAAAGTAATCAAACCATCAGGCGCAATCTCAATGGTGGTTTGATTATCAAATTCTTCCAATAAATCCTGTAAGGTGTTGCTGGAAGAAAACAGTGGAATGGCAAATTCTGCATCTCCACTTACGATTTCAGCATTTTCAATGTCATTAAAGTTTTTACAACCACTCATTGCAAAAAGACAAAACATGATAAAAAAGGACAGATATTTATTCATATCAAAGTTATTGTGAACAAATGATTAGCAACACTAAAGGATTGCCATCACATAAAAGAACACTGTATTAAACTACAATTGTTCTCCTACGTAACCAGAACGGCTTTCAATTTGGCAAAAGTACAATATGTTTGTCGCCAATTAAAAAAACGGTCTTTTTGACCTTTTCGTTGGGTGGGAATGGTGTGGAAATGTCAGGGGGATTGCTGGGTGCTGGTTATCTGGGTGCTGGTTTTCTGGTAAAAGACCAGTACCCAGCAAACCAGTACCCAGTACCCAGGATCCAGCACCTAGAAAACCACATCCAATGCTGCACATATCTTGCTTGCCGCTTCTTCCAAATCCGCTTTTTCGTGGGCTCCTGAAATAAATCCGACTTCATAACCAGAAGGCCCCAAATATACACCTCTCTGCAATAATTCATGATGGAGAATTTTGAATTTTTCCATACTTGCCGGATCAATTTCATCTGCAGAACGAATGGTTTTCTTCGAAAAAGCAACCCAAAATATGCTTGCAATATTTATTATACTCACTTCATAGCCTTTTTCGTCACAATAATTTTGAATGAGGTTGACGAAGTATTGAGTTCTCGTTTCCTGGTATTTGTAGAAGCCTGGAGAAAGGATTTCTCGAAGTGCGGCATATCCCGCTGCCATGGCTACAGGGTTGGCAGAAAGTGTTCCTGCCTGGTAGACTTGGCCTTCGGGAGCAATGTGGCTCATAATTGCTGCACTTCCTGCATAGGCACCAACCGGCATTCCGCCTCCAATGATTTTTCCAAAAGTGAGGATGTCTGGCTGAATGTCATAATACCCGGCAGCACCTTCGAATCCTACCCGAAAACCGGAGATGACTTCGTCAAAAATGAGCAAAACCCCGTGCTTGGTACATTGTTCACGCAGAAATTCGAGGTAAGCTTTTTCTTGCAATAACAAGCCATTATTGGCGGGTATGGGTTCAATGATAATACAGGCGAGATCCTGACTATATTTCTCCATAGCTGTTTCAACGGCAGCTCTATCATTTAATGGTAAAACGATCGTTTCATTGGCAAAAGATTCAGGAATTCCAGCAGAAGTACTGACTCCAAAAGTTGCCAATCCACTTCCAGCCTTCACCAAAAGCGAATCTACATGACCGTGGTAACAGCCTTCAAATTTGATAACCTTATTCTTTCCAGTCACTCCACGTGCAAGGCGAATGGCAGACATTACGGCTTCTGTCCCGCTACTCACAAAGCGCATTTTTTCTATATACCTATGATTTTCAATTATCAATTTGCCCAATAAATTCCCCATTCTGGTTGGCGTACCAAAAGAAGTCCCATTGGCAACTGTATCCAAAACCATTTCCCGTACTTCAGGATGGTCATGTCCCAAAATCAAGGGACCCCAGGAGCAACAGAAGTCAATATAACTATTGTCATCTTCATCTTTGAAGCGGCATCCTTCCCCCTTTTTGATGAAAAGCGGGGGTCCGGAAACAGACTTAAAGGCGCGAACAGGAGAGTTTACCCCTCCAGGAAAATATTGCTTGGCTTCTTCAAATAAAGCAGCTGATTGATTGCGGTTGATTCTATTTTCAAAACTCATGTGTGCAAAATTATAATACCGTAACAATTTTGATAGAGAAAGTTGGTCATTCCTAGGTAAAAGATTGAAATTGATGGAATCATTCCTATTTTCTCAGTTATTTATCCTGATAAACTCCATCCTTAATTCTTCTTAAGCACCATAAGAATATGGTTTTCAGATCGTAAAAATTTTAAACCTACTCTACCATGTTATGGCTCACTTACTGATTCCCCAAAAAATCTTTCACATCCTGGTTATCAAAGCCTAACTTGCCCTCAAAAAACCATGACCATTAAAGAAGTCATTGATTATCTTGAATCCATTGCGCCTCCCTACCTACAGGAAAGTTACGACAATGCAGGTCTAATTGTCGGAAACCCCTTTGAAGAAGTCAAAGGGATTTTGTGCTGTTTGGATTCAGTTGAGGCGATTGTTGAGGAAGCCATCAAATTGGGCTGTAACCTGATTGTCGCCCACCACCCGATTATTTTTAGAGGTTTAAAAAAACTGAACGGCAAAACTTATGTCGAGCGAACAGTAATGCAAGCCATCAAAAACGACATAGCGATTTTTGCGATTCATACCAATTTAGATAATGTTTATGAAAATGGGGTAAATGGAAAAATTGCTGAACGATTGGGCTTACTGCAGACCGAGATTTTAGCACCTAAAAAGGTAATTCTGGATGAAGACAATGCCATCGGTTCCGGGATGATAGGCTTTTTGGAAAAGCCCATGGAAGCCCTGGACTTCTTGAATTATTTAAAAACGACCATGCAGGTAGGTTGTGTGAAATACACACAATTGTTGGACAAACAAATTCACAAGGTGGCAGTTTGCGGTGGCTCAGGTGGATTTTTGTTAAACAAAGCAATTGCGCAGAAAGCGGATATTTTTATCACCTCAGATTATAAATACCACGAATTCTTTGATGCTGATGGCAAAATTGTCATTGCAGATATTGGACATTTTGAAAGCGAACAATTCACAATTGAGCTCTTACATCAGCTTATTTCACAGAAATTTCCTAATTTTGCGACCCATTTCACAAAAGTGAACACCAATCCAGTAAAATACTTGTGTTAAATTATTCATGTTATTATGTGTTAATGATTGATTTTCAGTACACAAACCCATGAATTCTTAAACACTTGCTCCAAAGGAGTCCCTTTGGAAAACATATAAAATAAGAATGGCAAAAAAGAACGAACTAACCGTAGCCGAAAAACTAAAATACATGTTTGAGCTCCAAAGGATTGATTCTCAGTTGGACGAAGTAGAAATTTTGAAAGGAGAATTGCCAATGGAGGTTCGTGATTTGGAAGATGAAATTGCTGGTTTAGAAACCAGGCTCAGAAAATTAACCAATGGTGTAGAAGATATTGAAGGAGAATTGAGTCGCTACAATATGACTATTCTTGAATCCAATGCTTTGATAGAACGATACAAGAAACAAATGGACAATGTGAAAAATAACAGGGAATACGAGGCATTGACAAAGGAAATTGAATTGCAGGAATTGGAAATTCAACTGTCTGAAAAGAGAATTCGCGAGGCAAATCAAAACCTGGAAGCTAAGCAAGCTACTTTAGAAGCTGCCCAAAAACGCATTGAAGCCAAGAAAGAGAACTTGACTCAAAAAGAAGAGGAATTGAAAAAGATTATTGAGAAGACAGAAAAGGAAGAAGAAAAATTGCGCAAGAAATCTGACCGTGCGAGAAAGCATATTGAAGAGCGTTTCTTAAAAGCATATGATAAAATTCGAAAATCTTACAGAAATGGTTTGGCTGTAGTCACTGTTAGTCGTAATTCTTGTGGAGGATGTTTTAATAAAGTACCACCTCAACAACAATTGGAAATCGGTATGCGCAAAAAAGTAATTGCTTGCGAACACTGTGGCCGGGTTTTGGTAGATGACGATATTTTGAATGTAGGTAAGGAGGAGCCGGTGGAAGCGTAGGCAGTAGGCAGTAGGCAGTAGGCAGTAGGCAGTAGGCAGTAGGCAGTAGGCAGTAGGCAGTAGGCAGTAGGCAGTAGGCAGTAGGCAGTAATATAGATTATTGTTTTTGAAAAAGCCTTGAGGGAAATTTCTTCAAGGCTTTTTCATTGATCAAATAATGACATTTAAATTTTATCGTTTTACATTTGACAAAAAAACGAACTACCTACCACAATGGACAACTCACAACCGACTAGCACAACCAAAATCCCTTGAATGAAACAATTTTTCATCTCCTTTATTTTCCTCACCTTTCTTACTTCAGCCTTTGCTGCCAAAAGATTCGAATGGACCCCTACCGCAAAAGCAGCCTATAAAAAAGTCATCAGTTTGCGCTTTAATGAAGCCTACTCTGATCTTGCTCGGATGAAGATCAATGACCCAGATAACCTCATCGCATATCACATAGAGAATTATATCGATTTTTTCAGAGTTTACATCAACGAAAATGAAACCGAATTTGAGCGATTGGAAAAGAACAAAGATCGCAGGCTGGAAATCATTCAGGGAGGAGACAAAAATTCTCCCTATTATCTATACTTACAGGCAGATATCAGACTTCATTGGGCATTGGCCAGGTTAAAGTTTGAGGAATATGCCACTGCTTTTTTTGAGGTTAACAAAGCTTTTAAGCTCCTCACCAAAAATGCCCAGAAGTTTCCAGATTTTATGCCCAATAAAAAAGATCTGGGCATCCTTCATGCAATGGTTGGCACCGTGCCGGATGGTTATAAATGGACTGTCGATTTGTTGAGTAGCATGGAGGGAACCATCGATCAGGGTAAAGGAGAATTGGAGGAAGTTGTAGCCTTCGCTCGAAAAAATGATTTTATATACGAAGAAGAAACCTATGTCTTGTACGCCTACCTCATGCTTCACCTGGGCAATGAAAAAGAGGAAGCATGGCGCATCATTAATACCAGTAAATTGAATCCCAAAGAAAGTTTGATGGCTTGTTTTGTCATGGCTAATGTAGCAATGAGAACCGATCGAGGTCCAGACGCCATTCAAATCCTTGAAAATCGTCCCAAAGGAGATGCATTCTATGATTTTGCTTATTTGGATTATATGCTTGGCATTGCCAAATTGCAACGATTGGATGCTGATGCAAATCAATACTTCCACCATTACCTCAATCACTTTCAAGGCAAAAATTTCATTAAGGATGCTTATCAAAAATTAGCCTGGCACAGCCTGATTCAAGGGGATATTCAGGGCTATAGATTCTACATCAAAAATTGCAAATCCAAAGGATATACCATTGTAGGAAGTGACAAAAGTGCTTTAAAGGAAGCCGAAAATGGACAGCAACCTCATATTGATTTACTCAAAGCGAGGCTGTCATTTGACGGAGGCTATTTTGAAAAGGCTTATCAAATACTACAAAGTAAAAATGCAACTCATTTCATTTCTCAAAAAGATCAACTGGAATACACCTACCGGCTTGGACGAACCAGCCACAAGCTTAAAAAATATTTTGAAGCATTGAAACATTACCAAAGTACCATTGACGCTGGAAAAAATACAGAATGGTATTTTGCCTGTCGCGCAGCATTGGAAAAAGGGCATATTTATGAAGTCGAAGGCAATTATTCCCAAGCCGCTATTGCCTTTCAACTATGCACCTCAATTAAGCCGGATGAACATAAAACTGCCCTTCACCAACAAGCCAAAGCTGGTTTAGCCCGTCTAAAAGGAAAATTAGAATAACATTCTTGAAAAATTATTTGCGGGGAATTGTTTAAAAAGCGATATTTGCAGCCGTTTTTAAAGAAGGTATTCATTTCAAAAAAAGTTTTTGCAAAAAAATACCTTTTCCACAAACACGGCGCGGTAGCTCAGCTGGTTAGAGCGCAGGATTCATAATCCTGAGGTCGGCAGTTCAAGCCTGCCTCGCGCTACTTCAACTAAAAGCCTGTAAGTCAATGTTCTTATGGGCTTTTTTTTTTCCAGACGCTGCGGAGATGGTTCTACCCAAAGTAAGAAACCGGGCTCACATCCATCATGGTTCGCAAGCCTGGATTGGCTTCCAAAACTCTTGGAATTGCATTAATGGTGATAGCCCCCGTGGCAATATCTCCATTGATGCCACCTTGAATCCGGGAGTGAATGTTAGGAATTCCTTCAATGATCACTTCATCATAGCTTTCTGGTTCACCAACAGTAGCCTGGAATATCAATTCTATTTTTACTTCACCATTTGAATAGGCCCGACCGACCTGGTTGACCCCCATTGCATCGCCTTTTTGGATGGTCATGGCATTGGTTTTTACCGTTTCTTTAGCAATCACCGGCGAAATAATGTCTTCTGTTTTCTCTAAGTTCCAACCCATTCTATTGGCAATCATTTGCATACTCTCGGTCAATCCCACATGCCGCAAAGTTCCGTCTTGCTTTTTTTGTTCAAATTCAGCTAAAGTTAACCCTGCACCTATTTTTTTCTGAAAAGGAATGCGGCGATATTGGGCATCCTGATAGCGATTGACGCTTACTTTCTGCACACCCTGACTTACCGCTGTTAGAAAAGTAGGTAGTGAATCCATTAAGAATCCAGGATTTACACCCGTACCCAAAATGGCAACATTATGGGTTTTCGCCAAACCATCCATTTCATTGGCTAATTTCGGAGATTCGTCCCATGGATGGCTCAATTCTTCACAAGTTGAAACAACGGACAAGCCCAAATTGACGATGGACTTCACTTGTCCGGTTATTCGCTTTATATCTGAAACAGTCGTCAAAACTGCTACATCAGGTTTCGTTAATTCAACTGTTTCTACCAGGTCATTGCTGATGCGAATGCCAGAAGCCATATCTCCATACATCAAGCCCAAATCTTTACCTGACAAGTCTGGATTGATGTCAATGGCTGCTACGGTTTCGACACCATTTCTTTCGGCAATCATTTTGGCAATCTTAATGCCCAAGGGTCCCATTCCGATTTGTACAATTCTAATTGGTTTCATTTGTTTAATAATCAGAGATTACTTTTAAAAAGCTATGCGCCCCACATGCTCCCTGCCCCTGCTTTTTTTGAGTGCCAGCTGAGTTGTGAAGCTGTTGTTGGATAACTAATAATTATTTAAGTCGATTCACTACCTGCACCGCTGCTAATTTTCTCTTTGGTTTTTATATTTCGTTCCCCTCTACAGTGAGTGCCTAAACTCAACCTACAAGAAGTAGATTGGCACATGCTTAAGTCTATATTTTTTTCCTTTGCCATTAGTCCGACTAATTGAGGTAGATTCCAAAAACGGGTAAAGCTGTTGCCAACAAAAGTACCTTATTCGGTGGGGCATTTTGAACTGAAATGGTTTTTGTAAATGCTAAACAAAATACCAAAAAAAGGAAGGATGATGTAAAAGACATTTGATTCAAACATTACAATGTCGCTGCCATTTCCACCTTTGCAGTCGCCAACACTGATTCAAATAACAATCTGCCGTCGGTATTGCCCAAAATAGCTTCTGAGGCCCGTTCCGGGTGTGGCATCATTCCAAAGACATTCCGATTTTTATTACAGATTCCTGCAATGTTTTCCAGGGCACCATTTGGATTGGATTGATGGGTAACGGCTCCATGTTCATCACAATATTGAAACAAGATTTGATCATTATCCTTCAAGTCCTGAAGTGTATGTTCGTCTGTGAAATAGCGCCCGTCAGCGTGTGCAATGGGAATGTTCAGCGTTCGATTGAGGTTCAACTGAGAAGTAATCACAGAATGATTGGTGATGGTTTTGAGGTGGACGTTTTTGCAGATAAATTTTTGTTGCCCATTTGGCAATAATACGCCAGGCAACAATCCAGCTTCACACAAAATTTGAAAGCCATTACAAATGCCCCAAACATACCCGCCATTATTGGCAAAATCAATTACCGCCTGCATAATCGGTGCAAACCTGGCAATAGCTCCAGGACGCAGATAGTCACCATATGTAAACCCACCAGGTAATACAATGCAATCCCCTGATTCCAAATCTTTCAATTCCGTCTCCTTATGCCACAATTCAACAACTTCCTGTTCCATCACCTGACCCAGCACATGCATAATATCGCCATCACAATTGGAACCAGGAAATACAACTACACCAAATTTCATTTTTTCATATAAGTTTTGTGAATCAATTCTGAGTTACAAAGATGATTAAATTTATTAGGTTCCCTGATAATTATTTTAGAAATTACGCATCAATAATTTTAAATACGCTTAAAAACTATTCTAAGGCTTTAAAACAATAAGAACCTACACACCAGACTTGTTCTTTTTGAGTAGCTTATTAATTTCCAAAACCTTTAGCATGATTGAAAAATTCTTGAAAGCCAAGCATTGGCAACTGTTTCTATTATTGTTTGGTCTTCCCATGATTGCCTATTTTTTTATTATGGCATCCATGATCAGTCAATTTTCGAATGCAGTAGTCGAATCTGAAAATATAGTCGACCCAGAGATAATGTTTGAATATCTGCAATTCTTTCCTTTGATAATGCTTGTTGTGATGGCAGTATTTTTTGGTTGGTTTTGGTCAATTGGTGTAGGTCTACAATCTAAATTACCCGAGCACATTACCATGAACGTAAGATTATTCAAAGCCTTTTTACTCATACCCCTTGCTTACATTTTGTGCATATGCATATCCTTTTTTATTGGCATTTCAATGGTCCGTTTTTCAGATAATATCATTGACAATCCTGGGATATTTACCCTAATCGTTCCGCTTCATTTATTTTCCATGTTTTGCATATTCTACAGTATGTATTTTGTCGCAAAAACTATCAAAACAGCAGAGTTGCAAAGAAAGGTGAGCTTTGGAGATTATGCAGGGGAGTTCTTTTTGTTGTGGTTTTATTTTATCGGAGTGTGGGTAATTCAACCAAAGATCAATAAAATGGTGGGAGAAGGTTATATGAATCAATTGGATGAGAATATTTTAGATGATCTTGTTTGAGGGTAATTATTCGCCTTTGGTGCTAACAAAAAGGCAGCCCCTATTGGCTAAGGGCTTTAGATTTTTACTAAAAAGTGCCGCTAGGCACGAAATATCGGTAAGAATCTGGATAATAAAGGGAAAGGTGCCAAGTCTCGTAGGGACGCAATATAGGCACTTGAAAACTCGAATTGATAAATCATATTACGTCCCTACAGGACTTGAATGAGTAGGCATGTTGTAGGTTACCAATATTTCGTCCCGCTGGGACTTAGAAAACAGAACTTAACAACACTGCCTCTAACATCATAATAGATCAGTTCAAATATTTTCAAGACCAAGTTCAAGCACAAGAATTGAACTTGAATACAGTGTAACCAAAGTAAGTTAAGATCCTTTTTGAATGAAAATCAAAATGAAAATGGTTCAAGGACCAAATTTTCATTTTCATTTTAATTTTCATTTTCATTTTCATTTATTTCAATTACAGTGTATTGAACTTGAACTTAACCTTAAACTTGATCTTAAACTTGATCTTAACCTTCACTACCCCAAAGCAGCTCCTACCTTCTCCAATAGCGCCTTGGTCGCTTTGATGCCATCGTCTTCACCTAATTTATTCCCCTCATATTCTATCCCGACATATCCGGTATATCCGGCATCTTTCACAATCTTCATCATTTTCATATAGTCTGTGTGAATTTCATCTCCTGCTTCATTGAAATCATTGGATTTGGCACTGACGGCTTTGGCAAAAGGCATCAATTCTGTCACACCCTTATAGCGGTCATATTCTTCCCTACAGCCGCCGTCTTTCCAATCAACACAAAAATTGCCAAAATCAGGCAATGTTCCACAATTTGCCATATTGATTTGACTCATAATCGAAGACAACCATTGACCGTTGGAAGAAAAGCCACCATGGTTTTCAACGATGACACTCAAACTGGATTTTTGAGCGAATTCTGCAAGCGATCCCAAACCATCTACAGCAGCTTTGGCAGCTTCCTCCGCGTTGGGATTGGAGCTATAGGCATTCACCCGAATCGCATGGCAACCCAATGTTTTTGCAGCATCTACCCACTTGTAGTGATTCTCTATGGCTTGCTTTCTTTGAGCATCATCTGTTTCTGCCAAACCGCCCTCTCCGTCTATCATGATGAGCAATTGTTTGACCCCACTATCAGCAGCTCGCTTGTTCATTTCAGCAAGGTAAGCAGCATCTGTTGCTTTGTCTTTGAAAAATTGATTAACGTATTCGATTGCCTCTATTCCAAAATCCTTTCTGGTTTTGGCAGCGAATTCAAGATTGTCCATTTGTCCTTTTTGCAAGGCATTGTGCAAGGACCATTGAGCAAGGGATATTTTGAAAAACATTTCAGTGGATGAAGTAGTTTCAGATGTCCTTTCTTCAGATTCTACTGGCGTGGTGTTTCCACAAGCATACAAGCCCATCAAACCCAGCCCTAAGGTAGCGCGACCTGATTGTTTCAGGAATTTTCGTCTTGTTTGGATCATGATTTTTTTTTTAGGACGGGAAATTATAACTTTTTCAAATTCCTTTGCTCATTCCAACCATTTTTTGGCATCAAAAAGATAAACCTTGCCAGGATTGCCACTTCTGCTTTCTGAGGAAATCAAAAACTGACCATCTTCAATGGAAGTGATGCCTTCTACTTTTTCCGAAATTGCCAAATTGATTTTTTTGGAATCACCATGAAAAATTTGATTTGAAGAAAAGTTTGAAAAAAGCCAGATAAAGGGAAGATAGTCATCAGCTATTTCATCATAGGTGTAGCCAGAAAGGGCGAGTAAAGCATTGCCTGAATCGATTGCAGCGCCAGTAATCGTTCCCATGGTGTCAAAACTATCTAAAAGAACTGCCTCAAAAGTTCCAGCATTTTTTGGAAGGGAATACAGCCGGCATTTGCCATTGATGTGATTTTTTGAGAAAAGCATTAACTCATCATTAAAGGCGATCATTGCCTCACAATCAAAATCATGCATCCGAAGATCATAATCAAACTGTTGCTGGTCAGAAAATGAAAACTCAATGAGCCCAAAGTTTGAAATCGTATCTTTTGACAAATCAGTTCTGGAAATACGGTAGACTTTTAAATCCTTGCGGTTTCCAAAATTATTACCAAAATCACCGATGTAAAGATTTTCAGCATCAAGGGCAAGGTCTTCCCAATCTATATTTTCAGCACCTTCAACCACAACCGGTCGAATAAAAATGATATTGCTTGCATCAATCTCGAACAAGACTGGCTCATTACTACTATCATTGTGCGTCCACAGGGTATTATTGAAAAATTGCAAGCCCGAACTTTCATTGATAAAATCAGGAAAAGTATGTATAAGCATTAAAGTACTATCCACTAAGTCCCCCGAATCAGGAGAAGTATGCCCATTTTTTTTACAAGAAAAAAAATGAAACCCCAATAAAACCAAGACTCCAAACACAAATAATCGTTTCATCAAAAACATTTAATACCCTAAAAAAATATTGCAGCATCGCAGTATAATAGTATTATTAAAAAAGCATCACTTTTCCGACTGCAACCTCTTCGCTCTTTGCTACTTGCAAAAAATATACACCTGAAGGAGCGTCCCTCAAAAATATCTCAATTTCATGAACACCTGCATTGTATGTTTTCCAATTTTCAAAAATGATTTGCCCATTGACATCAAATAATGAGATTTTGACTTCTTGAATGACATCAATCTCAAAATGTGCCTGGATGATTTCTTTAGCAGGATTGGGAGTCACTTGTAGTTTTGCAGGCTCATGTATGTTTTTAAAATAGGCAGTTATGGCATCG
The DNA here is from genome assembly GCA_041941305.1 of Saprospiraceae bacterium. Taxonomy (GTDB): domain Bacteria; phylum Bacteroidota; class Bacteroidia; order Chitinophagales; family Saprospiraceae; genus JANSWP01. The sequence continues at coordinate 30,216 of JBGTQJ010000027.1, forward strand.
TCTGAACTAAAATTGAGTTCAATGCTTTGATTGGGATTGGGTTCTTTGATGGTCTCAAGGGATAGCCAATGGCTGAATACAAATCCAGGCTTGGGATGAATGGTCAAAGTCACAGGAATTCCATTAAAATACCAGCCATCCCAGGGCAATTGTTCCGGATAGATGCTATTGATTTCAATTGCTCCCGCATTCGGTGGGTAAGTTTGCAATTCCAAATGCACTTCATTTTCCAGTTCGAAATAATCGATCAAATGCTGGCGAGCATGGGGAGCACGCGTTTCAGCAAATTCAATAAAATTGGGAATGTGTCGATCTTCCCATTCTTCAAAACTTCGACAAAGCGTACAAAAATCCCATCGTTCAAAATGACGCGGCATTTCTGGAAGCAGGATTTCTTTTATCTCTAGTAATTCTGCACTAAAAATTTCCGGACGAAAACTGGTATTCAGTAAGTCCGCATATCTATTCAGAAAATACTTTTTAAAACCTTCTTTGCTTAAAAAAGCCTGTAGGATATTGATGTGCTTATTGGCACCGTCAAATTGCTCCATCTTCCCTCGAAAAACGTTGAAATCGGATTGGTTCCAGGTATTGTTTCCGGTACTGGTATCGAGGTCAAATAAAATGTACCGCCACTTGCCTTCGGGACTTCGCTCTCGCCAAAACTTGATATTGTTTTGTGGCCAATCGGTATTGGTGATAATGGACTGGAAGGCAAAATAATCTACCAAACTATTGATGTCAAAATAAGTGGAAGCAATTTGAAAGTTACTTTCCACACTTAAATCTTCATGCATAACAAAATCATAATGTTGATCAAATACGCCAAAGTCTCCTACAATTACCAAATCACTCTCTTCCAAAACATCCAGGTTCTCGACGGGAATGCCGTAATTCGACTCCACATAAAACTCGTCCCCTTTTTCTCTCAAATTAATAACTCCCCAATAGCTTCCATTGATATACAAAACCACCGGCTGATATGCCAAAGCATCTATGTCCAAGCCATCCAAAATGGCTTTTCGGCTCAAAAATCCACTCCGAAAATGGCTTCGATTGAAGTCCCCACTTGAGTTTCTAATAACCAGTCGTTCAAAAGAATCGACATTTTTGTATTCAAAAAAAGGATACTCCATTTTATCAACTCCAAACTGTCTTTCCGCCAAAAAACGCATTGGTTTCTGCGGCCAAGTTCTTGCACCCCGCCCACCATGCGTTTTAGCTCCACAATCAAATTCCACCTGCAATGCACCATTTACATCAAAATATTCAAAATGAACAGGAATTTCGATATCCTTCCAATAATTGGCTCCCCAAAATGGCCAGTCTGGGCTTGCATCCGGACCCGTCTCAAAAATGCCGTTTTCAAAATCGAAAAAATGTTCAGGCTCACTTGTAATCGCAAGAACTGGCAATGCATGATTTTCGCCGATGAAATAAGTTTGGGTACTTACATTGGAGGGTATTTGATCAGTTAAAAATGCTTTGGCGCGAATAGTCGTCGTCGTATCAATTTGAAAAGCAGATTCAAATAAAAAGGAATGCTGGGTAGGAACACTTCCATCTTTCGTATACCGAATTTCACAATTTGGTGATTCACAAATAAGTTCAAGAAAAACGGACTGAGGGTGAAAATTTTTGAGAAGCGAGAATTGAGGCTTTGGTGTTTGTTCAATCCATACTCCACTCTGATTACTGCTCTTGGGTGATGGATTTTTGAAATACCCCCACTCCACAGCGCCGTCTATTTTTCTGCCAAAAGAAAAATCCGTTTCGAGCGCCGGCAGTACAATTTGATCAATGATTTCCAAATCTGGATTGGAAAGCGTCAAAACCTCTCCCTCTTTTGACAATTTGAAGTTGGTATGCGGATAGTTCAGTAGCAAATCATTTCCTGAAGCGAATATCAAAAGGTATTCTTTGGCACCTATATTTACATCAGACATTTGCCATTTACTAAGCTGATTTTCATTATCGCTTAAATGCCATCCTTGTAAATTAACTAACTCATCACTGGTGTTGTATAATTCTATCCAGTCAGGTGAATCGCCAAAGCCATCCAAAATGGTATTTTGATTGCTGGATGAAGCCTCATTAATTACAATTTGTGCACAAAGGAACGTAGCGCAAAGCAGAACCAAACTTGTAAAGATTACGTGTTTCATCATCAATGCTTTGAAACTAAAATTACAGCAAAACAAATTTTATTGCTCCATCCAACAAATGATAGGTAGCCAATGTGACAAAGAATTTGGTTAACATTTTAAAAATTAACTGCTTGAAAACCTCGAACAAACCTTTAAACAACCATCCCTTTTTAGGTGATGCCTTGAGTATAAGGCTGGAGAGAAAGCAAAAGGTGTTGCCTAAAAAAGAATCAAACTTCGATCTTTTTAGGCAACGCCTTTCTCCTCGCTCAGCTGCCTCTGCGCAAGGCATCACCTAAAAAGGATAAACTGAGTATTGCTTTAATCTCTGCTAAATACTTGACAAACATTTCAAAATCAAGGGTTTAGTTATTGCTTTAAAGCATTTACATTTGGAATTATTGTCGGGTATGCGGGTTGTCGAGGAGACGGGTATTCGGGGACGATGTAAACTAAGCACCCCGTATACCCGCCTCCACGACAACCCGTCACCCCGCATACCCGCATACCCGCATCCAACAAAAAAAACAACATGAAAAAGAAAATTTACACGTTCGCTCTAAGCATTCTGTTTGCACTCCCTTACACTACTCAGGCCTGCTCCTGCATTTTCGGAAAAAATTTTTGCGAAACCGTTTCTCCGGAAGCGACCGTCATTCTTGGAAAAATCATCAGATCTAAAGTCTGCAAGCCGTTTAAACTTTTCATTTCGACTTTCATTTTTATTTTTATTTTTTTTTAAATTTTAATTAAACCCCGTATTACCTTTTTACCATTCAAGAGATAAGAATATTTGGGCAAGTTTTCGTAAATTGTTCGCAAACTAGGCCCAACATTCATTATACAAACACTTCATGTTGCTATGAAGAACCTTCTACTCTTCTTGTCTCTAGGTATCTTTCCCTTCGGAGTATGGGCTCAGATCGATAATGCTCTATTACAAAAACCATTGGAAGAATTGACCTTTGAAGAGGCAAGGAAAGCCACTAATCAATTAAAGTCAACTCCCGAAGAAAATAAGTATTGTGAAAAAACTTATCGATATGCCAGGCGAACGATAGAATTGGCTGAGCAGGAATTTGGGATGGATGATTATTTACAATTTGGAAGAAGCATTCAAAGATTGGCGCATATTCATTTTTCCTGTGGAGATTTGGAAGGAGCTTTTGAAGTACTAAAAGAAAACAATCTAAAAATAGCTAAAAAAGGAGATAGACAGCATCCGATCATTGGTTCCAATTTATGCTTTATCGGGCGACTGCATATGAGTAATGGGAATTTTGAAAAAGCTATCCACTATGGAAACCAAGGCTTGGAGATGATTCGAGCAACAGCCTCAAAAACGGATCTCATTTATTTGGATAAACTGGAACAAGTAGCTTATATCTACTATGAAATGGGGCAATATGAAAAAGCAATTGAGTTGTATGAAGAAAGAAATAAACACTACCAAAGGCAATATGGAGCTGGCTCAAAATTCCCAATGGGGATGGCGATCCTCTATCGCGATATGGGGCAGTATGAAAAAGCCTTGCCTATTTATCAGGACAGGTTACAACATGTTGGAAAATTACGCGGAATTGAAAGTCAAAGTTACGGAAGGGTTTTATTTCAAATCGGGCAGCTGTACACCCAAATGGGACAGTATAAAAAGGCATTAGACTTACTAAAAACTGCCTCGGAAATTATCGGAAAAAGTACCGGTATTAACTCTGGTTGGTATGGTAGAACTCAAAATGCGCTTGGCGAAGTGTATCGCAATACCGGGGAATACGAAAAAGCATTGGAAGCCTTCCAAATTGCCTATAATAACTATGTCCTGGATTATTACAAAGAACATCCCGATTGTAGTGTTTATCTATCTCAATTAGCTGAGATGCATGGTTTGATGGGGCAGTTGGATCAAGCTTTTCCATTGATTGAAGAAGCCTTATCAATTGTAGAGAATTCTATGGGAAATGGGCACCCAGAATATGCCGCTGGACTATCCACTAAGGCAAATTTATATCAAAGCCAGGGTGCATTTGAGGCAGCAAGCCTTGCACTGGAACAAGCTTTAAAAATTGCCAAACAATCATTAGGTGACCTACACCCCGATTATGGGCTTTATTCAAATAGTCTGGCAAATAATTACGAAGTATTGGGGAATATTGACAAAGCTTATGAAAATTATTTGACTTCCAATCAAAATGCCTGCGCCCGTCTTCAAATGCAATTTGACCACTTTAGTGAAAAGGAACAAATTGCCTTATTTTCCACCCTCCAAGAACAATTTGACCAATACCAATCCTTTACTTTTCGACAAGTAGAAAATCAAAACCTTGCCGCATCCGGATTTAATAATGCTTTGTTAGTCAAAGGTTTATTATTGGACAATCGCAGAAAAATGCTTTGGGCATTAAAAAATAGTTCAGATTCAAAAACCGCAAATCAATTTCAGGAATGGGAAAAACTAAACAGACAGCTTTCCCGGCAGTATTCCCTACCTATTGAAAATCGCTTACCAAATTTTGAAGTGCTGGAAAATCAAGTCAATGAGTTGGAGAGCAGCCTTGCCAGAATTTCTCGAAATTTTAAATCGGCAAGGAAATCAGTGGAATGGAAAGATATTCAAGGCAGCCTTAAAGAAGGGGAAGCAGCCATCGAATTTGCTCACTTCAATTACTATGAACCTGGAAACAGGAATCCTGGTGATAGTGTGCTTTATGTAGCTTATCTTTTGAAAAATAATTCGGAAGCCCCACAAGTAATCCCACTGTTTGAAGAAAAAGAAATTGGAAACCTCAAAGCCATCGTTCGACTGTATGATTTTAATAAAAGAGGAACTCGCCCCAATTTGTACGAATTGATCGCCAAACCACTTCAACCACATTTAGAAGATGTCGCTACCATCTATTTTGCCTCCTCAGGCATCTTGCATTATCTAAACCTGGGTGCTATTCCGGTCAGTGAAACCATCACTTTTTCAGATCAATTCGAATTGCACAATCTAGGGAGCACTCGACAAATCCTCGAAAAAACAGAAATAATCGCTCCCGATACTTATACGGAAGCTATGCTTTATGGAGGTGTTAATTATCATACTGAGGAACAACTACCTCTGTTCACCTCTGTTTCGCATTCTGAGGATATTATTGCATTTGCAGATAATTTTTCTTCCTTAGGAAATGCCTTTCGCACTTATAGAGGCAACGATTGGCATCCACTTGAATGGACGGCAAGGGAAGTAGAAGATTTAAAAATGCTGTTATCATCCTCCGGCAAAAAAACCACGGTCTTAAGCAATGTGGAGGCTACAGAGGATTCCTTTAAGGCAATTGGCACGCATGCTCCCTCCCCCAAGATCTTACACCTCGCAACACATGGCTATTTCTTTCCAGATCCCAATTCCCACACCAAAAGAAAAAAAGCCCCACAAACTGGCTTTCAGACTTCTGAACACCCCATGATTCGCTCAGGCTTGATCCTGGCTGGCGCCAATCACGTATGGAAAGGCGGCACTCCACAACAAGGAAAAGAAGACGGCATTCTCACCGCATACGAAATTGCCCAAATGGATCTCAGCAACACCGAACTCGTCGTCTTATCCGCTTGCGAAACGGGCTTAGGTGACATTCAAGGCAGCGAAGGCGTTTACGGCTTACAACGCGCCTTCAAACTGGCCGGTGCCAAATACCTCCTCATGAGCCTCTGGAGTGTCAACGACGAAAGCACTTATGAGTTTATGACCACCTTTTATCAGGAGTGGCTGGAAAATGAAAAATCAATTCCTCAAGCTTATCAGGCTGCTCAACAAATCTTGAAAGCAAAATATTCGGAGCCTTTTAATCCACAGGCTTGGGCAGGGTTTGTTTTGGTGGAATAACTCTTTTGGTGGACGGTCGATGGTAGACGGTTTTCTTTGGTGGAATTTCTCCTTTACAGGATGGTTTTTTGTGGAATCCCTTTTTTGGTAGACGGTTGACGGTTGATGGTGGACGGCTTTTTGGGGTGGAATTACTTTTGTATAGGATGGTCTTTTGTGGAATACTTTTTTGGTAGACGGTGGATGGTGGACGGCTTTTTTGTGGAATTAATCCTTTGGAGGATGGTTTTTGGTGGAATTGCTTTTTGGTGGACGGTCGATGGTAGACGGTTTTTTTTGGTGGACGGCTTTATTTTGTAGAATATCTCCTTTGCAGGATGGTTCTTTCTTTTGATGGAATTGCTTTTTTGGTAGACGGTTTCCTTTTTGGTGGACGGTCGACGGTCGATGGTTGACGGTTTTTTTTGTGGAATCAATCCTTTGAAGAATGGTTCTGTGGTGGAATATTTTTTTTTGGTAGACGGTCGACAGTGGATAGTTTTTTGGTGGAATAATATTATTTTTGATAGTAAATAGTCCTTGGTGATTTTTTATTTTGTGTACGCTTTCTTTAACTTTAAAAATTGCTTTGTTATGGGGAATTTTAGGACGCTTCGAGTTTGGAATGAGGGGATTGAATTGGCGGAAAACATTTATAATTTAACTGGTAGAGGTGCTTTTTCAAAGGATTTTGGTTTGAGTCGTCAAATTCAAAAGGCTGCTGTTTCCATTGCTTCCAATATTGCTGAAGGGGATGAAAGAGGTACTAACAAAGAATCTATCTATTTTTTTAATGTTGCAAAAGGCTCTGCTGCAGAAGTTATAACACAATTACATATAGCCCATCGAATTGGATATATCGACAAAGAAACTTTGGAAAATATGGAAAGTAAAACAGAAAAGATTAGAGCCTCCCTAAAAAAACTAATCCAAGCCCGAAAAGACAATAACCAATAGATTTCTTTTGGTGGACGGTCGACGGTGGATGGCTTTTTTGTGGAATCAATCCTTTCGAGGATGTTTCTTTTGTGGAATAATTCTTTTGGTGGACGGTTGACGGTCGACGGTGGTCGGCGTGTCATTTGAATAATTACGGAATAAAGTCTAATAAAACCCGATTGCCAAAAGACCAAAAAGAGAACCTTCAACCGATTCCATAAAAAAAGGTAATGTGGTCAAAAATGGTTGGTAAAATTGCGAAAAATATGGTTTTACTTATGGTATTAAAATTAAGAGGAAATGGGTTGTCATCTTTACCGGTATGCCACATAGCTCAAAAAAACTCATATTCTGTTGTAGCTTTTTTCAAGACTAAAAAGAGTTTAATGAAACCAGTCTCATTAAATCTTTCATAAGTTGCTGAACTTTAAATAATTACAGAGGTTTCACCAGCCATCTATGACTATTATATCTAAAAAAAACAGAATACCAAGAAAAGAACCATCCTATAAAAAAGTAATTCCACTAAAGAGAACCGTCTACCATTAACCATCTACCGTCACCAGAAAGAGAACCGCCCACCAAAAAAGTGATTCCACAAAAAAACATCCTATAAAAGAATAATTCCACTAAAGAAAACCGTCTACCGTCTACCGTCCACCATAAAAAAACCGTCCACCATCAACCAAAAAGAAATCCATCAACCGTCAACCATCAACCGTCTACCAAAGAGAATTGCTCGCGAATAATCATCCAAAATCAAATAATAATACAAACCTGACTCAATTTCAAGAGAAGTTTCAAAATCAAAAAGGTAAGCTTCATCCGTTTCTGTTAACTCGATAGGTAAGCTAATAACCGGGCGTTCTTTTTTGTAATCTTCTTCTTTGTTGGAATAAATCTCTACGATTAAAGAAAAATCTGCCTCGGCTATTTTGGAAGTTTCCAGTTTTCCGGAAAGAGAAAAGTTGGTTCGCCCAATTTGAGTCGAAAGCTGGGCATCGGGTTTTGGATGGTCAATTTTAAATGTAAAATCTCCTCGAAGTTGATTTAGCAATAGTTTTTCTAAAGTAGGATTGGGCTCAAATGCACTGGCAATGGGACGGGTCTTATTACTTGGAGGGCTTGGTTTTTCAACTGCTTTTGGCGGTATTTCTTCAATGACCTCATTGGAGTTTTCTTCTGGAGCTTCCTCATTACCCTCCTCCAAAGGCAATGTTGCCTCTTCCTCATTTGATTCCGGCTCCATAACATCCTGTTGTTCAATCGCATTCATAGGTTCAGATGGCAAATTCTCGTTTGTGAGCATTTGCGAAAAAAAATATAGGAGCCCGCCTGCACAAATAATGATTGCAAAACCCAAAAACCATCGAATTCTCCAAAATGGCGTTCCATCCGAAGAAGAGTCATTTGAACCCGGGGTATCGCTATATTTTTTCCTCAACCCGGAAATATGCTCCCAAAAAGCATGATCCGGACCATCCTTCAAAACATTCGATAAATCTTGATGTATCCCAACTTCTTTTTGCAAAGATTCATCATTTTGAAGCTGAACTTCAAAATCCTTCAACTCTTCGCCGATTAGCCGCCCGGCAAGGTAGGCTTCAATCATTTCCATTTTTTGTTGATGCTCCATGATGTTTAAAAAAAGTGAGCTAGACTATATTCTTAAAGGTTATACAAGGAAGACCGTTTACCAAAAAAATATTCCACAAAGGAACCATCTTATAAAGAGTTATTTCACAAAAAAACCGTCTACCGTCTACCGTCTACCGTCTACCGTCTACCGTCTACCAAAATAAAACCCTCTACCGAATAAAGTCTACTCTACCTAATCTTTTAATTCTCTATATCTTCTGTCTGCTTTGATCAATTCAATAAGTTTCTCTTTACATTTATATTTTTTCCACTTGATGTACTTGTCGGTATAACCCATTTTGGCAGCTATTGTTTTCAATTTGACGCCTCTAAAAAATCCTTCCAATACCTGTCTGCAATCTTTTCCAAGCATTGCCATTTTTTGTTGAAACAAGATCCATTTTTCTGCCTCTTCCGCTAGTGGTTCAATATCTTCACTAAATAGAAATCCCTCCTTGCCCTCAAAGGTAATATCAGAACGGTGCTTTTTTTTCAATTGACGCCACCAGAGTTTTTGGCAGACCGCCCTCAGGTAGCCAAAAAAAGAAGTTCTCAACTGGAAATTTTCACGATTTGATTTATGATAGGTGATGACCAAAGCCTCTTGAAATATGTCATGTGCATCTTCAACAGTGCCCTGATTTTGAGTGACCATATAAACGATCCTGGGAAGGTATTCTTTGTAGATTTTATCTAATATCTCCAGATTGTTGTCTCTAAGTCCATGCAGGTAGTACAGTTCTCTCTCATGTATGTTTCCCCCTTCCATAGTAGCTAAGTAACGACAAAAAAACAACTTATCCATTTGGATGGCTTCTTTAGCTCCTGATATTCCTAAAAAAGCTCGTCAAATTGTACAACTTATTCTTTCGTAGTTACTAAGATGAAAAAAAAATCTCAAATCCGTATTACCTTTTTAAAGTTGATGGGATATTATTTTCTATAAGCCTAAAAAAAAGCCAAATAATGGCTCAAAAACATACTTAACATTCATTAGCCGACTACACAATACGTCATCAAAACAAAAACTAGGCTATGAGAAAATACTACATCCTTATCCTGCTTGTCACAAGCATCGTTTATTGTTCAAATGCCCAGGTCGAAGAATTTGAAGATGTAGAAAAAGTTGCCGGAAAAGGCTTCTTTAAAGAATACGTCAAAGGGCTTTTTTCCGACTTTACTGATTTTGGAGAACCCTTTATGATGAGTGGCGGTCTGGGCTTAAATGCCCGCACCTATAATGCCTGGGGAACAGAAAATCGGCAACCACCCTTCTATTGGATCCTCAATGGAAGTCTGAACCTCAGCATCTACAAACTCAACATCCCCATCTCAGCCCTCATCAGCATCAACCGGCGGGAATTGACACTGCCCAATCCACAAAACCCATTGGTGCCACTGAAGCAAAAATTTACCAATCGCTTCAATAGAGTTGGGGCCAGCCCTTATTACAAATGGGTTAAACTACATGCAGGTCATCGAAACATGACCTTTTCGCAGTTTACCCTCTCCAATCTCATCTACCTGGGTGGCGGCATCGAGCTCACACCAGGCAATGTGCGTTTTGCAGCCATGTACGGTCAACTCGCAAAAGCCGAACCACTGGATTTATCCCTGCTAGAACCCAATCTCCCCGTTTTTCAACGGAAAGGCTGGGGCGTAAAATTAGGCTATGGCAGCAGCGACCAATTCATTGATCTCATGCTCTTCAAAGCCTGGGATGATCCAAATTCTATTCCTACCCCCAATCCACAGGAAGTATTCATCAACGAAAACATGGTAGTGGGTATCAAAGCCCAAAAAACATTTTTCGAGACCATCCGACTCGCCGTCGATTTTGGCAGCAGCGCCCTTTCACCCGATGCGACCGATATAAAAACCAACGACTCCAAATTATTGCATCCCGGTTTTTTATTTGATGCAAGAGCCAATACGGAATACACTACTGCCATAGAGACCTCAGCCGATTACCAGGGACAGGGTTATAGCCTTGGTTTAAAATACCGCCGAATTGATCCCAAATACCGCTCTCTTGGCGCATATTTTTTCAATGATGACATCGAAGACATTGCAGCGAATGCCTCTTTCAGCTTATTTAACCAATCAGTACAGGTAAGTACCAGCGCCGGTTTGCAAAAAGACAATTTGGACAATGCCAAACCTTCTACCCTTTCGCGCTTTATCGGTTCTGCCAACCTCGATTATTCAAAAGACAATTACAGCCTCGGATTGAATTACTCCAATTACAGCTCTGACATTGAATTTGTCCTCAATCCCGAGTTGGATAGCCTCAATGTAGTCGTCGTCACTCAGGATTTGGGCTTCAATGCCAATTATACTCTATCCGGTACAGGCGAAAACCGACACACCTTCACCTTTGCTGCCAATGCCCAGGTCGTAACAGACGACATCGACAACCCACAGGAAAGCGCTGAATCCAACATGTACAATTTCAACCTCATCTACGCTTTCACCGTAGGAGACGGCTGGAACATCAATACCAACGGGAATTACAATACCAATATGCTATCCATGATGGAGGTCAGCAGGTGGGGATTCGGAGGCGGCGTTTCCAAAAATTTCATGGAAGGCAAACTCAATTTGGGATTGAACCTGAATTACTTCCGAGCCTCCGTCAGCTCTCTCGCTGATATTACCAATAATACACTCAATACCAAATTCCGGGGAACCTACAGAATAACAGACAATCAATCCCTTAATGTAAACTTCAACCTCATGCGAAGCCAAAAAGATGACAACATGGGTTCAACCGATTCCTTTACCGAGGGAATTGGGAATATCGGATATCAGTTTAATTTTTCTTACAACCCGAGGAAGGGGAAGGAGGAGGTTGATGAGTCTAATTAGTTGCGAGTTGCGGGGTGCGAGTTGCGGGGTGAGATCTACCGTAATAAGCAGAGTCTCTCGCCTGTGGGAAGGCTGAAGTGAGGACGCAGCGGCAATATAGACCCCAAAGCCATCCCAACCCCTTAATCCCCTAAAGGGGAAAATCCTCCCGCCGAAAAGAACTTAATTCTCAGCGGGAAGATGCACCTCCTTTAGGAGGCCGGGAGGTCTGCGATGGCAAAAACAACCGACAACCCACAACTGACAACAGACAACCGAAAACCAACCTCAAAACCAAAAAAATAATAGAACGACAACTGACTAACTATGAGCAAATTGCACACTTTCACCATCGTATTGATCCTTTCTTTTATTGGAAATTGCTTGTTCGCTCAACAGGTTTTTCCAGTCAATGCTACTGCTGCATTGTTGCCACCTCATTCTTTGGTCCTTTCGGATTATGCCAATGAGCGATCTCAGGATATGCTATTCACCGTGACCCTCAACGACCCGGTGGAGCCGACCAGAGATGTTTATTTCAAACTCACCGTCAAGCACAACGGGCAGGACATCATGGTTACCGACCCCAATTTTGTGCCCATGCCTATGCAGTTGTCGCAGTTTACGCCGGAATTGATTACAGGCTCAGAACTGGCACCCTACCTGCAGTCGCATGCCCTCATCAGAACCAATGGCGGAGACGGAAGTACCTCGCTGCCGGAAGGCTTCAACAAAATATGCCTGGAGGTCATCGATCTGCAAAGAGGCATTCCCATCTCCAACCAGGCTTGTGCTTCCGGCTTTTTCCAGGAATTGGAAACGCCCATCCCGGAGCTGCCAGCATGTGGGCTGGAAATTCCCTATTCCGAAACCCAAAATTTCATGTTTCGCTGGTTGCCGCGCCACTTTGGTTTACCCAATGCCCCGGCTATGGTGGAGTACGAATTTACCCTCGTTGAATTGCTACCGGGAACACTGGACCCCAATGACGGCTTTGATCAAGCCTTCCAAATGTATCAAACCACGACCCTCTCTCCCACCCTGCTTTACACCGTAAGCGAACCCCAACTGGAGGAAGGAAAGTGGTACGCCTGGAGGGTACAGGTGAAAGACCCGATGGGCAGCAATGTGTTTGAAAACAATGGTTTTGGACCTGTTTGTACATTCTTTTATGGAGGAATAGAGGACGACCAGGGTTCGAATCCTTCTATGGCTTGTGAGGCTTTGATTACTAGTTTTGGAGCAATTAGCGGGGGGAACTCTGAAGCTTCTCTTGCCGAAGGTGATGTGGTAGATTTAGGCTTCTTTGAATTGACAATTGGTCAAATAAATGGACTCGGCAATGGATATTCCGGACAAGGGACTGTCAATGTTCCATTTTTAAAAGCACAGGTAAAAGTTGAATTTGAAAATTTAAAAGTCAATTCTAAAGGAAGGGTTTATGAAACTGGAAAGGTACAAGCGATTCGGGAATTGACAGTTTTAGGAGATGATTTAGAGGATTCAAACTTGACTTTAGCCGAAATGTTCAACCCAAACACAGCCAATTATTTGCACAGTTTGATGTTGAACCCAAGTTTTGAAAATCGGAGAACAAGCAATCGGGAAGATTCTGATGACGTTCCAATTGGACTTCCGTTAACGATTGATAATCAAAATGAGCAGGGTGAATTTCTTCCTAATTTAATCATTACCCATCTAGAATTTACTGAAAGAAGGGCTATCGCTACAGGGTTTTCCGGCTTTCGGGATTTAGAAGAAGGCAATTTAATTCGATTTGCCAATAATGAAATTACATGTACGCCTTATGGCTTTGAAAAAGATGCTTCGTTGGAAATGCTGTCTGATTATGTCTTTTTGTTTTCCAATAATGATGTTTTGGAAATTTTGGGAGCTTATGAAGGAAGAGGAATAAGCACCTCTCTAAAATTCAATTGTGAAGGATTTAAAGAATATACTATTCACGGTAATTATGAGATCAATCCCGATAATCTCAAATTGAAGGAAAATGAAAATACAATCGTTCTTTCATTTGAGACCAATTCCTCAGATCTATTGGATTTTACAGCCTCAGTAGAAAACCTGCCAGGCGCCTACTTGCCGAATATGCCTGAATATGTTTTTGAAACAGGAACTGGACAATTAGATTTTTCAATCATAACAAATCCAGAAGAACTAAGCTTCCCGGAGAGTTATTCTGAAAATAAAGGCGAAGAGTGGATTGGCTTGTATTTTCCTGAATTATCAACACAGATACCTGGTCAGTGGGACTTCAGTGGACAAAATCAGCGCATTGAATTACCTATTGGCAATTTGATGTATGATAATAATGGTCTATGGGCTACTGCAAGCGGACAAGATCTAGTGGATATTTCAGACGGCAGATTATACACTTGGCCATTTGGAGTAAGTGAACTGCAATTGGAATTTGCCGAGAGCAATTTATTTGACGCCATTTTGAAAGGAAATGTAAAAGTCCCAATCATAGATGAGCCTTTTGCCTTTGAAACAAATTTAGATACAGAGTCTGAGTTTTCTAATCCTCGATTGATACTCAAACCAACTGACAATACAGGTGGCATGAGTCTTTGGAAGGCTGCTTTGGGATACAATGAAGATGCCAAAGTATGGGCAATTCAACGAAAAATAGGAGGAGAAAATCAGTTTTTCCCGCAAGCTGAGTTACATGGAAACTTCAGCGTACATATCTCTGAAGAAGAATTTAAAACCTATTTAAAAGAAAACCAAATAGCACAACTCTCAGGTCTTAAAAATGCCTTTCAATTAACGGAGGAGCCCAATATCAGCTTAAATAATCTTCTGATAACTGAATTAATTGTTGATCCTTTAGCCCCTATCGAAGACCGTTATATCCTCAAACATTATGACCAGGAAAACACCAAAATAAAAATTGGAGACAAGGAACTTCGAATAAATTCTCTTTGGATTAATAATCAGCTAATAGATGGTAAAGAAGAAATAGGACTCGAAATAGGTGTGATTGAAAATGAAAAAGAAGTTACCATCACCCTTTGGGCAATACTGAATGAATTGAATGGTTTTGACCTGGATAGAATTGAGACGGATGTTCGTCAGATTGATTGTGATTGTGTTTTTGAAGATTCAGAACTTCCTCGACAAAGACGAAATCGATGGGATGCCTTTGATATTCAAAACTTAGGACAGTATGCCAGTACAATGGAAGGAAATCAACCAGAGAAGGGAGTTGAATTTTCGAATTTCACTTTTGAGGAAAAATTCCCTTACAATCCTTCCACAAATGAAATTACCATTCCCTATCTCAATCTAAAACTGAAAACCAATTCGGACGGTTCAAGTGTTCTTGGAAGGGGACTTTCTGATTGGGATTGTGCCGCTATTCAAGTTGAACAGGGAGAACAGGACACAATCGAGGTTCCCGATTTATCCAATTTTGAAATCAATACCAGTTTTTTCGATAAACTTGAAAATCACACTTCTGCAGTCAATGCAGAAATAGAAAAAGGCAATCCTTCCAAGGCTTTTGAATTGCCAATTGATTTAACGGAACACCTCGAGAAATTCCTGAAATTATATAAGAAAGGAGATGAAGAGCACAAATTTCCCGATAGTGACCACCATTTAATTCTGGTCGGTTTCGACCTCAATCCAGATAAAACCAAAGCCATCGCAAAGTTATTATTGACTGTTCGGGAGGGTAGCCAATATTTCGTATTCGGTAATGCCAAAATGGAATTGTTTCCAAACGCCGTTCAGTTCGATGGTTTAAAAATGTATTTGTTAGAGGGAAAAGACAGTGATGATGATCGATTTCCCTTTACTTATTTAAAATCACTAAACGGAGATGAATCAACAGGAAGTTATGCGGAATTAAGTTGTAATGGCTTTGAAGGATTTAATGTACAAGGAACTTATGCCTTTCATTACGAGGAAACGACGATTGGAGGTGATTGTACAGATATAGATGGAAGTACAGGTTTGATGGAAGTAAACACAGCTGTTCAATTTGGTGTAGACAAAATAGGTTGGTTGAACAGAGATAAAATCATGGCAATTGCCGAGGATGTGGAATTTCAGGCAATGTCCAACAGTGACAAGGCTCAGGTATTAAAAAATGCCCTGCCCTCTCTAAAAGATTTAAACCTTTCCGATGACGACTTAATCAAGCGACTATCAGAACCCGAGGGTTGTCGCCCCAATCTTTACCAGCAGCTGTCACTAGATTTTATCATTAAGAATAAAGACCTGGGCTCTTTCATTGCCCCATTAAATCTTCCAGAGGATCAGATGCCTATGGCACATTATAATTTTGAAAGTGTACTATTTCATCCAATCAAAGGAGTGGTGGATTTTTCAGATACAGAAGATCCCTGGACGACGGCACCAGAAATTCGGGGTAATAAAAACACCTTTATAGGTATCCACTTTGAAGAACTGGACCTGCAACCTATCGGCTTCTTTTCTGGAAACAGTAATACGACCAACAATAGTTCTTCGACAAGAGAAGTACTTAAAATTCCAGCTAAAGATTTTGTATTTGAGCACGGAATGGGCTTTAGTGGGCACATCAATAAGTATAACCCAGTACCCGATGGCGATCTAGGGGGCTGGAATTACACCATGGATTTATTCCGATTTACCCTAATCGAAGGTGCTGTCAAAACAGACTTTAACAAAGATGTATTATACGAAACCAATGCTGTCACTGTTGGGGGAATGCTGCTTAAGGGAAAAATCCAGTTGCCGATTGTAGAGGACAAACAATGGATGGAATTCGATGCCGCCTACACCTACAGTCAGGGAGATAAAACGCCTCTGGTGTTTATGATTATCTCTGAGTCTGAACTGGGCCAGGTATTCGATTTGAAGTTTTTAGGCAACATTAAAATGCAAATGTGTACGGATGTTGATGCACCAGCAGCTTCCATAACGCTTGCCCTCAATGAAAGTGGTAGTGATTATTTTAATGCTTCCGAATTCGAACCCTACGCTTCTATTAGTGGCAGCTTTTGGGTAGAATTCGATGGACAGGGTAGCAATGCGGAGGGAAGTTCTGGTGGTTTTAAACCTTCCTTCTTTTTACCTCGACTGGATTTTCAGGACATGGAAATCAACAACCCAGGGAGGTATAGCGATTGTACTGCTGAGCAAGCACCAATCAGAGGTGTCAAAAATATGTCAGTTGGGGCTTTTTCTTTTGCCCCTAATGCCATTTCCCCTTGCACTTTCAATATGGATGCTTTTAACACTTTGACAAGTGGTGAAGAAAAGGATGAAGAAAACAAGGATCCTTGTGCTGGCTTGCTACAGGGCTTGCCACTGAGCATTTCTGATATTGCTTTCAATTGCATTAAGGAAACAGATAACGGCCTTGAAAAATACGGTTATTCCTTTGATTTCACATTAGAGGTCGATCTTATCGGATTTATGAATGCTGGTCAATGTATCAAAAAGAAATTGGAAGAAAATAAAAAACCCAAGAACAACAATCAGGAGAGTGAAGGAGAAACATTAAAACGTACGAAAAAATACAATAACCTAATAACAGCGATGCAAGAAGAGGAGGAAGCGAGAGGGTTGAAGCGCACTAAACGATATAAAGATTTGAACCTTGCGAGACAAGAGACAGACGAGAGCAGAATCGAAGAGGCAAAAAATGCCAAAAAAACCAAACTGGGCAGAGCACTTGGAAAAGCAAAGAAGGCAATTCCTAGTGAATTGAGTGGAAAGAGTCGAATTTCCATTATTACGCATACCAATACCAATAGTGGGAAACTGGAATTTGACCGAGTTCATGTAAGTCAGGTAACCGTAAAAGGAGAATTTACTTTTATATCTTTAGAAGGTGGCTTTAACCTATTTAACAATGACCAAACTTATGGCAACGGATTCAAAGGATACTTAAATGCGAGTTTGGAACAAGGGCTTGAATTTAAAGTAGCTGGGCAAATAGGTACCACAAATTACGATGATTCAAAATCGATGAATAACCCCGATAATGTATATCGATATTTCTTCATCGATATGTCCTTTTTGTACAAACCTGGAATGATACCGATTCCACTTTCTGCACCATTTTTACATATTGACGGATTCGGTGGCGGCTTCCAGTATAATATGGTACCGAATGATTTACTCCCATCAGGAGATAGCTTTTCAAAATACATGCTTAAACCCGGGGAGAAGAATCCCGCTCAACCAGAATATGAAAGTTATGTAGTTGAAGATATTTTAACACCTGGTGTGTCTCTCTCTGGTCTAACTTACAGTCCCCGACCATCTGCCTTTGGCTTTGGAGGAAATGTGATCTTTAGTGTAGCACCTGGAAAACCAAAACTTTCTGTAGTAGCCTGGGGTGAAATAGGGGTCAATGTGAATTTTGCCGAGAATAATGGGAAAATGTCTCTTTACTCAATTACCCTAAATGGGAACGGCTACGTAATGCCCAAGGCTGAAAATCCCCCACATGATGCCGTTGGATCAACAGAGGTGTCTGGCCAATTTTCACTGGATGCTCAATACAATCATGAGAAAGGATTCCTGAGTATTGTACCAGCCTTCAGTTTTGTATATCCCAATGTTGGAATAGATTTAGGAAATCAAAAATTACCACTCCGCTTGTCACCCAATGATATTTTTGAAATTGAAGCACATGGAGAAGGGCACGCATTGTGGCTCTTTAAAAAGCCTAGTGAAGGGGCGAATTTAAATCTATCGGAAGCAGGTCAATGGTATGTCAAGGTCGGAACTCCTTATGAAGGTGTAGGCGTGGACTTTAACTTCCTCGGCGTTACCCTGGCTCAAATGAATGGCTACTTTCAGGTCGGACATAATCTCGACCCCATTCCTCGAATAGCGGAACTGGTACCTGAGTGGTCTAACGGAAGTGCAACCGATCCCTCAAGAGAGTCTGCTAAAACTTATGCACAAGGGGATGGTATTGTGATGGGCGCTCGCTTTAAAATACCCGATCGGACATATGAATTCCTGATGTTTAGAGGGCGACTTACAGCAGGTGCTGGTTTTGATCTTTCCCTGAAAAAATACCCCAAAAGTTTTTCCTGCGGCAATGGGGATGGCAAAATAGGTATCAATAATTGGTATGCCAAAGGACAAGCCTATGCCTATTTCAAAGCCCTCCTCGATATGCGGGTGGATTTATGGTTTTACGAAGGCTGGGTTAATATTTTTGATGCTTATGCAGCGATTTCTTTGGAGGCTGAGTTGCCCAATCCTACCTGGATGAGGGGCATTATAAAAGGGCGGTTTACTATATTAAAAAAGATAAAAGGAAGGTTTGCCTTTAAAATGGAAATTGGAGAGCGCTGCGCTGCCATTGCCAATAACCCATTGGCTGGGATAAATGTTATCGAACAAATTATTCCACAGAACGGAGATATTGAAGTCCCCATATATGAAAATCCCGCAGTTTCTTTCAATATGCCAGTGGGGAAAATGATTACTATAGAAGAAATAGAAGTAGATGATAGTGATGAAGAGAATCCCAAAGTAAACACAATTATCAGAACCTTTAAATCCCAATTCAAAGAATTTACATTAAAAGAAGAAGCCACAGGAAAGCAACTCGATGGTAATATTGCTATTGCGCACGACTATTATTCCGCCAGCTTTAATATGGAGAATATTCTCAAAGCAAAGACCAAATATACCATCACCGTCAAAGTTGGCTGGCAGGAAAAGAAAAATGGTATCTGGAAAAATTTGAATTACGACGAAGAAAGAACCGCCACTTTTACCACAGGTGATTACCCCCAGAATATTGAACGAAAAGCACTGGCTTATCAGGCACCTGGTTATAGTCAACGCTTCTGGCATAAAGGCTACGCCTTGCCTCAACTGCTTTTTAAACATGATGGCTACAATTATTTGTTCCCTGCAAGTTCAGATGAGTATAAAGAGGATAGCCGTATAAAAGATGACAAAAAGGACCAAATACCAGATGGTATTCCATTGGAATATTATATTGAATTAGCAGAGTATAAAAAAGAAGGAGAACAATGGAAATCAACTGACCAGCTAATCCGTGTTCCACTGGGCAATTATCCAGGAAAAAACGATGTGACTATAGAGAAACCTACCATCGACTGGACGCCTCTGTCAGCTTTTGCCAATTTAAGTTTTGCCTTACCCAAAGTAATAACAGTAGAAGAAACTGGCAAACAAGTAGAATTTGCCAAATTAGATCAGCAGAACCTAAAGAAAGGCCATGTTTACCGAATGCAAATATTCCGATCTCCCAATCGCGATTTTGTAATCAGACAAACGAAACAAGGAGGGCTGGTAGAACTGGAAGTTAAAAACCAGGATTCCCTTGATGAAAGTCAAAGGGCAGAATTGGAGGAAGCACTGGAAGTATCAGAAACAAGAGCTACTGTTTTGAAAGGGGGAGGTAGTATATTGGAGGGTGGCTTATATAAGATTTTGTATGAATACTATTTCGCTATCAGTGAGTTTGATAACTTGGCTGATAAGCTCAAAGACACCGAAATAATTTCCCTGAATGGAAAAACAAAAACAAAATTTGATTTCCCAAATGAAGGAAAAGAACTTTATGGTATACCTCCCTTTTTGGGTCATATGTACGATAGATATTTTGGTGTACAACCTAAAAAAGAGAGTTTTGATTATTACGATCAGCTCAAATTGATGAAAAATTTACGTGTTCGAAACCCTCTGGTATTAGTGAAGAACAAGTATCAGTACAACAGTCAATATGGAATCATCGAAAATCAAGGATTGGTCAAAGGAAGACATCCATTTGAACCTATACTTTATCAGGAGAGCAATGGAATTCAATTTTCTCGATATGCAAGTGATCATGAAATGAATATACCATATAGAGCTTTTGACCATTTTCATGAATATGAATATAGAAAGGCTGTTGAAAATGGATTTGAGCTAGACCGACTGGAAATCGTTAGATACAGGACTAAAGATCAATGGTTAGCAATATCAAAAAATCTTATGCGACCATATTATGAAACGCCTCCTGAATGGGATTTGCCAGCACAGGAATTCAATCCCAACGGATGGGCATTTCATCTCAATTTTGATGGCAAAGGTGATAATAAAATGTTATGGCCAGGCAATGACCCTAAAACCATTGAGAAACCTGAACAATTATTTGAAAACCAATTGGAGAGGTCGATACATGGCGTAGAGAGTATCCATCAAGGCAATAGTATTCCTTTTGCTTTTGAAGATGCCCGTCAACGTATTTTGAGTATTCAAAGTACTTTAGCTCACTATCAGTCAAATATAGCAGGATGGTATATTGATTATTATACTAGTGATACCTGGGAGAATAAATATGGCGGTGGAGCTAATGAAACAACTCTTAGACATTACAGAGATAAAAAATTCAATCATGTAATTTATCAACATTTCCCAACTAATGAAAAGGTCGAATGGGCATTCCCCAGATTAAACAAATGGACGCGCTTTGATCAGGAAGTGCCTTTTGAAGTATTGCAACAAGCAGATGCCGTCGTATTTAAGTTGCCTGTTACAGGAGGGTCAGTCTCACCCCCAACAGAAGAAGAAGGGACGGCGATCACTTTTGGGAATTGGACCAAAATGGGAGATGAAAAAGTAACGGATGTGACCGCTTTAGGGGGACAACCCTGGGTGATTAGGGAACAAATGAGTGAAGACCGTGGCAAACCAACCTTTACATTAGAAGCATGTGGATGGTCAGAAGTGGAAGATATTTATTATTCAAAAGTCCTCTCTGTCGGTTCTGATGGTCGTCTGTGGTCTCATAATCATAGCACTATATGGTCTAAAGAAAATTCCGCAACTCCATCCGTGAATACATATAAAGGAAATAATTGCTGTATTGACATCGCTGCAGATGACCAGGGTAATTTATGGGTGCTCGAAAATGATAAAAAAATAAGATCCTATAATGCAAATAGTAGCTCCTGGAATACAGATCCTCCTTCTGGTCTGGGAGAAGCCATTGCAGTTTCAAAGAACGGGACTCCCTTTGTAATAGGGAATAATCATCACGGCATATTTAAGCTTGTAAATGGACAATGGGAAGAATTGAAAGAAGGAGGACAAGGATCAGGACTAGATATAAGCATAGATCACCTGGGCAGACCTTGGGTAATTTCACTCGGTGGAGATGTCTGGTATTATGATAAGAAATGGATTGATTTTAACACCAATTCTAAAACTGAACTTAAGGGAAAACGCATTGAAGTCACAGACCAGTATATCTATGTCATTTCAATAGATAATACCCTTTGGCGAAGACCCTTCCCTGGTGTGACGCCCAAGGAAACAAAAAGTGAAGGTATCAGGGTTTATCCGGGTAGCACCGGAAGTATGGGTATGATGAAGCTCGACTATCCAGAAAATTTCAAAACACTTGAAAAAGTGGTGATTAGCCGCGAAGATGGAAAGGTATTGTATTACTGGGACGACGATTGGGATGAAAATCATAAATATAATAAATATGCCTCTGAGCAGCTGGATTCAATAGATTACAATCCAGCCTATAAATCTTCAGGCTGTAATTTGATGGAATTGCCTTTTGGATCAACCTATGTTGTGTATGTTGAGCTCGATGAGGAAAGTTATATTACAGATCCTTTTGTTTTTTCTGGCAGTAAGACTAGCTGTAGAGGTGAGTTTTACAAAAAGCACATTTCCCAAATTGAGGAAAAATATCGGGATGAGCCTAACTTGATTCATTTCGAATATGATACAGAATCAGGAAAATACATTATAGAATCTAACAATAAAAATTCGGACGATTACAATGATTTAAGCTTTGCGACCATTTCTAGTGATGGTTTGCGTTATGCCTACCTGTCTTTTGATTATCCTAAAAAACTATACCCCTATGTTGACGGTCAGCCTATACACAGTAGTGGAATGAATTATGATATTTATTCCGAAACTTTTGCTCTTGGAACCTCCTTTGAATTACCGGATGTGCAGGCACTCAATGATTATGAGTTGACCTTTGTGTATTCAAATAAAGGATATTTTAAACTCGATTTAAATGAGCAGTTTTGGAAAGATGGAAAAATCACTGCTTTATATGATAAAAAAACAACTACAAACAAAGAAGTTCTTTGTGGTTTTACATTCCCGGGCGAACTTATACCGAAAAAAAATCAAAATTATGCCTACCGGACAGGTAAAGACAAATATTCTGAGATTCTTTTAAGTGCGGGAGAAACACTCTTTGATTATTCGAAGGGTTTTACAGTGGAAATGTTTGTAAAACCAATTGTTCAAAAATCCAATCAAAGTTTATTTCGTACAAGTTCTAACTGGTTAGTCTTTGACCTTTGGGGAGAGGATAGGGAATTTAATTTACAAAATACTTTCGGAAACCCAATAGTATCTAATCGAAAGGTTCAAAATGGTATCTGGTATCACATCGTAATCAATTCGGATGGAAAAAAATTGAGCTTAATTATTGATGGTGAAATTCAAGGACAAATCGATATTTCCGATGAAGTGAATAGTATGTGGGATGAAACAACTTTTAGGATAAATGTTTCAAGTAACGAGGTATTAATAGACTATTTTAGGTTATGGCCCTATGAAATACCTGCTTGCGATTTGGTGGCATCCGATTCAGAAAATTCGATTAGTTCCCCATTGGTAGATTGGGATTTTAATGACGGTCCAGGGAGTACCATCATTTCTGACAAAAGTGGAAACGACTTTCATGGTAAATTAAGTAGTAAGTATGGTTATGATTTTATCTATTGTCCGAATAAATGGATGGAAATTCCTGCCAATGACCATCAAATTAATGATGTTTCCGACTTTAAACAACAATTATCTTACGATGGAAACGGGAATCTCAAGCTTTCTATGGATGCTTGTCGCGATTGGGAATATATGATAATCTGGAACCGTAGTTCAACTCCTAATAAATTGGAAAATATGTGGAAAAAGGAATGGGACGGTGAACAGGTTTTTAATGTTGGAGTAAAGAATGGTCAACGCCAAGCAATAGAAATGAAAGCAGCAGAGAATATTGAAGGAATATGGACACTTCCTAAATTGCCTAATGGAAATTATGATTTTCTGGGATTGTTGGGCGAAGACGACTATAGAACCAATTCATCCCTTTTAAAGCTGGATGATCAATCTAAATATTATAACATCAAAAGTTCCTCAAAGGCATATTTAAATGAAATAATCCATTTTCCATTAACTCAAATAAATTTCCGCCCTCATAAAGAAATAACTGGACAAATTAAATTGAATAAGGTGGGTCATTTCAACTCGCAATTAATGAGCATTCAGGAAGCAAATTCAGATGTACCACTCGCATTTATCCAGGAGCTTGATGATGAAGAATTTATTATTCTAAGTGGTTGTTTCGAAAACCCTGAGATCGTGAAATGCGACGAATGGTTTACAATACCAGGCTTCGATGCCTCTAAGTCTTATTCTATTAACTTGTATTATGAAGATGAAATAGTTCAGCTTAATCCAGATTTTAGTTTTGAGGTGGTACGTCTGTTGTTGCCTCAACCATTTAAGCCCAAAAAATCAAAGAAACTTATTCATATGGGAGATGTTTGTCCGGGAACTGTTTTTCTAACGGAATCTTCCAATTCTAATCCCTCTTCTTGGAGTGATATATTTATTAGTAGATATAATTCTTCAACAGATGAATACGAACCCTATCAGGGTATTGGAGGTAGGAATAATGAAATTTATCATTATTCTGTGGACAATAATGGAACCGTTGCTATAGATATTGAACATTTTCCTAAAGGATACTTAAAGGACCCCAGGAAAATTGATCAATTAAATCTAAATGAGACTTATCAGATTGAAGGCATTTATTACGATACTTATAAGGTCGAGCTCAAAAATCAATATCAGGAGCTAGAAGAAACCGATGATAAAAGATATGTAAATAAACTATATTTTCCTTTGTTGAACTTCTCCTATGATGATGGAAAACAAGAGTTGCAAATACAACAAAGAGGAACTTGGAAAAATTGGGAAGACATAGGTTTGAAAAGTATAAAAATCTTTGATCAGCAAGGAAATATGGTTTTTCCAGAATCAAATTCTAATAACTTATATCAAGGACTGGGAATATCCTTAATTAATTATTCATCTAGTGGCGGATCTACCCCTTGGGGACCTTCTCCTCCAAAATATTGGACAAAGAAATTTCCAGTATCTGAATTTAGTTCCTCAAAAATTTATGATGTAATTATCTCTACTTCAGCTGGTGAGCTTTTTTATCAGCTCAACGAACCATTTCAAGAATTCAGACACCAAACCATTGTAATTGATAAAAATTACGCTCAAGAACCTCCTCAAACCTTAATGCCATGCCAAAATAGCCCTATCAAAGATTTCTTAAGCATAAGGCACTGGGGCGAAAGTTGCGAAGGAAGCCTTTATTTATATTATCCATTTAATAAGGAAAATATTGAATATGTTAATATTTCTATTGATGGTCACAATGGTGGAGAAATAATCTATCATTGGGACAGAGGCTTAGATGAAGCCCATTTGAATACAGGGAAATTAAATAGTCAGGAAGATAAATGGGAGATTACCTATTCGCCAGAGGAATTAATTTCCGGGGAAACCATAATTGAAAATTTACCCCTGGGCAATTATAATGTCATCGTTGGAACCTATGGATTGGAAAATAATAGACCCCATCAGTTCATTTGTGCTGTTGAATTAAAAGAAGAGAGTCAGATATTTAAATTCTCTTATAGAATGCCGGATAGATTACCACAGCTTAATACTTATGGTGATAAATATATAACACTAAGATATGATTCAAAAAATAATAAACTCTTTTTCCCACTAAGTTCTTATAGGGAACTCAATTCTTATACATTAGGGTCCTTAAGAAATGGGAATTTATTTAAATCTGATGGTGAAATCATAGCTAATTTTAGCAATTTTTATAATTCCAATGAAAGTACCCATAATAATTATAGAGGTAGTGGCTCATTGAGGGTACATGACTATGTCAGTGGAACATCAGAAAGGGTTAACTTTAAAGATATCATCAGTTTAGTTAATATTGAACAAGGAAAAGATTATGTTTTTTATATAAAAATTAAGTATCATGACCCTTTTTCAATTCAATTAGACAGTGACTTTTGGAAACATGGTAGAATTTCCAGGATTTTTGATAGCGATGATGAAGATGAATCACCTGAAGAATGCCATTACGTAACCCCACCCAAAGGAGAAAATTATATTGTTCAACTTGATGGAAATGCTGAATCATTTATAGAAACCAGGGAAATCAATTTTAGTGAGCTGGATTTTGCAATTGAAGCCCGCATTTACCTTGATCAATCCGCTGAGGAATCCCAATGGATACTGGAGGGTGACTGGTCACTATCCTTAGAGAATAATCAACTTGTTTTCAATCCGGGTAATTTGACTTTCTCAACGACCATCCCTACAGATGAATGGACGCACATCTTGTTGATTAAAGAGAACAATAATGCCAGCCTCTATATTAATTTTGAAGAAATTGAACAACAGTCAATTCAACAATTAATTCCTGTAAACGGCAGGCTAAAAATTGGAAAAAATCTGGCGGGAAGCATAGACTATTTCCGACTTTGGAAAACGAGTAATATATGCGAAATCGCAAGACCTGATCCCAATGATCAGTCCAACCTGATTTTAAATTATGAATTGAATGACGGACCCGGTCGAAAAGTGGTGATTGACGCTGCACAAAATCAACAAACCGGAGATTTATTCATAGAAAACCATGCTTGTAACTGGCAAGTATTAGAGGAAGAGGGAACCTTCGCTATTGGAGGATGTAACCTGACTTGTACGGGAAGCAATGAGCAAAATTATACCATAAAGCACTGGGGAGCATCCTCCTGTGCAAACCATTTATACCTATATTTTCCGGAAAGTGCAGGTGAGCTAAAAAGAATGGCAATTTATGACCAGCAGGGCATCATGCGATATTATTTTGACAAGGAATGGGAAGAAGAGCATTTTATCGATTATTCCGCTGATGAAACAGATCCTTTTAGCAAGGCAGGGGAAATTGAATTAAATGTCAATATGGGTATTATTTCCAAAGAAAATGCAAGTTTAATTACTTCCCTGGATCCTGAAATGGTCAATTATAAAGTATATGCCCAATTTGACGGGGGATATTTTGAGACAGACTGTGAACTTAAAGCAGAATTTCAATCATTCAATCTGAAGAGTATCTCCACCGAACCAGCGGAAATCATCTATCCTTATCCTTTATTAAAAGTGGCATATAATCCACAGAACAATAAGGTAAAAATTGATAAAGTTGGAGATTTGGATACCATTACTTCTATAGCCCTTGAAACTTTTCACAAAAATGATGATGGATGGCAAATTCGTTGGGTTTACCTGGATGAATTTTCTGAAAATGGATTTGAGCAAATCCTGGTCTCTAATGACATTCCAGTTGGAAATTATGAGCAGCACTCCTGGAATGAATGGTTAGATTTTTCAGATTGGGGAAAGGGACTTGAAAGCGCAGATTTATATTTTAAAACCAATGATAATATAAGAGGTTTTGATTTGAATCACCATCTGTTCGAATACGATGACAATCAAATATTTTACCATTTATTAAATGCTCCTTCAAATGATCATGATTACAATTATTATTGTAAATACATTACCCCTCCCATTCCCAAAAGTGTTCAAGAGAATAAGGCATTGGTAGTTGACGACTTTCGTTTTGAATTGGATGACTTACCCGATGGTGATTTTACTGTGGAGACAAAATTTAAGTTTATTCCTGATTCTAGAGTGGAATTAGTTGGTTTCGATGCTTGGGTAGATTTTGAATCCGATGAAATCCAAGTAAATACATATGAGGAGGATTATGCATTTGAAAAAAAGCTCGTTGAAGGTGCATGGTATCATTTTACCTTTAGTAATAAACAAGCTACAAATAAACAAGCAGTTTATATAAATGGGAATGAAATTGGAGAAGTGACTAATCTGGTTTTTGATGAATCAGATAGTGAACTTATACTTAGAGATTTTGCGGGCATTGACTACCTTTCCATATGGGATAAAGCGCTAAATGCAACAGAAATTCTTTCAAATATTGACCATCTGGACTTGACCAACAAGCCCAATTTATTCCTGTATTATGATTTTAATGAAGGTCCTTGCCAACCTGCCATTATTGATAAAAGTGGCAATCAGCAGCATCAAAAAAATGTGTATGATGAAGATAAATATTGGATATCTGATGTTCCAAAAATTAAAACTAAGGAAGAAATTTTAGCGAAATCAGCACATAATTATGCACTTAAATTAGATGGAAATGGATTTGCTCAATCAAATGATATCAGGCGTTTTAATAATCCACAAAGATCTTGGGAAACAGAGCCTTTTACTATGGAGGCATGGATATGGTTAGAGGAATATAATGCTAAAGCCGAAATTATTCGGTTGGACGCTGTAGATAAAAGCTGGGATATGGCTATTGATTTGAATGAAAATGGCAAGGTAAGATTAGTACAACCTTGGGAACGAAACACAATTTTGGAAAGTACAAATCCTGTGCCTTTAAAGCAGTGGACACATATTGCTTTTGTCATTGATGATAGACCCTTTACTTCTTTTATTTACTTAAATGGTGAAAACAATACAGAAATCTTTGACGAGTTCAGAAGATATGAGGGTGACGCAACTATATCCATCGGAAAATCCCTGAAAGGTCAGATTGATGAAGTAAAAATGTGGAATTACAAACGATCCATAGATGAAATTACAGATGATTTAGAACATGGAATTCAAAACGCAGAGGGATTGATGTTGTATTACAATTTCGATGAGGAAAAGGATTCCGAAAAGGTTGAGGAAAATGTTTTGGTTTCAGGGGCAACCTTAAATGGAAGTTGGGAAAGAGTCACTTCTCCTGTTCCGATTGAACTTACATTTGCAAAAAATTGGACATTAAAAACCGTTAATGTAGAAGCAGATATAGAAGATCATGAAATGGAAGAATATACCCTTGAAGCCTGGATAAATATATCTGAAGTTGAATATACAGAGGATTACAAATACGACGACCCTCTTATTAAATTTTGTCATGAGCATAGAACTGGCTTTAATGACTTCTATTTATATGAATTGAAACTAAATAAAAACCATTGGAAACATGTAGCATTAACTTACAAAAATGAAATCTATACCATTTATTTGAATGGGGAGAAGATTAGACAGTACACTGAAGATCCATGCGATGATTTTAAATACTTGACTTTTAAAAAAGGTACCACTTTTGATGAAATTAAAATATGGTCCAAGGTTCGAAGTCAAGGGGAAATCAAAGATGGCATGTTTAAAAAATTGACTGGAAATGAGTCTGACTTATTAAGGTATTATGATTTTGAAGAAGGGAGTACTGATACCATTTTTGATAAAAGTATAGCACAAAAGCATTTTCCAACTTATGAAAATTTTGAATGGAAAAAAGAGACCCTACCAAAGGATTTCTCTGAAGTTGAAGAGATTACAATAACTAATTGGGCAACAAATGGACGAGGTTTCGACATTCCGTTATATCAAAAACTTAACTCTTTTGTTGAGACCGAGGAGTTGACTATAGAATTTCTAATGAAAAAAGAACCAGGAGATCCATGGATTAAAGATAAAGATGATAAACAAATATTATTGGTGTATGATTATTATGACAAGTTTAAGTGCCCAAACCTTAGTATAACTCATCAAGGAAGCATCAAATTTTATGATGAATCGGAACTATATGAATCGGAGCCTAATCTTATTCTAAACGATGAGTGGAATCATATTGCTTTAGTCTGGAGCTCAAACAATGATTCCTATATTAATAAAGGAGTGAGATTATTTGTTAATGGGGAGTTAGTTAAAAAAACTAATGATTATATGCCCTGGTCTTCCTATGATAGAGAGGAATATCTGACATTTTATTCTGGTTTTGCATTTGATGAGTTAAGAATTTGGGATGTGGCTTTAGATTCAGATGATTTGGAAGCATATATGTATCAAAAATTCACCAAACCAAAAGAAGGCTTAATCGCCTATTATCAATTTGATGATTTAGCGGAATCAACCAATAATTTAACTGAATTTGCAGAAACATTTGACCCAAACCTTTTTGGAACATTTAATAATCGCGATGAGCTACCAGTTTTCACATTCCTTGAAATAGCTAATATTGATTTTAAAGAGGAAAGCTCAAACCCACCAACCTCTACGACAAATACAGAAACAGCAACAAATTATGCGCTGGATTTTGACGGTAATAATGATTATGTTGAGATTCCAGATAATGACTCATTAGACATTACTCATGCAATCACTTTAGAGGCTTGGATCAAACCTACTAGTTTGTCAGGGATACAAGGTATTATTTCAAAAGAACCAGAGACCGGATATCACGAACAACCCTACCAATTGAGATTAGATGGTGATAAAATTGCAATTGGTATATATGATTTCCCTGATGATAGATTTGAAATCAGTGATGTGAGTATCCCAATCGGAGAATGGACTCATGTTGCTGCCATTTTTGATGGAAATAAAATGTTTTTATATGTAAATGGAGAAAAAATTTCATCCAAATTTTCAGCTTGGCAATCGTCACGTTACCCTGATGAAATAATTATTAATAAAGGGTTATTAAGTATAGGAGTAACTGATCGTTATAATTCTTTTAAAGGAGAAATAGATGAAGTTAGGATTTGGAATAAGGCAAGATCCGCTCAGGAAATAAAAGATTTCAAAGACAAAAAACTTAGTGGTACTGAACCAGGGCTTGTTATTTATCATGATTTTGATGGAGATGGTCCGAATGGCGAAACCGTAAAAGATAAAGGGAAAAATGGGCTTCATGGGCTTATAAAAAATATGAGCAAGGTCAATGACTGGGTACCATCAGACAGACCAGATGGGGTGATGATAAGAAAGATGCCTGTTCAAAATGATTTCTGTTCAGAAGCAGAAAATAATGAATCCTATCAATGGCTAAGGTTGAGCAACCCTGATCCATCTTCCATAAAAGGGGAATTGGAAGACTTGCAATTGAGTCCCATCATCGTCAATGAGGAGGAACAGCCCCACTATGTCTTAAGAGCACCGGTGAATTGTGAAGAGAAGAGTGGATATTGGATAGAAGGGGGGTCAGAGACTTATTTTGCACATGATAGTTCAGAACATTCATTTGACAATGTAGAGGTTCTGGTTCAACAGGAAAAATACGCCTACCGTTGGGTAGATTTTGATGGAGCTATTCCCAATAGTCCTGTATTGTCCAATAATAAAGAGGGAGGAAAATCCTGTCCGTGTTTGGTCAATAATTCGAGCAGCAATGACAAGGAGGTCATCGGAAATTATGTGGAAGGTACTGACAAATGTGTCTTTGCAATGGACGGGCAAGAACTGGAAAGCGCTAATTTTAAACTGCTGATTTATTTTTCACTGAAATTTTGTGTAGATCCAGATATTGAATTGAATAATCAATATGAATCACCATTGTATGAATGGAAAAATTATAATGAACTCACACCGCTGGAGGAACTAAAATTGTATAACTGGAATAACCGGGTCATCACAAGAGCACCTGTGGATTGTGAGGTTCATATTTTAGGAGAGTTCCTACCAGTTTTGGAAAAATATGGATTGCCAATTTTATATACCGATGAACTGCTTTATCACAACAACTTTGAGGTTTTGCTCCCCAAAGAGGAAATCCCACTTGAATGGGAAACAACTACAGATTTGGATGAGGCAGTAGTAGCGAGTATAGAGCAGGGAAAGAAAATATGTCCCTGCCTGGTAAATGAAACCATCATCGGCTTTTATAAGGAAGGAACTGATTTTTGTACCTTTCCTCATCCCAACACAAAAAAACTGATTACAAAAACAGAGTTCAAATTATTAAAATATCCTAAACAACCTCTGCTTGCCTCTTACGAGCCTGGAAAGAAAATACCTGGGAGGATAATCCTTCCCGAAAAGGCTTTCATTACCGGAACGCATAATGGTAAGAATATCTATTTTGTCAAAGACATAAAAGAATTCAAGGGAACCATCCGATATGGATATAAGATAGACCTTTTCGCCGGTAATGGTGATGGTTATCTCATGTTTAAAAATAATAAGGTTTATTCAGTAAGAGGAGAAGAAGTAGAATTTTTATTGGGAGAAGATTATGAATGGGAGACTCCTTTCGACAGCAATAGTTCCAACTGGACCTCTGAAGTCGCAGAAAGCTATATTATCATAGGAAATATCGATGATGTCGATCACGGTGCGTGCATGACTCCAAATAATGATTTGGGCATCGTACCTGTTGATGGCAACAACTGCCATTACATTGAATTGGGTTCAGATGAAGTAAAAACGACGAGTGATTTTAAAGTATTGATAGAGAAGTAGAGGTAATCTTTGGAGGGAAGCATGTTTAAAATTTGCTTTGGCAAATTTTAAACATGCTTCCCTCCAAGAAATATTTTTCGGCGGCGAAAGCCGCCGGATGCTGGAATTCGCAATGTGCGTAATATGAGTAATTAATTGATCTTACATAAAAAAAGGAATACTACACATATGAAATCCATACACCTTACCCTGATTTTTTTGCTTTTGGGCATATGGAATATACAAGCCCAACAGACAGACATTTTATTAAAGGCAAGCCATTCTAATGGAGAGATGGTTCTAAAATGGTATCCGCTTCGCCCTACTTTATGGGATAGTTTGAATACCATCGGTTATCACCTGGAAAGGTACGAATTGGATGAAAATGGAGGGGTAGATAACAATAGTCGTACAGCCTTAGCCGGGAATCCTCTTCCAGCAATTTTTCCAAAAGATTCGTTGTGGTTTGTTGAGCGCGCAGGAGAGCAGGATGGCTACCTCGTTGCCATAGGAGAATTGCTTTACAATCCGGAATATCAATTTGCCGAAAATGAATTATTGGATGCCACTACGGTGCGGTACAATTATCTGGTACATGAAATAAAGTATTCAGATAATATTGCCGCCAATGCATTGGGCTTGTTTTATCAGGATACGACCATGGTAGATGGGTTGAAATACCGTTATGTATTATCGGCTAAGCAAAATGGGGAAACCATATTATCCGCTCAGGTGGATATGAATTCTGAGTCGGGGTATTGGCAAAATGAGGTTCCTGATTTCAATTTGGAATTTGAATTCCCTGGAGGAGAATCACTGACGGATATGAGTGGAAGATTGTTGGAGCATCCATTGGACATCGTATCATCCATCGCCAAACCTTATGGAGATTCCATCGTTTTGCGGTGGGGACCCAATAATCCGGAATTTTGGTCGCGTGCCAACAAAATAGGCTATGAAATTATGCGAACTGAAGTGGTTCAGGGTAAGGAAACCGGGGTACAATCTTTGGGTTTTATACGCCCCTTGGAAGAAGACCAATTGGGGGAATATGTAGCCGATGATTCCATGGCACTTATTGCTGCACAGGTCTTGTACGGCAACATGGCAACCCAACCTCAAAATCTTTATGAATCTTCCTCATTGTTTGAAAATCGATATGGATTGGCACTCTATTCAGCAGACAGGTCTGCTTTAGCAGCTAATATTTTAGGTCTGCGTTACGTTGACACCGATGTGGAACCTGGGAAAACCTATATGTATTATATCGTTTCGCCAGTTTCTAATTTCCCAATGGGAAGCGAATTTCTGGAGGTAGAAAATGTTTACCAACCTGATCCTGCCCCAGTAGGTTTTCGGTATGAATCTGGAGATAAAGTCGTCCAGTTGAGTTGGAATAAAACAGAAAATGAACTCAATTATTCTGCATATAATCTGGAGCGCTCGGATGATGATGGGCAAACCTATTTCCAACTCAACAAGCGTCCCATTCTCTTTATCGAAGACGATGAATTTCCATTAGACCATTTTGTATTTCACGATTCAGTTGAAACCAATTACAAAATGTATCATTATCGCCTTAGGGGTATCAGTGCCTTTGCAGAAACCAGCTTGCCAGCAGAAATTCAGGCACAAGCGATTGATCTCACACCACCTCCCAGAGTCCGCCTGACAGAGTTTCGACTTCTTGATGATACCACTCATATGTTGATTTCCTGGAAAACGCCCAAAGAAATACCAGATGATTTTGCAGGTTACCGGGTTTTACTGGGTCAAGGCACGCTAGGGCATTTCGATACTTTGACCAACTTGTTGGCTGCAGATGTTTTATCCTATACCTACACGGTTGAAAAATATTCAGAACGAACCCACTTTTTTAAAGTCTTATCTGAAGATGTGAATGGCAATTTTAGTAGTTCAGAAGCGCATTATGTCCACTACCCGGATTTAGTCCCGCCAGATTCACCAACAAATTTACAAGGAGCGGCCGATGAAAATGGAATAGTCACTTTGACCTGGGATGAGAGTGTTGCTGATGACGTGAGAGGTTATTATGTTTATTCTGCAAATGACCCGGAAGATACATTTGTGCCGCTCAATGGTTTCGCTCTAAAAGGAAATACTTTTCAGGATACCATCGCCTTAGTGACGATGACGGAATCTATTTATTACATGGTTCGGGCAGAAGATGAAAGCTACCATAAAAGTGAAATCACGGAAGTTATCGAGGTAGCCAGACCAGACAATGTTCCACCTGTCGCCCCAGTCCTGAAACAACCTATTGCGACAGATTCCGCCATCATTTTAGTATGGACGCCTAGTATAAGTTTGGATGTGTCTTCGTACGAATTGTATAAGCGACCAGCCCGTTCAGACGAAGCATGGGAGTTGCTGGCCACTTTTCCAGATGAATTGGAGCGGGTCTATTTAGATAAAGATTGTGAATACGGCAAGTATTACGAATACACTGTGAGAGTAAAAGATGACGCGGATTTATATTCTGATTATGCGGTTCCTCTTTCCGGTAAAATGACATATAGTTCTGATAAAATAAAAGTAGAAAGCCTGACACTAAATTATAACGAGGAGCAAAAGCAAGTTCAAATAGAATGGGCTTATAATCCTCCTGAAATTATGCCCCCTGGGGCTTCTTCCTTTGAATTTTATTTGTTCAGATCCAAAGGAGGAGAGAAAGTATCGAAATTTACTAAAACAGATGCTTCTACCTCCCAGTACCTGGATACCAAATTATCAAAAAACGCCTTGCATAATTATGCGATTATGGTGGTTTATGATAATGGTTTTAGGGGAGCATTGAGTGAAGTGCAATCTGTAATTGTGACAGAATAATATACAAAAGTAGAAGGATGCCGCAGAGTCCTCTTTGAGAGACTTTGCTTGATACGAAGGTTTCAAAAAGTTCTCTGCCAACGCAACCCCCTGACCCCCTAAAGGGGGAAAATCCTCCCGCTTGAACACTAAAGGGAGGCAATTCCCCCTTCAGGGGGACAGGGGGTTGCAAGAGGAATTTAAACTAAACTATAATTCCTCTACACTTATCTCCAAAAAACCTTTACGTAGTCCAACTATCAACTAACAAAAAAACTTCTGAAGTACACGCTACTTCAGCCTGGGCATCTATTGCCACAATAAAAGCCATAGATATGCAAACCTATTCCACTTTAGAATTAAGAGAACACAGTACAGAATTGCGAGGCAATCACTTTGTTCGGTCCTTGAAAGTAAAAATGATCGCTTTTCTGGGGTTTTTCCTTTTGTTGTTCAATGCCTCATTGGCACAGCAGGGAGAAGCACTGGATTTTGATGGATTCTTTGATTATGTCGAGAGTACCAACAATTTGGGTATTGCTGGCAATGCAGCCAGAACTATGGAATGCTGGGTGAAGGTCGTCCCAACGAATCTCTTTAATGAGCACATCATCAATTGGGGAGGCACCACTACGGGCACTTCATTTGGATTCTATCAGACTTTCAATTCGGAACTTGTTTTTTATGGCTTTGATGCGATTAACATTGATTATAAGACGGGTTTCTTTTTTGACAACAACTGGCATCATATTGCCGCTTCTTTTGACGGTACGACGGTCCGAACTTTTGTCGATGGTGTAGAAACACCTGTGTCCAATCAGAACATTGCCCTATTTACAGTCGATGGTCCTTTGGTATTGGGTGCAAGAGAAGATATAATGCCTTTGGCAACCTACTCCAATCTTCAGATGGATGAGGTTCGAATATGGAACAGGGCACTCTGTCAGGCTGAAATTATAGCTCAAATGAATTGTGAGCTAGTGGGGAATGAAAGCAATTTGGTGCTTTATTACAATTTCAATCAGGGCATAGCGGGGGGCGATAATGGTTCAGGTTGTCCAAATAATAACCCTTGTGAAAATACCGTACAGGATTTAACCTCCAACAATAATGATGGTATTCTCGATCCATTTTTTACCTTAAATGGTCCTACCTCCAATTTTGTAGGCTCAAGTGGCGCAGGGACTGGACCTTGTCCCGTACCTACATTGCCAATTGTAGAAATATCTGGAAATGGAATGGTCATCGGCGATGGAGACGATTCTCCTACACTGGATGATCACACCGATTTTGGAGGCACGGGTCTCGGTTCCAGTATCACCCGAACCTTTACCATCACCAATGTTGGGACGGCGTCGCTCAATCTGACTGGAAATCCTTTGGTAGAAATCACAGGAGCCAACGCCGCGGATTTTAGCGTAACGGTTTTGCCAAATACCCCGATCGCTCCATCCAATTCTACAACCTTTACTATTGAATTTTCGCCGAGCTTTCTGAGTACTCATTCTGCAACGATAGGCATCGATAGTGACGACTGTATCCTGGATTCCTACACTTTTGATATTCAGGGAACCGGATTAAACGTCAATGGTCCAGCCAATGTAAGCAATGGCATCAAACTGTGGTTGACGGCGTCCGACCCAGATGGCGATGGCAATCCAAACAACAATCCATCCGATGGTTCCAATATCAACACCTGGACAGATATTTCCGGAAATGGCAATAATGCGACTGTTTTAGGTGGGCAAAATGCACCTGTTTATGGTTCAGATCCCACAGAACAAATCAATGGTCAACCCGTCCTGCAGTTTAGTCGGGTCTTTGATCATTTGGGTTCTGTGCTGGAAGTGCCGGGATTGGATATTCGTTCCTCTGTATTGGAAGATGTGACCATCATTACCGTTTATCGCCAGGGTGCAATCGATGTGGTAAATGAAAACCAGGGATTGTGGGGAGTGGATAATGGGGACTTTGATCGATTTTATCTTTCCAATTTTGTGGCGACTCAGGAAGGGGGGCTTTCGGTTGGTTTGCCGACTGCTTTTGTGGATGTTCCCAATTCTGGTGTGGTTGGTCTTACAAGGCTACTCTCAGTCATTTATGACGGGGGTGCAGGCAATGCCGATGGTTCTGAAATATTTTTTAATGGGCACTCCGTGGAAACCACTACAGACAACACCAACACTACCGATAGCCAAACTTCATTCAGGATAGGCTTTGACGGCGATAATTCTGCTTTTAATGGAGACATTGCGGAAGTCATCGTGTATTGCCGAAAGCTCACGGATTGCGAAATTGAACAAATCAACATAGAGCTGGGCAATAAGTACGGTTCCAATTTTGTGGACTTATCTCCTCATTACGATTTTGATGCGAATTATGGAAATGACATCAATGGCATTGGTAAATTGGTCACGACGGCTTGTGGCACTACCTTGACCATTGATGAAGCGGAAAGCAGCATCATCACGATTGACAATCCTTCCAGCAATAATATCATAGGCGAATTTTTGACTTTGGGTCACGATGGAGCTGGATTTGGCATCTCAACAGAAACCCCGGCTGGTTTTGACGAACGCATCCAACAAGTTTGGCGAGCAGATGAGGATGGCAACCTTGGCACTGTGGATATTTGTTTTGACATGTCCAATACAGGCATTTCGCTCACTGATGTTTTTGACCTCGCACTGCTCATTGATACAGATGATGGCAATTTCTCCAATTCGACAGTAGAAACCAATGGAGCCAGTCTTTCTGGAAATACCATCTGCTTTACGGGCATAAATTTTAACAACGGCGATTTTATTACCCTTGCTACCAAAAGACAAAAAGGAAAACAATTGTGGTTTAGAGCCGATGAGGGCGTAAACAATGGAGGAGCACCCATCAATGCCGGTCCCGTTGACCAATGGGAAAATCAATTGAACAATCCCTTCCTGGCAGACATTACTCAAAACAATGCCAATAAACAACCCAATCTGCAATCGGATGTGGTGAATTTCAATCCCGCCGTCCAATTCGACGGCAATGACGACTTTTTGCAAAAGACGGGGTTATTGGGTGGTCAGTTATTAACTACCGATAAGAATACAGCCATTTTTGTAGGTCGCCTCCACTCGGGAACCACTGCTTTTCAATTTGAGCACAACTCCAATAATCGACTGGCATTCGAACTTTCCGGTACCAAAGCTCGCCTGGATTTCCCCAATGATACAGATGGACAAATGATTTCGGGAAAAGATGTGAACAACCAGTTTCGCATTCTAACCCTTCGCGTCAACGGCAACGACAACAGCTTATTTGTGGATGGAAACATCGACAATGCGATTTCTACGGTTTCAACTGCAGATTTAAGCAAAGCCTACACTTTGCAATTGGGCAAGGCAGTCAACAGTTCCTCATTTGCAAAAGTTGATTTTGCAGAGTTGATGGTGTTTAACGAATTTCTGACTTCCGGAGATCGAAACATTATGGAGTCTTACCTGGCGCTCAAATATGGCATTACCCTGGAGCAGGGTTTCTTCGGACAGGATTACATTGCCTCAGATGGAAATACAAAAATGTTTAATGCAATAGACATGTTTGGTTTCCTGCACGATGTGACTGGAATTGGCAGAGATGACAATTCCGATTTAAATCAAAAGCAATCTCAAAGTGTAAATACCGACGCTATCGTCGCAATTGGTTTGGGCAGCATTGAAACCACGAATGCTGCCAATTCCAATTCTTTTGACAATGATTTGGAATTTTTGACCTGGGCAAATGATGATGGTGCCCCTGATGCAAATAATACGACTACGACTCAGTTGCCAGCAGCAGTCAATGAAAGAATGACCCGAATTTGGAAAGTGGAAGAAAACAATGGAGATGTAGGAGATGTGGAAATCCAATTTGATTTGACTGGACTGGGATTTGATAATTGCTATCCGGATGTATCTGATTATTTCTTACTCATTGATAGTGACACGGATTTTTCAGATGCAACTGCCATTGCTGCCAACTCTTACAACAATGATGTAGCTAGCTTCCAGAATATTGACTTCGAAGATGGCGATCATTTCACCATTGCCTTCAATGTTTCTGAGCCAGATGCACCGAGCATTTCAGGCGACCTGGAGCTTTGTTTTGGAGAAATGACCACTTTGACTTTGAGTGGTGATTTAAACGATGCAGATGAATGGCATTGGTATGAAGGCACTTGTGGCAATGTACAAATCGGAACAGGTACTTCCATTGCGGTATCTCCTGGAGTCACTACCACCTATTCAGTAAGAGCAGAAGGCACTTGCTTAATTGAACCGGGAACCTGTACAACTGTCACCGTAGTCGTACACCCAACACCAGATGCAGCAGCAGCGAGCAATAGTCCCATTTGTGAAGATGAAACCCTGCAATTATTTGAAACTGCAGGAGATGCGGCTGCATGGAATTGGGAAGGACCGGACAACTTTAGCTCCAATTCGCAAAACCCTACTATTGTCCTGGCAAAACCCATTGCTTCAGGCACTTACCATGTGACCATCACAGATATTCATGGCTGCACCAATACGGCCTCGACTGATGTAACCGTATTTCCAAAACCGCAAGTTGATGTTTCCAGTAATAGTCCTATTTGTGAAGATGAAACTTTACAATTATTTGAAACAGCAGGGGATGCCCTTGCCTGGAATTGGGATGGACCTGACAACTTCAATTCCAATCTCCAAAATCCGAGTATTGTCTTAGCCAAACCCATCGCTTCAGGTACCTACCAGGTAACGATTACAGATATTAATGGTTGCACCAATACTGCCTCTACGGATGTAACCGTCTTTCCAAAACCCCAAATCGATGTTTTCAACAATAGCCCCGTTTGTGAAGGTGCACTGGTCGTTTTACAGGAACAGGGCAATGAAGCCATTTCCTGGCAATGGTCAGGACCGAATGGTTTTTCTTCAAACCTCCAGGTACCTGTCATCATAAATTCCGACCCATCCGATTCTGGAATCTATTCGGTGACCATCACAGATATCAACACCTGTACCAATACAGCTTCTACAACGGTCATTGTTCACCCAACTCCGGATGTGTCTACTACCAGTAATAGCCCCATTTGTGAAGGCGATAATTTGCAACTTCAGGAAACTGCAGGAGATGCGGTCAGTTGGTTATGGTCTGGACCAAATGGCTTCAGCTCCAATTTGCAAAATCCAACAATTGTAGCTGCCACACCAATTAATTCGGGCACTTACAATGTAACCATTACAGATATCAATGGATGTGTCAATTACAGCAACCTGGATTTTACGGTCCACCCTACCCCGGATGTGGCTGCCCATGCGACCAGTCCTATTTGTGAAGGCGATAATTTACTGATAGAAGAAAACGCAGGAGATGCGATTAGTTGGCAATGGACAGGACCGGATGGATTTAGTTCCAATTTGCAAAGTCTCAGCATTGCTGATGTCGAACTTTTGAACGCCGGAACCTACCAACTTACCATCACGGATGTGAATACCTGTACCAATACAGACCAAACAGATGTCATTGTGCATTCCAAACCGACTACCAATACCTATAGCAATAGCCCTATTTGCGAGTTTGAAGATATGGTCATCAGTCTAAGCGGAGGCAATGCCACCAGTTGGGACTGGACGGGACCCAATGGCTTTTCTCATTCCGGACAGGCAGTCTTTATTCCCAATGCGACTGTATTAAATGCAGGCATCTATTCTGTAACCATTGAAGACGCCAATAACTGTACAAATGTATATGACATCGATATGGTCATCATGCCCGGACCACCTGCCAGCCCTGATTACAATGCTCCGGCTTGTGTTGGCAAAGATTTGGAATTGTCGGCAAACAGTACCGGCGCATTATTTTATAACTGGACGGGACCTAATGGTTTTGCTTCCAACCAACAAAACCCGGTTATTCCCTCTGCCACTTCTGCTAATTCGGGCACCTATACCCTCATTGCAACGGATGGCAATACCTGTTATTCAATCAATACACTCAATATAGATGTAAATGAACCTTCAGCTGAAGCCATCAACAATGGTCCGCTTTGTTCCGGAGAGGATTTGAATTTGATGGAAATAGCGGGTGATGGGGTGAGTTGGCTCTGGTCAGGTCCAAATGGGTTTAGCTCCAATCAACAAAACCCAACGATTAACAATGTCAATCTTGGCAATCAAGGCAATTACAGCGTAACGATCACAAATTCAGAGGGTTGCACCACGGCAGCTACCACAGATGTGGTTATTGGTGCCGACTTTTCTGCGGTGATTACCAGCAATGCGCCTGTTTGTGTGGATGAGGCTCTTGAATTAAATGAAACGAGCGGTCAGGGGGTTTCCTGGCAGTGGTCAGGTCCCAACGGTTTTGCCTCGAATTTTCAAAATAATACACTAACCAATATTACACTTGCAGATGCCGGAACTTATACGGTGACTGTTACTAATAGTGGAGGTTGTTCCAAAACAGCGATGATGACCATTACGGTGCTGGATCGTCCTCTTGTTCAGGCTGAAAATAATGGTCCCGTTTGCGAGGGAACCAATTTGGAATTGAATGAAGTCGGAGGAGATGCCGCCTCCTGGATTTGGGATGGTCCAAATGGATTCTTTTCCGGTGCTCAAAGCATCACACTGAATAATATCTTTCCATCGGCTGCAGGTACCTATTCGGTGACCATTACAGCTGCAAATGGATGTACGAATGAGGCAAGCACAGATGTAATCGTCCTGAACCAGCCTGACATCTTCCTTTGGAGCAATAGCCCCGTTCCAATTGGCGGAGACATTGAACTTTCTGAAGCAGCAGGAGACGCCAATCTCTGGAGCTGGGCGGGTCCAAATGGATTTAGTTCCAATCTTCAAAATCCAGATATTACAAATGTGGGTCCTTTGTACTCCGGTGATTATTTCGTGACCATTACAGCTCCAAACGGCTGCACCAACAGTAGCTCTATCAATGTGTTGGTAACGAGCGATCTTGCCATTGTGGAAGCCAATGATCCGCTTTGTGAAGGGGAAACTCTGGCGCTAATGGAAACGGGAGGTTTTGCGACTTCCTGGTTATGGACGGGACCCAATGGGTTTAGTTCTTCAGAACAAAATCCGGTTATCACGAATGCCACCAGCAATGCTTCTGGTTTGTATTCGGTTACCGTCAATACGATTTTTGGAACTACGGCGAGTGCCGATTTGGATGTGGTAATCAATCCTATTCCCAATGTTTTTATTCCTCCAACTGATGATGTCTGTGAAGGAAATCAAATCACCTTGACCGAAACAGGAGGAGATGCCACCAATTGGCAATGGACCGGACCAGGAGGTTTTAGTTCTAATGAGCAAAACCCAATCCTATTCAATCCTGTTTCTGGCAACTATTCGGTTATCATTGAAGATGCGAATAATTGTACCAATACTGCTTCTGTAAATATAACGGTTCTTCCTTCTCCGAACATTGAAGTCACCTCTTCCGGAGATGTATGTGAAGGAGCATCCATTGAATTATTCGAATCCGGAGGAGCAGCTGCCAACTGGCAGTGGACTGGTCCCAATAACTTCAATTCGACTGAACAGAATCCCCTTATTGATGATTCGGAAACACTGAATTCTGGATTGTATGAAGTACTCATAACTGATAATAATGGATGTACCAATACTGAGTCTATCGACTTAACGGTATATGCTACACCCACCGTTTCTGTTGCAGCAAACCATCCGCTTTGTGAAGGTGCCGATTTAGAATTAAATGAAAATGGTGGGGCAGCTACATCTTGGCAATGGACTGGACCCAATGGCTTTGCTTCAAACGAACAAAATCCACAAATTCAAAACACAGATTTGACCAATGCAGGAAATTATGCTGTCAGTATAATTGACCAAAATGGTTGTGCCAATAGCACCAGCCTGGATGTTCAAATAAGACCAAATCCCAATATCATTATAGCGCAAAATGATCCGCTTTGTGAAGGAGACGATTTACAAC
This sequence comes from Saprospiraceae bacterium, assembly GCA_041941305.1. Classification (GTDB taxonomy): domain Bacteria; phylum Bacteroidota; class Bacteroidia; order Chitinophagales; family Saprospiraceae; genus JANSWP01. Next base: position 72,855 of record JBGTQJ010000027.1, read on the forward strand.
TCAATGAAATCGCAGGAGATGCGATTGACTGGCAATGGAATGGTCCCGGAGGATTCACGTCTAATGAACAAAATCCTTTGGTAGCAAATGCATCAGCGGGTGCCTATGAAGTACTCGTCACCGATGCAGAAGGATGTACTTCTGAAAGTTCGACTGATGTAACCGTTTTTGCACTTCCAACGGCGATGGCAAATTCAAATGCTTCCCTTTGTGAAGGAGCATCCATCCTCCTGGAAGAAAATGGGGGGCAGGCTGTGAGCTGGCAATGGAGTGGACCCAATGGCTTTTCATCTTCCATCCAAAATCCAGTTGCCGATGATGCTTTTCCTTTTCAATCGGGTACTTACCATGTGACTATCACAGACGCAAATTCATGTACCAGTGAATCCAGTACAGATGTCATTGTACATCCCTTGCCTGCCGTTTTAACTGAACAAAATGGGTTAAGTTGTGAAAATGGAGTAGTTGAAATACTGGAATCTGCCGGTGATGCCATTAGCTGGCAATGGATTGGTCCGAATGGCTTCAATTCTACTGATCAATCTTTTAGCTTGTCCGATTTAAATCCTTCTAATACAGGAACTTACACAGTGATCATTACAGATGTCAATGCCTGTGAGAATTCAGCTATGGTGGAGCTCGAAGTTCATCCTTTGCCAGAAGTAGCCACCATCCCTGATGCACAAGCCTGTGAAAATGAAAGTTTCAATCTGGTTGAAAATGGTGGAGAGGCGACCCAGTGGCAATGGTCTGGACCAGCAGGTTTTAATTCGAGTTTGCAAAATCCAACGCTTAACGATTTGGATATTTCCAATGCGGGCACTTACCAGGTGGTCGTCACAGATGACAATGGCTGTTCCAGTGTGTCATCGACTTTGTTGACCATCAATACTGCACCGATGATCGGAATTACTGGAAAAGAGGCGATTTGTGTTGGAGAAGAAATATCACTGATAGAAAATGAAGGAGCAGCAGTGGATTGGTCGTGGATGGGTCCGAACAATTTTAATTCAACCAATCAACAAATCAATATTCCCAATGCAACTCAAACAGAGGCTGGATTATATAGTGTAGCCATTACGGGTGCCAATGGATGTACCAATTCTAGCGAAATTGATATTGAAGTAAGAACACAGCCAAACATTGAGGTTACCGGAGATATGGATCTTTGTGAAGGGATGCAACTTCAATTATCTGAAGTAGGTGGAGAAGCATCTAACTGGTTGTGGGAAGGTCCCAATGGTTTTGGAGCTACCAACCAAAATCCTGCAATAAGCAATATTACGACCGCAGCAAGTGGCAATTATTCTGTATCCATTACAGATGATGCAGGATGTCAAAATGATAAAAACATCAATATTACCGTAAATCCCTCCCCGGGCATATCTGCTTCCAGCAATAGCCCTGTACAAGGGGGAGACAACCTGAATTTAACAGAAAATGGAGGAACGGCAGTTGCATGGCAATGGTCTGGACCCAATGGTTTTAGTTCTACAGAATCTAATCCAACAATCACGAATGTAACAGGGGACGCAACGGGGTTTTACAATGTCGTGGTAACTGATGACAATGGCTGTACAGCCGAAGAAGAAATATTTGCCGTAGTAGCAGTCGGTCCAATCACCGTTTATAGCAACAGCCCGCTTTGCGAAGGAGAAGATTTGATGTTAAATGAAATTGGCGGACAAGCCATCAGCTGGCAATGGGAAGGACCCAATGGTTTTAACTCTTCTGATCAATTTCCAATAATTGCAGGAATTAATCCATCTCAGGCAGGAACTTATTCGGTGACCATCACTGATGATATCGGAACAACCCATACGGCTGACTTGAATGTGGAAGTAGGCAATGTGCCAGATGCAATGGTTGCCGCAAGTATAACAGAGATGTGCCAGGGTGGAACCATTGAATTAATGGAAACAGGAGGCAATGCGACCGAATGGACCTGGACAGGTCCGGCAGGTTTCCAGTCGGGAAATCAAAACCCAAATTTTGTAAATGCCAACTCTAATAATTCTGGAAATTATACTGTCACGGTAAGCAATGACAATGGATGTACTGCTTCGGCGGATATCAATATTACTGTTTTTCCAAATCCTGAAATCAATATTGAAACTTCTGACCTTCTTTGTGAAGGAGCAAACATTCAATTAAACGAAAATGGTGGAGCAGCCTTAAGCTGGCAATGGAGTGGACCTGGAGGTTTTCAATCTTCTATTCAAAATCCACAAATCACCAATGCCAATACGGCTTTAAGCGGAACTTACGCTGTGTCCATTACGGATGACAACAATTGCAGTGATTCAGCTGACATCAACTTAATCGTCAACCCGCTTCCAATGGTGCAAGCAAACAATAATAGTCCGGTTTGTGAAAATACGACTCTTCAGTTGGAAGAAACACAAGGAGATGGGATTGCCTGGTCCTGGGTAGGTCCAGGAGGATTGTCCTCAGACCAACAAAATCCTTTCTTTGATGATATTCCCGGCTCCGCGGCGGGAGTTTGGACAGTGATGGTCACTGATGGAAATGGCTGCGCCAATTCAGCTCAAACTCCTGTACAAATCGATGACGCTCCTTCAATTGCAGCAATGGGAGCAGATGAAGTTTGTCTTGGAGAGGCTGTACAATTCTCAGAATCGGGAGGAGAAGCACAAAGCTGGCAATGGACAGGACCCAATGGGTTTAGCTCGTCGGAACAAAATCCGGAATTGACGGATGTACCCTTAAATGCATCTGGACTGTATGCAGTTGAAATAACGGGAAGTAATGGATGTATTGCTGAAGCTGATTTGAACTTAATGGTGCATGCACTTCCAAATGCAGCAATTCAAAGCATTTCACCACCTTGCGAAGGCGCTGATTTAGAGCTGGAAGAAAATGGGAATGATGCAACTTCCTGGCTATGGAATGGTCCGAATGGCTTCGCTTCAATGGAACAAAATCCCGTATTGGGGAATATAGATGCTTCTAATTCTGGTCTGTATGAAGTATTGATAGAAGATGCAAATGGCTGCGCAAATACAGTTTCATTAAACATCGATGTATTTCCTACCCCTGAAATAGAAATGAACGGAAACGGTCCGCTCTGTGAAGGAGACGATTTGATGCTGACCGAAAGTGCCGGAGATGCTGTAGACTGGGTATGGGAAGGTCCCAACTTTTTCCTTTCTACACAACAAAATCCGGTGCTAACAGGTGTCATCCCCAATGACGGCGGACTCTATGAATTGACGATTACAGATGCAAACGGCTGTACAGCTTCAGCTAGTTTAGATATCCCAGTCAATTCATTGCCAGTACTTGAAATAGACGACCTCGACAATTTCTATTGTTTTGATAATAACAGCACTGTTTTGATTTCGGGAACACCTGTAGACGGCAATTTTTCAATTAATTCAGCACAAGGCTTAAATGATTTGGGGAATGGAACTGCGGAATTGGTACTCACTGATTTAGTTCCGGGAGATTATTGGATCACTTATAGTTTTACAGATATCAACGGTTGTGCAAATAGCATTGATTCAACCGTCACCAGAAGAGATTTAGTGAATATTGATATTGGTTCCAACGCTGTGAATTGCGAAGGAGAGGATCTGGAATTGACAGAAACTGGTGGTAGTGCGGTCAATTGGGATTGGACAGGACCCAACAGTTTTACTTCTAATGACCAAAATCCTGTTATCTCGAATGTCCCATTGGCATCTGGAGGAATTTATTCAGTGGTGATTTCTGATGATGTTGGTTGTACCAATTCTGATATGCTCACAATCAATATTTTCCCTCAACCAAATATTGCGATCTCTAGCAATGACCCTTTATGTGAAGGAACTGACCTAAATCTGATGGAAACTGGCGGAGATGCCATCGATTGGCAATGGACAGGTCCTTCTGGATTCAATTCTAATGAACAAAGCCCATCCATCTTTTCTGCTACATTGAATGCTACCGGAGATTATATACTCACAATTACTGGTAGCAATGGCTGTACTGCCGAGCAAACTCAAAGTATCCTAATCAATGCCCTTCCCCAGGTGGACTTCCTGAACCTGGAAGATGGTTATTGTCAGAATTTGGCGACGCCAAGCATCATCAATAGCAATCAGTCAGGAGGAATATTTACCATAAGTGGCGGGCAAGGTCTAAATGATAATGGCAATGGTTCAGCAGAATTGTTTCCTGAAATACTGCCAGTTGGCACCTATGAACTCACTTTTTCTTTTACCGATGTGAATAATTGTTCGGCTGAAACTACTCAAAACCTGGAGATATATGATACGCCTGATGTAGTCGCAGAAATGGATGGCATTCCCTGCAATGAACAAGAACATTTTACATTGCTGGAAACGGGAGGAGATGGCAGTACCTGGGAATGGTCGGGTCCATCAGGATTCAGCTCTACGGAACAGAATCCAACCCTTAGCACCGGAGGCGATGTCAATGGACTTTATACAGTACTTATCACTGATGACCAGGGTTGCACAAATTTAGACAGCATTGACATTGAATTAGTCGATGGTTCCTCATTTATCAGTAATTTCCTGATTGCCGGTACAGCCTGTGCGGGAGATACGGTACATCTCATCGAAGCTTCAGAGACCACACTCATTCCAACTGCCATTTTCTGGGATTTGGGAGATGGTAACACCAGTACAGATCGGGATCCGGTTCATATTTACGAGAATGCTGGTGACTATATGATTCAGGTAGAAGTTTTTGATGAGGCTTGTGGCAATTTATCTATTGAAAAATTAATTGAAGTGCAGAATTGTAGAAGGACAGCGGAGCCTGATCAGATAATTGAAGCCTCCGTCTTTCCAAATCCCACTTCAGGAGATTTCAGACTAAATGTGTTATTGTCAGAGAAAGAAAGCATCCTGATAGAAATTTTCGATGCTCAAGGGCAGTTGATTCAATTGCATCGCAATCATAATCAATCGAAGTATGATGCATCCTTAACCCTGGAGCATACTGGAATATATCTGGTCAAAGTCAGAACCTTACACGATGAGAAAGTATTCAAGGTTCTGGTTTATCCGTAGCACGGCTCTCCAGAGCCGTACCTTTTCGTCCTCTTTTTAAAACTTACACCTTCAAATCCTGCACGGTTCTGGAGAGCCGTGCTACTTTGATCTCAAAAATCAACCATCGCTCCATTTTTTGGCTTTTTTCAAAATACCTACCAACACCGTATTACCTTTTAAAGCTTCATAGGATTTTATTGTAGATCCAATATGATCAACCCAAACATCAATTCCATATCATCTTATTCCAAACCAGCTAAAACTTGCTCCGCTATTGAATTGGGAGCTATTCTAAGGAACTAAACATTTATATAAATAAAAAATAAATATATTATGAAGAAACTTACACCCTACCCTACCAAAGGCTATCAAGCAATTTCCTTACTTTTTTCTCTCCTTATCGCTTTTTCTTTAAATGCCCAACCAGGAGAGACCCTTAACTTTGATGGCACCAACGACTATGTAACCATGGGGGACGTCAATCAATTGGACGGCATTGCTCAAATGACACTGGAAACCTGGATTTTTCCAACAACCTTGTCCGGAACTAACAGGAGGTTGATAAGCAAAGGCAATACAGGATCTTTTGACGACATGTGGATTTTTAGCCAAAGAGTAGGGACGGATGAGGTTCTTTTTGCCATAGATGATAATGCCACAGCCAATGATGGCGTATTGATTACTGATGTCAATGCACTAACTGTTAATACCTGGACTCACGTTGCTGTGGTTTTTGATGGCACACAGGCAAATAACATTGATAAGGTCGAAGTATATATCGATGGAGTGGAAGTAGCTGATGCTGATAAGATTATATCTGGTACTTTTCCGCCAACCACCTCAGCGAATAATATCAATAACCTTGTTTTAGGTGCTCGCTCAAATGGTACCAATCCCAATAATAATAATTTTGAAGGGTCGATGGACGAAACTCGCATCTGGACACGTGCCCTGTGTCAGGCTGAAATCCTGAGTCGAATGAATTGCGAACTTTCAGGCACGGAAACTGGATTAGAGGCTTATTATCAATTCAATGAAGGCCTTGCCTTAGCAAACAATGCCGGTATTAACAATCTTCCGGATATATCTGGGAATGGTCACGATGGCACACTTATAAACTTCTCTCTCAATGGTACTACTTCCAACTGGGTTGCCCCCGGAGCGGTCACAACAGGAGTTTTCTGTGGCCCAGTCCCAATTTGTTGCCCTGATGCTGATGGCGACTCTTATACTGATGCAAGTTGTGGAGGAACAGATTGCGATGACAATGATGCCTCCATCAATCCAGCCGCTATAGAAATTTGCGACGGCATCGACAACAACTGCGATGGTCAAATTGATGAGGGAACGGTGGGTTCTACTTTTGTAGGCAATATCACCTTTATCAGCCAAGCCCAGGTAGATGCATTCCTACCTTGTTATAGCATTATTGATGGCAATGTGTCCTTTATTGGTTCCAATATTAACAATCTCTCAGCAATGAGTGCAGTGGAAAAAATCACAGGATTTCTGGTAGTCAAACAAACTTTTATTGCTGATTTTTCCGGTTTTGACAATTTAGCAGAGGTGGGTGACAGGTTTGACATGATATTTAACTCAAAACTCGAAAACCTAAGTGGGCTGGAATCGCTTCTCGATATTGGAGGTAGATTGTATCTACAAGGCAACAACACCAAAATGACCAGCCTGTCAGGTCTCGATAATCTGGCGAGTATTGGTGGAGATCTTTACCTGTTCTTCAATTTCTTCCTCACCGATTGCTGTCCTGTAGAACCCTTGATTCCTACAGGAGTTGGTGGCAATACAATCATCGCAGCCAATGGCAATGGCTGCCAAAATGTAGCTGCCATCCAACAAGCTTGCAATGGACAACCCATCATCATCAATGTGGATGAAACCAATATCTTCCAGAATTTCGATGCCATGCAATCTGAAAAAATTCAAACCCATATTTATCCAAACCCAACAAATGACATCCTCAATGTACTAGTCCTGGATAGTTTTGAAAGTGGAAAAATGACCTTGCTCAGTAGTATGGGACAAATCATACTAGAAAGGGAATTGAAAAAAGACAATTTTTATAGCCTTTCTGTGGACGATTATGCTCCTGGCTTGTACTTCCTGCATATCGAGGTAGATGGAAATACACAAACTGAAAAAGTGATGATTCAGAGTATGTTTTAATCAGAGAAGGCTTATATTAAGTTCAAGAATCAAGTTCAGGCAAAAAAACTTGAACTTGATTCTTGAACTTGAACTTATACTATTTACCCAGCACCTTAATCAAACTCCCCTTCTTCACTTGATCCGTCAATTTCATCCCATTGATCAGTGCCAGCTCTTCCAATTTGTCAGATTTGGTACCATGTGTTTTTAGTGCCGACTCTAACGTGCCATCTCGCGACACAGTTTTGATGCGTACGCGATCGGGTTTTACATTGATTTTGGACTGGTCGGTTAGTTTCTTGAAATTGTTTCCAGTGCGTTCAAACTGGCTTTTGAAAGTTGGGAAATCTGCAATTTCTGCCAAACCTATCACTTTAAAAATCAAATTGTTGTATTGAATCAGGTAGGTCTTTAAGCGAATTTTGCTTTGCAGATCTGCTGTAAATATAGAAGCTTGCAAGCCATTCAAACGGGTATCTCTTGAGTCGATTACTTTGAGCGAATCTTTGGCAATCATAGCTTGTTTTGCAGCACCCAGGCTTTCTTCTTGAGCTAGGGTCAAAATAATCAAGGCTTTCCCTCCCTTATCTGCAATTTGTACTTGGGATGGGGTATTCACCGTTTGCCAATCACCTGGGTAAGGAAACTCAAATTTCATCTCGGGATGATAAAATTTGCCATTCTCGAAATAGCCCTGACGTGGATCTTCACCGTAGGTAATGCCATCAATCATTCGCAGATAGGATTCCCGATTCACTTTTAGACTGGCAGCATCTACTCCTGGTTTTGCCTGCTCTTTGGTAGATAGTGCATGCACTCTGTTGTAACGATCTCCTGGATCCGGATGCGTAGACAAAAAATTTGGAATGGCTTCTCCTTCGCCTCGCATTCTCGAGAGCGTTTGGAAAAAATCTGCCATTTGGTGAGAATCATAACCGATAGCAGTAGAATACTCCACTCCTAATTTGTCAGATTGGCTCTCATGGTTTCTACTAAACTTCAGGAAGGTCAATTGCAAGGCAGCACCGCCCAAATCTGAGTAGTCTCTAAACTTTTCAGAAACCGCCAATCCCAAAACGAAACCTAAAGACAAGGCAGTTTGAGAAGTGTATTGCTTGGCAGAATGTCGAGCGGTGATATGACCGATTTCATGTCCCAGCACACCTGCAAATTCTGCTTCATTGTTGAAATGTGCCATGATGCCTCTGGTGAAATACACATAACCTCCGGGTACTGCAAAAGCATTGACGACGGGCGAATCCAGGATTCTAAATTTGTATTCCAGTTCTGGACGATGAGAAATCTTGCCCATTTCCTTGCCCTTCTCATTAATAAAATCCTGCATTTTCTGATCTTCATACAAACCGTAAAATGCGATAATTTCAGGGTCTGATTGTTTACCCAGGTTCATTTCCTGGCTTTCAGACATCAGGCTAAATTCTTTTTTACCGGTAACGGGATTGTATGCACACTGCCAGTTGATGAGCATCATTAATGCTACCAGGGGAAGTGTCTTAATCACAGTTAGTTTTTTCATTATTTCAATTTTTATATGCCCTTTTGTAACCGCCAATTTTATTGGCTGGTTAAGGAACAGTAAAGAACCATTATTTTTTTCTACTATTTAGCTCGCCCAATGAATTGGGCGGCTACAATATTTTGCCGAATTTACAAATTGTCAATCTTTGCCACAAATTTGCTTTATTTACAGCATGAGACGAAAAAATTTAAGAATAGGAACGGTAAAAAATGCATTTTTCTTTCGAAACAAGTCATAATTTCCATTTTTTCAAAAAACCTTAAAACTTTGGAATCATCTTCACGAGCCGAATACCATGCTCACCGAGCCTGGCAATTTTATAACATCAACCGCTACCACGATTGTTTGCTGGAAGTGGAAAATGCTTTATCTATTGACCCTGAGCATGAATTTGCCTTAGCTCTGGGAATTCTGGCATTCAGCATGCTCAAAGATTCAAAACGAAGTCTCGAACTGGGAGAAGATGCCTTGAAAGCACATCCCGATTCGGAAGAAGTCCATTTTGCCGTAGGTACAGCACATTTGCGGGCAGGGCATCCACATCCTGCAACTCGTCATTTAAGTATTGCTGCCAAGAAAAACCCTTATTCAGTGAGTGCTTTGATCAATTTGAGTATCGCACTTTGGAGTGTTGATAAAAAAGTACAGGCAGAAAATTATTTGGAGCAGGCGTTAAGTCTAGACCCTGAAAATGATTATGCACTAAAAATCAGAAGCCAGTTTCAAAAAGATCAAAACCAACTTTTGGAAGCGATTGTGAGTATCAATAAAGCCCTGAGCATTGATCCAGAAGATTCAGAAAATCATTTGGTCAAGGGCGAATTTGAAATGCTTCAGGAAAATTACAATACTGCAGCGTCTCATTTTGAAGAAGCCTTGCGGCTCAATCCATCTGATACCAAAGCGCGAAGCGGCTATCTGGAAGCCATGTTTAGAACCAACCAAACCTACGATTTACTAAACAAAATTTATCCAGCACCCAAGTCCGGTTTAAAGGCACAACTTTTAGTGCTAGTAGCCATCCTTTTATTATTCAATTATTTCGCTTCCCTGGACAAAATCCTATCTCCACCTCAGATTTGGATATGGCTGCTCTTATTCCCCATTTTCTTTTTTTGGGTACTCAAACCGCTTATTAAATTTCAGATTTACAAAGAAAAATTTGGAGAGCATCCACTGGAGTTAATGGATCCTGCCCTTCCCACTACGCTGGGAGCCATGGCTTCCATTTTTCTACTCATTTTATACCTTTTTATGCGGTATAGTCTTTTTGCATGGTTGGGTGCAGGATTGGTCATGGCGACCACTTTTATGACTTATCAGGCTTTGTTTGAAAGTCCAAACGATTCGGTGCCTCACTATGAAAATCCCTGGAAGGCTTTTTGGCAATTAATCGGAGGGACGGTTTTGGTTTTTGGGGTATTTTATCAATTGGCACAGATGTCTTGAGAAAGTATTCAATGTGGTTTCAAATTGTTAAAAGTTTGGTGGGGCATCCGCTCATAAATCAGGCTTTGGTGCTTTTTGACTTCATTGACCCCGTTCTTTTTCTTAATGGCATCCACAGAGGCACTACTAAAGGAATTGAAGGAGACATATGATTCTATTGGAAATTGGACATTTTTTAGTTCAGAAATGGCAGGTCGAAGGGTGTCCAAGTGAAATCCAAAATTTTATTATGCCTCCATTATCAGATTTAAAGCTTGCTGCACTTCCTTCCTTTTCTCTCTTGCCAAAATCACTTTCTTCTCGGCTGCTCTTTCTTCACAATCCTCAATCGGGCATCTTTCGCAGGTGATATTTACAGTTTTTGAAGGCACAGCCGGGTCATTGAAAAATCGGACTTTTTGTTTGGACGATTCATCTAACAAAATGCCAATGGTCGTACTCACACTTTTTTCTGGTGATGGATATGCCGGCCGAGCAAAAGTGATGCAAAAATATTCGTCCTGGGTTCCGAGAAAGTTTGAAATTTGAGCACTGACTATCGTTCCCGCATATTGCCCTTTCTTTTGCATGTCAAATAAATCATTTAGCAAGGAAACCGAAAGCCAACGGCGGCAATAATGTTCAAACAATCCATTGCTATGCGGATGATGCCTTCCTTGCAGATGTAGTTCTTTGTCAATGTGAAATTTTCCACTATTGTGATCATGTACAAAGCGAAGTAGAAATAGTTTCTGAATACCAAAGTGCTTGGGAAGCAGGTTGGTCAAACGTTGTATGAGGGTTTCTGGAGAAGCTTGGTATTTTCGAATGATATGGGTTATCAATTCACCATTCCAAACTGGATTTCGGAAAAAGGAATTCATATCCTGTATGAATGCATCGCGGTTGATGAGTAAGGCGGCAGCAAAATAATTGGCTTTAAAGTGGCTCAATACCTCTTCAAAGGAATTGACACGGAGCAAAGATCCGGTGTTGGCTCGTTCTTTCAGTTTTAAATAATTGAATCCCAATTCCTTAGCCAATTGAAATGCCTCCTGAATTTCATTTAGGTTGCCGTTTAGTCGCAATTCTTTTTTTTCCGGAATGAAAAAGGATCTCAAATCCTTCAATTCGGGAAATTCTGAAAAGCCATCTTCTATAATGGAATAACCGTATTTCTTTTTCAAAAGCCCTTTCAGCATTAAAACCGGCACCTTACCATCTTTTGGAATGCGGTTATTTTGTACAAACTCATCTACAGCATGTTCTATTTCTTCAAAATAATTGTTGTGCAATTCCAGATAAGAACGCAATACGCCGAAGTAGAAATTTTTCTCGCCAAGCGCATAGTTTCGCCCAAGTTCTACCAAAGTGGAAATAAAAGCGCCTACACGAGTTGGCGCATTGGCAATAATTTCGACAATCTTGGAAAATTCAATCCCAAACAAATCGAGCGGCAGTTCATTCAGGAAATTGGAATTTAACAAATCTGAAATGGGGGCTAGTTTGTGGTTCAGCGCCAAAGAGGTCAATTCAGGAATGGGCACATTTAGAGCGCCAGCAAGCACCTGGATCTTATCTGTTTTTGGATACTTCTTCCCTTTTTCTATTTCATTCAAATACGAAACTGACATGCCCGTCTCCTTTGCCAACTCTGAAAAGGAAAGCCCTTTTTCTTGCCTAAACTGTTTGACCTTCAGTCCAAAAATTATTCGCTCGTTTTGTGATTTAGTAGCCATGAGAAGCGAATTTAGAAGAAATTGGCGAAAATTCGCAAACCTTAGCACCAACAATATAAGCTAAATGGAATTATTCAGCGAAAATTAATCCACCCCATGATACCAGCAATTGAAAAGAATGAAAACCTTTGAACTAAATGAAAATAAAAATTGAGTACTGAAAACCATTTTCATTTTTTCATTTTCATTTTCATTTTCATTTTCATTTAAGTTAAAACCATAATTCACTTTAGTCATACTATTGTTAATTCTATTCCTAACTTTGGATTTCAAATATTCAGCATATGAGATTTCTGACAGTCCTTTTTCTCTCCTTTATCATTTTGGGTCAATTCGCTTGCAAAACCAAGACTCAAGTCCAAACGGAAATAACGCCTTTAGTGGGAGGCGATTGCGAATACCGCCAATCCAAAGGAAAAGCCACCATCCTGGAAATAATCGAAGCAGAAGGTGGAGCCTGCCCTGAACCCAGAATGGTCATTTTCCAATTTGAAGCAGAAGACACCCCTGAGCGTCACAATGGAGAACTTTTGACCATTCAGGACGGAAAGAATCCCTCCTTAAACTGGTTGCAACAAAATGGAATTGTAGTTGGGAAAGAATTTGATTGTTTGCGCAAGGAGATTCAATCCGGGACCTGTACGCCTGTCTTTTATGAATTTCGAAGTATTGATCTAAACCCGCTCGAACCCTGTGGAGTGGAAGAAGGGGTAATGGCTCGCTTACCTTTGGACATAAGTGAGCAAAAAGAATCCTATTGTTGGATCAGCGAAGAAGATGTGACTATGTACGCCCAATCAAGCGAGGCAAGTGAGATATTTCGTGTTTTCAGCAAAGGCGAAGTGGTAGATGTATTGGAAGGCTGGAAACTAAATGGCACCCCCTGGATAAAAGTGAATTATACGGGTCAATTAAGAGCAGGTTATGAAGGAGAGTTAGAATTGGAAGATGCCCCAAAAGAAGATATTGGCTGGGTGACAGGGGATCCAAGTTTTTTATTTCGTTGTAAATAAATTCCCAAAAATGAGGTGATGCCTTGAGCCATAGCTTCGAGCAAAGGAAAAAGGTGTTGTCTCATTTTCCGGGACACAAAGCATGAGGCAACACCTTTTCCTGCCCACAACCTTTCCCCAAGGCATCACCTCATTCTAATTGTCTCAAAAGCCATTCTTTTTCGGTTAAAATCTCCTCCTTTTCGATAGCAATTTTTAAAGCTTCTGTTGAAGCTCTATCAAACTGATTCAACTCCGCAAGTTTCTTGGTATACCTGACAATATTGGTCCAGTTTTCATGATGATAGCCCATTTTTTTATTTCGGCGAATGAAAATGCGCATGGTGTTTAAAAGGGAATCCAAAAGATCGAATTCTCCCAATTCATAATAGATTTTTAGTTGTAGGGTTTTGGCGACCATGTTGTTTATCAAGTCTTTATAATCTGCTTTTTGCAGATATTGCAGCGCTAAACTGTAATTTTTCCTGGTGTATTCCAATTTTGCTGCATTGAGGCTGAAGGTGATTTCCCGGTATTTGGGGTTTAAATAGGATTTGTAGGATTTCATGAAATTTTCTATCCAATCAAACCTTCCGAGTCTAATAGCTATTCCAGCAATATTATTAAAGGCAAACCTCGATAATTGTCCATTTTCCAATAGCAATTCGTTTTCCAGACCTCGTTGATACAGATCGAGGGTTTCTTGCAAAAAGCTTGCTTTTCCCTCATTGAGTTTTCTGATACAATAATTGATGGCCAAAAGGTACAAATCGCGAATCTCTGCTTTTGGGAAATGTGGTGTCAATTCGTACAATTTATTCTTAAAAGCCTGAAAATCCCGCTCGTCTTCGGATTGAAAAAGGGCCTTAAAACAATGGCAGTAAATGGAGATTGCTGGATTCTCAATAAATGCTGGCTGTGAGGCTAAATCAAGGATCTCTTCCAAAAGACTAATCTGATAATGAGTATTATAAACCAATTCATGGGAACGCAAAAAACAAGCCTGACGCAGTTTCATACTCAAAAAGGCGGCATCCAGGTTATTTTCCACTTCCTGCAAATTCATTTCTTGCGTACGCCCGGTTGCTGAAAGAAATTGGTATCGCTCACTTTCCACCAGGAAATTGTAATAATAAAATTCGGAGTGTCGAAATTGCTGATGCTGAAATAGCTTTTGGGTGCGGTTCAGGGATTTTTGAAAATGTCGATTGAGGTTTCGCTTCCTATATGCTGTTAAAAGCAATTTGTGATTTGGGAATTTATTCAATTTGCTTTCTTCCAGGATCAAAAAAGTTTCCAATAACTTCAATAAATAACTAACCAACAATCGCAATTTTTGATCGTCAAATACTTCATTCGGGAAAAGTTCACCATACAATACTTCCCGAGTTGGTGCTGCTTTTCCTGCAATTTGAACCCCGATTAAGTAATCAAAAAGATGTCTTAAATCAGCTCTTTGGTTGAAATAAGGAGAGGCTAAAAATTGCCGAAAAGTTTTGATTTCCTTTTTTGAAAAGCACTGAATGATGTCCCAAACCAATGATTTTTTCATAAAATGAGATAGACTTATATTTTTTTTGCTCTACATTTTCCTACTAAAACCCCCTTTAAATAAATAAAAAACCTATCAAAAATTATAATAATCACTCTACATTTTTTAAAAAATGTGTTTGTTTCTTCCATCGTTTTGCTCAACATTTGTATCATCAAGTAGCATGGCTATTCAAAGTCTTGCACAGAGCTGATTCAAAACAAAAAAGCAATTCTCATGACTAGGATTTACGGTTACATTTTTCATTTCCTTGTTTTAGCACTTTTATCCCCCAACATGACCTCGGCACAATGCGATTCTGAGGCAGGTACGATGGACTCAGGAATTGCCACTGTCTGCCCAGGAGAATCTTTGACATTAATTCATAATGGAGACGAGTTTTTAGATGCCAATGATGTGATGCAATTTGTGGCTCACGATAATGCAGGCAACAGTTTGGGAAATATTTTTGGCACTTATAGCGACCCAATCGCTGTTTTTGCAATGGGCATGAATTATGGAACGACTTATTATCTGTCCGCAATTGTAGGGAATGATGACGGAACGGGAAATGTGGATCTCACCGACCCTTGCTTGTCTGTTTCTGTCGGAACTCCAATTGTTTTTTCTGCTCCTATGGTTATATCCTCTTCTACTATTGATCCATCCTGCGCTGGAGCTGCTGATGGGGAAATAACCATCGATGTAGCTGGAGGGACAGCCCCATATACCTATGAATGGAGCAATGGGGTAACAGGCCCAACAACCATTGGGATGCCTTCCGGCACTTACGTTGTTACAATAACTGATGTTACGGGCTGTTCTGTAGAAGAAGCTTTCTTTTTGTTGGAGCCGCTCGAAATAATATGTGCACTAACAGTAAGCGGTGATTTGGACTGTAACCAAACAGCTGTAGTTGTAGATTTAACTTGTACAGGGGGAGTCGGGTTTTATACCCACTTATGGTCAAATGGTGGAACTGGTCCACAGCAAACTATTTTTGCTCCGGGAACTTATTCTGTAACAGTAATAGATGCAAATGGCTGTTCTTCTGAAACGAGTTTTACCATTGTCGATGATACTCAAGCCCCAATAGCTTTTATTACAGGAAACACCATGATAGATTGTACCCAAGGATTGACCATTCTGGAAGCAGGTGGAACACCAGATCCAGACCTCTTTTATGAATGGGATTATCAGGGAACCATATTTTCGACCTCCATTATAGCTACCGTCAGCCAGCCTGGAATTTATTGTCTAACTGTTGTAAATGCTGCCAATGGCTGTTCCGCAGTAGATTGTGTAGAAGTCACCTCCAACGACGAAGAGTGTGGCACCATTCAGGGTAAAATTATATGGGATGACAACCTCAACTGTTTGGAAGATCCAGGTGAGGAAGGCTTATCTGGATGGATGGTTAAAGCCATTGGAGATGTTGACTTCTTTGCTTTTACAGATGCCAATGGCGAATATTTGATGCATGTTTTACCTGGAGATTATGAGGTAGAGGTCTTGCTACCTAGTGTTTTCTGGACTGTATGCGAGAATAATATTGCTATAACCGTTGTCGATGAAAACGATATACAGGTAGTCAACTTTGAAGCCCAAATTGTTGAAGAATGTCCTTTAATGAGTGTGGACATCAGCACCTGGTTTTTGCGTCGTTGTTTCGACTCCAAATACTATCTGGACTATTGTAATTCCGGGACAGCAACTGCCGAAGATGCTATCATTGTGGTTGAATTTGATGATTTCATTGAAGTTTTGGATGCTTCTATTACCTATACAGATCTGGGAAATAATGCCTACCAGTTTGAATTGGGAGATGTAGCAGTTGGAGCCTGTGGAGACTTTACCATTACTGTACATGTTTCCTGTATGGCGACTTTGGGTGAGACACTTTGTGCCAAAGCACATATATATCCCGATGAGCCTTGTCCAGGTTGGATGGGTGCCAGTCTGGAAGTCACAGCAGAATGTACTCAGGACGAAGTCATATTTACAATTGAAAATGTGGGAGATAGCGATATGACAGACAATTCCACATTCATCGTCATAGAAGATGGGGTGATGTTTATGACAGAGCCTTACGAATTCACTTTAAATAGCATGGAATCACGAGTAGAAACCTTTCCTGCCAATGGCGCCACCTGGATCATGGATGTAGAGCAAGTGGCTGATCATCCCGGCAATTCACAACCTTTGGTTGCTGTGGAAGGATGTGGGACAAATGACGATGGAACTTTTAGCATGGGTTGGGTGACCCAGTTCAATGAAGATGATGGGGACACCTTTATTTCCATAGATTGTCATGAAGTCATAGGAAGTTGGGATCCAAATGACAAACGAGGCTTTCCGAAGGGTTATGGCGAGGAGCATCTGATTGAGCGTGGACAAGAACTGGATTACCACATTCGATTTCAAAATACCGGCACCGATACAGCTTTCAACATTTTAATAGAAGACGTGCTCTCTCCATATTTGGATATGACGACCCTACGTCCTGGAACTAGTAGCCATCCTTATAAATTGGAAATTCTGGGAAGTGATACTCTTCATTTCATTTTCGAAAATATCATGCTGCCCGATAGCAATATCAACGAGCCCGCTTCACATGGATTTGTAAAATTCAGGATTGCTCAAAAACCCAATCTGGATTTGGGGACTACTATAAACAATGAAGCAGCTATTTATTTCGATTTCAATGACCCAGTAATTACGAATAAAACAGATCATACCATTGGGGAACATTTCATAGTCAATACCACTCAGGTTTTTATACCAAATGTATCAATACAAGCATTTCCAAATCCATTTGGGACTAAAACCACTATCCAATTGGAGGGGCAAGATTTCCAAAGCGGGGAAATAGTCTTGTATGATGCAACAGGTAAATTGATTCGCAAACAACAATTTGAAGGAAATGAAATCAACCTGGAAAGAAAAAATTTAAATAGCGGATTGTATCTATTTCAAATAAAGGCAGATGAAACCCTTATTGGGGTTGGGAAGATTGTGGTGGAATGAACAAATAATTAAGCAATATTTAAAGATGAGTCATCCCCCCAGAAGGGCAAGCTAAATTTTGGCAATAAAAAACCTTTCGTTTATCTTTTTTTGCCTAATCTGTTGATATTCAATTTGTTGCGGGGTGCGAGTTGCGGGTTTGACCAACCCGCAACTCGCACCCCGCAACAAAAATACATTACATAGTGAGTTGAAATTCAGTGATTTAAGATGTAATTTGAAAATTCAGCTTGCCCCTTTGGGGGGATGATACATGTTTTTTTTGCATGTTAAAATCTTTATATCCTAAAAAGAACTTCCTAATCCACATTTTTAGGTTTATATTCGTTCCACTTGTAATAATATTATAATAAATCACCGACTGTAAAATGAAAAAGACTATTTACCTATTAAGCCTGGCTATTGGGCTTCTATCTCCTCTTCATGCTCAAATCTTTGTCAATAAATCGGCAATCGGCAATAATGACGGTACCTCATGGGAAAACGCTTACACCGACTTACAAAATGCACTTTTAAATGCCCAAAACGGAAACCAAATTTGGGTAGCTGAAGGCACCTATAAACCTACAGATGGAACTGACAGAAAAATCTCCTTTGTCATGAAAAAAGGAGTCTCCATATATGGTGGGTTTAAAGGGGACGAAAAAGAACTTTATGAAAGAGATTGGTTAAATCACCTGACCATTTTAAGTGGTGACATTGGCACGCCCAATGATATGAGTGACAACAGTTACAACGTTCTTGAGAATAAAAACAACAATTTGAACAGCTCCGCAATGCTCGATGGCTTTATCATCACCGCAGGCAATGCCAATGACCCCGAACCTTATGAGCGGGGCGGTGGGATGTTTAACAAGGGCTCCTCTCCCAAAATAGTGAATTGCCATTTTTTTCAAAATGGTGGTCAGTATGGGGCAGGGATTTACAATTTAGCAAATTCAAATCCTCAAATTATCAATTGCCGTTTTACAGAAAATACGACCACAGGTGGTGGTGGCGGTATTTATAACTTCCTTTTTTCTTCTCCCGAGATTGTGAATTGTGAAATTTCGGGCAATGAGGCTTTGAGTCAATTCGGCGGTGGCATTTACAATTTTCAATCTTCTCCTGTACTTATCAATTGCCTTATCTCTGGCAATAAAGCCCTTCGCGGGGGTGGTATTTATAATACGAATCACTCAGAGCCTCATTTGATTAATTGCACCCTATCAGGCAATTTCGCTCAGGAAGACGGAGGCGGTTTATTCAACTTTGGTTCTGAAAGTTTTCTGAGCAATACCATTGTATGGAACAATAAAGTTGAGCATGGAATTCTGCTTCAAAGTGAAAGCAATTATAATCTTGCGGATGGGGCTATAAACATGAAGTTCAGCTTGGTACAACATTTTTTTGAATCTGAATTGCCAGGTAACTTGAATGGAATCGGTTCTGAAAATGACCCTCTCTTTTATGAGCCCATTGCTCCCGATGAAGCTCCCACAACGAATGGTAACTTCCAATTAACCACTCAATCTCCACTTATTGATAAAGGCAATAATAAAATCAATACCTCCTATACCGATTTGGAAGGTAATAGTCGAATCATTGGTGGTATAATTGATTTAGGGGCATTTGAATATGAAGAATTGGTTGGTTTGCAAGCATTTGAATTACACAGAGCACAAATTGATGTTTTCCCGAATCCTTCAAATGGGATTTTACACATAAAAACACCTGAAAACCTGGAAATGGAAGCCTTAAGTATTTGGGATGAGCAGGGAATAAGTATCAAACAAGAGGTTATTATTGGGAAAGATAATGTTTTGATAATCAATGCAGAAGAATTGAATTCAGGATATTATTTCCTACAGCTAAAAACCAATAAGGGAGTATTTAATCAGAAAGTTTTCTTTACCCATTGAGTAATTAGAACACCTAGACATCAGTAGCAATCATAAATCTATAAACAATGAGCAAACACATTATAGTCTGAGAATGACAGTTTTTTAGAATCCCCACATTGTTGTTCTACAATTTAGAAAAAGTCAATCAACGATGGATTTCCGCTCAAATACCTTCTTCAAATAAGGATAACTAAACACCACTCCCAAAATCAATAGCACCCCCCAATAAAACCCCGCTGATAATTCCTGATTTTCTTTCAAAATCACGATGGCGAGTAAGATCCCATAAACAGGTTCCAGGTTTACAGTTAAATTGGCAGCAAAAGCAGAAATGTATTTTAATGCCCTAAGGGCTAATACATATCCTAAAGTAGTACAAAGTAATGAGAGAATGATGAGGTAGATCAAATCTTTACCTGTGGGCCAAAACTTCAATCCTTCTACCGTTCCAAAATAAAAAGGAAGGATTAGACTGATAAACAGAAAAGAGCTTCCCAATTCCAGAAAGGTAATATTTAATGGTTCAGTTTTGTGAATGTATTTTTTATTCAGGGTTCCAAAAAGGGACATGAAGAAAGCAGACAACAAACCAATCCAAAGTCCAAGTTGCATGGACAATTCAGTGCTATCAACTATCATCATTAAACCAGGGACAATCAATAAACCAAGCGCAATTTCATACCATTTTATCTTTTGATTCATAAGCATTGGTTCCAAAAAGGCTGTAAATATTGCTCCGGTAGCAAGCGCCACAAGGCAGATAGAAGCATTCGCTAAATGAATTGACAGGAAAAAAGTAATCCAATGAAGCGCGACCAAAATACCAATGCCTACAAATTGCAAAATGGTTTTCAATGGCAATTCTCGAAATAATTTCCCCACCTTAATCAAGAAAAGCAAGCTGACCGAAGTAAACAACACTCTCCACCAAACCAATACTGTTGCATCCAGTTGGATCAACTTCCCCAATACCGCTGTAAATCCAAAAAGGACCGTTGCAAAGTGCAATTCGAGATATGCCCTGGAGGTAGGATTCATGCGCAATGTAGCTTGGTTGTAATAGGAAGTGATCGTATCCATGATTTTCAGATAGGCAATTCAAACGTCTTTTTTCCAACCTTTCCGATAAATCAAGCATACTTAAACAGAAATTTAACAAGGGTAAAGCAAAGAAAATTAGGTAGGTCGCAGTATCTTTGTGCGCATTTTAATGAATGCTTAACAATGAAAAGGTGATTCATATGAAACTTTAGGAGATATTTCGTACCAATAAATCTCTTTTTTGAACCAAAATGGTCCTTTAGGGTTTCATAAACTAGTTTTTAGAATCACTTTTACAGATGGTCGGTGTTTAGGAATTTGGCAAAAAATAAGCTACCCCATCTAACTTGTTACTTGAGGTACCTTATTTATTTCCAAACCCCTTAAAAATCATCATTTGTAAATCAAAATCGAAAATCAACTTCACATGGCAATTAAAGTAGGAGATAAAGCACCTGATTTTACACTTTATGACTCGGAAAAACAAGAAGTAGCACTAGAAAGCTACAAAGGCAAAAATGTCGTTTTGTTATTTTTCCCATTAGCCTTTACAGGAGTCTGCACCAAAGAATTGTGCATGATGCGTGATGATATTGCGACATATGGCAATTTAGACGCTGAAATTTTAGCAGTTTCTGTGGACACTATTTTCACACTAGGCAAATTTAAAGCCGAACAGAGTTTAAATTTCCCCTTATTGTCTGATTTCAACAAGGAGGTATCCAGAGCTTACGATGCCTTGTATGAAGAATTTGTTTTGGGGATGAAAGGCGTCGCAAAACGCTCTGCTTTCGTTATAGATAAAGAAGGTACCGTTCAATATACAGAAGTTTTGGAAAGTGCCGGAGATTTACCGAACTTTGAAGCAGTGAAAAATACATTGGCTTCCTTGAATTAATTGGGATCCGTTATATTTTTTATTTGCATCATTGCAAAAGCTAAACTTAAGCTTATGATTCACAACCACTTAACCGAAGAATTAGAAGAAGTTATTGTTGAAGAAGAATTGTCGGACACCGGTACTGGCGAACAGTCAGAGCTTATTGTTTACAATGACGATTTCAACACTTTTGATTGGGTCATCAAATGTTTTATGGAAATTTTGGGACACAGTCGCCAACAATCTGAACAATTGTCCCTGTTGATTCACTTTAAAGGTAAAGCGACTGTAAAAACAGCTCCAAAATCTGAATTGAGACCACCCAGAGAAGCATTGACAGATCGTGGGCTATCTGCTGTAATTGAATAATTTTCACTTGAAAAGATAAATTAAAAACGAGCAAAGTCTATTATTCACTTTGCTCGTTTTTTTTTCGACTTTTTCCCAAAATGAAAAACAGAAATAAAATGGTATTCAATTGATATCATTCCCAATCACAGAGAAATCATTGACTCAACTGTTGATGAATTTTTAGATGGAATCCACCGATACATAGGATCGAAATAATCACAAAAAAATTGCCAGTATATTTTCTTCAAGACGATGCCCTTGCCTTCCCTCATCCTGAATTATCAACAGAAGAAGGCATCCTTGCTGTAGGGGGAGATTTTTCCGCAAAAAGACTTTTGTTGGCTTATCAATATGGTATATTTCCCTGGAGCGATCCAAGTGAACCCATCATTTGGTGGTGTCCAGATCCTCGTTTTGTGCTCCTTCCAAAAGATTTGAAAATTGCCAAAAGCATGCGTTCCTATTTCAACCAAAAAAAGTTTGAAGTGACGATAGACCAGGCTTTTGAAAGCGTTATGCAAAACTGTGCTGATGTAAAACGAAATAGACAATCGGGCACCTGGATATCAGAGCAAATGATACAGGGTTATACTCGGTTACATGACCTAGGATTTGCACATTCAGTTGAGGTGTGGAAATCGGGGAACCTGGTAGGAGGATTGTATGGAATTGCTTTGGGCAAAGTATTTTTTGGTGAATCCATGTTCACGCTTGAAAGCAATGCCTCAAAGTTTGGTTTCATATCATTGGTTCGATTTTTAGAAAAACATGATTTCCAACTAATCGATTGCCAGCAACAAACACCACATTTGGGAAGTCTGGGTGCGAAAACTATTCCCAGAAAAGATTTTTTGGACATTTTGGAACGGAATGATTTGTCGAAGACTTTAAGGGGGAACTGGGGAGAAATTTTTCAAAAGCATCAAAGCTCTTAAATAGCTCACCTCTTGTACTTCTGATAAATATTCAAATTATTTCCATTCGTTTGCTATTTTTGACCTTTCTGTAAAAAAATATACAACCATGACACACCTACAAAATGAAAAATCTTCTGGCATTAATCGCCGGACTTTTGTTAAAAATACTGCACTTGCAACTGGCGGACTGGTGATGAGTAGCCAAATGGCGATGGCTGCCAAGGCTCATATCGATGGCGATGATACCATTAAAATTGGATTGATTGGATGTGGAGGAAGAGGAACCGGGGCCGTAGTACAGGCCTTACTCGCAAATCAAAACGTGAAATTGGTCGCTATGGCTGATGCCTTCCGTGACAACTTGGATAAATGCTATAATACCATTACAGATCCTGAATTCAAAGACTGGTCAAGAGAGGAACCTGTGAATGTAAGTGACCGGGTTGAGGTTCCAGAAGAGCATAAATTTGACGGTTTTGATGGCTACCAAAAAGTAATTCCGCTAGTTGATGTAGTGATTTTGACAACCCCTCCAGGCTTCCGTCCCATGCATTTTGAGGCGGCAATTCGGGCCGGAAAACATGTGTTTATGGAAAAACCGCTTGCGGTAGATGCTCCTGGAGTTCGGAAAGTATTGGAGGTTGCAGAAATGGCTAAAAAGAAGAAATTAAATGTGGTGGTTGGTTTGCAGAGGCATTATCAAACAGTTTATAAAAAGTGGGTGGAATTACTACATGAAGGCGTAATTGGAGATATCGTGACATCCAGGGTTTACTGGAACAGCGACGGCGTTTGGGAACGACCACGCCAACCTGGTCAGACAGAAATGGAATACCAAATGCGCAATTGGTATTACTTCAATTGGTTATGTGGTGACCACATTAATGAACAGCATATTCACAATCTGGATGTCGGTAATTGGGTCAAAAAAGATTATCCAGTAAGAGCACATGGTATGGGAGGGCGACAAGTCCGAAATGGCAAAGAGCACGGAGAGATTTTTGATCACCATTTTGTAGAGTTCGAATATGCCGATGGCAGCAGAATGTATAGTCAATGCCGTCACATAAAAGGATGTGCCAGTAGAGTGACCGAAGCATTTCATGGAACCAATGGTTCCGCACCTAAACCTGGTTTGATTTTGACGAAAAGCGGTCATACCATCTTCAAACACGATGGTAGGAGAGATCCAAACCCCTACCAAGTAGAGCACGACAAGTTATTTGCAGCCATTGCAAATGGAGACTATAAATTCGACGATACCGAAAATGGAGCAAAAAGCACCATGACTGCCATTTTGGGAAGGATGGCCACCTACTCAGGACAAATTGTAGAATGGGAAGATGCAATTAATTCAGAATTGAATTTGGCACCTGAAGTATATGCCTGGGATGCCAATCCACCAATTCTTCCCAATGATAAGGGCTATTATCCAATACCAGTACCTGGCGTGACTAAAGTCATGTAGGTGGATTTTTAGATGTGAAAGGTTTTTGAAATCTTTCACATCTATGCCTAATGGTTGTTTCAATCACAAATAATAAATTCCTGGTAATCAGTCTCATAATATCCAACAACACCCTTTTCCTTACATGTATTTTCATAAATTCCATTTAGAAAATACTGCTTCCCTCTTTCTAAATCATAGAAATTAAGATAATCTACAGATGCTAGGACTAAAATGCTTTGACCGGGCAGTAATTTAGTTAATGCATCTTCCCAATATCTCCTTTCCTGCATAGGAATAAAACACCCAATAAATGATGGTACAAGCAGTTTATGGCTTGAATCCCTTACTTCTGGCTTAATGTAAACTTTATTTTTATTAACCTCAATGGGATATTCAGAAATATTTTTCAAATTGAATTCTAAAGTAATCATTCCACTATCAGGTATGCAAGATTGGGGTAGAAGCTGGATTTCGAGCCTTTTATCAGAGCCAGAAATATTTTGTTGATAAATGCTCTTTTTCGAAAAGCAGCTTCCAAAAAAGAGAAGAAGGAAGCAATAGAGAAGTATAATTTTAATAATCATTTTTTAAAGGACGAATGAGCGATCCCCCAGGGTGGAAGTTTGGGGAACTTCCAAGTGAATGAACCGCAAACGGACGGGATGCAAATGCCAAAGAATCTGTCCTGAATGTTCAACTTATTGTTTTCTTGTTATTAAGCAGCCATTTGTAATTTTAAATCCATTTCTTCAAAAAGCTTTAACAGGCTTTCTGTTAGGTCTTTTTTCACCTCATAGTATTGCTCAATTGCTAATTTGTCTGGGTTGTCAGTAGCCTTGTGAAAGGCTATTGCCTTGTTTAATCTCTCAATTTTTGCAAGTGTATGAAAAATTTCTATTTGATGTGCATCATTAATTTCCATATTATTTGAAATTTATTTGTATAAATCCTTTGGAGTTCTTTTTCCTATCTGTCGAAAATAAATGTCTCCACTCAATTTTGTCAAATTTAGTAAAGTTATGATTCTTGTGATTTTCGGGATAATCTTTGACAAAATAGCAATCCACTTTTTCAAAAAGCTTTTTTAGATTTCTTAATTCATTCTCTAGCAAATCATACTTTTTAAAATTAATAAAAGTCACTACATCGATATCCCCAGGTCGTAAACGTTTCGATGTAAAACTTCCATTGATCCATTGATGATAAAAACCGATTTCCAGTTCCTCCAATGCATTCAAAAAATTTTTATACTGCTCAAAAATCTGAACACGGTATTCATTAATTACAAAATATCTAACAAATGTATCAAAATCAATAATCAATACATCATAAGGCTCTATATACCCATTTTTATCAAATTCTATCATTTCCAAAAATACTTTTCGAATAAAAAGAAACAAAATTTAGAGATAATAATTCAATCATCCTTTTTCAAAATCACATTATCAATCAACCTGACATCTCCAACCCAAACAGCGGCACAAGCCACCGCATAATTGGTATCCTCCAGGACTTCCACAGGTTGAAGGGTTCTGCCGTCAGCAATTTCAAAATACTCTGGCTTAAAGCCTGGGATGCTTAGTTTTCTCAAAGCAGCTTCTTTCAATTGACTTGGGAAAAAAGCATGCATATCTTTTTTAGTTTGTACCAGGGTTTCGCTAATCAAGACGGCTTGATTTCGCAATTCAGGACTCAACCTTACATTTCTGCTACTCATGGCCAAGCCATCAGGTTCTCTCACAATAGGACACATTACTAGTAGGGTTTCAGTATTAATCATTTCCAGCATCTTTTGAATGATGGTAAATTGTTGAAAATCTTTTTGTCCCATGTATAGCCTGTGTGGTTCGACGAGATTGAGTAATCGTTTAACTACCTGAGCTACCCCCTCAAAATGTCCTGGACGATGTTCTCCTTCCATCGTTTTATCCAATTTACCAAAATCAAAGTGCTCCTCCTTAGTGTCGTCCGGAGGATAAACTTCTTCAACTGGAGGCATAAAAAGAATATCACACCCAACCTCTAAAAGTAGTTGGACGTCTTTACCTGGAGTTCGTGGATATTTATCCAGATCAGAAAGTTCATTGAATTGCGTTGGGTTAACGAAAATGCTGCAAACGGTGCAGTCATTTTCTTCCTTTGACCTTTTAATTAAAGACAAATGTCCTTTGTGTAATGCCCCCATAGTCGGAGCAAAGCCAATTGACTTTCCATTATCTTTTTGTGCAGACAAGTACTTTTTTAAGTCTGAAACATTTTTAAACAATAACATCTTGAAGGTTTAAGATTTTGGTAGGCTAAACTTTGTGCAGCCATCACCATATTGGACTTGAAAAAAGTTTAAGATTAAAAATTTCAGGCGAAATGAGGAAAATAAATTTCTCATAAATTATCAGGATTCAAATTCTATTACACTTCAATCGAACAACAGGCAAATATAGGTGTTTTAAAAAGACCCGAATTGCGACGGAAAACGACTGTGCTGCAAGGGATTGTGAAAAAGCATTGCTTTGAATTTTATTTTTACGGTACTTTTTTTATTATCTTTGCGCACCTTTTTTAAAAGCGTTTTTAGATTTTGTAAATAAACAACAGTGTTCTATGACAGACAAGAAGAAAGTTCTGATTGTAACACAAGAAATGCAACCCTACACTGCACTTTCCGAAATATCTGAGATCGCCCGAAAACTACCACAACATATTCAGGAAAAAGGTATGGAAATCAGAGTCTTGATGCCTCGATTTGGGACGATAAATGAGCGCAGACACAGGCTTCATGAGGTAGTTCGGCTTTCTGGGATGAATATCATTGTAGATGACGATGACTTTCCCTTAATAATAAAGGTGGCATCCTTGCCAGGAGCAAGAATGCAAGTCTATTTTCTCGATAATGATGATTTCTTCAGAAGGAAATCTGTATTTGAAGATGATGAAGGCAAACCATTTGACGACAATGCTGACAGAATGGTATTTTTCTGTAAAGGAGTCATTGAAACTGTCAAAAAATTTGGTTGGCCACCTGACATAGTGCATTGCCACGGTTGGATGACCAGTTTGATTCCCATTTACATTCGGGAAGCATACAAAACCGAACCTTTGTTTCATCATTCCAAAATTATCTACTCTTTGTACGATAATTCGGTTGAAAAAACTTTTACGAATAAATTTTTCACCAAAGCTTCTATCAATAATCTTGAAGAATCTGATTTACAGGTTTATCAAAATGGGCAAGGCATTAGCTTGCACCAAGGAGCTATTAAATATGCAGATGCCGTTATTCGCGGAAGTGAAAACATGAGCGAGCCTGTAGCAAATTTGGTGGAAGATGTTGACATTCCTGTGCTTGATTACAAGGGTGAAGAGGAATATCTCAAGGCTTACCTGGATTTTTATCACGAACTACTTGCAGAGCAGGAAGTTGAAACTTAATCAGTTTGCAGTTTCCAGTATGCAGTCGGCAGTAATTAATACAATGCTGCGAACTGCATACTGCCCACTGCAACCCGCTCCGCTCGTTCCCTTGAAAAATTAACACACAAAAAAGAATGAAACAAATCGTAAAAGCACTTATGGTGCTAATGGTTGGGCTATGGTTGGTCAATTGCAATGATCCGACTACCATTGGTTCAGACTTATTGGATGGTGATGAATTGAATTTTGATTTCACCGACACCATCACCTTGGTTGGTCAGGTAGTAGAGGATGGCGACTCAATAATTACTTATCCGGGCACAATCGGTCTTGGTTTAGAAAGCTTTTTGGTAGGCGTAATTGAAGAACCGATATTTGGAAGAACGGAATCCAGTATATTCGTCAACCCTTATCTGACGAATAATGAAATTCCAAAATTTGCCAGAGGAGAATTTTTTCAGGATTTACAATTACAGTTGGATTCTATAATATTGGTTTTACCATACGATACCTCAGGAATTTATGGTGATACCATCAATGAATCCTTTAGCATTGATGTATTTGAGCTGGAAGAGGGCCTGGATCGTGAAGAGACCTATTACTCAAATCAATCTTTTGCATACAATCCAATTCCAATAGCACGGGCAGAGAATTTCAGACCTCGACCCTATACTCGACTTCAAACACTCTTCCCCAACGAAAATTCGGATATTTACGACACTCTGGAAACAGAACCGCAATTGAGAATTCGCTTTACACCTGAATTTGAAGATCGATTTTTCCCTACTTTTATTGACGATACCCTAAATTTTCAGAACGATACTTTATTTCTGAATTTTTTTAAAGGCTTACATATACGTTCAGCATCCAACTCTTCCACTCAAGGGATGCTTAGCTTTGATTTGAATGTCGTTAATTCTGGTATCTCTGTTTATTACAAAACAAAAGATGGTCCGGCAGTCTATCGGTTCACTGTTTCTGGGGAACCTGTATCGATGACTCATTTTGAGCACGATTATTCAGGAAGTTTGGTGGGTGATTTTTTAAATAACGATCCTTCCGAAGAAGATAGCATACTTTTTGTTCAAGGTATGGCTGGTGTCAGCACCATTTTTGAAATACCTTATTCGGAATCTTGGGACAATATCATTGTCAATAAAGCTGAATTGGAAATCCCGGTACTCTCCCACCCGGATGACAATTTGATTCTGGATCCTGCCCGACAATTAGCGCTTGAAGAGGTTATGGAGGATGGCTCTACCCGGCTTATCAACGATTTTGGAATTGCACTTACATTGGGTACCAGTTTTACCTTCGCCTTTGGAGGAAACATTCTAAATGGGGAAAAATATCTGGTAAATATGAGCTCTCAATTTCAAGATATGATCGCTGGAGGAGCTTCAAAAAAAATAAAAGTTACGGTTTTGAATAAACCAAATCGAGCTTCAAGAACTATATTTGCTGGGACTAAACATGAACCAGTGCCGTTTAGGCTGAACCTAAGTTATACAATAATCGAATAGATTTCATTAAAAAACCAAAGGAGAATTGTATCTTTTGGTTTGATGTACAACCAAATGAATAACTACATCAGGCTAAAAATGGGGAAACCCCACGACACTATTTTTTCACCAAATACCCATTGAACTATGTGCGGAATTGTTGCATATATCGGAAAAAACGAAGCCTTTCCCATTTTAATTAAAGGATTACAAAGACTGGAATACCGTGGCTATGATAGTGCTGGCGTAGCTCTTTTAAATGGAAAACTCAACATTTACAAGAAAAAAGGGAAGGTTAGTGAATTATTGAACT
The DNA here is from genome assembly GCA_041941305.1 of Saprospiraceae bacterium. Classification (GTDB taxonomy): domain Bacteria; phylum Bacteroidota; class Bacteroidia; order Chitinophagales; family Saprospiraceae; genus JANSWP01. The sequence continues at coordinate 102,050 of JBGTQJ010000027.1, forward strand.
ATACTGAAGACAAAAACCTTGAAGGCACGATAGGTATTGGTCACACTCGCTGGGCTACTCATGGAAAACCCAACGATGTGAATGCCCACCCGCACATTTCGGGAAATAACCGCTTAGCACTCATCCACAATGGTATCATTGAAAATTATGCAGTTATCAAAACTGCATTGGAAAGTAAAGGGCATATTTTTCACACCGAAACAGATACTGAAGTTTTAGTTCACCTGATTGAAGAAGTTCAAAAAGTTGAAAACCTGCCTCTTGAAGAAGCAGTTCGAGTAGCATTGACCAATGTCATTGGAGCATACGCAATTGTGGTTTTAGATAAAGAAGATCCGAATAAATTGGTTGCTGCAAGGAAAGCAAGTCCACTGGTTATTGGCATTGATGATGATGGTTTCCTGATCGCTTCTGATGGCACCCCAATAGTTGAACATACTCGAAAAGTAGTTTATTTAAATGATGAAGAAATAGCCGTAGTTAGAAGAGATGGCACTTTTGAGATTAGGACAATTGGTAACGAAGTACAAGATCCGTACTTCCATGAATTGACAATGCAAATTGAGGGTTTGGAGAAAGAGGGCTACGATTATTTCATGTTAAAGGAAATAAACGAGCAGCCTCGGACCATTACTGATGCCATGCGTGGAAGGCTCAATGCAAATGAGGGCTGGATAAAATTTGGAGGCATTGATGAATATGCTGACCGCATATCCAATGCGAAAAGATTTATTATCGTAGCATGTGGAACGTCCTGGCATGCAGGTTTGATTGCAGAATATATTTTTGAGGATTTGGCAAGGATACCTGTGGAAGTTGAATATGCTTCCGAGTTTAGATACCGGAATCCCATAATCACTGAAGAGGATGTTGTCATTGCAATTTCACAATCAGGAGAAACAGCCGATACCCTTGCTGCTTTAGAGTTGGCAAGAGAAAAAGGAGCTTTGATTTATGGCATTGTAAATGTTGTTGGTTCCTCAATCGCCAGAATGACTGATGCGGGTTCATACATACATGCAGGACCTGAAATTGGTGTAGCTTCTACAAAAGCGTTTACTGGGCAGTTGACTATTTTGACAATGATCGCTTTGAGTATTGCTCACAAAAGAGGGACGATTCCTGAATCTGATTATCGAAAGTTGTTGACAGAGATGGAATTGATTCCTCAAAAAGTGGCTCAAATAATTGAAAAATGCCATGATCAAATCAAATACATCGCCGGAGAGATGAAGGAGGCTACCAATGCCTTGTATTTAGGAAGAGGCTATAATTTTCCAGTAGCACTTGAAGGAGCCTTGAAGTTGAAGGAGATTTCTTACATACATGCAGAAGGCTATCCTGCAGCAGAAATGAAACATGGACCAATTGCATTGATAGATGAGAACATGCCGGTTATTGTAATTGCCACGAATGCAAGTTCCTATGAAAAAATTGTAAGTAATATTCAGGAAGTGAAGGCAAGGCATGGAGTCGTCATTGCAGTTGTAACTGAACAAGATAAAATCATTCGAAAAATTGCAGATTACACCATTGAAATACCAGATACAGCAGAGCCATTGTCTCCACTACTTTCTGTAATTCCAATGCAATTATTGTCTTATCATATTGCGGTGATGAGAGGTTGTGATGTAGATCAACCAAGAAATTTGGCAAAATCTGTAACAGTTGAATAATTAATCGCCTATAATTGAATCAAAATATCTATGATTTACGTTTTTATGTTATCTTAACTTTAATTTTCGAGAAGGTCTTCACAATCGTAAATCATAATTTATCCAAAGGAATTCCTCATTATGCGAGTCCCTTTGAGATTTAAATCGCATATCAAATGACTTATAATTCAGCAAGGGATGAATTAATCATTCCAGAATACGGAAGAAATGTTCAAACATTAATTCGCCATGCACGAGCAATAGACGATCCAGAAAAACGGCAAGCCTTTGTTGAACAAGTAGTCCATTTGATGATGCAAATGCATCCTCAAAACCGAAACCTGGATGACTATCGTACAAAGATGTGGAAACATGTCTTCCGTATTGGTGAATACAACCTTCCCGATGTTCTTCCTCCAAACGGCATCATCCCTACACCAGAAGATGCTCGAAAAAGACCAGATAGAATCCCGTATCCTCATAAAGAAACGCGATTCCGTCATTATGGTCATAATGTTCAAACATTAATCAAGAGGGCAATTGAAATGGAAGAAGGTCCGATTAAAGATGGTTTTGTACAGGTCATTGGATCTTATATGAAATTGGCTTATCGTACCTGGAACAAAGAGCATTATGTTAGCGATGATATTATTGTTCAAGACCTCGAAAGCTTGTCAGAAGGAAAGTTGAAACTGGTTGAAGATGCCTCTTTAGATGGCTTAACCCAAGCTAATCGGAAAAGAAAACGAAACGCTGTTTCCAACAAAGGTGGTCACAACGGAAAAGGCAGAGATAATTACAGACGAAGAGGTAGAGACCGCGATAGAGATCGAGACAATTACAAACGAAGAAGAAGATAAACTTTGGGTAGTTTTTTAAAATCACTTCATCATTGCAATTGCTCCAAAAGAGCTCAACTTCATTTTCTATTGGATATTAGACTTCACTTTTTGGAGAAACGGTGAAGTAATTATTTAAAGGCTGCTTAGGAACTTTTCTTTCCTTTTTATATTTCTCCTTTCAAACAATTACCTTTGCGCACCTTTTTAAGTTGTGTTCGCGCGTTCATGTATTTAAGTACCAAATAAATAATTCATTTACCCTTAAATACATGAACATCTGGACATATGAACATACCATAGCAATGTCAGCAGAAATTTTTGGCAAAGTCAAACAGATAATAGAAGAGATCAAATCTTCAGCCCCAAATACAAAGGACGAAGTAGAACAGTTCAGAATACAATATTTAGGGGCAAAAAATATTTTGAAGCCTTTGATGGGAGAAATTCGCAATATCCCCAATGAGATGAAACGTGACTTTGGACAATTGGTCAATCAGGCCAAACAAACTGCTGAAGCCAAATTCCAGGAACTAAAAGCCACGATAGAATCTGCAAGCGAACAAGCTGATTTTCAGAACATGGATTTAACAGCTCCCGGCGAACCTTTAGATTTGGGCTCAAGACATCCCAACACCATTGTCATGAATCGGATCATTGAAATTTTTCAAAGATTGGGTTTCGCTGTAGCTGAAGAGCGTGAGATTGAGGACGATTGGCACAATTTCACCGCGATGAATACACCCGAAGATCATCCGGCACGTGATATGCAGGATACTTATTACCTGAAGAACAGTACCGAAATGTTGTTGCGCACCCATACTTCTTCTGTACAAGCACGTGTAATGACAACAACTCAACCCCCAATTCGAATTATCGCTCCGGGACGAGTATATAGAAATGAAACCATCTCTGCCCGTTCTCACTGCCAATTCCACCAAGTTGAAGGATTGTATGTCGATGAAGACGTTTCCTTCGCCGATATGAAACAGACGCTTTTACATTTCTCAAAAGAGATGTATGGCTCAGATACAAGAATTCGTCTACGTCCTAGTTACTTCCCATTTACAGAACCAAGTGCAGAAATGGATATCTCATGCTTCGTTTGCAATGCAGAAGGATGCAATATATGTAAATACACAGGCTGGGTAGAAATCCTGGGATGTGGCATGGTTGATCCGCAGGTTTTGGAAAACTGTGGAATTGACTCAAACAAATATTCCGGCTTTGCTTTTGGAATGGGAATTGAGCGACAAGCAATTTTGAAATACAAAATCAATGACATACGATTGTTATTCGAAAATGATGTTCGATTCCTAAAGCAATTTTCTTCTGCACTTTGAAACTTTTATTGTCATGAAAATTAAAAAGGAACTTGTCATTTAAATTTGCCAGTTCCTTTTTGCAATTTTGGACAACTCTACAGCAAAAATGCCCAAATACACATCCCACCAACAAATCCAAAAGGATTTAGAGTCTGGCAAAACAACTTGTCTCGAAGTAGTTGAATATTATCTCTCCCAAATCAAAAAAAACCAACACCTTAATGCTTATGTGGAAGTTTTTGAGGAAGATGCCCTACAAAAAGCGAGGGAATTGGACTTAAAATATCAGAATGATCCAAGTTCAGTAGGCAGGTTATTTGGAGTTATTATTTCAATTAAAGATGTTTTATGCTATAAAGATCATACCGTCACTGCAGGTTCTAAAATCCTTTCAGGTTTTCAATCCATTTTTTCCGCAACCGCAATTGACCGAGTAATTGAAGAAGACGCCATTATCATAGGCAGAGTCAATTGTGATGAATTTGCAATGGGCTCAACTTGCGAAAATTCGTTTTATGGACCTACCAAAAATGCAGCTGACACTTCCAAGATTCCAGGAGGTTCTTCTGGTGGTTCCGCTGTTGCTGTCCAGGCAGATACTTGTCTTGTCTCTTTGGGAACAGACACCGGAGGTTCGGTAAGGCAGCCAGCAGCCTTTTGCGGGGTAATTGGATTTAAACCTACTTATGGGCGCATTTCCAGATATGGGTTGTTGGCCTACGGATCTTCATTTGACCAAATAGGAGTGCTGTCAAATAGTATAGAGGATGTTGCCATACTACTGGAAATCATGGCAGGAGCAGATGAGTTTGACGCTACAGCAAGTACGAAATCAGTACCCAAATATTCTGAGAATCTGACTTTTGATAAAAAGGTTAAAATTGCCTATTTTGATTCTGCTTTAAATCATGAAGGTATTGATGAAAGCATTCGACATCGGTCTTATGAATTTATTGAAAAGCTAAAATTAGAAGGCCATACAGTAGAACCAGTATCGTTTGAGTATCTGGATTATATAATTCCTGCCTATTATGTTTTAACTACGGCGGAAGCATCTTCCAATCTTTCCAGATATGACGGTATCCGTTTTGGACATAGAAGTGCTGACGCAAAAAATATCGAGGAGGTTTATAAAAAAAGTAGAACTGAAGGATTTGGAAGAGAGGTAAAGCGAAGAATTATGTTGGGGACATTTGTGCTTAGCTCTGGATATTACGATGCTTACTATTCAAAGGCTCAAAAAGTCCGAAGATTAATTGCAAATCGCACGAAAGAAATTTTCAAGGATTTTGATTTCATTTTAATGCCTGCCTCCCCCACTCCAGCATGGGAAATTGGAAAAATGATAGATGACCCTGTCGCCATGTACCTGGCAGATATTTTTACTGTACAAGCAAACATGGTTGGCATTCCCGCCATATCTATTCCAATCGGCAAAGACAAAGAAGGGATGCCCATTGGCATACAACTGATGGCTAATAAATTTGAAGAAACAGCATTACTAAGTTTTTCAAAAAGGTTTTTATAGTAATTTTTCGCTTCCTTTTTATACAAGCCAAATCATTTGTAAGATTCTACAATAAGAACTTATGCATATCATAAAGGCTGCCAAGTGATGGCATATTAATCAAGTCAAGCATGGCTTCTCAACTGTACTCTACTCATTTTGAAACAATAGGCAAGAAATCAGATACAAGACGCTTTTAACAGGAAATTTCAAACCTATTTATCTTGTTTCCTGCCTCTTTTTCTTGATTCTAAAAAGTGTAGCGTGTAGAAAGCATGGCATGACTTTCGCAATTCTCCAAAGAAACTGTTAAATTTTATTCCGAAAGGTCAAATCCTCCAATCGTTTTATTAACTGAGTCTTTTATTTAATATCTTAGCGACATCCCCTTTTTAGTCGGCAGAACACAGTAGCAAAGAGTAGAATTGAAAAAAGACGACTACTTTGTAGCAGTCTTTAAAATTGCACTCACTTAAATTCTGGTTTAGACAAACACAAAACAACTATGAAACCTGGATTACCTCTCTGGTTTTTGGGCATCTGCATTTCGTGGCAATTGACGGCAAATCACATTTCTACACCTACAAATGACCCAGTTTTATACGAATACGATCGAGAAACAATAAAGGAAAGAGTTTTATCAATGGAGAGCATTGTGCCTCCAAAATATACCACCTCTGTTGAGGGTTATTTGAAAGGCTACCTGCAACGCAATAGGCCGAAATCTGAAAGAATTCTAGGGCGCATATTGAAATACTTTCCGCTTTTTGAAAAATACCTCAAAGAGCACAATATGCCAAATGACTTGAAATACCTCTCTGTAGTTGAATCTGCATTGGTTCCAACAGCTGTATCAAGAGTGGGAGCGACAGGCCTCTGGCAATTTATGCCTGCAACCGGAGAACAATACGATTTAAAAATCACCAGATATGTTGATGATCGAATGGATCCCCATAAATCGACTGATGCAGCTATGATTCATCTCCAAAAGCAATATAAGCGTTTTGGAAAATGGGAATTGGCTTTGGCAGCTTACAATAGTGGAGGTGGAAGAGTGAACAGAGCTATTAGGCACTCCAGGAGTAAAAATTTCTGGCGACTACAAAGATACTTACCCCGTGAAACCAGAAATTATGTGCCTGCCTTCATTGCAGCAATGTATATGATAAACAATTACAAAGCACATGACCTTAACCCAGCTTTTCCGGAGCTGGATTTACAGTTAACCGAAGCCATTAAAGTTTATAAATACCTTTCATTTAAAAAGATCGAACAGTTGACAGGTCTTTCGAGAGGTACTATTAAAGAACTCAATCCCTCCTACAAAAGAGGATTTCTGCCAAATAACCGGAATGGGAACAATCTCATTCTTCCACGAAGGGTGATTCTGGCAGTCAAAGACTATTTGAAAGTGCGGGAACTTGAAAATCAATCTGTTGAAGAAACCATCGCCAATGATCTAGAAAACCGGGAATTATATTTTGGATATAAAAATTCTTATGCAGAGGCCATCTACATTGCAGATAAAAACGATAGCCTACTCAACTTAGCTGAATTGTTCAATTGTAGCCCTTATCATTTAAAAGCATGGAATAATCTCAATTCTCAAGTTCTGGTACCAGGTCAGGAGATAAAAATATGGTATCCTAAAAAAGTAGTTAGGTTTAGTCCATTATCTAATCCACAAATTGAATCACTACCTGCTGTTCCAATAAAATCAATTAAAAAAGCGCATCAACAAGTTGCTCTTAAAAAAGAGTCTTCCACCAAACCAAAACCGATTGCTATTAAAGAAAGCTATCTTTTTTATCGACTAAAGAGATATGAAAGCATTATGGACGTTGTTCGAAAATTTCCAGGGACTACTTTTCAGGAAGTGATGTCTCTAAATGGTTTTTCAAAAAACAATATGCCCGTGGCAGGAGTGCGGATAAAAATTCGACGACAGTAGTTCATAAATCCTATCTGACATCTGCTTCAAAACGAAAACCTGTTTTCACCTAATCACATAACTTTTTTCACGAATATTTCAAAAAGGAAAATGGAAGGATTATTTTTGCCCAATGCTCAACTACCATTCTATAAAATTAATTAACATACGAATAATACTTTTTTGTTTCTTGTTGACTTTGAGTCATAATTCCTATTTATTTTCTCAAAACGCTCCTAATCCCTTTGAATTAATTCCTCGTCTTGAACACCCAATTAATGAAGCAGTAGACCAGCAGCAAATTCCTGCAAAAACAGGCAATCCTTTTGATATTATTCGTGGAGCAACTCCGGTGAAACAAAGCAAAACAACCAAAAAAAAGCAAGCAAAAATATTTAAACCAAAAAAAGAAAAGGATCACTCCCCAAAATCCAAAGAAACCAGTTATAGACAATTTCTTTTTATTTCTAGCCTTACCCTCCTGATTGTCCTCACCTTAGTCTTTACAATATTTAGAAATGTAATTGCCATTTCATATAGGGCATTTTGGAACAACAACATTCTCAATCAATTGTATCGGGAACAAAAAGCCATCATTTCGTTTCCATTTCAGGTATTGTATTGTTTGTTTTTTATCACTTCAGGTTTTTTCTTATTTCTATTTGGAAATTATTTTGGAATTACAATTGCCGAAGGTAACCTAACAACATTAGGGATTTATACATTGTGCATTGCAAGTATATATATTATCAAGCATTTATTATTGAAAGTAATCGGTGGTATTTTTCCAATTGATAAAGAAACGGGCAACTATAGTTTTACCATCGTAATTTTTAACATTGTATTGGGAATTGCCCTTGTTCCCTTTCTTATTTTAATAGCTTTTGGACCTCAGGACTATATAATATATTTGATTTATGCCGCTTTTGGGTTGATTGTATTCACCTTTCTTTTTAGATGTCTAAGGGGAATTTTTATTGCGAACCATTTCATTGCTTTTCACAAGTTTCACTTTTTGTTGTATATTTGCGCCGTCGAAATCGCACCCTTTTTAATACTTCTAAAGGTGTTGTTATTAAAAGGTGACGGATTAGGAATTTCTTTGTTTGAATAAAAAAATTGTGCTGGATGGCTACAAACGGAAAAGCGCCGGGTGGCGGATTCATTGAGGTAAAATCCATTTTAATTTCGCAGCCCAAGCCAGAACGCTCACCATACTATGAGCTCGAGAAAAAGTATGGTCTAAAAATAGACTGGCGACCATTCATACATGTTGAGGCTGTGTCCGAAAAGGAATACCGAAAACAACGAGTACGCCCCGATGAATTTTCAGCTATTATCTTTACTAGCAAAAATGCGGTTGACCATTTCTTCCGAATATGCGAAGCAATGCGTATCCGGATGTCACAGGAAACCAAGTATTTTTGCCTTACCGAAGCGGTTGCCAATTACCTTCAAAAATTCATCATTTACCGAAAACGAAAAGTTTTTGCTGGTAAACGAACCGTCCTGGATCTCAAACCCTATTTGTTAAAACATAAGAGTAAGGAAAAATTCTTATTGCCTTGTTCTAATCTTGGAGCAAAAGCCGTTTCTATCTTCCTGGAAGAAAACGATTTTAACTGGAAAGAGGGTATGATGTATCGCACGGTAAGCAGCGATTTGTCCGATCTAAAGGACATTACTTATGACGTACTGGTATTCTTTAGTCCATTAGGAATTAAGTCTTTGTACGACAATTTTCCAGACTTTAAACAGAACCAAACCCGGATTGCGGTGTTTGGTAATAGTACAAGTAAGGCTGTGGAGGACAAAGGGCTTCAAATTAATATAAAAGCCCCTGCTCCTGAAACGCCATCGATGACAATGGCTTTGGAAAAATACCTTAGAGCTTCTAACCCTAAGAACTAAAATTTTCTAAGTTGTTTTCTCATAGTATGTTTGTTAAACCCTGGCAAATTTAATTTCGCCGGGGTTTTTTCTTTTAGGTTTCTTTGTTTGGGCTTAAAAAACTCAAAATTGGAAACGCGTAATCATTTTGTATGGATCAATTCGTATTCAATCTCAGAGAACAATTGCAAAACCCTCTCCCGGGAAGAGATGCTCAACTCAAAATGTCTCATAAGGTTCGGAAATATTACCACTCGGCTCCGGAAGATGCCAAAGTGGCTTGTGTTTTAGCACTGTTTTATCCCAGAGCTGATACTTCTTATATGCCATTAATCGTCCGGGATTCCAGCAACCCAAATGACCGACATGGTGGACAGATCGGATTTCCTGGAGGGAAACAGGAAGAAGGGGACAAAAGTTTGGAGGAAGTAGCACTTAGAGAAGCTGAGGAAGAAATTGGAATTGTAGCTAATGATGTTCAAATTCTAGGCAGGCTTACAGAATTGTACATTCCCGTTAGTAATTTTGTGGTCCACCCCTTTGTTGGATACATCAATTATTTGCCAAAATTTAGACCTCAAGAAAGTGAAGTACAATCCATTATCGAAGTCCCTTTTTCACATTTTAGTACCCCAGAAATTGTCCGAACAAAAGACCTGAAAGTAGGTCAAAATATTACACTTAAAAGAGTCCCCTATTTTGATATACATGGAAAGGTAGTTTGGGGAGCAACCGCCATGATGTTGAACGAATTATTGGAAGTAACCAATGTGGCTATATAAGGGCTTTGGCAAAAATTTAGATACTCTGAACCTCATTTAGCCTTAAAAGATCCTTTGGTACCAGGACAAGATAGTTTGTAAGAAACTAATTAGTATGAACACAGGAAAACTGACATACCCTTTTAGACAGCTGGGTTTGATGCATCTGCTTGACAAAGCAAAATACTATTTCCACTATTTTAAAAACAGAAAATTCAACCGAAGATTTAAAGCAGAATTCCCCAATGTGGTCCTACCTCCCGATTATTTAATGTATGAATCTTACCGCTTAAATTATCGAAAGTATTTTTTGGGAGGGAGAGATAACGCACTATGGTTAAAAGAGCATTTTGAAAAACATACTAATCTCCAAAACAAAAATATTCTTGACTGGGGCTGTGGTCCAGCCAGAGTGATAAGACACCTCCCGGAGGTATTTACAGAAAATTGTAACTTCTTTGGAACGGATTACAATTCCCAAACCATCAAATGGTGTTCTGAAAATATTCAAACTGCCAAATTTGCTCACAACGGTATCAACCCTCCACTCCATTTTGAAAACGACTTCTTTGACCTTATTTACGGCATATCCATATTCACCCATCTTTCTGAAAAAAATCACAAAGACTGGTTTGATGAATTGATAAGGGTTTCAAAAAAAGGTGCGATTTTGTTGTTGACAAGCCAAGGCAATGCATTTAAAGAAAAGCTGACAAGTACAGAAAGAAATAGATTTGAACAAGGGGTTTTGATCACGAGAGGTAAAGTAAAAGAAGGTCATCGTGTATATTCAGCTTTTCATCCACCTGCTTACATCAAAAAATTATTTGGGTCTCAGGTAGAGATTTTAGAGCACATTCCCGGAGAGAAAAAACACTGGGGAATTGGACAAGATGCCTGGATTATTAAGAAAAACTAATCTACAATTCATCCTTCCATTTCAACAACTCACCAAAAACCACTTTCCATTTCGATTGTCTCCTTTCATATTTGTAATCAAAATTTTCTATTCCATGAGCTAATTCAACACAAAATTGAAACTAAAATCACCTGACATGAAATTTTGGAAACCATCTCTAATTTTTGCAACTCTCTTTCTATTGGTTCATACTGTTTTCGCCCAGAATGGCACACAAACCATACGAGGAACTATTTTGGATAAACAATCTGAAATGCCGCTTATTGGGGTAGCTGTGGAAGTTTTAAACTTGGAAACAACACTTGGAACGACTGCCAATATTGAAGGTAGTTTTGAAATCCAGGGTGTTCCAGTAGGGCGACAAACCTTGCGTTTTAGTTATTTGGGTTACAACACGATTACCATTCCCAATGTCATTGTAACTTCTGGAAAAGAAGTAATTATGGATGTTTCAATGGAAGAATCCGTAATTGAAATTAACGAAGTGGTAGTAACTGCCGAGGTCGAAAAAGATAAGGCTTCCAATGAACTAGCTACCATTAGTGCAAGAGCATTCACTCTTGAAGAAGTCACCCGTTATTCAGGAGCCAGAAATGATGTTTCTCGAATGGTAGCCAATTATGCAGGAGTAAATATTGCAGACGACTCAAGGAATGATATTGTTATTCGTGGAAACTCTCCTACTGGCGTCCTTTGGCGATTGGAAGGCGTACCTATCCCAAACCCAAATCACTTTCATACACTAGGAACAACAGGAGGCCCTGTAAGTGCCCTTAACACGAACCTTTTGAAAAACTCTGATTTTATGACCTCTGCTTTTCCAGCCGAATATGGTAATGCCTTGGCAGGAGTATTTGATATTGGTTTTAGAAGTGGCAATAAGGAAAAGTATGAATTCACTGCACAGCTGGCAGCATTTAGTGGATTGGAGTTTATGGCAGAGGGGCCATTGACGAAAAAGAAAAACAGTTCTTTTGTTGTAAGTTATCGCCATTCTTTTGTGGAATTAGCCGATCAATTAGGATTATTCTTTGGTACCAGTTCTATTCCAAATTATAAGGATTTATCCTTTAAAATTGATTTACCTCATAACAAATACGGCAAGTTTTCCTTTTTTGGTATAGGAGGTATGAGTGATATCAATTTTATAGGAAAAGATTTAAGTGATGAAGATTTTTATGGAGAAAGAGATGAAAATAGCTACATCACTTCAAAGTTAGGCATTATTGGAATCAATCATCGCTTGCTCCTTGGTGAAAGCACATATGTAAGAACGACCCTTTCTGCTTCTACATCTCAAAACACCTACGACGAAGACTTTATCCTCGAGGATGAAACTGCATTCAGACATGTAGAATTGGAAGACATCAATGATCGCTATTCAATAAGCTCTTACCTGAACAAGAAATTTAACGCAAAAACGACTTTAAGAGTTGGTTTCCTTGGAGAATATTACCGTTTAAACACCTATCTGCAAAGTCGTGAAAATCGAATAGGCTGGGAGCCGATTCGCGATTTTGATGGGGGTTTGGGCTTATTTCAAGTCTATGCACAATCTCAATATCGTCTGAATGAAAAATGGACTCTTAATGGCGGACTACATGGACAATATTTGACCTTTAATGATTCCTGGGCAATAGAACCTCGAGCTGCAATCAACTTCCATGTAACGCCAAACCAAACTATCAGTCTGGGTTATGGCTTACACAATCAGATGCAGCCCTTGCCAATGTATTTTTATGAATCTCCACTTTCAGATGGCACTTTTATTCAAAGCAATAAAGAACTGGACTTTACCAGTAGCAATCAGTTGGTTTTAGCCTATGATTTGAAGTTGGGAACTGATTGGCGAATAAAAACAGAAGCCTATTATCAAGCATTGAGAGACGCACCAGTCCGTTCTGTGCCTGCCAGTTTTTCAGTACTGAACGTAGGGGCAGATTTTGTTTTTCCAGAAGAAGGATTCTTAGTTAATGATGGAAAAGGCGAGAATTACGGTTTTGAAATGACAATTGAAAAATTCTTTAGCAGAGGTTATTATGGCTTGCTCACTGCGTCCATATTTGATTCCAATTACGAGGGAAGTGATGGCATCAAACGAAATACTGCATTTAATAATGGATACACCTTTAATTTCCTTGCTGGGAAAGAATTCAAAATTGGCAAAGATGGACGCAATGCAATTACATTTGACGCCAAGTTGACCAGTGCAGGAGGTAGATATTTCATTCCTATAGATTTGGAAGCTTCAAAAATTGCAATGGAAGAAGTAGAGATTGAGGAATTGGCTTTTAGCGAACGCTTCGATCCTTATTTCAGATTAGATGTAAAGATTGGATACCGATTGAATAGTAAAAAACGAAAATTATCACAACAGTTTTACCTTGACTTTCAGAACATAACGAATCGTGAAAACATTTTCACATATCGTTTCAATCGTTCTCAAGGAGAAATTCAGGAAGTAAATCAAATAGGATTTTTTCCGGATATCTTGTATCGCGTACAATTTTAAAAAAATACCCGGTAGCTCTGGTCGCTGAACAGAGTCATTCCAACTGAATAGGAAATTAGCTTCTCCGGTCAGCGACCGGAGCTACATTAAAAGTGAAGAACAAAACATTCTTTTTCCAAAAACCATTTATCTTATAATAAAAAGCTTCTTCACTTTTATGCAATTTAAAAAAAGGTACCTCTGGCTGGCTTTACTTTTATTGATATTTGGATGTTCGAGATTGGAAATTTTAACATTCCGTAAAAGCGATGACCAACAAAGAAAAGAGTTGCTCGAAAGCGGGCAAATCGAACCGACCTTTCATACCTACGATTTTGAAGATCGAACCATGCACTACACACATATAGGCAATGACAGTTTGCCTTTGGTTGTTTTGGTACATGGTGCACCTGGCTCATCCAGTATGTTTTTGGACTATCTGAAAGATACAAAATTAACCAAGGTTGCTCAAGTAGTTTCTGTGGATAGACCAGGTTATGGTTATTCGGAATTTGGAAAGGCGGAACGATCGATTGAAAAGCAGGCGGCTTCCTTGAGGCAGGTGCTAACAAATCATAGGAAGCAGAAAGCAATACTCGTCGGACATTCTTTTGGAGGACCAGTGATAGCCAGAATGGCCATGGATTTCCCTGAGATGGTTGATGGATTGCTTATGGTAGCAGGGTCCATTGCTCCAGAGTTAGAACCAAAAGAGTGGTGGCGTAAACCGGCAGATTTCTTTTTGATAAGTTGGCTTACGCCTCCATCTTTGCGAGTATGCAATCAGGAAATATTGCCTTTGTATAAAGAATTAGAGGAAATGTTGCCACTATGGGAATTGATTACCTGCCCAGTTTCCGTTTTCCATGGAGAAGCAGATAAATTGGTTCCAAAGGAGAATGCAGAATTCGCTAATAAGATGTTGGTCAACAGCGATAGTGTGAATATTCAACTGATAAAAGGAGGCAATCATTTCATTTTGTGGAGTTTGCAAGATTTGATTATTGAAGAGATAATTCGTTTATTAGAGGATTAATCAATTAAAAATGAACGTATTTAAATCATATAAAGACATTCTAGGTTTTGATGACCGCTGGCTGGTCTTCCTGGGTATTCCCATTGTGTCATTTTTGATGACCGCACTTACATTTGGAAATTACCTTATCGAAGATCCCTCGTTCTTCTTAAGGAAATGTGTCTCAATCTCCCTCGTGTACACTACTGTATATTGGTTAATCTATCGAGCCAGTTTCATAGCCTTTCGTCAAAAATTTCCAAGGCTTGAGCAAACAAAGAAAAGACTTGCTTTGATAATTGGGGGTGTTTTTGTGATATACTTTATACTCAAGGCGATTCTCGATCCTATCCTTCACGGTCGAATAATGGATGAGGTACTTAGAGATCAAAACCATGGAATCAGCATGACCATTGGATCTTTAATAGTCACTTTCATGGTTTTGGGCATTTATGAAACCATCGGATTTTATTATGAATTGCAAAAGTCTATTTTGGAAAAAGAACAATTAGAACGAGAAAATATTCAAAGTCAGCTGGAAGGATTGAAAAACCAGGTAAATCCACATTTTTTATTCAATAGTTTGAATACCTTGTCCTATATCATTCCGGAAGATTCAAACAAAGCAGTCAAATTTGTTCAGAAGCTCTCTAAAGTCTATCGCTACATATTAGAGATTAGGGATACCAAATTGATTTTTCTAGAGGAAGAATTGGAGTTTTTGACGGCTTACAACTTTTTGCTCAAAGAGAGGTTCGGGCAAAATTTGAATATCAATATTGACATACCAAAGGAATATTCTAAGGACAAGATAGTGCCTTTGTCGCTTCAAATTTTATTTGAAAACGCAATCAAACACAACATTATCTCTACCCAAAACCCATTGACTATTGATGTTTTTGTAGAAAAAGATGGAAGATTGGTTATTAAAAACAATCTACAAAAGAAAAAGCAGAGTATGAATAGTACCAAAATGGGCTTGGAAAATATTAAAAACCGTTATCGATTTTTCTCAGAACAGGAAGTGGATGTCATTGTTACTCAACATTCATTTCTTGTGGTTTTACCATTGATAAAAACAGCTGTGCTAGTTTGATCGTACTTATGTTTTCACTTTAACACATAAACATTTGTTCCAAAAGAGTTCTGTAGAACAACGGAGTCCTTTTGGGAAACACACCAAAAAATGAACATACTCATTATAGAAGATGAACTACCTGCTGCGAAAAGACTTACAAACTTAATCAAAGCGGAAAAACCGGAAGCCACTATTTTGGAGATTATCGATAGTGTAGAAGCTGCAACAGCATGGTTGAAAAATTTCCCCGCCCCAGATCTTATTTTCATGGATATTCAGCTCGCTGATGGACTAAGTTTCGACATATTTACCCACGCCAATATTTCATCTCCAGTTATTTTCACTACTGCCTACGATCAATACACCTTAAAGGCTTTTAAAGTCAATAGCGTAGATTATTTGCTCAAACCCATAGACCCGGAAGAACTGCAAAAAGCCTTTGTGAAATTTGAAAAATTCTATAACGCTCCCCAAAACTATGACAAAAGCAGCATTGAACAATTGCTACAAAGTGTCCTAAAAAAAGAATACAAAGAGCGTTTTTTAGTCAAAATCGGGCAAAACCTCACCTATATTTCTGTTAAAGACATTGCCTTTTTCTACTCGGAAGATGGCTGTCTTCATGCGCAAAACATTTCTGGTAAAAGGCATATTTTGGACTATACCCTGGATCAATTAGAACAAGTGTTAGATCCCAGCGATTACTTTAGAATCAATCGAAAATTCATTATCAAAGTGGACTCCATTCAGAAAATATCCACCTGGTTTAATAGCCGGCTGAAACTTGAATTGAGACCCAAGCCGAATGGAGACATTATTGTCAGTAGAGAAAGAGTTGGAGATTTCAAGCAGTGGTTGGATAAGTGATTTTTTGATACTACAATTCTGCGATACTGCAATTCTGCAATGTTATTGTATCAAGGAATCAAACCATTCTTTCGTTGTTCCTGCCAATTTTTGAATCATTTCCTCGTGTGTAATTCCGGAGCGTTTTAACGTCTTAAAAGAATGATCTGCTCCTTCAAGGATGGAAAGTGTGGCATTTGGCAATCCATTACATACTTCCTCAATCAATGGAATTTTTGCCAAAGTATCCCGTGTACCTTGCAAGAAGAGCATCGGTTGTTTGATGTCCTTTAAGTGAGCTGCCCGCTCCGTTCCTTCTTTCCCTGGAGCATGTAAAGGGAAGCCAAAAAAGACCAATCCTTTTACACTGTCAATTGCTCCGGTAGCAGCTAATTGGGAAGTCATACGTCCTCCAAAAGATTTACCACTTGCGACTATCGGTAATCCATTGGCTAATTCTTCAGCTTTCTTTATCACAGCTGCAATGGAAGGGTGCGCCACTTTTGGACGATCTGGTGCACGTTTGCCAATTTCCATATAGGGAAAGTTGAAGCGCAAAACTGCAATTTCATTTTGGATTAAGTCTTTGGTCAAAGTCTCCATGAAAGCATGAGTCATTGGAGCGCCTGCACCATGCGCTAATACCAGTAAAAAAGTAGGAGTATCGGGTTTCGTGAAAATGGCACTAACAGCACCTATTTCTTCAGAAATTTTAATCTTTAAGTTTTGAGTTATCATTGATTAGCATTTTAAAAAGATTTGCAAAAATTGTTTTTTTTTACCCTACCACAAAACCTAGTTACTATTCATCTGTTCCTAATTTTAACTTTTGAATCCGAATTCCTTGAACCCAAGCATCATCTGCGTATTTTTGCAACATGAATCAAAACCCTGACATTTTAGTCAATTCTTCTATTCAACGGCAAGCTGCAGCCATCATACCCACTGATTGGGGCAATTTCAATATGATAGCTTTTGCAGATTCCTCCAAAGAACAAATGCCTCATCTGGCAATGGTTCATGAGACAACAGATTTTTCCAAACCAGTTTTGGTTCGCATTCACTCTGAATGTATGACAGGAGATTTGTTCCATTCCAACCGATGTGACTGTGGAGAGCAGTTGGACAAGGCGATGGAAATGGTCGCAAAGGAAGGAGGCGTTGTGATTTATTTGCGGCAGGAAGGCCGTGGGATTGGTTTGATAAATAAATTAAAAGCTTACAATTTACAAGATGAGGGCTTGAATACGGTAGATGCTAATCTCCATTTGGGTTTTGAAGTAGATGAACGCCAATTTGGAATCGGGGCAGAAATCATTCAGGTACTTGGCATCAAAAAAATCTATTTGCTCACCAACAATCCTGACAAAATTGAAGCCATCGAAAATTCTCCAATCGAAATTTTGGGAAGGGTTCCGATAAGTATAAAGCCAAAGAATGAAAACAAGGGTTATCTAAAAACCAAACAAGAAATCATGGGTCATCTATTGGGATAATTTACCCTTTCGCCAATTTCCCACCATCCACTTCCGGCATTTTACAATCTTCTTCCGGTGTTTTCCCGCATACAGAACACTCTCCAATCTGATTTTTCAACATTGGGTTATTGGTAGCGCATGTACCTCTAAATTCCTTGCCTGTCATGATTTGACGAATATTGATCAAAATGAAGGACAATCCAAAAACAAAAGCAATGATCCCGAAAGTATATAAGAATTCCATCTTTTTAATTTTATGATGTTATGATGTTTTTATTTACAGCATCCTTACTTTTCAAATTTGTAAAACAAACTTTTCAAAGTCTAGTATCAAAACATCTCCATTCCATCGCATTATTATCAAAAAAGCATATATAGAAAACAATGCCTATGGTTAATAGTTTATTTTTGCGAGGTTTAAAAAATCAACCGCAAAATTAGAATAAAATGGCGTCAAAACCGAAAAGATTACAGGCAAAGCTGGAAGCATTTGAGAGATTACTATCGATTATGGATGAATTGAGGGAAAAATGCCCATGGGACAGGAAACAAACCTTCCAAAGTTTGCGCAATTTGACCATTGAGGAGACTTATGAATTAGCAGATGCCATTATCGAAGAAAACCTTAAGGATATCAAAGAAGAGATTGGTGATTTGATGCTGCACATGGTTTTTTATTCCAAAATTGGAGAAGAAAAAGGGGCTTTTGACATCGCAGATGCCATCAATGACAATTGTGAAAAATTAATAGCCCGGCATCCTCACATCTATGGAAACGTGGAAGTCAATGGTGAAGAAGATGTAAAGAAAAACTGGGAACAACTGAAATTAAAGGAAGGTAAAAAATCAGTATTGCAAGGCGTCCCAAATTCACTACCAGCAATGGTTAAAGCTTATCGCATGCAGGAAAAAACGGCACAAGTAGGGTTCGAATGGGAAAATGGCCATCAGGTTTGGGAAAAAGTAGAAGAAGAATTGGCAGAGTTTAAAGAAACCATTCAAAAAGAGATGCCACAAGAAAAGAAGGAGGAAGAATTTGGCGACATCTTATTTTCGTTGATCAATTATGCCCGTTTTCAAAATATTGAACCAGAAACTGCCCTTGAACGAATCAATCAGAAATTCAAAAAACGCTTTGAATATATAGAATCCCATGCAACGAAGGATTTGAATGATATGACACTTGAGGAAATGGATGCTTTGTGGGATGAGGCAAAAACCAAATGATTATTTTAAAATCATGTCTGCACCTTTTTCGGCAATCATATAAACAGGCGCGTTTGTGTTTCCTGTTACAATTGTAGGCATAATCGAAGCATCAATGACTCTTAGATTTTCGACACCATTAACCCTCAATTGCTCATCGACAACAGCTTCTACATCATTCCCCATTTTACACGTCCCAACTGGATGGTATATGGTTTCCACACTTTGCTTGATATGTTCTGCCAGTTCATCATCTGAAGTACCTTTTGGTGGCGCAACAATTTCTTTCCGGTAGGGATCAAATGCAGATTGCTGCATAATTTCAAGTGCTTTATGCCCCCCTTTAACCAATTGCTTCAAATCTTCTTCTTCTGACAAAAAGTTAGGTTGGATAATTGGGTAATCCTTTGGATTAGAGGAACGCAATGAAATAGTCCCTCTGCTTTTCGGATGAAGCAAAGATGGTAAAATGGTAAACCCATCGTATTTTGGATAGGTATAGATGTCATACATATCGTAATCATAGCCTCTTCCTATATGCAGGGGTGCGAAGTGAAACTGAAAATTGACCCGCTCTTCCGGGTTATTTATATTTACAAAACCTACACTTTCCAACGGTCCTACAGAATAAGGTCCTTTTCTTCCAAATAAAAAAGGAAACAATGCCAAAAGCTGGCGATAAATCGGAATGTGATGATTCAACCCTTTTTGCTGCCTGGAAGTTGCTGAAATAGCATAAAACAAATGGTCTTGTAAGTTTTTGCCTACTCCAGGTAATTCTTTTTTAATTTCTATTCCATGTTTTTTCAATTCCTCTGCGTCTCCGACTCCTGAAAGCATTAAAATTTGTGGAGAAGCAAAAGCCCCTGCCGATAAAATGATTTCATTGGATACAAAGACTTGCTCCGTTTGCTTACCTTTAAAAAATTCAACCCCTACAGCCTTATCCTTTTCGATAAGGATTTTTTTGACCAATGCTTTGGTAATGACCCTCAGGTTTGGTCTTTTCATGGCAGGTTTCAAAAAAGCTCCTACACCACTATGCCGCATTCCATTTTTGATGGTAAACTGAAATCTGCCTACTCCTTTCTGAGAACGACCATTATAGTCTTGGTTTTCTGGTATACCGGTCTGCTTGGCTGCCTCAATAAATGCCGAACCATAAGGAGTTTTAAAACCCTTTGAAAAAGTGACGTTCAATTCACCTCCGCTTCCATGAAATCCTTCATCCAATTCAGTTGTTTGTTCGTTGTGTTCCGATTTTTTAAAATAAGGCAACACTTCCTCATACGTCCAGCCCTTATTGCCGTGAGCAGCCCAATCATTGTAATCTTCCTTGTTACCCCGAACATAAGCCATTGCATTCGTAGAGCTACAACCACCTAGCGTTTTGCCCCTTGGCAGATAAATCTTTCGATTATTCACATGTTCCTGAGGTTCTGACCAGTAGCCCCAATCAAAAGATTTTTTGAATAGCTGACCGTAAGCTCCTGGCAAGTGAATATAGGGATCCTTGTCTTTTCCACCAGCTTCCAAAAGGAGGACCTGATTCGAAGGGTTTTCAGACAGTCGATTTGCCAATACGCAACCTGCAGAGCCTGCGCCAATAATGATGAAGTTGTATTTTTTCAAAGTAGCTTTATTTGGAATATTAAGAATGACTTGAAAGTGAGGTGCAATTTACAGGATTTTTGAAAATGTTCGTCATTTCATACTGCGATACTGGGATTTACAAAACGCTAACTTAACAAGTTCCCATTTATGACTCTTTTGATTCCATTCTTTAGATAAGCTTCTCCAAAGTTGATCAATAATCCTAACCTTAGCTCTAAAATTCGTAATAAATAGGTCAAGACGATTTAGGATATACAGGAGACATATGCTCTACTGATTTAAGTTCCACAATTAATTTTCTTTCAACGATCACATCAGCTCTAAACCCTATTTCCAATCAGACTCCATCCTCCTCAAAGGGAATTGGTTTTTGTTGTTCTATATAAAAACCGAGCTTTCTCAAATGATATACGAGTAATGCTTCATATACGCTTTCCAGTAAACCGGGACCCCATTTTTTGTGAATTTGAAAACTAACATCTAGTACAACAGTTACCAGCTCATTTTCAGACATCTCCTCTGGAGGTTTGCTCAATTGTATCATAGTTTGATTTTTGAGATTTAAAAACTGATTTCTAACCATGTCTTTAAGTATTTTCAAAGATTTGAATCGTCTAAATTAAAGGCCATTGATTATTAGTCCCACATCTCAATACAGCCAAATAAACCCAAAACATTACATTTGCTTTTTTTTAGAATTCACTACTCATTTATGAATTTCAAAATCATCCAAACTTGTTTTGAGGAATACAAGAACTACCTGCAGAAGCAACCAACATTCAGTCTCTTCAAATGGGAATCGCTAAAAGTTTTTCAGGAAAACTGGGACATTGATGCACCAGATTTTGCAGAGATTTATGATAACAGTCTTCAAAACGCTGAAACAAGAAGGTTGTGGGTAGGAGAAAATTATTACCCAAAAGGCATGATGTTGAAGTTCATTGCTCTACAGCCTGAATTCGTTCGCTACATGTTTCGGGACCTGATGAATGAAGAAAAAGAAATTGTCGGAAGGGTCGATCGTTTTGTTTTTCACTGCGACGAATTGCTGCGGGAATACAAGGAATTAAACCCTCGCTCCATAGAAAACAATCACTTCCACGACGATGGCTATCAAATCGTTTCCCTCTACCTTGCCTTCCGATATCCCGAAAATTATACGCTTTACAATTTTGATAAATTTCAGCAGTTGTTGAAAATTTTAGGCACCAGGGACCTACCACACTCAAGCGATTTTGGTAGGTTTTGCAAGGTCATGCGCACTTTATACAAATTGATGCAAAAAGATGAAGCACTTATGAATATTCACAGAAAAAGGATAAATCCAGAGCGCCATTTTGATGGAGAAACACTCCTAATTGTAGAAGATTTTTATGGCTATGTAGTAGCAACTTCAAGAAAGTGGCTGCACCTGGAAAGGTAGTTGTGCCGTATTCTAAACGATTTTCGTCGAGCAATTTTGTATCTTCACTAAAAAAGGGCGCATATTCCGGCTCGTTTACTCAAAACTATTTTCTGATTTGCCATTCTGGAACACTAAGTCCACCAAAATTGTAAATCGTAATTCCTAAATCTTGAATCACCATGTCATTTATGACGCGCTTAAAAAACGGCTGGGAGTTGGGAATGACCAGTCTGCATACCATCAAGGAAAATCCTAAATTGATGGCTTTCCCTATTTTTTCCGGAGCAGCACTAGTAGCTGTCTGTCTTAGTTTTCTCGGAGGTTTTGCATTCTTTTTTGGATTTGAATTCAACCAGTGGATCGATGGAGTTTTTGGAGAATACCTGGGATGGATTGTATTGTTTGCTTTTTATATGGTTTGCTATTTTGTCATCGTATTTTTTAATGTTGGATTGGTCTATTGTGCCAAAAGGATATTCGATGGCGAGGAAGTAAGCTTTAACGAAGGATTACAATTTGCATTTTCTCGCATTACGAGCATTTTAAATTGGGCGGTATTAGCTGCTACCGTTGGTGTAATATTGAATATGTTGGAAGAGCGACTTGGAGCCATAGGGTCTGTAATATCTGGTTTAGTAGGCTTGGTTTGGTCCATTGCTACCTTCTTCGTGATTCCAGTTTTGGCCTATGAAAATGTATCTCCTTTTGAAGCAGTAAAACGTTCAGGGCAAATGATGCGGGAGAAATGGGGAGAAGCCCTTGGTGCCAACTTTGGCTTCGGAATCCTTTTCCTAGTAGGCTACATTATCATCGCAGCAATTTGTGCATTTCTTGGAATTGTAATCCATCCACTTGCTGGAGTAGTAGGATTTGTAATGATGGCATTACTGTTACATACTGCCTTGGCTGCTGCAAAAATGGTTTTTATCGCCGCTACCTATCAGCATTTGCATGGGGAGCCTATTGGAAACTTTAAAGGTGATATTTTGGACAGCGTTTTTATGCCGAAGAAATAGTTTTTCCAAGTGGTTCAAAATGGTTCAATTGTTTAACCATTTTGAACCACTTGGAAAAACTTTATACGACCTTGATTCCTAAAACATATACCTAAACCCTACGCCTCCACCTCCATGGAAGTCACTTGTATTTGTCAACGAAATACGAGGTGTCAGTACTCCAAAAATTTCAATCTGACCAAGGTAAATATTCAAACCTACCGTTCCACTCAAACCTATTACAGATTTCTTTCCTTCCTCCACGGTATTTCTTTGCCTTTCGATTCCCCAAAATGCACCTGGTCCGTAAATAAGATTGAGACCACTTCTACCTATGGGACGTTCCCAAATGCCATGTACATTGACAAAAAAGAAACGGTCCAAATCCCAGGCAGCAAGTACATCCAAAGACATACCACTGGCATTGTATTTTTTCAAAGAGAGACCAGAAGGCGATCCGAATTGAATACCTAAACCCAAACCTCCCTGAGCCTGTACTTTTTGATTTGGAAAAATGGTTAAGCAAGTGAATAGCAAGGCTACCCCAAATGCCTTGGATAGCAAGATTTTAAGGTTTTTCATGATGAATATTTTTGAGTCGCTTATCCAGAGCGTGTCTGAAAAATCACCTTTGGCAATAAAATGAATCTTTTGAAACCTGTATTTCGCACCTTTTTCGCCCTATAGCTCTGGCTATGAAGCTCAAAAATGTGCTCATCCAGAACCCAAAATCTCCTATTTTCTTATACAAAAGGATTTTTCAGACACACTCTAATGAATTGCTCCATTTAAAGGCTGACGAATAACAATCAAAAGACTAAATCAAGAATAGTGGATATTTATTCGCAAGCCCATAGCCCTAATTGGACAGATAATATGGTTTCAGATAATCAGATATAGAATTCTTTCTTGGTAAGCTTATTTTCGATAAACAGATAGAGTTGATTATAAAATAGAAGCTAAACGCTTTAGAGTATGTTTAAAAATTTTACGAACTGTGCCAAAGGCATCCTGTCATGCGACAGAAAGATTGAGCCGGAAAAACCGACAGAA
>JBGTQJ010000028.1:0-115270 GCA_041941305.1 Saprospiraceae bacterium
TCCTCTGTATCAGCATTTTTACACTTTAGAAAAATTTATTCCTCAGTAGAATACTTTATTTCAAAAGAATCAAAGTTGAGGTAGCCCTGCTTGAAATGGACTCGAATAATATGCTTCCCAGCAGTTAAATTGAGATTTTCCAGGGTGGCAGTATTCCAATTCCACCAACTTCCTGTACTTGAAAGTGATAAATTATTACCCGTTGCCTGTTCATCCACGTATACCTGAACTATTGGGTAATTATATGGAGAAGCATATTTAATATTGAAATCATAAGTACCACTCTGACTGACGTCAATAGTATATTCCAACCATTCATTATTATAGATCCATCCTACTCCTGTGCCTTGGGAATAATTAAAAGCATCTACTTTTTCATCCGTTCGGAGATTTCCATAGCTATATTGATCACTGTCACCATAAGCTATTCCAGCACCCCCAGTATCAAAGTTTTCTGCTTCGACAACTCCTGGTATGATGAAAGCGTTACCGCCAAACGGGCCCTGCACAACTGGTACATGTGTTTTGACTTCCAGATAATTAAAGAAGCAATATCCTCTTTTAAATTCAACTCTTAAGATATGAGTTCCGGCACTTAAGTCAATGCCTCTCAAAGTTTGTGAATTTCTTATCCACCAACTACCTGTACTTGGAAGTGACCATTCAGTACCCAATGCCTGACCATCCAGATATAGTTGAATTCCCGGATAATTATTATAGGCAGATGCATAGTTTAAATCAAAATCGTATTTACCAGTCTGAGCAACATCAATCGTGTATTCCAACCATTCGCCATTGTCCACCCATCCTACTTCGATTTCCCCATTATTGTTGTAGATGTCCGGGCTATCATTGGTTCGGTGAATACCGCCACGATTTTGAGGATCCTGGTCTGAATATGCTTTTCCATTACCTCCCAGATCAAAATCTTCAGCTTCTATCTTACCTGGAATTGTGAAAGGACTTCCACTGAATGGAGCTTGCGGTACATGCGGTTTTACATCTATATAGTCCACATTACAATAACCTCTAATAAAATGCATTTTTAGAATATAAGTACCTGCCGATAACGCTACTGCTTCTAAAGGTGCCGTCGTCCAGGTCCACCAACTTCCTGTCTTTGACAACACCATTTCATTCCCAATTTTATTCTCATCCAGATAAAACTGTATAAGAGGATATTTTTCATAAGGAGTAGCATATCTCAGGTCGAAATCATACTTGCCTGCCTGTGTAATATCCACAGTGTATTCCAACCATTCTCCATTCCAAATCCAGCCAACACCTTCTCCTCCTTCAAATTGGTAAGCATCCGCACTCTCATCCGTTCTGACTTGTCCGTGGTTTTTATCGTCCAAATCATAATAGGCTTTACCCTGCCCGCCGTTGTCATAATGCTCCAGTTCAATTTTACCAGGTAAGGTGATTGGGCTGTTACTGTATGGAGTTTGTGGAATATATTTTTCGACCTCTATATAATCCAGGTTAATGCCTTTGTTAAAACGAACCCTTAAAATGTGCTCCCCTGCAGAGATGTTGATGTTGTCAATATAAGTTTCAACAAATTTCCACCAATGGCCAGTATTTCCACATTCATGTCCAGAGGCAATTTCGGTTCCATCCAGGAATAAACTGATAGATGCAGGATTGCCACCTCCTTTTGCATGACGAATCATAAAGCTGTAAGTATCCGTTTGTTGAACGTCGAGCGTATACTCCAACCATTCACCACTTTGAGTCCAACCAACTACAGTATCGGCATACCAACCAGCCAAATCCACATCATCTGATCGATATTGTTTACCAGTATTACCCGTGGACTTATCAAAATAGGTCACATTATTCTCACCTATATCGTAGTTCTCTGCTTCAATCTTTCCAGGAATAACAATGGGGCTTCCTTTATAAGGAGATCGCTTGACAGGTATTTTAAATTCGATGTAATCCAGGCTAACTGAATTGGTAAATTGAACTCTCAATACATGCTGACCAGCCGGAATGCTGACGTTTTCAATTTTGCTGGTAGCAAAATCGTCCCAGTTTTTCGTATAAGCGAGCGGATGATCTGACACAATTTCATTGCCATCCAAAAAGACTTTCAAACTAACTGCTTTGGCTCCACCTTTTGCATAGTGAACCAATAAATTATAATCAGCCGCCTCCTGTACATCAACAGTGTATTCCACCCATTCCCCTTTTTGAGTCCAGCAAACGATATGCCCTGCTGGAATAGTGCCAATATCTACATCATCCGTTCGCAAGCTACCTGCTTTATTGCCAACAGATTTATCAAAATAGGAATCGCCGTTTTCACCTTTATCATAATATTCAGCTTCTAACTTTCCAGGCAAAGCAATAGGAGATCCTTCATAAGGTTCTCGTTTAATTGGCACCTTGAATTCAATATTATCCAGACTGGCAGAGCCCGTAAATTGCAGGCGCAATATCTGCTGTCCGGTTGAAAGGCTAATCTTTGGTATGGTGGTAGTCATAAAATTCCCCCAGCTTCCAGTATAATCCAGGGGATGACCAGTCACTACTTCTACTCCATCAACAAATGCGCGAAGGGTTCCTGGTTTGCCGCCTCCTTTGGCATAGCGAACACCCAAATTGTATTCAGCTGCCTCCTGGACATCCACAGTATATTCAAGCCATTCCCCTTTGTTTATCCAACCGACGATATAACCGTTCCCCTCTGGTCCAATATCCACATCATCTGACCTGAAGCCGCCTCCTGCGTTTCCGGGTGATTTATCAAAATAAGAATCGCCATTTTCACCCTTATCATATCTTTCTGCCTCCAGAATTCCAGGTAACGCAATTGGATTACCTTCAAAAGGTTCCCGTTTTATAGGTGCTATGAATTCTATGTAGTCCAAACTGGCCGAGCGTGAGAATTGCAAACGCAATACATGCTGCCCTGCCGGAATATTGATGTTCTTTACAGTTGTAGTAATAAATTTACCCCAATTACCCGTGTGGTTCAATGGATGTCCCGCCACTATTTGGCTACCGTTCAAAAAGACACGGATGACACCAGCTTTGCCACCGCCTTTGGCATATTTGATGCCTAAAGTGTAATTGGCAGTTTCTGCAACATCCACCGTATATTCCAGCCATTCCCCATTATTGATCCAGCCAACGATATAACCATTGCCCTCTGGTCCAATATCTACATCATCTGAACGATATGCTCCTCCTGTATTTCCAGTAGATTTATCCAAATAGGAATCGCCATTTTCACCTTTGTCGTAATTTTCTGCTTGTAAGATCCCAGGGATCATGATTGGTTTTGCAGAAAATGGTTCTCGTTTGATAGGTGCTACAAAATCGATGTAATCGAGGCTTGCAGAGCCAGTAAATTGTATCCGGATAATGTGTTTTCCAGCAGGAATACTGATACCTGCAATATTGGTGGAAACAAAATTCGGCCAGCCGCCTGTATGATTCAAAGGATGACCAGTTACCATTTCATTTCCATCCACAAAAACCTTCAACGTAGAGCCTGAACCACCTCCTTTCGCAAAGCGTACCACCAAACTATAATCAGCAGTTTCTTTCACGTCAACGGTGTACTCAAGCCATTCTCCTGGTGATATCCAACCTACAATGTATCCTGTAGCATCTATTCCAATATCTACATCATCTGTTCTGAATTTTCCTCCTTTATTTCCTGGTGATTTATCAAAATAAGTTATCCCTTTAGCTCCCTTGTCATAATGTTCGGCTTCTAATCTTCCAGGCAGGGTAATAGGGCTTCCAGAAAAAGTAGCCCTTGCCGGCACACCATTTCCAGCAAGTGTAATCGTCTGGTTATCCTTTGGACCCGCACCTTCCAGAGACAGGTTGAGTGTTTTTTGATTCACTCCAAGCGCAATAGGAGCAAATGAGACATTCAACAAGGCACTGTTTCCAGGCGCAATAATTCCGTTGGCAGGATCTATAGTGACCTGATATCCAGCTGGATTAGATGGTAGAACCACTTTTAAATCCTGTGCTCCAGTAACTCCTGTATTCCATATTTTCAAAGATTGAGATATAGTCGTACCCAATTCCTGATTGCCAAAGTCAAGAGTCGTCAATTCATTAGCCAATGAATTTTCATCTTCAGCGGTGACTTTAATAGTCGCCAAAGGACTTGAACCGCTTCCTGTTAAATTGATATCAAAACTATTGATTCCATCTGTACCACTAAGGGTCAAACTGAGTGTCTTGTCATAACTTGTTGATTGTGTCGGTTGGAAAGTCACTTCCACTACAGCACTTTCACCTGGAGCCAGGCTGGTTTTATCTATGGTGACATTATAGCCATCAGGAGATGTACCAGGTAAAGTTATCACCAGGGCTTGTGCATAGGATTGAGCAGCACTGTTCCAAATTCTTAACTGCTGGGCTTCACTTGGAGTATTTAATTCCTGCTCACCAAAGTCCATTGATTTTTGTTCTGTAGCAGTTGCAGAAGTGGCTGAAACACCTGTTAAAGCAATCTGGGCATATACCTGAGATCCCGTTCCTGTCAAGGTAACCGTAGCTGTAGTAATTGTCCCAGCTCCGGTTAATAACAAATCAAAACTTTCTGAAATATTGCCAGCTGAAGTAGGCTTGAAAGTAATGTCCAGGTTAATGCTTTGTCCAGATTGAATTTGACTGGCATTTCCATTTAATTGAACATCAAAGTTTTGAGGCAATTGCGCCTGGGCAGGCAATTGTACTTGTAATGCACTGGCATAACTTTCTGCAGCACTATTCCATATCTTCAAGCTTTGCGTCCCGCTAGTCGTAGAGATATCCTGAGCGCCAAAATCCAATGTATTTTGGGCAGAGGCAGTCATATTAGTTGCACTACCGTCTGTTAATTTTATTTGTGCCACAGGTCGCACCCCTGTTCCTGTAAGATTAACGGAATGCGTTGTGGTCCCCCCTGCTCCTGTCAATTGTAAATCAAAGCTTTCTGAGATATTGCCTTCTGACGTTGGATTGAAAGTTACATTCAAATTAATGCTTTGACCAACTGCAATACCATTTGTATTCGCATCAAGAGTCACATTAAATGATGTCGGCAACTGATTAGAAGCAGGCAATTGAACACTCAAATTTTCCGCATAGACACTGGATGCACTATTCCAAATCTTTAATGTTTTCGTTCCACTAGTCGTAGTAATATCCTGGTCGCCAAAATCGAGTTGATTGCTTGCAGTTGCATTTACATTTGATTCATCGCCCGCGGTTGTTTTGATTTGTGCAATTGGCAAACTTGCCGTCCCTGCCAAACTTATCACCTGCTCAGTTACTGTTCCTGCGCCTTCCAGATTTAGATTAAAGTTCGCATTTCGATTGCCCGCTGCACTTGGTGCGTAAACCACAGTCAAGGTTGCACTTGAACCGGGTGCAATTTCTCCGTTTGAAGGATTTATACTCAAAGTGTAATCCGTTAGATTGTTTGGTAAGCTTACTTTCAATTGTTCTGAACCAATCGCTGCACTATTCCAAATTTTCAATGTTTGGGTCTGATTGGTTCCCACCTCCGCGTTGCCAAAATTCAAACTCGTTATTGAAGTAGCAGTGACAGATTGTGCATCTCCGGCAGTCGTCTTGATTTGAGCAACTGGTAAACTGGCAGTTCCTGTTAAATCAATAACATGTTCTGTAACTGCCCCTGCACCTAGTAAATCCAGGGAAATGGATGCGTCCCGATTTCCAGCGGTAGTTGGCGTATAGACAACCGTCAATGTTGCACTGTTACCAGGGCTAATGATGCCATTAGTTGGACTCAGACTAAGTACATAATCTGATGGATTCGAAGGCAGTGTTACGGTCAGGTTTTCAGCGACTGCTGCTGCACTATTCCAAATCTTCATAGTTTGAGTTTGGTTACTTCCTAACTCAACATTTCCAAAATCCAGAACAGTTGTTGAAGCAGCGCTAAGGTTTTGAGCATCACCAGCCGTTGTTTTTATTTGCGCAACTGGTTTGCTAGCCGTTCCAGACAAACTGATCACCTGTTCTGTTACAGCCCCGGCACCTTGTAAACTAAGTTTAAAATTTGCATCCCGATTTCCTGCAGTACCGGGAGCATAAACAATTGTCAAAGTGGCACTTGTTCCGGGAGCTATAGTGCCATTGGATGGGTTAAGGCTTAATGTATAATCAACAGGATTGGTAGGTAGCGAAACAACCAACTGCTCAGAACCTGTTGCTGCACTATTCCAAATCTTCAGTGTCTGGGTCGCATTCTGTCCAACTTCTACGTTACCAAAATCCACGCTTGTTGTAGAGGCGGCACTGACAGTCTGTGCCTCTCCTGCTGTAGTTTTTATTTGTGCAATGGGCAGGGTAGCGGAGCCCGACAAATTGATAACATGGTCAGCAACTGCACCTGCCCCCTGCAAACTCAAGCTTAGATTGTGATCATGACCACCTTTTGTCTTAGGGGCATAATTTACGGTTAGTATTCCACTAGAGCCTGCATCTAAAATACCATTTGCCGGACTAAGGGTCACAGAATAATCTGCTGGGGTGGAAGGTAAAGTTACTTTCAATTGTTCTGCAATTGTCGCGGCATTCCAGATTTTCAAAGTCTTGGTTTGGCTCATTCCAACCTCCACATTCCCAAAATCAAGACTTGTCAGAGAAATGGCATTGTAGTTTTGCGCTTCCGGTGCAGTCGTTTTTATTTGTGCTACTGGCAGGCTTGCTGATCCTGTCAGATTGATAACATGTTCGGTAACTGTGCCAGCTCCCTGTAATCCTAACGAAAGATTGAGGTCATGATTTCCACCCGAAGTAGGAGCATATACAACCGATAAAGTAGCACTTGCACCGGGAGCTATTGACCCATTGGCTGGCTCCAGGCTAAGATTATAATTTGATACGCTGCCAGGTAAACTCACTATCAACTGTTCCGAACCAGTTGGGGCTGAGTTCCAAATCTTCAGGGATTGCGTTTGATTATTCCCTACTTCCAGGTTACCAAAATCCAGACTATTCAAGATTGGAGCTGAAAAGTCCAATGCATTATTAGAAGTGGTTTTCACCTGTGCAATTGGCAAAGTAGCAGCCCCCGTCAGGTTAATGACATGTTCCGTGACAGAACCAGCACCTTGTAGGCTTAGATTCAAATTAAGGTCATGATTTCCTCCTGAAGTAGG
Organism: Saprospiraceae bacterium; assembly: GCA_041941305.1. Lineage (GTDB taxonomy): Bacteria > Bacteroidota > Bacteroidia > Chitinophagales > Saprospiraceae > JANSWP01. The sequence goes on from JBGTQJ010000028.1 coordinate 7,149, forward strand.
ATTATAAATAACCAACAACATCGCACGTTCACCAGGTGCTATGACTCCGTCATAAGGATCCATAATTGCAGAATAGGGTGATATCTCGGTTGGCACCGTTACCATCAGGTCTTCCGCACCTGCAGCAGCTGTATTCCATATTTGCAAAGATTGGAATTGTTTGTCGCCTACTTCCAGATTACCAAAATCCAGGCTTGTTAGGGAAGCTGCATTAAAGTCTGATGCAAATTCTGAAGTTGATTTTATTTGGGCAATAGCTCTGCTTGCTGTTGCCGTGAGCTCAATATTGTGCTCGGTTATGGTTCCAGCACCTTGTAAACTTAAGACAAGAGTATTGTCATAATTTCCACTTGTATTTGGTGCAAAATTTATGGAAAATGTTGCACTCGTCCCCGGTTCAATGATACCATTTGACGGATTCAAGCTCAAAGTATAATCAGCCGGATTTGAAGGCAATGTTACAATTAAACGTTCCGAACCTACGGCAGCAGTATTCCAAATCTTAATCATCTCGGTTTGATTGTTGCCTACTTCCACATTCCCAAAATCCAGGGCGGTTATACTCGTAGCACTGTCATCTCCTGCATCGCCAGCAGTCGTCTTAATTTGTGCTATAGGCAAACTTGCTGTTGCAGTCAGGTTAATGACTTGCTCAGTTACTGATCCAGCTCCCTGTAGCATAAGTCGAATATCCGCATCGTGGGTTCCAGCAGAAGAAGGAGCATAATCAACCATGAGTGTGGCACTCGATCCCGGGCTAATTCGACCGTTGGAAGGATTCATGCTTAAAGAATAATCCACTGGATTTGTAGGTAAGGTCACAACCAATTCTTTCGATTGACCAGTTGCTGTATTCCAAATCTTAAAGGAATTACTTTGGTTTGAACCGACTTCTACATTGCCAAAGTCCAGGCTCGTCACCTCAGGAGCTCCAGAATCGCCTGCATTTCCATCTGTGGTTTTTATTGTTGCGTCTGCAAGCGGTATGGCTGGTACCCCTTTCCCTGTAATAGGGATTTGGATAGTTTGATTAACAGTAGGATCAAATGGGAATGGAGAAATTTTTCCTTTCGCTTCAATAACCAGATTTTGGCTATAACTTACTTCAGAGATTGGATTAAAAGTTATTTTGAGTCGTTTTGGGCTTGTTGGAGTAACAGCCACATTGGTAATTATTGGTGTTGAGAAAGGTTGAGGGGAAGATGCAATTGAAATTTCAAGCGATGGAAGTAAAAATCCTTGTGGATAAGGCATTGGTGCGCCATGCCAAATGATGATTTCTTTCTCAACTGTTGAACCAATAGGCTGGTCACCAAAATCAAGGGTAGTCAGCTCTGGATCCTCATTACTAATGGCATCCTGGGCAGTGATTCTATAAAAATTATCAAGTGAAGTCATGTTAAGGGTACCTATCCAATTCATTGCAATAGCTTGAATTCCAACGCCTCTTCCCGAAGCCACTATACTGATGGAGTTAGCAACTGTTGTACCTTCTAAAGGTAGGTTAATCGTTGCTCTTTGAAGCCATTCACCAATAGGTTTGAATGTAATTTCAACTTCTCCAAATGTTCCGGGAGCAATTTCAATTTCGTCAGCCCCACCCAAATCCACCTGGAAACCATGAACCAAATCATTAGGCTTATCCTGGGTTCCAATGCCTGTACTATGAACCAATGTTCCAGGTTTTTTGATTTTCAAACTGGGTGAGCCCACTGGAGCAGTATTCCAGATTTTTACTTTTTTGCTTTCTCCCGTTCCCGTTTGCACATCCTGATTTTTAAAATTAACAGCAGATATAGCAGGTGCAGAAAAATCCGTAGCGGTATGATTTGTCACTACAAATGGAGCAACAACTACAGGCTCAGTTCCATTTCCAGTTAAAATAATATCTCGACTTGTCACACTGCCTGCCCCACTCAACTGTAAGGTAATAGTTTCAGAAGAGTTCCCTTTGACTGAAGGACTAAAGGTTACATCCAGCAATCCATAAGCTCCCGGCGCAATGTCATTTTCATCCAGACTTAAAGTATAACCTGCTGGCTCAGCAGGCAAAGTCACGTTCAAATTCTGTGCTCCCTGACCAGCAATATTCCAGATTTTAACTGTTTGAGTAGCACTGCTTTCTCCTAATTCCACATCCCCAAAGTTTAGCGTCGATAAAGCCGGAGCACTGGAATTAGCAGAACTGACATCTGTTGTATGGATTACCGCAATAGGCTGATAGCCATTTCCGGTTAAATCAATCTCCACAGGAGTATTCGAACTCGTTCCTGAAATGTTCAAAACAAGCTTATCATCATAATTTTGAATAGCAGAAGGGTTGAAGGTTACTGTTAAAGTTGCATTCAATCCCACAGGAATGGTATTGCTACTCAAGTTTGCTGAATAACCCGCTGGCAAGCTTGCAGGCAAGTTCACCACCAAATCATTTGCCCCTGCTGCCCCTGAATTCCATATTTGCACGGTTTCTTCCTTATTATTTCCAACTAATAAGTCACCAAAGTCCATTCTATCCGTTTCTATAGCCCATTGTACACTTCCTGGGTTTTGGGGATGAGCATTGGCAACTTTGACCTGAGCCATAGGCTTGGTACCCGTACCTGACAAGCTAATATCCTCTGTAACGGGAGCATTGGTTCCCAAAATTTCGAGGGTCAGGTTTTGGTTAAATGTACCTGCAATAGGTGGCTCAAAGGTCACATTTAAAGTGTACTTTTCTCCCGGAGGAATACTGGCGTAAACCGGATTTAACTGGTTGGAATAACCTACTGGAACATTCTTAACAGCCACCATCAGGTTACGTCCATTTGGCGGTCCGGTATTCCATATATTCAAGGTCTCTGTTAGGGTTTTACCCGCTTCCAGATTGCCATAATTTAAACTGGTTTTTGAATTGGCAGTTATTGCCCCATCTGTGATCTTAAATTGGGCAGCTGGCTGAGAAGAAATTCCGGTTCCCATTAATTTAACGATGCCCTGATTACTACCTGAACCAATTAAGAGAACGGCAAGCTTGTCATCATACACTTTAGCCTGAGTGGGGCTAAAGCTCACCTTCATTACGGTGTATTCACCTGCATTTACAATTGGCATCTGAGATTCCAAAGTAACCTCGTAGCCCTCAGGAACAAGTTGTTCAGGTACGCGGACCATGATAAAGTTTCCACCAGAAGGTCTGGTATTCCAGATTTTGATTTCTTTTTCTACTGTGGTTCCCGGCTGAACATAACCATAATCCCAGCTTCTGAAAGAAGGCGCAGTATGCGTTGTTGCAGCCCCATCGGTTAATACTGCGGCATCTAATCCTGAGAATCCGATTCCTTCGAGTGTTATCCCTTTTGCATTTGCTGCAATACCGGATAAGCCAATATTTAATTGCTGATTGTAAGCAACAGCAGCATCGGGATTAAAAGTCACCGTAAGCACAGCATGCTCTCCAGGGTTTAACTGTGTTTTGCTTAATACCGGATTGTAACCTGGTGCAGCATCAGCAGGTACGTTCAATTCAAGTAGCGAATAAGCTGGTCCTGTATTCCAAATCTTCAACGTCTTTGGCGGGCTATTCTGCCCTACCTCCTGGGATCCAAAACTCAATTTTTCTTTTATTGTCGCACTTGAGTTGCCAGCATCCCCTACAGTTACTACGATTTGGGCATCGGGACGAATGCACAATCCTTTCAAGTCGATTTCCAATGGCTGAGTTAATCCAGCTCCGGCAATCATAATATCCAGTTGCTCATCGTACATCTGAAGTGCAGATGGATTGAAATCCACCGTCAAAGTAGCCGCCTGACCAGGTGTTATATTACTGCTGTTGGCACTCAATGAAACATTAAACCCATTAGGTAAAGTGCTTGGTAGTGTTGCAGAAATATTGGTACTACCCAATCCAGTATTCCAGATTTTCAAAGTTTTTTGAACACTGGTTGTATTGATAATCTGATCCGAAAACTCAAGGCTTGCTACTTCGGTTTCACTGAAATTGCTTGCAGTTCCAGCCGTAACAGGAACAAGTTGATAAGCGGTTCCACTCAAATTGATCGATAGTGGAGAAGTTGCATCTGCTCCAGTCAGTCCAATATCAAGCGTTTGAGTATAGGTCTGAACTTGTGATGGGTCGAATGTTACATTTACATCAACACTTTCTCCCGGAGCAACTTGCGTATCGCTCAGCGTAGCTGTATATCCATCTGGCAAAGTAGATGGCAGGCTTAAACCAATTGTCTTGGCATAATCTACCCCTATATTCCAAACTTTAATTGTTTTTGTGATGTCCGTTTCACCAAGAGCTTGTCTATCAAAGGTTAAACTCGTTTCTGTAGCTGCAGCTGCATTCACTGCATCTCCAGCAGTGGTATTGATTTTTGCCAAAGGACGAGTTCCATTTCCTGTCAAGGTAATATCATAAGAACTGTTATCGGAAGTTCCTCCAATAATAAGACTCAAAGTTTGATTATAACTGATTTCTGCCGTTGGAGTGAAACTGACAGTCAATATTGCACTTTCCCCAGGTGCCAATGAAGTCTTGTCTATTGAAACATTGAAACCTTCCGGTAAGGGATCGGGCAGATTGACTGTTAAGGATCTTGCATAGGTCTTGGTTTCCTGATTCCAGACTTTCAGTTTCTGCTCGGCAGTAGTCAGACTTACATGTTTGTCGCCAAAGGCAAGTGCATCATTTGTATTGGCATTGGCATCCGAGGCTGTTTCATCTGTTACTTTGACCAATGCAAAAGGTTGGAAACCATCCCCCTTTAACAATACAGGCAGACTGGTAACACTACCAGCCTCTTCAAATTGCAGGTTTATGGTTTCTTCAATTTCTCCAGTAATTGTAGGAGTAAAGGTTACATCCAAATCAATGCTCTGTCCAGGGGAGATGCCATTAGGATTGGCGCCTAACTGTACAGAAAAATGAGCAGGCATTTGAGCCTGATCGGGAAGACTTACTTTAAGTTGATTTGCATAAGTCCTCGTTTCCGCATTCCAGATTTTCAGTTGTTGGGAAGCAGAGGTGGTAGTGATATCCTGAGTCTGAAAGACCAGATTGTTCAAAGATGATGCGTTGATATCTGTTGCAAGTCCATCCGTTAGTTTCGCAATTGCAACTGGCTTAAATCCGGTTCCTTTAAAGACAAGTTGATATTGAGTGACACTACCAGCTCCTTCTATTATTAAGACTAATTTCTCTTCAATCAAACCTGCTTCAGTAGGTGCAAATGCAACATCCAGATTAATACTCTGACCAGGTTGAATTCCATTAGGATGGTCTTCCAAATTCACAGTAAATCGTTCAGGTTGTTCCGTGGAGTTTGGAAGTTTCACCTTCAATAGATGTCCGTAAGATTCAGGTACACTGTTCCAGATTTTCACTTGTGTGGTATTGCTGGTAGTTGTAATGTCCTGATTCCCAAAGTCAAAGGTGTGTTTGGTCTGTGCGTTGGGATCGTTGACAGAACTGTCAGTAGAATTCACTTGTGCTACCGGTCGGAATCCAGTTCCTTTTAAAACGATGGTTTGGGTGGTCGGTTGACCTGTTCCTGTAATAATCAAATCAAAACTTTCTTCAATTGGTCCTTCAACTGATGGATTGAAGTTTACGCTTAAGGCAATTTGCTGTCCGGCAGTTATGCCATTTGGATGTGCTGCCAGATTTACAGTAAATGCATTCGGCAATTGATCAGATGGGGGCAATTGAACCCGCAATTTCTCTGCATAAAGCTCTGGAGCACTATTCCATATTTTCAAGGTTTTGGCCGTACTTGTGGTTGTTATATCCTGATTGTCAAAAACCAATTGATTGACAAAAGGCGCATTTACATTTTGGGCATTTTCAGCAGTAACTTTCAAACCAGCATCCGGAAGTTTTCCTATTCCGTTTAAGGTAATGGGGTGTGTGGTTTGAGTACCTGCATTATTGAGTACCAAATTCAAAGTTTCCGCATAGGCTTCATCTCTTTCAGGAAGAAATACAACATTCAGCATGGCACTATTTCCAGGGGCGATGTTTGCTTTTTGCCCTCCATTTATATTTGCACTAAAACCATCTTGGCTTGCTGGCAAACTCACTTCCAATGACTTGGCATAAGATTCTGCAGCATTGTTCCAAATTCTAAGTGTTTGTACCTCACTACCTGATTTAATATCTTGAATCGGGAAATTCAAGGTTGACAAGTCGGTTGCATTTATGTCATTGGCACTGCCATTGGTAGTTTTAACGACTGCAAAGGGTTGAAAGCCTGTCCCTGAAAGGTTGATGGTTATCTGTTCAGTGACTGTTCCTTTATTGGGGTCAAACTTGCGTAGTTTAAAATCGGTGTTGTAATTTTTCTCTACTGATGGACTAAAGGTTGCAGTTAACTTGGCATTTTGACCGGCTGGAATATTAAATAATGAAGAGGATCCTCCACCAGTTGGAGTCCCATTTTTTGTCATTTTACTTGCATCAAACACAAACAGTCCCTGGTCTGTTTCCAGCGTCATGATAAACCCTTGTCTTTTCGTATCCTGGAATGGCATATCTATTTGTAGGAACAACTCACTTGCATAGCTTTGTGGAGCAGCATTCCAGATTTTCAATACCTTTTCATTGCTCGTTGTCGTAATATCCTGGCTATCGAAAGCAATGCTGGTCGTATTGGTATCATCTACATTTGAGCTCTCTCCGGCAGTCACATTTAATTGTGCAATTGGACGGAAGCCTTTTCCTTTCAATTGAATTGCATGGCTTGAATTCCCGGATTCAGTTCCTAACAGGCTGAGCTGTAGAGCGGAATTGAAAGCAAATTCATTTGGAGGAGTAAAGGTGATATTCAATATTCCCTTAGCTCCTGGAGCAAGATCAAGGTTAGCAGGTGTAACGCTATATCCTTGGGGAATATCTGTCACAGAAATCTCCAAATTCTGTGCGTAACTCTGGCTTGCTGTATTCCATATAGCAATGCTTTGGCTTGTACTTGTCGTCATTTCCTGGTCAGAAAAGACCAACTCCGAAAGGACAGGCGCACTTGAACTTGTAGCATCTCCGGCAGTAGTATGAAGCATTGCAACTGGTCGCGTTCCCGAACTCAAAAGTGCAATGGTCTGGCTGGATTGTCCTCTGGTTCCACCCAGGCTTAAATCAATTTGACCATTGTATTTTTCAGTCACAGGCGATTGGTCAGTTGGTGGGATGAAGGCAACCTTTAGCTCAGCAAAGGATCCTGGCTGCAATACTACCTTCCCACTTCCATCAGCACCTGCAAGATTGACATTGAAATTTGGATAAGTCCCTCCCAATGTCACCTCCAATGGGCGACTATATTGGGATCCTGAATGCCAAATCTTAACTGTTTTTTCTTCACTTTGATTGCCCAATTCAACAGGATCAAAAGTCAAGTCAGCCAGATTAACCTCAGCGAATTTTGTAGCTGTATGATCCGTTATATTAATTTTTGCAAATAGTTTATCAGATTCTCCTGTCATGTTAACAGAAGGAATACCAGTACTATTGACATCAGTGATTGCAAAATCCAATGTTTCATTATGTGTTTTTGACAATTCACTTTGATCAACTGGTGGCTTGAAAGTCACATTTAAGTCGACAGAAGCTTGAGGCTGAATAATGATCTTTCCACTTGCATCTGCCCCTGTAAGGCTAGACTCAAAAATAGAAGAGGAACTTGAAATAGCAATTTCAATTGGAGTCGTTCCGGAAGGAGCACCATTCCAGATTTTCAAACTTTTTACCTTACTCTGGGCACCAGCGTCAATAACATCAAAAGTTAAATTTGAAGCGGTAGCTACGGAGGGATCACTAGCCGTACCCGAAGTAATCTTAAATGCTGCAACAGGATTGGTTGCAGAAGCATTTAACTGAATACCTGGAACCGTCTGGCTGCCGTTATTGGCAGTTGTCAATTGAATATTGGTACCATAATCCTTGTATAAGTCACTTTGGCTTGCTGAAGGCTTGAATTTGACATTTATTTGAGCAAAACGCTGTCCCTGAATTTCCACCATTCCTTCCGAATTGGCTCCCTCCAGTTCAATTTCAAAATCGGAATAATTTCCAGTTAAACTGACCTCAAGCGGTTTGGAATAGGCTGGAGCAGCATTCCAGATTTTTAAACTTTGCACGTCACTTTCAGCTCCTTTAAAAATAGCAGCAAAATCCAATTGAGTGGTGCTTGTTGCACTAGGATCTGTTGCAGCACTGGCAGTTAAATGAATTGTGGCATCCGGTCTGAGGGCTGTACCAGTCAGATTAATGGTAGGTACTGTAATATCACCTGCACCAAAAATATCAAGTTTTATATCCTCATCATAATCAGTACTAAAATCAGTTTGATTCAATGGTGGTTTGAATTGGATTCTCAATTCTGCAAACTCTTCCGGTTCAAGTATCACAGCCCCATTGGTTGCATTCACCAATTCGATGTCAAAACCTGTATAGGTGTCATCCAACCTTACGGTAAGTGGTGCACTATGTTCGGGAGCAGCATTCCAGATTTTCAAACTTTGGGTCGCACTTATCTCCCCTACTTCTAAATCAGCAAAACTCACAGCTGTTTGCTCAGCTTCACTTGATTTTTGTGCAGCAAAGTCAGTAATATTCAATTCTGCCAGTGCTTTGGTGCCACTGCCCGTTAAATTGATGCGGTTGGTAGATGGCGTAGTACTATCATCTAAACCTAAAACATTGATGTTTAACTGGTCATTATAATCCTCATTCAATGGTCCTTGCGTGACCGGTGGAATAAACGAAATAGATAAGATGGCATTTTCTCCCGGTGCAATCAATCCATGAGCAGGGTTCATTACTGCGTTATATCCTGTAGGCAAGCTTGTTGGAAGGCTTACCCTTAATTTCTTGCCACCTGTAGAAGCAGTATTTGCGACCACCAGGTGTCTGGTAGTGGTGGTACCCAAAATCTGGTTTTCAAAATCAAGATTAGTCACCTCCGTACCATCTCCTCCTTGTTCAGTTAAGCTCAAAACTGCATAGGTTGGCGTCGGAACCTGTTTTTGAGAGTTGGTCCAACCCATTACCTTAACTTCGTTTAAAGCCAGTTCGTTGGTATAACTATTATCAAATTGAATCCTCACATACCTGCCCAAGGTACCAGAAGGTAGGGAAACAGTCCATTCATCCTTCCCACTGTCTTGAGTTCTTTTTTGATACCAATCAGCCAATACAAGAGAATTATAAACATCTCTGTCATCGGGAAAGTCGGTATTGGACACCATTACATAATAATTGTTTCCTATATTGTCTTTACAGCAATCCGTTCTATTGAATACCTGTATTTCTGCAATTTCCTGAGTAGCACCCAAATCAATTTCATGCCAGGCTCCTGACTCCGAATTGGTGGTAAACGCCTTTTGAGTATTATCCTGATCTATCAGTTTCCAGAGTACCGGCTTATTGGCGGCGGCACTGCCTTGATCTTCTACAAGGCTTGAAGTCGTCACTACCCTATTTCCACTAGCCAGAGAAATTAATTCTGGTGAAGCATCGGCATTTAAAGTAATTTCCAAAGTTCTGGAAGTTTCTTCTCCAGCAATTGAGATTGGCAGATCAGTTGTAAAATCCTTAACCGATTGAGGATTAAAAGTCACCCTTAATTCAGTCTGTTCCTGTGGAGCAAGATTGGTTTTGGTCAGGCTAGCAGAAAAGCCTTCGGGAAGCGTTCCCGGCAAACTCAAGGTGGCATTTTGAGCATAACTTTCAGGGGCACTGTTCGTAATGACTATGGTCTCGGTTTTAGTATCAAGTGGTGCCAGCTTTCCAAAATCCATCGTTCCACTGGAATTGGTCACTTGTGCAAAAGGCTGGGTACCTTCTCCAGTCAATTGAAAATCCTGGGTAGTCAAAGTACCTGCCCCAGCCAGGGTCAAAGTCAAAGTTTCATCATAAGTCCTGGTCTCTGTCGGGTCAAAAGTAATGCTCAGTTCAGCACTTTCATTGGGAGCAAGACTTGTTTTGTCTGCAACTACTAAAAATCCATCAGGTAAGGTAGATGGAATGGCAATATCCAAATTGGCTGCCAGTGTGGAGCTGGCTTTATTCCAAATTCTGATTGATTTTGCCTCACTTTTGGTTGTAATGTATTGCTCTGAAAAGTCAAGGCTGTTCACCGAAGCAGCATTTATACTATTGGTTTCAGTAGCCCAAAATCCGGCAATTGGTTGTGCCGAGATCCCGGTAAGAGCAATATTTTGGGTTACAGGCCTTGTACTTCCATCTGTATTGGAATAGTTGAGTACAAGGGTATTGTTATAAGTTTGAACCGCAGTTGGAGAAAACACAACCTCCAAAGTAGTCGATTCCTGTGGTTGAAGAGTAATGCCAGCTCCTGGAGTTGCACCTATCAAAGCTACTTCATATCCAGTATAGGTGCCGCTTAAAGTCACTTCCATCGGACGACTGCCAGCTGGTGCCCCATTCCAGATTTTAAGTATCTGCATATCACTGGATTGTTCGGCTGTAATAGTGCCAAAATCCATACTATTTTTAGGGGAAGCTGTATGACTGGATGCAGCTTCGTCAGTAACAAAATATTGGGCGTATGGTCTAGAGGCAATACCTGCAAGATTGATCTGTCGCAAATTGTTGTCGCTGGTTCCCGCTACTCTGATTTCCAGCACATCTGCATAATCTCTTTCAAATTCGTCATCATCCAAGCTTGGATCAAATTCCACAGATATTAAGGTCGAACTTTGAGGTTGAAGCGTCACTTCTCCATTTGAATCTGCTCCCTGCAAAGTAATGTTGTAGCCGGGATTGGTTCCAGCAACCGAAACAATCATATCCTGACTATGTACTGGAGAAGAATTCCAGATTTTCAAAGTTTCTGTGCTGGTTGGGCTATACAATTGGAAAGTTTCAAAATCCAGGTCATTTGACTGGGTATCACTGGCATCGCTGCTATTGGATGCAGTCACATTGTATTGTGCTAAAGGTTTAATTGAAGTACCGGAGAGTGTCACATCAGAGGAGGAAAGATCACTGGTTCCTCCCAAATTTAAATTGATCGTTGCCGGATAATCTTTATTGATTTCATCCTGAATCAATTGTGGATTGAACTTTACCCTCAACAAGGCACTGGATTGAGGATCCAGTGAAACCTTTCCACTTGCATCCGCTCCCACCAATTCAACAGTATATCCTGTGTAGGTTCCACTAAGGGTCACCTCCAAAGTTCTGCTATGGAGTGGAGCAGCATTCCAGACTTTCAGTTCCTGCCACGAACTTTCGGTTCCGGCATCCAGAGAAGCAAAGTTCAGGATAGAATTGGGACTTCCATTTGGATCAGAGGTGGCACTCGAAGTGATATTATATTGAGCCATCGGTTTAGCAGCAGTTCCATTTATGTTAATTGCTGGAGCTGTATTCGATGCGGCTCCTGAAATACCCAGGTTAATGGTATGCGTGTAATTTTCATTCAAACCTGTTTGTTGCAAAGGCGGCACAAATTTCACATTCAATAAAGCAAAGCCCTGGGGTTGCAGAACGACCTTCCCGTCGCTGTCTGCTCCATCCAATGTGACTTCAAAACCTGTATAGGAACCGCTGAGTGTTACTTCCAGAGGAGCACTATTCACTGGAGCTGAATTCCAGACCTTAATACTTTGCCACGAACTTTCTGTTCCCGCATCAATGGTATTAAAAGTAAGACTGGAAGTTTGAGTGCCGTTGGCATCTGTTATAGCAGTGGTCGTATAATTGATTTGAGCAGGAGGTTTGGTAGCAGTTGCAGTCAGTGAAATACTTGTATTGGTAGCTCCTCCCGTTCCATTAATACCCAAATTAAGGTTTGAGGAAAAATCTTTGGTTACATTGTATTGGGCTAGTGGTGGCTCAAAAGTGACTTTTAACTCTGCAAAAGATTGAGGATCAATGCTAATTTCTCCGTCAGTATTGGCACCTATCAACTCGACTCTATACCCATCAACCAGACTATTCCAAGTCACCTCTAATGGGGCATGGTTGGCAGGAGCCGCATTCCAGATTTTCAGTATTTTTTCCGGACTTATACTTCCTGGATTGATGGTGGCAAAAGTAATGTCATTTTGAGCACTTGCAGCCGAGCTTGAAGCCTCACCTGCCGTAATCGCCAATTGGGCTGGTGGTTTGGTTGCAATACCACTCAGATTAATAGCAGGGATAGAGGCACTTCCTACTCCAATCACACTTAAATTAATTTGTGCACCATAATGCTTGGTAACCTCTGTTTGAACAAGAGCTGGCTTAAATTTGACATTTAAAGTAACAGAATCCTGTGCCGCAATACTCACTTTTCCGCTTGCATCAGCACCATGTAGGCTTACTTCAAAACCGGGAAAACTGCCATTCAATGTGACTTCCATCGGGCGGCTGTGAGTTGCTGCCTTGTTCCAAATAATAAGACTTTGGTTTATGCTTGTGTTTCCAGGGTTGATGCTTGAAAAAGTTACATCACTCACCATGGTAGCTGTTGGATCAGTGGCCGTATCCAGCGTCACATTAAATTCGGCAAGTGGCTTGGAACCTGTCCCTGTGAGATTAATACTTGGAACCGTAATGTTTCCAGCACCGGTAACCGATAAATTGATATTTGAATTGTATTCTTTACTATTTTCTATTTGAGTCAAAGGAGGGTTAAACTTGACTTTCAGATTTGCAGCCTGTTGAGGTTGAATGGTTACTTTTCCGCTGGCATCTGCACCTTCTAATACTACCTGGTAACCTGGGTAAGTTCCACTCAGCGTCACATCTACCGGAGCACTGTTGATAGCTGCCGAATTCCAGACCTTCAAGCTTTTTTCAGCACTCTCCTGTCCAGGATGAGTTGGATCAAAACTCAAATCCGTTTTTAGTACAGCATCTGCCTGGGTTGCTGTACTAGCTGTTACATTAAAACCAGCCAAAGGTTTGGTGGCCGTAGCGGTTAAACTAACTGCAGAATTTGTAATTCCAGTTGTGCCGCCAATACTCAAATTGATAGTAGTGCCAAAGTCCTTTGACACTTCACTTTGAGCCAAGGGAGGGGCAAATTTGATGTTTAATTCGGCATAACTTTGTGGATCAATTGAAACAGAACCGCCAGCATCTGCACCTACCAGCTCTACATCATACCCGGCATAAGTGCCAGTCAATGTAACATTTAATGGAGCACTATACATGCTTGCGGGATTCCAGATTTTGAGTGACTGGACATCACTTTCTGCTCCTGGGTTGATGGTTGTAAACACCAATCCAGTTTTGGAATCTGCACTGTAGTCAGTTGCAGCAGCAGCAGTCATTTTCAATTCAGCAGGTTGTTGAGTACCTGTGCCTGTAAGAAAAATAGAGAGTATTGCATTTCCAGCTCCCTCCATCTTTAAATTCAAGGTGTCTATAATTGCACCGACTTCTATTGGTTTAAAGGTAATGTCTACCCCAATGCTTTGTCCAATAGGAATTCCATTTGGATGTGGGTCAAGGCTTACTTCAAAGTTATTTGGTAAATCATTAAAATTAGGCAAAATAGAACGAAGTGTTTTTGAGTAAGTTTCTGCAGCAGTATTCCAAATGAGTATACGCTGACTATTGCCAGTTGTCATGAGGTCCTGACTGGCAAAAGTCAATTCTGTAAGGGTCGTTGCAGCGCTGTTTTGAGCACTTGATGCGGTAGAATTGTACTGAGCAAGTGGCTGGAATCCAGTACCTTTTAAAACTACTGGTACCTGAGACTCATCTGGAGCAACCCCCTCTAGTGACAAAATCAATCTTTCTTCTATAGCTCCTTCAATAATTGGCTCAAAATATACACGCAACTCAACACCCTCAGCACTAGATAGACCATCAGTATGCGCAGCCAATTCTACTCGGAAATTTTCTGGAAGTTCTGTATCAGCAGGTAAATTCACCTTCAGTTTTTTGGTTTCAAGGTCATCGTTCGCATTCCAGATTTTTACACTTTGCATGCTACTCGTTGTCGTGATATCCTGTTGGGCAAAAACCATATCAGTTACAGCAACACTACTGGTATCTGTTGCGGTACCAGCAGTAATTTTGCTTACAGCCAGAGTACGGGTACCTGAGCCTGTCAGGTTAATATTCAGTTGATTGTTATGTCCAGTATTGTCAATATCCAAGGACAATGTTTGAATATAGACTTTTTCTTCAGTGGGCTGGAAAGACAGGTTCAGACTAGCAAAAGCTCCCTGATCGACGCTACCATCTGCTGGACTCAAAGTTGCATTATATCCATCAGGAAGTGAGTTGGGAAGTGTTACAATCATTTGTTTGGCGCCAGCTGCCCCATTGTTCCATATTTTGATGGTTTGAGTTGTACTGGTAGTCCCAATGTTTTGATTTCCAAAAGTAAGACTGGAAACTGCATCTTCTGTAGCATCAACCGCATTTCCAGCTGTAGTTTTGTATTGAGCAAATGGTTGGGTACCGACACCTTCCAATGCTATTTTGTAAATAGGCTTATCCGCACCAAGAAGCTCCAAAGACAGGGTGTCTTCATAATTTTGTACCAAAGCGGGATTAAATTTAGTGCTCAAAGTGGCTGAACCACCAGGAGCAATCACTCCAGTTGCCGGATCGATTGAAAAATCGGTAAAACCTGTGGGAAGTGTGGTTGGTAAAGTAACTGTTAAATCTCTGGCATCAGATGCACCTGTATTCCATATTTTAAGTGTTTTCGCTTCGCTATTTGTATTAATTTCCTGATTGTTGAAAATGAGCTTAGAGGAAGGAGCGTATGTATTGCTTGTGGCAAGACCAGGAGTTGTTTTTATTTCTGCAAGGGGTGGTTTTCCAACTCCAACCAATCTTAACTTCCTCGTATGTCCCATCAACTGCTTGGAAGCCAGAGCGAGGTATTCATTGTAAGATGAATCAATTTTTCCAGGTGTGAATGTAACCGTTAAAGTAGCATATTGATCAGGATCAATGATACCATCCGCTTCTGAAAAAGACAGTTCAAATGGACCTAATTGTTTTGGCAAATCCAGCTTAATCCCATCATAATCACTACTTGAATAACCATTTTCACGTTCAACATTCCATATTTTGAAAGTTTTTGCAACAGGGACGTCTATAGGTTGATTCCCAAAATTAAAAGTACTCAATTGTGACTCATTCCAATTACTTGCTGCCACATCTGTAATGATAAATGGTTTTCCTGCAATTCCTCCATTCCCGTATAGTTCTATTTGGTGAACAATGGTTTCTTCTCCTCCTTCCAAATGAAGTGTAAGTGTTTCGTGGTAACTACCTACTTCTCTGGGAAAGAAGGTTACAGGTAACCAGGTAAAATTATTCGGATTGACCGTAAAAGATGCAGATTCTACACTAAAAGTACTCCCTGTGGGGAAAGGATCAATCCTTCCGGTTAAGGGGGAAGCGTGGCTACCTCCTTTGTTATTTATAGTTATAGGCGCCAAAGATCTTCCAAGTGTCTGCCCATATGCACTGCTGGTGGATCCATTAGGAGGAATCTGACGAGTCCAGAAGGTTATGGTGTCTATGGAAACGTATTTGGACCACCAATCGTCACCTTTATAGGCGATTTCTCCAATGGCTGCCTTTTGGGCTGTCAGCGAAATGGGACTAAGTCTAGCGTTCTCCGCACCTGAAGCCCTCAATTCCAGAGAAGTATTCAGATCCTCTGTAGCAGCTACGTTTTTGGGGAGGAATTCAACCTCCACCAAAACACTTTCACCAGGTTTTGCAATTCCATTTGAAGGGGTCAATGTAAACTCGTAGCATTCAGGAAAAGATGAAGGTACACTGATTGTTAAATCACTGGCACCTGCTATCACAGCAGTGTTCCAAACCCTTATGCTTTTGGAGGATGTTCCTGTTGTATCCACCACCCCAAAATCCAGGCTTGTCAAGCTAGGAGCATCTACCTGTAGTTCTCCAGCAGTCACTTTTGTAAGGGCATGGGCCTGTAAAGCTCTGGCATTCAGATCAAGCTCTGAATTAAAAAGAGTTGAATTCAGTCCCTCTATATCTATGGTTACCTTTTCCTGGTAGTTTTTCTGTTCATTGGGTTCAAAGGTCACGGCAAGACTAGCAAAAGATTGAGGTGCTACTACCCCGTCAGTTGGAGTCAATTCTGCTTTAAAGCCAGCAGGCATAACAGGTAAGGAAACTGTGATATCGCCACCTGTAGTTGGGTTCGTATTCCAGATTTTCACATTTTGAGGACTACTTCTTTTCCCGGCAGGAATTTGACTAAAATCAAGGTTGCTGAGTCCGGTACCACTAATGTTAGCAGCCTCATTGGTGATATGAAAAGGAATAGTAGAACCCTTCAGGTTAATGTTAAATTCCTGTACGCCTGAAGCTCCGGTAAAACTCAATAGTAAATTATCATCATAATCTTTTTCTTCGGTAGGCGTAAATTGAATTTCCAAAACCGAATGTCCATTGTTGGGAGCTATTCGCGACGAATTGCCGCTCCTCCAGTTAATTGAAAATCCATCGGGCAATGAACTTG
Organism: Saprospiraceae bacterium; assembly: GCA_041941305.1. GTDB lineage: Bacteria > Bacteroidota > Bacteroidia > Chitinophagales > Saprospiraceae > JANSWP01. Next base: position 23,612 of record JBGTQJ010000028.1, read on the forward strand.
GTAAACTGACGTCAAGGTTTTGAGCATAATCAGGAGCAGTATTCCAGATTTTTACGGTTTTCAAGGCACTGGCTGTGCCTATTGTTTGGGGTTCAAATTCAAGGCTTTGTGTGAGTTGTGGACCTAGTGCATCCGTTGCTTCTCCAGGAGTAACTTTTACCTGGGCATTGGGTTTTACACCTCTACCCGAAATGGTTATATTGTATTGAGCATTATCGGCATATCTGTAATTGTCAGCAACGGTAAGGTTAAGTATATAGTTTGAAGCTCCTAAAGTTACTGGAGTATAGGAAGCACGAAGTGTAGCATAGCCCCCGGGTGCTATTACCCCATTTGAAGGTTCCAATGTAAACGAATATTCTGAGGGAATTCCCGATGTCGGCAAACTAACGGTAACATCTGAATCAGTCGTGCCAATAGGTGACATGTTGTATATCTTGTAAACCATTTCCTGGCTCGAAGCATGAATATCCTGGTTGCCAAACGCAATCTGGTAATTCTGGTTTTTCCAAAATCCACTGGTGGGCTTGGGATCTATAGAAGGGCTCATCAACAAAGAACTATAGTCTACAATATTGGCTTTCACTAAAAAAACAGAATTATTGGTAGAACTTCCTTCAAATTTGACTTCAAATGATCGGGTTGCGATTCCTTTTCGACGCCCCCATAAATAAACCCTGAAGTCTTCGCTTTCTCCTCTTTTGATTTTTGAACCATTTATCTTCATAGCATCTTTAGACCATATCATGAAAGCATATGGATCGTCGTCATTGCTGGCATCCACCATAGGTCTTAGAGATACATCTACCAGATTGGAAGTATTGATATCCCTTGCATCAGCTTCAGCGGCATTATTCCAGATTTTGAAATCCCGAAAATACACTGGGAAAACACCCATGCCATCAGGTCCTTCTTCTCTTAACGAACCGTCAAAATAGGTAAACACCTCCCCTATGATATCTTTAATCTCCGAAGTTTCTACCCTTTCAAAATCGATTACATCAAGTGCAGGCGCATCAATACCCGTCGCATCCGCAGTTGTCACTTTTGCACTTCCAAGCGGTGGGGTAACAATGCCAATCATTCGGACTGGTTGAGTGACTACAAAGGAACCCACAAATACGCTAATATCTATATTTTGATCTATTTGATCTTCATATGTAGTAGGGCTAAAATTAATAGTCAATTCAACCGTTTCTCCTGGAGCAATGGTGCCACTGTTTGGAAGTGGATTGGCAGTCATCTTTGGAGGTAGAGAAGGGAGAATGACATTCGCTGAGGAGGTAGGGTGTAAGTTCCAAAGTTTTACGGTTTTGGAAACCGTCATCGTCCTGATACCTTGTAAATCTACTGCCGTAAGAGGCAAACTATTTGGATTGGCTTCGTTTTGATGAGTTAGATTAAAATAACTTTTACCACTCCCCTTCAAATGAACTCTCATTGGGAAACTCTCAGTAATGTAATAAGGCGTACTGTTTCCATCTTTTCCTAGCCCACGGCAACGAATGGCAGGAAAGTATTCAGCGTTATCCAAGGTGGCAATCGGGTTCCAAAAAAAATCAACGGTAGCCGAGCTCCCTGGATGAATTTTAGCTTCGGAAGGAGGTACTGTATATTTATAATGATAATCTGCTAAAGGTAAAATTTCTATAACTTCCTCTCTATTATTGGTTATGGTCAATGACTTTTTCAAAAATCCATTGATTGGTACCTCTCCAAAGTCAAAAAAGGCCACCGTACGGCTATTTGGTTTGGGTGTATCTCCTCCCAATATTTTTACACCAGGGATTGCTACTCCTTCTCCCACAATCGCAATGCTAACAGGGGTTGTAAGGCCCTCTTCTCCGACGGTTTGTATGTCAAAATCATGCTTATAATCCTTAAATTCATCAGGTCTCAAGGCTACTTCAAATATCACAAACTCACCTTTAGGGATGACCTTCGTCTTTACTCCGGCGACGCCTCCCAAGTTAGTATCATAGTCATCAGGGTCTGAGGGGATTTGAATAAATAAGTCCCTGCCATAGGTAGGACCATCGTTCCAGATTTTCAACCTTCTCTTTTGTGTCCTGTCCAGAACCAACTCTCCAAAATCAATACCTGTTTGATAGGAGGCATTTGGACTTCCTGCCGTGATTTCCGTGATCCTCATTTTGGCAAAGGGTCGGATGACTTCACCGGACAAGGCTATGTCCATCTGTCCCGAATTGTCAGAAGTACTGCCATCAAAAGATAACTGTAAGGTTGCATTGATGGCACTTTTGTTACTTAAATTATCTTGATCTCGAGCTTGTTGGAGGCTGGTAATTGAGGAATAATTGGTAGATGAAAGTTGAGAAACTTCCGGTTTTAAGTACATGCTTATGATGGCACTATCACCTGGTGGCACGATACCATCTTCCGGGTAAACTGCAATTTCGAATCCCGTAGGGATGGTACCTGGCAGGTTTACTTTCAAATCTGCTCCAAAGTTACCTGTTACCGTATTCCAGATGGTAAATCTTTTTTCTTCGCCATAAGCCTCCACTTCATGTACCCCAAAATTCATGCTCTCTGCAACTGCCGGAGCCGACGACGTGGTGGCAGTTCCAGCAGTCAATTTCGGAATCGCCAAATCAAGGCAAATGCCTTTGAGAGAAATATCAAATGTACTTCCCTGCCCGTTCGTTTGCACGAGAGACAAAGTCTGATCTTTATTCCCTGATGTAGGTGCATTAAAGGTAACCGTCAGATCTGCACTTTCACCGGGAGCCAGGGCATTTTTGCTTAGGGTCGCATTTGTATAACCATTGGGAAGTGTTGAAGGAATTGTCAGATTTAGGGTTTTGGCACCAGCCAGTCCCTTGTTCCAGACTTTAAATGTCTTTTGTACACTGGCTCCTATCAACTGTTCCCCAAAATTAATCTCTGTAGTCGTTTCCTCATTTGGTGCAGTCGAAGTTGACAAGGTCAAAATAGCTTCTCCATTGGGTTGTACGTAGGTCCCACATGCACTTGTTCCTTCCAGCAAACTCCCTTTTAGAAAGTTGGAGGCAATCGAATCCAACTTGAAATTGTGAAAGCTACCTGCTATTCCACCCGAACGACCCGAAGTGACCGAGGTTTCTGACTGGTTATCAATTGCAGAAAAACCCTGGTTCATTTTCCAGTAACCCAAAAGTCCATTCTCTGTACCCACCAGTTCACATGAGCCATAATGATAAATTTCGGAATGATTCAATACCCGGGACCATACTCTAACTTCATCCAGCGAGCCGTCCAGAAAGCTACCAGAAGACTTTTTCCCCAGAGTCATTCCGCCGGTTCCTGTATGACTGGCTGTTACCCTGTCTTCTACAACCAATTTGCCATCTCTGTATATAAAACGGTTATTGCCAGAGGAAATGGAAGCGTCATAAACACAGGTCCAGCGATGCCATTCTAAATCGGACAGATTAGCCGGAACGGACAAATTAGAACCTCCAAAATTCAATGAAAAATTATTGTTAGAAGAGAATCCGACCGTCAAACCTGAACCCGAAGTACCGTGTTCCAATATGATGGCTTCACTGTTTAAATTATCTCTTTTTGCCCAAAAATCAATGGTGAATGAAGAATTGGCAATAGCAGGTCCGGTCAAAATCTCTACGTAATCATCTTCTCCGTCAAAATTCAAAACCGTTCCGTAGCTTCTGGTTTCCAGCTTTACCGGTATAATAAAATTGGGATCTTTGGGATGGTCGGTACTAATTTCCAACTCCACTCCTTTTATGCCATCACTGTTTCTATTATACGTCAGTGTAAAATCTTGTTTTTGTCCAATAGCCAGACTTGATGGCAAACCTGGGGTCACCTCAAATTCAATATTATTATCTCCATAAATGCTCACCTCATTTTTGGTAAAATTGATCGTTCTGTTACCTGTATTTTCGATAGAAAAATTAAAGGTTCTTTGCTGTTCTGGTATCAAAATACCACCATCAATAGAAAGGCTTGTATAATCCCGATTGACAGCATTCTCCAATTCCTGTTGACCATATTTGAAGCTAAAATTGGCTCCTATTGCATTTGTCACCACCGGAAATTCGTATTCCGGATTGTCTGGATCATTGGTTCTAAAAGTGACCAGGGCTGTTTTGGTTCCCCCAGAAATAGGTTTGGATTGCACCTTAAAATTCCGATGACCTCCAATCGGAATGGTAATGGGGGCGCCTGTCGCACTCAACTGGGGAAAATCAATATCAATTATTTCATATTCACTTGTATCTTTTCCATTTAGTTCGATACTTGTAATGTCCAAAGCTTTATAACCTGTATTGTAAATCGTAAAGTTTTTCGTCGTTACACGCCCTTCATTCAAATTGCCAAAATGAAGAAAGTTTGTTGTAGTCACATTTTGGCTCGGATTGTCAGTAATCGTATTGTTGGTTCCACTTTGAGTGATGACTGCATCAGGAATGGTTCTGTGCAATTCGAAATAATCTACATCAATGTTATTTACAGTTGTATTGTTCGATGTTCCTACAAATAGCCTGATAACATGGTCTCCTTCAGGTAAATTTACAGATGGAATTACAATAGCGTTCGTCCAACTACTACTACTTGCAGTAAAACCATTTTCATCAAGCGCATTGCCATTCAACATGACGTATATTTTGTTGCTTGGATGATCGCTCTTGTATTTCATCGTGATGGTATATTCTCCCTCCTGATTCTGTGCAACTGTAAAAGGATAATCAATCCAATAATTGTTTCGCATATTCACATATCTCAAATTATCGTCTCCTCGAATATCAGCTTTTTCAAGCTTTCTGTAACTTAAATCTTTTCGTTGGTAAACATAGATACTATGGTCAATATAACCTGTGTAATAAGCAATGTTAGGACCTCCTTCTCCAAAGTGCTCGGCTTCAAATTTTCCTGGTACAGAATGAATAGAACCAGAAAAAGGACGCAATTGAGGTGCTTCCTTAAAATTATATGGATAGTAATTTGGGGAACCAGGATTGGCATTAAATTGATTTTCAAAATCCCAAAGAGACACCCCATATTTTTCATCCCAGAAATCCTGGCTGAAAGAACTATGGGCTATTTTTAGCGTACCATTTAAATCCACAGCCATTTCCAGGACATATGTGTCTTCATAAATCATCTCAAACAAATACTTCGAATCTACATCTTTATAGGGATTTGTAGAAAAAGAATAGCCAGTTGGCGAATAATTGTAAACCGTCCTGGTACCATCTTCGGCTTGATGAACCATTACGCGCCCATGATAATCATAAATCTGAAAAGCCTTTAGATTAAAACCTCCTCGTCCAATTTCTTCACAAGTCAACATCAACTGGTTTTGCCCCAACGCTCTTCTAAATCGCAAAAACTTGTCCCGCTTATGCTCACCATCAGGAAAAAATCTACCGCTTGGGTTTTGTGTAGGTGGTACTAAATTGTGCTTTGTTTTATTACCAGCTTCAGTAGTTAAGTTCCATTCCCAGGCCCTGGTTTTCTCACCATTCACCAATTGCATGATAGCATCCCAGGTTTCATTACTACTATTGACAGAAGCAGTAAAAGCCGGATGCCCTCCTTGTTTATCATCAACATACTCGATAATATCTTCTCCTGGTTCAAAGAATTCTTTATCGTATACAATATTTTTTCTCTTTCCATTTAAATAAATATCCAGTTCTTTCCTTTCTCCATCCCAGTACAGCAGTCTCTGATTGTTGGACCTGGATTTTATGATACAAATACTTGGAAGTTTAATTGGGGGGTATTCTCTATCCAGCTTTATATATCTGTATGTACTTGAAAACAAATTTCTTTTCTGCCTTCCAACCTCAAACCCAACGTGGAATCGATATTCATCATAAATATCAGTTAGGGTACTTCTGGTTAAGTTTGAGTTTGAATTAAAGCCCTGACCATTTCCAGGAATTGAAAAGCTAAGTTCTAACCTATTAAAGCCTTGGTGCAAATCATTAATGCGATGATTCATCCCATCCCAGCCGGCCAGATCTGGAAACAGAAAACTTATGTTCCCGCTAAATTTTTTAAAGTTTGGAATTTCAGGTATGTTGGTATAATAACCATAATGTGTATTACCTCCAGACTCTATCTCAGTGAACAATCTCATCTTATTCCTCTGATTATAAAAATTATATTGTGGCAAATAGGTATTCAATGAATTTCGATAACCACCATTGGAAATTGCCTCGGGACTAAAAAAGGCTTGAGAAGGCTCAGCCTGGTTTTTTATCCACATATGCCACATGTTATTATCCTTGGAGTAGTATCTATTCCAAAAATCATAAACGACCCTGTCAATAAATTTTTTCGTCCAGTAATATTGTAACTGTACTATTCTAGAGCGACCATACTCTATGGCAAAATCAAATTCTCTTTTAGAAGTCATAACCTGACGATCCGGAATACCCTCAGAGGAATTGCCCTGGATTTTATTGGTTGTTGACATACTCTTGGAGGTACCAGTAACCCCTCTTAACTTTTTCTTTCTGTCCACTTCATTTTGAGATAAAACCCAAAAATCCGCTTTACTTTGTTTTGAGGGATTGACCCGGAAACTCCAGCCAGAACCAGCATTTCTACCATAAGCATAGTGTTTGCTGAGCACTTTTTCTGAAAACTGTATCCAGGTCTGTTTACCAAAGGTACCAGAAGCCTCACCCATCAATTTATTGGTTGAGTTATGTGCATTATCAATTGCGGCTTTGACCAGATATTGCTGAAAATTCAAAGTACTTACATTTCCTGCACCCTCAATAATTTTCTCTAATGGGTATGAATTTGGATTGTTTGATGGACGCAAATTCAGTTTAATTCGATTGATATCGAAGTGATCAAAACCTTCACTTGTGTTATTAATGAGGATTACATCATCCTTAATTTTGGGTTGACTGCTGAGTTTGACTCGCGTAACACTTGCATCCGGGTACTGGAATTCATCGCTCTCTAAGCCATCCTGATGTGCAATGCTAGCATCTTTAAGTTTATCTGCAAGGTTATCATATTGGCTGGTTCCAAACCAATAGCTATACAATTCTATTAATTCAGTGCTCAAAGCTCCATCAATTGCATTGTCCAGCTTGCGTTTGGTGACAGTCTGACCGCTGGCTTCATTTGTGACTTCCTGTGATGCCGTCTCTGCCGAAGGAGGTACCGGAACTTTCAGAATGCGCAATTGATACAAACAACCTTTCTGTAGTGTAATATCGTCCAAACCTTTAAATTCCACATTCAAGCCATCAGATTCGGTAACCTCTACATAGTAGGTTTTCCAGGGTCCCCATCCTTTGCTTTTATATACCGGAACAGCATATTTCTTCAAGCCAGGGTAATCGGATAAGGGGAACCTGTGTTTATTGGTCGGATTGCCTGAACGATCATGCTCAATCAATTCGACCAGAAAATCGAATGCAATTTCAGTATCCGTCCCATTAATATTCACAATCCCGGTTGGTTCAAAAAGGTCACTCCAGCCTTGTTGGTTAAATACCAACCTTGGAATCGCATAGCCCTTGTGCCAGTTCCGTTGCCTGTATCCTGGCGCCTGTGAAGCAAGCATTTTCCCATCAATAGCATCAGGAAATTTTCCTGTTTTAAAACTCACCGCTTTTTCTTCACAGGCATCTTTGCCATCTGCTCTTACCAGGACATCTCCAGTACTTTTCTTTTCGTACCAGCATACTTTATAGCTTACCGTGTATGTTTGCTCTGGCGCCAAAATCTCATCAGGCTTTAAGGTAGCAGCATAATCTTCCATAATTTTATCCACACTTATTGTACTACTTCCTTTTGTGAGCCTCAGGTATTCTGTTTTGACCGTATAGCTTTTTACGCCCGCTGGGTTGCCATTTGCATCAAACTCTTCAAAATCAAGGATTTTGCCTATCGCCATGTTAAAACTCAGCTTTGGCTGCCCAAAAATGGGTACATCAGTTGCATTATTCGCCGGATAAATGTCTTGTACCATTGGAATACCTTCTATTGGAAGTGGGCTTTCCGGCTGTTGTCCTCTTATACAATCAATATTACCGAGCTCCACCCTAAAGTTGAACCTGCCCTTTAACAAGCCTCCCAAAACTCTGTACTCTCCCTGTACGTTTCCAGTAAACTTGGAAGGATTCGGAAATTCAGCCTGAATGGCTGCTGCCAATCTTGCATAAAAGATCTGGACAGTTCCTTTCTTGAAGAAGAAATTGTATTTCATACCCACACCACCTTCTATATAAGCATAGGCTTGTGCCTTAGCTCTCCAACCACTAATACCAGCAAGATCACCATTACATTTTAAAGTACTACTGTGACGCAAAGTCATATCCAGACCTATTCCAAAACCAAATCTTGCCTGGAATATGCCCAGGTAATTGTAGGTTTTTGAAGGCACTCCATAACTCAATCCCATTAATACTCCATTACCTGTTTGTGCCAATACAGGAGATAACCTGCCAGAGGAAGGCTTTTCCTGTCCTCTCCAGTTCGGAATCATGTCAGAAAGTCGAGGCAAATCGTCGATATCATGCCCCAATTGAAAATAGAATCTGTAGCCAGGTGTCGGGGGCAAAAAGGACAGGCCTGATGTCAAGCTGATTCTTTGATCTGGATTAAATAAGGGTCTTCCAACCTTTAAATGCCATTTTCGACTCGGCTCATCAAAGAGGACCGATCCACTTCCACTTCCATTTACAGAAAAGACAGGAGAAGATTTAGGCACTCCAAAATCAGCATTAAACTGGAAAGTTCCAGCCAATCGTTTATTCTGAAAATCCAGCTCCAATCGGGCGGTTCCCCTACCCATGTTCGATTCTCTACGTTTGGCCACAGATTTGGCCATCAGGTAGAGTTCTCCTTTGAGTTCAAGTGAGGAAATATTGAAATTGCCTGCATCGTTTCTGGCTATTTCCAAAGCTACCGTTCCATCAATTACGATGGGTTTAGTCGGGCTTTTACTAACCCCAAATATGCCCGTGATGTAGCCCCCATAATTGCCTTCTTTTGGCGTGAATTTATAGCCAGAAAGCGATTCGCCCGGATCCATCAGGTTTTGAGGTTCCAGGGGCGCTTTACTTTGATTGTATTTAGGGTCGTCTATTTTGGCAGCTTGAGCTGCAAGTAATTTCGCCTCGCTTTCAAATTTCTCTAAATCCACTCCGGGCTTATCCATATTGTAAAAAATACCACCTCCTAATCCAAACCAGCATAGCTGAAATGGTTCAAAACAAACACCAGGTTCATACGAAAACTCGATATCCGCAAAGAAATAGCGATAATCGTCATTGCCCTGTTTTTGGTGTTCTGTTTTCCCAAACTGAACAACTGCCTTTGCACCTAAGGTTTTGGTTGTAATATCCACCATTCCCTTCAGTCCATCTCCGTAAATTGGGTCATTTCGAATGATGCGAATACCTCCCTTGATACCAACAGGACCAAACTTACCATCCACCATTATCGAATTCAAATGAACTTTGGAATGAGGACTGAGCCCTTCATTTGTCAAATCCCCATCATTATCAATTTTGAAATTGATCCCAATATTGGTATCAGCAGAAAGGCCACTTGCTTTACCAGACTTGCTCTTACTACCTACCAAATTGAGTGCTATCCCCAATTCAAGCGAAAATACTCCTCCTGACAAGGAGCTCATACCCAAGCTGCTAATTGACAAGGGGAAGCCTTGCAAACCATTTTTCTTTTTGCCTGGTGGTGGTGGTACCAATGGAGGTGTATAATAACCAGGATTCGGTCCAGCCAGGGATTCCATTTCCCAGGCATTGGGCACATGTCCGTTCCAGCCCAATCCGCCACCAAGATTGCCAAATACATCTGTATTGCTGCCTGCATTTCGGGTTCCCCAACTACCAATATCTATGGATTGTATTGCTTTTTTATGTTGCGTTTTTGAAGTCGCACCTGTGGTTACACTTCCGCTTGTTCCTTGCGGATTAATTCTGAAATTCTGGAATTTTATCAAATCGTATTTAAAATCCATATTGTGTTCCGTACCAAGGTATATGGCTGCATTTCCACTTAATACTGCGTAGGGTTTGAAGCCTAGATTTTGTCTGTACCGGAAACCAATTCGACTACCTTCCTGAATTTGTATTTGTAGTCCTGCTGCACCTGCAACCTCAAATGCTTTGGAGAAAAAGGAAGCATCTACACTCAATGAAGCTGCTGGTTTGTATTTGGCAGCTGGATTATCAGCCGGCTTGGTGTAGGACAAACTTCCATAATAGTCCATCCAGAAATCTTTCTTGAAGAGCGGCATCTTTACTTTTCCCTCTAATAACATCATTATACCTTGTTTGGCCTTTTTCTTTTTGCCTCCTGTTGTTTTGGGCGTTTTATCTTCATCTGCCGGTGGCTTGACCAGCTTGCCCGCTTTGATATTGAAGTTGACATGGTCAAGGGTATATGCCCAACCACCCAGTTTGGAAGCACTTCCGGCAGATACCACATTTTGGGCATCTACTATGATATCAGCTCCTGTTTTGCTAATCGCAAAAACGTCTACAGAGGCTTTTACATCCTGATCCTGAGCACCAAGGGTAAAGCCATCCAGCCGGAATTCCAGTGAATCGATGTAAATTCCCTGGAACAGTCCTTTGGTTTTCGGAATATTGGTTTGTTGACCTAATTTTTTCTTTTTCTTCTTTTGAATAATCAAGCCTTCCGGATCGGCTTTGGTGCTTTTATCAAAGTAAGCAGAAAAGGAGGGCTTAAATTCAAAGACCAATTGCTCCAGACCAGGCACAGCAAAATTCACTTCTTCATCATCTGGTCCCGTTGCATGGATAGCGGCAATAAAATCTTTTAGATTCTTTCCCGTGACAGTGGCTGTCAATACAAGAGGTTGGCTATTTCCCTGATCATCTACCGCCACTACCTTGTCTTGTGGCAGGGCAATTTCGGCTTCTACATTGAATCCCTGAAAGCCTTGTTTGCAATTGATGTGTACAAAGCTACCTGAGTATAAAGCTGCCGTTTTGTATATATTTTGTTTTTTCTTTTTGGCTCCGGGTTTCTTTTTCTTGGGTTTGGTTCCTTCAATTTCACGTTTCTTGAAAGTCAAATCAAAAGCAGTGGTCGGGTATTTAAAGTCATTCCCAAGGAAGAGGTAAAAATCCTTCAGATTAATTTTTCCATCGCCGCTGATTCTTCCGATGGTTTCCACAACGAATTGTACAAATTGGTCTTCTTCACCATCTTCACCGTCTACTTTATACAATAGTGTAAATTCTGCCTTTGGCTTGGCGACATTGGCTCTGTCTATTTTGATTCTACCAGCAACATTTCTAACAGCAGTTTGCTTGACAGAAAAGCCAGTCAATAATAAACGGCATTTATCTCTGCCGGGGAAGTCCTTATTACTGATTCCTAACTTATCGAGTATATTGGTTAAATCTATGGGCAATTTCCAGACGCCATTAGTGTGGTGATGTTTATCCAATTCAGAAAATTTGAAATTTGGGTTGGAAATCGTTTTTCCAGGATTTTTTGGATCTGGAATAGCACGTGGCAAGTGCACTTCTGCGACCAGCGAAGGTACAGAGACCCCATCAAACAAATCAGGTTTCTCAATCGCTTCGATTTGGTCTCCCCAGGGCATTTCGACAGGCTTGACTGGATTCACAAAAACTTCATCCCCCCAGGGTAATTGTAAAACGTCACCCTCCACAATAAAGCCTTCAACCATACTTTCCTCCAAATGCTCCATAATGGCATGCTTATAACCTTCAATATCTCCACCAAATAGCTTCTCCAAAATGCCTTCCTTCTCAAAAGCATTGCTTCTACTGGCAAGGGAGGTGGGATTTTTGCCAAATGGAATTAAGCCCAAGGCAGCAGGGCTGTAGTGCTTGTTGTAGTACATTTCCTTGATGGCATCCATTCGTTCTGGATCCAATTCTCCATCAATTGCAGAAACACACTCACAAGTCACGTTTTCCGTTTCAACTTCAATTCTATCAAATGTAAATCCACCATCCGCACCTGCTTTGCCCCAGAAAGTGTATTGTGCCATGGCAGTACTACCAATGATGATCATTTTCAAACCCAACTCCTGTGCCTCATTGTTCTCCTCTGGTACATTGATTATACTTAACTCTCCCAGCCAAAATTGTTGTCCACCTATTTCTATTGAGTCCGTACCCTCTCCATAGCTATCCAGATGAAAACGATTATCGGGAACCTGATAGGGATCAATCGTTAAACTTTTGATTGGAAGCTGGTTCAAATCAAAAGACAAATCGCCACTAATGGATAATTTCTGCTTGATTTGATTTTTGATAAGTACTTTATTGCCTGCAAGCTTTTGGGTAAATTCCTCATCTGTTAATTTGATGGTCAATTTTCCATGCAAATTTGCCCAGGGCATGAATTTTCGCACACCATTAATATCTTTTAAGGAAGCCACTACTTCAGTACTATCATTGCTTTCAAACTCGCCTCCCCACATACTCATCCCCCATTTCCCAGGACTGGGATTGGCGACCAATTCTGTGTAATCACTATTGACATCCAAAACTGATTCATAACCAAAAGGGGTATCCAATAAGGGCACCCTGATTCTTCCATCGAGCGTAGTATTGCTCGTTTCGCTTGCCTCTATGCTCAATTGCATGGTGTCTACACTAAATCGCCAGGGCCCCAGTTGCCCATCTTCCAGCTTCACTAAATTATCCTTTTGAAAAGTACCCCATGCTCCACCATCTGAAATGGCCAGGTCTCCCTTATCTAAGATAATCTTATCTCCCTGTCCTTTAAAGTCATATTCAGGAGGAAGCGTAATGCTCACATCATTCAGATAGAGTCCTTGCCATTCATTTTCTTCAGAATATTGATATAGATTGGTCAGATTGTTTTGCGACAATTTTTCATCGACCTTTAAATCCACCTCTCCTTTGTCCATTGAAAACACAAATCCCGGCATTTGGGGAAGCACAAAATTTTCCAGTTTGTCAATACCACCCAGGTAAATAGTGGGATCATCCACCGCATCTTTAAATTCAACTTCTATTTGAGATTGATCAGCTGCTTTGACCATGATTTCTTCATTGACCAAAATCTTAGCTTTGTAATCATAAGCATTGAACCCAATACAGTCCATAGACAAACCAGAGCCATTATTTCCTCCTTCCATTGCTAATTGAAAAATATCATTAATAGGCTCCACTGCATCATCCAACAGCGTCAATACAGAGTTGTTTTTTACACCAAAAGGAGTGATTGGAATGTCCACTCCAGCAAAGCGCATCCAGTTACCATTGTCTAACTGCTTATAAGCGATACAAGTCATAAATCCATTGCGCTCTGTGAAACGCAAGCCTGTTATTGCAACTAAAGGCTGAGGCTCTCCATTGATTTCCTTGTCCATACCCAGAGGCAAAGACACCACTGCAGGATCGGCAGGATCAAATTGAGAAAGCATTTTATTTTGACCATTACCATTTTGGAAATAATTCGCCAGGTTTTCAATGTATTCGGTAGTGACGACATTTTCCATATTGCCTGGCACCATCAGGGAAGGATCGAGGAAATAATCCGATTCTGCCACAGCTTCAATAGACCCTGCACCGTAAGCTCTCATATTGTCCTTTACCCTTAAGTCGGTAAAATTGACTTGCACTTTCGATTTGAGCATGGGAACGGTAACAAAGCCAGTCCCGCTAACTCCATCTCCTGAAGGATTGGCATCCAATATCTCCAATTCAAAATAGCCCAATCGCACTATATCTCCTTCAACAAGCGCTATGGAGTTTTGCCCCGTTACAGGTCCAAAATCAGTTGAAAACACTTCGCAACCCTGAGGTGCGACGCGTTCATCTTCTTCTGCATCAGAAGCCTGCCCATCTTCCTCTGTATATGAAAAGGTACATATTTGACTATACCCTTCATTGCTAAACAACATGCTCGAAGGATTGAGTAACGATCGGGCCTGTACTCGCCAAGCATAATTTTTATTTGGCTCTAAAATTGGTTCCGCCTGAGTATATAATAAAGAAGGCGTCATGACTGTGGTTTGGTACACTTGCAATGCATTTTCAAAACCATCATTGGGATCCGCAATACCAGGCAATAGTTCTACTAACTCGAATGTGTACTCAACTGCACCTGGAGAATTACCTGAACCCAAATGCATGGGCGTCCAGTTAAACAACAAGTTTTGGGTTTCCGGATAATCCATCTGGTCTCCACAGTTTGGCAGTAACAATTGAGGAGGTTGGTTCAAGTTAAAAATGCCCGTTCGACAGGCTTTCCTTGATATCGGAATATTCCTTTCAATATCGATGACTTCCAAACATATTTTATTAACCCCTTCTGGAACGACTAAACTTCCCTGTCCTCCAGTAGCACCCACCAAACTAAATGGCGACAGATAAGGTTGCAATGCGATGCCATCAAATACCTCCATTTGAAATTGATTCAGTTGAATGGATGGCACTGCCAAATTGGGATCAGTCACATATAGCTCTTGACCATTGTTGAGCACACTTAGCCTCAGCTTCACTTGCCTAAAAGGTTCTACTGGATCATTCAAAATGGCATTAAATACCACATCCTGTGTCCGGTCCTGGGTATACACCGACAAGTCAAGAGAATGAGGTGGAATCAAAACTCCAGTGAGTTGTACCGGATAGACTTGTTGGGCCAATGTCAGCACATTCAATGAAATCAGAGTGATTGTAAGTAATAGTCGCGAGTACATATTGGAAGTTATTTTTATTTTTTGGTTTACTGGGTACTGGTTTCGCCTCGCCTTCGGCTCGGCGCGGAAGGGATTTAGGAGGACAAGTCGTGTTGAAAAAATGCTGCTCATTTTTTCAACACGACTTGTCCTCCTAAGACCTCATTCCTTTCATTCATCATTCCCTGGCGCTTCTGCCTTTTTATTTTTCTTTTCCTTCTTTATCTTTTGTTTCTCTTCTTTTTCTTCTTTCGGTTTTTTCGAAAATGTATATTGGAATCCCAGCGTACCTGTCAATTCCGAAAAGGAGGTCGTCGCTCCTCCACTTACTTTTTTGCTGCTCAATAATGCCCAATTCATATTCAAGGTAGTGGCATCACTTATTTTATAATTGAACCTCAGTTGTCCGTTTACATTGGAGTTGTCACCTGCATTTTCACTACTCATCAGGAAATAGTTGAGGTCGATTCCCGTGTTTAATTTTTCATCTAGAAAAGGTTTGGAAATGCCAAAACCAGCACCGTAACGGCGCATAGTCATTTGACTGAGTTCATTCTGGTTGTAATTCGCTTTGAGGGTGAATTTCCACTGACTTTCGGCAAGGGCATAGTTATAGACCAGATTGCCAACCAGCATTTCGGAGGCAGAGCTTTCCATTGGATTTTCTACATCATCAGTGACCATTTGTATATTGAAAGTGCCCGTTAGAACATGCTGATTTGACTTTTGATCCTGAAAATTGTATGTGGCATTCAAGCCAGCATCCTGGGTTACGATTAGCACATTCAGGGAATCCAGGTCTTCATCCAGCAGATAAGCGATATCTGAACTATTGTTAGAATAGCTGAGTTCTAAATTGAAATTTCCTGCTGCATAGCTCATGCTTCCGGAGCCGACATATCTCGTTAAGGTAGAAGGTTGACTCTTGTCCAGATTGTTTCTTTGGATACCACCACTTGTATTAACTGTAACCGCTCCTTCTAACAAACCAAAACTCAAATTCACCAGATAATCCTCAATATCACTATTAAAAAAATATGCACCCAGTGATTTGTATTCTGGATCAATGCGTTTGTACTGAACTCCTACCGTAAAACTCTTTGCCTGAAAATCCAGTTTGGAATCAAGGGCGGCTTTGTATTCAGTGGTCGTTTTTCCTTGAAATAAAAATTTTGGATGAGGAAACTGATTGCCTGAGTTCCCATCGAGTGAATTTGGGGAAAGGGCACTGGTGGCATATTCTACTTTAAATCGAAATTTATCCAGTAGGCTTTTTTGAAGATTTACGCCAATCACCAGATTTTCAGCCGGGTCAACCTGATTCATACTTTCATCGGGAATGCTAATTGAATTGGCATCGTCTTCTGCCTTGAACAAGATCAAATCCACAAATTCCTCTGTAGTCCCATAGCCCATTTTCATGCCCCAACCTTTTCTTTCATAAACAGGAATATTGGGTGTGGTCAATGATAAATCTATAGGTTCAGCTTTGGCGAGGCGACCATACATGGCTGCGAAGCGAACATTACCAGGATTCAGTTCCATACCGGCTCCAAGAAAATTTAGATTGGCAAGGGTAAAAGGGGAGAAATTCATACTCCTATGTCCAAGGTGAAGTTTTACCCATTTATACCGGGGACTGGAGCCAAATCGAACAAATCTGTTTTTTTGGTTTTCAATTTTGTTTTCGACATTATTTTTGAATGCCCGGAATAATTCCACGGGATTGGGGTAAGAAGACTCCGTATTTTTTGCAGAAACCAAAAGTGAAAATGGAAGATTCAATTTGTAAATTCTAATATTGGCATTGGCATTGAGAGAATAGAAAAATGGGTCTTGCCGGGGATCGGCCCCAAAAGCACTATAGGAGCGCATGTTCAAACCCAGCCCACCTGTCATATTGAAGGGTTCTCCGAAATCAGTAAACCCTTTGAACAGATCAGAAACATAGGTCTTGAAAAACCCCTCTTTACCAACAGCCTCTATGTCCTCAAAATCCTCCAATTGACCCACGGCAGGAATTGCCCAAAGGAAAGCAAATAGTATTGGCGATAAACGTACAAAGGCTTTCATACACAAGGGATTTTGTTATTCAATAGTTTTCATGGACGTGATACCTGAAAGTGCCTTGGTACAACTTTTCAATTGCCTAATGAGCCAAAAACTTTTTCCTGACTCAAATCGTGTTTGTTTCTCATTTCATTTTTACCCACAGTATTTCAATAGCCATTTGAGAAACCAACTCAAAGTTGCCCAATAAGCGAATCTCACATCGAATTGTGTTATTGGCTGGGATGTAGTTTTCATAAATTCGACATTCAATTTTTTCTCAATTCAGGATATGCCAAAGGTAAGAGGTGAGATACAAGACAAATTGGACAACTTATAGGGAAGATTTGGACATTTATGAAAAAAATGTAGTGTTTACAAGGTTTTCACCTAGCGAATATAACTTGAAGGGACTACTCCAAAACGTTCTTGAAATCGTTCAGAAAAATATTGAGTATCTCTAAATCCTACTGCAAATCCCGTTTCCTTCACAGTAGAAAACTTACCCGTTATGAGCATTTCCTTCGCAGTTTGTAATCGCATTTCTTGCAGATAATGGCTGGGGTTAAGTCCTGTGAGTTGCTTTAATCTTCGGCTCATTTGCCGTTGGCTTAAGTTCAATTTAAAGGCAACCAAATCCATTTTGAATTTGCTATCAGATAGGTTTTTTGAAAAAATAGCTTCTACTTCCTGAAGCCATTGAGAATCTACTTGTCCAATAATCGGACGCTCAGCTTCCAGTACATTATTTTGCTTATTTGAGTCAGCAATTGAAGCTGCAAAAGCCATTCGTTCCCGATAATTATTCAATAAATTCTCAATTCGGGCTTTCAACTCTTCTTCTGCAAAAGGCTTATTCAAGTAATCATCTACCCCAATTCGAAGGGCTTTCAATTTGGCTTTGATATTTACTTTTGCCGTCAACATAATTACGGGAATGTGTCTCCATCGATCATCGGCTTTTAAAGTCTCCAAAAATTCAAAACCATCCATAATTGGCATCATTAAATCACTTATTATCAATTGTGGGTTGGAGATTTCTAGTTGAGAGTCTGTGGGTGGGAGTTCCCCCTTTAGGGGGTTAGGGGGTTGCGTAAGCAATTCCAAAGCTGCCTTCCCATTTTCAGCAGTTATTACTTGGTAATCAGAGAGTAAAAATTGAAGGTATTCTCGTAGATCTTTGTTGTCTTCAACTAATAGAATTGTTGTCAGATGTCTGCTTGCCCCTTTGGGGTTGTCTGCTTGCCCCTTTGGGGTTGTCGATTGTAGGTTGGAACTTGCAAGCCCTGCCCTTTCCGTAGTTTGAGAATCAATATATCTATCAATGCTCTTTTCTGTTCCCAAATTTTGTTCCTCTAAAATATTAGGAATAGATGGCTCTGATCCATCAGCATATAATTGGGAACTGGGAACTATTTTCTTTGGAAATTCAAAATAAAAAGTACTACCCTTTCCAAACTCACTTTCTACCCATACTTTTCCTCCGAGCAATTGGGCTAATTCCTTGCAAAGAGAAAGCCCTATACCTGTTCCTCCCTCTGCAATTCCAAAAGCTTTTTTAGCTTGATAGAAACGATCAAATATAAATGGAAGATCATCAGCGTGAATGCCTCTGCCGGTATCTGCCACACTAATCCTAATATTATTTTCAATCTCATTCACTTTTAAAATTACACTGCCTTCAGGAGGTGTAAATTTTAATGCATTAGATAGATAGTTATGTAGGATCTTTTCAAACTTGTTTTTGTCCAACAGGATATTCAAAGTCTTATTGGCTTGAAAATCTACTTCAAAATGTACGCGTTCACTTGTTCCAAAAGAATGAAATTGAGCAGTTTGATCTTTTAAATAATTGAAAAACTCAACTGGCTCTTCTACTACTTCCAGTTTGTCGTTTTCGAGTTTTGACAAATCCAGGATTTCATTGATAAGTTTCATCAGTTGGTTTCCGTTTCTTTGGGCATATTGCAATAATTTCAAATCTGTTTCATTGGTTCGATCCCTTTTTATTATACTGTTAACCGGTCCAAGCAGTAAGGTGAGCGGGGTTCTCAATTCATGAGAAACATTGGCAAAAAAGCGGGATTTAAGCTTTTCAAGTGACTTAAGTTCTTCAGCTTGTTCACGGATAGTTTTGGTTCTCCTGTCTACCTCCAATTCGAGTTGAACTTTTTGATTTTTCAATTGGGATGTACGCCATTTATAAAAAATAAATGCGCCACTGAAAAGGCTAAAAACAGAAAGGAAAACAAACCAATTTTTTAAATAAAAAGGTTTTAAAACCGAAACATTTATGGTCAATTCATTTGGTGACCATTGCCCGTTTGAGGCTTGCCCTTTAATTCTCAGTTTGTGTTCTCCATATGGCAAACGACTGAATCGGATTGAGTTTTCTTTTTGATAAGTCCAATCTTCATCAACTCCTGCAATTTGATAGGCATATTGAATATTTCCTATATCGCTAAATTCTAAAAGGGCAAATTCCAACCTAAAGAACCGGTCATTTGGGGCAAGCCTAATTCTTTTTGATTGCTGAAGTTCCAGGGTTTTATCAATCATTCCATTTTGCTTGCCGTCAAATTGTTGAAAACCAGTCAAGACCATTGGAATATTGGCATTGATGCTGTCCCCAACCAAATCTTTAGGTTGAAAAGCAGTAATCCCATTCAAGCCCCCAAACAGGAGCGTTCCATCTTTGCTTTTAAAATGAGAGATACGATTAAACTCATTGTGAGTAATACCGTCTTCTTCCAGATAAGCGGTCGTTCGCTTCGTACTTTTATTAAACTGAATAATGCCATAATCGCTTGTCATCCATAGATTTTCATAGTCATCTCCATAAACTGCATAAATGGTATTATTGGACAAACCGTCCGCTTTTGTAAACTGTTTATAAGTATCTGTTCCCGGCTGCCAATGGATCAATCCAAGGCCTCTTGTCCCCATCCAAAAAGAACTGTCATTGTCCCTATGAATATGGAATACTCCCCTCTCGAGAAACGGCAATGTTTCAGTCTTTTGGTTTGATTCATATCGGTATATTATTTTATTGTCCGTTTCCAAAATAAACAATCCCTTATCAGTAGCTATCCAGGTTTTCCCATTTTTATATTCCAAAAATTGATAAATACAACCTCCTTGACTATTGACTCCTTCCAATTCAGGGAGGATATCAACTGTTTGATCATCATTTACATAACCTACCACTCCTGCATCTGTGCCAAACCATATTGTGCCTTTTTTATCCTGGTGAAATGACCAAATATTGACACCTTGAGCTGCTCTCTTTTTTGGAATAGAATGAGGAATTAATTGGACGTTATTTGATTTAGCACCATACTTTGCCAGCCGTTCCTGCCCCTCCGCTGCAAGCCATATAAAGCCGTCTGAATCTGTGAATATCCCATATCGATAACCCCTGGTCCAGTCTTTTCCTGTTATATACTCCACCTCATATTGATTGTTATTTGCCCGGAAGTATGCTAAACCAGGGGTACCCCTATCTGAACAAACCCAAAAGTTATGTTCAGCGTCTTCAGTAATCCCTCTGTAGGGCTGAAAGCCCGTTTCTGATTTTTGATAACCAATTCTTCGAAAAGGATTTGGATTCAATTCAATTACATAAAAGCCAAATTCAGTGCCGACCCAAGCCCTGTTTTTATTGTCAAAATAAACCATATTCAGGTGTTGGAGCCATGGGTAAGTCGAGCTTAATTCTCTATACCAACCGCTTTCGGGATGAAAGACCTGAAAACTGCTTTCACCGAATAACCAAAAGGAGTTTTGACCAGGATTTATCCAAAACTGATATTTATATGCAAAAATTGGAATATCCAAATCTACTGAATTGGGCGGTAAGGCCGTTTGCTTTAGTAACAATTTGGATTCTTTACCTGCTGCATTTATTTTAAAAATCTGCCCCTTAATAAAGTCCCTTCCATGTTGATTATTATCTGTGGCATGCTTTAAGATATACCAAAGGTTATCTGATTGGTCAACTCCAGCAAAAACGTTGATTTGATAGGGATAATCATGCTCATAATGGTTGATCATTTTCCCATCTAAACCAACCTCAACTACCTCATTTTTGGTAATGGAGTCTGTTTTTGCATAATCTCCAAAAACCGTATTATGCTTTGAAAAACAATTTAGCGTAAAGGGGAATACTTCCAAATCTGAAACCTCAAATCCTTTTTCGTAAGAATAAATGATAAGTTTCTTCTGCTTTGTCACCATAGCGAGGCGCCCGTCCTTAGCACTCGCAAAGCTTAAAATATTTTTAAATTCAAAGGGTGGCGCTTCACCAAATTTATCTTCAAAAGAAAGGACTTCTTCCGTTATTGGATTAAAACAATCAATACTCAATGGAGACTTAAACAGTCGGTTGGTCGTAAAAAACAGCCACAACCAACCTTCATCATCTTCTATTATATGATTAATTATATTCGATTGTAAACCATGCTTTTCTTTTGTAAACCATTTAAAATTGTAGCCATCAAAACGATTCAAGCCATAATTTGTTCCCAACCAAATAAAGCCTTGTTTATCTTGATGTATTGTTTGTACATCACGGTGAGATAGCCCTTCCTCAATTCCATAATGAGATACATTCAACACATAATCTTGTGCGAAAAAAGAAAGAGGAAGTGCGATAAACGAACAGGTAAGAAGGGTGTAGTAAAGATTTCTCAATGTAGTTTGTTAATTATTTCACCTGGTATGGGGAAAATAATAGCAATTGCTTGATTCAAAAATACAAAAAAAATGAGGCTATTGGTACTTGGGTAGGATAAGTATACCAGGAGGGTTAAAATTCAAAGGATTTAACGGAGGTAACTGGACGGTGTAAGTCCAAAACGAACCTGAAAGCGTTCGGAAAAATATTGGGTATCTTTAAATCCTACTGCATACCCAGTTTCTTTAACTGTAGAATATTTGCCAGTAAGTAAAAAATCTTTAGCAGTTTGTAAGCGCATTTCCTGAAGATAATGACTAGGGCTCAAGCCAGTTAATTGTTTCAATCGGCGACTCATTTGGCGCTGGCTGAGGTTCAATTTAAATGCAACCAAATCCATTTTGAACTTGCTGTCGGAGAGGTTTTTTGAAAAAATATGCTCCACTTCCTGGAGCCATTCAGCATCTGCTTTTCCTATAACCGCTTTTTCGGAAACTGCTTTCGACTCCTCTTGTTTTGATTTTCTTTCTGTGCTTGCATATGCTATTCGTTCATTATAATTTCTAAGTAAGTTTTCTATTCTCGCTTTTAGTTCTTCCTCTTCAAATGGTTTATTTAAATAATCATCTACCCCTATTCGTAGCGCTCTGAGTTTGGATTTGATGTTTACTTTGGCAGTCAACATCAATACAGGAATATGGCGCCATTTGTCTTTTGACTTTACTTTTTCCAAAAACTCAAATCCGTCCATGACCGGCATCATCAAATCGCTAATAATCAAATTATAATCTTCACTGTTTTGGAGTTGCTCTAATCCTTTTTTTCCATTTTCTGCAGTTGTAACCTGGTAATCTGTCAGTAAAAACTGAAGATACTGTCGAAGATCGTTATTGTCCTCAACAATTAAAATTTTGGTTTGCTCTTTCGGAGCTATTGTTCCTAATGAAGCAATTTCTCCGTTTCCATTTTCTTTTATCGAAAGGATTTCTTTTTGTGCACTACTTTTATATTCGGGTTCCCTAAGAACTTTCCTGGAAGGAACTTCGCTGCTAACTTTTTTCGGAAACTCAAAATAAAAAATACTTCCTTTCCCAAATTCACTTTCAGCCCATACTTTTCCACCAAGCAATTGAGCCAGTTCTTTACACAAAGACAAGCCAATTCCAGTTCCTCCTTCTACAATTCTCGTTTCTTTTTTTGCCTGATAAAAACGGTCGAAAATATGAGGTAAGTCTTCTTCATGTATACCTCTCCCCGAATCCTTTACACTCATTTGGATATTATTTTCAGTTTCAAAAATGGTCAATTTCACTTCACCTCCAGGAGGAGTAAACTTTAATGCGTTGGAAAGGAAATTATGGATAATCTTTTCAAATTTATTTTTGTCAATTAATAGGATTAACCCTGAATCAGATAAATTCTCAACCTCAAAATGTACGCGATCACTGGTGCCAAAAGAGAAAAACTGAGCTGTTAAATCTTTGATGTAATCATTAAATTTAACAGGTACCTCTTCTACTTCCAATCTATTGGCTTCGAGTTTGGAAAGGTCAAGGATTTCATTGGTCAGTTTCATCAATTGTTGACCATTTCGCTGCACAAACTCTAATAGTTGCTTGTCTGTATTATTTTTTCTATTCCTTTTCAATAAGGAGTTAATTGGTCCTAGCATTAAGGTTAAGGGAGTACGCAATTCATGAGACACATTGGCGAAAAAGCGAGATTTAAGTCGTTC
Source organism: Saprospiraceae bacterium (assembly GCA_041941305.1). GTDB lineage: Bacteria > Bacteroidota > Bacteroidia > Chitinophagales > Saprospiraceae > JANSWP01. The sequence continues at coordinate 46,757 of JBGTQJ010000028.1, forward strand.
GAGAGATTTTAGTTCTTCTGCTTGCTCTCTAATCGTTTTTGTACGTCTCTTTACCTCCTCTTCCAATACAGCTTTTTGGCGTTTCAATTGAAGTGTTCTGAATCTGTTATACACAAAAATGGCTGAAAAAATCAGGAGAAATGCCAATACTAAAAACCAGGTTTTTAAGTAAAAGGGTTTAAGAACGACCACCCTTATAGCCAATTCATTATTGGACCATTGTCCATTCGAGGCCTGCCCTTTAATCCTAAGTTCATGACGTCCATAGGGCAATCTGCTTAGTCGGATATAATTTTCTTTTTGGTAATTCCAGTTTTGATCAACTCCTTCTATTTTGTATGCATATTGAACTTTATCCACATCGTCATAAGTCAATAAACTAAATTCAATTCGAAAGAAAGGATCTCCAGGAGCCAATGTAATGGTATGATGTACCAGAACATCTATCGTTTTATCCGCCAATTGATTTTCATCACTTACAAATTGTTGAACCTGATTGATTACAAGGGGAATATTTGAAGCAATACTATCGGCCTGAAAATTCTTAGGATGGAAAATCGTAATGCCGTTCAAACTACCAAAAAATAAGGTTCCATCTTCAGACTGATAGTGCGAGACTCGGTTAAATTCATTGTGGGAAATTCCATCTTTGGTCAAATAAGAATTAACATGATGGTTGTTTTTGTTAAAACGCATTATCCCATAATCACTGGATAACCATAAATTATCATAATCATCGGGATAAACCGCGTAAATCACATTATTTGACAATCCATCCGATTTTGTAAATTGCTGGTATTCACCATTCTCTGAATTAAACCGAATTAAACCATTTCCTCCTGTTCCAAGCCAAAACGTCATAGAATCTTGTTCCAAATAGGCATGTCGCAAATTGTCAAATGGTAAATTGAATTTCCCTTCACCACCTGCCCAATATCTTGCTTTGGTTGCTTTGGTTGCTTTATCAAATAAAAAGAGACCTGCATCCGTCACAATCCAAAACAAGGATCCGTTTTCAATGAATTGGTAGGTCAGAAAGTGTTCATTTTCATCCTTACCAAGAGGTATCCATTGAGACCTCTCTTTTCCAAATAATGCTATTTGACCGTTGTCATACCCTGCCCAAAGCTCGCCATCTGCATCCTCAAAATAAGCCCAGGCATCGGATCCATATTTTGGTTCTACAAGAGGTTTAAAAGATTGGGTTTGAAAATTTTCCTGGTTTAATTTGGAAACCAAATAATTGCCGGTTGGAAAATATAAATCTCCATTATCAGACAATTCAAGGGCATAAATGCGGTTGTTGTTGGTAAAAAAAGAGGACTCCTGATCAGTATTTAAATCAATTTGGTGAAGAAAGGGATTTCCTTCTTCCACTGCCCAAATCCGATTGTTTTCATCTATTCTCAAACTGCGCATCGGTTTGATTAAGTCTTCTCCTGCCAACTTTATTTTAAATTGATTTTTTTGGGTTTTGAGCAGGTAAATTCCAAATTGTGTACTGACCCAAATGTTCCCCAAATTATCAAAATTAACATCATTGGCCCATCCAATATACTCATATTCTTCCCTAAGGCTACGCAGGGTCTGATTTTGCTTATCATAAATATAAGTACCATCTTCAGAAGTAAAAAAAGCTACATCGTCATCTGCTGCATAATGAGCAATCATGAAAAATGCAGAAAAGTCAAGACCAAGATTTGAATAAATAGATTGCAGTGAATCCTGAATCAATTCTCCTGACTGAGTCACTTCCCAAAATTGATAACCGTCGTCTTGTAACTTTGTTCCTCTGAAACTTATCCAATTTTCATTTGGGCTGTTTGAATCATTATAGAAGAAAGTTAGATAATGAGTATTCTGGAGTGGAAAAGCATATTTTTCCAAGCCCTCCTCATTTACAGCGATTACATATCGAGGGCTATTTGCCGAACTTTCCTTCCGAGCAGTAAACCAAAACAAACCATTGGAAGACCAATGGAAATCTCTGATATCGTGGTACTTTTTCTTTAAAGGAACTTTTGAAAAGGAACCTTTTCCAAAATAAAATACCAATTCACCTGCTCTTGTCATAAATACCAATTCTCTCTGGCTTGTAGTTGTAAAGCCTGAAATTTCACTGGATTTTAAATCTGTCTTTCCTTTTGAAAATGACTTGAAAGTTTGCACCTGATGTGAAACTGGATCGAAAATATCTATTTCCCGAAGCGTCGATTGATAGTTGGAATACGTTTTGGCATCATAGCCATGAAAAAGCCATAACAAACCGTCTTTATCTTCAAGGGCATTAGAGATAATATTGGTCTGTAATCCGTGTTTTTCTTTGGTATACCATTTAAAATTATAGCCATCAAAGCAATTCAAACCATAATCAGTCCCAAACCACATTAACCCGTTTTGGTCTTGATGTGCAAAATGAACATTGCGGTGAGAAAGCCCTTCTTCAATCCCATAATGGGTGACATTCAACACAAGGTCTTGTGCAACTGAATGGTAAGAACCACTAATAGATAGCCAAATAGGTAGTATATAACCCAGAATTCTCAAAGTAGCCTGTAAGATGTTATTTGTATCAGAGCATGTCTAAAATTTTTACGAACTGACAATCAATAGCTTATGGTTCTTGTGAAGAATAAATTTAGACATACGCTTAGTTTATTATGGCTATATTTATACAAAAATATAAACTCTAACAAGATTTAAACCCCTTCTTCTCTCTTTTTTTTCTAATCCTTTGGATTGTTCCACCTAAGTAACGACGAAACAAAATTCTTGCAGCTCTATAGGAATAATTTTACTTATACATAATTATGACTTGGTGCTTAGTACTCTGTAAATTAAGTAGCCTATCTTTTTGAGGAAGGTTATTTTTTGCAAGTGCGAGGCGAAAAACACAGCTATAGCCTTAGCTCTAGCGAGTATTTTCAACGAAGCAATTGCAAAAAAGAAGCCTTCAAAAGAATAAGATATTTAGTTTACAGAGTACTTAGTAATGTTTCTTCAAAACCATTTTCATTTTCTCTGACATCGTTTTTACTGCTTCATCAGTTGAAATTTCACCTTTCAGCATTTGGGCATAGACCGCAGCAATTTCGGGCGATAATTCCAAGTAATGGGGTGAGCGTGGGCGTTCTTTGCTTATCGGCATCACCTGCCTGGCAAAACTGGCAACAGGAGCTTGTGCTAAAAATTGTTCATCTGTGTATAACTTCCTTAAAACTGGCAGAATGCCGCCATTGATTGCTCGAAATTTTTGGGCATTTTCACTTGTCATGAATCGGATGAAAGCCCAGGCAGCTTTTTTCTTTTCTTCGCTCGATTTTGCAGCAATCATCAAATTCCAACCTCCCAGGCAACTATAAGCAGTCATATTTCTGCCACTGGTAGGCAGTGGAGTCAAACCAATATTTTCAGCATTCACCTTTGCATCTTCACTTACCAAAAATCCATATGCGCCAGCCCAAGAACGCATAAACACTGCATCGCCATTTTGGAAAGTTTCAGCAGCTTCTCGTTCCTTGTATTCATAAATATTAACTGGAAGAATGCCACTGTTTTTTAATTTTTCTATTTCCTTCAATCCACGTTTTGCCGCTTCACTATCCACAGCGATAATATTAGAATTAAAACCAGCTACATCAAAATCAGCCGTGATTGGTAAGTCCCCAAACAAAATATTGCCTTCTGCATTCCAGATAAACTCACAGGCATTTGTCACTCCTCCTTCATAAGCTGCACCTTGAAAAACATAACCATATTTCGTATCCGCATTGCGCATCACATGCTTCGAAAATTCAATCAATTCATCCCAGGTTGCAGGAGGATAATCAATACCATTTTGTTTTAGCAAATCTTTCCGATAATAAAGAATGCCGGCATCAGTAAACCAGGGAACACCCCAAATTTTGAATTGATAACTCACAGATTCCATTGCCGCTTTAATAAAATCATTGGGTTCATAAGATTCAAAAAACAGATTTGATATTTCCTCTACTAAACCCTGCTTTGCCAATGCAGGTGTCCAAATAACATCTGTACCAACTACATCTATGGAAGCATTTTTCAAATCTGCCAGCACCTCCTTGTATAATTCGTCCGTTGAGCGTGACCCTTTTTTCCAGGTCACCAGAATTTTGCCTTTATTTTCTTCATTGAATTTGTCAATCAAAGGCTGAACAGTTCCACCATCATCTGTCCCACCAGAAAAGACAATTTCAATCACTTGAGAATTTGATGACGAGGTCTGCGATTGACATCCAATAAATACCAACATCATGGCAGCTAAAAACAAAGACCAAATAATTTTTGAAAAAAACCCTGAGCGTAAAATTTGATGTTTCATACACGTTTGTTTTGATGTGAAATTTGGATTTTCAGAGCTAAGTCAGGTAGTAAGTTCCTGCTTTCAAGATAAGTTTTTATAAAGTAAAAGGCAATGATTACACTTGGTAAAAACATTATTATTTTCTAAATAGTAAGGACGAAAAAATCAGGATTGGATTTCAAGCCAAAGATTTTGATGGTAGACGAGGAACCAAGAGGGAATATTTTCAAAATCAAGCGCTATGAAATAGGAGAAATCTTCCTGAAAATAGCTATTGGTGGTGTGTAAGCCAATGATATGAGTCGTTTTAGGCGCTATGCTTTATTGTTAATGAGGGAGCAACATTGAAAGAGCTACAAAAAGAATTGAAAGGGGGTAAAAGAAATTATTTTTCAATTCTACATCAAAAAAACATAAAAAAAATTTCCTTTCAGCTCCAGAGAATTCTAGAAATCTCCTTTTAGATCAAATCCAAAAACAAAATATTATTCTTATTTTTTGCAAAATTCAGAATAAAAAATATAATATCTTTATAGAAAGTCTTCAATTTAAAAAAATATTTGGAATTAAGTTTGGAAGTTATCAAAATACTCACTTACCTTTGTTGTAAATTTTACACTAAGTGTTTTTTACGGATGAAATTTTAGCTAAAAAAGGACATACCGTTTTAAAATACTTAAAAATTACACCATAAAATGTACAAAGAAGAATTTTTCCAATGGCATTCGCCTAGCCTTGGTATGGACATGAAAATGCTCGTTTTCGGACATTCCGGCTACCCCCTTATTCTTTTTCCTACCACTATGGGGCGTTATTATGAAGTGAAAGACATGAAATTAGTAAGCTCTGCAAAGTGGTTTTTGGAAAATGGCATGATTCAGATTTTTTGTCCAGACGGTATCAATAATTTAAGCTGGTACAACAAAAATATTCACCCTGCCTATCGTGCCATGAATCACAATCAATATGATAAAATGTTGGTCACTGAATTGGTAGATAAGATTCGGTGGAATACTCCAACGGGAAAAGTTGCTGTTGCAGGACCCAGTTTTGGTGGCTTTCATGCAGCCAATTTTGCGTTCAAACATCCCGAAATGGTTAGCCATTTATTTTCCATGAGCGGAGCCTTTAACATCAAGTCATTTATGGATGGCTATTATGATGACAATGTTTATTTTAATAATCCTGTCGATTATTTACCAGGTGCTAATCATCCTGATTTGTGGAAAATGAAAATTGTGCTTGGCACATCTGAATGGGATATATTAAAATCAGAGAATGAACATTTCTCACATCTATTAAACCAAAAAGGCATTGCCCATTGGTTGGATATGCGTGGATGGATTGAACATGATTGGCCACTTTGGCGCGAAATGTTCCCTCATTATCTTTCCTTAATGAATTAATTTTTGAGCAGTCTTTATCAGTTTTCTAATAAAATGACAACAAATAGAAAACTAATAAAGGACAACCCAAAACAGATTTCCAATGAAGAAAATAGGTATTCTTTTTGGACAAGAGCGCAGTTTTCCTTACGCCTTTTGCGAACGAGTTAATCAAAAAAACGTTAAGGGTATCATTGCGGAGCCTCTATTGATTGAAGAAGTGATCCAAAATAAAGCGGTTGACTATGCTGTCATTATTGACCGAATTTCTCAGGATGTTCCTTTTTATCGAGCTTTCTTAAAAAATGCTGCCGCAACTGGTACAGCTGTCATCAACAATCCATTCTGGTGGAGTGCTGATGAGAAATTTTTCAATAATATTTTAGCAGAGAAGATTGAAGTTCCGGTTCCAAAAACCGTTTTACTTCCTTCAAAGGAACATCCGGATGATACCTCTTCCGATTCTTTCTCAAACCTTAAATATCCATTAGATTGGGAAAAAATTGTCGATTATGTAGGAGGCTTCCCGGTTTTCATGAAGCCATATGCAGGGGGAGGATGGAAAAGTGTTTATAAGCTAAACAATTATGAAGAACTGTGGAAAGCGCACAATGAAACAGGGCAATTGGTAATGATGTTTCAGGAAGCTATCGAATTTGATGCTTATTTCCGCTGTTATTGTATTGGTGGAAAATATGTTCGTGTAATGCCTTACGAGCCCCGAAATCCACACCATCTTCGCTATGATGCACACTTTGATGTTTCAGAAAAACTAATTAAAACTATTGAAGAATACACTTTGAAACTTAACCAGGGCTTGGGTTATGACTTCAATACCTGTGAATTTGCGGTAAGAGATGGAATTCCTTATGCAATTGATTTTGGGAATCCTGCTCCAGATGCTGACATTCATTCAGTTGGCCAGGAAAATTTTGAATGGGTTGTTGAAACAGCAGCAAATTACGCAATCGAAAGAGCAAAGGCGCATCAGGAAAACGAAATGAACCTTACCTGGGGAACTTTTATGCAGCAAGCAGTTAATACTAAAAGCAAAACTGACAAACAAATAAGTACAAAAACCCGAGCGAGTGCTAAGAGTATGTTATAAATTCTATGATTGAGTGAAAGCGAGCAAATTGATGGAAATTAAAACATACTCTAAGAAAAGAGCAGACAAAGAAATGGTGTAATTTAAAGCGTGAACGACGGAGGATTTTCCTTCGTTCGTTCCGTTTTCGGGTTTAAAAACAAGAAAAAATGGTCAAATCTGTTAAAGTCGCAATTTTAGATTTGTACAATGGAGAACCCAATCAGGGGATGCGATGCATTAGAGACATCGTAAATGAATTTAAAGACCAGGTAAGCGCTGAAGTATTTGATGTTCGAGCAAAAAATGAGATTCCCGGAACAGACCATGATATTTATATATGCTCAGGTGGACCAGGCAATCCTCTAGAAGGAGATGGTATTTGGGATAAGCAATTTTACCAACTGATTCACGACTTGTGGAATTGGAATATTAGCGGTAAGTTTCCAAAAAAACATGTATTCTTTATTTGCCATTCTTTTCAAATGGCTTGTCATCTTTTTGGTGTGGGAACCGTTACCACGCGCAAGTCTGAAGCATTTGGCGTATTCCCAATTCACAAGACAGAAACGGGGAAATCTGATGAATTACTTAAAAATTTGCCCAATCCTTTTTTCGGTGCAGATTTCAGAACCTATCAAGTGATTTCTCCTTTGCACAAGCGATTAGAAGACTTAGCCTCCAATATTCTGGCTTTAGAAAAAATACGTCCTCATATTGCCCTTGAACGGGCAGTTATGGCTATTCGATTTTCCGATGAATTTTTTGGCGTACAATTTCATCCAGAGGCAGATGCTGAGGGAATGATAAAGCACTTTTCAGAAGAAAAAAGCAAAAAAGCGATTATCGAAACCAATGGAATTGAAAAATATGAACAAATAATGCAGGACTTAAAAAACCCTGAAAGAGTAGAATTAACCCAAAACACACTACTCCCTGGATTTATTAAAAATGCTATTTCGAAACTAAAAAAAGAAAAAATATTGCTTCACCAGTATAAAATAAAAACTGAATACAATAAGTATAATGGAATCATCAATCGTATTGAAACAGGTACAAACATTGTTATAAAAAACAGGTAAAAAAGTCTGTTTAAAACAATTTGATTTCGATACTTTTTATTCAGTCTTTATTTATCGCTACCTACTATTCACACAAAATGGTTTTTTCAGTCAGAAATGCCTATAACGCCCAATTTAACCAGCGGAAGTACAATAACTTTCTCCAGGACATTTACGCTGCCCATGACCACGTCCCGAATTTTAGAATTTCTGAAACCCCTGTCTTTGTCAACAATGGACTAAAAACCAAGCTTTTTGAAGCTTGTGAAGAGATATCAAATGTCATCTGCAAGCCAAATTTCAAAGAGCTTTCACAAGGGGCTATTTTGCCTCAAAATGAGGTGCCCAATGAAGATGAACACACATTGTTTTTACAAATGGATTTTGGAATATGCAGAGATGTCATTGGCAATTTAACCCCTCAATTGATCGAAGTTCAAGGCTTCCCATCTTTATATTTTTTCCAAAACTTATTAGCTAATTCGTATAGGAAGCGCTTCCACATTCCTGAAAATTACAGCCACCTTTTTGATGGTCTGGATTCCGAAAGCTATTTTGAACTTTTGCGAAAGAATATTCTTGATGGTAAAAACCCGGAAAATGTAATTCTATTGGAGGTAGAACCAGAAAAACAAGTTACAAAAATTGATTTCAAGGAAGCATCCAAAGTATTGGGTATTCCCGTTAAATGTGTTTCGGAAATCAAGAAAGAAGGGCGCGATGTATATTATTTGAATGAAAAAGGAAAAAAGGTTGGCGTAGAAAGAATTTTCAATCGTGTAATTTTTGATGAATTGGCAAATTATCCGCAACTGCCAAGGGAGTTTTATTTCACCGAAGAAGCCAATGTAGAATGGGCTGGGCATCCCAATTGGTATTTCAGAATCAGCAAACATACACTTCCACTTTTAAAAAGTCAATATGTTCCAGAGACTCAATTTTTAAATGAAGTCAAAGAAATACCTGCTGATTTGGAAAATTATGTTCTAAAACCGCTCTATTCCTTTGCAGGGACAGGTGTCATTGTGAATCTGAATCGCTATGATATCGAATCGATCAAGGATCGAGAAAATTATATTTTACAGAAAAAAGTAGCATACGCTCCTGTAGTAGAAACATTGAGCGAACCTGCCAAATGTGAAGTTAGAATGCTAATGATTTGGGAAAAAGGAAGCCCTAGCCCCCGTATGGTTAATAATTTGGCGAGACTGACCAAAGGAGAAATGGTCGGAGTGAAATACAATAAAAATAAAGATTGGGTAGGCGGAAGTGTCGCCTTTTTCGAAAATTAAATTCTAATCACAAGCGAAAAAAAATCTTATGCAACTTACCTTTCTTTGCATTACCAGTGAATTCAAAGGAATTGATTTCATTAAAGCCTGTAAAGCCGCTGGCAATAACGTTTTCGTAATAACTGCGGAACGATACAAAGACAAACCATGGCCATTTGAGTCAATTGATGATATCTTTTATGTACGAGAAGTTGGCAAATCCCAATTGAATTTTGAAGATATCAAGGCTGGTTTAAACCATTTTGTTCGCTCCAATAAAATTGACAGAATTGTAGGACTTGATGATTTTGACGTAGAAAAAGCTGCCCATTTGAGAGAACATTTCCGAATTCCGGGAATGGGAGAAACGACTAGTCGTCATTTTCGCGATAAACTGGGAATGCGCATGAAAGCCGCTGGGGCTGGCTTGAAAGTCCCTCCTTTTTCTGCCCTTTTTCATGACGAAGACATCAATCATTTTGCAAATACCATAGCTGCTCCCTGGGTTGTTAAGCCTCGTGGGCAAGCTTCTGCAACGGGAATTAAGAAAGTTTATTCAAAAGAAGAACTTTGGAATGTGATTCATGACCTGGGGGATGACCGCCCCAATTATTTGGTGGAGCAATTCAAGCCAGGTGCTGTCTATCATGTAGATTCTTTGATTTGGAATGGAAAATGTGTTTTCGCCAGCGTATCAAAATACTTAAGTACGCCAATGGAAGTCGCGCATGGTGGCGGTATATTTAGATCTCATATTGTAGAATTTGGTTCAGAAGATGATAATAAACTTCAAAAATTCAATAAAGAGGTGCTTAAAGCTTTTGGACTCCAATTGGGAGCTTCCCATACAGAATTTATTAAGGCGGAAGAAGACGGTGAGTTTTATTTTCTGGAAACTTCTTCCAGGGTTGGTGGCGCACATTTAGCAGAAATGGTTGAATTTTCTTCTGGCATCAATTTATGGGCAGAATGGGCAAAAATTGAAAATGCAGCCGCTAAAGAACAAATCTACAAATTGCCAAAAGCTAAAATGGATTATGCCGGGATTGTTGTTTCCCTCTCTAAATATCAACACCCTGATAGTCAGTCTTTCAATGAGCCAGAATTAGTTTGGCGTTTACAAAAAGATTATCACATTGGAATGATTATACAATCAAACAAGCGAGAAAGGGTTTTAGAATTACTGGATGATTATGCGAACAGAATTTTTCAGGACTATCATACCCATGTATAGGCAGAAGGTTTGACTTTTCCAGCAGTGAGCTGTACGCTTGCTTCTGGAAAAGCAAAATTTTTAACCATTATTTGTATGCTCCTCCAGATAATGCCTTTTCAAGAACAACCACTCCACTGCTTTGGGAAATTCTCTTCCCCAATAATATTCATTGTGCTCCCCCTCTTCATCAATAGATAATTCAAAATCTATATCGGCTTTGCTAAGTCCTTTACTTTCAAGTGTTGAAAGAAACTTTCTGACATTTGGAACCATCATTTCACTTTCTTTGCCTCCTGCGTAGAGATATATTTTTGTCGGCAATGGATGGTAAAATTGAATAAAGTCAAAAGGAATATTTGGCGTCAACCACAAAGAAGGAGAAAAGATCATCAATCTGCCATAAACTTCAGGATACATAAAGCCACCATAAATGCTGATCAAACCTCCCATACTACTTCCACCTAATCCTGTAAATGCTCTCTCTGGTCGGGTACGAAAAGTGCTATCTACATAAGGTTTGAGGGTATCCGTTACAAAACGCATGTATTTTTTACCCTCTCCAGGTCCAAATTTCGTCTCTATAAAAGGCGTGTATTCTTTAATACGCTCTTTTTTTCCGTGATCAATTGCAATAACAATTATTTTTCCAATGCCCTCTTCATCCAAAGCCGCCAATGATTGATCAATTGCCCAGTTACCAAAGGGGGCATTGTCATCAAACAAATTTTGACCATCTTGAAGATAAAGTACTGGATAAGTCTCCTCAGATTCTTCATAATCTGCTGGCAATAAAGCTGTTATTCTTCTCTTTTTGCCCAACTGGGGTATTTCAAAAGCTTCTTCAATTACTCTAATAACTGGTGCAAAAGTCCTCAACGTCATTTATCTAACATTAGTATTTATAAAAAAAGCGCCAAGATAAACATTTATGCTTTCTTCAAAACCACCACTCCCAGAGGAGACAATATCAATTGGATATATTGCTCCCTCCTATTCCAGACTCTTATTCAGGTATAACCCCCACTCTCTTAACTACTTAGCTAAAAAAAGCTCGTTGCAAGCGCTGGCTGGCCAGCGCTTGCAACGAGCGAAATCATTTTTGATAATCTCGTTACAGTATTTTTATTCGGTTCTCAAACTTTTAACAGGATTTGCCAGTGCCGCTTTAATACTCTGAAAACTCACCGTTAAAAATGCAATCGCTACTGCCATTGCTCCTGCTAATACAAAAATCCACCAATGTACCTCAATGCGATAGGCAAAATCTGCCAGCCACTGCTCCATCGAATAATAAGCAATTGGTGAGGCAATGACCAAGGCTATCAAAACCAATTTCAAGAAATCTTTAGACAACATGCCTACGATTCCAGTTGTAGTGGCACCCAATACTTTTCGGATGCCAATTTCTTTGGTTCTTCTTTCGGCTGTGAAGGCGGCCAAACCAAACAAGCCCAAACAAGCAATGAATATGGCACAAAGTGCAGCAAGTGTAAACAAACTGCTTCTTTGACTATCCGCTTCATAAAAATTGGCGATTTGTTCGTCCAGAAAATGGTATTCGAACAAATGGTCTGGATCGACTGCTTGAAGAATATCGGTCATTTGGGCAATGGTACGCTCCACATTCTTACCCGAAATGCGGGCAGTGAAATAATCAATTGATTGGATTGGGTTAGTTCTGGAACCAAGTACCAGCGGAGCAATAGGCTCATAAAGTGACTGGAAGTTGAAATTTTCAATAATGCCGATGACATTTGCAGTGACGGGTTCTTCAAAAACCCGAGCTGAACCATTGTTGATTCGACTAACCAGTCGGACTTCTTGCCCACTGGCTTCCGTGATGCCCAAAGCCTCCGCAGCTTTTTGATTCAAAATAATAGAAGAAGAATCTGCCAGTCGGTTATCATCAAAACTGCGCCCACTAATCAGCTCTATATCAAAGGTCTTCAGGAAATTCTCATCGCCTCCCATAAACCACGGTGTGAAGCCTGGCTGGTCGTATTTTCCCTGAGGGCGAACTTCTGTTTGCAACAGGTTTTTCCACTCTCCAGGAACCCGGCTGCTCACCGAAACTGACTGTACATCTGGCAATTGTGCATATCCATTTCGAATCGTTTCAAAACCATTGCGCACTTTTCCACTGTTAATATCAACGACCAACAATTGTTCTTCATTGAAACCCAGGTCACGACTTTGAACAAACTCCATTTGTTTCCAGGCGACCATGGTACCAATAATCATCAAAATAGAAAGCGAAAATTGCAAGACTACCAAGCCCTTTCTCAAAAAGCCATATTGCCCCTTTTCACGCTGATGAATTCCTTTTAAAACAACAGAGGGGCGAAATCGGGATAGGTAAACAGAGGGATAGCTCCCTGCTGCCAAACTCACCAACAACACAACGCCACCAAGCATCGGCAGTATCCAGCCCGAAGCACTGGGGTTCAGCGTCAATTCTTTTCCGGTAAACTCATTAAACCAGGGCAATCCCATCTGAACCAATCCCAGGGCCAAGAAAAAAGCCAAAACTGTCAAGACAACAGATTCGGACATAAATCTGGCAAACAATTGTTTCAAATCTGCCCCAACAACTTTTCGAACACCTACTTCCCGGCTGTAATTGGCAGACCTGGCAGTTGCCAAATTGATGTAATTGATACAAGCAATGCCCAGAATAAACAAGCCTATTAAACCAAAAATATAGAGGTAAGTATAGGTACTTGGGTTGGCATTGAATCCACGCTGAAATCCTTCTGAGCCAAAATGAATGTCAGACAAAGCTTGCAAATGAAGGCTTCCTTCGAAGGGTCTATCTTCTCTCGCCCTGGTTTCGGCAAAAGCAGTAAGTTGCTTGCCAATTTGAATTGGGTCTGCTTCTGGTTGGAGCGTCAGGTAAGTCACCCAATTTTGGGAACCCCAGTCTGATGTCGTTTCCTCATCCCACCAGGGCTGCGCTTCCAGTGTCATATGAGAAACGAGGGATTCAAACTGCAAATGCGAATTGACTGGGGGCACTTCCATCAATCCAGTTACCAAAAAATCCATCCCTCTGTCCGATTCCAGTGTTTTGCCCATTGGGTCTTCATCGCCAAAAAGTTTTTTGGACATTTCTGTGGTAAGCACTATTGAATTGGGTTCTTTCAATGCAGAAGCAGGGTCTCCCTCCAACAAAGGGAAGTCGAACATCCTGAAAAATGAATTTTCCACCGTCAGGAATGGCTGATAAAAGGCTCTTTGATTTTCGGGATTCCGCAATACATATCTCCCAAAGGCCAACATGCGTGCACTGCTCTCTACCGTTGGTATTTCTTCCCTGGCAGCAACAGCGACATTCAGTGATACCGCTGAAAACTTTTGTTCCCCCTCCTCTGCAGTTTGACGATGCTGTACAACCCGATAAGTTCTGTCAGCTTTTGAGTGAAAACGATCATAGGTCATTTCATCAATGGCATACAAGCCAATAAACAGGAAGCAGGCTATCCCAAAGCCCAAACCCAGGATATTTAAAGAAGTGTAGAGTTTTTGACGAGTCAGGGCGCGCCAGGCGATTTTTAAGTTGTTGTAAAGCATAATGTTCTTTTATTCGTTTATAGTATTTTTTAGAGGTCAGACTTTGAGACTTCTTATTTAAAAAATTTCAACATCACAGCATTGCAGCATCGCAGCATTGTAGTATTGCAGCATTAATACTACTCACTTCTTAGGCTTTCAATGGGATTCATCAAAGCTGCTTTTACACTTTGAAAACTCACGGTAAAAAAGGCAATGCTCAATGCGGTACCTCCTGCCAATGCGAACATCCACCACTGCAAATCGATTCGGTAGGCAAAATTGGACAGCCAATCGTTCATGCCGTACCAGGCAATCGGCAATCCAACGAATAGGGCGATGAAAACCAGTTTTATAAAATCCTTTGACAATAATCCGATTAAATTGCCAACAGAGGCTCCCAGCACTTTTCGAATGCCGATTTCCTTGGTTCTTTGCTCTGCTGAAAAAGTAGCGAGTCCCAACAAGCCCAGACAGGAGATGAAAATTGCCAAAAGGGCAAATGCGCCAAAAATGCGTCCTTGTTGCAGGTCTTTTTGGTGCAATTCGTAAAAATTCTGATCCAGGAACTTTAAATCTGCCAACCAGGATGGGTCAATTTGAGCTACTTCATTTTGAATGGACTTACTGATTTGTTCCATATTTTGGGGAATCATACGGATGGCAACAAATTGACTGGTCATCCATTTATAAGGCGCAAATTGCAGTACAGCAGGTTCTACCTGGGAATGCAAGGATTCGAAATGAAAGTCTTTAACTACACCCAATACCGTTCCCCTCTTTTTGGTATCTCCACCCCAGTATAGTGTTTGTCCCAAGGCAGCATCAGGAGATTCAAAGCCCTGCATTTTGACTGCTGTCTCATTGAGTACAAAGCCAGCCTCTACATCGCTCGCCAAATCTTTGGACAATGCGCGACCTGCAATCAATTCATAACCCAGCGTTTCCACAAAATCATTTTCAATGGCATAATTTTCAGTTTGGACAGATTCACCATTGGGGTCGTTGGTTTTGGAAAGTGGCCAGCTATCGCCGTAAAAGGTAGGCATATTGCTTCCAGCGGAGACATTCAACAGGCCTGGCGTTTTGAGCAATTGCTGTTTCAGCGTTTCAAACTTTTCTGAAATTTTAGAATTCGCCTGAAAAACGGCAACCTGACTCCCAGCATCTGGTAAAATGCTATTTCTGACAAATTGCATTTGATTGAATACAACCAGCGTAGCTACCAGAAGAGAAATAGAAGCCGAAAATTGCAACACAACCAACCCTTTTCTGGAAACAGTTGCCATTGAGAGATTGGCGAATTTTCCTTTTAATACTTCGGCAGGACGAAAGCCGGAAAGAAACAGCGCCGGAAAAATGCCTGCTCCAATTCCAACTAATAGAATTATCCCTATCAAACTGGCATAAATGTATGGTTGCTGCAAATCGCCTGAATTGAATACTTTACCTGAAATGAGATTAAAAACAGGCAACAACATTTCTCCTACGACCATTGCCAGGGCTCCTGCAAAAAAGGCAACCAGCAAAGTTTCTCCCAAAAATTGACGTATCAATTGTCCCCTCCCTGCTCCTACTACCTTGCGAATGCTCACTTCCCGGGCTCGACGGGCAAAACGGGCTGTGGCATAGTTCACATAATTGATGCAAGCAATCAATAAAACCAATAAGGCAATAGTAGCCAGTAGTTTTATGGTTGCCAGGTTTCCTTTGGAGTTGTCTCGATTTAGTTTTGATTTGAGGTGAATGTCGAGTAAGGGTTGAATGGCTAGCTGATATTCATTCTGCCAGTTTTCCATATCAGCTCCTACATGCCTTTCGGCAAACTCAGGCAATTTGGCAACAAATTCATCGGGATCTGCGTCCTTTCGCAATCTGAAGTAGGTATAATTATTTGGCATTTGTTGCCACAGATTGGGCTTTCCCCACACTTTTGTAAAAGTGGCAAAAGAGGTGGCTACCTCAAATTGGATAGAGGAATTTTGAGGAAAATCTCTAAATACACCTGAAACAACAGAATTCAGGCTTCCGGTACTACCTATCTCCAGGGTTTGCCCAATGGGGTTTTCTTCTCCAAAAAACTTCTTTGCTGCACTTTCACTCAAAATGACCTCATTAGCCTTCGTGAAAATCTCTTTAGGATTGCCAGCTAGAAACTCCAGTTTAAAAACATCCACTAAACCGGTATCTACAAAAGCTATTTGATCAAAGAATTTTTGATTCTCAAAACGCACCAAAGACTTAAAGCCCTGACTCAAACGCGTCATCGCTTCAATCTCCGGAAAATCATTTTTCAATTCACGCCCAACCGGAAAGGGAGTCGTTGCAAACGCACCATGTTCCATGTAATTGTCAAAGACCAGGCGATAGATTTGTTCCGGTTCCTCATTGTGCTGATCATAACTCAATTCACTCTGAATATAAACCAACATTAACAAACAGCAGGCGATGCTAATAGCTAGACCAGAAATGCTGATGGTAGAATAAAGTCGATGGCGAAATAACTGGCGGAAGGCTATTTTCAGGTAGTTTTGAAACATGGCAGCTCTGTTTCCAGGTAGAAAACAAGGCATGTGCCAAGAAAGTAAACACTTAATAATCAATCATTTAAACTGAATTTCATTCCGCTTCCATTTATATATTATCCAAAAATGAACGGTGGGTGTTTGAAAATGAACGGTCGGATATTGCCCTCGCAGACCTCCCAACCTCCTCTCCAAAGGAGTCCCTTTGGGAAAAGGAGGAGTAGCCGCCCGCTGAAGGCAATGTTAATTGATTCTAAAACACGTAACAAACCATGTCTCCGATAGGGACATGGTGGCTTTAAATTCGAAGTCACGCCGCAACAAGTTGCGGCGAAATTATTTTTTAGAAGGAGATGTTTTTAAAACTTTGCTTCTTTGCTTACAAAGTTTTAAAAACATCTCCTTCTATAGAATTTTCTTCGGTGGGTTTAGCCGCCGAAGGTCTTTTGATCCTCCCTACTCCTACTGGGCTTCCGCTGAAAAGTACTTTTTCAAGCGGAAGTCTTAATAACCTTTCTGTAGGTTTAGAGAATTTTTTTAAGGTGATGCCTTGAGCAATTGGAGTTGAGGGAAGAAGAAGGTGTTGCCTTAAAAATTTACCCTGATTTTTTTTGAGGCAACACCTTTTGCTCTACACAAATCTTAGCTCAAGGCATCACCTCAAATAATCAAAGTGAGAAATGCTGCTTTTCCATAACTGCTGATTCTTCATTTCTTTTAACTGGGCTTCCACAAAAAAGTACCTTGTTAAGAGGAATTCTCAGGGATCTAATTTTAGGTGGAGTAGCCACCCCAAAGCGGAAAAACATCAGTCGAAAATGCCCTGTATTTTTAGGAAATATTTTATTAAATCTATCTCGCAAATCTAAAAGGATCTTTTTCTCAACTGGATTAAATATTTTCCCTTCTTCAGACTCCAACATTTCAAACATATAAATTAAGGCAGTCATAGGATGTAAGGACAATCCCATTTCGGTTGCTTTTAACCACATGTGTTCTATTCCCATTCCACCAGTGAGCTTATCTGCGGATCGATCACCTTTGGAACAAATAAGACCAACACCAGAAGATGAAATAATAGCTTCCTCAGAAATCTCATTCAATCGTTGACCTCCATTTAATTTCCGCAAAAACCTGGCAACATCAGGTCTTGAAAGCAATTTTACACCTGCTTCCTGATTGGCAGTTAATTCCAATGTAGAAATGTCTATTCCACTACCCGATTTTAGAGCTTCTTCTTTCGTCCATCGCAATTCAGACATTAACTCTTGATGTAGCTCCTCACATAAGAATCGTATTCTATCACCTTCTCCCAAAATAGGTGCAATTTTTTTTAGAATATCCTCCTCTGTCACTACCTGTAGTTCACAATTGTATTGGATAGCAATACTTTTTAGACATTGAATTTTGGATTTTTCAAGAGGGATTCGTGTAGTTATTTTCCGATTTGTTACTCTATGTCTTAATTGGGGAAATAGAACTTTAGATTCATTCAATTGGAGGTTGGGAGTTTTTTCAAAAGATAAGCGGGCAACAATATTAGGCTTCTCTAATAAAGGAAAGGATTCTAAATTCACTCTTAACCCAAACCTTGCAGCTGCAATTTCCATATTTTTTATAGCTGCTCCTATTGCGATATATGCTCCAGAATGTGTTGAGTCAAACAAACTAAAGGTTTCTGATCGGTCCATATCATGAAGAACCCACAAGAATGGCTCATCATAAATAAACTTCCAAGGCTGACAATTCCCCGGTGAAGGTGCAAGTATTCCATAAGAAACTATCTTTTCAATAAATTCAGGGCAATTATTAATCTTTACCTTGTAGTTGTTCTCCTCAGTTTGTTGTTCAATTTCTTTTGGTATTTCATTATTGCTTGTATCTACACTATTGTACTGGTCATCCCTAAGGATCATATCCAGATCAATAAATTTTCTTCCTGAACTAAGCTTTTTCCCAAGCCCCAATCTTCTTATTGCTGCACATATAGTTGCCCCACCAAGGGTAACTTCTGAACCCAATTGAGGATAGGTGGATATCGTTTTTTCAACTTCTAAAAAAGAGGCACCTAATTTTGGGGTAAACGTTTCTAATCCAACAATAGGTAGAGCATATTTTATTTTATCCTCGCTACTTAAATTAGCTGGGATATCTGAATATTTTATGTTTCCCAACAAACCATGAAACAATTTCCGCTTAGGTTCCAAATCAAACCGCTCAACATCCAGCATACCCCGATCACTGGTTTCCATCAATACCGGCAAATTCAAAGAACGAGCTTTTTCGCGAATAAGAATCTTCATTCTAATTTCATCACATTCTTCGATTACCAAATCCAGTTTTGGAGTACCTTTGAAGAAATCGTCAATGTTATCCTCTGTGATTCCAGTATTGAATATTGAAATGTTGGCATAAGGGTTTTGTTCATATATTTGTCGAGCTGCCAAAGTCGTTTTTGGTATTCCAATATCGAAAATTCCTGCACGAATCCGGTTCATATTTGATAGCTCAAGATCGTCAAAGTCAGCTAGTTTTAGATTCCCGTATATGCCTTCTAATGCGATGGTATTGGCAATAGCATTCCCCACTGACAAACCGACAATACCTATACACAATTGAGACAGTTTTTTTTGTTCCTCTTCAGTTAACTTATATTTATTTCTGTTCAACCTTAATTCATTAAACTCCATTTCAGGTAGAATATGAACCAATGATCCAGACCAGGGGTAATACACCCAATTCCCATAATCTTGTAGTGGAGCTTCACTAGTTATTCTTTGGATTTCCCGATTAATAAAAGATTCTGCAAAAGATTCTTTTTTTTGATGGGGATTTCTGGTTTTTACCAGATCTACAAGTTGATCTTTGATAGTATCAAATACTCTCCAAACCTTTCCAGAATTTAATAATTCCAGATAACTTTCTTTGTCAGTTAATTTCTTCGCACTAAATATTTGTGGATTGAAATGATTATTATGTTCTTTAGTCAAATATGTCATAATATTAAGGTTGATAATTAATTCGTAACATTATTGTTATTGAAAGATGAACTTTAAAACTCTTTTATCAACTTGGATAGTTCAACACCGGGTTTGAGAAACTTGTGTTTGGCCGGTGTAGAGCCAAGTTTCTTAAACCTTGGAAATTCAAGGTTTAAGAAACTTCTCCTCCCCTTTTAGCCTCACTGAAAGTTTCTCAAACCACCCTAATTCAATCCTCAGTTAAGGATCTTTTCAAAAGCCGGTGCAATTCGATTGTGTCCAAAACGATCTTCTCCTCTGGCCTGGAAACATGCGGTGCGATCGAGTGGCCATTGTACAAGACCTTCTGGCGTAGAAAGCGGTTCATAGTCCATGTTGGGAAGTACCTTGACATCATTGCTGGTATATCGTCCTGCTAGCGCCATACGTGGTACATTAGTCGAATTCGCAGTAGAGGAATGCATGTTTGCAGAGGAGAATATGACGAATTGACCAGCTTTCATTTCCATGTCTACAAGTTCATAATCTTCGAAGTAATTAGGATGAAGTCTCGTGAATTCATGGAATGCCATTTGCCACTTAGTAAAGATGTTACTTTGAAACAGCATAATACGAAGAACCTGGTCTACCACTTCTTTGGGTTTGTCGTGGAGAAACCCGACCAGATCATCAAACATATCGTGTGAAAATTTCTCAAGTGCTCCATCTATGAAACTGCCCCGTAGAAAGCGTAGACAAGAGTTTTTAATTGAGACATCTTCTAAAGCAATCCATACGGTCAGTTGGATCATATTATCGTCAATATCTATGGTTGTTGGAACCAGTTTCTGTCGCTTGCCATGTTCACGAAACGCAGCTGTTTGATGCCAGAATGTTCCAGGATTTCCAGGTGCGGATTCAAAACATTGGGTTCGCCAACACAATATGTCATTGCCAATAAGTGAAGCTAATTTGTCAGTAATTTCAGGACGACAATATACTTCGCGAAGCCGGGGATCAAATAGGGCGTGATAAAGCCCCGCAGCATTGATCTTCCACGCATTATTTCTTTTGAAAATCGCTTTGATTTCGTCGGGGAAAACGCTTTTTCCATCAAAGTCATTTTGATACTGGTTCAACAAATAGCCACGTAGATCAGTGGCTTCTGAAGGCGAAAGAACGGTGAATGGACCTGCAATTCCACCGTACCGGAAGGCTGTGACTTCTTCTTCGGTCATGGCATACCGCCCGAGATCATTTTTCGGTGCGCTGCGCAGATGCAAAGTTTTGGATGCAGATGTAGTAGGATTACTTACTCCATTGTTTTTGTTCTTGTCGAGCATCCCTTTGGAAAGGGCACGGAATTCTGCGTATTTCTCGACTGCTTTTATTAGGTCTCGCATTTGCCTGAGTTCCTTGTCCTTCAATTGAATGGCAGCGGCATGCTCTTCGATTGGAGTAAAACTCTCAAGCATTCGTTGTAAATTGGAAAGTGTTTTCATGATATTATTTTTTAAGTACCTGGTTATTGAAAATGGTATGAAACTACTAGGACTATGGAGCACTCTATCCTACCAAAGAGAACCCGTATAAAGCATCGCATTTATCCAAAATGATTCATCGCTTGAGTCTCCAATTTCTGAATCAGTGTGGTTATTTTCTTTCTGTTCTACTTTTCTCTTTTTTGATGTAGGCTCCAAGTTGTCAGAGTTGGAATTCAAATCCTTTAAGGAGTTTGAATCCTCTTTCCAAAAGTTAATGTTAGTAAGCATAATAATTGGGTTTAAGCAGGAAGAAGTTCAGAAACAGATTGTGGCTGTTTTTGCAATTCCTTCGTGGTTTTATTGAAAAATTCTTTTAAAGGCTGGATGTGTTCTTCTTCCCACCATTCTGCTGCCAAATCCTCAATAATGTGGTGCTCATGTACCAGCTTCTGTGAAGCATAGCATCTAATTACCGGGTGTAAAAAGGCACTTCGATCTGCTTGTTTGGTATCTGTACGGCTAATTCGATCCATGGAGAATGGATCAAAATGATCATCGTGCTCTCCGTATTCTAATGTAAGGGTATAGTAGGTGCTTTGGTCTGACACTTGCTCTTCAATGTAATCCAAAGGCATTTCAGAGAAGTGCTCAACGAATGCTTCATTTTCTGATAGCAAAAACAAATCTCCCAGGAATCCAAATTGCTGCCAAAGTGCAGAAGTCTGATTAATCCTTTCAATAACTGCATTCGTCAAATCGTCCTTATCCATCAGGATAGTTTGACAAGGCCAAGGCTTATCCTGATACTTTACCTCCAGCATTCTGAATAAAGCCTTTACATTATATCTAAAGCCATGGATAAAGGACGAATTAGATTTTTTGTAATCTCTAACATGCATCAATGTTCCAGCGAAGTATAAATCTTCTACATTAACGGATTCCCATTCACTAGTCTGAGCTGGGTATTTAATATTTGAACTCAAAACAGGTTTGCAGGAATCATCGAAAATGGAATCATCAAATCTAAAGCCAGTACAGGTAATCACTCGATCATAAACCAGCCTCTCCACTTCACCATCAGCATGCAAGTAGCTAAGTGTCACATGGTATTCTTCATTTATTAATGCTATCTTTTCAATTTCGGCATCCAGGATAGCATTCTGAGACTTTAGGTGATAGGTATCAAGTACATTGTTATTAACTGCCCTAAGATGTCCGGGGTAATGGGTTTTCCAGGCCAAATTCAATGAATGTGGACTGCAAATATGAACACTTTGGGTTGTTTCAATCAGATTATCTGCAGTTTCAAATGCAGAATTCCCTTTCCCAATAATGAGGACTCTTTGATTGATAAAATCTTCAGGATCAACAGAGACATTGATGTAATTTTCAGTTAATTCAATTCCTGGAATTTCTGGTATATAGGGAATGGAAATACCTGTAGCTACAATCAGACGTTTGCAAACATATGCTCTCCCTTTTTGATCAAAAAGATGAAATTTCCTATTTTTTGAAATATGCTGTACCCTAACTCCGTATTTAATTTTCAATGCAAAATGCCTGGCAAAATCAGTTACATAATTTACAAGGTCATCAGCATCTGGAAAGTATTTTTTTGTATAATTTCTAAAAGACTTTTCCTGCTCCTCACACAATAAAGAATTCCAGTCCCATCTTAAATTGATTTCCGGATCATCATATCCTGTATAGCATTTATTGATGGATAATAATTTTCTGTGGCGCGGATAGGTGGAAAAGAAGGAAGCAGGAGCATTGTTAGCTTCCAGTATCAAATAATCTCTTCCTTCTTTTTCTAAGAAGTAGCCCAACTGAACACCTGCCGGACCTGCTCCAATAATAATATAATCCCTTTCGAATTTTGTATTGTTATTCTGTTTCATAAGAGTTGTTTATTATGATTGATGATTTGTTTTTAGGTTTCTGACCTTTGGAGAGTTGAATTAAGCTCTAGGCAGCAGCAGCCACTTTTAGGGCAGCTCTCCATTGCTTTAAATCTTCTTTTAGTAGCTTATTTAATTTTCGTTCAAGGTTGAGAACTTCGGGCAAGTCCTGAATCCATAAATGGCAATATTTATCCCAGTCATGTGATTGGTATTCTGAAAGCGGAAAGTCATCTCCACAGTAGGGCCTTACGGTGGTAGAGTCTTTAAAATTTTCATGAACGATAAACATTTCCCCATTTTCAATCCATCCTCCTAAACTTCCCACAAATGGAAATGAATTCCAACTGGCTATTTTCCATTCCATTTTCTTAAAAACAGGAGAGGCCGCCAATCCCAGGCAATAAGAAGTTCGAACCTGCTCAAAGTGGTTCGAGTTGAGAGATAACTCTTTATTTAAGAAAGAATAGATTCCTTTATTCGTCCAACCAGGCTTTGTCCAGCCTGTAACAAATTGGGAAACGTCGCATTTTGGAAAGCTGTAATAATCCAGGTTTAAAATGGCGGCTAGTGATTGCTTGAAGTTTGTAGAAAAGGAAGAAACATAACTGATATAACTCACTACTTCTTCGTTATAGATTGCACAAGCTGCCTGCCCATTCAGCCAACGCTTTTTCAGGGTTTTGGCTGAACAATTAATTAGTTTGGGCTCTTTACAAATCTCTTTTGACAGGTTTTCCCATGTTTGGTTTGAAATTATTAATTGGGGATCTTTTATAAGCTGACATTTCTCAACAGAAGCTGGTAACACACTATAGGTCAGTTTTAATTGGATTGGAATTGGGTTGTTCCTGATAGTTCTTGTTAGCGGAGTAGAGTTTCGTTTCATGATAATAATTTTTAGATATTATCTTTTGAAACAAATATGTGGGCAAGGCAATCTAAAGTGTCAGGAGGATTGTTTCAAACTATCGAACTATTGTTTCATTTTAGAAAAAAAAATAGCATTATTGTTTCCCAGCAGAACAACAAACCAACACATCTTACTGATAATCAAATACTTAAACGTTTCTCCCAACAAAAAGGAAGTTTTTTGGGCAATTGCATTTTTTATGTAATTTATAATCCTTTTAACTCAATATTGGATTAACGTGAGGTTCAAGTTCAATGAATTCATTCTCGACAACTTATCATTAAAACCTGTTAGGTTGTCCTAAGAAATAATCAGGGAGATGTAAAAATCCTTGCGATTCTTTTGCCTAAATTCAACCTAACAGGTTATTTGTAAGTAAAATGCCTACTTTTTGCTCAAACCTCACGTTAGAGTAGAAAGTGAGGCAGGTATTGAGTAATCAAGGCTCAAAAAATTAGGCTTCTTGAAATAACATCGTGTATTCAATTCTTTTTTTATTCAAAAACGGATGCTGGGTATTTGAAAATAAACGGTGAGTCATTTATTCAGGTTTAATATAATACTTCAATTTTTCCCTTAGTTAACCATTGCAGCATCGCAGAATAGTAGTATCGTAGTATTAAAAATCAACAATCCGCTTAACCTCATCATCAATCCCCGTCATCTCCCAATGTCCAAGCGCAATCGGAATATTCCCCATGGCATTCAATTGGTCAAAAAAGTCCTTCACCCGAAAGGGCTCATTTTTCGATTCCTTCATCTTGGCAAAATCCGCCATGGCATTTTCGACGAGGTATTTTCCGGTAATATAACTGGTTCCATATCCCGGTTGGCGCAGATAGAGATGTTGTTCAAAAATGAGCAACTCTTTTTCAGTTTTCATCCATCCCCGAGGGGTATATTCTGAATGAATGCCGCCTGCTTCTTCCATGGTCATTTCATTGGCATGTGCATAGAGTGAACCCAAACCACGAGCTGCACGCTGAGCAATCATAATGTAGACTATCTCTCTTACCCTTGGATTGTCATCATACAATCCAGCTTGCATAAACATTTCTTCAACAGCAGTGGCCACTCCTTCACTTCGGGAATCAAAAATATTGTACAAAAGGGGATCACGACGGATTTCACTTTGATGAGGTTCATTGTCCATTCTCGCTAATTCAAACCAATGGTAAAAATGAGAATAGAGTGGTCTTGGGTCGTAATGCGCCGTAATCCAAAAGAAATGGCGTTGCTCTTTTGGGATATATTGTCCCAAATGTACCCTCAGGGCTGGATCGAAATACTCCTTTACGGTCACTATCTCATCTTGTTCCAAAAAGTTCATGAGGCTTTGAGCGGCTTGTTCTGCCAGGGCATCATAAGCTTCTGGAGAATCTGCATCCACTAGTTCCGGTAGTTTCCGGTTTCGATGTTCTTCCAGTTTTAAGGAAGACCAGGCACGGGCGAGTTCTCGTTTTAAAATCATCACTTCATCCTCCCAGGTCAGTGGAACCAGGTGTACATTTTGGAGATACCAGGTATATTGGTCTTTTCCAATGCCGGAAGGACCTGTTTTCGATTCTGCTTCTGTTTCCAGCCAATTCGTCAAATCATCGGTTGCGGTGACTGCAGCTTGGATACTTGCTACCAATTCCGCATCCTCGGCAACTCCAGGTTCGTCAAGAATCTTTTTCAGGTTTTCACTTTGCCTTCGAATATCCCGGATTCCAGTAACCCAAAGGTCTTTGGCATTGCCCGTCAGATTGAGCTTTGCCTGTGCATTCAAAGGAGGAATCACCGCCAGATCCGACAGCAATCTTTTTCTTTCCTCTGCACTAAGGGGAAAGAAATAGGTCCAGATCTCAGTCGTCATATGATGGGTCGGACCTTCATGAGCAGGCACATCACTGCGATAGGTCCACAGTGACTTGTAATATGCAGGATCGCGTACCCAGGGTTGGAGCACACGGTGATTAAAGTCATACCCATTCATCTCTGCCCACACAATGTGCCAATCCACCTGCTGTTCAACTGGCCACGCTGAATAATCAATGGAAAGCAACTCTGCTTGTAATTTTTCAAACTCAGGCCAACGCTTTTCAAAAGTTGTAGCAGTATAATCCGGTGCGCCCTCCCGGAGCGGCGGTTTTTCAAATGCTCTCCAATCTTTAAACAAGGTGACCAAATCCTGGTAATCGTTGGAAGTCGGCAAGGGTGCTTGTTCTTTCATAGGTTGACAGGCTATTGTACAGAAAAACAAAAAAAGGAGAAGGGTACTTTGGTTGCGCATCATTTGAAAGTTGGTTTATCCTGACTTAAACTAAGGTATACTAAACTTTTGAAGTTTAGTATACCTTCATACTGATAAATTTTTAGAAATCCTCATTCCAAATATAAATCACTCTTACTTTTGTCTTCCTTAAAATCCAAATGAAATTTTTTGAAAACCAGTAATCCACGCTGCGGATCTGATTCATCAAACAAACTTATCACCTCTGCTCGTATTAATGAAGTAGTTGAATTTGAAAAAAATGCATTATATGAGCTATAGAACCATTCTTCATAGTTCTTGCAATATTTATGGTGAATTGGATTGTGATGAATATAAGCCAAAATATGCCACAAATTATATTCATCCTTTATCATTACTCTTTTAAATCGTTTTTGAAAAAGGCTTCCCGTTCGTCCTTGCTGTTTGTTAAAGGCAAGTGCATAGGAAGTAAACAATCTTTTGAATTGGTCTTCCAAAAATTCATTAAAGGTGATTTCCTGATTTTGAAACTTAAAAGATTTTATTGTGCCTTCTTTGCTGATTTGTTTATCAATCCAATCATTCTGGAGTTTTACCCTTGCTAAAAAATGGAAATGATTCGGCATGAGAGTATAAGCAGCTACATCCAAGTAAGGATTGATCAATTTTTTCCACTTTTGAAGAAAGTATTGGTAATTGTCGTCAGAAAGAAAGATGTTCTCACCATTTATTCCTCTATTATAAATATGGTAAAAACTGTTTTCCTCGAACTTTTGCCAATAATTAGTTTTCATGCGGGTTTTTTGGAAAGGTAGAATATTTAATTGATTTTGTTAAGGTTTCTTAAGTTAGGTTTACTAAACTTTTGAAGTTTGGATGTACTATGTTCTATCATCATCCGTCTACTAATTAACGTCAATGGTATTATGCATATCATCCATAAATTACATCACTGGCCTGACGGACTTCTACAGCTGATACCGGATCTTCCCAGCCTTGTTCCTGAGCTACTGCCGACATAGAATATTTTAGTGTGGCTTGCATTACAGGAAATCTTCTGGCTAATTCTGGCTGTGCCCCTATTTCCGAATATATTTCCATACCACCGTCTTTTAAATCCCACAAAGCCACATAGGGTTCTCCGATTAAAAATTCTCCATATCCCTTTGCATTCATATCTTTTTGAATTCTTGCCTTGAATAAAGGTATTATTTTTTCTTCAAGTATATCCCGGTATTTATTACTAATGAGGAAAGAGGCACCACACCAAAATTTTGACTTGGAAAGATTGGTGATTTTTTGATTCAAAAATGCTGAAGTTTGCATGGGTTCAGGAGAACCCGCAGAATTTACGATTAGCACCATTTCCGGGCTTTGATCTTTGATTTGTCTTACAGCCCCACCTATTTTTATCCAATCGCCTATTGAGGTAGGAAACCACACTTCATTCTCATCGTAATTGCGAGATCGCAAGCCGATTAAATCTTTAATTGGCAATCTTATTCTTCCTCCCGATAACTCCGGATTAGTCAAATAACAAAATTGCCCTATTTTTTCTACTTTATAAGGCACACCTTTATAGATAAGTCGTTCATTTTGACGAACAGCCCCTAAATTTAATAAGAGTTGAACTTGTTTTACATAATCTCCAATTGAATTCTTGGTAGACCAGATTACTGCTAAAGCAAACAGAAGTATTATGCCCAATAAAATCCAATCATTTACTACGAAAAAAATATAGATTACTGCCATGATACCAATAACAACGGCAAAAACCCTAAAAAGTAAATCTATGAGATTCGCCCAAAAAACATGCTTGTCTGTACGATGAAGAGGGCTATATTTTTGAACAAGTCGATGCAACAAATGAAAAGCAAGGATTATCCCAAAAAAGGCGAGCATTGCCAATAAAACATTTTTTCCTTGCACTTGTGCAAATGTGATAAACCCAGACGGTTTTTCTTTTAGAATTTGTTCTTCATCCAACAGGTGTTGTTGGGCGGTATTGAGGTTTGTTGTAAATTCTTTTTCCTGTTGTTGCCAGTAATCCAGTAGGGCATCCGCACGTTTTTGAGCTTCTGGATTTCGAATATCATCATGTACCATACTCATTCTTTCAATCCCGTCCTTTATTTGAGCTATTCTGGTTTCATAATACATAATTTCATCAGTCAATTTTGCAATGCGGCGGGTCGTTCCTGTTAAATCTTTAAAACTCCGAATCGTAGGAGATAAGATGTCACTTAATTCTTCCTGAAGTGATAATACCTCCACCTCTTTTTCAAAAAAACCGGCGGTATCAAGTCCCGTAAGAGCAGTGTTGTAGTTATTCCCCAATACCTTAAGTCGCTCACCTAAGCCCGTAATTTCAACATCGATTTCTGCTTTTGCTTCTTCAGTTGGAGCCGAATCTTTATTCGCTTTTTTTTCTTGTAGCGTTTGTTCAATAGCATCAATCGCTTCTCCAATCTGGTTCACAATAGTCAACCGTCGTTGATTTTCCAATTGAACTTCCAAGGCATCCATAATTTTTTTGACAGAATCCTGCACCAGTCCTGCCTGATCAAAATGTGCGGTAAGCTGTGTAAGGGTCAATACACTATCTTGAATTTTGAATTTAAATTGATCCAATTTAGATTTTGACGTATGTTGTTCGATAAGTTCTAATATGTCCGTTGTCACTGTAAAGGATTCTTCCTTAATTACTTCCACCGTGTCTGTATCTGCTGGTTGTTGTCCAAATGAGCAATTAGCAGAGAAGCATAAACCAACTGCCAAAGTAGTGCACCACAGGTAATAAACTTTCTTTTTCATTTTGTACGAGCTTTAGAAACTGTTTTGAAATCCTCAGTGAAATTGTTTATAGCATATTTTTTGTTCAATTGAGGCGCAAAAACCGGAGTTTAGCCAAAGCTAAATAGCTTGTCCCGAAGCATTTCGGGAAGGATTTTTGAAACAAAGCGTGATAAAAAAATAGGCATAAAAAAATCATTGATGTGTTTCAAAACAGTTTCTTATTTGTTAAAAAAATAGGTGCTTGAGGTGAAATATTAGCAAGCTAACTCGCGAAGACATAAAATAAATCGTATCATTTGCAACAGCAATAGAACCATTCCATATCCTCTAAAGAAAAAGCTCTGTTAAAATCAGGATGCGTGTTAATAAGGTGAGTAGCTTAGAAGTTGAGCAGCAACTCAAAGAGCGAGCAGGCTTGTAAATTCTGACTATCTTTAAACATTTATAATCAATTCGGTCCAGAATTAAGTGGCAGATGGCCCTGTCAAAAAAATTCCTTTGTGCCTTTAAATTCTGTAAATGGTGGTACTTGTCGTTTCAGTCATTCAGAAGATAAGTGGACTTAATCTATAAGCACCCATTCATCTTCCTAAGTTTCGTAAAAATGCTTGTAATCCATTTTATTCAAATTCAAATCTAATTAATATTTAATACACTCTGGCTCAGCATGGTTCGATTTTCCAAATATAGT
Source organism: Saprospiraceae bacterium (assembly GCA_041941305.1). GTDB lineage: Bacteria > Bacteroidota > Bacteroidia > Chitinophagales > Saprospiraceae > JANSWP01. Next base: position 76,156 of record JBGTQJ010000028.1, read on the forward strand.
CATTTTAATGAATATCCCATATGAATTCTCAAATGATATAAATAGTAGGTTGATATGGTAATAGGTGCACTTATTAATCCAATCTGATTAAATACGTTGTAATCTAAAATCCTTAATGTTGGCAAAGAGCCTTAGTATTTGGGAATCCGACATGCCAGGGGAGTATGATTACTTATTGTGGAATCTTTAGTATAAACGTTGGATTGTACCAGTCCACATTGAGTTTATCTGTAAACGGATTGGGATATACAACTAAAGGAAATAGATTAGCCTGGACCGTTTGGACATCTACCAGTATCATACAACTAAGGATTCCCAATATTCCTGGTTCATAGATATTAGTTCTGAATTGATGGAAAATAGGGCCAGCGCCACTTGCAGCTGAGCAAAAGTCTTTTGTAAAAAAGTCCATAGCTTAGCGGTATCGCCACATTGTTAGCCCATTTTGAAGTTTAGTAAACCTGGAAAACCAAACTCCTTTTTCTATTATTCATACCGTTTGCCAAGGACGCCAAAAACAACTCTACCTAATCCAAATGCCATTTTCATCCGTCCCGGGAAGGGTCGTGAATACGGTATAAGTCCCTTATTGCTTACCTGGGTACCCATTAGCCGACTCATCAGGTTACTTTGGGTGCTGCTGGTTCCACGAGTCATACGATCAAAAAATGGGTCAGCTGTATTATTCCAGCCTACCTCTGATAGCGATTCACCTGCTTTCAAAATAGTATAGTCTCTGTTTTTAAACAAAAGACGTGGTGAGCCCTTCATTTTTCTCCATGGGTCACCAAATGAATTGAAATATCCTCTGGCCTTTAACAGGAGTCGGTTGGCTCTTTGAGAAACGTTATCAGCCATTTTTGCTCCCAAAGCTTCAAATGGTTTATTCTTTCGCCCAAGATAATCATCTATTTTTCCACGGTTTCGTTTTAAATAAGCCCCAGTAGCTTTACTTAAAACCTTTGATTGTTTATACAAAGTCTTCCCTATTAATGGAAGTGATTTACGATATCTGTTAAAAGCAATTCCAAGGACTGGCAGGAAGGATATCGCCCCAGTTGGATCAACTGCATTCACAGGATTATTGTCTACATAAATATAAGGGGATACGAGTGTTCTGACAGGATCAATACTTAAGAACCTTTGCCATTCTGGTTTATACCATCGTGCCCGATAATTGTATAAACCAAGCTCTTTGTCGAATTCCTGTCCAGTGTATAAATAATTAAAATCCGGGCTGTTGGGTTTAGGACGGTTGGCTTTGACAATTACTCCGTTCACGCCATAATCATATCGTTGCAATAGTTTATTTGCCTTTGACAAAACCATACGGGTACTCCCCAAATGGTCCCGAATGAAATGATAATTCATCTTTGGATTTTTGCCATTTTGTACAATGCTAGCTACGGGTCCGTATCCCAAGCCATAAATAAATGATTGTTGATAATCCGATTGCTGGCCTTGAGTTTTATTACTGGAAATCTCTAATAGTGGAAGATCGTGATGACCATGGAAATACCATTTTGAAAGTGAATCAATAATCTGATTGTTGTTTAAATGGATTTTAGCCATTCTTTTATCAGTAGGAGTATAAAGAATTCGGACCTGCTCTGATGGTTGATTGACACTTTGAACAGAAATGGGGCGAAGGGTAAACAAATCATATTGTATATGGGAAGGACCAAAAGCTGGGGTGTTTAACTGGTTGATCTGACCATTCTCATTTGTTTTGACCGTTCCATGGTACTTTAACCGATTGCTTCCATGTTCGAAATGAAAACGTTTTAGCTTCTTTTTCTTGGTATTTTCAGTACTCAGTAAATTTTGGTTGGCATCATACTCATAAGAGAAATTGGATTTTACATTTTTTGCCGACTTTATCCATTTTTTTAGTTGATATTGAGGATCGTATTCGTAGACATTATTCGTTGCCTTTTTCACAAAATCACCATTTTCTGTATCCCGAACAATATTTCCATTGACGTAACTTCCGTCCGATTCAAAATAGTCAAAACTTTCCTGAAAAAGCTTCTTATTAGAATGTTGAACGGTAGTGCCCTTCAGATGCCCCAATAAATCATATTGCTTGGTTTCTACAACGGTCCTCTGATTGGTTTCGATTGTTGCTATTTTCCCATCCCAATGATAGGTATAAAATGCATATGCCGAAGGATCCACATGGGTACCCACTTCTTTTAATCTTCCCCTTTTATCGTAATCATAGTAAACCTCAATTCCTTCAGGATAGCTTATTTTTTTGATCTTTCCATCGAGGTGATAATCGTACTTAAAGGTTTTTACAATAGGAGGATTTGCAGATCCAGTCAATTCCTGACTCAATTCAATGACTCGCCCGTGAATGTCGTAAGTGTAGCGTTCCGTAGTTTGATAATTGTCTTGATATAAGGTGCTTTCACTCAACCTGCCTTTGTAATTTTCAGTATCCTGATTTCGATCAGCATTGTAAATCCATGTTTGCCTCATTTGTTTATCTACATCATTCCAAAATCCACTTGCCGACAGGGTTTCCAGTTTATCCCGATCAAAGGCTGAAAAAACATTTCCTGCTTCTACTTTGCGACCCATTTGATCATAAATAAAATATTCATACTGCTTTTCAGTATGCGGAGAAATTGCGGAAGGAGCTGGTTTTTTTCCAAAGGAAAATGTAAGTATTTCAGAGTCGTTTTTATCATGGGTACCAAAATAATACGTTCCTAAAAGGGTATCCTGCATATAGCGAACAGTCACAGCACCTTGCCCATTCCAGGTATCGTGGTTTTCCCGCTCTATTTCCAGGGAATAGTTCCCTGGGCTTAATTGAACCGAATAGGAACCTTTTACAGGTTGGGTGTTGGTCGGTTGAAAGGTCCATACAATTGTACCTGCTTCATCTTTGATATTTAAGATCCGTCCCTTGCTATTCTCTAGGTAGTTGACATCAACCAAAACTTTATAAGTAGGGTCAATTTTTATAGGTTGAATGACTGGCAGTGGATTTTTGGCGTACTTTTTTTCCACGTAGGTACTGAGAAAGATGGTTTCCAATACTTTGCATAACCCGTTTGTCTTTTTAGTCTTTTTGTGATGAAATTTTTCAATCACAGGTTGTCCATCTAATTGTACAGAAATTTCCCCTTTTTTAGCCCATCCATCATTCTTCAGGTCATGCGTCTCCAGGTAATATTGTCCTGGAGGTAAGGAGATGGTATCATTGAAGCGATGCTTGAAAAAATAGTTTCCTGAGCTTTTGTGGCTCCATACAGTTTGGTCCATTTCATCCTTTATTGCTACGCTGTTCTCACCCGACCAGGCTGGCCAATTCAATTGGATATTCACTTGATGCTTCTGCGTCACCCTACCAACCTCAAAAGGAATTTCTGAAAACAATAAGCCATGTTGCTTGCTATGATGGTAGGCATCAACAATAGAGGCACCTTCTACAATTAATTGAATCGTTCCATTTCCGTTCCAACCATCACCTTGAAGATCGGTGCATTCCAAAACATAAGAACCTGGTTTCAGAAATAGGATCAATTCCTGGAAGTAGTTGCCTCCATCACCACTAAAGGGACTTTTTGAATCGGCATGACTCCACACAATTTGTTGATTCCTCAAATCCCGAATCTGAACCAAATTCTCTCCAGACCCTTGTGGCCAATCAATCCAAATATTGACTGGTGTTTTGTCATGAAAATCATCGTTGTGCCCCTCATTGCGCAATACAAATGTTTCCTGCCCCATTGGGTCTTTGATAACCGTAGTTTTCCCACCATCAATGTCAACATTGGTTGTAAAATGACCGAGCATATCTCCAAGCACCATTTTATTGACATACAGAGAGTTGTCATCTAGAGCCATTTCTAAAGAGTCGGCAAGAAAATGATTTGGCTGAATGACAGTATGTATGGGGTAGCCTTCTTTGGAATAACCATATTTTGTCAAGGTTAGAGAACCGCTAATGTTATCAATTATTTTTCGACCAAATTTATCATGACTAATGCTTTCAAAATATCCATTGGATTTAAAAGTAGTTTTATTAAAGAATTCGTTTAGCAATTGCCTGGATATGCCTACCCTTTTTAAATCCTCCTTCCCCAGAATAGCCTGGTATTTAACCTTTGTCTGATTATCGGAAATATTGTGAAAAGCAGCCCCCGCTTGAATAGTGCCAACTTTGCGAGCCAATGGGTTTCTTTCATGTACAGTCCGAATATAGGCGAAGTCTTTATCTTCAGGTTGAAGTATTAATGTGCTATCATGTGCATAAAAATCTGAAATGGCTCCTTCCAAAATGCCATTTTCCCAATCAAAAGATTGCACAAAATTGCTTTCAAAGCTAAACTTTCTGGAATTAATAAGGGCTGGTAAAGTAACAATTTCAGCTTTGCCCCAACCATTATGCAAGCTTTCAATACAAACCTTTCCGATAATGTTTCCAGCATCATCAAATTCGAAGTGCTGCTTTTGGATAACCGCTCCCAATCCATTTGAATATTCCTGGCTGGGATCGGGGGCATTTGCATAAAACCTGTTTTTTACATGATTGGGATTGGTCCCGGTTTGGTTCTTAAATGTTATGATAGGGTGCTTCACAATAGTTGGAAATTCAAATTCCAGGAGATTTTCCCCATCTCCATAAATGGACAATAGATTGCCAATTTTAAGTAGTATCCAATTATCAGGAAATTGTTGAATAGGCACTTCCTCCATTGTTGTACTATTTTTCAAGTAGCGCAATTTATTTTTAGTGACTTCTATTTCATGGCCTTCAATTTGGATGGAATAGGGCACTTTCTGAAAAACGGAGTATCCTATTGCAAAATCCTCAAAAAAAGAAGCCGGCTCCATTTGATATTGGGATTGCAGGTCACTTATCATGGTTGCCTGACCATGAAACTGGAGACTCAATTTGCCATTAGGTGGTGCCGTTTTGAACTTAGTTAAATTGGTGGATCTTGTATAACTGTTATAATGGATTGGAGCTATCAGTCCTGTGTTGTCGATTGTCAGCAAGTGGTAATTATGTGGGTCATAGTAAATTCTTCTAGTAAGTCCATTATTAGAAATATGAGCTGTTGGTTGGTTGTGTTCATTGTAGGCACTGATTTCTACAATCGAATTGAGTGGTCTCAACAAGACATCGTCCAATAGGATTTGCTGTTCTCCCAGGTATAAGAGAGCCCAGGGGCCACTAATCGTTTCATCGATTACAATTTCTATATATTTCCATTGGTTCGCCACCAAAAAAGTCTTTGAATTGTATTTACCTGAGCTATTTTGAAAACCAAAAGCAAGCGTGATATCAGCGTCTTGTTTTGAAAATATCCAGGCTGATAACACAAATACATTATCAACTGCATTTGGGCTATTGACTTTAAGGGCAGGAAACCGAAGAGGTTGTTTGCTATTCATTTGCAGGGCTCTTTTACCAGTATGGCTTTCTAAATCAGTAGTCGTCCCTCCAATTGGAGGAGCATACCTTTCATAGTCCTCAAAACCCAAATAGATCACTTCTTGTTGGTTAATGTCTGCATTAGAAACATGTACCAAAGTATTCACACGGTTCTTATCCAAAAGCAGGCTATGCTCAGTATTTCGGGCATCAATCCATGAAATTGCTTTTCCAGTTTTTGAATCATACGAATGGATACGCTTCGTCTCAACCCAATGAGATCTGTAGCCTTGCAACTGATCCATTTTCATTTTTTTTGAAACAATATTGCCCAGGCGACTGGCGACCATTTGATGGTGTCCGTTGAGGTTTTGTAAAGCATTCTGGAATTGAGTTCTGTGTTTATTTATTTTCTCAAAATGATTGACTGCTTCATCAAGTATATGCTTAAATGCATCCTCGTATTCCGGCACTCCACTAATCTCAGTTTGCATTTCTTCAATTTTCTCTTTTACATCCCAATTAATAACCCACTTATAGGACTTGGCATGCGCGTTAAATAATCCAAGATGTGTGGATGGTTGAAGATGTTGATTTCTTAAATCAAGATGATCATTTGTTTCATCTCGATGAAATGCCTTGTAACTTTTGTCCAGAAAGGGATTGGCATTTTTCTTTATTTGATTCAAAGAAGCTGTGGAACGATCAATCGCATCTTTGATTCTATTTTTATTCCTAAAAATTTGATTGTGTTTGTCTGTAAACCCTTGAATTGTTTGCGATATATTGTTCAAGTCATCGTTTGCTGAAAGGTATGCATCCCAAAAAATTGAATCTGTTAAATAGGCTATTCTATAATTCAAATAAGCAACATCCTTGGCATCCGGGCTAATTGGAGCGCAGTAACCACCGAATGTAAATCCACAAAGAAATCCATAACCAAAGCCTTTGGCTCCGCTTCTGTTATCATTATAGGTCTTTACAGCTTCCTGATATAGTTCCCATTTATCATCTGTATTTTTTTTCGCATCCAGGTACTGTTGATATATCAGGTCTCTTTCAGTAGTCTTATCAGCATACTTTTCCCTTTCCTTTTTTACTTTTTTATCATCTTTTATTAAATCCATGGAAGCCTGATCCAATTTGCTCTTGAGCGCACTAAGTTGGTAATGTATATCCTGAAATTCAATGAATTTGCGATCCGCAGCTTCTTTTGCCTTAAATCCAGCTTTTTTGGCATCTGGATAATTTCCGATTGCAAAGCTCAACGAATCCAACGCAACTTCATATGCTTCAATGGCCTGATTTTGTCTGATTAGGTCTCCTTCAGCCATTCCTGCATAACGCAGTTTGTTCCCGGATAATAACAGGCTATCACTGAGTTTTGCCTGATAAAGGGCGGCAGGTAGTATTATCTGCTTTCCATTGACGGAAAATGGTTTGTAGGCAGTTGTATGGCAAGCCGTAATATGAGGTGCTCCGTTTGCCTGTGAATAATATTCGATTATTGTGGATTTTTCCTGAAGTCTGTTATCCTCCTCAAAAGAAGGGTTCGACTCATCAGCATACCAATATTCCTCAGTTTTGATTTCTTGCTCATTGTCCGTATTGATTGCATAGGAATGGTGTTTTCTAATTCTATATTTAAAAGGTTCGTATTCATAACTTTCCTTCGATTCTACCCCATCCAGAATCGAAGTTGTGCCAATTTGTTTGCTTATAAAAAGGGGATATATGATAAATTCTTTCTCATCGGGATTATCTGTGACTAAATCATACCACAATTGATAGGAAGTCACATGAGATTGAATCAAGCTGTTCCGATAATCGAAAGAATTGGTAAGGTAAGGAAGACCTAAAATGTGTTCAACAGGGTTTGTTTGTTCATTGTTGACCTGATTGGCTAGTAAAGGATCACCTTTTACCAGAGCTGTTTTCTTTAATTGCTTCAAAGTATCTACCAATCCAATTTGCGTCCCTTCATAGGCATAATTGTACCGGTTATAAAAGTAATGTTCCTCATATCCTCCATTTTGATAATCTCCAGCTTGCAAAACATCAAAATCTTTTACTGGCTTGTCGCTTGGCACATCGATAACTTTGCCATAAGTACCGATGCCACTTGAAGCATTAATATCACCCTGAGCGTAAAGGAAACTGTGATAGGTATCCTCAAAACCATCATTGATTTGTACCTGTTGAACCACATAATCTTTTACAGGTCCGGATACCTTTCCATTGATGACCCGGTGTAATTTTACTATGGTTGCATCGCGGTAGGCAGCATGTAGATTTCTTTCCTTGGTTGTTGACCCCTCCGGCAAATATTTTTTCAGCGCTGAATTCTCCTTTACATATCCCAAATGTTCTGTCCCTGTTTCACCATAAGTCACGAAAGACATGGGGCCCATCACTTGACTCAAAGAATCCTGATGACAAACCATCCCAGGTTCCTGCAATTTAATTTTATCAAACAACTGCCCATTCTTGAGTATGCTAACATAATTTATCACCTCACCATCCTTTAGAACCGTATAAGGCACAAAATCAGCAAGTACCCGATTGTTATTGCCGACAATCTTTTCCTTATTTCCCAAATCAAAAGCTTTGCCGACGAGGGACCAGGAACCATCAGTTGTTCTTGCAAAAATTTTGTTGTTGACAAAAATATAATCCTGGGTAATAGAAGTGCCAAAGTGATTCTTCTTGATGATCCCTTCCAACAAACCATCAGAGATAGGTTGAACAAACTGCATCAACATTCCTAAATTATTTGCCACCTTACTGACCGATTCCAATACCTCTACCATTTCTGCTTCCATCGCTCCCATAGCTTGCAGCCCTGGGATCACCATAGCTATTATCTGTATGATATCGTTAATCACATCGCTAGAAACATCTATGATTTCGTCAATAAATTCTCTTGTTGGTATTGCTTGACTGGACAAACTGTCATCATCAATCAACACCCAGGCCTTTTCATCTGGTATCATGCTTTTCTCCAGTGCCGGTATCAGGACATTTTTGATTTGATAATTCAGATTTGAAGATTTTCCATCATTCAATATTTTTTCCAGGGCATTTATCAAAACAGAAGCATCACTCCTGCTGAGTGCAACAGTACCGTTGTTGGCATCAAACTGATAAAAGACTGGATTTTTATCCATACCAGATTCTAAAACCCCTGAAGTAATCGTAGGAGAGATAGCGTTGCTTTTATAAGGTGATGGAAATTTGAATAGTGTGAAGTTATTTCCCGAAAAGTGAAACGCGAAGTTTTTACCATCATCTGGAAATAACGCATCATTAGAATTTTCAATTAAACTTTTGCTTTTGCCCTGTTTGTGAATGACATTTCCACTTAGATTGGTCGTAATACTAGACTGGGCAATTCCCTGGTGTAAATATTCGATTTGAGGTTTGTAATCTTCGTCCCAAAAGATGCCAATAGTGGCGTTATATTTTCTATAATCTGCTACAAAATCATCCACCAGATTTCCTACAATTGGAATTAAATCACCAGGTAGTTTAAAAATATTGGGATCGAGATTGGTATAAGTTTGCAGAGATGCCATTGAAGCCCCTGCCTGAAGCACCATTTTTCCCTCCTGACTAAACATGGCTTCATACATGGCTTTTGCCTGACCTTGTCCTTGAGTATTTTCAGGCAAAAGTTGAATTTCTTCACTTTGAATTTCCCAGTTAAAATGTTCATCATGGTGCATGATATACACTTTGATGTCGTCACCTGCATTGTTCATTAATGCAGCCACAATGACATTATTGGTAGCAGAAAGAGCAGATCGAATTTCTTTGGTTTTTTGAATTTTGGCGGCATTTGCATCTTGAAATAACTTGTATTTTTCTGAATCAGGATTTATCCGCCAATTTTCAATGTTTTTATAATCCGCAAAACCATAAATCTTTTTCAGTTCAGTAGTTGAATAAGCCCTTGTATTGCCCATATCCAATCCCGTAACCTGAGTTTGCCAGACTTCTCCATCCCAAAAGTAAATGTGAACCAGATCCAGCATCTCATCCAGCACAGTAAGAAATTTATCACCTGATGCCAGCGTAAAATATTTACCAGTATTTATTTTGGTGGAATCCTCAGTAGTCTTTGGAAAATATTTTCCAGGGAGATTCAGTGTTTTGACACTTTTATTCCATTTCGTTTTGTCCAGATCACTTTGTCGAAAAATCCATAATGGAGCACTCCGATCAGAGGATGCCAATGCAAAAAAATCAGATTGCAAAGTGATATGATATTCTTTGCGGGGAAATTTTTCTTCATAGGTCTGATTTTTTTCGTATAGATCTCTTTGCAAACGATCATAATTATCTTTATCTGTTCCTGTAGCGGCGATAATGATATCACCCAAATGGTCAAATGTTTTTTTGAAGCCAACTGCTATATCTTTTAAGGCTTCTCCAAGTGCTTCAAAGCCACCCAGGAAAAACTCTTTGAGTCCTTCTCCAATCTTCCCTTTACCAAAATCTTCCACTCCTTTTTCAAGGGTGACAACCCTTTCCTTTATTCCATCATTGAATGCATTCAGAAATCCACCAATCATGGGAATATTTTCATTAATATCCTGCATAACATCCCCTTTGAGGTTGGATAAAAACCCCTGATCGTAATCGTCCAATTCTTTATAATTGTCATAGAAAATTGCTGGGAGGAGCTCGTTATAGGCAAGTTTCCAGCGATCTCCCAACCATTGGTAAACCTGTACATGGGATATTCTTGCATCAAGTGCTATGGGTTCAAAAATGGCGACTACGTAATCTGTACCAAAAAACAGTTGTGGCGCCTTCCAGGAGCTTTTAGCCATTCCGTTTTCCCAGCCATATTGTGAATCGTAAACCAACGTGTCGGGAAATTCGATAAGGCGATCCAAGCCAGAATTTTCAATTTCAATTTCTCCATACTGATAACGGTAGGTCGCTCCCTCTACTGTAGTCTGGCTTTTGAGGGCACCAAATAATGCACCATTCTCTTGATTGAACAATCGGGTGTCAGATCTTTTTAACCCTGCTTTCACATTGTCATTGTTATTCAAACCATAGTAATCAAACAAATGAGCAGGGTGTGAAGCCTTGTCGTTTTGGTTTAGAAAATTGATTCTAGTTAACACTCTTTTCTTTAGGCTGGGAAAATCAGCAGAAAGGAATGCATAGTCAAAATCAATTTTTTCGATTACAAGCCCTTTGGAGTTATGCAATTCCAGTTTATCTAAATAGCGCCTTTCGTAGCGTTCCTGATAGGCATCCTGATCCTTATCAGCTAAAATTTGATTTTCTGCATGGGGGTCTACATATTCGTTTGGTTCTTTGGAACCGTAAATAAATTTGATCATTTCGCCTGTATAATCTACCACATAATCCAGGTAAATCGCTTTTGTAAATAGCTTGCCATTCTTCCCTATTTGGTCCTCCACCTGTTGATAGTAAAAGTCAACTGGTATTTGAGTGACACTTAAGATTTGGACCAAATTCCAGGCAGTCGAAAAATTACTTTGATTATTGGGGTCTATACTGGCTCCGATCCAATTCCCCCATTTAACCGCCTTTTCAGTGCTGTTCCTGTTTGGACTTTCTACCAATGATCCATCCCCAAATATGTATTTTGTACCATCTTCTTTTATCAACACCCATTGATCCAAACTTAAATTGCGATGGATTTTCCAATTGGGGTTGGATTTTACAAAGTATTTTTTTGTTGGAAATCCGGTGGAATCCTGCTTATCGAAATAGATCAATTCATGAGTCGTCCCATCGATATTTAAGTAATAGCTATCGTCCAGTTCCGAACCTGTATTTTTTGCATTTCTTACAATTTTGCTTCTTTTTAGAGCCCATCCCAAACCGACGATTCCAGTTGGATTGCTTCTATTCCAAAGGGAAGCCTTTTTTTCAACGCCATCGCTATGGTATTGAATCTGAACAGCATAACCATGCAGATGTAACAAGCTTTCTTCCATCGTAACTGCTCCTGAAGAATAGTTGACTTCGTGCAATGGGGCAGCGCCACTTCTTACCAGAGTCGAATCTGAGGTGACAATTGTACTAAAACTGGTGTCCGAAGACCAAGTATCCAAGTTAAAGGAATAGCCAACTTGAAGGGAAAAAAGAATTAGAAAAGCAGAAAATAGGTAGTGGTATAAGTTTGTCATAGTATATTTAAATTGTAGTTGTCCGATAAAACTGGAATTGCAATAAAGATCAGATTAATTCCTTCTACTTTGAAGTACTTATTTCACTTTTTTCAGGAATTATTTCACAAGATTAAAAAAACATGAATCATCGCGAATTTTATATGTAAAATTTACAGGGCAAAGAAAAATAACTCAAATCGTTGATAGTCAATTTGTTGTCGGTTGTCAGTTGTCGGTTAATCCAACCTACAACCTACAACCGACAACTGACAACCGACAACTGACAACTGACAACTGACAACCGACAACCGACAACCGACAACAAAAAAAATATTAAATAAGCGATTGAAAATCAATGTTTTAAGCACTTGTTCAAAAATTCAGCCTGCCCCTTTGGGTGGATGATTCATGTAGGTTGATTTGGAAAGGTAAAATCCACTGTCTAATTATTACTTAGTTTTAATTACCCGAATGCTTGTCATCTGCCCGTTCTCCTTCCTTGTTTTTAATAGATAAACCCCTCCTGGCAATTGCCCCAAATCCATTTCTACAGGATCTGATGAATATTGATTTAAGTCCGATGGGCTTTGCAAAAGCAGTCGCCCGTTCATATCGAAGATGGATATGTCACCATGAGCATTCACCACATGGAGTTTATCGGTAAAAGGATTGGGATATACGACTAAAGGAGATTGATCAGATTGGACAGTTTGAACATCTACCAATCCCATACCACTGCGGATTCCCAATATTCCTGGTTCATATACGTCCGTTCTGAATTGATGGAAAATTGGACCCGTTCCACTCGCAGGACTACTTGGAATCAACCCATAATCCCATTCTGAGCCATTCCAAAAACCGATGGCACAATCCGTGCGATCAAATGAGAGCTCATGGTCAGTATGCCAAAAGAGTCTCACTTCCAGGTCATTATCGCCTGCTTCGGGTTGGGTGATCTCCCAGGAGGCATCTACAGCTTCCGAATTGAAATGATCACCGCTATTGCCATTTTCGAAATGTTTTTCATGGCAACGGATGCCCAATTTGTCAGCTGTGCCATGCTGTCTTAAAGCCAAGGGATTGTAGCTGGTAGCATCAAACCCAACGGGGAAGGTAAATTCATTGCCATCCAATCCCGATTTGACGACTTCTCCATCACTACCTGTAACAATGTAACTGGTTTCATCATAGCCCATAATAAGAGCTGGAGTATGTAGCATCAGGTTCTGTCCAGCCAGGATTACCTTATTGTTGGAGGATAAGAATTCAAGTGACTCTCCAACGCCAGCATCATCTGCAAGCAAGAGGGAGCCATTGGTTTTGTCCATTTCAATTCTATGAAAATCATAGTCACCAGAGGTGAGGGTACTGTTCTGTGCTCCAGTAAAAGTCACCGTAGAAGTGCCTGCTGAAAAATTTGCAGCATTTGTCCAATGACCTTCAAGGGTATATTGTCCGCTACCCTGTAGCGTAGCCGAATTGGAATTGGAAATATTGCCAAGAGAAGACAAAGTTCCTTCATTGGTCAGTTCACTGGCTTCGGTGTTGGTTATATCTCCATTGCAATGGACAATAGCACCAGAAGTGATTACCATTGTCTCGCCTGAAATATGGAGTTGGGCTGTAGTTAAACAGGGCTGAAAACACATAAAGAAGATTACCAGACCTACTAATTCGAAAAATTTATTTTTCATATTGATTTTTTTTATTGAATACTGCAACATTGCCGCTGAGTGGCCCGCTGAAGTATTTTTGCAAATTCTATTTTGAATCTCTACTTTCCTACAAATTCTAATTACAAGATCCAGCCGTCGTTTTAAAGAAACCAGCTCCCGTAATAAATTGCTTGGCTGCCCGAAAACCGGGTTTCAGGACAACTCTCCCATTGGTACGATAAGTGACCTCCTGCCCCGGCTCGATTGTTCCTTGTGAAGATATATTATGACTGGCAGTATAGGTCCCTGTAGGTACTTTGATCAATTTATGCTGGATATTCGCATAACAGGAGGGATCCAAACCTGAGATAATCAAAGAAAAATCCTGAGGAGCACCATTCACAAGTACATTTTCAATACTGACATCTATGATGTACAAATCATTCGCCGGGGAAGCAATCAGGACCTGCTCAACATTGTCGCGATCATTGTCACCTGTAGTTGCATTGTTTTCAGGATTGTTGGGATCAAGCACATAGGGCTCATGTCCAACAAAGATGGAGGGTCTATAGACAAACAGATCCAGATCATTGACCAAAGCAAAATCGCCATCAGGGTTAACTACCTTGGCAGAATCCGTATACACCATGGTTACCTTCAGCTCCTCGGTACCACTTGCTTTAATTGCATACTGAAAACTCTGGGTCGGATCAGAAGAGTTAAGGGAAGCCTCAATAATAGTGGAAGTAGGATTGTCAAGGGACCAAGCATCCGCACTAATGACAGTGGCAGCTGAGAAGGTATTCAATACTCCCCAGCCGTAGGTGTAATCGGGACCAGGATTGCCCACATCTGTTGCTGTGTGAAGGGCAAGGGCTTTCAAAGTTGCTGATTTCATGAAAAGGGAGTCATTTCCAACCTTGCTTTTGTCCCGGTAAAGTTGCTGCAACAAGAGCAATGATCCAGCCACATTTGGGGTCGACATAGAGGTACCTGATTTATTGGAATAATCCCCGGTATTTGCATTATCAGCGCTATAAACGCTCTGCCCATAACCACAGATATCAGGTTTTATTCTGCCATCATTAGTAGGACCTCTTCCTGAAAAATTGGTAATATTTAAGTCTCCATCTACTGCACCTACCGTGAGTATGTTTTTGCTATTTGCTTCTGTTTCTGTCGTAGTAAAACCAAATATACCATCTCCCCAGGGATGTTGCAAAATTGGATTGTAAAGGGTATAGGGTGAAAAAGTTTGGGTATTGGAGTTCCAAACCCTGACACTATCAAGGAAGGGTAAAGGATTATCGCTATGATCATTTCCAGCAGATTTAACAGGGAGATAATAAGGGGCAAGGAAAGTAAGATTATCCCAGGCTTTTGATTGACTATCGTATTGACCAAATCGGACATCTTTACCATTGACTTGATAGGTATTGGTACCACCCCTCCAGGTCCAATATGTTATACCAGCAACTGATGAATCCTGATCCCAGCCAGAGTTATCTCCATAAGAATGATTAGACAAGAGGAGTTGACCATTTTTTACACCATCGATATTCACCGCTGCGGCATTTCCCATTTCTTGCACATCATTAGTGGCAGAGTAATGATCCAAAGATGCCTGGTAAGCCATACCCCTGGAATCAGGATTGGGATCCCAAAGAATAGGCGGAGTTTCACCGATTAATGTGCCTGCTACATGCGTTGCATGGCTACTGGAAAGCCAGGGTGCAGTCGAACTTCCATCTTTAACGGTAATTCGACCCCCAAAATCCTGGTGACTTAACAATGGAGTGGAAGTGAACTGCGTATTGTTCTCTCTGGCCCTGGCAGCAGCTTCCCATAATCCAATCGTCATACCTGAACCCGTAACATCAAAAAATAGTCTGGTGGTAAAAGTAGTAGTGACCACAGCTGCAGTAAAATTCTCTGGGCTTTTGTACTTCGGTTCTCCATATTTGTCGACCCGATAGAGTCCGTTCAGCGGCCAACCATATAGCCTGGCTAACCTGGTCGCCTCTTCTAGTTCAGCCTGTGCTTTTCTCCCGTATTCTTCTGAAAATAGCCTCAACCGCTCTGTCCTGGATTTTTGCAATTGCGCTGCAACATCGTTTACCAGGAAGAAGAAAAGCAACAAAATGAAATATTTTAAAAAGTGAAGTTTCATTTTTTTGTATTTAATATTGGAAAACCTGCATGTTAATACACCTTTTCATCCACCAACTATTCTTAGCATTCATTTCCGATTTTCCAATAGATGCACAAATTGATTTCTAAGCCTAAAATCCAGATGAATCTATTTCTCAAGAGCTGCTTCCAATGCTTTGATTCTTTCTTCCTGTTGCAGGATATAAAGCGTCAGTTCCTCTACTTTTTCCATCAAAACCTTGTTCATCTCACCCAGAACGACGCCGGTTTCTTTTACTTCTTTTGCAGAGGGCACACCAGGCAAATGACCTTTTTCTTCGATATGAGCTTTGACTTCATCCAGTGTTTTTAAGGGATAATCTTCTTTGAAAACATAGTCTGGCCAATCTCCTTTCAGATCCACCATGACTTCCTCGCAGGCGACCTTTCCATGTATAGAGACTTTATATCCAAGGGCAAATTTTGGGGAAACTCCTGCCCCAAAGCTTACATCTCCATTTGCTTTTAGGGTGATTTGACTAGTGCTGCCAGCATAAAGTTGCAAGTCATCAGAAGGGGTTGTATCGAAGCCAGCTCCAAAGCTAGTTCCCGTCTGGTTTTCACTGAGTACTCCATAGTTATTTTGAACATAGACATGTCCGCCTCTTAGGGATAAGGCATCATTAGGGGGGTTGAAACTGAAGTCTTCAAAATTGCCAAATGCCGCTCTACCATCCTTCCATATAGTCAGCGCATTGGAGCGATTGCTAACATTTGTTCCATTGCCAATAACAAATAGTCGATCAGCCAAATTGAATCCGGTTGTAGAAAAAGGAGTATAGTCCAAACTAAAAGAACCAAAAACTGCCTCTGCAAAAGATTTGGCGCGAAGGTTGGCACCACCACCTATAAATGAAAAATTACCGGATGCAGCATTGGCGCTTCCACCTCCTACAAATGAATATAAACTTGTAGCGCTGTTACCAGTACCACCACCAATAAAGGAAGCTGAACCTGAAGCCGTGTTATCGCTGCCGCCACCAACAAAGGAACCTCCACCGGAAGCCATATTGAATTCCCCTCCTCCAACAAAATCATTATCTTCGGAAGCGGAATTGGATGCCCCACCACCAATAAAGGAAGAGCGACCAGAAGCAAGGTTTTGTTCTCCACCTCCAATGAATGATGCAAATTCAGAAGCGATGTTGTTACCACCTCCACCAACAAAGGAGCCATCTCTGGAAGCGATATTATTAAGCCCACCTCCAACAAAAGATCTTGGACCAATCGACGAATTGTTCCATTGGTCGCCTAAGACTTCACCAGCTCTGAAGGCTCTTTTTTCAGGAATCCACATCAATCTGATGCCAGGTCCTGCTACAGGAGTGGTACCTTCGTCTCCTTTCACCATAAATGTCCCATTTTCAACATGTAATTTTGCGTCTGGGTCTGTAGTACCAATCCCAACTTCTCCATTCTGGGCGATGATATGTGAAGCATAAAATAGAAGGGCTATTGTGAAGAAAAAATATTTTGTTTTCATGATTTGAATTTTTTGTGAAGTGAAAAAATAAATTAGTTCTCCTTCGAACACTCCAAAGGTGCAGGAATTGCGAATTGCACTCATTCACGGATTTCACTTTGGGGTTCAATTATTTCACATTCGGGAAAAAAGTATAGCATTTATTTAACATGAGAAGGAAAAACAACCAATTAACTACCTGATAATCAATTAATTGCACATAACACAGAGGAAGTTGTCATGTTGTTTAGAAGAGGCTCTTGAAAAAACCGCAGAGTCCCCTGGAGGGAGACGCTGCTTATTACCTTCCGTATTATTTGAGTCCTAGCAGAGTCTCCTGAGTTCGAGCAGAGTCTCCGTAGGGACTCGTCGAAAGAAATGCATCAGAGTCCCTTTCAGGAGACTCTGATGGAACCGAAAGATGTGTCAAATTTTTCATAAAAAGATCGTGAAATGGATTTTGGAAAAACCGCAGCGTCCCCTGGCGGGAGACGCTGCTTATTACCTTCCGTATCTGAGTTCGAGCAGCGTCTCCGAAGGGACTCTGCGAAAGGAATAATTTTCAGTCATTCATCCAGGTAAAGTGAAGCCGCCTGTTTATAATGTCAGACTTTTTGAAATATTTGGTGGCTACATGGGTATGGACGCCGAAAGCTTTGGCTTTCCAGAACTCAATTTTGATTTCATCTCCAAAAAGGTCTTCATCATAAGTGATACTCTCCATACTATCTTTTACATTTTCGAAGCTAAACTTTCGTATCACTTTCCCATCCTTGTCGAATATTCTAATCTCTTTCCACCAATCCACTTTGCTGGAAAAACTAAAACCCAACGCGCCACTTGGTTCATTATGGAACAGTTTTTTTTCGATGACATTATTGCCATCCACCATAAAGTATTCAATAGAATAAAGCGTAGTTAGTGGTTGAGCTTTGATTTCATTACTCATTAAAAAAATGGAAAAGACCGTTAAGCTGGCTAAGCTTTTCAATATTGTTTTCATGATTTGATATTTAATTAAAATATAGTTGAGAACTCACGTTTACTAAACCTTTGGAGGTCTATTGATACCCCACAGAATAAGCGGCTGAAAATCAATATGTTAAGAATAATTGAGATTGCTTTTTTAATTTTTAAAACTTCGAAAGACTCCAATTTGCTCTATTTTAAGCTATTTAGAACTTGAAAAATCGAGTAAACTATTTGTTAAAAATCTATCATCTCTACAATCAATTGATTTTCAATAAGTTATTCTGTTTCCTATCGTAAGACCTTGAAGGTTTAGTAAACGTAACATTTAACAGCCCCACCGCTTGAATCATTCAACCAGGATTTGGCAATTTGAACAGATTGAATCCAAAAACCAATCCTGAATTTTTATTGTTATTCATCCTTCCATTTGTAGGAAACCTCTTGACCTTTGCAGGAGTTTGAGTCTACCTGGGTCGTGCCAACGTGTGTATGCACGCCTGCTATTTTTGCTTTCCAGAATTCTATGGTTATTTTTTCTCCAAATTGGGTGATATCAAAATCCTTGCTTTTTACAGGTCCGTGATTGTCTCCGTTGGTTTCCAATATGCAAAGTTCCTTTCCATTTTTGTCAAATACCTTCAATCCCTTCCAATCTTTGACTCCGCTTGCCGTAGATAAGGAAAACCGAACCTTTTTGGCAGAAAGAAATGGCTGCCCGCTAAAGCTTTCAATCACATCGTCACTATTATTATCGACATCAATTACGGAGGGTAAATAAGCTGGTTGAAATTCCCATTGAGCAGTCCAGTGTCCCTTGGGTTGGACGCTGGCATCCAAGGACCCATTTTCCAAGTTTAGTGATTGCCCCTTGCGGTATCTGTTTTCGATTCTGAAATATTTGCCACCAATATGAACCCGTTTCCAATGAGAAGTCCAATGTCCTGCCGAGACATTTGAACATTCCAAAAACTCTCCTTCCAGATTCAGGTATTTATTGGTATTTTCTTTCTTAATCCGGAAGTAATAGCTGTTTGGAACAAACTCAATTATCCAGCGACCATTTTCGGATGCTCCATCTAAAGAGCCACTGTAAAGATTGTCGCCTTCAAATTTTAGAAAACTATTTTTGCGATACCTGTTTTTTATCAAGACTTCAGTAGCAGCCCAGGGATTTTTACTAGCAGGATGTACATGTGGATACACCCGCTTGTAGGATACACTTGCACCAGGCATTTTGAATACCAGTGAATTTTGGCTGGTGTATTCAAAAGCCATGGTCTTATTTACTTCCACTACATATCTGTTGGGCTGATTACCACTTTCAAGTATACAATACAATGGGGTTGGATTGCCCGATACATTTACCAGGATGCCCTGACTCATATTCCCAATATCATCTTCTTTTATGTGCCTTTTTATTTTAAGGGTTTGATCTCCTCCTTCCTGTTTGAAAGTCCCATCTACCTGATCATAAAATGTATTGGCTGGTTGAGAAAATGTTTCCAGTGTTAAGAATAGTGCACAAATACATGTTGTTACAATTACAAAAAATGTTTTCATGATTTAAATGTTTAATTGTGAAGAATGATAGGAGATTTCCTTTGAACAGTTCAAAGGTGCAGGAAACTAAGTCAGGGCTCATTCACCCATTTCACATAGGCATTCAATTATTTAACAATGCCAGAAAAAAGCTTGAACTTATTTAACATCAGGAAGGGGATGCAACTATTAAAACACTGATATTCAATTAGTTGCGTATAACATTAGGAGCTTTTCCGAATTCTTCAGAAAAAGATCTGGAAAAATAACTGGGATCGCCAAAACCGACCTCATAGGCGATTTCGGAAACATTTAAGTCAGTCGTTTTGAGCAATTCCATTGCTTTTTGAAGGCGAATAGAACGGATAAAGCGAGAGGGGGTTTTGCCTGTCAAGGCTTTGAGTTTACGATTGACCTGCATATTGCTCAAATTGGCAGCACGACACAGA
The DNA here is from genome assembly GCA_041941305.1 of Saprospiraceae bacterium. Taxonomy (GTDB): domain Bacteria; phylum Bacteroidota; class Bacteroidia; order Chitinophagales; family Saprospiraceae; genus JANSWP01. The sequence continues at coordinate 95,976 of JBGTQJ010000028.1, forward strand.
TGGGTGACTCCAAAATCCGGATCATCAATACGCTCTTCAACGGCGTTTTTTAGTTTTTGGATAAATATATCATCAAGAGAGGGTTTTGAAGAGATGGTCTCAAAGGAGCCATATTTTTCCTGCATCTTTTTGCGAAGGGTTAGCAATTGCTCCAATCGAATAAATAACTCTTTTTTATTGAATGGCTTTGTCAAGTAAGCATCCGCACCTACAGATAAGCCCTCAATTCTGTCATCAGTTGCAGCTTTGGCTGTGAGTAAGATGATTGGGATATGACTGGTGCGTTCATCATTCTTCAAATTTCGGCACACTTCATAGCCATCCATTTCTGGCATCATCACATCGCTGATGATGATATCAGGGATCGTTTCATAAGCTTTTTCTAATCCCAGTTTTCCATTGGAAGCTGTTAATATTTGGTAGTCCGTTTCTAAAAGACTGTTTATGTAGGTGACCACATCCAGATTGTCTTCGACAACAAGAACCGTAGCACGGCTTTCCAAAGCTGTGACTCCTCGAAATTCCACTTCTTCCTCTGAAAAACTATTATCTCCGTTCGATATGGAAACCAATTCAGCATCCAGATTTAATTCTGAGTTAGGGGCACGGCTCTGGAGAGCCGCGGTACGTTGGATTGGCAACAAAATCAAAAACTCCGTCCCTGCTCCAACTTCGCTGCTCACCGAAATTTCACCCCCCATTACTTCTACCAATTCTTTGGTCAATGTCAAACCAATTCCTGTACCCTCTGCATTTCTCGTTGAGGAACCGTCCGCCTGATAAAATCGGTCAAAAATGTGTTCCAGGTTTTTTTCTGAAATGCCAATTCCAGTGTCCTTAACCTTTATTTTCAGTTGTGGTATTCCATTATTTTCATCTTTAAGGGCATGCAGTACGATTTTTCCTCCAGGGTTTGAAAATTTGATGGCATTGGATAATAAATTATAAATGATGTGCTGAATTTTGACCTCATCAAAATCCATTACCAAATCTTTGATTTCGGGATAAAATACGAGGCGAATCTTTTTCTCTTCCGCCATGGAATAAAAGGATTCAGTCAGGTATTGTAAATAATTGATAATGTCTGCCTGAATTAAATCCAGCTTCATCGTTCGGGCATCCAGTTTGGATAAATCCAACAGTTGATTGACCAGCCTGAGCAGGTTTTGGCTATTACGATGAATGAGCTTCTTTTCTTTGGGATTGCCCCGAATATTATCCGCCATACCCAGAATGACCGTGAGGGGCGTTCGAAATTCATGGGTGATATTGGTATACAACCGTGATTTCAGCTTGTCCAGGTCCTGTTTTCTTTTGGCTTCTGATTTTTCAAGCTGCTGGCGAACTTTGTACTGGTAAATCAGGTAAAACAGACTTAAAAATGCTGTAATGTATAGCCCCCATGCCCAGCCAGTCTTATACCAAACCTGATGTACAATGATTTGAAATTGCCTCTCTGAGCTTTCGTAATAATCTACAGAAATTCCTCCCTGCACATGCAAAGTATAAGTTCCAGGAGGAAGATTGTCATATTGGATGGTATTAGAAACATCAGGCTTAGTCCAACGGGAGTCGTAGCCTTCCAGCCACCAGGTATAACTGTTTTGGTCTGTATCTCTGTAGTCAGGGATAAATACATCAAATCTGATAAACCGATGGCGAGGATAGATATCAAAAATGGTAGCTGCTTCTGAATTGGGATAAGTGTGAATAATCGTATCTTTTTTTACATTAAAATGGGAAACCCGTAATAGCTGGACGGGAAATGTTTCTTCAAATCGAGATTCTTTTACCAGTTGATCGGGATGAAAAACAAAAAGCCCCTCCACAGAACCAAAATACAAATTACCCTCCTGGTCCTGGTGGGTAGATAGCCGATTAAATTCCATGCTCGCCTGAAGTGGAAATACATTAAAGTTTTGCAGTTTTCCAGTCTCTACATTTAAGCGATATAACCCTTTATAGGTCCCCAACCAACAATAGGTTTCATTTTGAGCCTGAATGGAATAAACGGCTCTTCCTCCAAAAGGATTAGTGGAATGATAGGGGATTTCCGTGATTTTTTTTGTCTTCAAATCCAATCGGCTTAAGCCCTCTTCGTGACCGATCCAAAGCTGTTGATGATTATCTTCATATAAAGAAAGTGCTCTTGTAATTGATCGAACTGGATCACTACCAGTGATGTGTTGAACAATTGTCCCATCTAAATTCAATTCATAAACTCCACTTGCAATGGTTGCCACAAAAAGTGTTTGGGTGGTAGGACTTAAATAGATCTGACTTACCTGATTCAAATCATTTCTAGTCGTTGGTTCAAATCGGGTAAATTCCTTTAATTCTCTTGTATTTAAATCATACTGATAAAATTGAATGGGTTCTCTTCTTACAAGTATTTTTCCTGCATCTGCTATCCACATCTGGCCTGTTTCTTTATCAATATAATGTGTAATATGATGATTACTGACTCCTGAAATAATTGGACGGGCATTTCCAGTGATCAGATCAATTTCCAATTCATCCAAATAGAGTTTTCCATTGTAATAAGTCAGACTATAAACTGATTTCAGATTTTCCGGCAGGTTAATTTTTATATCACTTAAACTTCCGGTACGCCTATCTAATTTTTGGATGCCAAACTCATAACAGAAATAAATATTGCCTTGATCATCCTCCGTTATCCCGCGAATTACACAAGAATTAGATGCACAAAATGAGTAAGCTTTTTTATTTCCCAAATAGCGTTTAAATGGTTCTCTGGTACTTGAAAGTTTAAAAATTCCTCTGAGCAGCGTGGAAAGCCAAAAGGTTCCGGTATTATCCTGAAAAACCTTTAAGGCCTCACCATGATAAAAGGTGACTGCTGGATGTTGTTCGTGAATATATTTGGAATAATTAACAGCTTTTTCTTTACCAGGGATAAAGTGATATACAGACATTTTTGACCCGGTCAACCAATAATCTTCCCCTGTTTTATCCACACGTTCCGCTACCAAGCCTTCTGGGTTCAAGTTAGGAAAAGCTGTATGCTCAAATTCCAAACTATTGGGATTTAAATAGTAAAGTGCTCTGGTTAACTTTTTAGTTACCTGATTTTGGACATAATGAAAAAACTCAACAGTTTGGTCAGCCTCATAATAATAGGTAGAAAGCCTAGGTCCTGTATTAGCTATAGGAAAGGCATAAACTTTTTGAAGGTTTCCGCTAATATCATATTGCAAAAGGGTATCCACAAGAGTTATGAAAAGTTGATCCCCTCTTAGGGCTAAAGATTTATGAGGAGAAGTTCCGGATATTTCTTTTTTAGTAGGTCTAAAAGAGCCTCCATTTTGGGACACAACGATGGTGAAATCGTTATTTACCTTGTAATGTCTTCCAACAATTGGAGCGCAGATTGCCCAAATCGTACTATCAGCCCCTGGTATTACATTATATAAATATACATGCTTCCCTTCTTCCACATAATTTTCATCAATTCCAATAGATTGTATGATCTTGCGACTATAAGGATTATAAACCCGAACACTATCTCCTGAAAAATATAGATGCTTAAAAACATCAAGTGTTCTGGTGGTTTTCATGAACCGAACAGAATCATTTTCAAAGGGCATCGGTGCTTCAATAATTTTTTCCCCATCTGAAATATACCATTGACCACTGTTCAACAACCAAATCAAACCTGTAGTATCCTGAAAGAAATTATTAATTGGTTTTTGTATGCAATCGACAAAAGGAACCCGCTCCACAATGATGTGATTTTCTTGTGCATCGACTCTGGTGAGCAAAAAGAAGGTAAGGAAAAGCAGCAGATATTTTAAAAGTATGTTCAAGCTATTACTAGGTTTTTTCAAGCTGGCTGTCTTGATGCCTGTAATGGCTAAGGTACAAAATCAAAATTATTAATAATTGCTGCCGCATTCGGCAGCAATTATTTCATATAGAGGCATAAGTATTTAAAATTTTGCAGGCAAAATTTTAAATACTTATGCCTCTATTCAATTTTATTCCCAATAGAGTCTCCCGCCAGGGGACTCTGCGACTGAAGATAACCGCAGATTAATTGCGTATTACATTGGGTGGCTTACCAAATTCCTCAGAAAAGGAGCGGGAAAAGTAATTTGGATCAGAAAATCCTACATCGTAAGCAATTTCTGAGATGTTAAACTCAGTCGTTTTGAGCAATTCCATTGCCTTATGCAATCGTATAGAGCGGATAAACCGGGAAGGAGTTTTGCCAGTTAGTGCTTTCAATTTTCGATTGACTTGCATATTGCTCAAATTGGCAACCCTGCAAAGATCTGTTACCCCAAATTCTGGATCATCCAGGCGCTCCAAAACTGCATCTTTTAATTTTTGAAGAAAGATGTCATCAAGGGAAGGTTCGGCAGGAGAAAAGTTTTCCAGGTTGCTATATCGCTCTTGCAATTTTTGACGAAGACCGATTAATTGCTCCAATCGGATAAACAATTCTTTCTTATTAAATGGCTTGGTCAAAAAAGCATCGGCACCAACAGATAAGCCTTCAATTCTATCCTCTGCCTCTGCTTTGGCGGTAAGTAAGATAATTGGGATATGGCTAGTGCGTTGATCATTTTTCAGATTTCGACACACTTCATAGCCATCCATTTCTGGCATCATGACATCGCTGATGATGATGTCGGGAATCGTTTCAAAAGCCTTTTCCACACCTAGCTTTCCATTTGGCGCAGTTAAAATTTGATATTCTATTTTTAGCAGATTGCTCATGTAGGTGGTGACATCTCGATTGTCCTCAATGATAAGTATCGTACCACGGCTTTCCAAAGCCGTGCCTCCCGGAAATTCCACCGCCTCATCTACAAAATTATTTTCCCCATTTGACATGGAAACCAACTCAGCATCAAGGTTTTCGTCTGGCTTGGTTTCACGGCTTTGGAAAGCCGTGGTACGTTGGATAGGCAATAAAATCAAAAACTCGGTGCCTTCACCCAATTGGCTACTCACTGAAATACTTCCTCCCATCACTTCCACCAATTCTTTGGTCAAAGCCAATCCAATACCAGTGCCTTCTGCTTTTCGAGTCGTTGAATCATCTGCCTGATAAAATCTATCAAAAATATGTTCCAGATCTTTTTCAGAAATACCTATACCAGTGTCTCTCACTTTCAATTTTAAATGCGGCACTCCATTTCTTTCTGCTGCCAAAGCATGCAATACAACCTTATCTCCAGGATTGGAAAATTTTAGGGCATTCGACAATAGATTATAGATAATGTGCTGGATTTTCACCTCGTCGTAATCCATCACCAACTCCTTGACTTCGGGATAAAACAAGAGCCGAATCTTCTTTTCCTCTGCCATCGAATAAAATGATTCAGTGAGGTATTGCAAGTAATTGATGATATCTGCCTGAATCAATTTCAAACCCATTTTACTGGAATCCAGTTTGGATAAATCTAATAATTGATTGACAAGACGAAGTAGGTTTTTGCTATTTCGGCGAATGAGTTTCCGTTCATCCTGATGTCCTCTAATGTTTTCATTTACCCCCATGATCACCGTCAGTGGTGTTCTGAATTCATGCGTAATATTGGTATAAAGTCTTGATTTGAGGCCATCCAATTCCTTTAGCCGAAAGGCTTCTGCTTTTGCCAACTGGCGATTCAAATTGAATTGATAAATGCCATACAGAATGCCCAAAATCAAAATGGCGTAGATGATATATGCCAATGAAGTTTCCCACCAGGGTGGGCTAACCTCAATATTGATAGTTGCCTCATTGGAGCTCCAAAATCCTGCTGCTGTCTTAGCTTTTACTTTGAAAGTGTAGCTTCCCGGATCTATGTTGGTATAATGGATTTGAGTTTCGGAATTTGCAGACTGCCATTCTTCTTCATATGGATATAGTTGATAGAAATATTGCGTTTCATCTGCCTTGTAAAAAACGGGCATGATGAAACTGAACCCAAAATCGGATTGATCGTAAGTCAAATTGATGGATTCACAAAACCTCAAATGATTGGAAAGCAAGGAATCTTTACCAATGGATTCAACCAATTGATGATTCAAATAAAAATCAAGCAGGTGAACAGGAGGAGCATAATCCTTCGCCCGAATGCTGTCTGGGTGAAAACGCACCAGTTTTTCAGTAATGGTAAAATATAAATAGCCCAAGCTATCCCGATAAGGCCATTGTTGCAATAAGATGGTTCCATTTAACCCATCATTGATGTCGTAGTTGGTAAATTCCCTGGTACCAAGATCCAATTTTTGCAAACCTTTTGGACTTCCTATCCAGGGATTGCCGGAGGCATCTTCAACAATGGCATGTGCCTGATTGTGCAGCAAACCATCTTTTTCTTGCAAATGCACAAATACTTCCAATGCAGGATCAAACATACTCAAACCATTGGTTGAGTAACAGTAAAAACGTCCATTTGAGCCTGGAAAAATAGAATAGATTTCAATTTGAATGCTGGAATCCTGGGGATAAAATGGATAGTGTCGCCCTGTTTTAGTTTGCAGATTGTAGTGCAGAACTCCCTGCCCTGTGCGCAACCAAATGCTTTCTTTATCATTAAAATAAGCTTCATCACCAAATCTCCAATCTGAGCTTAGTTCAGGGAAAGCAGTTTCTAATTCGGGGCGTATATCTATCCAGGATTCCTGAACAGGATCAAAATAATTCAACTTGATCCAGGGTCTGGAATTTTGATCGCTTTTTAGCCAACCTCTTATAGGGAGCTCTTGGCTTTCCTGTGTCCGGAGGTTGAACTGGTGAATTTCATCCGTATTCGGATTTCGGATATACAAGACCTCCTTATTTGCAGACAATGCGAGGCTCCTTCCCCTCATATTGTCAAACCAGGACGGGATGCCTGAATTCACAAAAATGCCTTGCTCAATATCAAACATTTTCAATCCTTCTCCTGTATTCATCAACAATCTTTGATCATCCAATGGCAAAGCCTGAGACATCCCAAAATCGCCCAATACTTGAAAGGGATTGTCAATAGTATGTGCCACTTGCAAGCCTTCTCCAATCACGTGAAACCACAAACTGCCTGCCTTATCTTCATATCCATCAACAAGGGTTGGAATGTGCAAGCTGAAAGGATCATTCACATTATGTTGAAATAGCCTGATAGCACCAGAAAGTGGATTGTATTTATAAAGCTCCCCTACTCCACCCAGCCAGGCATTTCCTTTTCGATCGCATAAAACACAGGCCGGAGATTTTCTATGTTGAAATAGAAAACTTTGGGAAAGGTCATTAAAAGTCAGTTGTTTGGGATCAAATTCCCAAACGGCAGAAAATGTAGAGCTGATCAACAAATTTCCATTGGTCAATTCACAAATGTCTCCTGCTGGTTGTTTCCTTGAATCACTTGGAACAATTGGAAGTTGAATAGTTCGAAAGGTATTGCTATTGGGCAAATATTTGTGCAAACCATCGTGCGTTCCGCACCATATGGTTCCGTTCTTTTGTTGAAAAAAAACCAGTCCATGACCAAAGAACTCATCGAAATTTTCAAAGGTTTTTGTCTTTATGTCATAGCGACAAATCCCACTTTTTTGAGTCCCCACCCACATATTGCCATTCTGATCTTTTCGGATAAAATTGACCCCATCACCACATAGGCTTTGAGGGTCATTGGGGTCATGTCTCAGAAGATCAAAAGTCTCCTGTTTGGGATCGAAGATATTGATCCCGGAGGCACTGCCGACCCAGATTTTTCCGTCTGCTGCTTCACACAATCCAGTAATCAGGTTACTGTTGAGACTTTTATCTGAAGATTCATCAAATTGAAAAACTTTAAAAGTCTTACCATCAAAGCGATTTAAACCGTTTAAGGTTGAAATCCAAAGAAAACCCTCTTTGTCTTGAATGATGCTCTCTCGGTAAAAAGTGCCTGGGTGAGAAAGACCTTCCTTCATAGTGTAAGTCTCGAAACGAAGTTCCTGAGCGGATAAAGGAAGGAATGGACTGCATACCAATAACAAACAATATGTAAGTAGCTTGTTCAAAGCACGTTTTATAGTTTTTGAAGTTTAAAGATAAGAAAAAGGTGGGTGGAATTTATTTGTTTTGCGGGGTGCGGGGTGCGGGGTGTTAAGTTCTCCCTGCGCAACCCCTTTATTGCTTTGCTTAATGTTCACTGGACATTGCCTCGCATCCTGAAGGGGAAAATCCACCCGCTTCTAAGTACTTGATTTTCAGTGGGTGGCTACTCCTTCTTTTCCCAAAGGGACTCCTTCGGAGAGGAGGTTGGGATGTCTGCGAGGTCAATTTTCGACAGAACTTAACAGCCCTGGGGTGAGGGGTGCGGGGTGCGGGGTGAGGGAAGTTTACTCAAAAAAAGCTAACTTTTCCAACCCAGCAACCAGCAACCAGTACCCAGTTCCAGTACCCAGAACCCAACCCAGCAACCAGCAACCAGCAACCAGCAACCAGCAAAACGAATAAAATTTTAAAATAACCACCTAATTTAATATTTTGTCGCGCAGAAAAATGATCAACATAGACAGGAACTTAATTTGAATACACTATCCTTGACCTTCTAAAACTACTTTTTATAAATTTTTGGATTTCTAACTCACCAACACTTAATCAGGAGGCAATTCACGACAAGCATCAAAATGGGTGAGACATCCTGTTTGGATCCCAACGGACTCGACTTTACATTTAAGGTGAGGTTCGAGCTAAGAGTAGGTATTTTACTTACGAATTACCCAAATAACCTGTTAGGTTGAAATTAGGCAAAAGAACCGGCAGGATTTTTACATTCCCTGCTTATTTCTCAGAACAACCTAACAGGTTTTCAAGGTAAGTTATTGAAAATGAATACATTTAATCCAATTTTTACATTAAAAAAATTAGCATAAATACAAAACCATATTAAACCATTTTGAACAACAATCTTAGTGTCATTTAGGAAAAATCTATATCGCTTACGTGAGATAACTGTCCGCACAATACTGTTCGTATTCATGGGACTTAACTGCTTGCTTTCAGGTGCTCAAACCATACAAGTAGAAACGCAGAGTTACAACGAAGAAAATGGCTTATCTCGTTATGCCAACTTCATCCACAAAGACAGCAGGGGCATTATCTGGGTAGGCACTCAATTTGGTTTGTATCGTTTTGACGGCAAGGAATTCAAACATTTCGATGAGAATGTAGGCTTGCCCTTTCGGCAGATTATGGAAATCTACGAAGATTCGGAAGGTTGGTTTTGGTTGTATAGGAGCTGCCATACAAAACCCAATTGTATCAAAGATTTGGCTTTTTTTCATCCAGTGACACATCAGGTTTTGACATTTAAAGAACGATTTGGAGATAAAGTTTCAATTGAGGCCAATCAAATTGAAAGTATATTGGTGGATTCTTCAAGTATCTATTTTTCTGCTGATAATAAGTTGTTTATTTGGTCATCAGAACAGGGTATCCGTGAAAAATTGGTTGAGGGTTTAGAAGGGAGGCTTATTTTATTTATCAAAATTAATGAGGGACTTTTAGGGGCGCTTCAATCAAACCATATTACTGAATTGGGGCAACATCGCCTTAATATGACCGGGAATACTTATTTGACAGTTGACACAAATGGTGTTGTCAATGATTTTGGAAAAAGATTTTTCCTTCCCAACACTTTTGGGCAATTGCATAAACGAACGAAGCCCTATGATCGTGTCCGAATTTGGAATAGGGAATTTTCTTTTCTTCCGACGGGTGTATTACAGATAGACACCTTGCCTTTTGAAATGCCAGGAATAACAGAAGGGCTTGAATACCATCATTTTGACCATCAAATCTTTGCGAATCAGGAAGGAACAATGTTCCATCCACAATTTGGATTTATTTCTGAACCTTTAATGTATTACACTCCAAGATTAAATACTCCTTTGCCCAATAATCCTTATAGAGCTCATTTGACTCCGTGGGTTCAGGAGCACCATTTAAAAACTAAAGAAGCTTTTTTTCGTCAGGTTATAATGCATTTTAGACACTGCTTTTACGATGAAAAAACGCAAACAACCTGGGAGGCAGGTCCTGACGGCATTCGTACTATTCTTTTTAAGCCCCAGTATTTTCAGCACATTTTTAATGCAGATAGTATCGGAAGAAAGAATAACACACAACTTTCATTTGCCACCTTTGCAATGAATAGAGATACAGCAATGTTTTCTATAGGAGGATGGATTTTTTATTTAAACGGGGCTCAAAAAAAATACGTAAAGAGTAATTTGAATTGGGGAGGAATCAGAGGTACTGCTTTCACCTGGGATTCCAATGAAAATTTCCTCTGGGTTGCAGCAATCAATCATTTGCTAAAATTGAATATTAATGACAGAACATTTAAACTATATTCCCAAAAAAGACTCAAAAGAACACATAGTATTTTTAGACATGGTCAGCAATTATGGTTGGGGAACAACCAGGGTATTATCCTTTTTGATATTGAAAAAGAAAGCTATACCGACTTTGATAAATACAATGAATTTGAAGCGATGGCAAATGCACAGATTCATCATTTCCTGAAAATTGATACTCAATACTTTTGGACAGCCACAGATGTCGGGCTCTACCTTTGTTCTTTCGAAAAAGGCGTCATAGCTCACTATGGCAATACTCAAACTGGCGATTATTACCTTCCGGCTAATGATTTCTACCACATTTCAAAAGCCAAAATGGGTGGTTATTGGCTTGCATCCATGAACGGCTTGATTTACTGGCAGCCCAAGCATCTCTCACACCAAAATGAGGCTAATACCGATAATAAAAACAACCCCAAAGGGGCAAGCTGGAAACACTTCTCCACCCAAAATGGGCTCCCGACCAACGAAATTTTCGCAGCCTATGAGGATGACTTTGGTTTTGTTTGGATCCCCACACCCCATGGTTTGGTACAATTTGAGGAAAGTTCAGGATTATCCAAAACCTACACAAAAGCAGATGGACTCTCCAATTCTTCATTTCAGGAATATGCACATGACCAGGCTCCGGATGGAACCTTGTTCATTGGAAGCTACAATGGCTTTAATGTTTTTCACCCTGAAGATTTTAAAGATGTAGAATTGATTCCTCAGATACCCTTAATCATAACGGATTATGAACAGCATGCGGACGATACAGATAAAATAGAATATCGCCTTAAAGAAATTTTGGAAAAAGGAGAGATAGTCTTAAATCCTGGCGACAAATTGTTTAATATCAGAGTAGCATTGGAAGATTACCGAGAAGCGGAATACCACCAGTTTGCCTACAAAATTGAGGGATTTCAGGAAGAATGGTCTGAAGATAAATCCAACCTCATACGTATCAGCGGTCTTCCTTTTGGCAATTACCTTTTAAAAATCAGGGGACGACTGCACAGTGGTTTAATTGCAGCACCAATTTTAGAAATTCCTATTCGGGTTTTAAAACCATTTTATTTACAAACCTGGTTCTTCGCATTCTCACTTGCGACATTTTTGCTATCTGTCTTTCTTATTTACAAATGGCGAACCCGTCGGATGGCAGCAAGACAAAAGGAGTTGGAAGTCTCAATCGCCAATGCAACGGAGACCATTCGTCAAAAAAATGAAGAGTTGAAAAATTTGGACAAGGTTAAATCCCGATTTTTTGCCAATGTATCTCACGAATTGAGGACGCCTATTACGCTTGTGCTTGGTCCATTGACAACCTTGGTCAAAGGCGGTTTCTTGAATCCAAAAGATCAATCCCTGGCAGAATTGGGCAAAAAAAATGCCCGTAGTTTGCTCAAATTAGTCAACGAAATACTCGACCTCACTAAAATGGAGTCGGGAAAGGTGGAGTTAAAAACCGAACCAACCAATTTGTATCAAAGCCTGCAATTTTTGGTAAGTGCCTTTGATGGACTAGCACAGCAAAAAAACATTCAATACACATTTAATTACAAAGCAGACCGAGACTTGGTACTTGACTTAGACATCAAGAAAGTAGAAAAATTGATCAATAATTTACTTTCCAATGCCTTTAAATTCACCCCTGTAAATGGTCAAATAACAATCGCTGTTGAAGATAAAAAGGAAAGCATAAAAATATTTGTCCAGGATTCCGGGAGAGGCATACATCCCGATGATTTGCCCTATGTTTTTGATCGCTTTTACCAATCTTCTCAGCCAGATGCACCAAAGGAAGGAGGTACCGGCATAGGCTTATCCCTTTCCATGGAATTTGCCAAATTGATGAATGGTCAGCTTTGGGCTGAGAGTACAATTGGGAAAGGCAGTATTTTTCATTTTGAATTCCCCAAATTAGTTGCTGTTGATGAGTCATTAATGAACAATGCATTAGAACCCACAAGATTACAATCGGAAACTTCACAGGAAATGGATCCTGCACTTGAAGAAGAATTAGTAATGCCCTTGGATATCCATCAACCCATTTCCTCCAATATCCTTTTGGTTGAAGACAATGAAAATCTAAGAGAATATATTGAACTGGTCATCGGCGATAAACATACTATCCAAACAGCCGAGAATGGGAAAGTAGCTTGGGATTTATTATCGGTTGACGATCGACGGTCGATGGCAGAAGGTGAAACCCCAGAAGACCATCAACCATCAACCATCAACCATCAACCTGATTTAATAATCAGCGATATCATGATGCCGGAAATGGATGGCTACCAACTTCTGGAAAAGTTGAAGGGGGATAACAGATTTAGAGGAATTCCAGTCATTATGTTGACAGCACTTGGAGAATTGAAGGATAAATTGAAAGCCTTGAGAATTGGCGTAGATGACTACATGACAAAGCCATTTGAAGAAGAAGAATTGTTAGCAAGAATAGACAATCTGCTTCGCAATAGCCTGGAGCGAAAGGAATTTTATTTAAAAATGGGGCAACACAGTGATGCAATGGAATTAACAAATGATGCAGCGGTTCCAGAGCAAAATGTGCCAATTACCAAAGCCAAAACGAATGATTTAATCGACGAAGAATACGAATGGTTGCAAGACCTTGAAAACAGGGTTCGAAACAGCATTTCAGATTTTAATTATACGGTAGGAGCACTCGCTCAGCAAATGGCGATGAGTAAGCGCTCCTTAGAGGTAAAGACAAAAAGCCTTACCGGATTATCCCCCCGAAAATACATTCAGGAAATCAGATTGACTGAAGCCCTAAATCTGTTGGAAAACAGGGAAGTCAATAGCGTCAAAGCCATGGTCTATCAAATAGGAGGCAAAGACGTCAACTATTTCTCCAAATTATTCAAAAAACGATTTGGAAGGTTTCCTTCGGACTATATTAATTGACAAAAAGACATTTTAAATCATAGAGTCCCTACGGAGGCTCTGCTCAGACTCGACCCTCTATGTATCATTTACCCTAACAAGTAGCATCTTTCAAAAAGAACACTAGGTTCTCCATCAATTTACTCTCTGCACAGTCTCCAAATCAAGCAGCATCTCTCGAAGAGAATGCTACGGTCTTCCTTACCCTAATAAGCAGGGTCTCTCGAAGAGGACACTGCGGCATCCCGAAACTCCTCCAAATACATTGAATATTCCCGACAACCCATTACGTTTTTTAAATGTTATTTATCGACTTCGCATCAATTTCTGCATCTTAGCTTCTTAAACTGAGAGGTAGGCATCGTACAGCGATTAAAATAAAACGTCGCTTAGAGCTTGTTTAAAAATTTTATGAACTGAAAATCAAAAGCTTATGGTTCTGACAATAAATTGCCGAAAGAATTTATCGGGATAAATGATTGAGGAAATTTGCAGTCAGGTTCATAAGATGTTGGTTTTTCCCACCGGGATGCCTGTGGCACAGGAAAGAAAAATTTAAACAAGCTCGTATTAAGGTTCACAGCAAAAGACCGTAGCAAGGATCTACGAAAGGGCACGGCTAAGGAGAGTCGTGCTACGATTACCCTCAGTGATTTAAACATTTAAATTGAGAAAACAGACTTGACTTTCAGGCTTACCAAAATACTATTCTTCCTGTTTTTCATGAAGAGCGTCCAGCTTTGTCATGCTTCAGACCCTCAGCCTGTTTTTACGATTGACAGCCTATTTGACCATCAATTGATTGAGCCTACCTTTTTACGTGTGGTATTTGATGAGGATAAATCATTTTCCATTGAGCAAATTCAAAGCGCGGAATTTTTACCAATGGACCAATTTCCCATTCCAAATCAAAGAAAAAGCGGATCCATTTATTGGACCAAATTAATATTGGAAAACCAATTGGATATTAAAAGAGAATTTTGGTTAACGGTTCAGGCTGATTACTCATATAGCTACTTGGTTAGAGCCTCTGGAGAGATAGAAAATTCACAGACAGGCATCATGATGCCTTATAAGGACAAAACCATTCAGTCTCAAAAACGAAGATTTGCTAATTACATTCCAATTGCTATAAATAGTAAAGAAACAGTTACTTTATTTATTAAAAACCTATACCCTGGGGGCTTCCCTCCTATATCAGAAATACAATTTATTGAAACGCCAGGAAATGCAGTTTTGCAAAACTTAAAAGTAGAGCGAAACGAAAATTTTGGCAATGGTTTCTTTCATGCGCTATTGCTCATCTTAATTATCTATTGTATTTTTTATTCCATTTTTGCGAAGGAGCAATTTGGTTACATCCTGGCTTTGTATTGTATCTTCTACAGTATTTATTTTCTCAATGCCGATTTCTATTTATATAAGTTGGATTTTATAAGCAATTCACCGATTAGATTCAATTTAATTGGACTCAATGCCGTCAATTTCGGGATCCTGTTTGAAGTAATTTTTGTTCAAAAATATTTGTCATTGAAAAGTCGGTTCCCAATCTGGAATCGCATTTTTATAGGGATGATTTATTTGGCAGTACTTACAATCATTGCTACTACTGCCTTTTATTTGTCAAGCAAAGATTTTGCAAGTAGTGTCCATTTGATTTCCCTTTTTCAATCCATCTTTTTGGTTTTTAAACTACTCGCCATAGTAAAAGCATGGCAAATAAAGGATTTTCGGATTCGAATTTTCACATTTGCCTGGACAATTTCCTTGTTATTCGCAATGGCTGCCTGGATTGCTTATTATGTGTTCCCAGCTATTAATGGATTGATGATTTTAAAACTAGCCATCAGTTCTTTTGTTTCTATAATGGTGATTAGTTTGAGTTATTATGCCGCTAAATCCAGAACGGATAAATTGACATTGGAAAAAGAATCCATTCAACAACAGTTAATTACTGAACGGCAACGTAATCTGAATTTGGAAATAGAAAAAGAAAATAGATTATTGGAAATTCAAACCAAAAATTTGCAAAAGCTCGATCAATTAAAAACGCGTTTTTTCGCCAATGTTTCACATGAACTTCGAACACCACTGACTTTGATTCTGGGACCTATTAAGGACTCATTAAAGCGCAATAAATTGACTAAGCAAGACTTCACCAATCTTACGATGGTGCTGCGGAGTGGAAAAAGATTGCAAAAATTGGTAAATGAAATATTGGATTTAAATAAACTGGAATCGGGAAAATTAGAGTTGCAGCCTGGCAAGGTTCTTTGGTATCCTTTTCTTAGAAATATCGTTGCCAACTTTGAATCCTTAGCCAATTTTAAAAACATTAATTACAACTTCGCATATGAGGGCAATGAAAAGCTACGAGTAGAATTGGATGAAAAAAAGATGGAAACGGTTTTAATCAACCTCTTGTCTAATGCTTTTAAGTTTACCCCCCAGAATGGTACTATCAATGTTCGGGTAAAAAACAATGGCTCCTATCTAAAAGTTAGCGTGACAGATTCAGGGCGAGGTATTTCTGTAGAAGATTTGCCGCATATTTTCAATCGTTTTTATCAGGCCAAAAACCAAAACGGTTTGGAAGAAGGAGGTACGGGTATTGGTTTGGCTCTATCCAAAGAGTTGATTCAGTTGATGGGTGGAACGATTGTAGCAGAAAGTGAAATCTCCAAAGGCAGTAAATTTATTGTAAAAGTGCCTCGAGTGGAAATTTTTGGACAGATGACAGACAAAGAAGCCCTAACCATCAAATCTTTAGAAACTGAACCACAAGAAAATTCAAATAAGCACTTAGAAGAAGAAACCAAACCAGCTGTTTCAGACAACATAAAACCTGGCATATTGCTGGTTGAAGATAATTTAGACCTTCAGATATTCATCAAATCGCTTCTTGAACCAAAGTATGAAGTCATCCTGGCAGAGAATGGAAAAGTAGCTCTGGATCTTTTATCGGTGGACGGTCGACGGTCGACGGTCGACGGAGAAGATTCAAAAAACCGTCTACCGTCTACCGTCTACCGTCTACCAGACCTGATCATAAGTGACATCATGATGCCATTCATGGACGGGTATCAATTGCTCAAAGCACTGAAAGCGCATGAAGCATATAGTCGAATCCCAATGATCATGTTGACGGCCCGAGCAGAAAAAGACGATAGATTGAAAGCACTTCGAATTGGGGTGGATGATTATATGACCAAACCTTTTGAAGATGAAGAATTGTTGGCGCGGGTTGATAATTTGCTTCGAAATAATGCACAACGAAAAGCATTTTACCTGGAAATGGCTAAGGAGAGCAGTACGACTACCCTCCATTCAGCCCAGCCAGTAGAAGAAAATTTAAATGCTGAGCTTATTGAATCTTCAAATAATGAGCAAATGGAATGGCTTATGGAGTTAGAGCAGACGGTTCAGACCCATATTTCATCTTTCAATTACACCGTAGAAGAATTGGCTCGACAAATGGCAATGAGTAAACGCTCCCTCGAACTGAAAACCAAAAGCCTCACTGGATTAACTCCCCGAAAGTACATCCAGGAAATCAGATTAACCCAAGCACTCGATCTGTTGGAAAACAAGAAAGTCAATAGCGTCAAAGCAATGGTCTATGAAATAGGGGGCAAAGACGTCAGTTATTTTTCCAAATTGTTTAAGAAGCGATTTGGTAGATTTCCTTCTGATTATTTGAATTGAGAGGTCTCCACATTCGGTTCCATCAGAGTCTCCTGCAAGGGACTCTGATGACTTGGAATTCTCAAATCTCTTGATTCGCAGAGTCCCTGCGGAGACTCCGCTTGAACTTTCTCCGTCCCATCAGAATTTCTCGAAGAGGACTCTGATGATTTGATTGCCCCCCATTACCCCACTACGCTTTTTCCCGTATTCTAGTCAGAATCTTGAATAAAAAACCACATTTTCAAAAGCTTGTAGCCCATAATTGCGCATTTGTCCTACACAGTTTGCGCATTTGTCAAAATGAAATCTCCTACTTTTGACAATACATTTACTGAAGAGCTCTCCATTTTTTACTCCAGTAAAACAAAACCAGCATCAAACAATAAAGAGGTTTAACAAAACGAATAAATAGGAACAACTATGACGAAAACAAGATCAGCCACACATATCTGTTACGAAGGATTTCTAATCGTTAGATAGGTTCTTTTACTCGATCCCAACATAGAACTGTTCATTATTAATCTTCGCTAGAATGAAAAAACTATACCTAGCAATTATTGCCCTGGCAATGATGCCATTGGCGACCTATGCCCAGTTGGAAGAATTTGAAGACATCGAGGCGGTAGGAAAAGAAGGTTTTTTCAAAAACTACGTAAAGGGCATGTTCAAGGGCTTTTCAGATTTTGGCGACCCATTCATGATGAGTGGAGGGGTTGGTTTGAATATGCGATCTTACAGCGCCTTTGGTGCCGACTCCCGACAAGATCCCTTTTTCTATTCGCTCAATGCCAATGCCAACATCCGCATCTACAAGCTCAATCTTCCTTTTTCCCTGATGGTATCTGCCAAGAATACCGAATCGGCTTATCCCAACATCAAGGAACTCATCCGGGCATTTAGGAATAATGTCGAAAACAAGATTGAAAACCAGAAGAACCGCTTCGTGCGGTTTGGGGTGTCTCCGCGATTTAAGTGGATCAAATTGCATTTCGGTCACCGAAGCATGAATTTCTCTCAATTCACACTCGCCAATTTAAATTTCCTGGGAGCAGGTATGGAGCTTACCCCTGGAAATTTGCGCATTTCCGCCATGTATGGAAGACTGGCAAAAGCAGAACCCATCGACCTCTCTCTTATCACACCTAATATTCCCGTTTTTGAAAGAAGAGGCTGGGGGATGAAATTGGGTTATGGCACCAATGAAGAATACATTGATTTATCCCTTTTTAAAGCAGAAGACGATTTAAGCTCAATAGATATTCCGGAGGAAAGTCCCAATCAGGTGGCTCCCGAAGAAAACCTGGTCATCGGCATCAATGCCCAAAAGACCTTCCTTGATAATTTTAATCTGAAGGTAGAATATGCCACCAGTGCCATCTCCCCCAATGCCGCAGATGCCAGCGCACCGAACAAATTCCCGCATCCCGGATTTTTATTCGATGCCAAACAAACAACCGAATACAAAAATGCTCTGGAGTCTTCCCTGGACTTTCAGGCGAAGATTTTTACCGTTGGGGTCGCCTACAAACGCATTGATCCCAATTACCGATCCTTAGGCGCCTATTTTTTCAATAATGACATCGAAGATTATACTGCCAATCTGAGCTTTGGGCTTTTCCAAAATGCGGTCAACGCCAACCTGAGCGGAGGGGTCCAAAAAAACAACCTGGACAACTCCCAAGCCTCTACCCTCACCCGCTTCATCGGAACCGCCAATATTGCGTACACTCTAAACAGTTTCAACCTTGGACTCAATTACACCAATAACAGCTCCGACATCGCCTATCTACTCGATCCCGAGTTGGATTCACTGAATGTCATCATCGTCACCCAGGATGCGGGCGTCAATGCCTCCTACAGCTTTCAGGACAAAGGCAATAACCAACACGTGTTGACTGCAACAGCCAATGCACAAATGGTCACAGATGAAGTGGAAGATCCCATGGCAAGCGCTGCTTCGCAAATGTTTGTAGCAAATTTGGTGTACAACTACGCTCTTTCTGAAAGCCAGTGGAAATTTTCCCTAAAAGGCAATTACAACCAAAATGAATTGGCACAAATGATCATGCGCAGATACGGAGGAGGTTTCGGTATCAGTAAATCCTTTTTGGAAGGCAAAATCAATACGGGATTGGACTTCAACTACTTCCTGATGAAAAATGAAAATACCGATGACCAGGGCAATATAAACGGTCAATTCAGAATGAGCTTCAAGATAAATGACACGATGAATTTAAACATGAACGCCAACCTGCTCAGTACCAGAAAAGGAAGCGGCAGCACAGCTACTAGTTTTTCGGAGCTGACGGGCACGCTGGGGTATCAGTATAACTTTTCGATCAATCCTAGTCAGAAAAAAGCGGAAGCAG
>JBGTQJ010000029.1:0-111879 GCA_041941305.1 Saprospiraceae bacterium
ACCAATCCAAACTCAGGAACCTGGGACTGGACCGGACCCAATAGCTTTAATCAAGGGGGACAAATGACCAGCCTTGATGATGTAACGACTGCTGCAGCTGGAATTTATACAGCAACGCTCACAGATGATAATGGATGTGTAAACTCTGAATTAATAGAAGTAGCGATCAATGCAGCTCCAACTGTGCAAGTTTCTGCCAATCTAAATCCAATTAGTGTTGGAAATGATTTGACTCTAAGTGAAACTGCAGGAGATGCGATTAGCTGGTCTTGGGAAGGACCCAATGGACCACTTGCAGATATGACTAGTTCTCCAACAATCTCCGGAATCACACCAGCAGATGAAGGAATTTATTCAGTCACCATCACCAGTGCAGAAGGCTGTACGGAAATTGCAACCATCGATATTCAGGTTATTGATATTGTGGTTTCAGTTAGTGCAAACGACCCAGCATGTGAAGGTGGTACACTGGAGTTAATGGAAACTGGAGGCTCTGCAAGCATGTGGAACTGGTCTGGACCCAACGCTTACACAGCTACAGACCAAAATCCAATCAGAGCTAATCTGACACTTGGTGATGCAGGAACTTACTACGTAACTGTCACAGATGGACTCGGCAATACCAATACAGATTCTGTTACAGTAATTATTAATCCACAGCCCAATATCAACATTGTAGCTTCCACTCAGCTATGTGAAAATGAAGTGATAAACTTGGAAGAAAATGCAGGGGATGCAGCTCAGTGGAACTGGATGGGACCCAACTTCTCAGGAAGCAATTCTATTGAAGTTATTGACCCAGCTACCACGCTTGATGGAGGGGATTATTTTCTCACAATTACTGATGCCATTGGCTGTACAAATGAAGGAGGTGTCAATATCATCGTTGACCCGGCACCAGACATCAACCTCACTTCCAATGCTCCACTTTGTGAAGGAGGTACACTTGAGCTCACTGAATCTGGAGGACAAGCAGCCACGTGGACCTGGGATGACCCTCAAAGTCTTGGACTCTCAGGTGATAATCCAACTATTGATGATGTAACACTTGCAAATGATGGAACGTATGCAGTCACCATTACAAGCTCTATCAATACATGTACTTCAGAAGCAACACTTGATGTAACGGTCTACCAAAGACCGACCATCTCCTTCCAAACCAATGCTCCAGCTGGAGCGGGCATCTGTGAAGGAGAAACACTGCAAATCAATGAAAATGGAGGACTGGCTTCCACTTGGAACTGGACAGGACCAAGCTTTGCTTCCTCTTTCCAAAATAATGATATCGTCAATGCGACATCTGATTTGACAGGAACTTACTACCTAAGCATTGAAGATGCCAATGCTTGTACCAATCAGGATTCTATCGATATAGAAGTGAATGCAACGCCCAATATTGAGATCATATCTTCTTCTCCTGTTTGTGATGGAGAAGACCTCGAGCTTAATGAAGCAGGAGGAGATGCGGTTAGTTGGTCATGGACAGGACCTAATTTTGCTTCTAACGAGCAAGACCCGGTTATTGACAATGCTGACTTTGAAGTGGGGACTTATGCACTCACCATCATAGATGGAAACTCCTGTACAAATGAAGCAAGTATAGAAACCTCAATAGCTTCCGGAGCTGATTTTGAATCGAAGTTTTTGATTAATCAATTAGCTTGTGTTGGAGATACCGTACACTTTATTGACATCTCCGCAACTGCCGATTCGACCCTTACAGGCTTCCTTTGGGATTTTGGTGATGGAACAACTTCTACGGAAAGAGATCCGACCCATATTTACGATACGCCTGGAGATTATGAAGTGAGTGTAGTTGCTTTTTCAAGCCAATGTCCAAATGTTTCTATTACGAAGACCATTACGATTGAGAACTGTAGAAGGACAAATGACCCGAATGCAGTATTTGGCTCTGTATTACTGACGCCAAATATCAATGATGGAAACTTCAAGCTTGAAGTTGAGTTACAAGCCAAATTGGATTTGAATATTGAAATTTATTCGGTCACTGGTATTTTAGTTCAAGAGTACAAAGAAAAAGAGGTGACTCAACTTGAAAAGATGTTTTACATTGCAGAAGAAGGAACCTATTTTATGTATTTAAAAGCACAAGAGGGATTTGAGATGTTGAGAATTATGGTGTTTAAATGATCATTAGAAAATATGATTAGCAATTCAAATTGCTAGTAATTATATCGCCAACTTTTATAGCTCTAAGGAAGGATTCCAAAAGGTATTCAAGAAGACAACTGCTTTCCTGATGGAACCTTTTATGAGCTAAGTTTTCTGATAAACTAAAAATGACAATTCCATGATTATCTTTATTTTGATTAAATCCAAATAAGAATTACATTTGCGGCTAAATCCAGATAAATAGCCCAATGAGAAGCATTAAAAGCAAAAACTCACCAATTATCAATCCATCAGCAGAGATTCGTTTACCATTTGCTTTACCTATTGTAGAAGGTAAAAAATTAAAAAAGAAATGTTGCAAAAAATATAAAAAGAGCAAACGTTGCAAGCGCTGTCCGGGGAGAAAAGACTAGCCAATTTGTCGTTTGATATAGGCAAAAAGCAGTATAAATATCAAGTTTTCCACATATAAAAGTTTGAACTTTGATTCAACTTCCTACCCACATTTCCCAAAATTTTTACTTTTGCGATTCTAAAAAAAGTTCTGGGTTGTGAGTCCCCTGTTTCCAATCAGGTAAAAAATAGGGAACTCAGAACCAGGAACCAGGAACTCAAAAAGGTAATCTCATGCCAAAGAACCTCTTAATAGTAGAGTCGCCGGCAAAAGCTAAGACCATAGAAAAATATTTAGGCAAAGATTTTAAGGTGAAATCCAGTATGGGACATGTGCGGGATTTGCCTAAAAATGATACTGCGGTTGATATCACCAATAATTTTAAGCCCATATATGTGGTCTCTCCCGAGAAGAAAAGAGTCGTCAAAGATTTAAAGGATTGGGTGAAAAAAGTGGAAGAAGTATGGCTTGCAACGGATGAGGATCGTGAAGGAGAAGCTATTTCCTGGCATCTATGTGAAGTATTGGGATTAGATGAAAAAAGTACCAAACGTATTGTATTTCACGAGATTACCAAACCTGCCATACAAAAGGCAGTTCAAAATCCAAGAAATTTAGATCGCAATCTGGTGGATGCTCAGCAAGCCAGGAGAATATTAGACCGCCTAGTAGGATTTGAGCTTTCAGAACTATTGTGGAAAAAAGTAAAAGGCAAATTGTCTGCAGGAAGGGTCCAGTCTGTGGCTGTTCGGTTGATAGTTGAAAGAGAACGAGCAATTCAAGGATTTGAAAGCACTCCTTTTTACAAGATTTCAGCCATTTTTGATGTCAAAAATAAAGAAGGCAAGGTTGTTCAATTGAAAGCAGAATTGCCAACGAAATACAACTCTGAAAAGGATGCTGAAGCTTTTCTAACCAAATGCATCAATGCTGATTTCAAAATTGATGATATACAGGTTCGACCAACGAAAAGAAAACCACCTGCTCCATTTACAACTTCCACTTTACAACAGGAAGCCAGCAGGAAAATGGGCTATTCAGTAAAGCGAACCATGATGATCGCCCAAAAATTGTACGAGGCTGGACATATTACCTATATGCGTACCGATTCTGTCAATTTGAGTGAAACTGCTTTGGCAGCAATTGCCCAAGAGATTGAGACAAGTTTTGGAAAGGAATATGTGAAAACCCGGAGATATAAAGGAAAAAATTCAAATGCCCAGGAGGCGCATGAAGCTATACGTCCTACTTATGTTGAAAGACAACAAGTTAGCCAAAAAAGAGAGGAGCAACGATTGTACGAATTAATTTGGAAACGAACAATGGCCTGCCAGATGGCTGAAGCGCAGTTAGAAAAAACTACAGTGAAAATAGGGATCTCAACTATAAGAGATGCACATTTGAATGCAGTAGGGGAGGTTTTAAAATTTGATGGCTTCCTAAAAGTATATATTGAAGGAAAGGACGATGATAGCGAAGAGGAAGCAAAGGGAATTTTACCTCCTTTGAAAGTTGGTCAAATATTGGATTTGAATGAAATGACGGCCATGGAACGATTCACCAGAGCTCCGGCAAGGTATACAGAGGCGAGTTTGGTGAGTAAATTGGAAGAGCTAGGAATCGGAAGACCATCTACCTATGCTCCGACAATAAGTAAAATTATGGAAGAAAATCGTGGTTATGTCATTAAGGAGAGTAGGGATGGAGTAGAACGAGCGTTCACAACTTTTACATTAAAGAAAGGAGTGGTCAATAAGAAAATGAGTAAGGAAAGGACGGGAGTCATCAAGAACCGTTTATTCCCAACTGATATGGGGATGGTCGTGACGGATTTTCTGAAAGAGAATTTTGATAAAATCATGGAGTATGGCTTTACCGCCGGGATTGAGGAGAAATTTGATGAAATAGCTGCTGGTGGAAAGGCATGGGAGAAAATGCTTGAAGACTTTTACCCGGAATTTCATGAAACAGTGCAAAAAACATTGGAGAAATCCGGACGAGCGACAGGTGAGCGAATCCTGGGGAAAGACCCCGAATCAGGAAAGACTGTTCTGGTACGAATGTCCAGATTTGGTCGTCCTTTGGTTCAAATTGGAGCAAAAGATGAATTGCAGGAGGATGAAAAACCAAAATTTGCCAACCTGAGCCCAGGGCAATCCATAGAGACAATTACTTTTGAAGATGCAATGGATTTGTTCCAATTGCCTCGTGATTTGGAACCTTACAAAGGTAAACCAGTGTCCATCGCAAGTGGTCGTTTTGGACCCTATATCAAATATGGAGACAAGTTTGTTTCTATCCCTCGAAATGAAGATCCACTTTCGCTGTCTTATACGCGGGCAGTTGAATTAATTGATGAAAAAGAAAAAGCAGATGCACCTGTGGGAACCTATAAAGGCATTCCTTATACAAAAGGAAAAGGTCGTTTTGGACCCTTCCTAAAATGGAATGATTTGTTTGTCAATGTCCCCAAAAGGTATAATTTTGATGCCTTGACTCCAGAAGAGGCTCACGAGCTGATTGCGGCAAAAATTGAAAAGGAAGCCAACCGATACATTCACAAATGGGATGATTTGCAATTATCTGTAGAAAATGGAAGATGGGGACCCTTCATCCGTCACAAAAAGAAAAACTATAAGATTCCCAAAATCAATGGTGAAAAAGTCACTTCAGAAGGTGCAAAGGATTTGACTTTAGAAGATGTGAAAAAGATAGTTGAGGATGAGAATCCAGGCGCTTTTGGGAAAAAGAAGAAATAGATTTTTTTCAAAAAATCATGCATTATCCCCCCCAAAGGCAGGAGTGATTGGTTCTATGAAATGAAGTCAAAATGCCCCGAAGGGATGCCCTTGGCATAAAATGATAAATGTAAAAGTAAGGGATGATAAATGTAAAAGTCAAAAGTAAGACATCCTTTAAGGATTTGATTCTTAGGCATTTAGTAATATGGTGCACTTTTACATTTTACATTTATCATTTTGACTTTTACATTTAAAATTAGAACCAATCACCCCTGCGCTCAAGGCATCACCTTAAAAATTTCAAAATTCCAATTTCTTCCTAAGGTACTCCACCAACGCGACCAATGAAACAATCGCCCAAACTCCTTCCAGTACAATGAAAGGTATATATTTCATTAAAACAGATGCTAAACAAGCAAGTGAAGCACCGATGAAGTTCAAGGTGATGTAACGAAGGTCATCTGTCTCCAACCTTTTGTTCAGATTCAAAAAATAGGCACTTAAAATCATGAAAACGCCTATAGAACCAATGATGTCTATTTGTGTCATTTTAAACTTCAGTTATTATTTTACTTTTGTAGATGTCAATTTTATTAAAAAAAAGAACAAAGAAAATGATCTGGATAGTTTTGCTCCTCCTAATGATAATTACTTTTTGGCGAATGGGGCAATCAGACTGGCATTTGAAAAGGAATAAACACAACAAACTTCCTGAAGGAAAATTGACCCTGATAAAAGACAAAGAATACAAGGATGAGGCAGGATTAATTTGGATACTCCAACCAGCGATTAAAAATAAATTTCACCAGCCTGATCATGAAATTGAGCCAGTAGAAAATCCTTACCCTAATGTTGAAGGGACAATTGTTCTGGATACCAAAAATCCCAATTTGAAATTTTTAAGTCCTATAGGAAAGTCTGCTTCTTTTGAAGCCATCCTACAACCTAATGGAGAATACTTGACACAAGGTGTAAAACAAGGAACCTATAATTATGGGCACCCAAGTGGATTGGTGAATACCCTTAAGCACGTTATTTATGATGTAATCCCTCATTTTATCAATTCCAAATACGAATAACCTGCAAAGGGTCAGATACCCCATGTTATGCTGAGCACAGAAGAAAAAAGTATTCTCAATCTCATCAAATCAGCTGATGCTATTAATGTCAATCTTGCCATACAGCTCATAAAAGCCAACAGGAAGTATGCACATATTTTGATGCAATACAAAAACCTGTTTGAGTGGTTGGTTAAGCATAAGTTCCTCAAATACAGCGATACCACAGAGGAAAAAATAGCCCAAATCTCAAATTTGGACATGGCAGAATTCATTCAGGATGATAGAAATAATCCGATTAAATTGCCGTCAAAGATTCTGAAAAGTATTCACCTGCTGTTCAAACTGCAGAAACTACAAATCATCAATCAAGGTATCAGCAGGTTGCCCGAAAGCATTGGAGAATTGGAACATTTACTGCATTTGAATTGCGAAGGCAACAAATTAGGAAAATTGCCAAAAGCAATAGCTCAGCTACAGCTATTAGGTGAACTTTTTTTGGGTAAAAACAGCTTTAAGGATTTTCCTATGGGTGTAATCAGCTTGAGAAACTTGAGAAGCTTATCCTTCGAAAAAAATCAATTAGTTCAACTTCCAAAAGAGATAGGTAATTTAAATCAATTGATCAGCCTGAATTTAATTGACAATTGTATAGATACCATTCCTGAAACGGTTGCCATGCTGGTCAACTTAACCGAATTGTCATTGCAGAAAAATGAACTATCAGTATTACCCGAAAACATTACACAGATAAAAAACTTAAGAGTGCTAAATCTTCACAGCAATCTGTTGAAAACCTTACCCTCCAATATTCAAAATTTAACCAAGCTTGAAGAATTGTATTTGCAGGATAATAAAATCGAATATCTGCCTGCTGAAATCAATAAATTGGCAAACTTGAAATGGTTGGATTTAAGCAATAATCGAATTTCAATGAGCAAACTGCATTTGCTAAAGAAACGATTGCCAAATTGCAGAATAAAGGCAAGCCAAAGAAAAGTGTTATGAGGAAAGATTTTCTTCAAGGTCAAGGCCAAGTTCAAGATCAAGTCTTTGTTGTATTTGAACTTGACCTTAAACCTGGACTTAAACTTAAACTTAAACTTCCTTAAAATATCACCCCAACCAAAACCCGTATGTTCACCCAAACGACAATGAATGTTACGATGTATATGCAGATGCAAAAGATAAACTGAGCTACTACGACCAGGATTGCAAAGAATCTGATGATTCTGCCCCAGGGCGTTATTTGCTCTACTTTTACCCATATCCATTTCCATCGGTAAACGATAACTTTAAAACAGATTCTCCTGATTCGGATGAGATAATAGGCACACCAAATACAAATGAAGATAAACAATGGAGGTTCCCAGCCAATAATTCCATCTCCGATGCCATTATTGACGAGGTCTGCCATTCTCGCCAGTGCATCTGCTTCAATTTTGATGAGATTCCCTATGTTCCTGGATACTAAGGTAAGTGCCCAAACAGCATATCCGGTTACGGTTAAATAACCAAAAGCTCTCAGGAACATGGTAAAGCTGGAATTTAATTCTGATTCCTTTGATAATTCAAAAGGATCGGTTTTTAATTGGTCATCACTTAGTCTTGATTCCATAATTAATTTAAATTGGTTAGTTCATAGACTCTTTTTAAGTAGTAATCAAGAATGTGAAACCTGAACATTTAGTCAGCAAGCAGCTTTCTCTACTATTGATCCCACGAGTTTTGCAATATTAAAAATTGGATACAAACAGATGTTTATGTATCAGTCCTCTACTTAGAAAGAAGTCTATGCCTATAGGAATAATAAGTTAATCCAGTTTGCTGATGCTGGATTTTGGTCTTTACTCGTCTTAAATATTAGTCTCTAAATTTTCAGTGAAAAAACTGACTGGAAAAGGCAGCGTCGTAATTGTCGATCTATTGTTCCAAGCAAGTACGTTAAAAGGTTTTTGGCGTTTCAATCACACGCTTTGTAGGTAAGTAAAACAAACAGGGTCGTACGATTCAGTTTTGTTCGTGTAGTTCATCCTATTAACTTCAATGTATGTAACTAGAGCGTGTCTAAAAAATCCTTTTGGATAAGAAAATCGGAGGTTTTGGGCTCTGGATGAGCGCGCTTTTGAGCTTCATAGCCATAGCTATGGGGCAAAAAAGGTGCGATATACAGGTTCCAAAAGATTCATTTTATTGCCAAAGGGGATTTTTCAGACACGCTCTTATTGTTAATCGCGTTTTTTTTCTATTAATTACCACCCTTGAGTAAAAATAGGCATAAATATTTTAATGCAAAAATGTAGCACGGCTATCCCGAGCCGCTGCATTACCATGTTTTATCAGCTCTGAAGATTCGTTCTACATAAAAATAACCCTTAAAACTTAGGGTAAAACCTTAGATTCGCATCTTAAGTAGTGAGCAAATCACTTTTCATTAAAATTTACAATTAGATGCCACGTCCAATCATTTTCTACTTCCTTATCCAGCTTTTTATTTTTCAAGAAATCTTCAGTCAGGAAAATAGCCTTCTAATAAATGACATCAAATATATAGATGTCCTGAATGGAATAGGCCAAACTGGAGATATCTTAATTGAAGAGGGAAAAATCAAAGAGATTTCAGATAATATCACTCCAAATACCAATCAAAAAGAAATTGATGGAACTGGTAAATGGCTAATTCCAGGATTGGTCGATGCGCATATACACTTATTTCAATCTGGAGGCATTTACACGCGACCGGATGTACTTGATCTTAGAAATATCAAACCATATGAAGATGAGATCAAATGGCTCCAGGAGAATGCTTCGGATTTGCTGAAACGCTATTTGAGATGTGGCATCACAACAGTGATAGATGTAGGTGGACCAATGTACAATTATGAGCTGAGAAAACAATTCGAGGATGCTACCGAGTATCCCAACCTTTTCTTAACCGGTCCTTTAGTATCTACTTATCAACCAGAAGCATTCAAAATTGAGGATCCACCCATTGTGAAGGTCAATAATCGAGAGGAAGCTGTTGATTTGGTCCAAAAGCAGTTGCCCTTCAAGCCAGATTTCATAAAAATATGGTACATCGCCCGGGCCACGCAATCTGCTGAATCCACTTATGATATAGTAGAAGCAACAATTGCAGAAAGTCATAAAAATGGGCTTAAGGTAGCCGTTCATGCGACTCAACTGAATACAGCTAAATTGGCTGTAAAAGCCGGCGCTGATATTTTAGTACACAGTGTAGATGAACCAATAGATGAAGATTTTATCAATTTACTGCTTGAAAATGAAGTCATTTATATACCGACTTTGGTTGTTCATGCCAATTATTTTGAAACATTTGATCAAAGCAATTCTTTAACGAAAGAGGATTTTACACGGTCTAATCCCTTTCCCCTGGGTTCACTTCAGGATCCCCAACACTTTTCTGAAGGCAATATGTTTGAACAATTTGCCAATTTTCGTCCTCAAATGCTTCAGCGGCTTCAAAAGCAAGACAGCATTAGAGCGGAAAATCTAAAAAGGCTGAGTGAGACTGAAATAATCATTTCAACGGGAACAGATGCGGGAAATATCGGAACCCTTCATGCTTCCTCTTATTACGATGAATTAGCTTATATGCAAAAAGCAGGTATGTCGAATACCCAAATTTTGAAAGCCTCCACTATCAATGGAGCCAAGGCATTGGGAAAAGAAAATGAATTGGGTAGTGTGGAAGTTGGTAAAGTAGCGGATTTGTTAATTTTGAACTCCAATCCCCTGGAGGATATTGAAGCCATCAAGGAAATAGACTTTGTCATCAAGGGGGGCAATTTAATGAAAGCCGACGCTATCATTACAGAATCTCCGGAGCATTTGGCTCAGCAACAATTGAATGCTTACAATGCAGGGGACATTGAGGCTTTTTTAGCTCCTTATAGTGATGATGTGGAGATATACAATTTTCCGAATAACATTTCAGGAAAAGGAAAGGAGAACATCCGACCACAATACGAACATATGTTTAACAATTATCCCGATTTACATTGTGAATTGGTCAATCGAATGGTTTTGGGCAATACCGTGATAGATCAGGAAAAGGTAACAGGCATTCCCAATGTTGAATTGTTAGAAGCCATTGCGATTTACAAGATTGAAAACAACAAAATTGCCAAGGTTTATTTTATTAGAAAGTGATAATTAAAACAAGTTGAATTTATTGCTATTTTGCAGCAATTAAACAGTTAACAATCTCTACTTAATTATTCCACAAAATGAATATTCAAAGAACACTTCTTTCCATTTTAGCTTGCCTTGCTTTTTTTGAAATAAATGCACAATCTCTTGAATCTGATTCCCTTGCGCTGGTAGCCTTATATAATGCATGTGATGGGGTTAACTGGAAGGATAAATGGATATTGACAAATTCTATTAAAACATGGGAAAACATAGAAATTGAAAATAATAGAGTCACAGCATTAAATTTAAGGAATAACAAATTAACAGGAGAATTACCCCCTGAATTTGGAAATTTAGATGCGCTTGAGACCTTAGATTTTGGAGAAAATTCCATAGACAATCCTATGAGTGAAGTTATAGGAATGTTGACGAGTTTGGAGATTTATCGTTTAAAAGCTAATAGTATCCCCTTTTCAATAGAACCAGGATTCACCCAAAATCCAACTTTGAGGCAAATTATTGTAGAAGATAATACCATTAATGGTGGAATTCCTGAGGAATTGGTAAACATGTCTTCTTTAATCATTTTAGATTTATCTCGGAATGAGCTCGATGGAGTCATTCCCCTAATTACGTCCTCTACTTTGGTTTATATTGATTTCCAAAGAAACCAACTTACTGGAAACCTAAACAATTTATTTGAGTTTACAACCTGTCTTGAAAGCCTGGATCTATCTGAAAACAATTTGAGCGGTAACATTCCCTCTTCCATTGCAAATAATGGGCAATTAAGCTTTCTTGATATCTCAGAGAATCAATTAGAAGGTGAGCTTCCGGCAAATTTTGGATTGTTACAATTTATGTACAACCTCTATCTGAATAATAACAACTTATCCGGAGCTCTTCCAGGCACCATAAACAACATGACTCACATATGTCAATTCAATTTAAGTTTCAATCAATTTTCAGGCAACTTACCTTCGGGCTTTAGTTTTTACAATGGGCTTACCCTTTTTGACGTCCAATCCAATAATTTTGAGGGTTCCATTCCCTCTCAAATTGGTGCCATGTCCACAGCTATACAATGTGTAAATTCTGATAATTATATTAATGTGGGTGATAATCAACTATCTGGGGAAATCCCAAATTCAATTTTTGACGTAGAAAAATTGCGAGGACTCAACCTTTCCAACAATAATTTCACAGGAACGATCAATGCTGGTCTATTTGAAAAATTAACAAATTTGCGCGTGTTAGGGCTAAGTGGGAACCAGTTTACGGGAACTTTCCCTCCTTTAAATATGCCAAATGTAGCTGCTCTTGGCATTTGTAACAATCAGTTTGAAGGAACTTTACCAGTATTTGATGAATTACCAGATTTAAGTAATTGGTGGTCTGTAAGTTTTAGTTTAAGTGGAACCTCCTGGAGATATTATAACTATGGTGGAGTTGAGGTAGAAACCTGTTTTTGTCCAGGAAATAATTTCACTGGCTCTGAAGATAATTTTGTCAATAATTTCGAACTAGATGTTGATGAACTGGACTTAAGCTGTTTTTTGGAACCCATTGATAATGATAACGATGGATACAATTCAATTGATGACTGTGACGACTTCAATCCAGACATTAACCCGGGTGCTACAGAGATACCAAATAATGATATTGATGAAAATTGCGATGGGCTTATTTTAATCATTGATGTTGACAATGATGGTTATAATTCAGATGAAGATTGTGATGATCTCAATGCAAATATTAATCCCGGAGCTATGGAAATTGCAAATAATGATGTAGATGAAGATTGTGACGGAATTATTTTAATTATTGATGAAGACAACGATGGTTTCAACTCAGATGAAGATTGTGATGATAACAATGCAGATATTTATCCCGGAGCTATGGAAATTGCAAACAATGGGATTGATGAAGACTGTGACGGAATGGATTTAATTAGTTCTAATCACGAAGAAGCGTGGGTTGCCGTTCATGTTTACCCAAACCCAACCACTCGATATTTGAATATTGAAATGGAAAATGTTGAAAATCATGAAGTCCTAATTTTTACCTCATTGGGAAGAATCATACGAAGAGCCAAGAGAGTTACAACTACTGTAGATTTGAATGACTTTACAAATGGACTTTACTTTATTGAAATCATCAATACAAAAGGTCAAGTTGTGTCTCGAAACAAAATAATCTTATATAAATGATAATAAGCACCAAAACAATTTATTGTCTTCTTTTTGAGATAAAACCTTTCCTAAAGGGTGGTATTGGGTTGGATTAAAGCCTGGTTTAAGTAATTGGTTGGAATTAGAAGAGCAGTCCTCTTTCTTTCTCTTAAACCTTTTAAATCTCAAAACGTCAAAAAATCTATGAAAATGAAACCATTTTATGGGAAAATATTATCGTAAGTGGGCATTCTCAAGGTGGAGGACATGCGGGCATCATATCAAAGATTGAGGAAGTTTGTCGAGTCGTGATGTTTGCTGCCAATGATCGCATTCCCCTGCTCAATCGAAGTGCAGATTGGATCACCTGGAATGGGCTTACTCCGGAAGAAAGGTATTTTGGATTGGCACATGAAAATGACGAAGCAGTGGATTTTAACAACTTGCTGGTTTCCTGGGAAGATTACGGTATGTTTGAGTTTGGGGATTTGGTTTTGGTGGACAACTCAGATGTTCCTTATCAAAACTCCAGGGCATTGTACACCCAAATCACTCCGGCTGTAAATCCCAACAAATTCCACAATTCAATGGTCGTAGACTTGCATACCCCAATGCAAGCTGGAGTTCCAGTCATGCTTCCCGTTTGGAATTACTTGATTGATTGTGAGGTGCAAAGTACGGGTATAAAAGCGGATGTTTTTTTAAATGAACTGAACATCTACCCCAATCCTTTCAATGAAATCATTCACATTGATGGAAAGGATGAGAATTACCAACTCTTCTTATTTAATCCTCAAGGGCAAATCCTATTTGAGGGACAATCAGACGCCACTATCGAGTCTCATCACCTTCAAGCTGGCATTTATTTTTTGAAAGTGGAGGATAGTTCCAAAAGTTACCAAAAGACTTTCAAATTAATTAAAATCTGACAATCAACTTTTCAATGGAAACATCCAGATTAATTTTACACCACAGGACGAGAGCTGAACTCGAAAACGTATTGCACCAATCTCAAAAAGTACAAATGAGCTATCTTGGATTGGAGGATGCCGCAACCCTGCCGACCGAATTGGAGCGAATCGAAAAAACCCTCCACAAACGAGGGATTGAATGGCGAATGTGGGGAATTATTGAAAAGGAAAGTCAAAAAGTTATAGGGGATGCAGGTTTTCATAACTGGGTGGTGGAACATGACCGTTCCGAAGTGGGCTATCGTCTTTTCGAAACCTATAGAAACAAGGGCTACATGACAGAAGCGATGCAAAAAATCATAAAGTTTGGCTTTCAGGAATTGAAACTCAATCGAATTGAAGCCTGTATTTCGCCGGACAACTGGCCTTCGAGAAGATTGGCAGAAAAATTAAATTTCACTCAAGAAGGGATTCTGAGGGAACATTACAGGACACCGGAGAAGATCTATGATTCTGTAATTTATTCTATTTTGAGGTCTGAATTTTTCGGCTCTACTGCAACAAAACTGTAATCCTGGAGTCTTTCTTTTCATTAAAATCATTTCTCAATTCACAAAAAAATATGATCAGATTCACATGGATGTTAATCTGTTTTTGGAGTTTGTATACCCCTTTCATTCAAGGACAGGAATTAAGCAAAGACCAATTGCACTTTCTGACAAAAAATGCGGCGAATATCGGATTAGACAGCACCTATAGCAATGGAGATTGGCATGTTTTGGATACTCATTTGAAAGATAAGTCTCTTGTTTTGCTGGGAGAATTCACCCATGGAACTGGTGAAATATTTACTGCCAGAAATGATTTAATCAAATATTTGCACAATCAGCACGGTTTCAACACGATCCTTTTTGAAGCAGGCATTGGGGAAATGGCAGAAATCGAATTGAGTAGAGCAGACCTCAATCCAAAACAAATGACCTATGGCTTTTTTAGAAATTGGCAGAGCCTTGAATTTCAGGAGCTCATGAAATATGTTCAATCTGAAGCGATTGCCATTGCTGGGTATGATGTTCAAAAATTTGGCAGGGGGTTTCAACGTTTACTCAAAATAGTCGCGGAAGACTATCAAATTGATACGACCCTTTATGTCAACCTGGAACAGCAATTTAATCAAGTAAGCCGAAAATTGACCAATCGAAAAACGGTCTATGACTCTGTTTATCAGGAAACCAGCCAATTAATAGGGCGCTATCAAACCCTTCATGAACGACTCCTAAAAGAAGAGCCTAAAAAGCTTTCCGAGGCATTTTTAGTTAGTCAAAAGACCCTACTCAATCGCATCAACTATTTGAAATATCGCCTTCAATTTTTAAAAGATAAGGATTGGAATGCACGATGGGCAGCCAGAGACTCCTGTATGGCTGATAATGTCAATTGGTTATGTCAAAACATTTTCCCTGGAGAAAAAATCATCATCATTGGTCACAATTTCCACATTGCCAGATACAACGAAAAAGAAGCAGTTATGGGCGAATTCCTTAAAGAACAATATGATTCGGAAATGTATGTAATTGGCATTTTTGGTGGCAAAGGAAGCTACCGAAACAACCGTGGACAGGAAGAAACCATGGAAGCACCAGATTCTACTCATTTAGACATCAAACATATTATAGGCAATTTGGAAGGATCCTGTAATTTTCTGGATATTCCTAAGGAGCAGACCGCCGAATCCAATTGGCTTTTTGAAAAAATAACTGCCAATGACACTTTTATTGACTTATCCAGCTCTAAACAACTAATTTTATCCAAACATTATGATGGGATCCTGTTAATCGATGA
The DNA here is from genome assembly GCA_041941305.1 of Saprospiraceae bacterium. Classification (GTDB taxonomy): domain Bacteria; phylum Bacteroidota; class Bacteroidia; order Chitinophagales; family Saprospiraceae; genus JANSWP01. The sequence goes on from JBGTQJ010000029.1 coordinate 15,406, forward strand.
GGTTTCAATGCAAAAATTCGAAGATGATAAAAAGTGATCCCTCCATTTGTTTTTTTTGACTTTCGAATCTCTAAAAACACCACTATGCATTCTATTTTTAAAGTCAAGCTAATCCCAATTTTCTTATTATCATTCCTTTACCCTCATTCCAATTCTTTTGCACAACCTTCCTACAACTGGATTTCTACGGGAATCGGCGGCGGCGGTGCACTATTTTCTCCCTCCTTCAATCCTCATAATCCAGATGAACTATACACAGCCAGCGACTTAGGTGGACTATACCACACTGAGAACCTTGGTCAGTGGTGGGATGTGGTTCCTTTTTGGAAAATAACCACCACCACGCATTCTAGAATGAATTTCACCAATAACCCAAACATCCAATACTGTGTACATAGCAATGGCTACCAATTCATCCCCAAAAAAACCACAGATGGAGGCGGCAACTGGTTCGTCATTCCGGGTGATCCAACTTTCAGCGAAGCCTGGAACTTATTTGCAGACCCCAATAATGCCGAGAGGTTATTGATAGCTAGCTATAGTGAACTATTTTTTTCCAACGATGGTGGTAATAGTTTTGAATCAGTCTATTCTGCTCCTGATTTGTACCTGGGAGGTGTTTTTTGGAATGGAGATAACATTTTTGTGGGATGTCGAACTGGACTACTGGTTTCGGAAGACGGGGGCAATTCTTTCAATTTGCAAACAGATTCAGGTGATTTGCCCAATGATTTTGGAATGTTATCACTAACCGGTGCAAGCGATGGAAATACCATTCGTCTTTTTTGTGTCGCCAGAAATAATCAGAGTATGTGGCCTGGCATGCAAGGTTCAGAATTTTGGGCAGATCAGGATGTTTTCAGGATGGATTGGGGTAACAGTACTGGGTGGCAATTGGCGAATAGTGGTATTCCCATTGGCGATTTTCCCTTTTTCATAGATATGGCTCAAAACAATATCGATATAGTATATGTAGCAGGAGCAAGTAATTCACCTGTATTTCCACTGGTTTACAAGTCCAGCAATGGCGGACAAAACTGGAGCAATGTCTTCCTGGTAGAAGGCAATGAAAATATTTCAACAGGCTGGCAATGCATCGGAGGAGATGAAAACTGGTGGTGGGGAGCCAATGCCATGGGTTTTGATGTCGCGAGTAATGACCCAAATCGCGTGGTCATTTCTGACTTTGGATTTATTCATGGCACAACCGATGGTGGACAGCTTTGGCGACAAATGTATGTTCGACCAGAAGATGAAAATGGTTCAGGCGATGTGGACAATGAACACCAAAGCTACAGAAGTGTAGGCATGGAGCAAACCTCCTGCTGGTGGGTGCATTGGTCAGATTGGGAAGATGTTTTTGTAGGATTCTCTGACATTACAGGCATCCGATCAGAAAATCTGGATTTTAATATGGAATGGCATTGGTCATTTGATTATGTGGGCAATGATTGGAATTCTACTTATCACATGGTTGAAGATGAGCAAACGGAAATCCTCTATGCGGCTGTATCAGACATTCACGATATCTATCAAAGTACCCGTCTGAGAGATAACCCACTCGACAATGGTGACGGAGCTGTTTTATATTCCACAGATAAAGGGAAAACCTGGGAATTGCTTCATCATTTTGGACATCCTGTCATCTGGTTGGCTTTAGATCCCAACAATCCTTCTATCCTTTACGCCAGTGTGATCGATTCGGAAGAGGGGGACATCTATGTTACAGAGGATTTGCACAATGGACCCAATGCCAATTGGAGTCGCCTTACCTCTCCTCCTCGAACAGAAGGACATCCCTTTAATATTCATGTTTTGGAAGATGGTACTTTGCTGACTACTTACTCTGGCAGAATTGATGGTAATGGCAGTTTTACCGAAAGCTCAGGTGTATTCATTAGCGATGATGGAGGCAATTCCTGGCAAGATAGAAGTCACCCGGATATGGTTCGATGGACCAAGGATCTAACTTTCCCCTCTAATGGCAATGACAGTAACTGGTATGTAGGTGTATTTAGTCATTGGGGTGCCTGGCCAAATGAAGTGGGTGGGCTGTACCGTACGCAGGACAGAGGTTTGAGCTGGGAGCTTTTGGGAGACTTTTATAGGGTGGAGTCCTGTTTTGAGTTTTCTGGTGAGTTATACGTTACTACAGAAACTGAAGGTCTATGGCATGCTCAAAATGGAAATGATCCGAATCCCGATTTCACTCTCGTCGAAAGCTATCCCTTCGCCCATCCCACAAGAGTCTTTTTCAATCCTTATGTGATTGATGCCATTCAACTTTGTGTAACCAGTTTTGGAAACGGTTTGAGATGTACTGATCCTTTTGGAACTTCTACAGATGAGTCCTTCCTTCCAGGACTTGCTATTTTCGCATTTCCGAATCCTGCTTCGGAGGTTCTTACTATTCAATTTGACGAACCTGGTCAAAGCGCAAAAATTGAACTGTTTGATCTGTCTGGGAAAAACGTTTATGCTGGCAAAACGAAGGGTTTTTCAAGCGATCATCAAATATCCATTGACGGTTTGACTAAAGGGATTTATGTTTTGAAGATAGCCATAGGAACGGAGGTATTTGTTGAAAAGGTTTTGGTGGAATAACAATGTACCACGGCTCTCCAGAGCCGTGCTTTGATTTACTCGGTTTTGGAAAACCGAGATACTTTTCACGGCTCGGGAGAGCCGTGGTACGCAGGAACTGGAAATGCTGAATCCCCAGAAGCTCCCTCGTCAGGCAGGATATTGAATTCTGCAATTGAAATATTCAGAACAGTTGGTTTTATGATTCCTTTTAAAACATTACCAAATCCTATTCGATACCAGGAAGTTTTGAACGTAATCTTCAATCCCTTCCTCCAGGCTATAAAATGTATGTTCATAACCTGCCTTTCTCAACTTGGAAATATCCGCCTGGGTATAATATTGATAGGTAGCTCTTATGTCTTCAGGAGTGTCCACAAATGAAATGTTTGCAGACAGATTCATAGCCTTAAAGGTTGCGGTGGCCAAATCAAAAAAAGTGCGAGCTTTCCCAGTTCCAACGTTATACAAACCGCTGGCTTTCTGATTTTTATAGAAAAACCAGCAAACATTGATGACGTCTTTTACATAAATAAAATCCCGTTTTTGTTCACCGTCTTTAAATTCAGGGTTATGAGAACGAAATAGTTTCATTCCTCCAGTCTCCTTGATTTGGCGCACTGTATGAAATACAACGGAAGCCATTCGCCTCTTGTGGTATTCATTGGGTCCGTAAACGTTGAAAAATTTCAGTCCAGCCCAGAAAGGTGGTTGTTCTTTTTGTTTCAGCGCCCATTTGTCAAAATCGTTTTTAGATTTTCCATAAGGATTTAAGGGCTTTAATTTGGAAACAATGCTATGGGTGTCTTTGTAGCTATGCGCGCCCAAACCATAGGTGGCAGCACTGGAGGCATAAACCAGCGGAATGTTAAAGGCAGTACATATTTTCCAGATTTCTTTAGAGTAATTCAGGTTCAGGTTTTCAAAAATGGATGCATCTTTTTCTGTGGTATCAGTCCTTGCACCCAGGTGATAAACGAATTCGACTCGCTTGGCAAATTTTCGGAACCAATTCAAAAATATATCCCGATGAATCCATTCTCTAACAAACTTCTTATTCAAATTGGGTTCCTTGTAATGTTTATAAAAATCATCTACCACAATGATGTCATACAAATGTCCTTCATCATTTAGCTTGCGCGCCAAACAAGAACCAATAAAACCCGCTGCACCTGTAATTATGATCATATTTCTAGATTGTTATATGCTATATTGTTTTTGTAATCCCAGCATTCAAATGACAACAATATAACAATACCATCATATAACCATATAAGAAAGTTATTTTTTAGTAGCCATCAAACTTTTATTATCTTTCGCTCATGACAGATCCAGATAAACTCAAAAAGGCAAAACAAAAGGTCTTGATGAAAAAAGCCTGGTACTATCATTTGATTATTTTTTTCATCATCAACGCCATCCTGTTTTTCATCAATGCCGCTACAGGTGGACCTCCCTGGTTTTTCATTCCCATCATTAGTTGGGCATTGGGTGGCTTGCTGCCTCATTACCTCATTGCTTTCGGGCTCCCAGCATTTGGCATCTTAACTACTGAATGGGAACAAAAACAATTGGATGCAGAATTGCGGAAGCTGGAAGCCAAGAAAGGCAAAAAGGCACTACCCGATGGAGCTTCAAGAGATGAGATGGATGAAAGGCTGGAACTGAAGGAATTGCAAAAGGAATATGATGATGAAGACCTGGTTTGAAATTATAAAAGTTCAAGAGTCAAGTACAAGTTCAAAAATCCTTCTGGTACTTGATTCTTGAACCTGGACTTTCACCGAGCCATTTTCATCAAAATCTATCAAATTGACCATTCTAATTTCATTCAATAAGGCTTCATTTAAAGGCGTATCAATCTTGATATAATTGTCCGTAAAACCAGCCATACGCCCAGCTTCTTTGCTCTTTTCAAATAAAACTGGTCTGACTTCTCCCAAATGTTTTTCGTAGAAATATCGTCGTTTCTTTTCGGATAGAATGGTCAACATTTGATTTCTTCGGCGGCGTTCTTGCACAGATACGACTCCCGTCATTTCAGCAGCAGGTGTGTTGGGTCTTTCCGAATAAGTAAAAACATGCAAGTAGCTGATATTCAAGTCATTGATAAAACGGTATGTTTCCAGAAAATCTTCCTCCGTTTCACCAGGAAATCCAACGATCACATCGATGCCAATGCAACAATGAGGCATCAATTCCACAATTTTTGCCACTCTGTCAGCATACAATTCTCGCTTGTAGCGACGGCGCATGGCTTTGAGTTGTTTGTTGTTGCCACTTTGTAGGGGAATGTGAAAATGTGGGACAAAACGGTTGGAGTTGGCTACAAATTCAATAACTTCATTGGTACACAGGTTAGGTTCTATACTGCTGATGCGGAACCTCGAAATACCTTCTACTTTATCCAGCGCTCTTATGAGATCTATAAACAATGCCTCCTTTTTAGGTCGCATCCCTTCAATTACTTCCGTTCCATTGCCAAAGTCACCAATATTCACACCGGTCAGGACAATCTCTTTAACTCCCATTGCCGCTATCTTCTCAGCATTTACAACAACATTTTCAATCGTATCGCTTCGACTTTTGCCCCTTGCCATGGGAATGGTACAAAAAGAACAATTGTAATCACAACCATCCTGCACTTTCAAAAAAGAACGAGTGCGGTCTCCAAAAGAAAAAGCATTTACAAAATCTTTGGCTTCCTGTACCTCTCCGGCTATCACCATACCTTTGTCCGGAGCCTTGGACAAATCATCGATGTATTCTAAAATCCTAAACTTCTCAGCAGCCCCCAGCACCAAATCAACACCGGGTATTTCAGAAATTTCCTTTGGTTTTAATTGTGCATAACAACCTATAACCACCACAAATGCCTGAGGTGAATGCCGCAAAGCCTGGCGGACAATTTTGCGACACTTTCGATCTGCAAAATCTGTAACAGAGCAGGTATTAATGACGTATATATTTGCACCGTCCTTAAATTGAACCTCCTGATAACCAGCATCTTCGAACAATCTCCCTATGGAGGAAGTTTCAGAATAATTCAGCTTACAGCCGAGGGTATAGAAGGATACTGTTTTTGGTGTTGCCATTTAATTCTAAAAATTTGCGCAAAATTACGGATTTTCACCAACTAGAGTGTGTCAGAAAAATCCCTTTGAAATCCTACCTTTGGTTTTTTTACATCAATACCATTCCCAAACATGAATTTTGAATACACTGAAAAATCTAAAGCAATACAAGAGCGTATCGATCGCTTTATGCAGGAACATATTTTCCCTATAGAAAAAGACTACTTTGAATTTGTTGAAGAACACCCCTGGCAAATTTATCCGGATCAGGAAAGATTAAAAGATATTGCAAAAGCAGAGGGCTTGTGGAATTTATTCTTGCCTAAAGGTTATGGGAAATTCAGTCCAGGATTGACAAACCTGGAATATGCTCCATTGGCAGAGTTGATGGGAAGAGTCACCTGGTCCTCCCAAATATTTAATTGTAGCGCACCGGATACGGGCAATATGGAAGTACTTGCAAAGTATGGGACGCCAGAACAGCAAGAAAAATGGCTCACTCCATTGATGGAAGGCAAAATCCGATCAGCTTTTCTAATGACAGAGCCAGGAGTCGCTTCGTCGGATGCCACCAATATTGAAACCTCAATCGTCCGAGATGGAGACGAGTACGTCATCAATGGTCGTAAATGGTGGTCTTCTGGCGCCATGAACCCTGAAACGGAAATCTATATCGTTATGGGCAAAACGGATCCCAATGCCCAAAGACATGTACAGCAAAGTATGATTCTGGTACCTGCGAATACCCCCGGGGTTGATGTCATTCGACCATTGAGGGTTTATGGTACAATGGATTCTCCGGAAGGTCATGCTGAAATAGCACTAAATAATGTGCGGGTGCCAGCCAGTAATCTATTGGTAGAAGAGGGAGCAGGCTTTGCCATTGCACAGGGACGTCTCGGACCAGGTCGCATTCACCATTGCATGAGATTGATAGGAGCAGCACAAAGAGCTTTGGATTTGATGTGTATCAGGGTTGCCCAACGGCAAACTTTTGGAAAACAAATTTCCCAGTACAGCAGCATTCGTCAGGACATCGCCAAATCGAGATGTGAAATTCATCAAGCCCGATTATTAACGCTAGCCGCTGCAGATAAGATTGACCGGTTTGGCATCAAGGAGGCCAAAGATTTGATCGCGATGATAAAAATTGTAGTGCCTACGATGACTTGTACGGTGGTCGACCGAGCCATTCAGGCACATGGTGGCCTGGGTGTTTGCCAGGATACCCCTTTGGCTGGATTCTGGATTTATGGCCGGACCATTAGATTGGCAGATGGACCAGATGAAGTGCATATGTACCAATTGGGGAGGAATACGATTAAACAGACGCAGTTGAAAGCGGGGTGATTGCGGGGTGCGGGTTTAACTTTTACCTAATCCTATTCCCCGACAACCCGGCAACACGCATCCCGGCAACCCGTACCCCGACATTTAAACCAACTGGTTCATTGTTCTTCAACTCATATCAAACAATATGAAAAAGCCATTCCTTTATCTTTTAGCTTCTATTCACTTATTCTCCTGTCAAACAAAACAAGACAACATTACTTTTGAAAAAAAGGTCGCTTCTGTGGAAGCGTTGATCAAACATTCAGCAGAATTTGATACGCCTGAAGTGATAAAAGTGACCGATGGCATCCATGTCGCTATTGGATTTGGACTTGCCAATTCCATTTTTATAGAAGGAGAGAAGGGAAACATCATAGTAGACTGTACCGAAAGCAATGATGTCGCAACAAAGGTGAAAGCTGAATTTGACAAAATCAGTAATAAGCCAGTCAAGGCCATCATTTACACACACAATCATGCTGACCATATTTTTGGTGCAGGAGTGATGGCGGGGGATGACAATCCGGAGATATATTCACACGAGTTGACAAATTATTACATCGATCGATTGTTGAACATTGTACAGCCAATCATAGGGATGCGCAGTACGCGAATGTTTGGAACCAAACTGGATGATGACAGCCACATTAATTGCGGGATTGGACCCTTTCTGGATGCACATGAAACGACCAACCGATCCTTACTCAGACCAACCGTTACTTTTGAAGATGAATTGGAAGTAGAAATTGAGGGAATCAAAATCCAATTTGCACATGTTCCGGGTGAGACAGATGACCAATTGTATGTCTGGCTTCCGGAAAAGAAGGTCCTATTGCCTGGCGATAACATTTACAAAACCTTTCCTAATCTCTATACCATTCGAGGAACGCCTTATCGCGATGTCAAGCAATGGGCAAATAGTCTGGATCAAATGCGTTATCTGAAACCTGAATTTTTGGTACCGAGCCACACCAGACCTGTTACAGGAGCTGAAGAAATTGAATCTATTTTGAGGGATTATGCAGATGGGGTGCGATTTGTTCATGACCAAACCATTCGATATATGAACCTGGGTATGACGCCAGACGAAATTGTAGAGCGGGTCATTTTGCCGGAACATTTGTCCAGCTCCCCCTACCTTCAGGAGTTTTACGGTCGCGTGGATTGGTCAGTCAGGAGTATTTTCACAGGCTACATGGGCTGGTTTGGCGGCAATGCCACTACATTGATTCCATTGCCATTAAAGGAAAAAGCAGAAAAAATGGCGAATTTAGCTGGTGGTGCAGCCAATCTTTTATCAAACGCTCAAACTGCTTTGGAAAATAGCGAATACCAATGGGCTTTGGAATTGTCAGGGCATTCCCTATTACTTTCGCCCGATAATGAACAAGCAAAAGAAATCCGTTACCAAAGTTTGATTGGGCTTGGTTCGGAACAATCCAATCCAAATGCCAGGAATTATTACCTCAGCCAGGCTTTGGAAGTGAAAGGACAGAGTATGGAATTGATAGCCGAAAGAACACCTGGCATGGTCAAAGACATTCCAATCAAAGCCATTTTTGAAGCAATGGCGGTAAAAACAATTCCTGAAAAGTGCATCAACTTTAGCAAAAAAGCAGTGTTTCATTTTTCGGATTTGGGAGCAACCTGGAGCGTTCACATTCGAAGAGGCGTAACTGAAATACAGCCCTTCGCTTTGGAAAATGCTGAATTGGAAATTAAAACGACTTCCCAGGTTTGGAAAGAGATTGTCGCCCAAATCCGAAAACCTTTGATAGCCATTGCGACAGGAGATTTAAAAATAGATGGGGGGATGGGGAACTTTAAGGAGTTTATGGATGTGTTTCAGGAAGAAAATTAAATTGAGTGGCGATATTTCCCCAAAAGTCACGCAACTAAATTGAACTGTCCCTGCCCGATACGCATTTCTAACGTAGAAATTAATTCGAAAAAGAAAAGAGTAGCTGTTTTGAAGAAGCTTGAAAAGAATTAAGCGAATAAACTGTATATGATTCCTCGAAATAGAAACGAAAGTATGAAGCCCAAACCTTCCAATTCCTGGAAAAACAATTTTCAGGCTTTACAATACATCCCCCGTTTTTTCAAACTCATATGGCAAACCAATAAATGGTTATTTATAGCCAATATTGCAACCCGATTGGTAAAATCTATATTGCCTGTATTGTTGCTTTGGGTCGGGAAATTGATCATTGATGAAGTCATTTTACAACTAAATGCTCCAGAAAAGAATTTTGAGCAATTGTGGTGGTTGCTGGGACTGGAATTTGGATTGGCAGTGTTGTCTAATTTACTGAGTCGATTGATCAGTTTGACAGATGGTTTATTGGGTGATCTGTATGCAAATAAATCTTCTGTAGTTCTGATTCGAAAAGCGGCGAATCTGGAGTTGAGTCAATTGGAGGATGCTGAGTTTTATGACAAATTGGAAAGAGCGCGTCGCCAAACGACTCGCCGTGTTGCCTTGATGTCGAATGTTTTGAGTCAGGGGCAGGATATTATTACAGTCTTGTCTTTGATCACAGGATTGATAGTTTTTGAACCCTGGCTGGTTGTTTTGTTATTTGTAGCCATCATTCCTTCCTTTATCAATGAAGTCAAATTTAGCCGAACCAGTTATTCATTGGCTCGAAGTTGGACACCAGAGCGGCGGGAATTGGATTACTACCGCTACATTGGTGCCAGTGATGTGACTGCCAAGGAAATCAAGCTTTTTGGATTGGCAGATTATATCTCTGAACAGTTTTCTGTACTAGCACATAAATACTATCTCGCCAATCGAAATTTAGCCATTCGACGCAGTCTTTGGGGAAGCTTTTTTCACATCGTGGGTGATTTGGCTTATTATGGAGCCTATGTTTTCATCATCATTCGAACGGTAGGTGGGTTGCTCACAGTCGGGGATCTGACCTTCCTTGCTGGCTCTTTTAGTCGTCTGAGAAGTCAATTGCAGACGATATTTTCCAGATTTTCTAAAATCACAGAGAGCGCGCTTTACCTCAAAGATTATTTCGACTTTATTGACATTGAGCATTCCAGACTTGCAGCCTCCGAAATAAAGATTTTACCACAAAAAATAAAAACCGGGTTTGAGTTTCGAAATGTGCATTTCAAATATCCAGGCTCTGATGTTTATGTTTTGAGAGATATTTCCTTCCATTTAAAAGCTGGAGAAAAACTGGCACTGGTTGGAGAAAATGGTGCAGGAAAAACGACCCTGGTAAAATTACTGCTGCGACTTTACGAACCTACTGAAGGACAAATTCTATTAGATGGTACGGATATTCAGCGTTTCGATAAAGCAGCATATCAAAATAAATTTGGCGCCATATTTCAGGATTTTGTGAAATATTACTTCACAGCTGGCGAAAATATTGGCATCGGAAAAATAAAAGCCGTCAACGACCAGCCTCAAATCGAATTTGCAGCAGAGAAAAGCCTTGCAGATCAAGTCATTGAAGATTTGCCTCAAAAATACGAACAACGCCTTGGTAAACGCTTCAATGATGGAAAAGACCTCTCCGGCGGACAATGGCAAAAAATCGCATTGGGAAGGGCATATATGAAAGATGCCGAGGTCATCATTCTGGACGAACCCACTGCTGCCCTGGATGCCCGTGCGGAGTATGAGGCTTTCGAGCGATTTGTTGAATTAACAAAACAAAAAACCTCCGTGATCATTTCACACCGCTTTAGTACTGTTCGGATGGCGGAACGGATTTTAGTGTTAAAAGGAGGAACGATTCTGGAATTGGGTTCTCATGAAGAATTGATTGAGAATAAAGGTTTGTATGCAGAGTTATTTGAATTGCAGGCAAAGGGGTATCAGTAAGATAGCTTAATTTGCAAGTTTGTTCTAAAAACTAATTGCTCCTCGTAAATCATGGAAAAAAAGAAATCAAACAAATACACGAATATGAGAAAAGTAATCTTAGGGCTCGCAGTGAGTCTCGACGGCTTTATAGAAGGACCTAATGGCGAATACGATTGGTGTTTTACGGACCAGGATTATGGGATGTCCGAATTCTTCAAGCGCATTGACAGCGTTTTTTATGGAAGGAAGTCTTATGAATTGACCCAGGCCATGGCAGCAGAAGGCACGGATATGTCTGGCATGCCCAAACTTAAGGAATATGTGTTTTCCAATACGCTAACAGCAATCAAACCAGGGGTAGAAATTATTAGTGGTGATATAGCAGCTGAAGTCCAGAAAATCAAACAAGCGAAAGGGAAGGATATTTGGTTGTTTGGCGGAGCTAGTTTGACGACTTCGTTGCTCAACCTAAATCTAGTAGATGAAATAGGAATGGCAGTTCATCCCATTATTTTGGGCAGTGGCAAACCCTTATTTCAGAATATTCCGAGAAGGATTGAACTAATTCTGGTTGATACAAAAACTTATGCTACTGGTTTGGTGTATTTGACTTACCATTTGAAGAAACAACCATAACTTATAATTGAAATAGCATGAATCAGTCAAAAGACCCAAAAGTACAGGATTGGCTCACCCAAATGATGATGACAGATGCCGACAAATATCCAATTGTAGAAGCATTAAGAGATAAAGTTTTTGAGCATTATCCATCTACTCGGGAAAAAATGATGTATGGTGGAATCATCTTTTCTTCCGCGGAAGATTGGGGAGGAATTTTTGCCTATAAAAATCATGTGTCTTTTGAATTCAGTTTGGGTTATCAATTTAATGATCCTGATAACCTATTGGAGGGGGGTGGAAAATATCGTCGGCACTTAAAGTTTAAATCCATGGAAGATGTAGCAACTAAAAAAGTAATATATTTTGTTGAGCAAGCAATTAAAAACTAGAAGTGACTTGATTTGCTATTGATGTTGTTCAAATAGGTCACAGTGTCCCCTGGCGGGAGACTCTGCTAAATGCTTTTTCGAATTTATTTTTAATTAACCTAAAGGGTTATTGGCTGAGTCTCTCAAAGAACTACTAATTCATAATGGTGTACAAGAACTTATGAAAGAGAAAGTGTCCTTGATAAAAGCCACACCGACTGACCTACCTGAATTGCAAAGCATTTGCAGGGAAACCTATTCCTACTACTTTGGAAATCATTGGCTTCACGATGGATTGGAAGCCTATTTGGAAGAACAATACGGAACTGAAATATTGCAATCTTATTTAAAGGGAGATAAAAGTGATTTCTTTTTTATTGTTTACAGGGAAGAGCGCGTTGGCTTTTTGAAAATAACCTATGGGGTGGATTTTGACAAATTTGAAAAAGAATTGACTTGCGAATTGGAGAAAATGTACATTTATCCCAAATTCAAGGGAAAAGGAATCGGCGAAACAGCGCTTCAACTGTGTATAGAGCATATACGTAGAAAATCTAAAAAAGTGTTTTTCCTAGGGGTTTTAGATTCCAATACTGCAGCAATCTCTTTTTACAAAAAAGTGGGTTTTGAATTCCACAGCAATACTCAATTGGATTATGCAGACTTTAAGCAACATTTGAAGGGTTTGGATTTGATGTATTTGATGCTTGGGTGATGGGTGATGGGTGATGGGTGATGGTAAGAAAATTGGGATTTGTTGGTTTTTTAATCATTTCAATACTTTTTATTCTTTTTAACAAAAATATTATCACACCACATGAATAATATCAAAGCTTTTTTTTGGCTTTTTGGAGTACTCCTTCTAATTGCTTGTTCTGATAAAAGGCTTACTAAAACAGAAACTCCTTTAGATGACCTTTCTGCTTTGGCAAAACTTATGTCAGGTAAATTTTCAAGTGAAGAGCAAGCCAGTCAGGATACTCGCTTTTACAATATCCGGCTGGTTATGATTCCCATTTGGGAAGATGATAAAAACAGTAAATGGTTGTATGTGGAGCAGGCTGCTGCTACCAATTTGGAAAAGCCTTATCGGCAAAGGGTTTATCAATTGATGCAGGTACAATCGCATACTTTTGAAAGCAAAGTTTACGAATTGCCCAATCCTTCAAAATATATATATGCCTGGGAGCAGCCTGAGCTTTTTGATTCTATCAGTCCGGATTCGCTGATTGTACGGGAAGGATGTTCGGTTTTTTTACAAAAAGAAGGTGAATGTTTTAAAGGCTCTACAAAAGAAAATGATTGCAAAAGTAGCCTTCGCGGTGCAGCTTATGCGACCTCCATTGTGAGTGTTTGTGAAAGCCAAATAGAATCATGGGATCAAGGTTGGAGTGCAGAAGACAAACAAGTATGGGGCGCAGAAGTTGGTGGGTATATTTTTAAGAAAATTGAATAATTTTCCGCAGGTTATCCAAAGAATTGGAGAGGAAACAAAATACGTATCACCCGATAAGATTAAAAAAATGAACCTTCATACTTTTGTGTTTTTCGCTATTATTATTGGTTTTTTTTCATGTCAGGAGGTGGAAACTGCTGAAAACCTTGAAATCAGTGAAAAGGTTGAACTTTCAGGAAATCTCAAATTTGGAGTTCATGAGGTTGGGTTTCGACAAATAAAGGTGGACCAGGATACTTCTTTGCTGATAAATCTATGGTATCCAGCCAAAGAAAAAAGAAAAAAGCTGGTCTTATCAGGTTATTTAAACTATAAAAATGACAAAAGCCAGGAAGATTTATTGTATCAAATTTCCAACGCGGTTGGCGGAACAGATAGTTTGTTTTCAAAAGACAGTTTGGAATTGCTGCTCAATGCCCAGATGTATGCTAGTTTGAACACAGAAACTGAGCAGGGAAAATTTCCACTTTTGATTTGGACGATGCGTTATGGCACCGTAGAATATCAAAATTTGATTTCAGAATACATTGCGAGTCATGGCTACCTGGTTGCCTTTGCAGAAGACATTCCAAATACTCCTTTTCCATGGATGCTGCCCTCATCTAATGACAAAGTCAATGCCTTCAACAAGCAAATACGGGATATCAATACTGCCATCGCTTTTTTAAAACTTCAGGACAACATTGATACATCAAAGCTTGGGGTTTTGACGTGGAGTTATGCGGGGGAGTCGGCTGTTTTAATTCAAAAAAACAATCCAGAAATTGATTTAGTAGTGGGTTTGAGTGCTATAGGCTTTAATTATGGAGTTTACCTTGGGAATGCATTTCCAGATAGCATTGATATCAATAAAATGGATGTTCCCTATTTGTTGATGATAGAGACAATCGCTCCAAACCGTAAACCCAGGACAGTTCCGGAGCAATTGAATTCCATGCATGCCCATTCCAGATATGTATCTTTCAAAGACCTCGCTCATGGAAGTTTCAATGTGCTGGAAGGAATGGTTCCTGGCATATTGAATACAGATAAAGTTCAAATTTGGTCAAAAGGAGGGGCAGTAGCCCAAACAGGCTTTGAAACGATATGCGAAATAACCGTAAATTACCTGGATGCAGTTCTCCATGAACAAAATATGGATACTTTTGAATCTCAAATTGAGTCGATGCAAAAACGATTGCCAGAAAAGTTTTTTTCTGTTACTTCACCAAGAAGCGACTAACGCAGCAGTTGTTCAAAATTGTATAAATAGTTTAAAATTGTTAAAAATTGAAAAAACCAGAATTAAAAGCCTGATAGTCAGTTTCTTAGGAAAGGGCTAACAACTTTAAACCATTTTGAACCTGTTGAACTATTTATGTCCTATCACTTATGAAGGTTTTATTGTTTCTACTTTTTCCAATTATCTTTTTTTTGGAGTGCAAAACAACTCCGGAACCTCATCAAACTGTTTACGAAGAAATATTATGGACTTCTAGTTGGAGTCCCGATGGAAAATACATAGCTGTAGGGGGCAATCACGGAATGTTAAAAATTTATTCAGGAGAAGCTTTCAACCTAATCAAAAGCTATCCGGAACAGCATACCATCACCAAACTCAAATGGCATCCAAACAAGCCACTATTGGCGATTACGACCCAACCCACTTCAGAGAAAATGGGAATGCTCAATGTAGAAACAGATGAAAGCATTGAATTAGAAGGATTCCCACCTCAAGGTTCCAGAGCTTTTGGTTGGAGTTCGGACGAGGCTTTAATAGCGGTGGGTACCAATGAAGGGCTCCTCTATTTTTTCGATAAGCATGGAAGCTTCTTGAAAAAAATAGAAACAGAACAAAAATCTATCACTGGGTTGAGTTGGCATCCTTTAAAGAATATCATCGCTACCGTTGGAAAACATATCGCTTTGTATAATTATGACACAGATGAATTACAGTTTATCAAGCCACGCCCTGAAAATGTTTTGATGCTTTGTGTTCAATGGCATCCCACTGGTGAATTCTTCGTTACAGGAGATTATGGCAACTATGATCAGGGCTACCCTCCCCTACTGCAATTCTGGACAGCTACTGGAGAAAAAATAAGAGATATTGTAGAAAGCAAAGCTGAGTACCGAAACATGGATTGGAGTAATGATGGAGAGCGATTGGCAACGGCTAGTGAATCCTTGAGAATATGGTCAAAAGACGGTAAGTTGCTGAAGAAAAGCAAGCCTGGTTATTTGCTCTGGGGTGTGGGCTGGAATGATGACGATTCTCAGATTGTGACTTCCAATGAAAAAGGAATGGTAGAAATCTGGAATAAAAATGCAAAACAAGTCCGGGAAATCAAATAACATTAAATACTTACCCAAACAGCAGATGTACTTCTCTTTTTTGTCGATGTTTGGAAGGAACTCGTATAATTTTTCAACTCTTTCGTCTCACTTCCACATTAGCTGCAACAATAGATTGGTCACCCACCTACAGGATCTTAATTAATGATGGTTTTGGATCAATTCCAACATCGAGGAAAATCACCTCAACTATTTTTTCACAATCATCAAAAAAATGAACCACATAAAACACCTAATCGTATTGATTCTGGTAATTGTTAGTTTTGAAGTTTTAGCTCAAAACAGCCCTATTCCAGAATCTAAAAACCAGATTCAATTTTTAGTAGGTTATAATCAAACCTACTTTAAAGACCTAAATTTTTCACCGCTAAATTACGATGCAAGTAGTTTCGGAGTTGGTATTCAGTATTTGAGGAGCACTCAAAGGAACAACTATTTTTTCGCAAATATTGATTTTAGTCCAAGTGTGCTAAAAGCAGCTATTTCTGAATTTAATGATGCGGATCGCTATCTCGCAAATCTGGAGATTGGGTTTTTAGTCAATTTGACAAAATCCAAGGAAAAATGGAATTTTTTGCTTGGTGGTCAATACCATACTTATCTCAGTTTCCTCTTTTATGGCGACGATGATGCAATTACCTTTTTAGGATTACACAGTTTGGATTTAAAAGCCAAATTTGATTATCAATTCTCTCAAAAACATCGGTTGAGCACTAATATTGCATTGCCCATTTTTGGATTGTTGGTGAGACCGCCATATACTGGCTGGAACAAATTTTTAGGGGATAATGAGAATCGACCCTTAAAAATATTGACCACGGGAGATTGGACTTCATTCAACGATTTTTTTGCCTTCCAATGGGCTATAAGTTATCAATATCAGTTCAATCCTAAATGGAGTTTTATCGCTTCCAATACTTTCAGTTATTACAAAACTGACCAATTAGATTTGAATAAAAACATCGATAATCTTTTTGCTGTAGGACTACAGCTTCAGTTTTAATCTTTCAAAAATCTTATCCAAATAAAATCACTTCGACAATGAAACCATATATTTTTCTAGCAAGCATCTTTATTCTATTTTCTTCCTGTGAAAAAGCATTTCTAGGGGAAAACACAGCAAATACACCTGAAAACAACTTTGAACTTTTCTGGGATGATTTTGACAAACATTACGGCTTATTTCAGGCCAGAGGCTGGAATTGGGACAGCATTTATGCGGCATACCGCCCCCAAGTTACCAGTCAAACTACAGATGAAGCTTTATGGAGTATTTTTTCAGAAATGATCAACTACCTGGACGATTCCCATACCTTTATTAATGATCCATCTAAAAGAGAATACTTTGTTTCGGGCACTGCTGGCAATGAGCAGGCAAGTAGGGAGGTAAATTTACCATTGGTACGATCCTATTTGGAAGGTGTAAAAGGCATTCCTGGTGAAAGTGCGCATTACCTTTATTTTTACGGAAAGGTGAAAAGCAAAGACATCGGCTATATTTATTTGAATGGAATTGATTTGCAAGAACAGGATGCCATGGATGATGTCCTTAGTGAAATTGGGAATCACAAGGCCATCATTTTGGATTTGAGACATAATGGCGGAGGGGATGATGTGATTGCCGAACAAATTGCCGGACGATTTGCTGACAGGGAGGAATTGGCATACACTGTACAAGAGAGAAATGGACCAAATCATGGTGATTTTGGAGAGAAAATCCCATATTCTTCTAAAATAATTGGAAAGGAAAACTTCACAAAACCGGTAGTTATTTTGACAGATCAGGTTACGATTAGTGCCGCAGATGTCTTATTGGTTTATATGAAACTATTTCCGCACGTCACCCAAATAGGAACCACAACAGCAGGAGATTTTTCAGACATTGGCATGAGGAGGTTTTTACCTAATGGCTGGCAATATCAGTATTCAATTATGATGTATCTTTTGCCTGATGGAACAAGCCTGGATGGCATTGGACATATTCCTGATATCTATGTGAGAAATACCGAAGCTGATATTCTGGCATCAGAGGATAAAGTTTTAGAAAGAGCCTTTCAGTTTTTGTTTGAGGAGTACGGTATAGAGTAAGGAAAATTCTTCGGTACATTTGTGGAATTGTCGCATAAGAAAAATAACAAATATGAACCTGCTAAAAAAACACTGCTGCTTTCTGCTAGCTTTCGTTATTGCATTCCCCTTCTACGCCCAGGACAGAAACAATATTGAGCACCTTCTAGAATCGGAAGCTTTTGGAAAAGAGCGTAGCATCAGAGTTTTTCTGCCAGAACGCTATTTTACAGACAGCACCTCCTCCTTCATGGTTACTTACGTTCTCGATGCCCAATCTGATCAATTTTGGAATATGGCGAAGAGCAATATTGGCTATTTGGTTAGAAGCCGTTGTGTGATTCCAACAATTGCAGTTGGGATTGTCACGGAGTCGAGGGGTTCGGAGTTTGAACCTCCTGCAGAGTCATTGACACAACATTTTCAGGAAGAAGTATTTCCATTGATCGCCGAAAAATACCGCGTTAATGATTTCAAAGCCATCATTGGTCATTCCTGGGGAGGAGCCTTTGTCAGCAATACCTTATTTGGAGCGCATCGTGATTTGTTTGATGCCTATATTGGTGTTAGCCCTTCTATGGGTTATCGCTACAATATGATTTTAAATAAGGGGGATTCATTACTTCAGGCCGGAACCGTTTTCAATAAATTCTTTTACTGTTCAACTGGAGATGTGGGCAACCTGGAAAAAGAGTTTGGGGAACAGGTGGCTTTTCTGGATAGTTTGATTCCGAATTATCCAAACTCCAATTTGGTCTGGAGCAGCAGTAAATTTGAAGGCAAAGATCATTGGTCCGTTGTCATCCCCTCAGTCAATGATGCACTGGTCAACATGAGTCGAAATTATTGGGCAGATCAAAAAAGAATCGAAATTTTTGCTCAAAACCTGGGGAAGACCATTCGGGAACAAGTGGAGGCATTTAACGCTGAAAAGCAAGCTACATTTGGTTTTCATCATCCTTCCAATGCACGCTACCTGAGGTTTGTTGGTGACGACTTTAGAGAAAGAGGAGAACATGAAATTGCGCTGGAGATATATGATTGGGCATTGGACCTGAACCCCAGGGAAGTTCGCATATATTGGAGTTTGGGTGACATATACAAAAAGCAGGAAAAGATGGATAAAGTGCTGGAGGTTTATGAAAAATCACTTGGCTTGATGCATGAACAAAAAGCTGGCTTTGAAGAAAAGTTTTACAATGACGTGGTGGAGTGGCTGGAGAAAGAAATCTCAGGGTTAAAAGAAGATTAGTCTTTTGGAACTTAAATGAACTAGCATTTATTATGGTAGACATTTCCCCCTCAGTCCTATCGGACAGCTCCCTAGTTTATTTGTAAATTCCTTTAAACACATGCATATTTAGGGGAAACTGGACAAGAGATTTATCAGATGACCCTTTATTTAGGAAAGCAAGCGTTAGACAGGTATATGCAGGGACTGGATTTATGGTCTTGTGTACCTTCAACGGAGCATACAGATTGGGTGGAAGTAAATGTTGATAAAAAGGAGATTCAGATATGGTTAGGTAAAATTGATTCCTAAAAATGGAACATTAAACAAAGTGAAACCTGATAGGTCTATTCAAGTAATTTATTCAAATCCATTTTATTGGCTGAAAGAAAATCTTGTAATTTCTATTTTTGCAAATTTGGGTTGCGTCTATAAGACCGCAATACAAGGCAAAATCCGATATGACAGAAAAACAAATTTTCAAGGAAATTATCACAGGTTATCGCGAGGTAATACAACAGCGATATCAATACCAAAACCTGAAGGACAAATACGACTTACCAAATTCTTTTGACCAGGAAAAAGTAGCCCTTTTTCGGAATTATTTTTTGGACTATATCTACCCGGATTTTGAAAAAAGAGAAGCCCTCAATGATGCCTTTGAAAGCTTGGACGGTTATATCAAGAATCCACAAAAATTATTGCGACTGGTATTGGATTCTGGACGCTTGATTTTCAAATACGGCAGGCATTTACCCAATATCGCAAAGGCTGGACTTCGCGCCTTGAAATCGTTTCTAACTGCCAATCAATTTGAAAAAAAGCTGATAACCATAGCAAGAGAAGAACAACTTAAAGCGCCTTATGGTAAAGCGGAAATTGATTTTCTTTTGAAATCCCTACCCAAAGAAGAAATTGAAGCATTCATCAATAGTAGTCAGGTCCTTTTTGAGACTTTATACGACCGCCCACTTGTTAAAAAAATCATAGAAATCGTTCAATATCTGATAGCCCAAATGAAAAAACATCCCAGCGTATATTCGGCAGAAGAAATTCAGGGTCTGGAAATAGGTTTTGATATCATTCGGGAGGGCAATGCCTTATTTGAACAGTTGCCAGAGAAGGATCAGAAAAGGATTTTTGAGTTTATTATTGAGATCGAGAAGGGTGTTTTAGAAGAATTGTATTGATTTTCATGAGGGCATCTTTTAAAGGTGGAATTCATCCCCATTTAGCCGCTCTATTTTGCTCACCAAAAATCTTGGATTCTCATTACTACAACCAAACACATTGTGTTGATCAAAAAAGCCCCAAAGGCGGTAGGTCATTCCGAATTCTTCTGTCCGATTTTTATAAAAGGAAGGGCTCATATCCCTCATTTTCTTTCTAATCAAGGGATCAATATCTCGTCCTACCAAGTGTTGTAAAGAGTCATGGTTTATTTTGAGAATTTGTATTTCATCGCTGTCCTTTCCACAAGCATATTGCATAAACTTGGCTTCGATCTGAATGGTTTCATCACAAATATAGGTTTCACAGGAAAAGAAAATAAAAAGGAGTAGAATAGGAAGATTGCGCATGTTTGCTTCTTTTTTAGTTGAATTAACGCTTACAATAAATTCGCATTGTAAAAAAATTGATTTTGTTATAATTATTCTCCTATTATTGCCCCTCAATATTTCCAATGAAACAATCTTTTATTTCATTTATTCTTTTCCTGAGTACATTTCTTCTTTTCTCCTGCGCGCAGACAAAACGCAAACCTTCCAAAATCACCATCGCTGCTGCCGCCAACATGCAATTCGCCATAAAAAAACTTTCCAAGGTTTTTACTAAAAAAACGGGCATTGAATGCGAATTGGTCATTAGTTCTTCGGGAAAACTAACCGCCCAAATTAAAGAAGGAGCACCTTTTTCTATTTTTGTGGCTGCAAATATGAAATACCCGGAAGCAGTTTACAAAAGTGGATTGGCTGCTAAACCTCCGAAAGTGTATGCGCATGGAAAATTGGTTTTGTGGTCAGCATTGAAGGAGGTAAAACCTTCGCTTGAATTATTGACAAAAGAATACATCAACCACATTGCTGTGGCAAATCCGAAAACTGCGCCTTATGGGCAAGCAGCGATTGAAGTGTTGCAGCATTTTGGTTTATATGAACAGGTAGAGAAAAAGCTGGTCTATGGAGAAAGTATTGCACAGACCAATCAATTCATCACTTCCAAATCAGCAGAAATAGGGTTTACCGCCATGGCAGTCGTTTTATCTCCTGAAATGGAAGGAGTTGGCAAATGGGTCGAATTGGATGCGGATGATTTTGAACCGATTGAGCAAGGAGTCGTCATCATTCGGCAAGAAGAAGAAGTGTTAGAAAAAGCGATACAGTTTTATGAATTTCTTTTTTCAAAAGAAGCCAAAAGTATTTTGAGGAATTATGGTTATTTCGTGGGAGAACAATAAAAGCTCATTTTGAACAAAAAACTATTATGAGGGCTTAATTTGCCCTATTTCTATGGATTGGCAACCCCTAATCTTAACATTTAACCTGGCAATCGTCACTACTGGAATTTTGTTGTTGATCTCCATTCCACTTGCCTATTGGTTGGTCAACTCCAAATCGCGCATCAAGCCAGTCATCGAAACCCTGGTGAGTATGCCATTGGTATTGCCACCCACGGTTTTGGGCTTTTATTTTTTAGTCGCTTTTAGCCCTGGCAATGCTTTCGGCGCCTGGCTGAATGAGTGGCTGGGCATCAAGCTGGTTTTTTCTTTTACAGGTCTGGTCATTGCTTCAGTGTTGTACAGTTTGCCCTTTATGGTGCATCCCATTCAATCGGGATTATCAGGCTTGCCAGTCTCATTGACAGAAGCTGCTTTTTTGATGGGAAAATCAAAATTGACAACCCTTTTGAAAGTTCAATTGCCCAATATTAAAGCTTCACTGCTCACAGGAATCGTACTCGCATTTGCACATACAGTTGGTGAATTTGGCGTCGTCTTAATGATTGGGGGTAGCATTCCCGGAAAAACCAAAGTGGCTTCAATTGCCATTTATGATGAGGTTGAAGCCCTGAATTACGGCGCAGCCAATTTCTATTCTTTAGTCTTGTTTATCATCACTTTTTTCATCCTGCTAACGGTTTATCTGGTTAATGGAGGTTATCTAAAACGATATTGGAAATGATAGTTTTGAATTTACATAAAAAACTCCAGGCTGCTGATGGTGAGATGAACCTGAATGTTCAAATGGAAATTGAAGAAGGACAATTCATCACCTTGTATGGAGAATCGGGAGCTGGCAAAACTTCTACCTTGCGAATGTTATCTGGTTTATTGAATCCAGACTCGGGGAGGATCAGTGTCGGCGACGAAATTTGGTTCGATTCAGATAAAAAAATCAATTTAAAGCCCCAAAAGCGCAAAATCGGTTTTGTATTTCAGGACTATGCCCTATTTCCCAATATGACAGTGCGCGAAAATCTGGAATTTGCCTTGCGCCCTGGACAAGGAAAACATACCGCTACGGACTTGATTGAGATTGTCGAATTGGGAGAATTGCAAAATCGAAAACCAGAAACACTTTCAGGGGGACAACAGCAAAGAGTTGCGCTTGCCAGAGCCCTCGTTCAACGTCCTGATATATTGCTACTTGATGAACCCCTTGCCGCCTTGGACATCAAAATTCGACTGAAGTTACAGGATTATTTGCTCAAGGTTCATCGCGAATTCAATTTGACGACCTTGCTCATCAGCCACGATATTGGAGAAATCATCAAATTATCGGATAAAGTTTTCATTATAGAAAAAGGGAAAGTAACCAAACGTGGAAAACCATCTGAAATTTTCACCAACAAACAAATTGACGGGCAATTCAAATTAACCGGAGAAGTTCTGGAAATCGTTGAAAATGAGGTGGCTGTTTTGATTCAAAGCAATGTGGTGAAAATCAAAATGGAGTCACATCAGGTTCAAGCATTTACAATTGGCGACAAAGTCCTGGTAGTTTCTCAAAATTTTGAGCCAGAGATATTCAGGATTCTATAGCCAATCCAGATTGATATACAACTTTCTATTATTATTCCAGCTTTCAACGAAGAGCATTTCCTGGATTGAAAACCCTGACCATTCGCGAAGTACCTTATTTCTCTGGGGGCAATACCTCGATGTTTTAGCGTATGAAAAACAATTTCCCAATACTGAATTTGTCATTACACGCAGAAGCGATACCAGGTATCTGATGGATATTGAGGTCAGGGGAGATTATTTTGAACCAGAAAAAGTACTGCCTCCTTTTGATGACGAAAAATGGAAAAGTGGAAAGTATCCGAAGGATGGTGATTTGTTGCGAATTGAAATTGAAAACGTAACTTAACTTTTCAAGACACTTTTCAGATTATATTGGAAACAGTGCAAAAAGGTGAAACTGTTTTGTGGTGATGGGGTCTAGTCATGCTCCGAGAATTGAACAAACTTTAAAAGCTGCTTTGAGGTAAAATAGCAATATTTCAACACTGCCTTGAGCGAATGCTCAAGGCAGTGTTGAAATATTGCTATTTTACAATTACTTTCTTCGTCCCCCTAAATCCATTGACCACGACGCAAATAAAATAAGCCCCACTTGAAACTTTAAGCCCAATCTCGTTCCTCAAGTCCCATTTTATGGTTTGGTTTCCAGCCTGTTGAATTCCATTCCATAAAACATCCACCAATTGACCTGAATAATTTAATACTTCCACCTTTACCTCGCTTAGCTCTTTCAATTCATAGGATAAATTTACTTCTTGTGTCGCAGGATTCGGGAAGGGTTGCCCTAAAGAAAAACGGGCATGTTCTATTTCATCAACACTTGTCTGGCTATCACCAGGTAGCGATTTTGTTTTCCATGCACCCCTTCCCAGCGTTCCAATTCTCAAGGTGGTATCAAGAGGATGGTAATGAATATCCATCGCAAAAGTAACCGGCATCCCATCATTGTACTCCAGCCACTCCCCTCCTCCATCGGTGGAAATATACACCCCTAAATCAGTAGCAAGGTATAGGCAATTTCCATCGTAGGCATTGATTGCCATCGCATTGACTGTGATATCGGGGAGGTTGTTCTGAATACTGGTCCAGGTATTGCCCCAATCTGTAGATTTATAAACATGAGAATTGTTTGGGAAAGCACTGTTTCGAGTGGCATAGACAACACCTGGATTATTGGGATCCGATTCTATATCTGTGACTCGCCAGCCGGGAAATTGGAGGGTGAGGCTCCAGTTTTGCCCACCATTGATGCTGCGCCAAAAGCCCCAATTGCCTTGTTGGTCCCAACTAGCGGCATAGACATAATTGGGATCATTGAGATCGACTTCGATAACAGATACATTTGGAATATTGGCGATGGCTTGCCACTGAATGCCTCCATTCGTGGTTTTGTAAATTTTAAGCCCTGAGGCATAATATAAAACCGTAGGATCAACTGGATCCATTTGCAATGCATGCCTCGCCTGAAAGACTCTTTCGCTTGCAGGAATGCCATTATTGATAAAAAAGGTGCCTGCGGTGTTGATGCCAGAGGGATTTTTAAGAATTTGACCATCAAGCCAGGTGCCGTACAAGATAAAGGGATTGGTATGGTCTATCTCTACTCCTGTACCATCCAGGAAGCCCCATTTTTTCCATTGCTTGTCTGCAAAACTTGCCAAATTGGTGGCTTGCAAGCCATGGTCCTGAAAACCGCCACTCCAGATATTGTGGTTGGTTTTGGCACTGGTAATGGCGTAAAATTGGGCAGTGATCAATCCTTCATTCATTGGTGTCCAATAAGTACCTCCATTTATTGATTTGGCAACTCCTCCATCACTGAAATTGTAGATGATATCCGAGTTATTAGGGTCAAATCCTATGTCGTGGTGATCTACAAAAGTAGCTCCTGGAGGCAACCCAGGGCAGGTAGGGCAAACATAGGTATCGTGTTGTGTCCAATTGGCTCCGCCATCGATGGAGTTCCAGAAAGTTATGCCTCCAATCAAAACGTGATTGGGATCCGTAGGCGATACACCAACGGTGTTATCATAAAAACCCTGGCAAGCGTAATTAAAGGGTGGAGGTGGACAAAAAGCATTTGGAGTTTGGGTCAACTTGGTCCAGGTTGCCCCATTGTCTTCACTTTTGAATAAACCTTCAAGGCTAAAATCAGAGGCTTTGGCCATGCTGGTATACAATACATTTGGGAAATCCCGGCAGATATCGAGGCTGATAAAATTGACAGAACCAGCCGCAGGTAAGCCAGTATTTAACCTCGTCCAATTGTCCCCTCCATCGGTAGTTTTGTAAATCCCATCATTTTCGATGGCCGTATACAAGACATCGGGATTGTTGGTGTCCATCACCAAATCATCAGCAATAAACTGCCAGTTGGTGCCATTTCCATATTTCAAATCCCAGCTCTGTCCTGCATCATTAGATTTCCAAACCCCATTGGTAGCCGCCATGAATACAATATTTGTATCGACTGGGTGCCAAATAATTTTAAATGCAGAAACACCTACGGATTGTTGAAATTGAAAAAAGGTTTCCTCCCAGGTCAGTCCCCGATCATGGGATTTGAAAACACCAATTCCAGGTCTTACAGATACACCAACAAAGTAGCCTTCACCTGTGCCCATCAACATGGAATTTCGATTTTGAGGATTGATCGCAATGGCACCTACCCCCGTGGAGGGAATTTCGTCAGACATGGACTCCCAGCTTCCCCCACCATTTTCAGATCGCCACAAGCCACCTGAAGCAGCACCAGCCCAAATGATTTCACTGTTCGTAGGGTCAAATGCGTGGGAAATCATCCGACCTCCGTTAAAGTCCATTTTGTTGGGTCCTACAGATTGCCAATCCGCAACGGGTGTTAATCCACCTCTATCGAGTAATTGCTGTTTGCTTTGCTTGTGCAATTCCCACAGCTTTTTGGTACTTAGCTCACCTTGATGGTTTTTTCTTGCATCATAAAATAATTGAGCTCTCAAAAATGGAAGGTATCCAGTTCCTTCTTTGGCAATATCTTCAATTGCATAGCCTTTTTGGAAAAAGTTTTCATTGAAATAATTGTCCCAATAATCCAAAATCGGATCACTCGCAGAAAATGCCTCTGGAGGTGCATGCTCCTCTGACAAGGTTTGAGAAAGTAGACTACTAGTTGAGCAGAATAGGACAAAAATCAGGAGATAGTACATTTTGATTTTCATAGCTTTAAAAATTTGATTTTGGCAAAAGTAAGGGTGGACTTATTGGAAGGATTGTAAAAAAACGAAATAAGTAAGGAAGTAACATCGAGATTACAATAATGGACAGTTATCTATTTTACATAGGGATTGAAAGGAACCCCCCATTTCCTTCGAACTGCCAAAATAAATGCACCTACCAAATCAAATTTCTTTTCCACTGCTGCCAAGACCCCACTAACAGCAAAAACCAAAATAGCGAATAAATCAACGGCATAAATTAAATCCATAATGGTTTCGAGACTTTATCCATCAGCGTCCCTTCCAGTAGACACTGATGGGACAAAGGTAACAAGAAGTGCCTCCCGATAGGCAGGGTTGATTGGTTCTATTATTTTTTCAAAAAATGAAAATCAAAATGAAAATTAAAATAATAGAATGCCCCTTTGGCTTTATTAATATTTGGCTTTTTCATTTTGATTTTCATTTTAATTTTGATTAAAAACAGTTTAAATTAGAACCAATCACCCCTGCCCGATAGGGGACGCTTTGGCTTCTTCGACTTTTAATAATCCCATTGGTTAATATAAACGGCTTGTTCTTTTATTGGAAAGTTTTGCGAATATTCCAGGAACTGCCTTGGAGTTTGTAGGGAAATGGATTTAAAGTCTTTGATAAAATGGGACTGATCATAGTAGTTCCACTGATATGCCAATTGGGAGAGTTGTGTATTGGGCTGCTCAATTAGTTGAAGGGATATTTTTTTGATCCTGATGATGCGGGCATACCTTTTGGGACTCAAACCCAATTCTTTTTTGAAAAGCATTTCCAGGTATCGGTGACTGACTTTGACATTCAAATTGAGTTCATCCATTGTCAGATTTCCCTTTTTTTGAAATATTTTTTTGATCGCTAATTCAAGCAGAGGATTGGTGCTGTGGCTTTTAACTTTTTTAATGAAATAACTTTCAAAATGGGCAATCATTTCATTAACACTTGAGGCAGAACGAATATTTTTTGCAAGGCTTTTTATGTTTTCTGTTTTATCCAGATTTTCCAATTCTACGCTCTGATTATTAAACAAATACAAAGGCGTTTTAAAAAGCCAATAAGGCACCCAGGGATATAATTTCACAAAAAAAGCTTTCGCTCCAGGCAGGGCTTTCATTTCCATTGCTTTGGTGAGTTGCCCAATGATTCCCGTCCTGGCGTGTTGTGTTGGAGGATCATATTCCGAAAGAAACCAAAAGGGTTCATTTAAGTGAAAAACGAATTCGGGATGACCATCGGGTACCAAAGTCAGGCGAGTGGCAACAGGACAATCCTTACTCCGCTCCATCAACCAATAGCCTACGATAAAAGGCTTCAACTTTGAACTTGGCTCAATATGCTTGAAATGATACATGGCTTAAAGGTAGGCGGGAAGTCTCGGAAAAGCATTTTGAAGGCCCTTCAGATTTGCAATTGTAGTTGCAAAGTTGGTGCTTTGGGGAACCGTATTAGAAGCTTTTACAAGGTACAAGAAAAACAAGGGTTGTGTAAAAAGTGCTCTGAACGGCTAATAATGTTCATGACTTACTTTTACACAACCCCAGATTTAAGCAAACTTTAATGTCCTATCAATCCCCTTTTGAGGCTTTCTCTTCACATTGTTTTGCCAAACCTAAATATGCAGATTCTTGCCCCTGAGGTGCATTTGGTGCTGCTTTTTTGAAATATTTGGCAGCCACCTCATAATTTTCCAAAGCCATATTTCCGCGTGCTAATCCTACATAAGTTGTAAAATTATCTTCTGGGTTGTTTTTCGCATTCATTTCAAAAATCTCCATCGCTTCTTTCGGCTTGTTTTGCTGGATGAGATTGCGACCATAGAAATGCAATTCGACCATAGTCGCCATTCCAATGGCCTCATCCATTATCGTTTTGGCGGCTTCTTCTTTGCCCATTTTTGCCATTATTTGAGACTGAGTAGATAAGGTCGTGAAATTCTTTTGACCTCCAAATTGTGGTTGAGAGGAGCGTTCTGCCCATGCCAGTCCTTTTTCCAAATCTTTTTCCGCATTTAAGGTATAAGCTGCAGCAGAATTCATCCCCTGCCAGGTAAACCCTTTGATTCCATCCAGTTCTTCTTGAATGTTTTGCATGGTTACTTCATGCACATCTGCTTCTACTGTAAAGCTAACTTTTCTCTTTTCCCAACTCAATTCAATATCCGCAGAGTTGTCGGTTTGATTAACAAATTCGTATTTGAGCCATTCTACCATGTCGCAATCTCCGGCAGTGGCAGTCACGCGCAGTGCATCCTCAGCAACATCGTAGTTGAAGCTCCCCCAGGACCAGTTGTTTTTGGAAAAGACCAAAGTCCATTCATTGCCTTCTGAGGGAATCACATGGAAGCCATATTTTCCAGCTGGTAGTTCCTGGCCATTGATTTTGACATCATCGCCAAAATACATGACCGTGTTTTCGTTGGCACCTGCACGCCAGGGGAAAGGCTGACCATCGTAAGGTACCAAGCCTTGATTACCATAAAGATTTCCTTCTCTGCCTTTCACGCCAGGTCGGTGGTAACTGATGTGTACTTTCGTAAGTCCAATGTATTCGGTAAGTGCGGCTTTTTTGGAGGCAGGCGGTGTGTTGACAAATTGAGCGTGGGATAGGCTGAAAAGAAATGCCACAGCCAGAAGCATCAAGGTGATCTTCTTCATAATGTCTTTTGTTTGTTTGGCTAAGGAAAGTCAGCGAAGGAGTAAGGGTATTTCAAAAACGCCCCTTGCAGATTAGGCAGTATGCCCCTTTCTCAGCCGGGTGTAAAAAATCATTTTTGAATGTCTTCCGAAATTTAGGAAGGGAATGCTTAGCAAGGATTTTATGGATTGAGGTTTAAGGGAATTTTAACGAAATGGATGTCTTACGATAGACGTTTTTATAGTGCTATATGGAATGGGTTTATTCATTTCATGTATTTTCTCTGCCGGTTTCCAGTTGGGTTTTGCCAGTTATTTTTAGGAAATGGTATTAATGTTCTAAAATAGACATTAAATCTTCTGGGGAAGATAGCCATTGTATATTGCTGGGCATCCTGATATTTTTCTGGGATTCTGGCGTTCCAGCTATAAAAACTTTTTTGTCTACAAAGATCTCTGAGAGTTTTTCCACGTATCTTTGCGCCTCAGCTTCTTTCGGCTCAATTATAAAAAAAGTAAGCAGGCAATCCGGGTTTTGCAATTCTGCAGCTTGAGCAACTGCATTGAATGGTGTATTTTGTCCCAAATAGGTAACTGTATATCCTTCAGAACGCAACCAGTAGTGTGAAAACAACAAGCCGATTTCGTGAAATTCCTTTTCTGGAAGGAATAGCAGAAACTTTTCTGGTTTGGGGTCAAATACAATAATGTTATCTATAGCTGTGCACAGTTTCTGTCGAATCAGATTTGTAGCAAAATGCTCTTGCCCCGGATGTAGACTCCATACCGACCACATCAAACCAATTTTCCTGAGAAGAGGGTTGATAACATGAATCATAGTTTGTTTCAAACCAAATCGGGTAGTTGCGGTATTAAACAGTTTTTCAAAGATTTCCTGATTCAATTCCAGCGTAGCAATCAAAAGAGAATTGATAAATGGTAAGAAATCAGCGGTATCTGGAGGAAGATTTTCTCTCAGGGAGACAACCTCTTTTGACAAAGCTTCCTGATCAAGTTTACTGGCTTTTGAGATTTTCCAACCATTTTGGAGAAGGATATTGACATTCAACAATTTGCGCAAATCCCCATCCCCGTAAAAGCGAATGTTTGTTTGGGTTCTTTCCGGAGTAAGCAGTTGATAGCGACGCTCCCAAATACGAAGTGTATGTGCTTTCACACCAGAAAGTTTTTCCAAATCTTTGATGGAATAATTTGCCACAGCAGTATTTTTAGTTAAAAAATTATTTAGGCTTCAAATACGGTCTCGACATGCGCATACCTGGCTCTGATCTTATCTTTCAGTTGTTGCCTTGCAAGGAAGATTCGACTTTTTACTGTTCCCAAGGGTAAATCAAATTGTTCTGCAATCTCCTGGTATTTGAAACCACGATAATGCATTAAGAACGGAACTTTGAAGGTGTCTTCCAATTCTTCAATCATATTTACCAATTCTTTCATTAGAATGTTGGAATTCGCTTGATTTACCACCGTTTGCTTACCTGAATTGATGAAGTAATCATCATGTGTATCATCAAGAATAGTAGGGTTCTTGGCTTTTCTACGATAGTTGTTAATAAAGATATTTTTCATGATAGTCATCAACCATGCTTTGAGATTGGTATCCTGTTCAAATTTATCTACGTTTTTGAAAGCTCTGTATGCAGTTTCCTGAAAAAGGTCTCTGGCGTCTTCTACGTTTTGAGTAAGGCTATACGCAAAAGAATTTAAAATCGTGTTGAATTGATTGAAACGGCTATAAAAATCTGCTTGAGTCATAATGAGGAATTTAGATTTGTTTTAATTGGAATTTCATGAACGCTTTGTTTTGTTCAACAAATATATACAATAATTAAACAAAAAAACAAATCCAAAAAATACTTTTATTGAAAAAAAATTAGAACTAATCTAACTAATTAATTGATTTACAATAATTTAAACAAAAATTCCTGTTCAACATTTTTTTAAAATTATTATACAAAAATATTTTTTTGTCTAAGATTTGACCTTTTTTATTGATCAGAACTTAATTTTTGTTGAATGTAATTGACGAAAACAGTCTAATAAGTTGTACATCCATATAAACTAAATCTTGATTTGAGCTCAATAGACATAATAGGATAGATGGCCCCAATCAATTTACCGTTGTCTCATATTGGTTTTGGTGAATCACAAAGGGTAGCCATTAATTGTTTTAGAGTGCAAAAATTTATTTTTTAGATTAGTCTAAAAATTCATAATTTTGCCAGACAAAACAAACTTGATGGACATTATTTCTCATACGGAAGAAAATTACCTCAAAGCGATTTTCAAAATCTGTGAAAAGTCTGATAAGCCTGCAAGCACCAATGCTATTGCAAAAGAAATGAAAACCAGTGCAGCTTCTGTTACTGACATGTTGCAACGCCTTTCTGGCAAGTCTCTTATAAATTATGAAAAGTACAAGGGAGTGACATTGACGTTGTTGGGTCAGAAAAAGGCCACAGGTTTGATTAGAAAACATCGACTATGGGAAGTTTTCCTCGTTGAAAAATTACATTTCACGTGGGGAGAGGTGCATGATATGGCTGAACAACTGGAACACATTCAATCGGAAGAACTGGTGGAAAGGTTAGACCAATTTCTAGAGTACCCTAAATTTGATCCACATGGGGATCCCATTCCCGATGCTGCAGGCAATTTTACTTTTCGCAAGCAAATCCACTTATCCGAATTAAAAACAGGAGAAAATGGTATCGTTGTGGGCGTTCAGGAACACTCTGCTCCCTTTTTGGAATATCTAGACCGGCTACATCTTTCACTGGGAGCACATATTAAGGTAATAGAGAAATTTGATTATGACGAATCTGTGAAGATCAATTTGGATTCCAAAGAAGTGATTCTGTCTCATAAGGTTTGTCAAAATTTGTTTGTGCAAAAAAAATAATGGATAAACATGAATAAAACATTTCTTTTTTCAATACTGCTATTCAGTACTCAAGCACTACCAGCCAATGATGAACCACCCAAAAAAGTCATTTCGACCGCTTCTATCTTTGCAGATATGGCGGAGCACATTGCCGGAGGTCATGTAGACATTCAGACAATTGTTCCTATTGGTGGCGATCCACATACCTATGAACCCAGACCCAGTGACGCACGATTGGTTTTGGAAGCTGATTTAATATTGAAGAATGGATTGACTTTTGAGGGCTGGCTCAATGAATTGATTGAAAATTCAGGTACAAAGGCCAATGTGGTGTTGATTACTCAAAATGTAGATGCCATCACCAGTGAGAAATATAAAGGCTCTGCTGATCCACATGCTTGGATGGATGCTTCACTTGGCATGATTTATATCGAAAATATCAAAAACGCATTGGTTGAATTGGATCCAGATAACAAAGAGGTGTATGAGTTCAATTACCAGGCTTATCGAGGACATTTGGAAGAACTTGATAAATTCATCAAGACGGAAATTGAAAAAATTCCTGCCAACCAACGCATTCTGATCACCTCTCACGATGCCTTTCAATATTATGGAAGACGCTATGGCATTCAACTAGAATCCGTTTTGGGTATTTCAACAGAAGTTGAAGCTCAGACTTCTGATGTTATTCGGCTCAATAAAGTCATACGGGAAAACAATATTCCAGCTGTTTTTATTGAAAGTACGGTAAATCCCAAACTATTGGAACAACTCGCCAAAGACAATAAGGTAGTGATTGGTGGGGAATTATATGCAGATTCCATAGGTGATAAAGACAGTCCGGCACCTACCTATTATGATATGTTGAAATACAATACAGAAGTGATTGTAAAGGCTTTATCCAAAACCGTCATTGTTGAAGAAACTGATTCATCAGAAAATTCCGGAGGGGGAAAAGGATGGATGGTTTTGGCTTTACTATTGGTACCCCTGTTCATTTATGGAATAAAAATGTTAAGCTCAAAAAAATGACGCATTCGACTATCTCAATAAAAGGACTTTCTGTTTCCTACGATAAAAAGATCGTATTGAAGAACATTTTCCTGGAAATCGATTCTGGAAACATTTACGGAGTAGTAGGACCCAATGGGGCTGGCAAGTCAACTTTATTCAAAGCCATATTGGGCTTGATAGAGACCAACGCAGGAAATATCACCATAAATACCCAACCCATTGAAAATCAAAGAAAAAAAGTAGTTTATGTGCCTCAGAAAGACGATGTTGACTGGCAATTTCCTGCGACGGTGTTGGATATCGTTTTAATGGGACGTTACCCTCACAAACAACTTTTTCAAAAATTAAGCAAGGAAGATAAATCCATTGCTATAGATGCCCTTCGAGATTTGGGAATAGAAGATTTGCAAAACCGTCAAATTGGAGAATTATCCGGAGGACAGCAACAAAGGGTCTTTTTAGCCAGAGCACTCTGCCAGGAAGCAGACATCTTTTTACTGGATGAACCCTTCGTAGGTGTCGATATGACTACAGAGGAAAAAATAATTGGTATTTTGAAAAAATTGGCAGATGAAGGAAAGACGCTTTTAGTCGTTCACCATGACCTCTCCTCGGTTTCAGAATATTTTGACAGAGTGATCTTATTGAACCAGCGCCTAATCGCCTACGGAGATACCGAAGTTGTATTTACTCAGGAAAATATTTCAAAAACTTATCATGGGCAATTGTCCATTTTGCATAAAACGGGGATGATAGGATAGAACGATATAATGAAAATGGTTCATGTTTTTCATTTTAATTTTAATTTTAATTTTAATTTTAATTTCTATTCAAAAACCAATTCCAGCTCTACCCTTCTGTTCAATTGCCATCCTGGTTCTTCATGCCTGTTGTCTGCAGGCTCCACTTCACCATAGTAATCAGCAATTATTTGTTTTCTTTTCACTCCTCGGTTGATCAAATAAAACATAACGGATTCTACTCTTCTTTTGGAAAGGTCGGCATTGTAATCATGAGAGGCCCGCTCATCAGTATGCCCGCTCATGCGAATTTTAACTGCAGGGTTGGTCACCAAAAATTCAGCAGCTTTGTTCAATTCTTCGAAATGTACTTTGCGAATAATATCCTTGTCTGTATCAAAATAGACATTCCGGATGGTGATATTTTCCTTCGATCTTAAAACTGCTTTTGCAGCAGGTGATTCTGCAGCTTCTGTAATTGGACAGCCCTTTAAATATTGAGGGCCTGCAATATCTGGACAGTCATCTAATGCATCAACAACACCATCATTATCCCTGTCTTCAGAAGGGCATCCTTCAGCTAAAATAGAGCCTGGCACTTCAGGGCATTTATCATAAGCATCAACAATACCATCCCGGTCCTGGTCATCAATAGGGCAACCATTGTTGCTCGCCACACCAGCTAAGTTGGGACATTTATCAATATCATCTCTGATACCATCATGATCCTGATCCCCTAGCGGGCAACCATTAAAAACCTCAAGTCCTGCAATTGTCGGACATTTGTCTCTGCTATTTGGGATACCATCCTTGTCATCGTCTGCCTCTACATTATCACTCACCAGGGATTCATCATCCGGGCATCCATTTGAATCTTTTCCTCCGGGTTCATCCGGGCATTCATCTTCACTATCGGCTATACCATCATTATCCTTATCTGCTTTACCACCAAAATGAAAACCAACCGAAATTTCATGCCCGCCTGAGTTATAATTGTTCAAATTTGTTGTTGTCACATCATACCCATACGCTACTTCAAAGTTTTTGAAATTGAGTCCAACCAAAGCAGCAATTGCATCCTTGTGACGATAGTTGCCACCAATCCAGAATTTATTCAATAAGACCCTTACACTAGCGTCAAATTGAGTGGGTGCCCCTTTCACAACTTTTACAATTGCAGAAGGCTCTATGGCTACTTTTTCATTTAAATAATAAGTATATCCTGCCATTGCAAAATAATGCCTTAATATCCTACTTTGGTCCTGGCTTTGAGTCCCTACAAAATCCAGATTCTTTTCCAAAAGCTGAGGAAAAGCAAGGCCAATAAACAAGCCTTCTCTTTGAAAATGCAAACCAATATTCAAATCCGGAATATTTTGTTTTTCTATTCCATCTGCGACCAATTGATCCAGGGCATCATCTACTACGTAGTCCTGACTAATACTCAAGGAATGGGTCCCAGCTTCAATACCTGCTGACAGGGTCGTATTTTCAGCTAAAGTGACTGTATAAGCCACCCTTGCCATCCCTCCTTTTCGCTCCATTAAACCGGCTTTATCGCTAAAAAAGTAACCCCCTACACTGATTGGAATTTGCTTTAAACCGCCGCGTATTCCAGCAAAACTGGTTTCAGGCGCCTGGTCAATCCCAACCCATTGGTTGCGATATACGAAGTGGCCACCAATGGTACCTGCCTTGGCAGGAGTCGCTGGGTTATAGCCATAATTATTCACTACAAAATTTGAAAAGAGGGGATACTGTTGAGCTTTCAGTATAGAAACTCCGAGGAAAGTGATAAGAATAGTAGTATATAGGTGTCTCATTCTTTTAAATTCAAAACAAGCTTAAGTGCAAGACCAGGTTTCTTTAAATGAAAATCAAAATCAAATTGCTCTTGAACTTAAACTAAAACTTAAGCTTATACTTAATCATCTGAGAATCGTCACAGCTCCATTAAAAGTCGTATCGTCCGTGTCATTCAAGTACAAAATATAGTAGTAGGGTCCGGCTGGTAAGGCACCATCGGAATTATTTTGACCAATCCAGGAGTTGTCATAACCATCCATATCAAAAACGAGGGTACCCCAGCGATTGTAAATTTCGAGTCGATTATCAGGAAAATTTTCGATGCCTGGAATGTTCCATGTCTCATTTGAGCCATCTCCATTGGGCGTAAATAGGTTTCTGAAATCAAAATCCAGGCAACCTATTTTTACTTCCAGATTTGCAATTATTTTAATGCAATTATTTGCATCAGAAATGGTAACCGTGTAGGTATCACCTGTCAAATTGGT
This sequence comes from Saprospiraceae bacterium, assembly GCA_041941305.1. GTDB lineage: Bacteria > Bacteroidota > Bacteroidia > Chitinophagales > Saprospiraceae > JANSWP01. The sequence continues at coordinate 51,141 of JBGTQJ010000029.1, forward strand.
CAAATCTTCAAAAGAACTCCCATTAGACCATAAGTATTGATAAGGAGCCAAGCCACCCATCACTTCCAAATTAATTAGGCCATCTTCTGTTCCAGTGCAGGATTCATCAACAATATCAGGAACTACTGATATGCTATCATTGCCTTCGATAATCACATTATTTACAATTTGGCATCCCAATCCGTCCGTTACGGTAAATTCATAGGTTCCAATTGCCAAATCTGTCACCTGCTCTCCTACCGCCCCATTCGACCAGTTGACCTGATAAGGAGTCGTCCCTCCCTGAATGTCAATGGAAGCACTTCCATCGCTATTTTCAGAACATAAAACATCTGTCTGATCAGCAATATCAACCGCCAAATCTGTAGCTACACTAACCTGGATATCCTGGGAAGAAATATGTGAACACCCTTCAGTTACAACCGTGAGCGTGATGGTCTGGGTACCAATCGAATTGAAAGTTACATTTTGAGGGTTTTGCTCATTGGAAGTAGTTGGAGAAGCATTGGGTCCAAATTCCCAAAGATATTGGGTACTGTCTTCCGGCACCCCTGTATAAGTCAAATTGAATTTCACACCGCAATCCCCAGAACTCAGCTCATCGTATACAAAATCAGATATTGGAGCGGCTGCACATGATTTTTTTGGCGGTTGTTCAAAACCCTGCCTCAAGTAGATAGTGGCATTGGCATCTGTACCCGCATTGGGTGGTTGTCCAACTGTACAACTCAATCGAATCGTAGTACTGCCTGATAAAAAGGTACTCGCTCCGCCTGCTGCCCCGACCACGTCTCTTTTTATCTTTTGGGCAGCTATTTCTCCAATTGAGAAAAGGGAAAACAGGAGAATGGAATAGATTATTTTTTTCATATTCATATGATTTATGATCATTTAGGAAATTAGGTTTTCATCTAAAACCTATTGATTTTCAATCATATAACCGGTCAAAATAATCTCATCATTTCCGTTATTTCTAACTTCTATACCACCAGGAATTACTAAAGCTTTAATAGTTCCACTAAAGAAATTCACCGTCATATTATTCAAGGTAACAGGAGTGGTTGCGTCCAAACCACTTTTCAATACGAAGTTTTTGTTCGAAGGAACGGAGAAAGCATTGCCTTGATTCGCCTGCAATACAACTATGTCGGGATTCACTTCTGCTTTTTTATCTTTCAAAAAGCCGATACATCTACAGTTGTCAATCTCAACACCTTCATCAAACAATGGCATATTGGGACCAGTAAGGTGCCTGCCAAAATTATTTCCAACTCCAGGTAAAATCAGTTCATCTTCTGCAGCTACTATATAAAATACCTTACCAGGAGGAACGGTATAATTATCTGGTCTAAAAATATAGGTAGCATCTGTTACTCCTTGTGGATAATCTATTGTGGCACCAGGGTCATTAAAACCACCTGCTCCAGAAAGGGCATTAGAAAGCAGGAGCATGTTACCACCGGAAATGCCCAAAGTATCACCATTGATAAAGAGATTCTGGATTTCATTGGATGGATCTGCATCGGCATCTTCCACATTTAAGTTGCCCAAGTCTATAGGAGGATCCTGACTACCTGTAAGAGATAATTCATTACCTGTGAGTTGTAGACTTTGAATTTCATTGGTCGGATCTGCGTCGGCATCTTCCACATTTAAGTTGCCCAAGTCTATAGGAGGATCCTGGCTACCTGTCAGTGATAATTCATTACCTGTGAGTTGTAGACTTTGAATTTCATTGGTCGGATCTGCATCGGCATCTTCCACATTTAAGTTGCCCAAGTCTACAGGAGGATCCTGGCTACCTGTCAGGGATAATTCATTACCTGTGAGTTGTAGACTTTGAATTTCATTGGTCGGATCTGCGTCTGCATCATTGACCAGGTTACTTAGGTCGATTGGAGGTCCCTGGCTATTGGTCAACTGTATTTCATTGCCATTTAGTGTGAGTTCCTGAATTTCATTGGATGGATCTGCATCAGCATCGTTGACATTTAATGTACTCAAATCAATTGGAGGTGCCGAACTATTGGTCAATTGCAATTCAGTACCATTCAATTGCAAATCCTGAATTTCATTTTGGGCATCTTTATCATTGTCATCAAAAGCCGTATGTGCTACAGACGCGCTATCTGCCAGGGTAGCCTGATTGGCTCTATTGGCATTTTCTGTATACAAGGCATAAGGTACTGATAACAATGGTTTTACTCCGACGGGCACAAAATCGATGCCTCCAGTGCCGCTTGCATCCATTTCTATTCTCAGAAAATAGAGATCACTTCCCCAATCAATCTGAGAGAATTGAGTCAAAATGCCACCTTCATAGATTCCAGCTCCAATATCTACGGTAAATAAACCGAATTCATCTGTAGCCATTAAGTGTCGCTCAATATATTGGACAGTACCGGATGGCGTACCGCTAACGATACTGGCTTTTACGTGTAGCAGGCGATTTGGAAGTTCAGTACCTGCATCATCGGTAGCTACTGCCTGGTAAGAAAATTTCTGAGGAACCTGCCCATAAGCAAAAAATAGGGCAAACATCAAAATTGTGAGTGGGACAAACCTTTTCATAATATTATACTAAAACCGCATAAGGTCGCCTACAATTTTGAGCAAAGACTCAACCTTTGTTTTGAAAGCCTCAAGCCACCAAAACCATTGCAAGACAACCAAGTTTGCGGAATAAGACCTGGGTTTTAGCCTGTGGAATATTTTTTATTTAGCCGAATCGGAGCAATCAAGGTTAATCACTTGTGCTACCTATCATAAATGCCAACTAAAACCTAAAGTCTTGATTAAATTATAATTTTCAAATGCGTTTTCAAATGATTTAGGGCACTATAGGCAAAAGGGGATTCATGATTGATAAGCCTCTGGTTTGGAATATAATTTGTAAAGTGTTTGTTATGTAGTGCGGTGTGTAGAATATGAGCCGTTTTTAGACTCTCCTTACGGAAAACGTTTGCACAAATTTTATAAATATTATTTAAATATTTACAAATGATCTCAAAAAATATTCCATAAAAAACAAACTGCCAACAGCATTTCTAATGAATAACACTGATGGCAGTTTGTTTTTTAAAAAGAGCTATCGGGCTTCCGTATTAAACTTCCACCCGATAACATTCCTCCATCATTATATCTTTAAATGAAATATTTATCTGTTGTTTTATAAGACGGCAGGATTCAAAAAAGTAACGAATGGATAAAAAAAAGATAAAAATGTTTAGAGCATTCAAGTATTTTTGGACTTGTTCAACACACTATGAATTGTAGATAGGGCTGTATCATAAGAAACGAATCGCCTTAAAGTTTAGGAAACAGCCTTCCCGTTTGCTTTTGATAGTATAAATATTGTTCACCAAATTCAACGACCATCATAGATTCTTCTTTTGGCACTCGGATAAAATAAAGCAAGCCGACGCCAAAAATTGCAAACCCACTGACCAACCAATTGTGTAGCAAAAAAGGAACAGCTAAATTCCACAACCATGCGGAAACATACATAGGATGCCGAATTTTTGAATAAATACCTTTGGTAACCAATGTATGTTCTTCCCGAACCTCCAATGAAGGTGACCAGTTTTTGCCCAAATCCCGGTGAGAGGCATGAAAAAACCAAACTGCTAAAATCAACAAAACCAAGCCGATTAATTCTGCGCCTTCAGGCAACTGATAATTTGCAAAATGGAGCCTTTCCGAAAAGATGAATACTACAGGTAATAAAGTCGTTCCTACTCCAAATAGAAATTGCAGAATTTTATCGACCGCATTTTGATGGCTTATTTTCCTGGAAATGCGATTGTATTGGCGAGCCCGAGGTATTCGAAACCCAAACATTACAAATAGGAAAAGCAGGTAAACCAAATGCCAGGTCATGTTTTCTATTTAAAACTCCACCTCCATTTCCAAAATTTCTTCTCCCCGCTTCACGCGAATTTTGGTTTTGTCTCCATTCTCAAACTGACTTAAACCTTCCATATAGTCGTATATATCTTTTACAGGCTGACCTCCTATTTTTACAATCACGTCTCCCTTTTTCATTCCAGCTTTGGCAGCGGGACGACTATCGATGACAGCATCTATTCGCATACCTTCTTTTTCGTATACATAATCAGGCATCACACCAAGGGTAACCTTAAATTTGGCTGCTGAACGCTCTGTATCATCCTTGGTGGCAGTAAAAACAATTTTTCCATCATCGTCCAGATTCTCTATCAGCTTTAATATGAAATTGGAAATTTGGTAAATGCCTTCGTAATTGATTAAATGAGCATCATCTATAGGTTTGTGGTAATCCATATGTTGACCAGAAAAGAAGTGCAAACAAGGTATGTCCTCAAGGTAAAAGGAAGTATGATCAGAAGGTCCAATACCACTATCAGAAGTTTTGGCTGTAATATTTGCTACATTGATCTGTGAAATTTCCTGCTTCCAAACCGGGGAGGTACCTGCACCATTGATCGCCAAAACTTTGCCTTCATTCAGTCGTCCAACCATATCCATGTTAAGCATATAGTTCACCTTTTTCAAATCAATCGTAGGGTTTTTGACATATAATTTGGAGCCAAACAAGCCCATTTCTTCTCCTGAAAAGGCAATAAAAAGATAGTTGTTGCTTTTTGCGAAAGAACTTTTTAATCTTTTTGCGAGATAGAGCATCGAAGCGACTCCACTGGCATTATCATCTGCACCATTGTGAATTTGAGGTTCTCCCGTATAACGAGAGCCAAAAGTCCCCATCCCCAAATGGTCGTAATGTGCGCCTATCACTATTGTGTTTTCTGCACCATTATCCAGATAACCCACCACATTTTTCCCGGTACGATCTTCTCCTGTTTCTGCATGCGGATTGGATTTGTACACAAAATCAAAGGAATGGTACCATTGACCATCCGTCCCTTTTGGTGTCAATCCCACTTCCGCAAACCTGGAAGCAATGTATTGGGCAGCCATCGCTTCTCCTTTCTTCCCAGTTTCCCTTCCCTCTAAAAGATCAGAAGCGAGATAAACCACATCTACCTGAATATCTTGAAGATTTGCCTTTTTATCTTGAGCAAACACGATATTTAATGACCACACACTGAATAATAAGATGAATAGTTTTTTCATAATTTCTTGATTGTATTTTGATCAGGATGATGACAATAATTTTTTGAGCAATCAGAGCATTCCATTGTCAGGCTTCTCACAAAAATCATCCTGAAATTGGTTTTAGGATGGATGCGAAATTATAAAAAAAACGGTGGCTATTGCCACCCTTATTGTAGATTTAAAAAGACTTGACAATAAAATTACTCGCTTCGTCTCAAAAACTGCCCAATGCCTTCTCCAGTCCTGCCCAGACTCAACATTACTGCCCCGTTTTTTGCTCTCTTTTGCATTTCAGTATCCGACCAATCCTGAGATTCTCTTTTTACAAAAAAATCTTTGGTGATGACATCGGAATGAGGGATTACACCCGTACGAGTGTCCATGAGTATGGTTTCACAAGTAGCAAATGCTTTTGCCAGGTTTTTGGAAAACATATTGTATTTGGTGTCAATATCGCTCTGCACTGTAAAAACCAATAACAAATCAGCTTGAAGGCGAACCGCTGATTCCCTGAGTTCAGTAATATTGGGTTGAGTACTCATCATTAAAGAGGGAATGGGAAAGATCCGTTCCACTCTATTCGATTTTTGAATTTGGAAAATCAAGGTATCCAAATAACTCTGTTGCAGTTTCAAATAATCTTCATCTGGCCAATAATTCGCATAGTAGCGATTTACAACAGGGTTGCCATATTTAAAAATTGCAATTCGAACCTTATCTGGCAATTCAATCTCTCCATCCAGAATTTTTTGAATGTTTGCCTCACTAATGGTTTGTTCTGTGGCAGAGAATAAAGATTGAGTAATAATCTCTTTGTCGTAAGGCGGAGGACTTTGCATTCTACTACTGGTAGTTCTTTGTCGAATACTACATGAGCTCAAAAGAATTAAAAATAGGAGAACGGTGGTTGGAGAAAAATGCTTCATAATTGAATTGAATTGGATTTACTATAAATAACGGAAAGATGCCCCGCTATTTTATTTTGGCGTTTATTGTAAGTTTTGCAAAAAGGATTTGGGCTATTAAATCACTTTTAACACAAAAAAGCACCTTGACTCCCAACCATAGGTTTTGGAATCCAGGTGCTTTTACCCCCTAAAACCCCTCCCGAGCCGCCCGGAAGGGCAGCGAGGATTATTTTTCGCAACTTGCGTTAATTAACCCAACCTTATTGCTCTGCTGGCTTCATTTTATTGAACATATACCTCGCTATTTTCCATTCCCCGTTAACTTTTTTCAAAACGAACAACTCCCTATTTTCTTCAGGAATAGTAATTCCAGCAGCCAGAACATCGGTGGTTCCTTTAGAGATGGTTCTGGCAAAAGCCAAATCTCCCGTAACTTCTATTTCATCGATAAAAAATTCAATGTTCAGTTTTATTTGACTGAAAACAAAGTTATAAGCTCCTTCCACAGCTTCCTGGCCTATACTAGTGGGGGCTTCAGAAGGCATGAATACGCCATCAGCAGCGTACAATTTCAACACAGATTTGGTATCTGAGGCATTCAAAGCTATTTCATAAGATTTTAATAAAGCTTCGATAGATTTCTGGGCTTGTGTTACCATGATTGTTTTATTTTTTGAGTTTGAAGAATTGATTTGTGGTTGAGCATTCGTGGCAAAAACCAGAAAAAGAGATATTGCTGTCATCAAAAAGTATTGCATAGTTTTATGATTTGATTGTTAAAAAATGATGACACAAAGATGATGGGAAAGGGGAGTCGGTACCAATGAAGTAGGACAAGAAAAAATCTTAATCTAGATTAAGAAATCATAAGAATACAAGGCTGCAAAGCTTAGATTACCTTTTCATTAACTGCTTTCTGATTTTACTCAAAAATTCAGGAGTGACACCTATATAGGATGCAATTTGAACCTGGGAAATGCGATTGGAAAGGTTTGGATAATTTTCCAAAAAGGAGCGGTACCGTTCTTCTGCAGAGGAGCTAATATTCTGTAAAACCCGATCCTGCATTTTCACAAAAGCGTTTTCGGTAAGTACTCGAAAATATCTATCAAATTTGGGATATTTTTCATACAAATGAAGTAAATCCTTTTTTTGAATTCGAAGGACTTCAGACGCTTCGAGTGCATCAATATTTAACCGACTTGGTTTTTCTGAATGAAAGCTTCCAATATCTGCAATCCACCAATTCGCTGTAGCAAATTGTAGAATATGCTCATTCCCTTTTTCATCTACGAAATACATTCGAAGACAACCGTCCAGCACAAAATGGTAGTGCCTACACCAATCACCTTCTTGCAATAAATATTGCCTTCGACGAAGTTTCCTTAGCTGGAAATATTTTGAAAGCACTTGTTTTTCATCCAAGCTCAAAGGCAAAATTTGTTCAATATGCTGAATTAACTTTTCGATAGCTATACATTAATGAAGTAATATCGCCTTAAGTTCAGGGATAAAGAAAGTGAAAAGAACTATTAATATTTTTAAAAATTAAATAAAATTCTCCATTAGCATTCTCAAAAATTTCTCTCTAGATTAGTGGCGGCTTACTATTTAACTTTCCACCATTTATTCATTTGATTACAATTTCATGAGAAAATGAAACCACTATGGAAGAATCCTTAATTCCAAAACTCTTTAGACGGGTGTTTCCCTCTCGAAGATCAAATCCAGAAGTGTATATTGATTTTGAATGGTATGATAAAAAACTCTTTCTGAGTTTGGTGAATCTTTCCATCCATTCGATGGATATGCAACAACGTCATTCCCGTTCGCTTTAGTTATTCCGCATTGGACGCTTTGGGAAATGAGTTCTTAATGGAAAGACTGGAATTTAGCAACGAGACCATTGATGTCGAGTACTTTTAAATCCCAAAAATTCAGAGCTTCACGAATCGAATCGTATCGAAAAAACTATTTTCACTTTTAACTATAATCCAATATACCCCTGCGGTAAGAGCGGATACATTCAGTTCAGTTTTTGATTTTTGACTTGCTAATCTTTTGACCTGCCGCCCCAGGTTATCCCAAATTTCTATTTTCAATACCCTCTTTTCGGAATCGTTTTGGGGCACAAAAAGTTGCAAATAATCATTGGTAGGATTGGGAGAAATTTGAATTTTTCCACTTGCATTATTTTCATAATAATGAACCGTTTCAATTGTAGAATAACGAACCTTCCCCGCAAAGTCATTTTGTTTTAAGCGATAATAATTCAACCCAAAAAAAGGTTGGTCATCAATAAAATGATACGCCTTTTGAGTATCTGAATAAGCATAACCATTTACAAAACCAATATTTTCCCAATCACGTAAATCTTGACTTTTTTGAATGTCAAATCCAGCATTTTCAGATTCAAAAGCCGTTGCCCACTCGAGCAAAACTGCATCCTCATCTTTTCGTTTAGCATTAAAAAACACCCATTCAACTGGCAAAGCCCCTGGCAGGCGAGCACATATTTCAAAATCAGCAGCATCCCCAATATCAGTAGTGAAGGAACGAACAATGTATTGTGTGCCGACACTTAGTCCAGTCAAGGTTTGATTATTGAAGGAAACATCATCAATACAAAAAAGAGAATTGAGTAAACCGCAGTTTCCGTCATACAATTCAAATCCCAACCCAACGAAACCGCCATTTTGTCCGACAACATTTAAATAATCAATATAATGGTCCGTATGCGTAGCTGTGAAATCATACCAAACATCTTGTGTGAACTCTCCAAAACATCCAAGCTCGGATTGGGTTGCAGCAATGGTCGTCCCTGAGGTGGTTTGTGCACATCCGATGTTTTGGTTGACGGCTATAGTGACGAGGTTTGCACAATCGTCATTTGCAGGCGCCGGGGTAATTTCTCTGATGCAAAGGTCAAAAGTACCACCAACATCCATCGAAAACACCCTTATATAATAATCATTGCCCACGGTGAGCCCCATAATCGTCAACTGAGCAAAAGTTTCATCACAGCCAATGCTCGTCAAATTATTGCAACTGCCATCATAGACCTCCAATCCAAAAAAAGCAGAAGTATTGGAAAGTATGATTTCCACATCTGCGTCCAATGCATTAAAAATATACCACACATCAAAAACGGAACTTCCAAAACAACTAGTTGAACTTTGCCCTGCAAATAAAGTAGTTCCGGAATTGACAATTGTGCAATTAGGATCGGCATTGACAGTAGCCACAGTGGCAGTAGCACATTCATTATTGGCAGGAGCTGGAGGGGTACTTACACAAACATCAAAACTTGCAGGGTTATTAGAGCCGGTTGAATATACTTTTATATAGTATGTGTTCCCTATCACAAAATCGTTGTAAAAAAAGGTGGTCAAAACCGGGCAATCTTTAACAGTCAAATTATTGCAATCACCTTCCAGTAATTCATAATTGATTGTTCCAACGATATTCAAAATTTCGATTTGGTGCCGTGTATCAGTTGCTACGAAACTGAACCACACATCCCTCACATTATTTGTGACACAACCTTCTGCAGAATTGGTCGCATTGCTGGTCGTTCCAGCCATTGTATTGGCACAGACTCCATTTCCGTTTACCACGAGGGATAATGCGCCTGAACAATCATCATTTGAAGGTGGTGGGAGGGTACCAATACAAAGCGTAAAGTCTGTTGGACTATTGGAGGTAAGTGTAAAAATGCGAATGTAATACGTCGTGGATGTAGTTAAATTAGAAAGGTCAAGGCTTGTTGTTATTTGACAATCGAGGCTCGTCAAGGTACCACAAGATCCACTCATCACTTCTATGCCAGTGGAGGATGAGGTATTGGATAATGTTATTCGATGCTCATTCGCAGTAGCCGAAAATGAAAACCAAACATCCCGAACTGTACCGCCAGCACAACCAGGAATAGGAGAAGAAGCTGTGGCATTCCACGTGGTACCATTATGGGTTGTGCCACAATTTAAATCACCATTAACTGTGGCAGAAATGGCATTCGCACAGTCGTCATTCGTCGGTACAGGCGATTTGACACAAAGGTCAAAATTAGTTGGTGTACCGCCATTGGGCGTATAAGTTCGAATGAAATAAGTATTTCCGATGGTGAAATTGTTGTATTGAATAGTCCCATTCTCATTACACCCCAGGGAGATCAAACCCACACAGTTGCCCTCATATATTTCAATTCCGACGGTGTGAACCGTATTCAAAATAGAAACTTCATGAATTATAGAAGTCGCCGTAAATTGATACCAGGAGTCTGTTGAGTTCGTGCCATTGCAGGCAGTTTCAGATTGAGTTGCATTAATGGTGGTGGCTGGGGTTGTATTTGCACAATTGTCGTCCAGATTGACAACCACAACAATGGCATACACACATTCATCATTCGGCAAAGATGATTTTACACAAATATTGAAGTTGAGGGGTTCTTCGTGTAAACCAGTCCCCCCTGTAAACACCCGGATGAAATAATCATTGCCAGGAGTGAATCCGAGGATTGTTTGATTATTTGCCAGACTTGAAATACAACTTATGGAGGTCAAATTATTACAATCACCGGAAAAAACTTCAAAACCCAAATCGAGCGGATTTGGATTGCCATAGATAGCTGTGAGGTTTGAAAATTCAAAAGTGTTTTCAGTGCCAAGGGCTGTAAATGTGAACCATACATCCTCGACATTTCCACCTGAACAATCCGGTAAACTTTGTGTCGCGCTCAAAGTCGTCGAAGAAGTTTCGAGTGTACAGGAACCATCAATATTGACATTCAAAGACACTGCCCCAGTGCATTCATCATTGGCAGGGGGTGGCGGGAATGACCGGATGCACAAGTCAAAACTGGAGGTGGAATTGCCATTTTGAGTAAAAATCCGAATATAGTAGGTGTTACCAATATTCAGGTTGTCCTGATTAAAGCCATCATCCGAATTGTCACATTGAAGGCTGGTCAAACTGCCACAAGTGCCGCTATAAAGTTCCATACCGAGAGGGTTTGCATTGTTTTGAATATCAAAGCGATGTTTGACATGTGTGGCTTGAAAGGAAAACCAAACGTCTTTTGTATTTCCACTGCTGCAATCTGTCTCAGATTCTGTGGAGAAGTTAGTCGTTCCAGATGTCATAGTACCACAAACCATATTGGCATTAACAGCAGCAGCAAATGCCCCAGCACATTCGTCATTCGAAGGGGGAACATTATTGGTTACAATGGTTGGTGGAGAAAGTGTAGCATATTTGCAAAATCCGTCAGCTTTGAGGTTGGCGATGTTGTGAATTTCGGAGAAGGTACCAATGGTCACATGGTCAATATACCAACGGCAAAGGTCCGAGAAAGGAGTATTCGCTACTACACTAAAACGAAAAAGTGCATTTTGACCATTGAAATTACTCAAATCCACCACCGATTCGATATAGGTGCCTCCAGTGCCATTGAAGATTCCATCGCTATGGTTGCAGGCATTCCCTGGTGAGTTGTAAATTTCGTCATATCCCTTTTTGGTAAAATGGTTATCCAAAGTTTGCCATGTTCCCCCTCCGTCGGTGGATATTTCAACAAAAGCGCCATTGTAAACAAAGCTGAAAGAATTTAAGAACAGGTAATAATGTCGAAATTTCAATTCCATATTTGCTCCAATGGCAACGGAATTTTTCATTTCCAGGCGAGCACAGGTCGACGAGAGATTGGAACTAATTCGAAAAGCATTGCCAGAGCTTTGATAATTTGCTGCAATCGCCCAGGGAAAGTCCTTATCCCAATTGCCTTCTCCATTTTCCATGTCATCTTCAAAAACGATGTTATGTGAGGGCAAACTATTACTGGTTTGAACCTGAAAACTGCGCGTCTCCATTGACCCCGAACTCAAGGAATTGATGGTAGGAAAAACAACAGTACCTCCCTGTAGACTGCCACCATTGCTTGCAGAGCCTGCTACATAAGTCGTATTGGCAGGGATGTCATCACTGAGGTCAATATTTTGGACAGTGCCATTGGTATTATTGGTCACCTTGAGCGTATAGGTAGTTATACTGCCTGGCTGTACAAACCCAGGATTATCTTCCTTAGAAAAAGATAGGTTACAGGAGGTCGGCAAATCAAAAGCTGAAACCCCATCGAAGCGACTGTATCGACTCCCTTGATCAGCACTATCGCCTAGCCCTCGGCGCGCGAAAGCCTCCCAAATCAGACATTCATTCGCACCACCATTGATATTTTGGTCAGCCTGCAATATTGCATCCCGGGCATCAACAAAACCGGGATCGCAAGACTGTAATTTTAGCGCTTCCGTCACGATATCCAGGGCGATATTATTGCCACCTGTTCCGTTTATCAAATCCGGGTCGAAACCATGCGTGTCAATCAAAAACCAGGTCATATCCCAAAGCATGGCACACCACACAGCACCGACACCATGTGATCCGCCTTCAATTTTAATATCGTCATAAGTGTGCGGATTGATATTCAAATCGGTCGAATAAGGAAAAGTCCGAATCCCTTCGGCATTATTTAAAGCCCAATTGGCATAGTAAATCGGATCAGAACCCTTATCTCCCGATTTCATAGTAAACATAAGCGAATACCAATCGCTCCATCCTTCCCCCATTTGTTCGGCATTATCCAAACAATTGACATCGTTTGCCCCTCCGGTAAGTCGATTTGTTAATCCATGAACATACTCGTGAATAATAATGGAATTAGAATAGGCAATATCTCTACCGTTGCACAAATAGAGCTGCATAAAAGGATTGAGCCCTTCTTCCTGTGTGAGCATATTCGCATTACAGGTCCCCGCGAAATCCTGTACTTCTACGTTGACATAATCGCTGCCAGTACCTCCGTTTCCATAATTATTTTCTTGAAAATTGCCAGCTGCTTCATCAAAGCCATATTGGTATAAAATGTCATGGCAAAGGTTTGTTACGTAAAAAGCATTGGTTATTGCTGCATCTTCATAAGTTTCTGGATCCCCATTTAAATCTAATGGAAAGTCAAAAACCAAACCTGCCCCACCATCGGGACTATAATCGGGATTATTGCCATCGTCATAGGCATGTATATTATTGCCTCGAGTGATGGTAAATTCAGCCCCTGCTACTCCATCTGTATCGTGCCATCCAAAAGGAGAGGCAATGGGATCTTCAGGGTCTGCAATAAGGGTGCGGGCTCCTTCTGTAGGGTTGGCGAGCGGAGTATCAAAAACGCGGTAGGAACCAGCTAATACAGCAGGGTTCGGTTTTAAAATTCGCATCTGATTTGTATTGATTGGATTAGAAGTCTTTGTGTGAAATTCACTACCACAATTCTCAAAATTGCATTGATGTACCCTATCTTTTTTATTTAAAATCTTTCCCGAATTTGCATCTACTTGTACAACCCAATATTGCGAACCATCGAGTGAATATATTTGGGTATCCCAAGCTAGAGTAGGCATTTGGTTATTATTAGAAAAAAAACACAATTTGACCGGAACATCTTCTTTCGAAATACCAGTTTTTGAAAATAAGGTTTCTTTGGCTGGGTTCTCTTTTCTAGAAATTTCAATTAAGGGATTTTTCCATTCCAGTTCTAAATCTATCAGCACCTTTTCTAGTGCCTGACCCGCGGATAGCATGGGTTGAAAAGATGCCACTTTAGATGCTGCATTGGGTACAAAATCATTATTAAAAGCGACCAATTCACCCGATGTGTTCAAATGTACACTCCCCACTGCACCGAGGATATCAATCCCGTTAATTTGTTGTTTTAAATAGATATGGGTAATGCCGCTATTTTTACTTTCATGCGCATGTGACAGGATGATTCCTTTCAAATCAATTGGAGCAGTGCCAGCCTGAGAGAGGATATTTTTTGCCTTTTCAACGGTGTTTTGCCCCAAACCAGAATGAGCGAAAGCCAAAATGAAAATTGTCCCCCAAAAAGTAAACGTTTTAAGATTCATGGTTTTGCTTTTTATGGTGAGAAGCCTGTTTTGATTTTTATTAATTCAAAATTAGGAGCACTTAAGAATCATAAAAAGCCAAACTGAGCAGTTGGGACGTTCAGAAGGATACTTTGACCGGAGGGCTTATTTCGAGGTTTTAGTAATTAGTTAGTAAATTGAGGAATGATCAAAAATAGCGATCAACACTAACATCCCAATAATCAGCCTATTTTCCCAGTTATCCCTTCATATAGCCCGACTAATCATTCTAATTTCTAATTTCCCGGAGCTTGCTTTATCTTTCTAATTTTTAGCGAATAAGAATGTGAGTGATGTGGTTCTATGCCTCACATTTGTTCCAAAGCTGTTAGAGCATGTTTAAAATTAATCCTTTTGTTAATATGACCACCTTTCTTCACTACTCTTCAGTTATTTTTCGCCATATACATTCCATGTATGTGACTCAAAATAAGCTTCGATTAGCTGTGAAATGCATTTCATATTATTCAAAAAACTAAATTTAAACATGCTCTATGCAGAAACCATTTTTATATAAACCAATAGGTGGCATTTTTTTGCTGTTCTTTTTCGGAATCCGGGTCAGTAGCCAGGTTTCCCAAACGGTATTTTCGCATTTTACCAAATCATCGGAATTGAACTCGGCAAGCGTTTCGGATATTTTACAAGATGATTTGGGATATATTTGGTTTGGGACGAGGGAAGGGCTTTATCGATATGACGGACAAAAAGTGGAAACCATTCATCAAAAATTTGCCAACAATGGATTTGAAGTACCCTATGACATTTCCTGCCTCTTGAAAGATAAAAAGGGTAAAATCTGGATGGGGTCGGCAGAAGGAGTGCTCGGTTATTACAATCCCAAAACACTTGATTTTCAATCTTTTAAAATACCAGTTAACGACACAGTCAGCCTCACTACCATTTGGGACATAGCCGAAGATAAAAATGGAAATTTATGGCTTGCTCTGGAAAGAGGCATTGCTTTTTTTGATACCCAAACGCGAAGTTTTAGAACCTGGCGTCCGACACTCAACTCACCGGAATTGGTACATCGTCGATACAATGTGGTTTACGCTATCCATCCAGACTCGGAACAAGCCAGTTTGATTTGGTTGAGTACCCGGCAGGGATTGCTTCATTTTTCAATTGAAAAGGAAGCTTTTTCAAAAGTAAAACTGCCAAAAGAGGTCTTGCCTTTTCAGGGAGCCATAAAAGAAATTTATGAAAATTCCGGCGTGTTTTGGTTCGGCGCCTCTGCAAATTCGGTTATCCGATATGAGTCGGATAAAAACAGATGGAAAGTTTTCACCCCCGAAACCCCATTCACCAACAGTCTTCGATGCTTACTCCCCAAATCAAAAAGGGAATTTTGGGTAGGAGGTGTGGAAATAGGTTTGGGCATTTTGAATGTGGAAACCGAACGCTTTTCTTTTTTTCCCACCGTGGGTATTCACGCAAATTTGCCAGGTACGATAGAGTCTGTGTTTAAGGACTCCAACGGCATTCTTTGGGTCGGAACCGAAAAAGGGGTCAGTTTGATAAATCCTTCGATGCAAAGTTTTAAACATTATGATTTGGCCTTGAATTATAGTGTATTGCCTTCTTTCTTCCATTCCAACACATTTGTACAACCAAACCAGGATTCCATGCTCTATGTTGGTACACAATATGGGAGTCACCTTATAGCCATCAATCGAAAATCTGGAAAAGTGACAAGGATAAGTGAGTTTCCTATTGAAATTCCCGCTGGACAATTGAGGTTTTACGATGCATTGGAAGACAAAGCAGGAAACATTTGGTTTGCTTCATTACATGGCATGTTTGTGCTCCTGAAAGGGGATAATAAATTGACTTTCCCGGAATGGGATAGGAAAGGTGTCCTTGGATCCTGCCGATTTAAAGCCATGACATTAGACCCCTCGGGAAATATTTGGGCGCTGATTTCACCTCAGGGTTTTATGAAAATTGATTTATCTGCCCAAACGACGCGTTTTTACGCTCTCGGCGAGGAGGCTCCTCCACATCATCCCAGACCAGATGCACTCAATGATATAAGCTCCGACAGCAAAGGCAATATTTGGTTTACTGCAGAACCTTTTTTGGTCAAGTTCAACCCTGAAAGCGAAACCTTTCAAACCTGGACAGCCTCAGAAAATTGTGGGGATTGCCTTTCCGATTCCTGGACTTTTGCACTTGCAATCGACCATCAGGACGTGGTTTGGGTGAGCTATAAGTATAATGGCTTGGATCGTTTCGACCCATCAGCGCCAATAGGCAAACAATTCCGACACTTCGGAGTAGAATCTGGATTGCCTAGCAATAAGGTTTTTAAAATTGAAACAGATGAAGACAACAATCTTTGGCTTGCCACTGGCAATGGACTTTCCCAGCTAGATACCAAATCATTTACTTTTACCAATTATTCTACCAGTGATGGCTTGCGCGAAAACAATCTACACCGAAGATGGGCTACTTCCCTACAGCGCATTTCAACTGGGGAAATCATATTGGGTGGCATAGGTTATTTTACAACTTTTTCACCCCATGAACTTAAACCAAAAGTGAAGCCTCCAAATCTAATTTTTACTGGGCTACAAGTTTTTGACCAAACAAAACAGTTTGAAAAACACCTCCATTTAATGGACGAAATTTCTCTTTCCTGGCGAGAGAATTTTTTCACTTTCAACTTTTCAACGCTCGACTTTTCTCATGTGAAGGAAGTAAGCTTCCAATATAAATTAGAGGGTTTTGACAAAGAATGGCGGACAACCAATGAAGGGACTGCTCAATACACCAATGTGGGCGGCGGTGAGTATGTTTTTCGTGTAAAAATGCCGGGAAGAGCTGCTTTAGCACAGGAGATTTCAATAAAAGTTCAAATACTTCCCCCCTTTTGGCGGACGACTTGGTTTTATCTTTTAGGTGGATTCATTATCGCAACTGCTATTTACGGTTTCTATCAATACCGAATTGGGCAAATTAAAGAAAAGGAGGCATTGAAAACCGCTTTTAATAAAAAACTAATGGAGGTGGAAATGTCCGCTCTCAGATCCCAAATGAATCCACATTTTTTGTTCAATTCGCTCAATTCCATCAAAAATTACATTGCCAAGAGTGAACCAAGAGCAGCTACCCGTTATTTGACCAAATTTTCACAACTGATGCGGTTGATTTTAAATAATTCAAAAATGCAGACCGTCACTTTGGCAAATGAATTAAAAGCCCTCGAATTGTATATCGAGTTGGAAAGTTTGCGCTTTTCAAAAAAATTTAATTTTGAAATTAATATCGATGAGGCAGTTCAAACTGAAAAAATTAGGATTCCACCCCTCATTTTACAACCATATGTTGAAAATGCAATCTGGCATGGGCTCATGCATAAAACTGAAAAAGGAAAGCTCAAAATCGATGTATATAAAAACGGAACAGTCCTTTTTTGCGATATCGAAGACAATGGCATCGGTCGGAAAAAGGCAATGGAAATCAAAAGCAAGTCTGCAGTCCGCCAAAAATCAATGGGGCTGCAAATCACCTCTGAACGCCTTAAAATGGTCAATCAATTACAAGGCATAGAAATGAAAGTTTCCATTATTGATTTGATAGATGAAGCGGGGCTGGCATTGGGCACCAAAGTCCATATTCAAATGCCTATATAGGTTTTCAGCTGGACAAAAGGAGTTCTTATCCTAAAAAACCTCTTTTGACAATCTGAATTTTAACAACTGAAAAAATGATAACCGCCATTATTATTGACGACGAACAAGGCAGTATCGAAGCTCTTGAATGGGAACTTGAGGTATTTGCGAAGGAACTAAAAATCGTAGGAACTTTTGAAGAGCCCGTCCTGGCTTTGGAGGCAGTTTCCAAATTAAGACCAGACTTGGTGTTTTTAGACATAGAAATGCCGAATATGAATGGATTTGAGTGGCTCCAACAAGTCGCTGAAATTGATTTTGATGTGATTTTTACCACCGCATATGATGAATTTGCGGTGAAGGCATTTAAGGTGAGTGCTGTCGATTATTTACTCAAACCCATTGATGAAACAGAACTTGGAAAAGCCATTGAAAAGGTGAAAAATAAACGAACTCGCCCCATTACCCAAAAACATCTCGAACAACTCTATCAAAACCTAAAATCGGAAAACCCGACTTTTCCAGCCATTGCCCTTCCGACAATAGAAGGTCTGGAATTTGTCGAAGTTGAGCACATCATTCACTGCGACTCAGAAAGCAATTACACCAATATTTACCTGACTTCTGGTGAGAAGATTCTTGTTTCAAAAACACTCAAAGAGATAGAAGCCATGCTTGCCGACCATCACTTTTTCCGAGTACATCATTCGCACTTGGTTCATCTCATCCATGTCAAAAAATATGTCAAAGGAAAGGGTGGCTACCTGGTTTTGAAGAATGGAAAATCCATACCTGTAGCAAGAAGCAAAAAGGAGAATTTACTGGACTTGTTTTGACCAACATGATAATGACAATGCAAAAGAAAGCATTTTTTATTTCTATTTTTGCGCCCTTTTCACCATATCCCCAAAAGTCTCCAACAAAGATTTGAATAAGGGAATAAACATAAGCGCGAAATGAGATTCGAAGAGTTGAAAATTATTGACCCAATTTTAAAGGCACTTAAAAATAAGAATTATACAGAGCCGACATTGATTCAGGAGAAAGCGATACCCCTTATATTGAAAAGAAATGACGTTTTAGGATCTGCTCAAACTGGAACGGGAAAAACAGCGGCTTTTGCCATCCCCATTATCCAATTGGTTCATCAAATTGAGCGAAAAGAGCAGGGAAAACCTACGATGAGGGCATTGATAGTTACCCCTACAAGAGAACTCGCCATTCAAATAGATGAAAACATCAAAGCGTATGGCAAACACACCATAATCCAGCACACAGTGATTTTCGGGGGCGTCAAACAAACCCAACAAGTTGAAAAACTAAAAAAGGGTGTTCACATTTTGGTAGCTACTCCCGGACGATTATTGGATTTGATAGATCAGGGGATTGTTAGCCTGGAAACTATCAAAGTCTTCGTTTTGGATGAAGCCGACAGGATGCTGGATATGGGATTCATCAATGATATTAAGAAGTTATTGAAATTGCTTCCCAAAAAACGCCAGTCCTTGTTCTTTTCAGCGACTATGCCTGAAAACATCGTAAAATTATCCAACAAGATTCTTGTAAACCCAAAGAAAATAAAGGTAAATCCAGTTTCTTCGGCTGCCGAAACTGTACAGCAATATCTATATTATACCAATAGAAAAACCAAAAAGGATCTGTTATTGCATATTCTCCAAAACAAAAAAATTGATCAGGTTTTATTATTTGCTAAAACCAAACGGAGAACTGATCGAATTGCCAGGGACTTGAAAAGAAAAGGCATTCTATGCGAAGCCATTCACGGAGACAAAGCTCAAAACCAGCGTCAAAAAGCTTTAAAGCATTTCAAAGAAGGAAAAATCAGGGTTTTAGCTGCTACAGATATTGCTGCCAGAGGAATTGATATTGATAAACTAAAGTTCGTTATCAATTACGACATTCCCAACGTCGCTGAAACCTATGTCCATCGCATTGGCAGATCAGGAAGAGCAGGTGAAGATGGGATCGCCATTTCTATTTGCGAGCCTGAAGAAAATGCTTTCATAAAGGACATTGAGAAATTGATCAAACAAAAAATCTTTTTGGTTAAAGACAATCCCTTTCCACAAACCGATAAACCAATGACGCCACAGGAGAAGAAAGAGTGGAACAAGGAAAAGCAGAGAAGGAAAATGGAATTTATTGCAAAGAAAAGGCAAAGAATTAAAAAAACCTGGTAGTTCTTTTACTTAATTTGAATCATACAGGTTTTTTAAAGAACAGCTTGGTTTATAAGAGTAATTCATTTTTTCCTGGATAACAATATCTTATAAAAAACTAACATACCAGGAACCAGCAACCAGATAACCAGAAACCAGCTATAAATTCAAATGTGTCTGAAGGTTTACCAGCTCTTAATCCAGCGGCTTAAAATCTTTCTTCCGGCTTGCTTTCTTTTCAGATTGACGGCGTTTTTCTTCCAGACGTACTTTCGCATTCGGTCTGATAGGTTTGTACTTACGCACTTTTGGTGGAATTAAAGCCTTTTCTATCAATTTGGCAAAACGTTTCCAGGCTTGGGTTCGATTGAGGATTTGAGTACGTTTTTCCTGGCTTGTCACAGAAAGGATGCCTTCTTTATTAATTCGAGAAGCTAATTGCTTTAAAATCAATGATTTTTGCTTTTCATCCAGTACCTCAGAATGCTTCACATCGAACAATAGCTCTACCTTGGTCTCTACCTTGTTGACATGTTGACCACCACTCCCACCACTACGGGCAGTTTTGTATTTCACTTCTTTTTTGAGTTGTTCGATTTCCATTTTTAAATTTTATTTGGAGTTAAATAAATAACAATAGCCAATACCTGGTTGAAAGTTCCAAATTTCATGATCAATTTCTTTAAATAATTCTTAAAAAACCAAGAATCCTACAAAATGAAATGTGCCGAGCCACTCAGTGTAGACCCGGCAACTCTTTTTTAAAACCTTAATTAGACTTGTTTGAATTACAGACCGTATATTTCTCAATCAGCCCCTAATACTTCAATCGGATGCTTCGAAGCTGCTCGTTTTGCCTGAATGGTAACCACCAAAACTACCAACACCAATGCAGTAATACCCGCAAGTCCCACTACCCAAATTTGTGGTTTAATCTGAAAAGCAAAGCTGTCTAACCACCTGGAAGTAAGCCATATCGCCGCTGGCAATGCAATCAGGGTGGCAATGCCCAATAAAATGGAAAATTCCTTATTAAAATTAAAAAGTATATCATTGACCGAAGCCCCCAATACTTTTCGGATACCAATTTCTTTTTGCCGGTTGAAAGCCATAAAAGAAACGATGCCCGCCAAACCCATCAATGCCAAAATAACAGCCACAAGGCTAAATCCCCCCATCAAAATACCAGAACGACGCTCTGATGCATACAATTGGTTCAAATGGTCTTCAAGAAAAGTAAAATCAAAAGGCCGAACAGTTTCTATCTTTTTGTATTCGTTTTCGATTTTTCTCATTGTATTTCTCCAATTATCAGAGTTGATTCGAATCAGCATATGATAGACCCATTCTGGCTTGGCGACTACCGTAATCAACATGGACTGATTGGGATATTTTAAACTAAAAAACTTAAAATCATCAATCACGCCATCTACCTTATGGGGGATGCCAAAACCAAATTCCTCATTTTCCCATTCAGGTTCTGAAATAAGGGTTTCTCCAATCAGTGCCGAAGGCTGAACACCCTTTATTTTTGCTAGTTTTTTGGCAGCAGTCTGATTGATAATAAATACCTCTTCTTTCCCATTTTCCAAGACCTCACAGGCTTTACAGTCAATTCCGAGTGTTTTTAAACTCCCATAACTTAGGTACTGGTCGGTACCATCAGACAAGGTCACATCGGTATCTTTCATCTTATAGGTCATCTGATTGAACATCTCAGAACCTGGTACCCCATTCGCACCAATCTCGGCTATCTCTGGATATTGTTGTAATGCTGTTTTGAGTTTTTCATATTTTTCAGCGCCGTCAATACCAAAATAAACGACTCCTTCTTTTTCAAAACCCAAATCCTTGTTATTGATGTATTCCATTTGTTGAAAAATATAAGCTGTAATGCTTAATAAAGCGATGACCATGATGAATTGAGCGGTAATAAGCCCATTGCGAAAATTGAAGTGCCGATTGCCAAAGACCTGTTTGATTTTTTTGCCGAAAAGTCGCAACATAGAGCGATTGCCGTATGTGATTGCAGGATAAGCTGCACTTAAGATACCGGTCAATATCAGAACAGCTACCAGCGTCAACAGCGTGCCTATATTAAAGATTTGTGACTTCGCAATCTTGATCTCCATCAATTCATTGAAGTATGGAAATACATCTACAACAATAAGCAATACAAATGGTAGACATAGCATTGCCAATACTATCGCCTCCACCAGTAGTTGTGAAGAAATGTCAAAAGAGCGAGCACCCAATACCTTTCTCATCCCGAGTTCTTTCTGTCGATCGGCATACATTGCAATCGACAAATTGGTATAATTGGTTAGTATGATTAGGAGTATGATCATACCTACAATCCCAAATGTGGACAAATAGGCTTTATTCGCCACAGGTTTCAATTCATACAGCGTATCTCCCGTAAAATGGATATCGGTCAAATTCAAAGGCAGGATTCCCCTTGACAAAACATCTTCGGTATAACCTGGATATATCTTGTCAACTTCCTCATTGAGTTGGGCAACAAGGCTGGCAATCGATGCTTCTGGTTTCAACTTCAAATAAGTATAAGCTCCCCAACTCGGGATGCGTTCCTGATGCACAATCCAGTCAAATTCATAGTGCATATTTCCAGGAACATTTTTAATCACCCCTGCCAACTCAAATTTTTCTTCTCGAACTGTTAGCGTTTTTCCAATAATTTCCTGTCGTTCCCATCGCTCACCAAACCATCTTTTTGCCAATTTTTCGGTCAAAACAATTTTATCATAATCTCCAAAAGCAGCTTCTGGAGATCCTGCTAAAAATTGCTGAGAGAAAATTTCCTGAAATGCCATCCCAGCATTGGTATATAGGACATTTTCGGCTATGAATTTATCTCGGTCTACTTCGACAAAATACTTGTCTCCGCCCCCAATATCTGAATTGGAAGGTACAAAATGGCAAGCTGCTTCGACTGCTTCATTTTCCTCCAGCCAATTGATCAACGTAATCTGGGTCGCCTTATCAGATTGAAAATATTTTGGAAATGGCATACAGGTGTATGTCTGATCCCGAAACTGATTCATCAATCGAAATATCCGTTCATGATTCGGCGTGCTGTGGTCGTAGGTCAATTCATTTTTGAGGTAAAAACCTATCAGCATGACAGCCGAAATGCCAAAAGTTAATCCAATCAGGTTGATGGCAGTAAAGCCTTTTCTATGCAAAATATTTCGAAAAGCGATCTTAAAGTAGTTATTGAACATTGGTAAAAATTGTTTTGCCCTGGAGTATTTCTCAAAGGCATAGGGTTTGAAAAATCTAAACACGTCTTCAATGAACATGCGATTGGCTCGCATTCGACCATAAGCCTTAAAACGATGATGATAAGCTTCATGCAAATCGCCCTGGATTTCTTCAATCAAGTCTTCTGAACAAAACCAAACCAAAAAACGGTCTGCCCATTTTGGAGGTATATGTTTTGGTGCATTCATGACAGATTAGGAATAAGCGACCACAATTTTTGGCGAGAAGCCTTGATTTCTGCAATGACTTCCCTGCCCCGATCCGTAGGTTCAAAAATGCGTTTTCGACGCCCTCCCCTCTCGGCAGTAGCACCCCCCATATAACTTTTGATGAGTCCTTTTTTCTCTAACCTCGACATAACTGAATGGATGGCACTAATTGAAATAGACTTACCAGTATGCTTTTTATAGGTTTCCGTAACGGCAAACCCATAGGCATCTTCATCCATTGCCATGATGAGCAATAAGATGGTTTCTTCTAAATATCCTAATCCTTGCATTTCTTCAACATTTGTAGATTAAATAAAACTAAAAAAAGCGCTGATTTCATCAACACTTGTAGAAGTTATTGCAAATGTGCAAATATTTTTTCTATTTTTCAATTCATCAAGACAAAGAAGAATAAAAAAAGGCACCAGACAAACTGGCACCTTCCTGAAAAGAATAAAGAAGTTTTGAATCTCATGAAAAAGATCACACGTTACTTCACTACTGAAATTTTATTTTGTCTCATATTTGAATTAAAAGGATGAATCCCGCGCCACTTCAATGTCCCCCTGAAAAGAAACGAAAAAAAGGAGTAGCTGCCCGGAGAGATACTCCTGATAATTCAGGTAATAAAGCTCCATTTAGATAAATGTCCACAAAAAGCCCAAATCAATTCCGGGCAAGAGCTGATTGTGATTAATTAATTTTTTGGTGATTTGGGAATTGCAAAAATCAATGCCTGAACATTTTTTGATTTTAAGCTTAATTATTTTTTGGTTAGAAATTCGATGCCTAAACATAGGATCTGATTTTTTGTTTAACATTTATTAAAAAAAATTAAACAAATGTCAATATACTACAGTACACTAGCCGTTTCATGGGCTTTATTTGGACTTATATGGGTTGTTCAATTGGTTCATTATCCATCTTTCAGGTTTATTGACAAGAACCAATTTTTAGATTTTCATAAGCGTCACACTCGTTCAATTACCATCATCGTGATGCCATTAATGCTTCTAGAGTTAGGATTGTCTTTTTGGAGTTGTTACTTGTATCAATTTGAATTTGCGCATTTGGTTCCTTTTCTTATGGTTTTGGGAATTTGGTCGAGTACCTTTCTAATTCAAATCCCTATACATCAAAAGTTGAGTAAGGTCAAAGACGAATTGCTTATCAATAGACTAATCAAAACCAATTGGATCAGAACAATTTTGTGGAGTATAAAATCTATTTGGATAAGTGTTCTTTGATTTTTTACTCTCTGTGGATGCTTATTGCGGGTTATTTAGGTGAAACAGTTTTTAGAGACAGCTCAGTGTTATGGGGTTTCATTTCAACCATTGGATACATCGGAATTCTCTATGAGATCTGGTTGGGCTCTGCTAAAAAGCTGGCTGATAGTTCCAATGACCCAATTTTACAAAAAGCATTCAAAGCCCTGGCATGGTTCGTTTTAGTTGGTTGGGCAATTTACCCAATTGGCTATATGACTATCGAAGGCTCTGGTTGGTTAAGTGGAGTATTAGCAGCTTCAAGTATGGACATCATCTATAATATTGGCGATGCCATCAATAAAATTGGATTTGGCTTGGTCATTTATTCACTAGCCATTGCAAGTTCTCGAAAAGAAGCAACTGTATAAAGTATTTGCCTTTGAAACTATTTTCCAGTTTCTTCGAGCAATTCATCATAGTGTTCCAAAAAGAAGATTAACATCTGTTAGATTATTTCCTTTCGGGGTGATTTTTTGGTAATTCTCCCGGAGCATTTGCTTCGGGAGTTTTTTTTTAAGTGAAGTTGTTCAAAAAAGTAAATTTCCTTGTCATCCATCTGACTAAATAATCCCCTTCCCCCTGGCAGCGAGCAGAATTTTACAATAATTGAGGGCAAATTTCCATCAAAAACTACCCTTTTGGGTAGTATCTCATGCCCACATCCCTACCTAAATTCGCCCTACAGTTTGAAATTCTCGAGTAAATCAGAATTCAAATAAGGAAATCACCAGACTATAAATTCCTCAAAAGAGGGCTGACACGCTTTATCTCCATATGGATTTCAGAAGCTGCCGTATAGTCGGGTGATAAACCTGCTATGCGGCTTTGTCATTTTAGGAGGTTGTTCAAAATGGTTGAAAATTGTTCAAATACAGTTTTGAACAATTTTAACAACATTAAACCAATTTGAAGAAGAGATTAGAGGGATGACATTCGCCCAAAAAGTTGTTTGGAACTAATGAGAGTTTTTTTCATACTAATTCAATTGTGATGTCGCAGGCTCAGTCTGCGACATCTTTTTAAGTAAAATCACTCGGCTGTTATTTTTTACAGCCTACCGACATACACACATTTCTTTAGATTTTAAGCCTATTTCTTACCAAACCACCACTATCTACCGGGAATAATCGGTAGCATAGCTGGATATTTTATTCATCACTAATTCAATTAAAGGCTGTGGAAACTGGAATCATAGACCCTGGATAGTCCAACATTCCTAAACCATATCATTCCATTTCTTCCGCCGCAAAATTTTTTCACTCATGAAAAAACTCTTACTGATCGCTTCGGTGTTTTTCATGGCACTTGGAACCATGCTGGCACAAGAGCGGACAATTCAAGGGACAATTACCGACGCAAATGGTGAGCCGCTCATCGGAGCTAGTATCATCGTGAAAGGTACCACTTCAGGTACTGTTACCGACGTGGATGGCAGTTATTCATTGAAAGTTCCTGAAGGTAGTATGATTGTAGTTAGCTACACTGGTTTTACCACCCAGGAATTGGCATTGAGCGCTTCCAACGTTATGGATGTAACACTTCAGGAAGGACTCGTCCTTGATGAAGTGGTCGTCACTGCCCATGGTATTGAAAAAGAAAAACGAGCCCTGGGTTATTCCGTAGGAACCGTTTCAGGAGAAGAATTGGAGCGCATACCAGGCTCTGATGTTTCCAGAATGTTGAAAGGAAAGGTTGCCGGACTGAATATCACCAGCACCAGTGGTGTGAGTGGGACAGGTACCAATATCATTCTACGTGGTTATTCTTCTCTTACTGGAAGTAACCAGCCTTTATTTATCGTAGACGGTGTACCATTCAATATCAGCACTAACAAAGACAACGGAACCAATGACTTCCTCGAAGGTGGTCAGTCAACTTCCAGTCGATTCCTGGACATTGACCCAAATAATATAGAAAGCGTAAGTGTCTTGAAAGGACTTTCTGCTTCTGTATTGTATGGTGAGAATGGTCGAAATGGGGTAATTTTAATTACCACAAAAAATGGAGCAGCTGGGGGAACGGATGGAAAATTGGCTATTACAGTGGATCAATCATATTATAAAACTGAGATTGCTTCCTTGCCAGATTATCAAACAAATTATGGAGGTGGATTCCACCAAAACTTTGGTTTTTTCTTCAGTAACTGGGGACCTCATTTTGATAGAATTGAAACAGTCAATCACCCACTATCTGCATTGACAAATCCTGCCCTTAAAGCACAATTTCCTGAATATCAAGATCTTCCATACAATTACCAAAACTACAATAGTGTAGAGAATTTTTTCCAGGATGGATACATATACAATTCTTCCATCAATATTAAAGGAGGAACTGATAAAGCCAGCTTCAGCGGGACATTTGGTTACAGTCAGGATGAAGGATTTACACCAGGCAACACACTTGAAAAAATAAATGTAGGTGTAGGTGGACAAGTAAAATTGTCCAATAAATTCAGGATGAATACAACTATCAATTTTGTCCAAACAGATATGGTCACTCCTCCTATCTCTTATAGTGATGGTAGTGGTATCTGGGCAGGTGGTGGTATTTCTGTTTTTTCGGATGTTTTTTACACCCCTCGTAGTGTAGACTTGATGGGCTTGCCATTCCAGGCACCTGCAACTAATGGAGCTGTCTATTACAGAAGTGGTAATGACATCCTGAATCCAAGATGGACGGTTGCCAATGCTGGAAATATCAGTGAAGTTCAGCGTGTATACGGTCAAAGTGGGTTGACTTATGAAGCGACGGATTGGTTGAGTTTAACTTACCGATTTGGTATAGATACCTATACAGAACGCCAAGAATATTTCGTAAATAAAATGGGGCTTGGCAGCAATGATTATGCTCATATAAATAATGGTTTGTACAGAACTTCAGACATTAGAAACACCATTTGGGATCACAATGCATTTGCCGGGTTGAAATTTGAAAACATTGCGCCAGATCTTGATATGACAGCCAGAATTGGTTTTAATTATCGTCAGGATCGTTTCGATAGAGATGGTCTTGAATCTACTAACCAGTTGGTATTTGGTTTTATTGAACACTCTAACTTTACCAATCACACTTCTATCAACAGCTTCTCAGGTTTGGATTTGCAATTCCGTTCATTAGAGCGCTTGATGGCAATGTATGGTGAGGTAACTTTTGATTACAGAAACTACCTCTATTTGAATATTCAAGCGAGGAATGACTGGTCTTCTACAGTTGAACCTGACAATCGTTCTTTGTTCTATCCTTCTGCCAGTTTGTCTTTCATTCCTACGGAATTGATGGATGATACCGGAATTTTGGATTATCTGAAAGTGCGCTTAGGATATGGTACTTCAGCTGGTTTCCCGAATCCTTACAGCACCAGAAATACCCTTTCGGCAGTGGCTAAACAATTCGTGGATAGAAATGGAAACATCATAACTACTAATTCAAATGCCACCTTCTTTGAAGACAATGGTGCAGGTTCTACATTGGGTAATCCTAACCTGAAGCCTGAATTACATAAAGAATTAGAGTTTGGTATAGATGCAAAATTGTGGAACAATCGCATAGGAGTCGATTTGACTTTGTATAGAAGAATTACGGAGGACTTAATCACTCGTGCACCACTTGAGCCAGCTACTGGCTATACTAGTACATTCTTCAATATTGGAGAAATTGAGAATAAAGGAGTCGAAATTGGATTAGACGTTACTCCAGTGAGAGTAGGTAATTTCCAATGGAATCTATATGGTAATTTTTATGCTTATCAAAGTATCGTTAACAAATTAGGACAGGGACTCTCTGAAGTTAATATAGCTGGATTTACCAACCTCGGAAATTTTGCTGAAGAAGGCGAACCTTTTGGAATTATTAAAGGAACTGCTATTGCCAGAACTGAAGATGGAACACCAATTATCGATGGTGATGGATATTTCCTACATACAGACACCATTCAAAGAATTGGTAACCCACACCCTGATTTTGTAACTTCTATTACCAATAATTTATCCTGGAAAGGTTTGAATTTCTCCTTCCAGTTTGATTATCGCAAAGGAGGGGATATGTATTCCGGAAGTGCCAGAGCATTATTGTCCAGAGGTTTGACTAAAGACACAGATTTTGACAGAACTCAAGCATTCTTGCTCGAAGGTGTAATCATTGACAATGATGGAAATGAAATTCCAAATACAACTATGATTACCGCTACCAATCTTTATTTCGACAATTATGGATTTGGACCAAGTGAAATGTCTGTCTTTGATGCAACGACTGTTCGCTTAAGAGAGGTAAGCTTGTCTTATACGCTTCCAAAAACATTGTTGGATGCAAGTCCTTTTGGAGAAATCACAGTTTCCCTTTCAGGGTACAACTTATGGTATAAGGCCATCAACTTCCCTGAGCACACCAATGTAGATACCGATGCACTCGGTTTTGGTGCTGATGGTAATGGTCTTGGTTTTGAATTCCTGAATGGACCAAGTGCAAGAAGATATGGAGCAAGCTTGAGAGTTAAGTTCTAATTCTATGATTTTCTGAGACTACGATTCTTTGATACTATGATGGTTTGATGGTACGATAAGTTTGTTTGATAAATAATCATGGGATCACAGAATTGTAGAATCATAACATTATAAAAATGAAATATCTAAATATATTTTTCATGTCTGTCTGTCTTTTCATGGTCTCTTCTTGTGACCTTGATTTGCAGGACAGCCCAAATGATCTAACGCCTGATGTTGCAGATGTAGATTTTCTACTTAACGGCATGCAATTCGGGCTTAGTGAATACTTTTTTGAATTGACGGAATATACCATGGAAACCGTCAGAATGAAAGCAATGGAACCACGTTCCGGAACCTATGAGACTGCTTACCAACCGCAGGATTTTGATGATATGTGGGAGCAGGCATACGTAGGTGTTTTGACAGATGGAGCGACATTAATTCCTTTGGCAGAAGAAAGAAGTTTGTTTGTTCACTCTGGAATCGCTAAAACAATACAAGCTTATACCTTGATGACATTGGTGGATTATTTTGGTGACATTCCCTGGTCGGAGGCTTTGGATCCCAATAATTTCAATCCAACCGTTGAAGATGGTGCAACTGTATATGCTGCAGCAGAAGCTTTATTAGACGCAGCCATAGAAGATTTTGGAAAAGAATCCTTAGGATCGCCTGCCAATGACTTGTTCTATAATGGAGATGCGACCAGGTGGACTGCATTGGTGAATACTTTGAAATTGCGTTTGTATCTCACCACGCGTTTGGTAGATGGAAGTGCAGCAGATAAAATCAATAAAGCGATTGCTGATGGTTTGATTGATGCCAGTGGCGATTGGGACTTCCCATTCTCAGGTGACAATACAACCAATCCATCCAGCCAGCACCCATACTTCGATAAAAATTATGGTGGGGCTTCTGATTACATGTCTAACTCCTTCATGTGGATGTTGAAAACAGAGAAAGGAATTGTAGATCCTCGTCTGCGGTACTACTTCTACCGTCAAACTCTGGAGCCATCCAGCGATGTAAACGAATTGCCATGTATCGTAGAAAATTTCCCTGATCACTACCCCGCAAATATGGTATTCTGCCATGCAGGTGACGGTCACTGGGGACGAGATCACATTGATACTGACGGGATTCCGCCAGACAATCAACTGAGAACTGTTATTGGTTTGTATCCTGCTGGTGGTCAGTTTGATGCAGATCAAGGTACGCTTGCAAGCTTTTCTGATGGCGCGCAAGGAGCAGGTATTCACCCCTTGATGGATTATGGCTGGACTCAGTTTATGTTGGCCGAAGCAGCACTGGAACTCGGAACCAACGGTGATGCCAGAACCTATTTGGAAGAAGGTGTAAGGGCTTCTATCGCTAAAGTCATGAATTTTGCTCCTGGTGTAGTCAATCCTGTTTTTGAGCCTACGTCTGATGATGTAGAAAATTATGTTTCTACAGTATTGGATATTTATGACAATGCAGATGATAAACTAGACGTTGTGATCAAAGAATATTTCATTGCTCTTTTTGGAAATGGAATAGAAGCATACAATGCTTATCGTCGAACAGGCAAGCCTTCAAATGCACAACCTGCATTGAATCCTCAACCAGGGTTTTTCATTAATTCTTTTGCCTACCCAAGTAACAGTGTAAACAGAAACTCCAATATCACTACAAAAGGTGGTGTTGACGTTCAGGTATTCTGGGATACGAATCCCAAGGATCACGTGAATTAATTTTTTAAGATCAAGTATAAGTTCAAGTTTAAGATTAAAAATTAAACTTGAGCTTATTCTCAGGCTTAAACTTTATAAAATGAAACTAAAAAATTTCTATATCGCACTTTTTGTGTTGCCGCTTTTTGTTCTTTCTTGTGAAAGCGATTTCGCTCCACCACATGATATTACAGGCAAAGGCGGTTTTGTCCGATTCGATGCTGAATTGTCGGACATCAACACCACCATTGATTTAGGAGATCCAAGTGGTGTATTTTCAGCGCCATTAACTGCCCCTGGCGGCAATGTTCGCTCTTATGAAATCAATTTCACTTTGGTACAACCAGGAAAAGGCTCCTCCGGTCCTTTCACTTTGAAGACGTTGACTGATTTCCCTACTACTTTGACTATTGCTCCTCAAGAAGTGGCAACTGCTGCCGGAGTAGATTTGGCTGACCTCGGTGGAGGGGATAGAATTGACATCGAAGCATCTGTAACCAACGAAGACGGCATCACCTTTACTTCTGATGACTTTACCGGTGATTTGTTCAATCCTGGTCAGCGTCAGGCGATGCAATACAGCGTCTTCTTCTTCTGCCCATTTGATGTTCAGGAGGCAGTAGGTGAATACCTGATTGTAAGAGATGATTTTGGTACTACATTGGATCCTGACCGCTTGATCACAGCTCAGGCAGGACCTGGAGAAAATGAAATTACATTCATCAACTTATTTAGCCACCCGGAAGAATACGATGTAACGGTAAGAGTAGATGACCCATCTACAGCGGTTGCAAGGGTTGACAAGCAAGCTGCATGGCATTGTGACAATTTCGGTTGTCCTTATGGCGAGGGTAGAGTTGAAGGTGGAGGATTGTTTTTCTCTTGCTCAGGTTTCCTGACATTGGATTTGCAGAATACGGTAGATGCAGGTTCATTTGGAACCTTCCGTTTGGAAATGTTGAAACAGTAAATGTATCGCGACTCTCCAGAGTCGTATGAAAACCACATAACATTTGAAATGATTTGAAAGCACGGTCAGAAAAATCTGTGCTACCAAATAAATTTCGCAGCTTTTTAAAGGAAATCAGGCTGTCGACATGAGTCGGCAGCCTTTTTTTTGTATGCTTGCTTTGTTAATTCGAACAAATAATTCTTTCATTCAGGGTTCCCCTAAGAATATCCAAAATTGCGTTTGTTTTATTTCTTTAATTTTTTTTCAGATATTACTGCTCCATTTTATTCAAAAAACCAAAAACTATCGTGGCATATCTACTTTCTTTCCTTTCGATTTTTTTGTTGAGAAGCCGTTAAAATTTAACCGAAAAACAACTATCATGCTTGATGTCGTAATTGGTCTGGTTTTCATGTTTTTATTACTCAGTTTACTCATCACGATTGTCCAGGAAATGATTGCTGGTTGGCTTTCTTTAAGAGGGAGAAGATTGGAACGTGCAGTCCGAAACCTGCTGAGTCCCCATTTCAGAGACCGCAATCCGCGCCTTCTTGAGGTTGTATTGCGAAAAGTGCTATCTAATTTTCTGTACATCATTTCTTTTGGGTATTCGGAAAGAAGCAAAAATGATCGACACGACAAGCTCGAAGAATGGAAAAAACACGAACACTCAAATGACATGAAGGGATGGGGTGAATCACTCTATAAAGTCTGGAACTTTCTTGCATCTCTGTTTGACTTCAATGAAAAAAGGGATGACCCTGTTACCTTGGAAAAAGCGCTTTGGGATGGTTTAAAGAATAAAAAAGAGAACAAAACTGGGCCTCAACTAACTGAAAAAGAGATTGAAGCCGTGTTTGAAGAGTGTCTTTATGACAAGTGGTATTTGAATAAAAAACCTGGACATTATTATTCTACCCAAAAAGCAGCAACTGCTCTGCATCATTGTAAAACAGATGAAGAACACAAGCGGTGTATTAAATATCTTTTTCTGGCAGATCATTTTTTCGAAAGCCCAATGTATCGTCAATTGATTGGAAATGAACGCCATCGACAACCTTCTTATATGAATTCAGAACGGTTTGTCTCCATTTTAATTCAGTTTTTTGCTGGAGAAACGAAATTAAAGGAATTCAATCAACATGATGCAAGAGAAGCCATCCAACATTTGCCAGTTGGAGATTTGAAAGATAGCCTTACATCTTTTATTAATGATTCCAAAAGTATCGACGATTTTAAAATGAAGCTCTCCGCCTGGTACGACAATGCGATGGAAAGGGTTAGCGGCAGGTTTAAAAGATATATGCAACGGTTCACTTTCTACCTGGGTTTATTCCTTGCTATTGTTTTTAACGCCAATACTTTTGAAGTCTATTCTAAACTTTCGGTGGATACAGAAGCCAGAGCAGCCATCATTGGTCAGGCTACCAGTTTTTTAAATGAAAACAAAGACTTGCTAGATGGTTTAAATAATCAGAACCAAACAAATTGGGGAGAACAGGATTCTTTAGCGGCCAAAGAGCTTTCCGATGGAATTGACTCTATTAGGAAAGAAACCAAAGAAGTAATCACCAATAGCCTGGATGAATTTTCAAATTCTATTGGTTTAGGTTGGGAAAATGGGGTATTGGATTGGGATCTCACCAAAAAAGAAGGACATTGGATCCCAATCCCATTTATCGATAGATACACCTACCAGGACTCAAAGCTTAAAATCGTTTTATCAGAGCTTTGTAGGGGCTTATGGGGTTGGCTCGTTACTGCGCTTGCAATCAGTCTGGGAGCCCCATTCTGGTTTGACATGCTCAATAAACTGATTAATATTCGAAATGCTGGGCAAGTAGCACAACGTCTTGCCCAAAATAGTAGAACTGTAGAGTTGAAGGAGGGACAAGAGGTAAGGGATAAGGCAGTGGGTTGAGCAATAAAACTTTGAATTTCTAAGGATGGAGTCAAACCTGAAAATCATTAAATTCTAATTCAATATATATCCCTTAAATATTTGCTTATGGAAGTAAAAGCACTAAGAAATACCAATATTCGTAAATCGTGTACCAGATTAGTTGATAGTGATTTAATTGGTCAAATTAACCACAATGTGACTTTTGAAATCGTTGACCAAAAATTTAAGGGAATCACCCAAAAAGCAGATGGATTTGGAGAATCTGATATATGGTATAAAGACAATAATGGCTGGTTTTATTGGAGTGGATCATTGGAAATCCAACCACCGATTCCTACAAATATTGAAACAGTAGAACTTTCAGAACAACCTCAGCCGACACCTACTGTACCTGTACCTATCACAGATCCAACTCAAATACAATGGAACTACAACACACTTATCAAAAATGTACCTGCAACCTGGTTGACCACAGAGGGAGCCAATATCAATATCATCATTATTGACAACGCTTTTAATTTGAACCACCCTGCGCTTAAACATTTAGATATTGCAGGTCGAAAGTACGACGCCACAGTTACCAATTTCATGGATAGCACTGGAAATGATACCATTACAGGTGCAAATTCAGATCATGGAAACGAGGTGACCAGCATGTTGGCAGCCATGCCATTTACTACTTTTAGCTTGAAGGGAGTAGCCACAAAAGCCAATTACTTTTTCATTAAAGCCAATAGAAGTTTTAAACACTCGAAGTATTTTGTGAATGCACTGGAATTGGCGACTCAAAAATTAAATGCCGATATCATTTCTTTCAGCATTCCGTTTATGGCCAGAATTTCGCCTCAGGACGAAACCCGCAGAAAAAATGTTATGGCTGTCATTGAATCGGAAAAAATTGCACTGATAGGTTCAATTGCCAATTCAGAAAACCTAATCGACACCTTAAACCAGGTGCCTTATCCTGCCAATCAGGCTGGAACTTTCACGGTGGGTGCTTTGACTCAAAAGATTTTCAATGACAATCCAGGAGCAAAATATTCTAACCAAATCAGCATTTTGATGCCTTCTATTGAAAAATTCTTGTGTAATACTAATGCAAGTGATACTTTGGTTGGCTCAAGCAGTTTTGCAACACCATATTTTGCAGGTGTTTTGGCTTGTTATTTATCCCAACTAGGTGGTAGGGATCAATTAAAAACCAATCCTGCATTTCAATCCAAAAATATCAATCAAATTATCATGGAGGAGTTTGTAAAAGCAAATCAGCAAGTATTCAGATCTTATTCTGAATATGCGCAGGAAAATGTATTTTTAATTCCTCCACATTAACAGAAGAAGGGTCATTGGTGATGAATGATGAGCTGCTTATTATAAATCACTTTTATCAACCCACATAAAAAATCAATTATGAGAAAAACAGTACTTCTTTTTTTACTCGGTTCCTTGTTTGCCAACTTTTTTGCGAATGGTCAAAATGCTGTGGCAGATGCCTTGAGACTACAATCCCTGGCAACATATGATGATGAATTTAAAGCCTGGACGCTGAAAGATACATCAGAAGTCTTTCACATCCTTGCCAAATACGATCCCGACTTACAAGGAACTTCTGGTGCATCCTATAGCGATGTTTTGGCAAAATACAATGCCAGTAATAACCCATTCATTTGTGCCACCTGTCCGATTACAGTTTTACCACCGGGTTTCTCTATTAGCAGTTTCAATGCTGGAGGTGGTGGCTTATTCTCAAAGATTGGCGGTTTAGATGTCACCAATCTGGCAGATGGTTTAGCGCAATTTCTGGTGAAACGCACCAAAGAGGAGTTAAATACTGCATTTTTTTCCCGATTCAAGGAAGCGCTAGACAAGCATGAAGAATTTCAAAAACTGTTCCCCAACACCTATGCCGTTTTTCAATTAATAGGAGAGCAAGTTTACCAAATCAATACTTACCTGGATGCCATTCGATCTGCATACATCCAGGATTTCAAATCACTTCCAGGTCACTTATCCGATTATTTACGAGAAGCCAACCATAAAGATATTTTCAAGAAAAAGTGGATGAAGTACCTGGTTCCGGATTTGTTGACGGCTGCTCAAATGGGCATTGATGGCACTTCACCAGTTACGATTATTAATTATTTGGCAGACAATCTGCCCTTTGATTCGGCAGGGGTGGTTGGTTTGGAAGGAGGCGTCAAAACCGCCCAGCTATTATCCAATCTACTCCAATCAGGAGACCCAACAAGAATTTACGTCAGTCAATCGCAAATCAACCAGCTTTTACTGAAGCAGCCAGCTTTTGATATTTTCCTGGCCTTTATGTATCAGATGGATGGTGGCAATATCGAATACGTTACAAAAGATACCACGATTTCGCTCAGAGAAGCTTTAAGGAATAAAGATCTGCAACTTGGTTTACAACTCAAACAACATGTGT
Source organism: Saprospiraceae bacterium (assembly GCA_041941305.1). Taxonomy (GTDB): domain Bacteria; phylum Bacteroidota; class Bacteroidia; order Chitinophagales; family Saprospiraceae; genus JANSWP01. The sequence goes on from JBGTQJ010000029.1 coordinate 87,169, forward strand.
ATAACCTCGTATCCTATGGCAAATCGCTTGATGACGATTTTCGCTCCCTGGCGACAGATACTTCTCTGACAAAGAATAACAGGTACCAGACCTTTTACAATGCTATGAATACCATCATTGAAATCATCAATGAAGGATTTGAAATTCGCATGACATTGACAGGGCAACCAGTTTCTGCGGAGGAACAAAAAGTAATTCGGGTGCTTCAATTACTCAACGAAATCTATCTGGATGTAAGATTGAATAATTTCAGTTCTGTAATTGTAAAATTGACTGAATTACTTGAATTGTTACTACAAGACAGCCATTTTGAATACAAAGATGCCTTACTCAAATTTGGTTCCTTTATGGCGGCTATGGCTCAGGCTGATTCTTCCAATGAAGTAGCAGATATAATCGAAGCATATGCCCTGCCAGCAGGTAGTTCGACAATGAAGAAATACTCCAGGTTCAATATGTCCATCAATTCCTATGTTGGTCTTTTTGGAGGTAAAGAAGAATTGAGAGATGTGGAAGGCAATCCAACGGAATGGACTGGCTCCCTATCCGCACCCCTTGGATTTGCTGCAAGCTGGGGCTTGGATGGAAAAGGAGCCATTTCACTTTATGGAAGTTTAATTGATATTGGAGCCTTAACCGCCTTTCGATTCAACGATACAACGACAGTTGATATACCCAAAATCAAATTAAAGAACATTTATGCACCTGGCGTCTTTTTAGTATATGGCTTGCCAAAAAACATTCCCGTATCAATAGGTGCAGGCATGCAGGTGAATCCTGGATTGAGAGAAGTAAATACAGCTGGCAATACAATTGAAAGTAGCACAATTCGCTATGGAATATTTATTTCAGTGGACATCCCATTGTGGAATTTGGTAAACATCCCGCGATCGGATTAGGTGAATCAATACACTAATTGAATGAAAATGAAAATGAAAATGAAAATGGTTCAGCAACAATATTTTCATTTTAATTTTCATTTTAATTTTAATTTTAATTTTAATTTTAATTTTCATTTACTTTGAATAAATGGTATTCTATCGGCTCCTTTTCTAAGGTTTCCCCAGACGAAACAAGGCGAAGGGCTCCAGACCTGTAGGACACTACAGTACGACTTTTTTCCTTCAGGCTTGGAAGCCTTCACCTTTTCCGCTTATCGACCAGAGGTCGAAGCGAGCTTCATAGTTTTATGGAAAGTGGACAAAAAAAATATAATTTGTTGACCGAAACGAGCTTCCTAAATAATATTTAAAAAATGAATTTTGTTGAAAATAAAACTGGGTGAATTCCATCAGACCGTGTCTTCAAAAACCTCCACCCAATGTTTACTTTCCCTGCCACAAAAATGATCAATTTGATGGCGGCAACTAAATCCACAAGCGACAATCACTTCATCTTTTCCAATCTTTTCAATAGCTGGGAACAAGACCTCCTCCCCTACTTTTTTAGACAATTCATAATGCTCCTTTTCATAACCAAAAGAGCCCGCCATTCCACAACACCCCGAGGGGATTTCTGAAACTTCGACCCCAATCCCTTCCAGAATATGTTTCATAGATTTTGTTCCGTACAGTGCTTTCTGATGACAATGCCCGTGGATGTGAATTTTGTGGTGCTTTGGCATCGGGAAGCTGAATTCATCCAAAATGCCCATTTCTATATCTTCAGAGAGAAAAATATCTATCATTTTCACGCCTGCTTTTAGTCTTTGAGCCAGTTCTTCATCTTCCAGTAAGTCCGGTAAATCGTCATTTAGTGCGGCTGCGCAACTTGGTTCACAAACCACCACCGGAATGCCTGCCTGAAGGTATTTATCAAGGTGTAACGCAGTTCTGAGTCCATCTTTTTTAGCATCCTTCAGAAAACCCTGCGAAATACGAGGTCTTTGACAGCATCCAACATCGGCGATTATTACTTCATAACCCAAATTTTCGAGCAAGTTTTTGGCTGCAATTCCTATATTAGGGTCATGGTAATTGAGGTAGGTATCGGCAAATAGGGCGACCTTCATGGTAAGACTCGTAGCGCGGCTCTCCAGAGCCGGTCCATTGCTCGATACCTTATCAAAGTCCTGTTTTGCACGGCTCTGGAGAGCCGCGCTACGTTTGTATGTTGGCAAAATCCTTCGTTTGTCAATGCCAACTATCTTTTCCAAAACCCAACGGAACAACTTCGTCCCCTGGACAAAATTCACCAAAGGCGCCAGTCTGCCTGAAAACAATCGTGCCATTCCTGTAGAGTGTCTGACAAATCGGTCTCTTATCGGAATCCCTTTTTCCTCAAATCGTTTCTGCCAAATTTCGCTTTTCAACTTGGCCATATCCACATTACTGGGACATTCGGATTTACAGGCTTTGCAAGAAAGGCACAAATCCAGCGCATCTTTTACACGTTCATCCAGCAAACCTGCTTGCCCTAATTGTCCAGATATGGCAAGTCGAAGGATATTCGCCCGCCCTCTGGTAGAATGTTCTTCTTCACGTGTGGCGCGAAAACTGGGACACATAGTTCCACCGAATGTCTTGCGACACTCCCCTACCCCAGTACAGAGGTGAACCGCATTGGCAAAGCTTTGGTCTTCGCGATATTTGAAAATCGTTTCCACCTTTTGATCCGCATATTGAGCACCATAACGCAGGTTTTCATCAATAGGAGGCGCATCGATTATTTTCCCTGGGTTCATCAGGTTTTGAGGATCAAAAAGCTGCTTGACTTGTTTCAATGCTTCATAAATCTGTTCTCCAAAATAATCCTTCAAAAAGGGAGATCGAACCAAACCATCTCCATGTTCACCACTCCACGAGCCTCCGTATTTTTTCACTAAATCGAAAGTTCCTTGAGCAATAATTTTGAATTTTTCAATGTGTTCTTCCTGTCTCAAATCCAGGAAAGGGCGAACGTGAATCACACCTACACTGGCATGGGCATAAGCTGCAACTTTGGTTTCGTATTTAGCACACAATTCCAGGACTTCTTCCATATATTTTGGCAAATGCTCAATGGGTATTGCAGCATCTTCAATAAATGCCAATGGTTTTTCAGCAGTCTTTACGCCCAACATTAAACCCAATCCTTTTTTACGAACTGTCCAGACATCCTGCATCGACGATTCATCCGAAAAAACGGGATAAGCATATCCGTAATCCTTTTGCTGCAAATCTCCAATCATTTGTTGAGCCCGGCTTTGAATGGCTTCTTCTGTATCACCATAAAATTCAACAATCAAAATAGCCTCTGGATCTCCTTCAATGAAATGGCACAACCGGCTGGTTTCCAGATTTTCGCGACTTAATTCAATGACATGTTTATCCAGGATTTCTACTGCAGCAGGGTTAAAATTCAAAATAGGTTCAACTGAGCGAATGGTTTCCAAAAAATCATGGTAGTGGACAACACAAAGAGATTTGTATTTAGGTAGCTGTTCTAAATTAATTTTTGCTTCCAAAATGACCCCTAATGTGCCTTCACTCCCACAAATCAATTTGCTTAGATTCCAGTCTTTCTTCCCTGCGAATTCATCCAAATTGTAACCCTGCACCCGACGCATGACTTTGGGAAAGCGTTTTTCGATTTCAGATTGGTTTTCGAAAATAAGTTGTCTGAATGCTTTATAAATGTCTCCTTCCCTATCCCTGCGCTCAGCTTTATTTGAAAGCTCTGAAATACTTAAATCTTTGAATTGCATTATGGTTCCATCCGCCAAGGCCACTTTCAATTCCAATATATGATCCACCGTTTTTCCATATAAAATGCTTTTTGTACCAGAGGAATTATTGCCAATCATACCACCCACATTGGCTCTGCTTGAAGTGGCAGGGTCAGGCGCAAAATGCAAATTGTGTTTTTGCAATTCCTGATTCAGCACATCCCTGACGAGTCCTGGTTGGACGATTGCCCATTTTTCTTCCACATTCACTTCCAAAATCTGATTCATGTATTTCGAAAAATCCAAAATCATGGATTGCCCAACTGTCTGTCCAGCAAGGCTGGTACCTCCACCTCTGGGAAGAATAGAAGTTTTGTGGTCAACAGCTATTCTAATAGCAGTTTGTACATCTGCTTCATCCTTGGGTAATACGACTGCTACCGGTTGAATTTGGTAGAGACTGGCATCAGTTGAATACATCCCCAAGGAAGCAGCATCGGAAAGTACTTCACCTTTTATGTGGAGTTTTAGGTCTTGGATTAGGAGTAAACCTGACATGGGGGAAAGCTACGGAAAACGAAACAATCAAATGGCTTTTGAAGTGGAAATTATTTCCTTAAATGTTTGAACGACTGGTAGTAAAGCCTGAAAGAATCGTACCGAAAGAAGTTATAATTTATTATCAATTCAACCCTTCTCACGTCCTAGCCCTGAAGGGAATTCAGCCCGCTTTCTTCGAGAGTGGGAGGCTTTCCCTTCAGGGCTAGGACCTGGGAAAGGAGACATAACTTCTTAACACACGACTCTAAAAAACTATACTACCAGTAGCTCTTTGGGGCTCTTCCCAAATCGCTCTTTGAATTTTGTCGTAAAATAAGCCGGACTTTCAATGCCCACCTCATATCGAACTTCCGAAACCGTCATAAATTGCCGCGTTTCCAACATTTGCCGAGCCTTTTGAAGTCGAATTTCCAGAATAAATCCAACAGGAGATAATCCAGTCAATTTCTTGATAATTCGGCTAAGTTGGCGTTGGCTATATCCAATTTCCTTAGCCAAATCTGTTACCTTAAATTGAGGTTCATCGAGATTTTCCAAAACAATGCTTTCAGCTGCTTTCAATAATTGACGGTCAGCAGATTCGGGATGATCCGTTTTTTCCCCGGCGTTTTCTTTTTGAAATTGCGCTCGTTCAGATTTATTCCTGAGCAGGTTATCAATTCTGGCTAACAATTCTTTTGAGCTAAAAGGTTTGGTGATGTAATCATCTACGCCCAGGCTCAAGCCTTGAAGTCGATCATCCTCTAAAGCTCTTGCAGTCAACATGATGAAAGGTGTTTGACTCCAATCTGTACGCTTACTCATAATTTCTCTAAATTCAAAACCATCCATCTCAGGCATCATCACGTCAGAGGTAATGAGGTCATAGGATCCTTCCTCCAATTTTTGTAGCGCTTCTTTGCCATTAAAAGCTTTGGTACATTCATAATAAGGAGATAAAATGTTGTGCAGAAATTCAGACATTTCCAGATTGTCTTCAACTATGAGGATTTTAGACTTATCACCATTTAGCAAGATAGGTTTGTAATCAATGCTTGCCTCCTCTTGTTGGTTCAATTCGGGAAATTCTGCTGGTTCTTCACTTTCAAAAGATAAATTTTTAAGCATTGCTTCTTTCAACGGAATCTCCAGAGTAAAAATGCTTCCTTTTCCCAATTCACTCTCCACTTTCAAGTCTCCACCAAAAAGCAGTGCCAGTTCCTTGGACAAAGCAAGCCCAATACCCGTACCTCCCGACATCTTTCCAGAACTACTCTGGTAAAACCGATCAAAAACCTTCTCCAACTCTTCCTTTGGAATACCTTGGCCAGAATCATGGACACTCACTACCAATAAATTTCCCGCTGCAAACTGCCTACTGCCCACCGCCAACTGCACACTCCCCCCCGTTTCCGAATATTTGATCGCATTCGATAAGAGGTTATTCAAAATTTTCTCGTATTTCTCAATGTCTAACTGCAGACCCAGATCTTCTGGCAAGCCATTCTCGAAGGATAAAGAAATACCGCGTAGATGCGCCAGCGATTGAAAAGAATAAAAGATCCGCCGAGTCAGGTGATTCAAATTAACTGCCGTTTCGTGCAATTCTAATTTTCCGGCTTCCAGTTTAGATAGATCCAATATCTCGTTCACCAAACCGAGCAATTTCTTGCTATTGGTATGTGCCAAATGCAATTCATCTTGCCTTGATTTCCCCTTCATTTTATCAATCAAATCTTCTAACGGGCTGATAATCAGGGTAAGTGGTGTTCGAAGTTCATGAGAAATATTGGCGAAAAATTTGGTTTTGATATTGTCTAAATCGCGTAGATTTTCTGCTTCCGCCTTTTGAAATTCCAATGCCAGTTCGGTTTCCCTTTTTTTCCGTTTTTGGCGATAAAAGTACCATTGGAAGATTGCTAAAAGCCCTAAGAACAAGAGTCCACCAAAAATCAACAAACGATTTTGAGCATTTTTTTGCCGTTCAATTTCCAATTGTTGGCTGGCAAGTTCCGCCTCTTTTTGCTTGGCATCATACTTAGCTTCCAATTCACTGGTAATCTCCAAATTGGTTTTATTCTTTAAAGAATCATTTAAAATTTTGGCTTGGCTAAGGTGATAGTAGGCTTTTTCAAACTGCTTTTGGTCAGCATGAAATCTTGCCAAATTATTATGGGTTTCCATAGTCTCTCGCTGGAACCCAATCGCTTTAGACAATGACAGCGCTTCTTCACAGAATTGTATCGCCTGAACAGGTTGTTTTAAATAGAAATAAATTTTCCCTAAAGAACTTTTTGCAGAAGCTGCCCTCTTTTGATTGCCCATTTGTTCCGCGATGCGCAATGCTTCCTGAAAATGCGGTAATGCAGCCTCATAGTCTTCCAGTTTCATATATCGGGAACCTATATTGGCATTCACCCCTCCTACTCCACGTAGATCATTATTCTCCTGATGAATGCTCAAAGCTCTTTGAAAATAATCCATTGCAATTTGGTCATCATGGCTCATCTTTCCCAAATTCATCAAAGTCACCGCTGCCCGTTTCATTTCACCTTTTTCTTCATATATCTCCAGTGCTTTCTTTGTGTATTCAATCCCCAAATCATCTTTATCCTGATCATAAAAAGTATCCCCTAAATTGTTGTAAACACTGGCTATCCCCATTGCATGATTGCTTTTTTCATATCCTTCCAATGCCTTGAAATAAAAAATGACTGCAGTGTCGTATTTTCCTAAATTGCAATAAGCGTTTCCCAGTGAATTACAATTCCTTCCCACCAATGGCCAGTTCTCATGTTTTTCAGCCAAGTCCATGGATTGTTTGCCCAGTAACACGGCGCCTTCGGCATCTCCCTTTAATCTGCTAATGATGGCTGCCATATAAAGCGCCTGTATTTCACCAGATGGAAAAGCAACTTCCCGAGACAGGTCCAGAGCACTATTGGCCAATTGCTCTGCTTTGACCAAATCGACAAATCGATAGGAAGAGGCAAGCGTATTCATCAAATGCACTCGTTGAGTATCCATTTTTTCATTATCCAAAACTTGATGAAGCGAATCAAATTCGGATGGGGAGGATTGGGCATCCATGACTGATGAACTGAAAAACAGGAAAATAAATATTGGTAAGATGTTTCTCATTTTTGATTGAATCACTACTCTTTATGCTTCAAAAATATAATCTATTACAAAATCCTGCAATTAGAGTTTGTTTAAAAATTTTACGAATTGAAAATCAAGGCTTTATGGTTCTGGCGAAAATTTATTTAGGGAGTTTGCCTGGGCAAGTGACCAAAATAAATTGAATCCAGGTTCATAAATCCTTGGTTTTCAGGAGATAAAAATTTAAACATGCTCTTAATTACCTTGATAATAACTCCTTTGGAGTCTTGCCAAATCGTTCTTTAAACTTAGTGGTGAAATAGGCTGCGCTTTCAATTCCGACCTCATAACGTACTTCCGAAACAGTTAAGAATTGTCGACTCTGAAGTAATTGAAAGGCTTTTTGCAGGCGAATTTCCAGGATAAAACCGACTGGAGAAAAACCCGTCAATTTTTTAATAATCCGTATGAGCTGCCTTTGGCTGTATCCTATTTCTTTTGCCAGGTCAGTTACTTTAAATTCGGGAATATCCAGATTATCTAAAATGATTTGTTCGGCTTGCTTGAGCAATTGATGTTCTGCGGACTCCACAACTTCAACTTCCACATGCTCCCGGGCATTTTCTCTTTGCCAATTGTCTCGTTCCAGTTTATTCCTCAACAAATTATCTATTCTGGCCAATAGCTCTTTTGAACTGAAGGGTTTGGTGATGTAGTCATCTACGCCCAATTTAAATCCCTGTAATTTATCTTCCTCTAAAGCTCTGGCAGTGAGCATTACAAAAGGAGTCTGACTCGAATCAGATCGTTGATTCACCAATTCTCTAAATTCGAAACCATCCATTTCGGGCATCATCACATCGGAGGTAATGAGATCAAAACCGGTTTCATCCATAAACCTCAAAGCTTCTAATCCATCAAAAGCTGTTTGACATTCGTAATGAGGTGATAATATTTTCACGAGGAAATTTGACATTTCAAAATTGTCTTCAACAATAAGGATTTTGGGTTTTCTATTTCCGAAAAGGATAGGTTGGTAGATTGATGGCGGCTCTACTACTTCGCTGTTTGTAGACTGAAGCGTTTCTGATTCTTGAAATGCTCTTGTCAATTTTTGAATTTCAGGATTTTTCAGTTCTCCTTTCCATGTGGGTATTTTTAGGGTAAAAGTGCTGCCTTTTCCAATTGTACTTTCAACACTTATTTGTCCATTAAGGTGTTTTGCCAATTCATTCGACAATGCCAGGCCAATCCCTGTCCCACCTATCAATTTTCCAGAATTGCTCTGGTAATAGCGATCAAAAATTTTAGGTAATTCTTCTTCTGAAATGCCTTCCCCCGAATCTTTCACTTTGAAAATAAGAAATTCTTCCATTGCTATTTTAGGTTCTTCATTCCAAATAAATTGGCTGATCACAAATTCTACTTTCCCATTGGATTTTGAATATTTGATCGCATTTGACAATAAATTATTTAAAATCTTCTCTAACTTTTCTACATCCAATTTCACCATTAGCCCATTTGGCAACTCATTTTTGTATACTAACTGTATTTTCCTCAATTGAGCCAGTGATTGAAAAGAATAGAAAATTCGGCGAGTCAATTGGTCCAGGTTGACAGAAGTCCAATTCAGTTCAAGCTTTCCAGCTTCAAGTTTCGATAAATCAAGAACTTCATTAACGAGATTGAGGAGTTTTTTGCTGTTGGAATGCGCCAGTTGGAGGTCACTTTCCAAAGTCTTGTTTTTCAATTTACCAATGGCATCCTCCAGAGGGCTCATAATCAAAGTCAAAGGGGTGCGCAATTCATGAGAGATATTTGCAAAGAATTTGGTTTTGAGGTTATCCAATTGTTTAAATTTCTCTGCCTGTGTCTTTTGAAATTCTAGGGCTAGTTCCGCCTCTCTTTTTTTGCGTTTTTGACGATTGGTGTGCCATTGAAATCCAACGAGCAATGCCAAAATGATAAGACCGCCGCTTAAAAGGATTCGATTTTGATTATAATTTTGACGTTCAATTTCCAGTTGTTGCGCTGAAATCTGGGCTTCTTTTTGAGAAGTTTCATATTTAGCATCTGCTTCAGCAAGTTTTTGTGTAATGTTCTGATGATGAAGTGTATCTTTTAAATCAGTTGCTTCCCCCAACAATTCATAAGCTTTGGAAAAATTGTTTTGCATGGCAGCACATTGAGCAAGGTATTTCAAATTATTACTGATAAAATCCGTCTTGCCTAATCGCTTTGAAAATTCCAGGCTTTTCCCCAAATAGAACTTTGCAGAATCGAGTTGCCCGATGTGAACAAATACTTGACCCATTTCATAACTAGCACTCATACCTGTGTGTACATCACCTACCTGATTAGCTGCAAAAACAGATTTTCGATAATATTTTAACGCGTTTAGCGTGTCTTGTTCAACCATAAAAAAATGCCCACCCAAATTTCCAGAGGCGAATGCAATTAAAATACCATGCCCCACTTGTTCTCCGATCTCCAGTGTTTTTTTGAGGTATTCCAGTTTTTTGTCATTTTCAGGTTCTACAGTACTCAGACTATTGTAAGTGAGCGCAGTATTCAAAAGATCGTCTGTTTTCTTATAGTTCTCCAAAGATTTTAGAAAGTATTTTCGGGCATTTTCATTGTCTTCATAATCCAGATAAACTCTTCCAATATTGTGATACGCACCACCTAAATCTCTGAGATTTCCAGTTTTTTCACTCAACGCAATCGATTCAAAAAATATTTCCAGTGCTTTTTCAAAATTACTTTCAGAAAGATAAATCAATCCCAAAACATTTAAACAATTCGCAATCCTGCTTTCCAAATTTTCCGCTCTTGCCAGCTCAAGTGCTTTGGTAATTTTCTCAATAGCCAAATCGTTTTTTGCCTGCGCCATTCTTGCTATGCCCATTTTATATAAGGCATTTACAACACCAGCATTATATTCCAATTCAATAGATAAATCATAACAATCCTGACTGTATTTAAGGCTTTCTTCTGGATTGAGTTCATATAAATAAAAGGCGAGATCACAAAGTAAAACTGCCTTACTCGTATCTTTTTTTGACGTGGAAAGCAAATTTTTCAAACTATCAACTATGATGGTTTGGGCAAAAATAGTAGAGAAAAATAGTACCATTAAAAGAAAAGTGAGCCCTGTTTTTTTTGTCATAAAGGACTTGAGTTTATTGTTAGAATTGTTCGGGAATTGTAATTTCTATAAAATGCTATACTTTTTTTGCCAATATGCTAAAATCAATCAGCTTCTAAAATAGATAAATATTTCAGCATTTTATTTCTAAACCCGCTTCAAAAACTTTCTCAAAATCTACATTTCCTTCCAAAATGGCGAAAATGAGAACGCTAATGTCCAATTTGAGAACGTCCCATAATTCTAAAATCCTTGTCAGCATTGCATTTCAACAAAATAAAAAATCCACTTTTTCCTGGCATGGCAAAAATGAGAATGTCTTTGTCCGATTTCAGAAAGCTATTTTTTGACTTTGCCCCCATCTTTGTATCAGCGATTGAAAGCATTCCCCGGGGATTTCAATCGCAAACAAAAACTCAAAATCTTCTTCAAATGAAATCATTACTAATCATCATCTCTTTCATAATGACTGCTTCTTTATCAATCGGACAAGACCTCATTCTTGAAGTTATTGCAGCAGAAGGAACCATTATGACCGCATCCAACGGAATGGATTTACACTGGACATTGGGTGAGACAGTAGTTGAGCATTTCCAAAATGGAACAACCCTCTCTCAGGGCTTCCATCAAAACTTCGACTTTGCTACGCCAGTCTTCGAAACGCCTTATCAAAACATTGAAATCAAAGTATATCCCAATCCCGCAACGGAATGGATTGCTATAGAAGCAGACTCCCCAGAAAATTTGGAATACCGACTTTATGACTTACACGGACGGACCCTGTTGACTTCTACATTAACAAATCAAATGGAACAACTCAATATTAAAAGCTTGCCAGGAGGAACTTATTTATTAAATGTCTCTGGTGAGCATGGATTGATTCAAACTTTTAAAATAATTGTGACGGAGTAAGAAAGAAAATGAAATAATAGCCAATCGAGTAGCAGGGTTTTGAACCCTGCAATTCAAAGAAAAAAGGTCTACAGCAGGGTTCAAAACCCTACTACTCGAAAAAATTAAATAAAAATTCTTTGAGCAATAGTCGAGGGCAAATATTTTTCATTTTAAAAAACCTTTAAAAACCAAACTCAATATTAAAACCTACTTCTTATTCGCCAGGTGTCAAAGCCTGACATGGGGAGTCTATTTTTAAATGAAAACAACAATGAAACAGTTAATTCTTTCAATCGCAACTATTCTGGCTTTCGCAATAGCTACTTTCGCGCAAGCACCCCAAAGTTTTAAATACCAGGCAGTAGCCCGCGACGCCAGCCAACAAATCATCAAAAATCAAGTAATCGGATTGCGCTTTTCTTTGATAGAGGGCAGCACCATGGGCAATTCGGTTTATTCTGAAGTACACTACCCCACTACATCTGACTTGGGCGTTTTCTCCCTTGAAGTGGGTAAAGGAATCATTCAGGGAGGTGCTATGACCAATGCCGATTGGGGCAATATGAATTATTTCCTGAGGGTGGAATTGGATCCCCAGGGAGGCAATAATTTTCAAATGATGGGCATCAGCCAATTGCTATCTGTTCCTTACGCTTTACACGCAGCAACAGTCGCAGACAAGGACGATGCAGATGCCGATCCAACAAACGAAATGCAAAACATTTCATTTAACTCAGCCAGCAATATTTTGACATTGAGCAATGGCGGGCAGGTAGATTTGAGTAGCCTCGCAGGTGGTAGTGGAGGAACGGACGATCAGAACCTAACACTGAACGGAACCATTTTGTCCATTGAAGATGGAAACAGCATAAATTTGAATGTACTTCAAGATGGCGTCAATGACGCTGATGCTGATCCCAACAATGAATTACAATCCATCTCTTTTGACCCGGCAACCAATCAATTGAGCATCTCAGGTGGCAATACCATTACCATCCCAAGTGGTGGAACAGATGCAGACGCAGATCCAACCAATGAGATTCAAACAATTTCTGAAAATGGAGGAGTGATAACCCTTTCTCACAATGGTGGTTCCTTTGTAGACGATGTCAATGATGCAGACGCAGATCCAGGCAACGAAATTCAAAACCTTACATTGGCGAATACCATGTTGATGATTTCTGATGGAAATTCTGTGGATCTGAGTGTTGTACAAGATGGGGTGAATGATGCAGATGCTGACCCAAATAATGAAATCCAAAACTTAACTTTTAACTCTAATACCAACGAACTCAGCATCTCTGGTGGAAATACGGTCACTATTCCATCAGGTGGAACAGATGCAGATGCCGACCCCACCAACGAACTCCAAACCCTTAGTCAAAATGGCTTGAATGTCACCCTTTCCAACAATGGCGGAACCATTAATATTGCGGACAATGACAATGATACATCTAACGAAATTCAAACTTTGAGTAAAAACGGAAATACTATTTCTCTTTCAAATGGCGGTGGTTCTATTACGGATGAAGTAAACGACGCAGATGCTGACCCCAATAATGAACTTCAAACCATTTCCAAAAATGGAAACACGGTTACCCTTTCCAATGGTGGCGGATCTTTCACAGATGAGGTCAATGATGCAGATAACGACCCGGCAAATGAATTGCAAGACCTGATACTGACTGGAACTCAATTGAGTATAATTAATGGAAACACGGTTGATCTCAGCCCAATTCTACCTCCTGGTGGTACCGATGACCAAAATTTAAGTCTTAATGGAACGACATTAATTATTGAAGACGGAAATTCAGTGGATTTGAGTACGATACAGGATGGCGTAACTGACGCAGACGCAGATCCTACAAATGAATTACAAAATTTGAGCTTGCAAAATGATGTGTTGACTATCAGCGGTACTAACTCACAAGTCAATTTAGGCGGTTTGATTTCTACTCCCTGGAAAAACATCCCTAATACTCAGGCCATTGAATACAAAGTTGACGACCCATTAGCCAGAATTACGAATACAAATGAGACACTTACGCTGAACTTATACCCTGATGGTGTAAACTTTTTAGATGAAACTGAATGTAGAACCTACTTGCAAAATGGTGCTTTGGGAATGAATCGGGAGCAGAAAATCTCCAATGATTTGTACATCATTAATCCTGCCATGTGGCTGGACAAAGACTCTTTGGCTTTTGAAGATTACGACGATGATTTTAATCAATATACTAAAGCAACTTACGACAGAAGATTTGCACACTTATTTAGTCAAATTGGAAATGAGAAGTGGTCTGGTACTTTGGAGCCCTGGCAGTTGGATTTGAGAATTAACAATGAAGAAGTCTTTGGAACTTATGATGCTTTTGGAATTCACTCCGGAATCTATCAATCACCATTATACAATAATTACGAATTGCTGTTGAAATCTGGTTTGGGCTTGTACATGAATGAAGAAATAGGGCAAGACACCCTCGTTGCTTCTTTGACTACACCTACAGGATTTAATATTGGAACTGGACCTGGATTTGGCAATTTTGATGAAATTTTCACAAGATTGAACAAAGATTCTCTGGTATTTGATTACATAAATGTTGGTGGATTGCAATCTGGTTTTGCAACTTACGGACGAGATGAAGTTTTCATGAGTTTTCAGGCTGGTCCTACACAAAATTCTTCTTGTTTGTCTCCATTCGCAATGTGTTTGGAAACCGGTCTAGGCAATGACAACTGGAGAATGGACTTGACTTCTGACTACCTCGAATTTACAACCAACACGACTCAATATGATTACACTATTTTTTCTCGTGACAGTATTTTCATGACGGCAGGCAACTTCTTCCCTGGAGCTACTAACATCAAGCCTGGTAGCATGGAACTATTGGATTTTGTTTACAAAACTGAATTTGCTCCCCATTTTATCCAACACAGCAACATTAGTGACAATAGTACCATCACAACAAGTCCATTTGGAATCGTCCTGGATAGCAGTGATGTAAATAATTCTTTGGATTTTAATTCTTTGAAATTGGCTGGTTCGAATCCATTGCCACACTACGCAGATCTTTCAAAAGATAGCCTTTCTTTTTTTAGAGACAATGTAGGTTTGTTATTAGATGATTATAGCAGTATGGATGCCTCAAAAGTGAGATTTGACAACGGCGTAGATAAAGCAGAATTAAGTAATTACGGATTGAATTTGGATAATACTTTATTCAGGACTGCCTACACACCTTCAGGCATTTTTACAGAAGAAATTTTAAGTTCAAGTGACATATTCACGCGATTTAATTTGGAGCCGGATAGCCTCACCATGTTCAACTCATCAAAATGGAAAACTGTTAAATTGGGTACGAATCAATACAATCATGAAGGTGAATTAATTCTTTATGGTAATGGGGGGAAGACACATACTTACCTTGGAGGTGGACCAACTGGCAGTGTGATGGAAATGTTCAACAATGGAAACGAAAGAATTTTCACAGCTTCTCTTCCAGACTATGGCATCATCAATACCTTTGGAAGTAATAATTCCCTCAATACCTGGATTGGCACCGCAGAATTGGTGAACGACCCTACAAAAGGAGGAATGGGTGTCATGAATGAATTTGGTTTGCCGCAGGCAGGGATGGAGGTTTCAGGAACTGGTTTGGGACAGGTCTATACCAATGGCGAATTCAGCATCTATGACGAATTTTTAAATACAGAAATTTCGAGTTCTAGTATATTCGGTTACAGCCTTTACAATCCAGCAAATGGCAATAATATCCTCTCTCTACACCGTGATTTGGTTGACCCGGTAGGTTATTTGACTTTGAATGATTCTAATGGAGATTTAAATTTCTTTGCAGGTGCCAATTACAGCAATGGCGGCAATGCTAACACAGGTTTTGCAGAAGTATTGGATGCCACTGGTACAGCAAAAGCTGGAATGTATGTTTTCGATACAAATGAAGGCGCATTGTATGGCGAAACAGCAGTTATAGGTCAAAAACCCTCAAGTGCTTCCCTATATCCTTTGAAAGTTGTTCAAAAACCAAACTGGGGTTTGAATATGGAAAGCAACACGGCAGCGAATAACTGGGAATTTTATATTAGTGACCTCGAAAACGGTAATTTGCACTTATGGGCAAATAGCTCCCCTGTTGGCTATTTCAATGCAGCCACTGGCGCTTATTTGTCCACTTCCGATAAAAAATTGAAAACCAATATTCAGCAAATAGATAACATTCTGCCATCTGTTTTAACGCTGGAACCATCTCGTTACGAGTATAAAAACAACAATCCTGAAAAACTCCAAACTCTAGGGTTCATTGCACAAGATGTTCAAAAACTTTTTCCAGAATTGGTGAGTGAAGTCAAAGGAAAAAATGGTGAAACGACCTTAATGATGGATTATTCAGGATTTGGCGTACTTGCAATTCGAGCTATTCAAGAACAACAAGAAGTGATGGAGACCCAGGCTCAAAAGATTGAAGGTTTAGAAAATAGATTGGCAAAACTAGAGCAATTGATTGAAGAAAAATTGAAATAAATATTAAAGTCAGATGTGAAAGATTTTTGAAATCCTTTCACATCTATTTCCAACGATGTTTTCAGTTTCGATGTTTTCAGTTTCCAAACTGAAAACCACTACGAACCCCAATTTTTCAAATCCTTTTAAATAAAAACATCAGTAAAAGTCTGTTCTGTTCAACACACAACAGACTACTGAAAAATTTTAAATCATGAAAACCAAATTTGAAAACAACCAACCAGAAAGCCAAACTTCACAATTTTTTAAATTTCCAAACTTAAAACAGCACTATTTATCAACAACCCAGCCCACCACTCTATGGACTCAATTCGCATTTGATTTTTTAACTCAAAAAAACTTTACAATGAAAACAAAATCATTTTTCAGTATCCTTTTAACATTTGCAATCGCACTCTCTTTCAATTTTTCACAAGCTCAGGTCGCCACTTCCCAATCCAAGTATTTCAATTTTCCAGAAGAGGATTTTGACATTCAGGCAATGGTAAAAGCCCCGGATGGCGGAACAGTTTTCACAGGAACCCGCACCCGCTACGATTATTATAACAGAGAGATTGTAGATTGGACGGGCGTATATGTCATTCGAACGGATGCCAATGGCAGGGCTAAGTGGTTGAAATATTATACCATGAATTACAGCGAGGTTTGCCACTTTGAGGCAACTACTATTGAAAATGGTATAGATGGCGGATTTATGGTCGGAGGCATTTTCTCCAATTGCCTCAATGTAAATGAAGGCATGTTTTTGATGAGCATAGATGATGATGGTTATATGGTAAATATGAAGTACCATAAGAAATTTGACACTTACAGTTCTGTTTTGCTAAAAGAAATCAAAAGAGATGGCAATGAAGGTTATGTAGGGATTGCTACTGTAGTTCAGGAAGATATGGAAGCCCCATTGGGGACTCTGGTTTTCAAGTGTGATATAGGTGGAGAACTTCAGGCAAGAAACTTATTCACCTATGACAGTGGCGATCTGGAAGCAAAAGCTATCGAAGTATATCCCGAAGATGGCTATGTTCTTTTGGCTGAAAATCAATTCTCTGATGAAGGAATTTATTCAACAAATCCCGTCATTATCAAAATAGATGACCAACTCGATGAGGTTTGGAATAGATATGTGAATAGTGGTCTAGAGCAAGTTTCAGCTGTTGACATTGCCATTGGAATATCGGATGATATATTGCTCACTGGAAACGTCAATCCTTATGACGACGACGAAAACCTAATCTATTTAATGAGCTTGAAACCTGATGGCAATACCAAGTGGGAAAATGCATTTCATTGGAGAGCATGCGATGTATTTATCAATGGTTCAAATGAAGTAAAGGGACTAGCAGTTGATGAAGAAGGTAATATTTACATCGGTGGCAATGCCTGGCCTTTCTTCTTTGACGATGGCTCTGGAAATATCACCACTTCTATCGATCCCTTTGTGATTAGAACCAATTCGCATGGTCTGGGACAATGGTTGCATTTCTACGGTCGAGAATTTGATGAAATCATGACGACTATGGCAGCTGTGGATGGCATCGGATTTACTTTTGGTGGATATATCCTTGAGGATCAACCTTCTCAGAGTACCAACAATTTCAGTGCATGGGTTACCAAAGGAGACGGCAACGGCATCTCAGATTGCGATTATCGTAGTCACCCATTGCAAAGCATCAATCACAAATTTTGGCCAAACGTTGTTTGGTTAGATAAATCTCAAGAAGATTTGGAAACACTGGAAGTTTATGCAGAAGAAGGTGTACAAACCATTATCGCCTATATCTGCTACGTATTCAATGTTACTTCTTATGATGAAATGCCGTTGATTGGAATCCCAAATGATGGAAATGATTTGCAACAAACAATCCTTCAAAAACAAACATCCAGTTCTGTTTTTCCAAATCCATCAGATGGCAAATTCAATGTACGGGTAGCTGATTTTTTCGAAAATGAAACTGCTCCTAACATTACAATTCTGGACACTACCGGCAAAGTTATTTTAAGTCAATCTATTGAAAACATGGACACTGAATTTGAAATGACCCATTTGCCCAAAGGCACTTATTTCGTAAAAATTCAATCAAGAGAGAAGCTTGAACAGCATAAATTGATTATTCAATGATGATTAGTCCGGGAGAGGCTTCATGGGAAGTTTCTCCCTTTTTTACAAGGTATCACGGCTCTCCTCAGCCATGCCTTTATGAACCAGGGCAGGCCAAAGTAAAACCGTGCTATTTAAAAAATTCCTACCAAAATGAAAACAATACAAAAATCTACAATCTTAGCAATACTCATATTACATTTTTCAATTTTCCTACTAGCTCAAAAGACCTGGACAGGAAACACCAGCGACAATTGGAATACCGCTTCTAATTGGAATCCGAATGGCATTCCAGGAAATACCGATGATGTCACCATACCTGTTGCTGAAATAGACCCAGTTATTAAAGCAGGAACAAATGCAGTTGCCAAATCTGTAACTGTACAATCAGGGGCAAAATGGACAATCGAGGAAGAAGCACAAATCGTGGTTCGCGATACACCTGGAACCGGCGTTACCAATGATGGAACAATAGAAAACAGGGGGTCGATCCTCATTGATAAAACAAGCATTGGTTTTTGGAACAAATCTGGAACATTCAATAACCTTGACAATGGGGTTGTTCAAATTGGGTCTCCAGTAAAAGTGGGAGCTCATGGCATTCAAAATGGAACATCGACTACTGCTGGAACGATTAACAATGCAGCCCAAATAACAATTGTACAGGCAGAAGGAAATGGAATTTACAATTTGAAAGGTACTTTAGATAATAATACTCTGGGTATCAGCAGCATCGATATAGGGTTTGTAAAAACCATTGGCGGTTATGGAATTGATAACCTGGGAATTTTTCATAACAGAGGATTCATCCATATTGACAATACCAGCCAAGTAGGAATTCACCACCTTGGAGGAACCTTTAAAAATTTTGCCAATGCGCTGATAAGCATTGGTCAAACGAATCCGATTTTAATGGATGGCATTTATACTGCAGCTTTATTCACCAATGAAGGATTAGTAGATATAAGCCAGACGACAGGAAATGGAATTTCAAATCACAATACCTTTAACAATAATGCTGGAGCCTATCTAAGCATTGGAAAATACGGGTCTGTTTCTAATTACGGAATAGAAAACATTGGTACTTTCAACAATCACCATGAAATCACAATTGACCGAGCGCTGGTTGGCGTGCAGAATACAGGAGGCACTTTCAGCAATTTAAATGGCAGCTCTTTAGCAATTGGGCAAGATGTTTCCCTTATCCTCGATGGGATTTCCAATGCTGCTATTTTCAAAAACTTGGGAAGTATAAAAATTGACAATGTCGGGCTGGATGGGATCTACAACTCAGCAGGTAGCTTTGACAATGATGCCACTATTTATATTGGAACAAAAGGAGCTAGTGGAAATATCAATAATATCGGGATCAGCAATTACGCTACTTTTCTGAATTCCCATTATGTCAATATTGACCATACTACCAGCAATGGAGTTTACAATTCTATCGGTGGTTTTTACAATGAAAATAATGGCTTTTTGAATATTGGAAAGGGCGGACATATTGGTGGAGATGGCATTTTTAATCAGGATGCATTTACCAATGAAGGTGAAATTGATATTGAAGATGTAGCCTTAAATGGGATAGTCAATAATGGTGGATTCTTTGAAAATAGTGGAGCTGCCGGAGCCAATTTTGTGAATAAAGACAAAATCTATTTGGACAAAATATTCCGTATTGGAATTATCAATGAAGCAGGAAGCACCTTCGATAACAAAGGAAATGGTTGGATTGGAGTTGGAACCTCAGACCCGGTAAGCAACGAAGGAGTTTTCAATGCAGGCGAACTTATCAACAGAGGTATTCTGTTTATGGAAAAAACCAATGGCACTTCAGTTCTTAATGAAGGGACTCTCAGAAATAAAGGCAATGCAAGTCTGATTGTTGGCGCTAACAAACTTCCCGGAAATGGCATTATCAATAAAGATATGCTCATCAATAACGGAGTCATAGGAATTCTTCAATCTGCAAAAGATGGGATAGATAATGATGGTGGAACCCTCAAGAATCAAGGGACAAATGCGGTGATAGACATTGCAGATACTCAGGGGTTTATCTCAGAAATCGGCATCAAAAACAATGGTAATGTGATCAATAAAGCCATTATCGCAATTGCCCAAATCAATCAAACAGGTATTCACAACCTCCCTAATGGCATTTTTGAAAATAAAGCTGGTGCAAGCATTGAATTTGGCGGACCACAAGGGCAAAGACATATCAAAGAAGAGGGCATTTTAAATGAAAACACTTTTGATAATGCTGGTGATATAACAATAAGAGGAATTGACAAAGAAGGCATATTGAACAAAAAGGGCAATTTCTTCAACCAAACTGGTGCAAATATTAATTTCTTTTTTGGAACGGTTGGGAATGGGATTGAAAATCGGGATTTGTTCAAAAATTTCGGAACAATCGATATGTCAGATAATACAGTAACTATCCAACAAAGTGGTATTCTAAATTCTATAGATATTTTTGGTTCTATTTCCCAGGCAGTTTTTGAAAATCATGGGACTTTGAAAATTGGCTACACCAATAATCATGGGATTACAAACCTTTTTGGCGGTACTTTTAGCAATTTTGTGGGCGGAAGCATCACACTTGGCAATAGCAATTCAATGATTCAGGAAAGTGGCATATTTAATTTACTCAGTTTCGATAATCATGGCGAAATCAACATTGACAAAGTCAAAAAGGACGGCATTCACAATACGGGTACCTTTGCAAATCAATCCACTGCCCAATTAAACATCCATCCAGTTGTGAACCTGGGAGAAAATGCCATTGACAACAGTGGTGATTTCAGCAATTTTGGCTGTGCTGATATGACAATTCACGATAATTTAAAAAACACCAATTCCTTCATCAATACTGGGTTTTTTACCCTCAATTCTACCAAAGCCCATCAAACTTCTGCTGGAAATTTGACAAACAATGGAGCAATCATTCATCTTCAAAACAATCCATTCTCAGGTGGTGTAGTCAATAATGATGTCATTTTAAATCCATTGTCAGGTGAATGTGAAATCGCGAATGCTGTGCAAGTCGGAGGCATGAATAATTTTACCATTCCACAACAGTGGTTTTCAGACCAAACCTTTTCTCAGTTAGTAGGTACTTTTGATCAGCTAAGCAATTTATTCACCTTTGATGGCAATATTTCCGAAGGTTATTATAATGGTAATTTTTTCCTGGATGATATTGCCAATAATTGTTCAAGGTTGATTCAATTGCCCGTAAGTTATGATGATGTCACGCCCCCATTTCTAGTTTGTCAGGACATTACCATCCAACTAGACCCCCAGGGCAATGCAACATTAAACCCCAATCATCTTGCTCAAACGGTACAGGACAATTGTGGTGCTCCTACCCTTTCTGTACCATTTACCAACTTGAATTGTAATGATAGAGGCAGCAACTCCATAAATCTAACTGCTGATGATGGCAATGGAAATCATAATCAATGCAATTCACAAGTAACCGTAAATGGTGCCAGTTTAAGTATTGACGATGTTAGTAAAAATGAAGGAACTGGAAGTGGTTATACTTTCTATTTCTTTAAAGCTACTAGAAATATCAATCCATGTTTTGATTATGTAGATTACTCAACTTCAGATGGAACTGCAACTTTGGCAGACAATGATTACGTGAGTGCCAATGGTACTTCCTATTTCCCGCCAAATGGTTCGCTTTATTCCTATATCATAGTGCGAGGAGTCAAAGATGCCATGCCTGAGTCAGATGAAGTATTTAATGTTAACCTATCTAATCCTTTGGCAGGTACATTATTACTGGATGCTCAAGGAGATGCGACATTAATCAATGATGATCTGGAATCTTTAGTTTCTGGCGGAAATGGCAGGCAAAATGCAGGTATTTCAAGCACAGCAAACAACCTTGAAATTCTGTTATACCCAAATCCTGCTTCTTCAAATCTAAATATCCAAACTCCTTCTGATTGGTTCAAAGATGGAAGTGTGGAAGTCGCGCTAATTGATGCAACTGGAAAAACGATTTCTGGTTTCCAATTAGAAGAAAACCAGGCAGTTGTAAACGTATCTTCATTGCCAGAAGGGGTTTATACTTTGAGTTTCCAATTAGAAAACGGGCAAATTTTCACAGAAAGATTTTTGAGGATCAATAACTAAGAATCTTTGACAAATGTCGTGGAGAAAAAGCGAAGCCTGCGCCGCCAGAGCGCTCCACGACATTTGTCAAAGAACCATAATTAAAAAATGACCAAACATGAAAACATTAAAAATCATAATCACATTAGTATTCTTTTTTGTATTCAATATTTCAAAAACAAAGTCCCAAAATCATCAATTTGGTGCTTATGATGTACAGGCTCAAAAAGTACTCGCCACTGCACAAGGATACCAAATGACGGAAGGATTATTCCAAAAAGCGCTGCGTTTCACAGAGTTTTTATTGGGTACCAAAATTACAGAAACGGAAAAACAACAAGGTTTGCAGGAATCCATCGCAGGATTTCAAATGAATCCACAATTGACAATTCAGGAAACAGAGCAACTAGATGCACAAATGCAGTTGTTGTATCAATTGACAGATCCTACTCAAATTGCCTTGGCACGATCAGCCATGATTTGCCATCTGTATGTGGCTTTTTTGAATACAGCAGAACAACCTATTTTGAGACAGCTGATGGATAAATACACCACGGTATTAGCTTACGACCCTCAAAATATGTTGGCTTTTACGGAACAGGATTTTCAAGCTTATCTGGAGATGATGGTTTTTACCTACAAAATGTACGGGCAGGAAATCTATTTTGATGAAATGACCCAAATTCAATACCGCGAATATTTCATACAGCAATTCTTACATGGCACTGTAGAACTTCGCCAAAGCCTGTGTATTTCAAGCGTTTTAAATGAATATGTTCAGGCTAGTTATCAAAACATGTCACTGGAACAACAACAAAATTTTCAGGCAAGCATGTACAATTACAATACGCCAAACCAAAACCAAAATACCGGCTATACCTATGATGCCTATGGAAACATTGATTATTCCAATCCTGCTAATATTGAAAAAATGTGGCCGGAAGGTGTGAATACCCAAGCCGAGAAACAAGCTTATCTCATGGAACGTCAATCCGAAATTAATGCTTTCAATAACAACATGACAATCATGAATAACATGAATTTGGAAAACCACGCGACCATGCTCAATGTGATCAACAATTTAGGTGGTGGAGATGATAGTTATTGGGAAGTGAAGTATAATGATTGGTAGGAAAAGGGTTTCATGATTTCGAGGGCACTCTGCCCTTGAAATCATAAACTAGAACCCATTCATTTTAGCTTGTAGGCTAGACTTCTTGGGATTCCAAACGTCATCATAAGATTTTTTGAAAAAGAATTCGTCTATGTAAGCTCGAGTTCTAACCAAACGCAAATACCAACCAGTGTAAATTTTCATTAAAGGCACATACCACCATAAATATCGTTCTTCTTCTCGTCGCTCAGAGAACCATGCAATGGCAGTCATTTGTAGGTAGCCGGAGCAGGTGTATAACAAAATATTCATTGGTATTATCCATTGAAGGGCATGTGTAAAATTCAAAGTCATGTCGATAATGTAAATCCACCAGGTAATATCAAGCACCAAGTTGTAAAAAATATTTTCAGCAGAAGCGAAAAAATTGGACCAACGGAAATTGGCGTTTGGCATAAAAATGTCCTTGTGTTTCCTCACTCTAAATCTCACTAGGGATTTATCCCAACGTAGTCGTTGCTTGGTCAACTTTTTGAATTTGTCTGGCACACTGGTCAGGCATACCGCTTTGTATTCAAAAACCACTTTGTATCCAGATTTTCTAATTTTCACGGTAATATCTCCATCCAAACCAGGTCCAATATCCCAACCACCAATGGCATCAATGGCATCTTTCCGAAATGCCCCAAAAGCACCTGAAATGATTTTGTAAATACCCAATTCAGAGGTCACCATACGCCCTATGGAAATCGTTTTCAGGTATTCAATAGCCTGCAGTCGAGCGCATAAAGTATCTCGATGATTTCTTACCTTCACATTGCCTCCAACAGCTGCGATTTTTGCATCCAAATAAAACGGAACTAAAATGTTTTCTATAGCATCCCTGTCAAATGAACAATCTGCATCCAGATGAACGATGTACCTCCCTTTTGAAAAACGGAGCGCCAAATTGGCGCCAGAGGCTTTGCCACCCCGCATATCGTTCCGCAAAAATTTGGTAATCAAACCCTTTTCTTCCAGGTTCCTTCCAATGATAGGAGTATTGTCATTTGAGCCATCATCTACAATAATCAATTCGAAGTTTCGATATGTTTGTTCGTTTAAAGAACGGACCAATTTATACAAATGCTTTCCTTCATTCTTACCCGGAACGACAATCGAAATCAATGGATTTTCGGCTCTCAAAGCAGATTTGGCTAAATTCCATGCACGTTTTCGTCGGTTTTGTGTTAAAGCATAATAAATGATTACTCCATACTCAAATAAAATATACCTCGTTAACTCAAACATCACAAAAAACCAAAATACCCGAATGAACTTCCATATACCAACCTCTGACCAGTATTGAATGAATTCAGGCAAGATGTATTCTGTGATGGGATGCATAGTAAGTTTAAGTAGAAGTTTAAGTAGAAGTTTAAGTAGATTTATTAAACTTAATCTTAAACTGACTTTGTTGCATGGCTATGATATGCAAAAAAGGAGTCGACTTAATAACTTT
>JBGTQJ010000030.1:0-110740 GCA_041941305.1 Saprospiraceae bacterium
TTAACTTTATCATTTTGACTTTTACATTTAAAACTAGAACCAATCACCCCTGCCCTTTGGGGGGATGATCCATGATTTAGCGGCATAATCGCAGCATTGCAGCATAGTAGTATTGCAACATCAAAAAGCTATCTCGATTCCAAAATCTCCGTTGCCAGCTCCAAAATCTCAAAAGCCGTCTCTGCCATTAGATTTTTCTTTTCGTCAAGGGTAGGATTCACCTCTGTTATCTCAAAACAGCAAATCTTTTCATTAGCCAGCATTGGTTTCAACAAACGAATGATTTCTCTTTTTGTAAATCCAACAGGAACAGGCGTTCCAGTGCCATGTGAAACATAAAAAGGATCCATGCTATCTACATCAAAAGAAACATAAATCAAGTCGCAATTTTTAAGGTATTCGTGAGCTTCCTGAGCTGTTTCGGTAAAGCCTTTGACTCTGGTTTCGGTAACACTAAACAGTTTGACCTTGTTTGTCCTGATCAAATTCCTTTCCTCATCATCTGCATCTCTTACTCCGATAAACACAATATCTTCATAGCTGATTTTTGGATTGATTCCCGTTACATTTTTCAAATCGTTCCAAAGTCGCAGTGTTTTTTCAGATACCTCATTTTCCTTTAATTCTTCATTGTCTTCACCCAAACAGGCGGTCAAAGGCATTCCATGGACATTGCCAGAAGGTGAAGTGTATGGAGAGTGCAAATCAGCATGTGCATCAATCCATATAATCCCCAGGCGCTTGTCTGGATATCTTTTTTTGATACCTGCAATCGTACCTCCAGCTGAAGAGTGATCTCCGGCCAATAACAGCGGGAATTTACCGTCTTCCAAAACCTTATTTACAGCATTGGCAACGTGCTCGTAAACTTTAATGATGCCTGCTATTCGCTTTGCACAGGGGGTATCAACAGGTTGATACAAGATGTGATTTTCGTCTGCAATTTTTATCGGTGGGTATCTTACAAAGTAGTTACTATTTGAATTTAAGGAAGCAACCTTTATAGCATAAGGCCCCAAGCTTGCTCCCCTTGTACCTGCTCCAATTTCTGAGTGGCTTTCAATAATTTGGACGGTGTTCATGTGGTTAAGACTTTTTTTGGTAATTATTTGTTTGGAAATGGTGCGAAATTAAAATTTATTGGGATAAACCAATGCCTTAAACATCCATTCAAGTATTTGTAAAAGAACTTCTATTTGAAATTCCTTTACAGACACGAAACCTAAACTGGCGCAGCCAGTAGCATAGAATTTGAGAGATTGAGAGATTGAGAGATTGAGAATTTGAGAAATTTTTTTATCTCTCAATCTCTCACACTCTCACACTCTTTAACTTCAAGCCGGAGAAGACTTCCTTGCATTTCTTGCCACATTTGCGCAAAAAACAACTTGGAAGGAACTTATGAATTGGTACTACATTGAATACACAGGAGCAAAATCCGGAAGAATACCTGGAACCTGTAACAAGGATATAGAAACCTTGTTAATTTTTGAGAACCCTCCAAACTTTATCAAAATTGAAAAATGTCTTCACTGGCGCTGTTTTTGTTAACAAAATGCCAAAAAACGAATAGAATTTAGCGCACTGCCAAAAGCCATTTATCTTTGTAGTCAAATTCTCAAATTTGGCGATTAGATGCTTACATATCCTTCTTGCAATTTCGGTATTCTTCAGTACCACAGGCTTGGTTGTTTTCAATTGTTATTGCCAGGCAGAGTTCAATAAAATTGCTGCTTCCCCGACTGAAGGATTAGAAGCAAATGTGGGATGCCAAATGTTTGGCGACAAATGTTGCTGTGTCATTGCCAAAGAGAATCAAGAAGACAATTGTTGTGATACCAAAACCGATTATATCGATTCCGACCTGGACCTAAATCGAATTACTGAGAATCGCATTGTTCTAAATCTGCCAGTCTTTTCTCCAATCATCCCCCAAAACTTTATTCCAAAAAGTATTGATCCCAAGCTCCAAAAAACGGCTTTCCAAACCTACCAATCTCCTTTCCTCGTCTGCGACCTTCCGCTGTTGTTGCAGTCTTTTTTGTGTTAATTATTTTCATTCTCACTTCAACCAAAATTTGTGGAATCAAAAGATACTTTTTGAGGACAAAGCAGGAAAAATTGAATTTTTTGAATTCTTCCTGCTTTGTCGCCAAAAAGTATCTGGAAGAAAATTTCTTCCAGATAAGCATTTTACCCATGAGAACGAATAATATATTTTCAATCATAGTTTTACTGCTCCTGGTTATTCAATCACAAGGGCAAAACATTTATGGCATCCTTCAAAACCAGAATGCAGAACCATTATTTGGAGCGACTGTTCAGTGGCAGGGAACAACTCTTGGTACAGTAGTAGATGAAAATGGGAATTTTGAACTTCCCAAAAAAGATACTGCTGCAAATTTACTGATTCGTTATGTAGGTTACGACCCAATATTCATCAATGTTGAGCCATCTGAAGACACCGTTTTCATACAAATTGACGGCGTTTCGGAATTATTGGAAATCGAAATCGCTGCCAAAATTCGAGACAATTACCTTTCAAGACTGAATCCAATTAACATTGAAAGCATCTCCAGCAAAGAATTGAAAAAGGCGGCTTGTTGTAGCCTGGCTGAGAGCTTTGAAACCAATGGTTCAGTAGATATTTCCTATTCAGATGCTGTAACTGGAGCAAAGGAAATTCAAATGTTGGGCTTACGAGGCCTATATGTGCAAATGCTGATAGAAAAACGACCTGCCTTAACAGGTCTGGGTTCTTCTTTAGCAATGGAGTTTTTACCAGGCACCTGGCTCGAAAGCATTCAGATTTCAAAAGGAGCGGGCTCTGTTCAAAATGGCTATCAATCCATCGTTGGTCAAATCAACAGCACTTTGAAAAAGCCTTTTGAGGACAAACCTTTGTTTGTCAACTTGTTCGCTACGCCAATGGGTCGTTTTGAAGCAAATGTGCACCTGAACAAAAAAATCAATGACGAGTGGAGTTCTGGTTTATTGCTTCATGGAAACTACATGCAACACCAGGTAGATAATAATGGCGATTCCTTTATGGATATGCCTACGAAAAAGCAGTTGAATGGGATGTATCGGCTTTTCTACAGAGGGGATATTATTCGAAGTCAATTCAATATTCACGCCTTAACAGATGAACGCGTTGGTGGTCAAACGACAGGTGGTCATGCACATCATGGAGGTGGACATATTGGTGATTTATATACTGTATTTCAAAGAAACCGAAGAGTAGAAGTTTTCGGAAAGATTGGCTACCTGGGTTTTGAAAAGGAAAACACCTCACTTGGGTTCATTTACAATGCTTCCTGGCATCGCTTGAATAATTCTTATGGCTATACAGACCATTTAGGAACACAAAAAAATGCCTATGCCAATTTGATATACAATACTTATTTGGGTAATACCGACCATTCATTGAATGCCGGGTTGAGCTACATCTATGATGATTATGAAGAAAAGCTGAATGATTCTGATTTCGACAGAAAAGAACGCGTGCCGGGTATTTTTGCTGAATATAGCTTAGCGAGAAATGATTCAAATTTCGAAACATTTAATGATAAGTTTGGGCTCATCATTGGTTTGCGATATGATCACCACAATCAGTTTGGCTCCCTCTTTTCGCCAAAGGCTAATGTAAAATTCAATTTCAGTGACAAAAGTATAGTCCGCCTGGCAGCAGGTCGGGGTTTTAGAACGCCTAATGTAATTGCTGAAAATATCAGTGTTTTGGCAAGTAGCAGATTGATTGAAGTGCTGGAAGATCTGGAGATGGAAGAAGCCTGGAACTTTGGAATCAATTTTACCCAAAACTTCCCTATCGGGGCTCGTGAACTGACCTTCGCCGCAGATTTGTACCGTACTCAGTTTGAAAACCAGGTAATAGTAGATTTGGAAACCAAGCGAAACAGTGTGCTTTTCTACAATTTGGATGGAAAATCCTTCTCCAATAGTTTTCTCACCATGGTCATGTATGAATTGGTTGAAAATTTGAATTTGAAGCTGGCTTACAAATTCAATGATGTGAAGATGAAATACAAATTTGAGCAGATCCGTCCGGAAAATGCAGAATTGGTGGAAAAGCCACTTCTAGCAAAACACCGCGGCTTGATTACATTGGATTACGAAACTCGTGATGAAAACTGGATGTTTAGTACCCACCTTCAATTGGTCGGCAAGCAAAGATTTCCAGATAATTCAGCTTTGCCAGCCGATTTGAGAAAAGATCATGAAGGTTATGCACCATCTTATGCAGTTTTAGGAGCTCAAATCACCCGTTACATCGGCAATTTGGAGATTTATCTGGGTGGTGAAAATCTAAACAACTATCGGCAGGAAAATCCTATTATTGGCTGGGAAGACCCTTTTGGAGATTATTTTGATGCTACACAAGTTTATGCACCGGTTGTTGGCATTAGAGGGTATCTGGGAGTGAGGTGGTTTTTAGAATAGAACTAAAACTATGGATGGAGGTCAATTTGGAAATGACCTCCATCCAAAAAATATAATAAATCATAAAAAAATTTAAATATCTACCAACCTATTCTACTGATACCATTGTGCAATGAATTGCGAGAGGCTAAATGGTGTTAGCAGAATATGCCAGGACATTGATTGCTAACACCATTTTGCTTCCCACTAAGCTGAACCACAATGGTATCAGCAATGTACGAGAAAAGATAAGCTATCGATTTGAAACTGATCTTTCCTTGTTACTTGATTAATTTCTTTGAAACCCTCATCCCATTATAAAAGGTATTCAACACATACATTCCTTCTGGCAAAAAATCTGTTGTTAATTCGAATGCTCCATTTCCCTTAAACAGCTGAACTAGTTGTTTGTGGACAGGTCTTCCAGAAAGATCAAAAAGATGAAATTCCAATACCCTTTCTTCTGGAGAAACATAATTTATTTTCCAGCCATTTGATTGAGTTACCGTGTATTTAATGGAAAATAAACCAGATGTATTTTGATATTCCATAGCTAACTCTTTTTTTATGGAATCATTCGTTTTGGCTTCTTCATCAACAAAACGATGGTTGATTTCATTTTCTTCTGTATTTCCAATTAGTGGTGAAGGGGCATGTTTGGTAACCACCACTTTGTCAGGATGATAACTGATGGTATAATCTGCTGGCAGATCTACAGTTGTGAAAGACCCCAGGCGACAAGAAGAACCACCTGAACATTCTGCAATGGTGTAATCTCCTGGAGGCACCATCCCAGTTTCCGTTACACGCAATTCATTTTTCATTATCATAAGTTTTGACACCAACAATTGGTCATGACCTGTTCCTGGACCAGAAGCGTCCATTATTTCAATATCCAGAAGCGTACCATTGATATAAACCTCATCATATGTTAGTGTTCCTGTGGAAGTGCCTGGTCGAAAGGTCCCCAGGTTCAAAAAAGCAGGCAATACATCCAGAGTACCAATACCTTCTACTACTCCTGTAAGCATATTTTTAAAAATGGTCTGTATTTCAGTTATGCCGGCATCTAATTTTGAGAAAACACCTGTGTTGGTAAAAATGCCCACAGGGACAGTAGTAGAAATGATTTTTCCAGCAAAGTCAGTTTCAAAATCACCTTCATTTTCAAAATGCCCCGGATCATTGATTTTTAATTTTCCTGCAGTCCAGATAGTGGTCCCTTTATTGAGCAAAGTAGCAAGCAAGGTTTTTGTCCCTCCAAACATGGTCAGAGTAGCACTGGCATCAACCGTCATCGATGTATGAATTTTTCCTCCAGACCATGTTCCAATACTCATAAGTGTCAGCATCTTCGTTCCTTTCAGATTTCCTGCTGAAAGTCCAAAGTGACTGGTACAAATCAAATTGTTATTTAAAACAAGATTTCCGCCTGAAACCAGAATTTCTACTCCAGTAGTCAGATCCTTATTGATTTTTGTATTGGAGCTTTTAATGTCATAAGTTCCACTTCCTGAAAGAGAAGAAAAGGTGGTGAAGGAAGACGAAGACCTTGCATGCCAGGTTGTACCTCCTAGTAGGTTCAAATTATCAAAGACCAATAAGTCACGATACATATCGACTTTGCCCGAATTGAGGTTTATTCGGTCGTGATTTCTTATTGGGACAGCTATTTCGAGACTTCCAGCTCCCATATTGATATTGATCACTTCCTGATTCTTAATGTTTCCAGGGTTGTCACCGATGTAAAAAGTAAGTAGTCGATTAACTGCATTCCAGTTAAAAGTGCCTTTGTTAACCAATTTTCCCGAATCATTAATGACGAAGTCTCCAGCCGACCAGGTAGCTGTTCCTTTTTGAGTCAACTTTCCATCCAACACTTTGTCATTGGCGCCTGTTAAAGCCAATGTAGCTGTAGCTATTATGGTGGTGGTCACACTTAATTCTCCCCCAGTCCAAGCCAGAGATTTGGCAATAATTAAAGCCCCCAAACCAAACACTTCACCATCTGATAATTCTGTTGTTCCGCTTGTATTGATGGTCCCAAACAAGTCTACCGAGGCTCCCTTGAATTTAAAATTAAGTGCACCTACATAAACCGCGGCGAAACCAATTAATCCAACATTAAACGCTATATCTCCTTTTCCTTTCAAGGTTGAACTTCCATGGATTGAAGCATCCGTACTCAAATCCAATTTGGTTCCCATATCGATGTCTATCGTTCCGGTATTGTGGAAGGGTTTCTCCCCTCCTTTTTTCAAAGTTCCCGCCTCAATTTCCAAAGTACCGGAATTAATCAATTCTACCCCAATAAATGCGATGCCAGCACCCAATACTTTTGTCATGGTACCAGAATTGTCAAAGAGGCCTGTAGCCCCGATAGGATGAGTCATTGAGCCATCAAATTGGATGGAGCAAGTTCCGATGTTTTTGACTTCCCCATTAATGAAATGAAGTGTTCCTGCCAACCAAGCAAAAGTACCTTTGTTGGTGATGATGTTTTTGAGCTTTTTTAGCCCTCCAGTTTTTAAGCCTATATTTCCACTCGGTTCAATGCCTGTTTTTACATTCAGTGTTCCTTTATTCCAAACCAAGGCACCAAAAGCCAGGACTGTTAAAGAGCCAGGTCCATCAATTGTTCCATCATTGAAATTGGCAATGCCTTTGACTTTTATTTCTTCACCGAGTTCTTTAGTCCTGTTTAGATTAAAATTCAAGGTGGCTAGAAATGTAATTTCTGTAGGCACATTCAATAATCCATCTTCCCAATTCATGGTACCTCCATCAATGGTCAAATTGGCGGCAGCAGCAATTTTTTGAAAAACGCCTCCTTTTAGATTGACGATCCCTTTTGTTTTTAAGGGATGTTTCAAAGTCGCGTTCGAACCAAGATTATCTATATTAAAGCCTCCATCAATGGCGGTTTCGAAGGCAACGTTGCTAAGATTGTTCAACTTCAATAAGCCCTCTCCCAAAATTTCAGTTCCAGGATTGAAAAAAGCATCCGAACTGATTTCCAGGGTTTTTCCAGGAAGGATATCAATTTTGGCATTGCTGATGAAATTTCCCTCCATTTCCAGCGTGCCCGAGGCAATTTTTAAAGAACCTGCCTTGTTTTCAAAAAGGGGAAGTATAGTGGCTACTCCAGCTCCTGCAGCTTTTGTAAAAATGCCATGATTCTCAATTGCCCCAGCCATAATTGCGGGAGAAATTGTCAAATCACCAGCGATTCCAAATTCACCGTTATTTTTTAAAGTCCCAGAACCGTTGATGATGAATGTCCCTGCATCAAAAGTCCCCATGCCATTATTCGTCAGTATTCCATCGAGGGTTTTTGTGCCACCTGTCGCCAAAATCAAATTGCAGCCGCCCCCAGCGATTACGCTTGCCGCAATCGTTCCGGATTTCCAATTGATGGTAGTGGTCACCGTCAAAGATTCTGGAGGGCCTCCTACAATTTTTCCACCAGACATATCCAATACCCTTACTGTTGCTGGAATATCCATGTGTACTTCATCCCCAGGTCCAATAAAAACATCATCCCCAGGAGTGGGAACCCTTCCACAAGACCAGTGTCCAGGGTCGTTCCAATTGCCGTTTCCGCCAATCCATTCACAATTGGCGAATGCACTGATAAGAAGAAAAAAATTCAATGCGAAAGTCAAAATCTGCTTTTTCATTTTTCATTAATTTTTTGGTGATGGCTCCCAGAATCTGGCTCCAGACAATAGCATTCTAGTCTCTCCACTGGAGAAGAAGTCAATTCTGAAGAGCAATTCTATTTTTTGGAATGATGAACGATGATTGAGGATTGTTTTCTCACAGCATACAATCAGCATCCTTAAATTCAATAATCATCCATAGGTAAACTGAGCATTTGAAAACGTAACAGCTGTTTTGAAAAAAAATAAAAATTTTGCCGCGATGTCCTCTGTGAGAGACATGGCTTGTTACGCGGAATCCTGAAAGTGAAATTCATCCAGAATGAATTTCCATCTCCTCATTCTCTTATTTTCCCGTACCTTAGTAGTGATTAAAAAATAACTTCATCCTTTTGATTTCGTCAAATAAGCTCAACTTCATTTCTTATCAGGCTTTCAGTCTTCGCTTATTTGACGAAATGATGAAGTTTTTTTTTAAGGGTTCCTTAGTTACGTTTTTGACTTTTCATTTTACTTATACATGCAATATAAATTTTCAGACAAGGAAATTTTAGACGGTTTATTACAAGGTGGAGCCAAGGTGGATATGATTTTGAAACACATTTATGTCGCCAATCGGGCTGTGGTGGTGAGTTTTATTCATAAAAACCGTGGCAGTACGGAAGAAGCTAAAGACGTTTTTCAGGAATCGGTCATTGCCTTTTATGAGAATGTGAAAAGCGGAAAATTTCGCGGTGAGAGTGCCGTTTCCTCTTACATTTATTCCATCGCTAGATTCATTTGGCTAAATCGATTGAAAAGAAAAAATACAGAACAGCGCATATTGGATACTCAGCCGGTAGAAGAAATTTCGGAAGGGTTTTTCCCAAAATTACTGGCGAAAGAAGAAGAAGAAAGACTTTTGAAATTATTTGCTACGCTTGGAGAACAGTGTAAACAAGTTTTGATCTTCGTTATTTTTTACAATTATTCCATGAAAGAAGTGGCAGAACAATTGAATTATGAAAGTGATCAGGTGGCTAGAAATAAAAAGTATTTATGTTCGAAGAAACTGAAAGATCTCTTGAAGAAAAGGAATTGAGTTGTCGGGTATGCGGGTATGCGGGTTGTCCGGGTTGTCGTAGGGGCGGGAAACGCTTCTCCTCGCCTTCCCGACAACTCACATAACCGCAAAGCAGAAATTATCTAAAGCCAATTATTCAACACCAACCCAAAAAAATGAGCAAGGATAATAACCATAAAAGGATTGAAGATTACCTGGATGGTTTGATGACCGAGAGTGACAGGCAGGAATTGGAAGCGGAATTCCAAAAAGAGGGATTGTTAAAAGAGGAGTTGGACTTGTCAAAAGAAGCCAGGGATCTTGTTAATATCGCCGGTCGAAAACATTTAAAATCCAAATTCGACTCTTTTGAAGAAGAATTAAGCTCCAAACAACCCCGAATTCAATCTGCAAGAACTCGCTGGATATCGATTGCGGCTTCACTCTTGGTTTTGATAACGGCTGGTTTCTGGTTATTGCATCAAAATAATAATACTCCGGAAGGGCTTTTTGCCAATCATTTTGAACCATTTCGTCCACCAATTAATATTAGAAGCAGTGAACCCAATACCCAAAATATTTGGGAAGATGCCAGGGTAGCCTATGCGGAAAAAGATTATGAGTTGGCAGCAGATCGTTTTAAGCAAGTTTTAGAAAAAAATGCTCAAGTAGAGTATCTAACCCAGTTTTATTTAGGGCTTAGTCTTTTATCAAAAAACACAGTGGAAACTGAACGTGCTGTCATTGCTTTTGACAGGGTATTGCAATCGGATAATGACTATCGGGAGCAAGCATTGTGGTATAAAGGACTCTCCTTTTTGAAAATGGGAAAAATCGAGGAAGCCAAAATTATTTTTATTGAAATCTTTGATAATCAAAGCTTTAATCATAAAAAAGCAAAGCAGATTCTAGATCACCTGGCTTAAAAGAGCACCTTTCTTTTGTTTTGAATTTATTATAAACACCAGAGCCGCAACTATCAAAACTCCAAATAAATACATCCAGCCTGATTGAGCGCCAGGTTTAATTTCCAAACTATCAATATTTCCTGTCAATCGGAAACCCGCCCAAAAATAGGGAGGTAGTGCGGCAGGATCTGTTGCTTCCAAAAATTGGATCTTGGCTAATCGAAGCGCATGATCTTTCTTTAGTCCAGCCTTTATATTTTTTAAAAAGTGATTCACCATAGTCGCAGTTGAAACATCATCTACTGTCCAAAGTGTAGTGAGTAGTGAGGGGCATCCAGCATATTGAAAGCCTCTTTCCAGACTGAGCATTCCTTCACCGCTTTCCCATTTTCCTATGGCAGTTTGGCAAGCACTTAGTAGTATCAGATCTGCATTCAGATTTTGTCCATAAAGTTCGTAAACATGCAATTGTCCGTCATCAAGGGTATCTGGGGTCGAAAAAAGCATTTTTGACAGCAGCGGTTGTTCATCTTCTACCAAAGCATGCATGGCAAGGTGAAGAATTTGAGCTTTCGGTGCATATTTTCTAAATAAGGATTCTGAAACCTGGTCACCGTAGAATATATCCCCTTTGAGTGCTTCTGAAGCCTCCTTGACTTCTCTTTTATGATATTGCAATTCGGGAACTTCCCAAGTCAAATCAGGATAACTCACATCCCTGTAATCAGGAGCAAAACCCAAATAAGGATAAGTCTTTTTTCCAGATTGTCCATTTTGGTGATTGATAACCCAAAGCGAAGCAGACTGACAATAGGAAAGCGAATATTTTATAAATAAATAAGGCAAATTTTTATAGTCTCTCTTCGAAGGATCAACCTGGCCGGTCAAAAGACATTCAAGTGGTAAATAGAACAACCGATTGTCAGGGACAATAAATAATCTATCAATTGGTTCTGAAATGCTCCTTAATGGAGTTTTCATTATTTTTTCAAATAAGCCATAAGCACTTTGTGTATAGTTCTGAAAAGTAGCTGCAGGATTTGATAGGAAGGAATGATTCTGATTGAGGTTTTTAGAAAATTGTTCAGTTAAGGCCAAATAGGATTCATCGTTTTGAGTTTGAAAAATCTGAAAATCTGTTTGCGTTATTAAAAAAACAAATATGTTTTTTTCGCCTTCAAAAAATTCAATGAATGCAGCACTGTTATCCTTTAACAATTCTTTCCTGACCGTTTGAACATCAACCGTCTCTACATCAAATCTCAAAGAAAAATACTTTGGATAATCCCTTTGCAAAATATTCAAAAGTGCATCATAATCTGCTTTGAGGGCCAGCAATTTACCTTTCCACAGTTTCATGATTTTAGGTCTCAAATCTGCACAACGTTGCTCTTCTTGTGCGATTTTCCCTTCATATTCTGCAATGCTTTTTTTTAGCCTGTTTTCCTTTTCCAAAAGAGAATCTGGTAGTCCAGCAAAATTGGCAGATTGTATTTCCTGTACTGCAGATAACAAAATAAAGGCTTTCCCCTTTTCGGAAATTTGAAAAGCTTTATTTAAATAAGCTTCCTCTCCCGTTTTTTGGTACAATATAGCAGCAAGTGCAATCGCATTCTCCAAAGTTGGAAAAGCCCTTTTGGTCCAAAAAATTCTGGAGGCATCTGTGACTGGTCCTTTCCGAAGCTGCTCCATATAATGAATTGCCAAATCCAGCGTTTCAAATGCCAGATGAAGATCTTGATCTAAACTTTCGGTTTCATATTTTTCCTTTAACAAGGTTCCTTTTCCTATCAAGGCCTCCAATAAATATTGAACGGAATTGACCTTCATCCCGGGAGAAGGGTTCGCAGTTAGGGAGGTGTCACTTAATTCGTCGACCAGCATGTTGAGCGATTGTTGGTAAGCTTTCAAAGACGCTTGTAATGCTCCAGAAGAGTGAAATGCCCGTGCCACAAAATTCTGACATACTGCTGTTTGTGGATGTTTTTTACCATAGACTTCCTCTCGAAATTCCAGAGCATGCTGATAATACCCCAAAGCCCCTGAATAATCTCCTGCTTGTAATAAACTGTCTCCAACCTCTACTTTCTCAATTCCAATATCGTTGACGAGTTTTTTTTCACCTACTACAGAACGGTCAAAAAACTCCAAGGATTTTTCTCGATTCCCCAATTCCCAGTACATATCGCCAATCGCGGTATTGAGCATCTGCATGTATCGATTTTCGGGTTTGAATCGATCTTTCCAAATATCATACGTAAATAAATAATGCCCAAGCGCTTCTTCGAAATTGATTAATTCGTAATGCACATTAGCAATATTGAAATGTGCTGCAGAAATTTCAAAATGATTGACGGGATAATGTTGTTCATAAAGCGCCAATTCCCTTCCATAATATTCCAAAGATTTTTCAAAATCCGCCTGCATCCTTGCTATTGCTCCTAAATACCGCAAGGTCTGCCCCAGGTGGTAAGTTGGTGCTTGCTCCATTTTCAGGTACAAATTCAAAGCCTCCTGATAAGCTTCCAATGCCTTTCCACCTTCTATGTGATAAATTTTTTGAATAGTAAAACCCTCAATAAATTTCAAATAGGCTAGATCGACTTGATTGCTTGACTCATCAACCAAAAACCATTGCTTCAAATCTTCTTGATAACGCTCTGTCAGTTCCTTTTTGCCCATCAAAGCTGCAGATTCTGCCAATGCCAGCCAAAGCTCATTTTTACGATGACTTAATTGCTCATTACGCTGCCACAATTTATGGGCGATATCCAGTGTTCGATTGGCACGCCTATATTTTCTTAGGTTTCGCTCCAACTCAAACTTTATCAAAAGGGCTTGAAAATGAGCTTCTGTTAAATTATTTTCCAAAGCACATTGCAATTCCAATTCTAATTTTTCCAATGCTTCCTCAAAATTTCCCTTTTCATTTAAGCGCATTATTTCGGGTAAGTCCTTTTGAAAATCACAGGCTTGGGAGATACAACTGAGAACAGGTAAAAAACTCAGTAGATAAGTCAATAGTGCCAATTTTCTCATATCTGCAAATTATGGAAATTTGAGATGCGAAGCAAAATCTGGTTTTTATGGCTGTTCAAAATGTTAAATGAGGTCACCTTTTCGAGAAGTCAGATCGCTTTACTGTCAGATCTAATTGGTATGTTCATGCCCCTTCTTAGTCGGAGATAAAAACAAGCCAACATTAAAAAACCAGGAATTGGTAGGTTCTACATTAAAATAAGGAGTGTTTACAAATTTGGCTTCAAAGTCGCTGCTAAAATTGCTCTGGTAGCCGAACTTGAAGTTTGCCCAAATCCAGGTAGTCAAATGTTGTTCGAGTTGCAATGACCAGATGACTTCTGAGTGATTGTAGGCATAATCCAGAAAATCGTCTGTTGGAGAGACAACACCCAGGCGATAACTCTGGCTATTGTATTGCATGCCTGCCAAAAGGATCATTTTAGGCTTAATGTTTCTTCGACCAAAAATATAGGCTGGAAAAACAGATTCTATGCCCCATTTATCATTGAAGTTTCGATTGTATAGCAAAAAGGGCAGTGCACTGGTACCTCGAAAACCCCTCGCAGCACTTATACCAAATCCCCATTCCAAATCTTCATGCGGTTTCATGACATAGGAACCGAGGAATTTGTATATCCGATATTGATTGCCAAAATTCATCCAACCCTCATAATTTCCGTTGGAAGAATAGCGCAATCGCATGGCGATGTAACGGAATTCATCCAAAGGTTTATTCAACAAAATACTGAAAGAATTATTTTTTATAGGGGTTTCATTCAAATCCCCAAAAACGACAGCATACTCGTTCCCCAGATTCTCAAAAGCCAATTTTTCTGAGAAGTATTTATAGCCGATCAACAATTTAAAATTATCCCTATTTACAATGGGTACTTTCATATCAACTTCCCATTGTTGTATTTTACTAAAGGTCGGAAAGGGTTCAGAAAGAGGACTGTCTTCAGGTTTGAAAGTTCCATCTCCAATAAAGGTATAGGCGATTTCCAATCCTTTTGAGCGCGATTTATTTTTCACCCCCGGTTCACAATAACAACGAGTCACAATGCCTTCTGGGTTGATGTCTTCAGGAAAGAATTCGGGTTTTACCTGAGCTGTAACAAATAAAAAAGAGAATAGAAATGCAAGACAAAAAAAGTACCTCATTCTAAATGATTTTGGATGTGAATATAGGACATGCTGGGTAAACGGATGAAAGCAATTTTGGTTTGATCCCGAATGGCTTTTTCCAGGATCGGCAAGCAAGCTATTCGATTTTGCAATGAACTTGTCTAAAGTTTTGTATTGAGCATTGATTTATTGCCATCTCGAACAGATTTCAAAAAGACCATTGGATTCGTCCCCCCGGTTCCGGTGGAAGTAGATTGAAACTTTTTTGCCTGCTTCATGATGTACAAAGCCACAAATTTTAAATGCTCATCTCTAAAGTTGATAAGATGTTGAATGGCTTCCTGATATGCTGAATGGAGCTTTTTGTTTTTGGAAGCCTGAGCCCTCAGGTTGGTTGTAGATTCTACAAACTGTAGAAAATCTGCATGCCTCTTTGGCATGTGTTCCCGCATCAATCGCAGATAATTTTTGGTAGCTGAACTTTCATACTCAATCCCCAACACTGCATCGTAAAATTGCAACAAACTGCTCTGTGCAGCACTCCCGCCATGAAAACTTTGAGGATTTAATCCTGTTCCTTCGTAGCGAATATTTTCAAAAGAAGCCAAAAAAGGACGAACTCGAAGGTAAAAGATATGTGGATCGCAGTGTACATACATCTTTTTCAATGAGACCAATATATCTTTCAATACGGTATTGGTTTGGTTTAAACAATTAGCTGCTTGATCCCATAAACCCGCTTTTACATATTCAATTGATTGTAGCATTAAAGGGATGCCTTTTGCCCCGACTTGCTCTATTTCTACCGTCACTAAATAGAACCAGCTTTCATCCAATCCGCCATGAAACTGGCAGAGTGTCGCCAGATTGTCGAGTTGGATGGGTTTGGAGGTATCGATCCGCTTCCAGTTGTTTAGCACCGCTGAAGAATGAGAAAGGATGGGGCGTCGCTCTAATTGTTTGGCTACCACAATCCAGGGGATACTAATGGAAGGAGGAATATAATTGCTGGCTTTGGGGGGCGCATGAACATAAGCATGAGCGAAGAAGGAAAGCAGCAACATAGCTCTTTCTAACTCTCTTTGATTGTTGAAAATAGGATGATCAATAAGTGATAACTCATCAATTTTTTGGCGAATAACACCTGCATTGATATAAGCAGAAAGGTTGGTAGCCAGATCTTCCCATACCTGATAATTTGATGGCAATTCAATTAAAGGATCTTCTGTTGGCAAAAATCCTCTTTGGAGATCAACATTGTAGCTTTTAAGGGTTTGGAAAACATGCTCCATAAATCTATTTCTTAGCCAAATCCATCAATTGCTCATGCACCCACCCCAAATCAATTGCTTCCACTTCTTTTTCCCCACATACCTTTAACAAAAATTCATCCTGTGCTCTGCCCAAATTCATAGCTGTTGCATAAGGCAATTGGGGACGGAAAGTCACCAGGGAGTATTTAGAGTAATAATCCGGATAATTTTGCTCCAGCATCATTTCCAGTTGCCGTTTTCTTTTGAAGTCGAGATCGTCTACATGGTCGCGCATTTCATAAAAATTGTCGATGGCGAGATCTGCAATGGCATTGGTGTTTTCGGCTCTGGCATCCTGAAATTCTGAAAACACTTTTTCCCAATCGCCTTCATGCTCATCCATAATTTCATCAAAAACCCGCACGTCTTCAAAAGAGGCATTCATCCCCTGACCATAAAAAGGAACAATCGCGTGGGAAGCATCTCCCATGATCAAAGTTTTGCCATATGCCTGCCAGGGATAACATTTGATGGTACCAAGCGTACCTACAGGATTCTCAAAAAACTCTTCCACATAATGTGGCATGCAAGGTATTAAGGTGGGGAAATAGGTTTCAAAAAGGGACTCCACATCCCTTTCAGTTTTCAAATTATTAAATCCAATCTCTGTTTCGAAAGGATGAAACATGGTAACTGTGAAACTGCCATCCAGATTTGGAAGGGCTATAATCATAAAATGACCTCGTGGCCAAATGTGCAGAGCGTTTTTTTCTATTTGCCAACCTCCAGATTCGGTCGGATGGATACTCAATTCTTTGTAACCATGCCTCAAAAAGTTTTGAGAATAATTGAATAACAATTCTGTCGTATCCGCCATCATGCTTCTCCTAACTGCAGAGCCAGCCCCATCCGTTCCAATAACGATGTCGCTTTGTTCTTCTGATATTGCTCCGGTTGCCGCGTTTTTGAAAGTTGCCGTTGCAGCTTTCAAATCCACTTTTTGGCAATTGCTATTGAAGTGAATTTCGATATTGTCCATGCCTTCTGCCAAATTCAACATAGTTATATTCAAACCTCCTCTGGAAACAGAATTGATATAATCTTCAGAACGCCCGCTGTATGGGGATAAGAAAGCGTCTTCACCTAAGGGGTGAATCAGCCGTCCGTTCATGGGAATACATTCTTTCAGAATTGCTTCCTTCAGCCCTACCCTGTCCAAAGCCATCAGTCCACGATTGGACAAAGCCAAATTGATGGAACGACCAGCAGCAATGTCTGCTTTTCGCATATCAGGCCGTTTTTCGTGAAGGCTGATTTTGTAACCTCTTTGGGCAAGCCGGATGGCGAGCAGTGTTCCACAAAGTCCTGCTCCTACAATGGTAATTTTGGATGATGTTTTAGTCATTGAATGTAACTAAATATTAATTAACGCAAGTTGCGAATACTTCGCAACTTGCGTTAATTTTTAAAAACTCCTCAATTGTTCTTTCAAAACTTCTACAAAAAGGTATACATCTTCAAAAGAATTGTACAAAGGTACTGGTGCCACCCGAATCACATCCGGCTCCCGCCAATCTGCAATTACGCCGGCAACAGTAAGCTTATCGAATAAGGACTTATCCGCACTTTTTACCTGAATAGACAATTGACAACCGCGTTCTTTGGGGTCTCTCGGTGTAATAATCTGAATCCGATCATCTTCAATATCATCAATTAAGAATTCCAGATAGCCCGTTAATTGAATTGCTTTTTGCTTCAAGTTTTCCATTCCTGCAGCCTCAAAAATTTTCAAAGATGCCCAAATGGCTGCCATCGATAAAATGGGGGGATTGCTCAATTGCCAACTTTCTACTCCTGGAGTAGGATCAAAAGCATCGCGCATTCCAAATCGTGTTTCTTTATTATGTCCCCACCAACCTGCAAAACGTGGCAAGGCTTTATTGTGTGCATGACGCTCGTGTACAAAACAACCTCCTAAACTTCCTGGTCCTGAATTGAGGTATTTATAGCTACACCACACAGCGAAATCAGCTCCTGTTTCGTGTAGATTTAATATTAGGTTTCCTGCGCCATGTGCACAATCAAATCCCACTTTACATCCCCTGGCATGTCCCCATTCTGTAATGCTTTTCATATCGAAGACCTGCCCAGTATAGTAATTTGGATTGCCCAGCAATATCAATGCAATTTCATCACCCTGTTCTTCAATCACTTTTTCAATATCTTCGTGGCGAATGCATTCTTCTCCGGGTCTTCCCTTTAATTCTATCAAACTTTCTTTTGGATCATAACCATGAAATTTGATTTGGGACTGGACTGCATACTTGTCTGAAGGAAAGGCATCGTACTCTATGAGTATTTTATTTCTCTTTTCTGTGGGTCTGTAAAAAGAGACCATCATCAAATGCAAGTTGACAGAAAGGGTGTTCATAACAACTACTTCGATGGGTTTGGCG
This sequence comes from Saprospiraceae bacterium, assembly GCA_041941305.1. GTDB lineage: Bacteria > Bacteroidota > Bacteroidia > Chitinophagales > Saprospiraceae > JANSWP01. The sequence continues at coordinate 17,908 of JBGTQJ010000030.1, forward strand.
CCCACCAGTTTTGCCATCGCTTCTGTCAAAAATTCGTGATAGGGCATCCATGGATTTTTCGCATGAAAATGACCTTCCACTCCATAATTCTCCCAATCCAGTAATTCCTGTTCAATGGCTTCGCGGATATTTTTCGGCTGTAAGCCGAGCGAATTACCGCAGAGGTAAATGTAAGGATCTCCGTTTTTTTGCATGGGTAAATGGAACTTTGACCTGAAAGGTCGCAAAAGATCTTTTCGATCCAATTCCAGTGCAAAGTCAAGGGTATTTTGAAATGAACTCGTAATCGTATCTGTCATTATATTTTTATTCCTATATTATTATGTGAAAGAATCCTTTTTTTTGCTTCCACACCTAACCATTTCAATACATTATCCTCCCAAATTTCTTTGTACTGTTTTTCATCGATGATGTTTCTTTCCAAACCCAGATCCAATAATTTTCCAGGATAAGAAGATTGAGGTTCACTTTCCATTTCACCTAATGGATAAGGGTCATCCAATCCCATAATGATTTGGTCAGTCCCTTGCCTTTTGACCATCAATTCTAAAGAATCCGTGTCATGCACAAGGGTATCAAAAAATATGTTGGGATGCCCAACAGCTTTACGGGGATGAGTCATGCCTTCGAATAAATCGCGCCGTCCATCAAAGCCCTGTATGCGCCTTCCCAAATTTACCTGAGCCAATTGACCTCCATGAGCGAAACAAACCCTTATATTTTGGAATTTATCGTGATAACCTTTCAATGTATAAAAATGGTAAGCATCTGCACATTGGGCCAACATCCAAACCAGGTGAAATCTCCAGGAAGTATTTGCCAGTTTGATGAATTTTTCGCCATCATAAGGGTGTATTTCAATAGCCAGGCTGTATTGATTTGCCAAATCTAAAATAGGATCAATATCTTCTTCAAAAATACAGCGCCAGCTACCAACTGAATCCATAAAATGAGTGGGTAAACACAAAACTCTAAGTCCCAATTCTTCTACACATCTTTCAATTTCCCACAGTGCAGAGCGAATAAAACCCGCATGTATCACGAATCCACAGGTAAATTTATCCGGATGATCTTGTTGAACTTTGGCGTTGAAATCATTCTGAAACCGCAAGACCAGTTTCATTTCTTCCAACCTCAATCCATTGCCGTACAATTGAGAAAGGTTGAGCACAACTGCATGATCGATATTATTGCGCTCCATCCAGTCCAATTTTTCATCTAAAAAGAAGCTGGAATCCGTCACAGGTCGTCGCCAGTTCTTTTGTAACATGTATTTGCGATCGTCGTCTATCCAGAATATTTCTTTTTCCTTCATGAAGGAAGGAATCTGTTCAGGATAGGGAAGCAGGTGGGAATGTCCGTTGATTCTCATGTTGGTTAGGCAATATTGTTATTTTTGCGGCCAAAATTAAGCAATAGGGCTTTAGCAAAGAATAACCTACACATTTGCGTAGTTTATTTTTTTCTAAACCCCTTAGCAAAAATAGTATGGTTCTCAGACAATTTTTTTTGAATTGTCAAAGAACTAAAAAAAAACTTTATCCTAACCTTATATGTCGAATTTACTTGAAACCCTTCGCGACTTACCTGCCCTAACTGGAGAGAAAGCTTCTTTCTTACTGGGAACGGATCAATACATCGGAGAAGGACTGGACGAACACGGTCACAAGAAAGAAATAGAAACCAGAGTAGGCGTGGTTCCACAACAAGTTGAGGAAATGCGGGCACTATTGAATTCAAAAGGCATTGCACTGGATTTTTATTTTTTAAAAGGATGTGGCTCCAGAGCTGATTTCTTAGATAGTGCTTATTTGAAAATTGGTGGTAAAATGTTGTTTGAGCATGAATTGTCTTCAATGCAGCCACCAGACGTGGTCCATGCTTTGAAAGAACCCACAGCTTATGAAACTTTTATTCCAGGACCCTTCATGAGAATTGGCGCCTTACATTCAGGTGCATTTCACGATGAGAGTGGAGTGGCTTTCCTTTTCAAAAGAAGAAATTTTGCAGCAATTTATGATGGATCCAATATTGGAGATGACACCAATATCCCGATACGTGGGGCTATGTCTGTTTTTGCAGGTGAAATTGCAGCAGAATTTACGGTAGAGCACTTTTTAGCAAATGGTGTTCAATCTGGAAAAGTAGTGATTTCCGGAGGGGGAGTCGTTGGACAAGCTGCACTCAATTTATTGCTCAGAGAAATAAAAGATAGAATTAAGGAGGTTATTTTGATTGAGCCCGTCCCTTCAAAAGTGCAGACGCTAAAAGAAATGTATAAAGAAAAAGTGACGGTTGTTGAAGGAGGGAAAGTGACGAATGAGCACCTTACTAACAGCGATGCGCTTTTGCTAACTGCTTTTATCAAAGGTAAAACTGCCCCAGATGTTGTGGAAGTTGGACAATTGCAACACCTCAATGACAAGTCCATCATCGTGGACGTTTCCATAGATGAAAAAGGAGGCATTAAAGTACCTCACTTTGATAAAAAGCAAGCATCCTTACCTCAAATTCAGGATGCAATCAGCAATGAAATTAAAAAAATGAGCAAGGGGATCGTCTACAAAGCCGATGATCATTTGCCTAAACACAAACCCAAAAAAGCTTCTATAGCTCATGGCGCGACCATTCAGCCATATATCACACTGTTACTTTATTACGCAGCCAAATTACATGGTTCCCGAGCCGTTACCGAGTTTATTCTCAAGGGTAATTTTGACAATGAGCCTGCGTCCATCCGTCCCTTATTAACTCATTTAAGGAATGGCCTGGCATTTCACAATCCAGCACCAATAGGCTATAACAGTCAAATCATCAGTGGTCAAAAAACAAAAGACAATTTGCATTCCTTTTTTAGTTCGAATGGAATTGCCTTTGATGAGTTTTAGTACAAGCTGAATCATCCAAATTTTTGAGTAAATACTTAAAAAATTGATATTCAACCACCTATTTTAGGTTTTTGTTGTCAGTTGTCAGTTTTCAGTTGGAACAACCGATAACTGACAACCGACAACAAATTGACTATCAAAGATTTAAGTTGTTTTTTTTTACACAGTCATTTTTAGATTCAAAATTCGGAATGATGTATCTCTTATTAGATGCTATTTTACAACTGTAAGCTTTTCTGTCAAAATACCTTTCTTCGAAATCATCTGTACGTAGTAAATCCCTTTACCCAAGCCACCAACTTCCATCTCTACTTCCTGGATTCCGGTTCTAACCTCATCATTCACCAAAACTTTGACCAATCTTCCGGCTCCATCGATCAAATGCAAACTATGACTTTCATTATCCAAAAGCTCATAGAAAATCTTGACATAATCACTCGCGGGGTTTGGGAAGACTTTGAAGTCTGCAACTACATTTAGGATATCATCTACATTGGTCATATCCTCAAGCAAATCTCTTTGATAAGCACCGTTTCCATGCGTAGCTGCTCTTAGCTTTCTATTGACGGGCGATATTTTAAGGTCAAAAATCATAGTAGCTGTATTCAAGCCCATCTGATAGGTCTGCCAATTTTCGCCTCCGTCTATTGAAACAAAGACTCCCAAATCGTTTCCTACATAAATATTATCTGGATATAGTGGATCAACCACTACTGCATTGGTAGGAACATCTGGCAAATCACCAGAAATATCTTCCCATGTTTGCGCATAGTCTGTTGATTTAAAAACATGTCCTGTACCAAATCCGCTGTAGGTCACATAAACAGTTCCTTCATTGGTGGGGTCAACATGTACATCCATTGGGTAGCGATCTGGCAAGTTCCCCGTTCTGTTTATCCAATTGGCGCCACCATTTGTGGTGACAAAGAAATTGCCTCTTGTACCTCCAAAAAAGGTAGTAGGAGCAGTAGCTGCATAAACGACATTGGAGTTCTCCGAAGCTATGTCCATACTCAATACTGGATTTCCACCATCCAATGGTGCTCCGCCATTGGTCAATGACCAGGTATTTCCACCATTGTTGGTTTTGGCTACGCTTCCATTTCCGGCATACAATATATTTCCATCTCCCGGGTAGATGACATAAGGAGCAATAAATGCAGCAAAATTCACTTGTGGAATGCTCATGAAAGTGCTTCCACCTCCATCATTGAATCTTCTAACATTTAAGCCCTGAGAGGAAGTATAGAAAATATTATCATTTTGAGGATTGACCGCGGTCCAACTTCCATCACCTCCACTCACAACTTGCCAGCTCAAGTCTCCATTCCATAAGATGGTACCATTGTCTTGCAAACCTCCAACTGCAAAAAACTCATCTTGGTTGGAATTTGAAAAACCATTGTAAAATTGACAATTTTGAAGACCGCCCGTACACAATTGGAAGGTTTCTCCTCCATCCAGTGATAAATGTACGCCCCCATCACTGGCTACATACACCATATTGGAGTTGGTAGGATGAAACTTGACATCATGGCAATCAGAGTGGACTACATTCGGATCTCCAGGATCCCCAATCGGAGGATTGCTGGCTCCAATTCCACCAGTTGTTTCCTCATAAATATTGTAGCCGCCATCGACGGATTTCCAGACATCAATTCCAATTATCGATAAATGATTGGGGTCGCTGGGGCTCACTGCTACATCATGCGCAAACCAGCCCTGCCACTTGGAATAGTCCGTTTGATTGATGATTTCCCAGGTGCTTCCAAAATCCGTAGAACGGCAGAGCCAACTGGCCTCATCTCCTCCACCAAAGCCATTTCCATAACTGGCGTAAAGAATATCAGGGGAGGAAGGAGCATAATTCAACTGAATTTTACCATTAAAAGGATCGGGAAGGTCATTGGTGATTTTGGTCCAATTGACCCCTCCATTTGTTGATTTGTAGATGCCGTTGCCAGTAGAGCCAAAATTCCCACAGCCTACGACTACCGTATTAGGATCATTTGGATGTATGACCAAATCATTTGCCATCACCACATTCAGCATTTGGACCCAGGTAACACCAGCATTGATACTTTTATAGACGCCGTCTGTAGTCGCCGCATAAATTATGTCAGAATTGCTTGGATCAATTTTGATCATCCACACACCGTGGTTTTGATTGTAGGACCAATCCAGACTTTTTTCCCAGGTTAGTCCACCATCCGTAGATTTCAAAATTCCAATGCCATAGCTACCGCGAGTAGCTCGATAAGCAGCACCAGTTCCAGCTCCTGCTATGTTGTAAACTTCACCAGTGCCAATGTACATGGTCGTAGAATCACCTGGTGGGAAAGCAATGGTACTAACACCAAGTACGGGGAATCCAGTCTCCACATATTCCCAGGCAGCTATGCCAATTCCACCAGTATAGCTTTTCCAAAGGCCACCACTCGCCGTTCCGATAAAAATGGTATTGGTATTTTGTGGATTGAATTCAATGGCAAGCGTACGGCCGCCTCGGTTGTGAGGTCCAATAGACTCCCAGGGGTCTATATCTTCTTTGCCATTTTCTTCCACTTTGGGCATTTTTTGACTTAGCTCCCAAGCGGCATAATGGGCTTTTTCAGGCACCTTATTGTTTGGATAGACGGTTCTGGCTCCAATAAAATTCAAGGCTTGATAAGCTCCCGAAATGGTTTCTTCAGTCTCCGTTTCTGAAAATCCATTTTGAGCATTTTGTCCAAAATAATGGACACATAATGTAACAGTCAAAGCCGTTCCCAAAAGGAGGGAAAGGAAAAGGGTTCGATTTCTTTTCATGTTGTGAGAGTTGAAAGGTTGGGAAAGTCCGGAGGTTTGGGGTTCGGAAGTTTCAATTGATTTCCAAAATTCCGAGCTTGCCGAACCACGGGAATGGAGAAAAAATAAATCGACTTATAAGGTAGAACTACCTTCTCTACATTCCGCAAATAGTTTTAGTCTTGCAAAAGATGCCATTAAGTTAAAATGTCCTCTGGAAAACTATGTATTCCAGTACCCCTGAGAAGGGCATTTGTAGTTGAAATTGCTAAAAAAAAGATATTTCAATCCTGAATACACCTGCAAGCATGACCCGATTCAATCGATCCCGGGCTAAAAATAAATGTTCCTTCTTCCCCTTTTCTTTTATTCATGACGGCTGCCATCGCCGCTTGTTGCCCAAATCTCGTACTTGACCAATAGGTAGCCTGCTTATCCATCATCCCATATTTTTCAATGGTTGGATTGTAAAAACCAGAAAGCGATAAATTCAGCTGTGCTTCTCCTCCTTGCTTCAATAAGTTGAATAATTTTTTATCCCCTTCCTTTTCATATAACTGTGCATTGGAACCAAGGTGCTCTGCTAATGCTTTCCATTCTTCGAGGCTGGGCAAATGCCAGCCTGCAGGACAAGCCACTTTTGCTTTCTCCCATGGATACAGCCTTCCAAATCTTTCACAATTCAAGTTGTCATACTCATAACACCAGGTACTGTCTGCTTTAAATTTGACATTGCTTGCCAGCCAGGTTTGTTCCCCAATTTTGACGGTAGGATAATGCTGGTTATCTCGGGCATCCAGGAATTTTCCTAATTCCAACTCTAAAGGATTATCAATAGAAGATTGAGAATTTGTAGGACTATTGTTTTTACAACCAATAAAAAGGCTGATACCAATTGCCCAGAGAAAGAATGCCCGGTAGAATTTCATATTCGAAATTTTGAGCAAATGTAAGCTTTCGAATGATTATATATCTGTGAAGCATCAATGGAAATACTCCTTAATAAAAAAAATTGGAGCTCTTGTAATGCCAACAATTGGGAAAGTTTAAAATTGCAAAATATGGAAGCTGTTTACATAAACATTCCAGGCAATTTCCTGGCAGCGGATATTGAAACAAAAATTAGAGGAAGTCAGCCTTAGTGAAAAAAAATAGAAAATTCAAAATCAACAATAGCCGAGGTCGTTATCGTCCCGAAATAACTCGTTTGGTTTAGAGTTTAAATCGGGAGATACAGCATGCATCATGTTTTGCCCTTCTGTGTTTTCTTTTTTTTCTTGAGACTGGGGTTTTTCTTCCGTACGCCTCTTACCAAATAATTCTTTTAACATTTTCATTAAATACAAAATTTTTCATGGGTTCCTGTCATTAAGATACTAACATGCATTAATTCAGGGATGTTCACTAAAATATTCAAAAATTGTGCTTGTTTTGAAAAAAAATTGTTAAATGAGATAAAAATTTGATTGTTCAATTGGTCAGTGGATAGACCACTTCTGTCTTCTGACAGCAAAGCAGCCTAATGTATTTATACAAGATTTTGATTATGTCCCCCCATTCTATTAACACATGAATAATTTAAATAAAATTGTCCTGGAAGCCCAAAAATGTACCATCTGTGCACCTCACCTCCCTCATGGAACTCGTCCTGTTTTTTCCATACACCCCAAAACGAAAATTCTGATAATTGGCCAAGCTCCCGGAAGAAAGGTCCATGAATCTGGCATCCCCTGGGACGACGCAAGTGGTAAAAGACTGAGACAATGGCTCAACGTTGACGATGCCACCTTTTACAATCCCGAAATCTTTGGAATCCTGCCAATGGGCTTTTGTTTCCCGGGCACAGGAAAATCAGGGGATTTACCACCAAGACCAGAATGCGCTCCCAAATGGCATGAAACGTTTTTGCGATTAATGCCTCAAGTTCAATTGACCTTACTGTTTGGTCAATATGCTCAAGCCCGCTATCTGGGAGATTCCAGGAAAAAAAACCTCACCGAAACCGTAAAAAACTGGAAAGCCTATTTGCCCAAATACTTGCCACTCCCCCACCCTTCACCCCGGAATCAAATTTGGATGCGAAAGAATGAGTGGTTTGAAGCCGAAGTATTGCCTTTTTTGAAGGCAAAAGTGGAGGAAGTAATAAAGCCTTAATTGTGCAATAAAGAATCTTGATCAAAGACTATTTTTTCTTTTCTGGGAAAATTGTAATTTCGCCTCGCTTTTAAAAGCAATTCCATGAGGGGCCTTAGCTCAGTTGGCTAGAGCGTTTGACTGGCAGTCAAGAGGTCGGGGGTTCGACTCCCCCAGGCTCCACGAAAGCTGTTCATTTGTGAACAGCTTTTTTAATGAAGAAATGAAAGAATGGATAATATTCTTTCATTTCTTCATTCTTCATTCTTCATTCCTTCATTCCCATTAGCTGGGTTTCCAGCAAAATATCAACAGATTATAAGGTTCGGAAGTTTCTCCATTGCCTCAGACCATTTTCTACAGGGCATTATCAAATTCAAAAATATCATTGTTCAAAAAAGTTTTTTCATTAGTTTAGTGTTTAACTTTTCACCAAATTGCTCCTTCGAAGTTAGGCTGTTTTAGACTGCGGCGAAGAAGCCTTGTACAACAATTTAATATATGCGGGGCATCTCGCAAGCAGTAAAATCAACAATACAATTATAAAATAATGAAAACTATATGTTACGAATTATAAAGAGGATTATTTTAATGCTCATTTTGATGGCAAATATGATTAATTTAACCATTGCCAAAGAGGTGATAATGGTTCTAAAAATAAACCCAATTAAGGGAGAAAAGTTTGTAACAAAATTAACTAATCCTTATAGTATACAATCAATATTTAAAAATGGACTGGAAGCAAAAGGGTTTAAGGTATACACTAATTCTAAAGAAATATTAGAAGATAATATTGACGAAAAAGAATTGTATTTCGCTGATGTATTTGTATACCAATATCCGGCTCAATATCCTTCTGTATCAATAATTATCAGAAAGAATGAAGGGGTGATTTATATGAATGATAAATACATTAAATTATTTGGAGATAGACAAAAAGCAAATGAAGATATTTCAATGCAATTAGTTAGTGATGTTCCTTCCATTAAGTTAATTAGAGAATATCAAATAATAAAAAGCTATGATTTTTTGACTTCAAATCGAAAAAGTCTTATTGGTTCAGTGTCAAATTCTGTGATGGATTTATATTCAAAAAAATATGAGGTGAAAATAGAGTTTGAAAAAGAAAACGAACTTCAATTTATATATGGAGAATCAATTGAAGAGTATTTGAAGAACTTAATCAATTTTACAGGATATAGAAATAAAGTATTGGGAAAAGAACTGAAAATTTATGTAGAAATAGATGAATATGGATATACAAACTATCTAAAGATGGATACTCCAGTAAATCTAAAGGAAAAACATAAGTTAAGGATATTTAATGCAATGATGGGAATACCCTTATGGAAAAATGAAAAAAAGGAAACAGTTAGAGCTAGGATAATAATTATTAGCTATTAAAATCAACCTTCGAGCAACACTTTATAGTCACCAAGACTCACTAAACTATTCTACCTCAACTATGCTATAATTACTTTGAAAACCAAACCCAAATTCAAATAAAATCGATATTAAATTGGTGCTTCTGAAGACCCCTACAAAAGGCTTTTGAGGCACAATGCCGGAGCATCCAGATCTACCAAGAGTGGCAGACCTTGGGCAATTGTTTACACAGAAAAATTTGAAAACAAGACCGATGCCCTCAAAAGAGAAATTGAAATCAAAAAGAAAAAGAGCAGGAATTTTATCGAACTCCTCATCCATAACCAAAATTCCGATAGCTCAGTTGACTAGAGCGTCCCGAACTCGCTTCGGGAAGGTCGGGGGTTCGACTCCCCCGCCCCGCCACCACCACCTGCCCATTCATCAACATCGGCAACAGCCAATCTCCGAGGGCGGAAAAGCGTATCACTCCTCTCCAACCTCCTCCAATATCTCCAGAAAACTATTCAACCCAGCCTCAATATTCTCAATAATTTCTGCTGCCAAAACATCAGGGTCGGGCAAGTTTTCCAAATCAATCAGGCTGTTATCCTTTAGCCAAAAGATGTCCAAGTTGGTCTTGTCACGGTCGATGATTTCTTTGTAGGTGAATTTTCGCCATCTGCCATCAGGGTTTTCCTCAGACCAGGTTTCTTTTCGTTTATGCCGATTGACGGGATTGTAAAGGGTGATAAATGCCTGTAAATCTTCCAGCCTCATCGGTCTTTTCTTTAGGGTGTGGTTGATGTTGGTTCGATAGTCGTAAATCCAAACTTCATTTGTCCATGCGTTTTTAGAGGCAGGTTTATTATCAAAAAATAACACATTCGCTTTCACGCCATGTGCGTAAAATATGCCCGTTGGCAATCGTAGAATGGTGTGCAAATCAGTTGCTTTCAAAAGGTTCTTTCGAACTTTTTCTCCCGAGCCGCCTTCAAACAAAACATTATCAGGCAAAACGACGGCAGCTTCACCACTGATTTTCAAAAGGGTTCGGATATGTTGCAGAAAATTCAATTGCTTATTCGTGGTGTCTTGTACCCAAAAATCCTGGCGACCATAGGTGACGGCGACCTGTTTCTTTTTACCGTCTTCCGTGAATTCCGTTCGACTGCTTTTTTTGCCAAATGGCGGATTGGCAAGTACATAATCGTATTTATCAATTGGTTGTGAAATCAAAGCATCGGCAGAGGAAATATTGGGTTCTTCCCCCAACTGACCGATGTTGTGCAAATACATATTCATCAGACAAAGACGGCGCGTATTGGCGACGATTTCATTACCGTAGAAAGTTTTGTTTTTCAAAAAACGCTTTTCGTCCCTGTCCAAATCATGGTTTTGTTGAATGGATTTGTACGCCGAAAGGAAAAAACCGCCCGTACCGCAAGACGGGTCAATGATGGTTTTCATAGGTTTGGGTTGGACACAGGCGACCATGGCATCAATCAAGGCCCGAGGGGTAAAGTATTGTCCGGCGCCACTTTTGGTGTCTTCCGCGTTTTTGGCTAACAAGCCCTCATAAATATCGCCCGTGACATCAGAGCCGAGTAATGCCCAATCCTGTTCATCTATCATTTTGATGACGGAAGCGAGATTGTTGGGTTGTTGGATTTTGTTCTGTGATTTGGTGAACATCTGCCCCAACATCCCCGGTTTCATGCTGAACTCCTGCAATAAATTGATGTAATGCGTCATCAATTCCGCTCCTGATTTATCTTTTAGGCTATTCCAATTGTATTCGTCGGGAATGCTTTCCAGTCCCTTTTCGTCTGCCATTTTGAGAAATAACAGATAAGTGATTTGTTCGAGATAATCGCCATAACTGACCCCATCATCCCGAAGTACATCGGCGAGATTCCAGACTTTTGCTATTAAGGTGGATACGTTGGACATATATTATTTTGTTTTGAGTCTATTCTTTAATTGAACAATCAATTCCTCAGGGCTTGGCAGATGTCCGGTTAATTCCTCGGGTAAGGAAGAAAGCAATTGATACTCTGCCACTCCCATTGGTTTTCGGATGGAACGCAAGGCATATTCTACTTCCATATTGTCTTTTTCCGCACATAGGATAATCCCAATTGAAGGGTTCTCTTCAGGCAATCGTACCTGTTCATCCAGCAATTCGAGATAGAAATTCATTTTGCCTGCATACTCGGGTTTGAACGAACCCATTTTTAAATCAATGGCAACCAAACAATGCAATTTCCGATGGAAAAAAAGTAAATCCACTCGATAGTTTTTTTCATTTAACGACAGTGTGTATTGACTGCCAACAAATGAAAAACCATAGCCCAATTCCAACAGAAATTCTTGAAGATATTCTAATAACAGTGCCTCCAATTCCTGTTCGAGCATTACTTTATGAACACCCAGAAATTCAAGATTATACTCACTTTTTACTGCTTCATTGGCTTGCTCGGCGAGATGTTGAGGCAATGCCTGTTCAAAATTCGTATGCTTGGGAAGGGTTAAATGTCGCTCATAGGAATTTGCCTTGATTTGATTCAACAATACATTTCGACTCCAGCGCATGGTCGCGCTCGCTTTGAGATAATATTCTTTTTCTTCAATGGAACTGGTCTTTTGCATAATGAGCAAATGATGTCCCCAGGGAATTTCTGCGACAAGCTGTCGCAGATTTGGAAAATCACTATATGTTTCATAAAAACGCCGCATATCCCAAAGATTTCGCGCAGAAAAACCCGTTCGACTTGGATACGCTTCTTGAAGGTCCTTAGCCAATTGCTCCACAATACTTTTACCCCAACCGTGTGCTTTTTGGCTATCGACAATTTGCTTCCCGATTTCCCAATAAACCAAAATCAAACTTCGAGTCAATTGCTGAATGGCTCGGGTGCGCTCCTTTTGAATCGCCTCTTTGACGCTTTGCAATAGGTTTATATAGTTTTTGGATAGTTCTTTCATTTGTTTTTACCTTTTGTTTTCCGTTTTTTCTTAGCCTTTTCTTCTGCCTCCCTTTTCGCCTTTTCTGCTTTAATTCGTTCCAATAAAACCGATGCAGGCTCATAATCCGCCGCCGCTCGACAGGCTGCCAACTCTTCTTCACTCAATAAACGACCTTCAAATGCTTTTTTCAAAATACTCTGCCGCAATGCTTTCGCTTTTTGTAAACTGACTTGGATGGATTCACTTAGATTATCACAAACGGATAGACGGGATTCGATTTCCTGGACGATTTGGGTTTGTTCTTTAAGAGAGCAAATTGGTGTTTCCATTTGAAGAAAAATATCCTGTTTGATATTCAAACCGCTATCACTAATCCCAGATTTAATTTTTTCAATTTTTCCTTTAAAGTGTGATGAATTAAGAAGTAAGGATAAATACGAGGGTTTACAGATTTCTTTAATCGTTCTAATCCGATACGCTTTATCACAATTGATTAATTTTGAACGTACATTTTTTATTAAACAACATACACCAACTCTAACCCTTGGACCAGCTCTTGTTATTAAAATATCTCCATTCTTTAATTCATGTTTGACTTTTGGAGCAAGATTTTTTGGGAGCGTTTTATTTTCTTCTTCTATGAAATAGCCTTCTTGAATAGCGGAAGTTTTTATTACTCCCCATTCATCTAACTTGGAAGCAGTATTTTCACATTTTGGACTCCAACCTTGAGTGAGTTCACCTATGTTTTCTCCAAGTCTTACCCAAGCCCAATTAGAAGGTAGTTTTTCTAATTCGTCTAACTCCTCATTTTCAAGTTTGTCAAATTCCTTCAACTTCTTCGGCTTCCCAGGCTTCCTACCCTCCTTCCCATTCGCTTCCCAATCCTTCACCGCTTCCTTCCATTTTTCAATTTGTTGGTCATAATGTTTTTGGCGTTCGGTCTTGATTTGTTGGAGCAAGGTTTCGGCGGTGGGGAGGTCGGTTTGTTGTGTGCGCCATTCCTTGCTGAGTTCGCCTTCAAAGGCTTTTTTGAGGACGGCTTGGCGATAGATTTTGAGTTGGGCTTCCGCTTTTTTTAGTTGTGCAATGCCATTGTCTAAATTGGTGAGTAGGGTTTCTAATTTTTGGACGATGGCGCGTTGGATGGGGAGGGGTGGGAAGGGAATTTCAATTTTCAGTAGATCTCTTTTTGCTAAACTGGGTATTGTAGTGCTTTTATCAAGTTTTTTGAAATTAAAACCTTGGCAGAAATAAAATAGAAATCTTTTATGAAGCCCTTCATATGCATTAAAACCAAAAGCAGTATCAACATTCCAAAATTTTTGATTTACAAAAATCGGAGTATTGATTGTTCCCTTCCTTCCAATAATCGTTGTTCCTGAAGGACATAAAAAATCATCAGCATAACCCATGATTCCTCCACTACCATAAATTGGATATTTACCATTTAGGTTAAGTACATTTTTCTGATTCTTCCCACTAATAATTTCACAAATTTCCCCCAATTCCGTCTCAATCCAATCTTCCATATTCACCATCGTGTAATTTTTCGTTTTGTGGTGTTACGTTTACTAAACTTCCAGTATGTGCTTAGGGTATCTCCCAGCGCAACCCCCTAGCCCCCTAGAGGGGGAACTGCCACCCGCCAGATAAAAAGTGGGAGGATTTTCCCCCTTCAGGGGGCTAGGGGGTTGCGCTGGCAAAGAACTTTGGACGCTAAACACATACAACTTCCAAAGTTTATTAAACGTAGGTCTTACATAGGTTTCAAGCCTAGGCCACCAATGCCTCATTCAAATCTTTAATAATCGAATTCATATCATCGCCAAACAGTTTTTTCATTTTCAGGCGACCGCCTTTGGCATCGAAGGGTGTAAATTCCAAATCATCTTCGTGCATATCAAAACTGCCTGCGACGTGGTTTTTAATCATTCTCAGCCAGTCCGTTTGTTCTTTTGTAAATCGGCTCGAATTGCCTGCATTTTGTTTAAACATCCAGTCCTGAAAATTCTTATCTACCGTCGCGCTGAAAGTCGTCAAAACCGAATCCGCCATCGCGACTCGCCGCACCAAGGCAACCAAAGCGGTGAGTTCATTAATGGGTTCGGAGCCTTTTACATCTTCCAATTGTTTGTAGGCTTCCCAAAGATGAAGAGGCGCGAGATTGGGTTTATTGGCTTTGAGGTGTTTGAGTAATTCTTTGACCATTTTTTGCGACAATCCTCGACGATTGTACGGCTGTTGATAAAAGAAACTAATGGCAGTGATTTCGTCTTTGTGCGCTTCGATGTATTCCGAAAATTCCTGAATGTCATTGGTCGCTTTTTCCTGACTGATGCCCACCCATTCGGAGCGGGTCACTTCATCAATATTCTCCAAATCCATTAATTGCTCGTGTACCCGTCGGATATTTTCAAGCATTTCGGAAAACTCACCCGTTATCGGTTTGACCGCCACCAATATTAATTCCTGCTGAGCCTGTTCTTTAGCCATATCCATGCTTGGCAAATTCTGCTCTGCTTTGAGTTTTTCAGCCCGTTCCTCTATGATGTCGGGGTCATAGGCATTCAGGAGTTTCTTAGCCAGTTCAGGCAGTGTAGCCCCATTGGCTTTTTCGGCAACCGTTTCTTTTTCCTCGGGCGTCAATAACTTATTCAATCGAATCATTCGATCCGCCAGAGTGGTGAATAATTCTTCACCTTCCGCCCCTTCCGTCACCGCCCGTAAAAGGTCTTTTAGCGGCGTACTTTTTTGGGTATTCATTGGGCGACTCGTCGTTTTTTTATTTCTCAAAACGCCGACGGCATCCACCAAAATAAAGCGTTGTTTGGGGTATCTGGCTGTTCGGGTCACTAATTTTAAAGCATCCAAATCAATGGTTCGGCAGCCACGTCCTTTCATTTGTTCGAAGTAATTGGCACTTTTTACATTTCGCATAAAAAGCAGTAATTCGAGTGGCTTGACATCCGTTCCGGTTGCAATCATATCGACAGTCACGGCAATACGCGGATTCCAATTATTTCGAAATTGATTGAGGGTACTTTTTGGGTCTTCTTTGTCTTTTCTGGCACCGTCGGTTATCTTTTTACAAAAGTCATTTCCTTCGCCAAATTCCTTTCTGACGATTTGGATAATATCGTTGGCATGAGAATCTGTTTTGGCAAAAATCAGGGTTTTCGGCATCTCAAATTCACCGTTTTCATCCACTCGGTCAGAGAAAATTTCCTGTTCGACAACTCGTTTAAATTCCCGAATGACTTTCCGAATTTGACTTTTATTTACAATGTCTTTATCGAGATTGTTTGGAGCATAGCGTTTCGGTTCATCATTAATTGCCCAACGTTCTTTTCTGGATAATTTTTCTCGAAATTTCACATTGGCTTTTGCCTCGACCCTTGCCCCGCCACTTCCGATTTTTGTTTCAATCACATATTCATCAAAAGGCACATTTACGCCATCTATTACAGATTCTTCATAAGTGTATTCGCTCACCACATTTTCATCGAAATAACCAAAAGTTCGCACATCAGGCGTTGCGGTCAAACCAATGATAAAGCTGTCAAAGTATTCGAGCACCTGCGACCAGAGATTATAAATGGAACGATGGCATTCATCCACGACAATGAAATCAAAAGTCTCGATGGGGTATTTTTCGTTGTAAACCACGGGAAGGGGTTCTTTGGGCTTCCACTCTTTGCTGTGGTGGCTTTCTTCTTCCGATTTTTCATCCAATTCCGACCCCTTCAAAATAGAATACAATCGTTGAATGGTCGAAATGCAAACATGACTGTCAGAGGCGATAAAATTGGAACTCAACCGTTGGATATTGTATAATTCTTTGAATTTTCGATTATCGTCTTTGGGTTGGTAAGCCTGAAATTCGGCTTCTGCCTGTTCGCCTAAATTTTTTGTATCAACCAGGAAGAGGATGCGTTTGGCTTTGGCATGTTTCAAAAGGCGATAAACAAAAGTACAAGCAGTAAATGTTTTTCCTGCACCCGTCGCCATTTGAATCAAAGCTTTCGGATGGTTCTTTTTGAAAGAGTTTTCAAGGTTTTTGATGGCAATTATTTGCGCCTTTCGCAAACCCGTTTCCAGCAAATCGGGAGTGTTTTGTAATCGTCCTCGCAGGGTTTGTTCTTTTCGTTGCCACTCTTCAAAAGTTTCAGGACGATGAAAACTAAAGACTCTTTTGGAGCGAGGTTTTGGGTCATCATAATTGGTGAATCGAGTGACTTCTCCTGTACTTTCATAAACATAGGGCAAAGGGTCGTTGTCCAAATACTTCAGTTTTGATGTGGCATAACTTGCGGATTGTTCTTCGACTTTATTGACCAAATCTACACCGCTTTCGATAGGTTTCGCCTCAATGACACCGACAGGTTTTCGATTGACATACAACACATAATCAGCAAACCCTGCGGAGGTTTGCACTTCCATAACGGCAACTCCTTTACCTGCACTAAGATTTTTCTTTTTGTTTTTTTGAACTTTCCAACCGGCGTCACGGAGTTTTTTGTCGATTATATCTCGCGCTTTTTGTTCAGGATTTTGATTGTGGGTCATGTTCTCTGGGTTTGGAATAATCAGGTATAAATAGAATCAATTTAGAGACATCATAACACTGAGCAATCGGGAAACTCTGGAAGCGATTTTGGTTTATTTTACTGTTCTTCCATTCTTTTCGACCTCTCTTGAGCGCCGCTTGCTTTACGGAAACGGTTTTTTATTGTAGCGAAGGTAAGGAATCAATCAAACAATAGTGCTGC
The DNA here is from genome assembly GCA_041941305.1 of Saprospiraceae bacterium. Classification (GTDB taxonomy): domain Bacteria; phylum Bacteroidota; class Bacteroidia; order Chitinophagales; family Saprospiraceae; genus JANSWP01. The sequence goes on from JBGTQJ010000030.1 coordinate 34,823, forward strand.
AATGAAATGCAAATTCCAGCAATATAGAAAATGGAGCAATTTTTCTCTTCGCTGCACGATGTTCATCCCTAATTTTTTTTATTTCCTTTTTAACTATTAAAAAATCGCATACCTTTAATATATTTCACCACATAAAACAAAACCAAATGGCTCAAATCACAGATAGACCACCTGAAGCAATCAAAGAAGAAATCAAACGATTGGAAAACGAGCTCGATTATGCAATTCCAGCAAAACGCCTGGATGAAAACCTGATCATTGGCTCCTGGAATATTCGTGCTTTTGGCAATTTAACGAGGAAATGGACTTCGGAGGAAGATGACTCTCCAAAACGGGATTTACATTCCCTTCTTTGCATTGGAGAGATATTGAAACGATTTGATGTAGTCGCACTTCAGGAAGTGAAAGGGAATATTCGGGCTTTAAGGGATTTAATGAAACTGCTGGGAAGAAACTGGGGGATGATATTGACAGATGTATCCAGAGGAGCAGTCGGAAACAATGAGCGCATGGCTTATTTGTTTGATACCCGTAGAGTACAATTATCCGGATTGGCAAGTGAGTTGGTAGTTCCAGAAGAATGGTTGAACGAAATAGCGGAAGATGCCCTTAGACGACAATTTGTTAGAACACCCTATGCTGTTGGGTTTCGGTCTAACGACAAAACCTTTGTATTGGTAACCCTACATGTCTTGTATGGGAAATCCGCCAAAGATCGAATTCCCGAACTCAAGGGTATCGCAAGATGGCTGGCGGATTGGGCAAAGGATGTACACTCTTTTGACCAGAATCTCATTACGCTAGGTGATTTCAACATTGATGCAAGAGGTGATCTTTTGGATCAAACTTTCATGTCAGAAGGCTTGTTTGTTCCGCCTGAATTACAGCGGGCAGAAGTAACAAGATCCATTTTCAACGAAACCAAATATTATGATCAAATTGCCTGGTTCAACGGTGAGAATAAAATTCCAAAATTAAATCTCAACTTTTTACAGGGAGGAAATTTCGACTTTGTAGGCAAAGTCCTCGTTGACCGAAATTTAACCAAACAACAACTTTCTTATTACATTTCTGACCATTATCCTTTGTGGGCAGAGTTTGCTTTGGAGTAAATAAGGCAACTGCTTACCTCCATTGCTAACACCATTTTGCCTTTCGCAAGTCATCGCTCAATGGTATCAGCAGTTTTCCAATTGAGGTGAGTAATCCTTCTAAAAATACAGCCCTGTCCCAATCGACCAGCTGCCCTCAAAAATACTTCCTCGTTTGATACCACTAAATCCACCATAAAACAAATAGCGGCTCCAGTGGGCTTGGAGGCGAGCTTGAGTCAGGGCAGTAAATACCTCATTCGGGGCGCCCATCTGCACTTCCAGGTGAATACTCACTGGCTGCTTGATAAACAAAGTCGTTCCAGTTGTAAAAGTTGGACTGCCATATAATACTTCATTGCTATTGAACAACATCAACCCAGAACCCCACCAAAATTGAGCTTTGGGCTTTCGAATGCGATTGTAATGAAGATTAAAATTTGTAATGCCGAGGTAATCTTTTCCCTCCTTATCGATTCTGTTTTCAAATAATTGCAAGTGATTGACATCCAGTGTCAAGAAACGCGTCGGTGATAATTTTAACTGAAAGTAGCCTCCCGAAAGGGTATTTTCATTATTCTGAAAATGAGTAATGAATTGCCCCTGGAATTTCTTTCCTTCTTCCTCTATTGGCAGGTAAGATCCACTATAACCATCATCGTAGGGGAAATAACTAAAATCTACTTCATTGACATAAGCCTCATTTGGGAAACCAAACATTAAGCCCCAAAATGGTTCTATACCTATATTTAACAACAAATCAAGCCATAATAAATCAGTATCTACTCCGCCATCAGAACTTGAAGAGCCGCCCCTTTCATTTTCAAGGTTTTCAATTATTTGTGCATTTACCACAGCAGGTAGAGATAAAAGGGCAAAAGCAAAAGCAATGGTTTTAAGTGTTTTCATCTTAGGTATTATTTAGTCAATAGGCTGAGAAGTATGGTTGGTTAAGTTATTAGCACTGAATAATAAACCAAATTTAAGATAAGAACCCCTAAAATGTTGATAAGTTTGATAAATTATCTTAGTAATGGGCCAAAAGTTGTTTAAAATTGTAAAATAATATGAGGTTCGAGTTCAATCAATTCATTTTCAATATCTTATCATCAAAACCTGTTAGGTTGCTCTAAGAAATAAGCAGAGAATGTAAAAATCCTTGCCTTTCTTTTGCCTAATTTCAACCTAACAGGTTTTTCACGGCACCGCCTCCCCTCTGGAAGCAATCCACAACTCAAACCAATCCTCCCTTGACAATTCAATTTCCATCGCCTCGATAGCAGCTTCTACCCTTTCAAATTTGGTAGTTCCCAAAACAGGCAACATATTGGAAGGATGCAACAATAGCCAAGCAATCAAAACCTGGTCTATTGAATATTTCCCGTGTTTCCCGGCCAATTTTTCAGCAGTTTGGCGGATTCTTTGGATGCGCTCTTCCTTGGGCTCTTTAAAAACTTTACCGCCGCCCAAAGGACTCCAGACCATGGGCCTGATGCGATGCTGTATACATTGATCCAGACTACCATCCAAAAATGGGTTGAGGTGAGTAATCGAAGCTTCAATTTGGTTGGTTACGAGTTTTATCCGACTTTTGAGCATTTCAAATTGAGAAGGCGTGAAATTGGAAACGCCAAAATGAAGCACCTTTCCATCTGCTTCTAATCTTGAAAATGCTTCTGCAATTTCATCGGGATCCATTAGCGGACTTGGACGGTGGATGAGCAATAAATCGATATAATCCGTTTGTAACTCCCGAAGTGAATTTTCGACAGAAATGATAATATGTCGGCGATTGGTATCGTAACTATGAACTTTGTTGAATGGACGATTGGGTGTAAGCAACTTGATACCACATTTGGTGACATATTGCAGATTTTGGCGCATAGATGGATTTTGAGCCATCGCGTTCCCAAACTGTCCCTCCATGGTGTAATGACCATAAATATCAGCGTGGTCAAAGGTCGTCAATCCAACATCGTGGGCTTTATGGATCAAACTCAGAATTTGCTTGGTATTCATTTGGGCACCCCAGTCTCCCCAATTCATGGTGCCAAATACAATTTTTGAAAGTGAAGGTCCCTTCTCGGCGAGTTTCGTTTTTCCTAGCATCGGGTTTTTGATGGCAAATATTGGAAAATATGGGAAGCTCTCCAAGAGTTTTCAATACTTGGAGAGCTAAAGAGAAATTTAGTTCTGAAGGTACAAGACTCTTTTCGTCTCTTTAAAATATTCTCCTTCGACCGCAATTAAGTAATAGCCTTGTGTCAATGAAGTGTTATCCAATGAAAACCGATTCATTTCATCCTCTGAAATCAAGCCGTTATATATTTCTCCTAATTTTCTTCCATAAATATCAAAAACACTCACTTCCACATTTTGGGTGCTGCCAACCATTAAGTCAAACTCTGTATGATACTTAAAAACATTTGGAGTTGGCTCACCCAGGTGGTAAACATCTTCCGTTTTTATCAATACAGATGCAATGGGGGAATATTCACTCGAATTGTCATAATCTATTTGCTTCAAACGAAAAGTTTGTTGACCTGGCAAAAGATCTGGTACATTAAACTCGTAATCAATTTGAGCGAAACTATCACCTGCTCCTTCTACAAATCCGATATTTCTAAATGCTCCGTTTTGCATATGCTCTATTTCAAAACCTTTGTTTTCAATTTCAGAGGCTGTTGACCACCGCAGTAGCGCGTCATTACCATCTGCAAGGGCATCAAAACGTAGCAAGTCAACGGGTAATATAAACTCAGATGGAGCAAAATTAACCATATAGGCTTGCCATTGTCCGTCTTCGCCTCCAAAAGCATTTCCATTCGTAATCGCTATTTTATTGATTGTCCAGATACTGCCATCAGAAGGATCCAGTCTGGTATTGGAATAATCTCCCCAACGATTTTGAGAACCACCAAAAGTACGGACATAGTCATCTGTTCCGGCTTGTGCGGTTAAGGTAGAACTGATTACGCCGGTTGTTCCATTAATTCCAACTGCATAAGATCCAACAAATATATCTGAATTTGATATACTTAGTCCTACATAAGCGTCATTATTGGTATCTACAGAAATAGAGGGGAAAAAGGTTGTGGCTCCAGTAGAAATATCCTCACCACCCAATTCATAGGCAGCATCAAATGTTGCACCACTACCAGAGGCATTTAATTCAGCAGCCATTGCGGTCGTTTGACCATTATTTGCTCCGGTATTCGGTTCAATTTGAAAGGTCGCCCACAGTTTGTTGTTACGCCAAACGGCACTTAGACATCTCCTGTCATTCACCTCAATGTCAGTTGCGGATCCTGATTGTGGTGCATCTGATATGCCTCCTGCAACAGGTTCAATATCTCCCATCGAAACAAATTGATGGGTAAAGGTTGGGCTTGAAAGTGGGTTATTGATTCGGAATATTTGAAGGGCTTCAACCCCTCCTCCAGTTATTCCACTATAACCACATAACCAGGTTCCCATAGTCGCTGGAGGCGTGCCAAATGTATGCGCAGGTTGTATCGTTACGTGAAAAGTAGCTGTAGATAAGGCTACAGGATCATAAATATCAAAATCAGGGTTGGTAGCTGGATCTTCGTTTGCAGAAGTTGTTCCTGCATAAATGCCGCCGGAGACTCCTTTATCAATAATGACTACCTGAGAACTTCCACAACTACCAGGACCGGAAAATAGAAAATAGTTACCAGATACGTAGACAGCCTGATCATCAACTGCAAAGCCTGGATAATCAAACCAGCAGTCATTCATAGAAATTGTTTGAGAAACATTAATCGCTTGAAAGTACCAGGTGCCAGTTGGATCGGCGGTAGCAGAAACCGCTAATAGTAAGCGAGAGATATCGGCAGCATCCCCATCAGAGATAGCTGTTTGAATAAGGGTAATGGCAACAAAACGATTCTCATATTGGTCCCATAAGATTTTGGGATCAAAGGAGTCATTTTCAGGAGTAAGGGACATAAAGAAATCTTCCAATTCTTGTGGAAATCCAGCTGCTGTTGCTCCGGCTTTGGTATCACAATCAATAGAAGTGTTTACGACATGGCAAATATGAGTCGTACCGACAGCTCCACTAGGATCGGCTGGAATATGAAAAAACCCACTTAGAGTGGCATCTTCAATAAAAGAGATTCCAGGTATTGTGGTAACTGGTAATACGGGAGGAGGGGAAGCCAGGTCAATCAAAGGAAAATCATAGCCCCTGTCTTTGATTAATTTTGGAACCATAGCATGATCAGTTTCACCTTCACTTTCTGGTTTAAAACCTTCATAATGCAAAATGACAGTGTTGCTATCTGTCACAATGGGATGGTCAGAAGTAATGGGGTTTAAACCACCTGCGATTAAAGCCTTATTCCACTCTTCGAGTGAAATTTCGGACTGAAGCATGGGCATAGTTTCGTCTACAAATTGATTGGGTCCTATCGAAACATTTTGACCGAAACTGCTAAAAGTGTATGAAAAAAAGAAAATAATAAGGAATGATTGGCTGAGATTGGGTATTGCAGTTCTCATGTAGGTTAGTTTTGGTGAAAAAAATTCAAGTTATTGATTGGTCTAACATCAAATCTATTAAAAGATTTCAAATACATCAAACTTGAATGCATATAACAGGATACGTTCAAAATATTTTTTTTAGAATAAATTATCTCTTGAACTTTCTTTTCTGGCACAGCCCTATAAAAAACCTGTATATTTGCGCCCCTTTTTGGAATGATGATGATGAGTGATGAATGATGAATTGGAATTCTTGCATCATGGCGCTCATTTTTGTATAAATTCTTCAATGAAAAATATTCGTAATTTTTGTGTTATAGCTCATATTGATCACGGCAAGAGTACTTTGTCAGATAGGTTGTTGGAATACACCAAAACCATCGATGAGCGGGCGATGAAGGATCAGGCATTGGACAGTATGGATTTGGAGCGGGAGCGGGGTATTACTATTAAGAGCCACGCCATTCAGATGAAGTACAAACATACTGATGGAGAGGAGTATACTTTTAATTTGATCGACACTCCTGGGCATGTGGATTTTTCCTACGAAGTATCGCGATCTATTGCTGCCTGCGAGGGAGCTTTGCTACTGGTAGATGCTTCACAAGGCATTCAGGCACAGACGATTAGTAATTTATATTTGGCTATCGAACACGATCTTGAAATCATTCCAATTATCAACAAAATTGATATGCCGAGCGCGATGGTGGATGAGGTATCGGATCAGATTATTGATTTGGTAGGTGTAGAACTGGAAGAGATCGTATTGGCAAGTGGCAAAACTGGAAAAGGGGTTCCGGAAATTATGGATGCAATTGTCAATCGAATTCCTGCACCGGAAGGAGATCCAAAAGAGCCACTACAAGCCTTGATTTTTGATTCTGTGTTTAATGCTTATCGCGGGGTTATTGCTTATTTCCGGATTCTCAATGGTTCTTTGAAAAAAAGGGACAAGGTTCGCTTTGTAAATACAGGAAAAGAATACGATGCCGATGAGATCGGTATTTTACAATTGGATATGATTCCACAACCTAAGCTGGAAGCAGGAAATGTGGGTTATATCATTACTGGAATCAAAGAATCCAAGGAAATTAAAGTTGGGGATACGATAACACATTCAGACAGACCTTGTACGGAAGCGATTCAGGGTTTTGAAGATGTGAAGCCGATGGTCTTTGCGGGTATCTTCCCAATTGACAACGATGATTATGAGGACCTTCGGGATAGTTTGGAGAAATTGCAGTTGAATGATGCTTCTCTGGTCTTTGAGCCAGAAACTTCAGCAGCATTGGGTTTCGGTTTCCGTTGTGGATTTTTGGGGATGCTACATTTGGAAATCATCCAGGAAAGACTTTCCCGAGAATTTGATATGGAGGTCATCACAACAATTCCAAACGTAAATTATAGAGCATATACCAAAAAAGGGGAAGAGATGGACATTCGCACCCCTGCAGATGTTCCCGAATCCACCCTTTTGGATCATGTAGAAGAGCCCTACATCGTTTCTCAAATCATCACCAAACCTGAATACATTGGCGCCATTATGACTCTTTGCATGGAGAAGCGCGGGAATATGACCAAGCAAACTTATCTCACAGAGCAACGCGTGGAACTCACATTCGAATTGCCCCTTGCTGAAATCGTTTTTGATTTCTACGACCGCCTTAAGTCTATATCGCGTGGTTATGCTTCTTTCGATTATGCGCCATTGAATTTCCGAAGATCGGATTTGGTCAAATTGGACATCAAACTCAATGGAGAATCGGTAGATGCCCTGTCTGCCCTGGTACACCGCGACAAAGCTTATGCCTTCGGCAGAAAAGTTTGTAAGAAGTTAAAAGAACTCTTACCAAGACAGCAATTCTTAATAGCCATTCAAGCTACGATTGGTGCCAAAGTCATAGCCAGGGAAACGATTTCTGCCATGCGAAAAGATGTAACTGCCAAATGTTATGGTGGTGATATCACTCGTAAACGGAAATTGTTGGAGAAACAGAAAAAAGGTAAGAAGAAGATGAGACAAATTGGTACGGTGCAGGTGCCTCAGAAGGCATTTCTAGATGTACTTAAATTGGATTAAGGCTTCCTAATGGATTACATCATAAATGTCAGAAAGTAAAAATTCTTTGTTTTCGATTTCAAAAGAATGATCTAAATCATCATAATCTGCACTTTCCCATCTCGAGGAGTTCTCAATTCGCTTGTAAACAGTTACGAAAACATCGTCTTGTTCCACATAGATGATATATTCAACTGATTTTGTTTTTTTAAAACGAGGCAGTTTTTCTCCTAAATCTTTTCCCCTGGTGCTGGGAGACATCACTTCTACAATTAACCAAGGGTTTTTATTGGCTGTCTTTCCTTTTGCATATTCATAAATATCTGGTTTGCCTTTAATAATTGAAGCATCTGAGGAGTAGGCACACTCAAATTGTTCTAACCAAACATGGCGATTGCTTCCAAATCGTTTGTATAGTTTATTTTTTCTGAAATGGGCAAAAAAGATTCCAAGCATATTGGCAACAATTTGCTCATGGGGTTCAGAAGCTATACTCCTAGCAATAATGGTTTCATTTTGGAATTCAATAGGGTATTCGCAAACTTTTATCAATTCCACAAACTCCTGAAAGGAGGCTGGGAATTGAACCATATCCTCCCCCAGGGCAAGTCGTTCTTTTAAGGTTGTTGGAAATTTTTGCGTCTCTACCATTTTTTAATTTTTCTTCCGAAAAATAACACTTTTCCAAGTAAAGGCAAATGACTTAATTATTGAAACCACTCCACTTTAGTAGTGATTAAAAAATAACTTCATCTTTTTGATTTCGTCAAATAAGCTCAACTTCAATTCTTATCAGTCATTCAGTCTTCGCTTATTTGACGAAATCGAAGATTCATGAGGCGTTTTGCCGAACTAAATGATGAAATTATTTTTTAAGGGTTCCTTAGCTTTCATTTCATATTTAATTTTTCAATTTATTACAAAATTGTAAATTCGTGGCATTCTTTTAGGTTTAAAAACTAAAAACCTTTCCTATCAAATTTTCTTCCCGGCTCGGGAAGCCTCAACAATATTTGAAATGGCAAAGAAAAAAAAGGTCAAACTCACGAAAAAGGGGAAACGGCGAGCCACTTCTATGCCTGGAACAAGGGTTCCAAAAATAAAAGAAGCCCTCTCCTTAAAAACGAAATTATTGATTGGAGCCCTTATGGCAATTATTGGAATGGCACTTTATGCCCCAAGTTACAATTACAAGTTTGTATATGACGACGATGCAGTCGTTCAGGACAATCGCTTTGTACACAAGGGCTTGGAAGGATTAAATGAGATCTGGTCAACAAGTTACTTTCAAGGATATAATCCAAATATGAATGTCAACGCATTTCGTCCAATCCCACTTACCACCTTTGCAATTGAATACCAGAGCGCCGGAAATAATCCTCAACCCTACCACATTACACAAATCATCCTTTATGGACTCACAGGCTTTTTCCTGTTTTTGTTTTTGAGTACCTTGTTGTGGCGATATCATCCTATTCTGCCCATTGTTGCCACATTGTTGTTCATGGTACATCCTCTTCATGTAGAAGTTGTTGCCAATATCAAAAGCCGGGATGAATTATTGGCTTTTCTGAATTTTTCTATCGCAGCATGGCTGTTATTGAAATATATAGATACCCGTAAGATCTGGTTGATTGGATTGTCTTTGATTGCTTATGCCATCGCTTTGTTTTCTAAAGAATCGGCAATTACCACTTTGGCAATAATCCCAATGATGCTTTATTTTTTTAGAAATGAGAAGATTGGGAAAATCATAATTACGACTTCGCCCTATATCATTTTAGCCATTATCTTCCTGGTCTACAGAGCAGATGTCATTGGCGATGATTATATCCGATCCAAATATTTTGACAATTCGCTACTGGCAGTATCTGGAGCAGAACGAATTTCTTCAAATATCATGGTTTTGGGTTTCTACCTTTGGAAAACCATATTCCCTCACCCACTGATCAGTGATTATTCATACAATACTTTACCAAATGTAGATTGGAGCAATTACAAAGTTTATTTGAGTTTATTGGCTTATGGAGGATTGGCTTGGTTGTTTTTTAAAGGCTTTGTGAAAAAAAAGGCTTATGCTTTTGCCGTCTTTTATTATACAGCCACCATCTCTATATTCTCCAGTGTGATTCTGCCCGGTTTTAGTGTGTACAACGATCGCTTCCTGTATCATCCGGTTTTGGGTATTTGTCTTTTGATAAGTTGTGGTTTGTACCATTTTTTGAAAAGAGAACATGAAGGTGAAAAAATTAAACCAAATGACTGGACAACCTTTTTCAAAGCAAATGCACCTGTCATGGCCGTAGTCGTTTTGCTCGCTGGCTTGGCCATTTACAAAACAGAAATCCGACTACCTGATTGGAAAGACCGTTATGCCTTATTCGAAAAAGATGTAAAACAAGCTCCAACAAACGCCAGAATGCGCAAAAATTACGGGGGCTCCCTCGCTCGTATGGCAATCGCCAATCAAAGCAGCAATCCTCAATTGGGTAGAGAATATGCTCAACAAGCAATCGTGGAATTGGAAGCAGCCCTGGCCATTTATGACCGACAAGCTACTGGTTATGTGCATTTGGGAAATATGCACACTCAACTCAAAGATTACACAAAAGCAGAAGAAGCATTTAATAAAGCTTTAAAAATAGATAGCAGGAGCCACCACGCACAAGTCAACCTGGCAAATATTTACTACCGAACCGGACGCTATCAGCAATCGGTCAATCTATTGGAAAGTATGCCTAAGGCACAGTTTACGAAGAATGATTATTATTTGTTGTCGCTTGCCTGGGGTAGGTATGGAGATGAGGCGAAGGCAGCTCAATATCGACAGTTGTCGGGGAGGTAACTAATTTCAATTAAAATCAAAATGAAAATGAAAATTGTTATGGTGCCGCTGTGTCCTCTTCGAGAGTTATTACCTTGATGGCCACTTTTCATTTTAATTTATATTTTAATTTTCATTTTCATTAGTCCAGAATATAATCTCAAAGAATAAAGGGAATCACTGCCTTTCTGCCCTTTGGATAATGCTCAAAATTGGCTCGATACCATTTGTGGTGGCTGATTGCCCTCGGAATCAGGTTCATCGCAGTCCAAATCGCAAATCCTGCGGCTGGCAGATTCCAACACATGATGGCAAAGCCTGTCCATTCCACAATTTCGCCAAAGTGATTTGGGCAGGAGATTCGATGAAATAATCCTCCCTGAGGAACTTTGTATCCTTTCTCTCCAGGTTTTCGTAGATTTAATAAGATGTTGTCTGATTGGATGTTGATATAGGCACCTGTTGCAAAAACAATCGCCCCAATTATGAATCTGGGGTCATAAAACCACTCTATGGAATAGGACAAGCCCAAGGAACCCAAATAATAACCATTGGTAAATCCATTGATGATATTAAAGAATATTGCGGAAACCACTATCATAATGGGGATTTGTTTGCCAACCGTTTTGGTTCTAAGCGGGAAGATGATGCTTCGATTGAAGTAGTGCAGCATCCAAAGAGCAAAAAAGACCCACATGGGTGCCGTTTTTGCATTTTCACCCGACAAAAAGAAATAGGCGAAGACCAAAGGAGAAACTATTTCCATAATGACCCAACCCCAGCGGTTGTCCATCAGTCTACCCCATTGAGCATTGCTGTGTCGACCATAGGGTGCAGTGATAAATAATTGAAATGGAAATAGCAGAATGGCGAACGCAATCCAGGCATAGACCAGGTATGTGAAGTTTTCGAAAGACATGGTTATCGTTTTGTATTGTAAATTTATTAATTTTTTAGAGCATTGCTGACACCATTGTGCTTCTGTGATTTCCCGATCATAAAACCAAAGGATTGTAGAATTGCAGTATCGCAGCATCGTAGAATTATAAATGGTATCAGCAAAATACATGCAAGTGGGAAATCGCGAAATCAGAACCCAAGTATTACCATATTGTAGTATCGCAGCATTGTAGAATTATAAATTGTCGGTTAGTAGTGAAAATATCTTTTAATCCTTTTGGGGCTGATAACTTTAACATCTATACTTGCAATTCAATTGAAAAGGAGCAATTCTCATTATGGGTCACTTTCTAAATTCCGACGAAAATTAAAGATTTGTGCAGATGTGCGGGATTCAAAACCCCGCTGCTCATTACTTTTTCTTTAAATTGAGAATTACTGATTGAAAAGTGCTGTTGCAATTGGCTTTAAGGAGTTGTTTGAATGTTAAAATTTGCAAACTACCAATAGCAAATTGCCAAAAGCCAATTTTGAAATTAAATAATATTCTGAAAACTGCTATCTTTCGGATTTTCTACTCGAAAGCGTGGTTTGGCAGATTGGACAGTTCGCCAAATCCAAAATAGTATAAACCAAATAATATGAAATTAATCAAGACTCTATTACTCTCTCTCTCCTTCTTTTTGATAGCTGATTTGCAAGCCCAGGATATTCACTGGACGCTGTTCAATATGTCTCCGCTCACCTTAAATCCTGCGCTTACAGGATCCTATGAAGGTACTTTCCGAATCGGAGGCATCTACCGTGACCAATACCGCAATGTCGTAAACAATGCCTACTCTACCCCTTCTGTTTTTGTGGATGCACCAATTCTGATGATTGGTAAAAGGAACTGGTTGGGTGTAGGTGCTGTAATTTACCAGGATGCAGCTGGTACTGGAAAATTGACCACCACCACCTACCAACTTTCCGCAGCCCTTCATTTAGCCCTCGACCGAAAAAGTGACAATGTATTGACCCTTGGTTTCCAGGGAGGACAAGTAGTGAGAAAAATCAAAGACCTAAACAGTTTTGTGACTGGCTCTATGATAGCAGATAATTTGGCTCCTGGTGTTTTGAGTCAGGATTTATTGAATATTCAACAAGGCGGAGGATCTGGTGGAGGAAACAACCAAAATGATCCAGAAGCCAATTTCTTTGATTTAAATGCCGGATTGTTATTGAAGTCCCGAATTTCCAATACTTCGAGCTTTGAAGTGGGTCTTTCAGGACGTCATCTAATCAAAGGAGAATACAATTTCGATACCCAAAGTGGCAATAACAGGAATGACGATTTCAAACTAGGACTGCGATTTATCGCCCATGCCAAGGCAACTTTTGAGTTAAATGAAAAATTTACATTGGATCCCACCGTTTATTATACAAATTTGACACCTGCCAGTCAGTTTCAAATTCAAGCATGGAGTGGATACCATTTAAATGCTGAAGAAAGAATCAAATTGAATTTTGGACTGGGTTACCGCGCTGGCGATGCCGGACAAATTTTACTGGGAATGGACTACAAAGATTTCAAAGTAGCTGCTGGATATGATTTGACTCTTTCAGCTTTGAATGAAGTCAACAATTACCAGGGTGGTTTTGAAATCGCAGTTTGGTACATTGCCAAGATTTTCAAACAACCTGAAATCAAGCCAGCTATTCTTTGTCCTCATTTGTAGAAAAGAAACGTAGCGCGGCTCTCCTGAGCCCTTTAGAAATCACGGCTCAGGAGAGCCGCGCTACGATTATGCATAATAAATCTTCAATTTATGATAAAGTATATTTCCTCAATTTTTGCGCTCCTACTCACCACCACTTTCATCATTGCTCAGCCCTTAAACCGTTCTACCTACGACTTCATGATCAGGACGGCAGAAGAGCAAATGGAAAAGAAGGAATACGTCCAGGCATTGAAATGGTATGAAGATGCCTACGACGAATCTCAAGATAAGACTTTGCAGATCATCATTGCACAAATTCATTTGCAACTTCGGGATTACAGAGATGCAGAAAGAGCTTATGGACGGGCTTTGCGTCGCGATAAAGATGACAAATTGATTGAGCACCGTTATGATTACGGTCGTGTCCTGAAAACGATGGGCAAATACGATGAAGCGATTAAAGAGTTGGATAAATTCATTGCGGTTACTGCAGACCCTACAAAAAAGGAATTGGCAGAAATGGAAAAAGCAGGTGCCGAATATGCGCTGGTAGCGCAGCAAGTACCTGATTTGACGGTTATCAATGCCGGTAAGGATGTGAACAATAAAAAATCAGAATATTCACCTGTACTCGCACCTGGAAACGATAAATTATATTACTCTGCATTCTTGACAGAGGAAGTTTCTGAAATTGATGAAAAGTCAGTTGACTACATGACAAAGATCATGGTTGCCGACAGAAATGACAAGGGTTTTGGTGAAGGTACTGAAATGGATGAACGCATCAACCGACCTGAGGTTTTCAATAGTAATCCAAAATTGTCAAGAGATGGCAAACGAATGTTATTCAATGAGCAAACGCTGGATGGAAACAACCTGGCAGATAGCAAAGTGTACATGAGTACCTATGGAGTGGATGGTTGGAGTGCCCGAAAGGAAATCGAAATATCCATTGCAGGAGCAAAAGTCAAATCACCCTGTTTTGGAGAATTATTTGGCAATGAGGTAATGTTCTTTTCGTCCAACATTGATGAAGGAGAAGGAGGCTACGACCTCTATTACGCTACCCATAAAGGAGACGGTCAATATGGTGATCCTGTAAATCTGGGACCAAAGATCAATACTCCCGGCAATGAAGACACTCCTTTTTATCGCGACGGGATGTTGTATTTCGCTTCTACCGGTCACCCAGGTCTGGGAGGTTATGATTTGTTCCAAACTGAATGGAATGGCGTTCGCTGGAGTGAGCCAACCAATATGGGCAAAGGTTATAATTCCAGTGCAGATGATCTTTCATTGTTTTTAGATGAAGAGGGCTATACTGGTGTTTTTACTTCAAATAGAATTTCTCAGGGAGCTCGCTCCGTTCATGGAAAAACTTGCTGTACCGATATTTACTTTTATACTTTGAAGAAAATCGAAGCCAGTTTGATGGCATCTGTATTTGATGAAGAAGAAAACAAACCTGTCAACGGGGCTACATTCACTTTCATCAAGGTGGAAGAAAGTGACAACAAAGTTTTGGATAGCAAAACCAACAGCGGTGGCAACGGTTATGACTCTGAGTTGGAATTAGACGTTGCTTATATGTTGGTCGCTACTCACGAAAACTTTGAGCCGGATACCATTGAATTCACAACGGTTGGCTTGTTAGACTCCAAAGTTTTTCAAGAGAAGTTGTACCTGAAGCCACTTCCAAAATACATCACAATTGAGCGTGAAGAGCCATTTGAACTGGAGAATATCTACTACGATTTTGATGATGACAAAATCCTGCCAGCCGCTGAGCCTGATTTGCAGTGGATTTATGATTTAATGGTGGATCATCCAAAAATCGTTATTGAGTTGTCTTCACATACGGACTTTAGAGGAGACGATCCTTACAACCGCAACCTCTCTCAACGCCGTGCTGAATCTGCCCGACGTTGGTTGCTCAACAAGGATATTATCAGAAGAAGAATCGTTGCAAAAGGATATGGCGAATCCGTTCCAAAAACCATCGATTCCAAATTGGCGGACCGATGGGACTTCCTGAATGAAGGAGATGTATTGACAGAGGATTTCATCAATGCCCTGGCAACAGATTCCCTGAAAGAAATTGCACACCAAATCAATCGTCGTACAGAGTTCAAGATTATTGATGGACCAACCAGTATTACCATAAAGGAGGAGCGTTTGATTCAAATTGGTAACAAGAAAGTGCAGGAGGAAATCAAGAAATCTGGTTCTGACAAGAAGGCGATGCCTCAGGCAGATCCTATCAAAATTCATCCCTGGTCCTCTTTGTATGGTAAAAAAGAATTGAAAGGTTTCCCGATTATGCAATTCGAAAACAGAATGTTCGAATTGGGCAAAGTCAAAAAAGGAGACAAGCGGGAAATGACCTACACCTTCAAAAATGTAGGGGATACCGATTTGGAAATTGACCTGGTTTCTGCTTGTGAGTGTACCACTTTGGATTACTCCACATCGGCTGTAAAACCTGGCGAGACAGGTACCATTAAAGCTACTTTCGACTCTTCCAAAAAAGATGAGAACGAAACCATTGACATTGACATCTATCTGAAAAATATAGATCCTGAGATGGACATGCCGATCATTGAGATGTTGCGGTATAGCTACGAATTGGAAAAGTAAGCTCCATCTTTTGATTTTAAAAAGGGCAGAATCAGGTTTGGTTCTGCCCTTTTTTGGTTTATGCTGTTCTAAAATCACTTTGAAAGCAATTTGAAAAAACAGGGAGTGTAAAAAATTTTACATGTTAAGTGATTTTGTTACTTTTGGTCACAAAATTTTTTATAACATGAAATCACTCACTACATCCCTGGGCTTCTGCCTTATCAGTACCCTCATTTCCGCCACCAACCTCCAAATCACCCATACTGAATTCCAGGTCTTCGACGATACCACCAAGTCTCCTCGTGTCAAATTCAACATCAGCTGGGACAATGCCTGGAACAATGATAAAAACTACGATGCGGTTTGGCTATTTGTCAAATTCAACAGCTCAACCAGCTGGCCACGGCATGCCAGGGTAGCTGCTGATGGGCATCAGGTTTTACATGCTCATAATGGAATAGAAGCTGAATTTTCAGTGCCAGAAGACAGAAATGGACTTTTCCTTTTTCCCAATCAAAAACACAGAGGAGAGGTGAATTGGACCGTTGAGATTATGCTCGACAAAGCGTCTTTGAAAAGGATCGACTTCCGGCAATATTCCTGCGATGTATATGGGATTGAGATGGTATATATTCCTGAAGGAGCTTTCACTTTAGGTGATCCTGGGGAAGAAGCGAGGCGATTCAATTCCTTTTATAAGTCCGATGGCAATGGCAATTATGGAGGATTGTATCAAATAACATCCAAAACCCAGGTTATTGAAATTGGTCCGGAAGCTGGAAAATTGTATTACGATGTCAATACCGCTGAATATCAGGGTGACCAAACAGGAACCATACCAGGAACCTTCCCCAATGGCTACGGAGCTTTTTATATGATGAAATACGAATTGAGACAGGGGCAATATGCAGCTTTTTTAAATGCCATTAGTGCCTCCCAAAGTCAGTTGCGTGTGAATTTTTCAGGAAAAAACTACTACAAAAACCGAGGGTCTATTTATTATGACCATGAAACACAGCAATACCTGGCTAAAAGCCTGAATCGCCCCTGCAATTACATCACATGGGACGATGCTATGGCCTATACAGATTGGGCAGCGCTACGCCCTATGACGGAACTGGAATTTACCAAAGCTTGTAGAGGCCCTGGAGAAGCAATAGCCGGAGAGTTTCCCTGGGGGAGCAATTCAAAACGAGCATTGCAAAGAGGGGTAAACCGCTCAGATGATTTGGTCATGTTCAATGGTATGGACGAAAGTCAACTGACTGAGGAAACCAGAACTCTTTTTGGAGCCTCTTATTATTGGGTTATGGATTTGGCAGGCAGTGTTTGGGAAAAAGTGGTAACGATTGGGCATGAAAAAGGAAGGGCTTTTCAAGGAACTCATGGGGATGGAAATATCACAGGATTTGGAGATGCCAATGTTGCCCATTGGCCAAAAGGATTTGACGAAGGAGGCTATGGGTATCGAGGCGGTGGATATTATACCCATGGAAAAAATTATGGTGAATTTAATCCCCATAGCCCCATCGCTTACCGCAGATTTGGCTCCTGGTCAAGTGGGAATCGGTCCGTAGCTTATAGTACGCGGATGGTACGAACTGCAAACTGACAGAATACTTTTAGAGGCAAGAGGCAAGAGGCAAGAGGCAAGAAATTAGACACTTTAGTAGTGATTAAAAAATAACTTCATCATTTTGATTTCGTCAAATAAGCTCAGCTTCATTTCTTATCAGCCTTTCAGCCTTCGCTTATTTGACGAAACGATGAAGTTATTTTTTAAGGGTTCCTTAATGAAGAAATTCCAATCGTTTTTTCAAATTGATCTTGTTTCTTGCTGCTTTTTTCTTGAATCTAAAGAAGTGTAGCGAGGGAGATTTTAATCCAGCACCTTTTATTTCATTATAAACTTTCCCCAGTAAATTTTCTCTACGCCGGCAGGCAGGATTTTCAATAAAAAAATACCGCTTGAAAGATCGGAACGGTTAAATGAAATAGCGGTAGAACTCCCTAATTCAATTTTGCCTGTTTGTACCAATTTTCCAGTAAAATCATATACCTCGAAAATCCCCAATCCACTTACTGAATCTGTCATTTGGATATGGATTTTGTCATCTACAACTGGATTGGGAAACAAATTCAAGGATGCTGAAGCGGGCATTGCTTTTACTGCTGTGGTACTACAATCTGCAGGCTCGATGCCCAATTCATTAAATCGAAAATCAAACACTTGTAGGGTAGGTGGATCAATTCGTTCAACAATTACCTTGGACGAATCGATCACATAAAAAGTAGGGAATCCCAGGATATTATAAAGGCTTACTACATTATTTCCGCCCCCTTCCAGACCACTGATGGAAGGAAATTCGATTTCATATGTTTCATCATAGGCCAAAACCTGGCTATCGGTATCGCCATAATCAATAGACATAAAAATAACATCCGCTGTATTGCAGCCGTATTTTTCATAAGCCAAATTGACCTGCGGGGCATAAAACTGGCAAGGGGCACAAGTGGTATAAAAAAAGTCTAAAACCACCACTTTCCCATCTTCGAGATAATCGTAAAGGGTATGTGTGTTTCCGTGCGTGTCTGTTACTGTGAAATTAGGGGCAGGATTTCCCACCTGGGCGTTTGAAAATAATGGAATTAATAAAAGAGACCCAAGCAGGATATTTTTAATGAATTTCATAATTGAAATAATTTTATTAATACACTATGATTTTTCCTGAATAGAAAACCATTTCTGTTTTCAGTTGAACAAAATAGATAGCAGGTATCAAACTTCCTACCCATGTTTCATATCTTCCTTTTGTCCCGGGAGATAATTTTTCAAAAAACACTTCTTTCCCAGACCTGTCAAAAAGGCTCAATTCTGCTGCACCTAAATTCTCATTGGGTAATTGTATCGTCAAATTCCCTGCGAAATAATTAGTCGTTAATTTTTGAACGGTTCGCTTTTCATTCACAGAAGATACCATTTCATAGGGACAAAGTCGAATCAATTGGGTTCTAATAGTTTCATCAATCGCATGATGCCCTCCCACCACATAAATGCAACTATCAATGGCGACCATATTGTGGTAATTTCTGCCTAATGGAAGGGATACCGTCTGGGTATACGTTTCTGTTTGTGTATCAAAAATCCAAACTTCGTCTCTTTCCACAAAGCTGTGGTAACCCCCTGCCAGAAAAATCTTATCTCCAATAGCAGCACCCCTCAATCCATGTGTAGGATTCGGAGGCTTCGGTAAATTGGTCCAAAAGTCAGTGGCAGGATCATAGCGATGGGCATTATTGTTTGGAGCCATAAAACCACCGCCGCAAAAACGATAAATATGCCCCTCTGTCACAACATGTGCTCCATACCAAAATTGATTGTCAGGCAGATTGTTTTTTGTAATCCAGGCATCTGCAATCGGATCATAAGCTTGAAAAAGACTGGTCACCCCTTGCCCCGCGAGACTATATATCACATCATCAAGCGCCACCGAATAATGAATCGCTCTGGGTACAGTGAGCTTGGCTGCTATTGTCCAACTATCTGTCGCAACGTCATAAATATAATGGTCGTCTAGTGGAGTTCCAGTATTGGGAAATCCTCCTCCAAAGAAATGTATTTTGCCATCAGCGGCAGCTCCGGCAGGTTGTTGGGCGACATAGGGCAGCGAAGCCCGACTTTCCCAGCTGTCGGTGATTGGATCATATACGTAATGAAGATCTGTGGCTCCGCCTATACCTCCACCTCCCATTACGTGAATTTTTCCATCGACTGCCGCAACCACAGGAAAGGTGAAACTCGCGGGTATCATTGCGAGGGTATCCCATTGTTGGGCAGAAAGCTTTTGAGGCATAAAAAAAAGTACTGAGCCTAAAATAAATAGACCTGAAAGAAAGGGTGATTTCGGTTTCATTGTAATTTGGATTTGGTTAGCTTTTGTCGGAAGTATAAAAAAATGCTCTAGGTATTTTTCGTATTGTATCCTGTCTTTGAGGGTTCCATTACCGGTACCCTCCCCTTCCAACTATCAGGGATGATTTTTTTCATAGGATGAATTTTCAAAATGGCAGTCAAAATATCTCTTCTACTAATTTGACCAACCAGTTTTCCATTGTCTACCACTGGAAAACGTCTAAAAGCAGCATTGGTGAAAGCATAGGCCGCTTCCAATATAGTTTTATCTGCATTTAAGGTCGTTAATTCTGTGGACATAAAATCTCCCACGGTTCCTGTGCCACCGGGTTGATCATTGTAAATGCCTTCAACAATCAATCGAATGCAATCTTTTTCAGAAAGCATGCCTATCAGGTCTCCTTTATCATTCAATACAGGAGCACCTGAAATTTTATTTTTCACGATTGTTGCAATGGCGATTCGGATGTCTACATCTGGCTTAAAGGTGATGAGTTTCGTCGCCATGTATTTGGTGATAGGTTCGTTTGTGTCCATATAAAATCCGTTTTTGATGATTGAGTAATTTGAATTAGAGATGGAATTTATTTGATAAGGGGTTTAGAAAAAAATAAACTACGCAAAATTCAAATCAGTCATTTTTTTATTTGGGTAGGCAAAAATTTTTTGCGTAGCAGCGCTACGGTAAAAATTTTTAACGCTGCCAAATAGAAAAATGGCGATTTAAATGCGTAGGTTATTCTTTGCTAAAGCCCTAAGGCAAATTTGTATTGGAAAAGAGCACAATAATTGCACTCCGACTTTGAGATTGTCACGCCCAGTTGATTTCCAATTACTGAAGTTGTTCAAAAATAGATAGATGGTTTATTTGCAAGTCATTGAAACCCAATACTTCAGCTTTTTCTCCTTCCGTACTTTCTCACAAAGTGATCCCTTTGGGACAAGTACGAAACTCAAAAAGAGCTTCGTCTTGAGTTCCAAGCACTTACAACTAAATTCAACCTCCATTTTTGAACAACTTCACTAAAAATAAGCGATTAATCTCAGAAATGCTTTATGTTTCCAAATAAAATTCCGAATTCAATGTTTTATCTCTGCATAAAAAACTTGCCTATTCAACTATTTCCTTAGCATTATTTCCTCCTTTTCGAAGTAACACCAAATTAATACCCAACAGCAGCATAAAGACACTTGGCCGGATTATTTGACCGATGGGATCGTGCATCAGGTGGGTAATCAAGGCACCGATCATGATAACTATTAAACCAATAGCAGCGTAAAAAGAAGTTTTTGGAATGAGTATGAGCACTGCTCCTGCCATTTCTAAAATACCAATTAATGTGCAGAACCAGGAAGCATATCCCCAATTTTGAAACAGCTCTGGTTAAAGAATCTTCATTTACAATAGTGTCTGGCCACATTTGATCGCTTAAGGCTCTCCTGGAAACGATACGATCGTGATTTTCAAATAATATTAGAAACAAGGAGGCAAGGCGAGGTTCCAGATAAGTTTGCTCCTGCTTCCCTCCAGCCAATATCCCGTTGATTGAATTAAATGACCAATGACCTTTTTTGTGCATGTTTTGTAGATTGAAGTTCTAAACACGTCCTACATTTTAGAACACTACTCTGAACTTGTGTATGTAAAAATAAAGAAAACATCGATCTTTGGCTTTCTTTCAAAAAAAATCACACCTTAGGCAACCCTTTTAAAAATAGACTCGTGTTAGCAAATAGAAACGCATGACAAAGGAGCAAATCGCTAGTCTCATCAATGCTTGCAAAGCAAATGACCGCGAAAGTCAGCTGCAGTTGTACAAGCATTTTTACAATTACGGTATGACCGTATGTATGCGATATGCAGATACGCGGGAAGAAGCTAAAGAGATACTCAATGATGCCTTTGTCAAAGTGTTTTTGAAAATTGATAAATATTCCCTTAGCCTGTCATTTAAGGGTTGGTTGAATAAAATTTTGGTCAATACGGCAATCGACCACTACCGGAAATTCCAAAATCAACCACAAACTGTGGACATCGTCCACGCCCAGCACTACGAAATAGAAGCAGAAGCGCTTCAGAACCTGACAGTGGAGGAAATTTTTGAAATGGTGAAACAATTGCCACCTGCTTATCGAGTCGCATTTAATTTATATGTGGTAGAAGGGTATAAACACCCTGAAATTGCTGAGAAATTGGGAATAAGTGTGGGAGCTTCTAAATCCAATTTAGCAAAAGCTCGCATGAGATTGAAAGCGATGATAAATAAAGCAGAAGGGGAGCAATGGGCAGTAATCTAAAGAAAATTGATCAGAACGGACAGCACTTTGAGCGCATATCTGTTTAGTGTACAAAGTTCTTTCTTAATATTTTGTATGGATAACAAAAACTTCGACCAATTCTTTTCTGAGAACCTGCAGACGACGCAGGATTTTGGCTACCGTGAAGGAGACTGGCAGGAGGTGGCTGACAGATTGGATATGGTGGCTCCAGTCACTGGTTGGACCTGGAAGAAGGCTTTGGTTCCAATGGTGATGACGGCTTTAGTGGGTGCAGTAATTTTCTTGTGGTGGAAGTTGGATGAGACGAATGGAGCCTTGAAAGAATTGAAACAGAATGTCATTGAAAACAATACCTGGCAGCGCGATACTGTGGTGAAGACCGTTATCTTGAGAGATACCGTTTTTGCTGCCAACAATCCTCGTAATATTAATACGCATGATATTAGTTGGGTTGGCAAACCCTCGAAGGGAGTTGTCAACCCTTTTTTAGCTTTCCACAATAGAGCTGCGTATTTAGCAAATAAAAACCCCAGTAAGCACATCTTTTGGTGGGAAATTAAGAACAGTATGCAGTCAGCAGCTCGCCCTTCTGGGGCTGGCAGCCTGGCCCTTTGGGCTTGGCAGTTTGCTCCTTTGGCAGTTGAGGAAGGGGGAAGTAAGTCAGTTTCAGACAGATATCAGGAGGTTCCCGAGACACTTCCCGGTTTAGGATCCAATTACATTGAACAAGAAGAAAGCAAAAGGCGACTGTATGCGAAGAATCGTCCTTTGATTGCTAATCCCCATTTTCGACTGTTGGGAGCCAGACTTGGATTGTCTGTTGGAAAATCATTTATCCCGGTGAGTGATTTCACCAATATCTCCAGTCAGAATGTAGGTTTGAAAGCAGAGTTTTTGTTTGTCAAAAATTTGAGCATGGTCGCCGGATTGGATTTTTACAATTTGAGCTTTCAAACTCAGGGAGGCTTTATTCAAGGGGATTTTCCCTTGCCTATTGACCAGTTTGATTTAAACGATCTCCAATTTGCTCAGAGTGATCAAACCTTTACTCAAATAAAGCTAGGGTTTAAATACACTTTGGGTAGAGATAGGAATGTCCAACCATACGTGGGCCTCAACTATTTGGCTGCTGCCAATTTTAAAAAGGATTTCTACTATTTGTTTGATAATACTATTTATGCCAATCCGGAATACGAAACCGGCATAAAAAATACAGACATTACAGGCAATGGATTTGGAATAGATTTAGGTGTTGAATTTCAGCCTCAGGACTGGCTCAACATTCAATTTGAAACTTACTACCATTCCATCAATCCAAAACTGAATAGTCAATATTACGACCTAATCGGGGTGCGCACTGCGGCTTTGATTCAGTTTTAGACCTGGCGTATTACGAGGGACAGGGTTTTGAACCCGGTGTTCATAGCTTAAAACACCGGGTTCAAAACCCTGTCCCTCGGGGAAACTGTGAATTTAAGCTTTTGATATTACTTAGAATAACTTTCAAATGCAGCAATATATGGCGACTCTAGTTCGAGGGTTGCCTTTTTTTATTCAGCAATATCCCATTGACCATAACCCACATGGGTTTTAGCACCTGTCCCCAGCCAAAGTAATATTGCTTCGAAAAGTTCTTTTTTTTGAAAAGCTCCCTGCTCCTTAAAAACATGCCCATTTTGAAGTGAAAAACGGAATTTGAAAACTACATCGGGTAAAATTTTTAGGAAAAGTAAAGGCGTAGGATCAGAAAAAGGACTGAGTTTTGGATTCTCTCTATTAATATGAGGCGTAATGTAGTCTTCATCCAATAGCCTGCCTTCATGTTGGTTGACAATAGGTGGATGCATGCTTTTTATAGGAATGGCATCATAAAAAATGTCTCTTTTGTATGGATTTAAGTATTTCCAGTTTTTTCGATGCTTTTCATTCAAATCTTCGCTTTTGGTTTTCAGAACATCTACACCTTCAAAGATTTCTAATTCCAAAGCGTTCACTTCCTCTTTGTTGATTCCCACCAACTGTCCAACAAATACTACTTGCTTAAAAGCACTCCGCAAAATACCTTTAATTGAAGAACCCGGAATTAATGGCAAACCCGTAGTATGATCGAAATAAAAGCCCAACTTAAATTCTCCTTCGCTCCCCGTTTCATGCACATATCCACTTCCTAAAAGTAAACCAGGGTAAGTCGTTTTTAAAGAAAAAGAAGAATAGAATGGAATATTTTTTTCATTCAGAGTATCTAACATCCTGACATGATCATAAGATAAATTACAATCAGTTATTGCTCTGTTTTTTGAAATAAAAAAATCCTTGTTTGTACGCTCTACAGCGTCATACAATGCTTTTTCTTCTTCCAATTCCTTGAAAAATTTTCTTGGATCGAAAACCCGAACCTTCCCTTTTTCTGAATAACTCTTGTAATAGTCTTTATAGAAATAATATCCTAGATTTTTCATAAGTCCTGTTTATACCTGTTTAAAAGACCGCAAGGCCAATTTTAAGGCAATCGAAGCGTTCAAAATACGTTTTTCGATTTTTTTAGCTTTTGTCAAATTGAATTTAAACTGTTGAAAGTTCTTGTTTTGGGGCTCAAAGTCTTTATCAATTTCAACCAACACATAATTTAGGAGCCGCTGTTCTTTTGCCGTGGTTTCTCCTGCAATGACATACAAGATAGCCTGGAGCAATTTATTCTTTTTTTGATGAGGCGTCAGTTCATCATCATTTTTGATTTTTGAAGCGTCCGAATAGAAAGACAAAGTAGGTATCAACCCAGATTGAATGATTCCGGCACCTAATGAAGCGATATATCCCTTATATTCAGCATCTACTTGGAGCGGATTGGAAGTTTTTACCAAATTTGCTCGGATGGCTTTCAATGCTTGCGGAATTAATTGATTGATTTGCTTCATACTCCTGCAATTTTGGTGAATTCACAAAGACCATAACCAATGGAAGCATTTGCTC
This sequence comes from Saprospiraceae bacterium, assembly GCA_041941305.1. GTDB lineage: Bacteria > Bacteroidota > Bacteroidia > Chitinophagales > Saprospiraceae > JANSWP01. The sequence goes on from JBGTQJ010000030.1 coordinate 59,688, forward strand.
CCAATTGTATGATTTTTCCGTTTACATGGTTTTCAAAATGTTTTAAATATTCTGACTGGTCGCATTCAGCTCCCAAATCCTTCTGAGTCTTGTAGGGAACACTAAAAAAACAATAAAACCGAGCCTCTCTTGGCACTATTTGTTCATACCAGAGATTTTCGCTGATGCCATTTTCCAACTTATTTCTGGCAATGACGGGCAGACTTTCAGAAAAATGTTTGAAAACAGAGGCATCACTGCATAGTGCGACACTCTTGCTATTGCCCAATAAGGGTTCCAGGTTCTTCAATGAAGCCCAAACAGGATGATCATCCCCTTCTCGAAAAACAGTCGTATCAAAATCTTCTAAAACCGTATCACCACTACCCTTAAATATCACCGCCTTCTTCTTCACTTCCTGAAGATGAGGTATCGCTGTAGCATGTACAAAACCAGTATCAAGGCTTTTATTTTTTTCCAAAAAATCACCCAATAACAAATAAGAAGTGGTGCGATAAAAAGGACGCTCATTGCTGCGCACGGGCAAGGAAATCAAATGCCCATCCAGAAATTTATATTCGCCTTTCTTAGGGTCGTCGTCTTTGGTGCCACCAAAAACATATTGCACAAAACCATCTGGACTATCAACGGAATCTTCAAAATATTCTCTCATAGCTCCTTTGATGCCAGAAGCATGTAAGACAGGATAACCAGTGGTAGAATCTCTTTGAACCAATTTATCAATTACCCCATATTCAGTATCGCCGCTTCCCATGTGTAAATTGGTCAATGCGCGTATGACGTAACAATGAGTTTTGAAGGTTTTTGTTGTCATTTTATTTCAGTTGCCGGTTCTCAGTTGTTGGTTATCAGTTCTTAGTTCCTAACTGATAACCAACAACCGAATTCAGAGCATGATAAAATAATTATATCCAATTTGTCGAAAAGCCTCTTTTTCCAATTCCGCTTTCAAATCAGATAAATTGATTCCATAAAAAATACTGCCCCTTTGAAGCAAATTGAACTTATTGGATTTGTACCTTGAGCCTGTTTTTTTTACATAAGCCATTTTGGAAAAACTGAAATCCACATCTCTTTGGCTAGGCGTGATTATATTCCTGAAATTGACTGTATGAGAAATGGCAAAATCACAATACTCATAAATGCTGGAAGGGGCATAAGCATTCGATGTTAAGACCAATGCTTGCCCATTGGTTCTGTCTTTCCGATGAATAGTTTGTTTGGTAAAAAGGTTTTCAAAGTCTTCTTTAGGGCTTTTTGAAAACGAAAGCAAAAAGGCAGAGCCTTCTCCCCCAAAATTCACCAATCCTTCCTGCAAGTAGGGACTTCCTAGGTCATCAGTTTCCAGTTCAGCAAAAAAAGCGAAATAGTATCCTTTAGATAATTTCACAAATTCCTGTTTATAAAATCCACCCTCTTCGGGTGCTTCTTTTCTGTTTTTTTGAATCCCAATTCGACTTTCTTTTATAAATATACCATTGTGGGCTTCATCCTTTTTTTCATTGTCAAAATCAAAATACTTCCAATTCTCTCCCCCATTGGCTTCTATCAACAAATCAGCCAAACCTTCCTTCGCTTTATAATTCTCAATAGTGGGCAAATGGGTCAATTTTCTCGAAGTTTTTGCCTTTGTACTTCCTTTGAACTGTATTTTCAAGGGTACTACTTTTCGTTCCTTTGGATTGTCTTCCTCTTTTTCGTAGCCATAATCTTTTGCTTGAACGATATAGTTTTTGGCATCCACCCCTTCCACCTCGTATCGAATAAAAACAGGAGAAATCGAATGAATATATTTAAAATCAGCTATGTTTTTTTCTTTTTCCTTTTGGGGAACCACAAAACCTTGTGTACCTATCAAATCTTTGGTTGCTGAAACGGGTTGATTTAATAAACCGTGATAGCGCAAAATCTCATATCGAAGCAAGCCCAATAGAGCCGTCTGTTGTGGAAAATAATTGGAACGCACAAAATAATTGGTATCATCTTCTGTGTTAAAAGTCCGCTCTCCTCCAAAGAAGTAAGCATCCACAGGTCGCAGCTTAATGAGGAAATTTTCAGGCATGTATAGAAATTAAGATTCTTTGACAAATCTCGTGATTCAGGGTCAGAGAAAAACAATTATCAATACTACTATCGGGCGTATTTGATGATTGTTTTTCTCTGACCACGGGATTTGTCAATGAAGGGAAATTAAAAATTGTATAAAACGCAATGCTGCATATACTTTCGCTATTTTTTCATCTAGCTCTAATGGTTCTTTAAATATTTCGTAAATCAATACTCTGACATATTTTAAAAATCCATTCTTATGACTCAAATGTCCTTTTTCGTTAAAGTTATTTTCAAAAAACTGACACAAACTGTCTTCGTTTTTGGCAGCATCTTCCAGCACAACTTTCTGAGGCTCCAATTTGTACATCACTGAACTGATAAAATTGGCATCGGTTGCTTTGGGAATGTGTAGCAACATTTCCCGAAATTTTTCGTAGGCAGGTGATTTTTTAGAAAAAGTGCTGCCAAATCCATTGCCACTGTGCTTGATTACGGCATAAGACACCGCATCTTTATTGCCCTCCTTTTTTGCTTTATTAAATAACAAATCCATACCCTCCGCCAGGGCCTCATTTAGAGGAAATTTATAATAAGAAATAGATAAACCAAAAGACAAAGATGGTTTCTTATTGGCTTGACACTGCCCTACCAGTGGTTTCAGCACCGTATCCTCCAGAATATAATGTTTGTAGAGGGCATCAATTTTGTCTATCAACCAAAACACGGATTTTACAGGAGGCTCTTTACGAACCGTTCCATCTTCCTTCTTCTCCGACAGTTTGGGCAACAATTCCGTTGGTGCTTCAAAACTTTCCCCATTCCCTACAGGTGCAAAAAACAACAAATCATCTCCCCCTACATAAATCGGCAATCCGCCAAAAGACCGCACCAACTTTACAGCATCTAAAGAAAACTGTTTCATTTGCTCATCAAAATGCTCAAAGCGATTTCCTATCTCCAGCCCTGCCTGCTTGAACAATTGCTTGTTGAATTCCCCCATATTGTCACCATCGGCGCGCACAACTGCAATGTATTTGTGTCGAAAGCGAATATCCTCGCGGAATTGCTTTGCCAATTCTTCCAAAAAATTCTCCTGACTTTTGTCGCTATCATCCCCTTCCCCAGCATTCGCCGTTCGCCAGGCAGTTTCGTATTTCGATTCATCAATGAGCCTTAAAGGAGCAGTCGCAATTTCCACAGTAGAAGGAAAACGCCCGCCCTGCTTCAAATCCGGGAAACCATCATAAACCAAAAAATTGTAATACATCCGCTCAAAAAAATCCTTGAACCAGGCTTGCGTTTCCTGTTGAGGAAAAGTTTCTTCCAGTTCCAGATAGTCCAGATATTGATGCACTGCCTCCATTGGATTATCAGATTCAGATAATTCTATTTCCAGGCTATACAATTTGAAATAAGGTCGCAGAAAATCCCTCAACAAAGTCGCATCCAGATCTTTTGCCTGATAAGCCGCTCTTTGATGATTTTTGGAATGTCTTGGATTCACCAAATCATCCGCCATTTTTTCTGAAAAAACTTTCAATACTGCCTCCTTCCCGGCTTCCAGTTCATCAAAATCATTATCTCCAGCCAAAATAATAAAGCGATCTGGCACAAGCCCAACGCCCTTACCGCCTAAATAATAATCGGGATCGCGCACAGCAGGCATCAGCACATTTCGCCCCTGCCGAAAATCCTTTAAAATCTCTCGCACCAGCCAGCTAAACAAATAACTGGCCGCCCAAATCGCCTTGGTGCTTTTCACACCTTGCAAAGTCTTGTTGATGGGTCCGGTGGTGAGGGCTAGGTATTTGATTTGTTTAGTCATTCTCAGGGTTTTGGCTCAAATCTTCAAAGGCTGTGTATAGATAGTTGGCTTGTCTTTCTTCAGAATAATCCGTATAAACATCAAATTTTTTTTCATCAAACTTTCCTTTGGTCACAAAAACTTCTCTGAAACAAAAGCGTAGGAAGTCGCTCAAATCAAACTTAGGATAAACAGGCAAATTCTTGTTTTTCTTCCCATTGCTAATTTCAAAAGTAGCCTGTTTATATCTTTGAGGTATTTGCTCCCACATTACAAAAATTTTGTACCGCTCCTTTTCTTCCATTTTCAAAGGCTTGAATGTGATAGGAGAACGAAAACGCGAAATTTCAGCTTTTTTATTATTTGGCAATATTTCAGCTTTTTTGACTGTACTATTTCGGTAATTGCGCCATTCTTGTTCGGAGGATAAGCCTAACAAATCCCTAAAAAGATATTTCTCGCCTTGTGCGGCAAATCGAAAAGTACCATTAGTATCTGTCCGTTTTCTTTCTGCTTTTTTATAAGTAGAGTCTTCACGATATAAGGCTTGACGAATGGTTTTTTTATCCCACTGCAAAGGCGGGTTTTTAGATTTGGCATATTGAAACATCAATGACTTAAAATAAAACACATCTCGCTGGTCTCTGTCTTTCAAGTTAATTCCACTACGCAGACACCTGTAAACCAAATCTATGGTATCAAACAGCCATTCCAATTCTTCATAAATATGAAAGGCTTTTTCTACATCTACAAAAAACCGATAAGGACTAGGGAAATTAAGAAACTGCTCATAATGTGCATCTTCAGGATGCAATCCAAAAGAGCCGAAACCCTTTGATTGTCTAGTTCCAAAATTTGTTTTTTGCAAAAAAGCGGGGAAATATTTCACTATAAGTGTTTTCAAACCTTGTTCAAAAACTAAAAATTGGACTTCCAACTTTTTGTGCAAAACCAGTTCTTTCCGTAAGGTTTCCTTATCCATATTTCCAAAGAAACCTGGAAAACTCTTTCGATTCCAGATAATAGCCTCAAACTCGTCGGTTTTGGTTTGGCGATTTCTGTCTGTTTTGGGGCTAGGTTCTCCATTCCGTTTTTTAATTTCTTCAAACTTATTCGACAAATATTGTTTATCTTTTGTTGAAACCGTTTCCAAAACCTTCACCCTCACCCGGTAATCCAAAGCCACATGCACTCCCTTCCGCTTTCGTTTTCCCACACACCAATTCTTATGCTTTTCAGCAAATGCCTCCTTCGCTTTTTCATAATCCTCCAAAATCCCAGTTTCCTGCTCAATGATATAGCGGTCCAGTTTGGGCTTCAATTCCGTACCGCGCAGCGTCGCTCCATTTTGGCGATGCTGAAAATGAATCATCGGGGTGTGCTGCTTCAATAAAAAAGTATGTTGAAAAGAAGATAAATCTGGCATCATTAGGGGTTGAGAAGTGATTGCTTTGTGGGTTTATCAACAAACCGCCTCCAAATATAACCATCTCCATCATATTAACAAAAAATGAGATGTTTTTTTGAGTTTGGAGTTCAGCGTTTCCGGTCCAGTTTGTACCCATCTCTGAACCGAAAATCTTGAACGCTGAACTCACTCCAAGCTGTTAAGATCTGTTGAAAATTGCCCTCGCAAACCTCCCAACCTCCTGAAGGAGGAGCAGCCACCCACTGAAAATTAAACACTTCTAGCGGGCGGATTTTTCCCCTTCAGGAAGCGATAGCAATGTCCAGTGGACATTAAAGCAAAGCAATAAGAGGTCGCACGGGCAAAACAAATCACCCCTGCCCTAGCCTAAGCCCCATCTAAACTTAATTAATGCTGCTATACTGCAATGTTTATTCATAATATTCAAACTGCATGGCAGCTTATTTTACCCTCTTAACATCATAACATCGCAGCATGGCAGCATTGTAGTATCTGCCATACGTCTCAGTCCCATCTGAAATTGGAGGTCACTTCAAGGTTGGTGTGATGAAGCCTGTGGGTGAGCCCAAAACGTCTCAGTCCCATCTGAAATTGGAGGTCACTTCAAGCATCCATTTTTTGAGGCATTGCTCTCTATACTTAAGTCTCAGTCCCATCTAAAATTGGAGGTCACTTCAAGAATAATACAGGCAATCCAAAGACCTGACATCCGAAGTCTCAGTCCCATCTGAAATTGGAGGTCACTTCAAGCCGCCAAAAAATGGGGCGACCCATTCGAACTTGTCTCAGTCCCATCTGAAATTGGAGGTCACTTCAAGGCTTTTGCACAAACCGAAGACCAACAAACCACTGTCTCAGTCCCATCTGAAATTGGAGGTCACTTCAAGCACATATTGGTTAATTTGGAATGGTGACGATAATGTCTCAGTCCCATCTGAAATTGGAGGTCACTTCAAGTCTGATTGCCGTGGACAGAAGGGTTCTGTAACGTCTCAGTCCCATCTGAAATTGGAGGTCACTTCAAGCTTAGAGGCTGTAATGAGTGGAAACAAGTACTGGGCAGAAAGTCTCAGTCCCATCTGAAATTGGAGGTCACTTCAAGTGGATATTCATATAGTCTCAGTGAACCATTACAAGTCTCAGTCCCATCTGAAATTGGAGGTCACTTCAAGGCTGCGGTGGAGCCCGTTGATGAGGCTGTCAGTGTCTCAGTCCCATCTGAAATTGGAGGTCACTTCAAGCACATATTGGTTAATTTGGAATGGTGACGATAATGTCTCAGTCCCATCTGAAATTGGAGGTCACTTCAAGCAAAAGCGTCATGAACCAGGCTATAGACTCCTTAGTCTCAGTCCCATCTGAAATTGGAGGTCACTTCAAGGCCTTCGTGGCATTGCTGGTCGTGGCGAATTCGTCTCAGTCCCATCTGAAATTGGAGGTCACTTCAAGCTTATTTTGCACACTCTTCATGCCAATCTGGATGTCTCAGTCCCATCTGAAATTGGAGGTCACTTCAAGTATTGGGAAAAGGAGTTTACGTAGTATTTGGGATGTCTCAGTCCCATCTGAAATTGGAGGTCACTTCAAGGCCACTTTTGGGGCAAATGAGTTGGGAAATGTTGTCTCAGTCCCATCTGAAATTGGAGGTCACTTCAAGCGCGCAGGAGCGAAATCGACTTGAGCGCATTGTTGTCTCAGTCCCATCTGAAATTGGAGGTCACTTCAAGCAAAAATGGTCATTTTGCAAACAGTGACCTAGACGTCTCAGTCCCATCTGAAATTGGAGGTCACTTCAAGCAATCGACAGTCTTTCACCTGCAGATCAGAAGGTCTCAGTCCCATCTGAAATTGGAGGTCACTTCAAGAAAAACAAATAAAAAAAGAAAATACATAAAAGGTCTCAGTCCCATCTGAAATTGGAGGTCACTTCAAGTTGGTGACAACAATCCCACTGGGAAAAGCAGTGTCTCAGTCCCATCTGAAATTGGAGGTCACTTCAAGATCAATACCTATGTGAATACATGCTGCGGTAATGTCTCAGTCCCATCTGAAATTGGAGGTCACTTCAAGATAGATGCCTTGAGCGCTGCCGATCAGAAAAAAGTCTCAGTCCCATCTGAAATTGGAGGTCACTTCAAGGGATTCTGAAGGTGCTTTGCAGCAGGCAAAAAAGTCTCAGTCCCATCTGAAATTGGAGGTCACTTCAAGGAAAGGCTAAAACCCAGCGAAGAAGAACTGACGTCTCAGTCCCATCTGAAATTGGAGGTCACTTCAAGCGGGGCCGGCAACAGCCGCCGAAGCCATTAAATAGTCTCAGTCCCATCTGAAATTGGAGGTCACTTCAAGAGGTCATTTGGCATAAAAACCTGATAATCAGCCAAATGAAGTATTATTAGCTGATAATAACTATAAATGCACGTAGTTTTTTTGACCAAAATCGCTATAATATTAATGTGTGTTTTCGTCCGAGCAGGTCGTCCCTATCTAGTTTGGAGGCTCCCCAAACCTGGCAATTTTCAATCAAATTGGGAGTCAGGGGAAGCAAAAGAACCTGGTCGTCTTTGCCCGGTAAAGGAACACATTTTTTCTGAATCCATTGCAATAATTTGTCATGAACGGAGTCTTTCATACTTCCCATAAATACGGAAAGCTGAATGCGCGCCATTCCAAATTCGAGCAACTTCTTTGCGATTTTATCTCGCAACTTATCGTCTTCAATGTCATAAGTAATAAGAAGGAGGTTCATTGTTTCATTCTTTCATTATTCATTATTCAGTTGTTGCCAGTTTTTGAGCAGTTTTGCAAATTCTCCAGCGAAGCGGTGGATTTGATTTTTTCGGCTTGTTTGCTTGCCATTCCATCGGATGCGTTTTTGCATCCAGGCATTGAATAGTGGTATCCACCAGTCTTTGCCTGCATCGCTCAAAAATACGCCTTTGATAGAACTTTCAAAAAATTCCAGCCTGGCAGTTTCAGTTAGGAATTGCTCTAAAATCAACCTATCGACCCAGGGACGGAAGGGTTCTATTAAATCAAAAGCCAGCGTCGGTTCGGTATATGCATCTTCGTGAAAAATTCCCAGCATGGGATCCAATCCTACAGCCAGAATTGCCCCTTCCACTACCGAATAGAGCATACCATATCCATAGTTCAGTAAGGCATTGAAGGGATTTTCTGCTGGCTGACGAGAGCGTCGCTCAAATTCCCAGGGTTCGGACATAGCGAGGGCAATTGCCTGCCAATAGTTCCTGGACATCATGCCTTCCCGACCGAGAATCGTAGCTCGTTCAGCTTCAGCAGATTGTCCCCTGATTTGCTTCAATTCGGATAGCCCTAGCTCTATTTGAGCAATGCTTTCTTGAATTTCTGCTTTCAAGCCTGGTTTGCGACCTGCCAGGAATTTGAGGTTAGAAATCTGTCCTTTAGTTTTCAAGGCAAAAAGACTGATGACCCATTCGAGGCTGTCCGAATGGAGTGCAAAAAGTACCTGTTGCCGTCGTAAGGTGGCAATATTTTCCAGATGTACGCCTGTAAGCATTCCTTCAGGTCGCCCGATCCGATCGAAAAACAAAACCAGGATGTCATGCTCAATTGCAAGTCGAATAGCGGCAGAACTAATGAGGCAATTGCCCATAATCGCAATACTGCTCAATTTGAAAGGGCTGACAATACGGCTTTTTTCTCCTTTGATAATGAAAAATGCACCATCTTTTTTCTTGACGAGCATTCCATCTGTATTTAAAAGTAATTGCATAGGATTAGGGTTTTAGAGATAAGTAAAGTCCAGCCAGCTTACAGCATCGTAGCGGTCAGTAGTTTCATGCGCTTGTTCGTACAATTGGTTCAATTCTCGAAAAACAGGGTCATTTTCTCCAACCACTTGTTCGGCAAATTGAAGCATGCCTTCCAGCTTTTGGTTGTATTTGGCGACCCATTTCGATTTTTTGTAAGAAAGGCGGCTTTCTACCAACAATACTTCTCCAAACCGTTGGATTTCCTTTTTCGCCAGTTCCAAAAAATCATCTGGTAATTCCACTTTGTTTTTGCCCAATTTGAGTTGGGTCACTTGCTTTTCGTCTTCGGGCTTGTATAATCGAACCTTTTCCTCTTTTAAGGGAAAACCATGATTTGTCGCCAGATTTCTGATTTCAGAAATATGTTCTTCAGTGATAGCTGTCTTGCTTGAAAAACTCATATCGTCGGCATAGCGCGTGTAAACCCATTGTCTTGAATTGGCAAGATGCTCCAGTTCTTTGTCCAGAGGTATTAATGCAAAATTGGACAAAACCGGTGAAGTAGGTGCCCCCATCGGCAAACGTCCTTGATGACATGTCAATTTTGTCAGTAATTCCGCCAAATCTTCTGAAAACCGAAATGGCTTATCCAAAAAAAGCGCTTGTACCTGTGCTTCCTTCACCTGATGAAAAAAACTGTACAAATCTACATTCAGTAACCAGAGCTGCCCCAAATGTTGACGGGCATTGCTCACAATTTGCCGGGGAGCAGGGTCGCCCTTGGGGTTCAGTACAAATCCATAGGCAGCCTTAGTTCTATTAAAAAAATAGACTGTCTGGAGGTAATCATTCAATTTATCCTGTATTTCTTTAAGTGGCGGATAAGGGTCTTCTATCCACCGGTCACTGCCATCCCGTTTAGGTACTGCAAACGTTCTGTAATATGGCAATCGCGCCAACGGCACAATTTGGTGTTGCGATTTATCCAAAAGCTGGCACAAATCGGCAACGGACTTGAGGCGAAGAAAAGCAGCCTTGAGACTGCGCAGCCTTCGCAAATTGGATTGATACGACATGGTTGGGAGTTTTAAGTTCGGGGTTCAGGGTTCGGGGTTCGGAGTTCATTGCAACTGGCAACTCCGAAGCCCGAACCCTGAACTCGCATTTTCTCAGTCCTATCCAAAATTAGAGGTCACTTCAAGAGTCAAAGGTCAAACTGCAACTTTCAGCAAAAAGTCTCAGTCCTTACTTATTTGAATCAAAAAGCCCACAATTTCAAAGAACATTTGGAAGGCAAAACTTCAATATCCCTATCTGCTTCTGCGCTTTGCAAACAGCAAACTGCTCACCGCTCGCCACTCACTGAAATCTGCTCAGCTATTTTCCCTTTGTCATTTGCTCTCGAATTCACATAGGGGTGCTGTACGCCAAAACCATGACTAACTCCTCTACCCATCGCGATGTGATCAGGTAATAAGAGGTTGCTGCGATAGCTGACATCAAAAGCCAATGCCCTGCTGCCGTGTATACTGACCCACTTTTTATGGTGTAAGTCTGTAAGTTCCAGTTCCATTCTACCGGGTAGTTCCCATTCGAGGTCTCTACAGAATGTCAGGACATGGGCGGTGAGTTGTTTTTCCAGCAAAGTGGCCCTTTCTCTGAGTCGAGGGTGATTTTTCCAAAGTTGATATTGTTCCTGATTGAGTGCCAGCCAGTCTTTGAGGCGATAGCCATGCCAATGTTCCTCTAGTTGGAGCAGAGCAGTCTGTTGAAAGACTTCCATATTTTTTAGCATATATTTTTTTGCGCCTATAGCCAGAAAATCTCCTGAAAGCAACAAAAAAGTCCGCAGAGCAGAAGCTCCTTTTCCAATGCCAAATAGCACTGCATGACCGCCTTCACTTCGATATTGAATGAGTGGGTAGCGATAGTGATAATCAGTAGCAGAACCGTCAGTTTCAATTTCAGAAGTCTCTACTGCATTGCGGTGATTGTGAAACAAATCTTTTTCCATCCCTGCCGCTTCTGCAACGGCAGCTCTGAGGTACCGGATTTGTTTTGGATACAATCGAATGTCTTTAAGTGTGACTTTGAGAATGGGAATGGATTTGTGTTGCATGATGATTTTTTTATGGTGAAAAATGAAGAAGGAGATTGGGATGTATTCAAAGGTCTTAGTTGCATTAATTTTAATATTATTCTAATTCATAAACAAATGATAACAAGTTTACTAAACTTTGCCTTGTAAACACCTTTTGATACAGCCCCATTTCTACTATCCAATTGCGGCCGTGCCTTTTTTAACTCTTCTGCCAAGGACAGCCCGAAAGCGACCATAGAGAAAATTGGGGATAAAGGAGCTGCCGCGCCGTTTTTGAAATATAAAATCCTGAATGCTCCGCAAATCTATTTTGGTGACAGATTCTGGAGTTTCCCTGGATTTTTGAAGCAATTTTCGAATAGTCGGTTCTTGAATTTCCTGCTCCAAAATGATTTTTTGATTGGCAGAATAATTATCCCAAAGAAAAGCTATCAAGCCAGCCAAAGGAGCGATTATAGCAAGCAATAAATCTCTTGCTGAAGGATTTTGCCACCAGGCATAGACTAGAATAACAATCCCTAATATTCCAAAAATCCATAAGTGAAGCCTGGAAAATAACTTTCGCATTTCGATATCGAAAGAAATATTTTCTCTTTGGCAAAGCAATGCCTGCTGGAGAATAGAATTAACCGCTTCTGTTTCTACTGAATACCAGGTCAGAAAACGGGAAGAATTTCCTGTAAATCTATCCGCCGCCTTGCTTATGGTTTCAGGTCGTTCCTTTTCAGTAGAGTCAATCGTTTTATTCCAGTCGAGCTCGAATAATTCCGTATCTATTTCCTCCTGAATGCGTGCTGCCTGATATCGTTTTTTTTGTGTTAGATTGGCAATGAATTTAGCAATACCAAAACTAATAATGGCACCTGCTACAGTGATAATTTCTTCAATTTTCGTTTCCGATAAACAAAAATTGTAAAGCAAAAGACCAACTGAAGCGAATAAAGTACCCACCAAACCCAGCCACCAATAAAATTCAGCGTCTTTGTACAATCGATCTTTCGCTTTGTGCAATTTGACAAAATATTGTTGTTGGTTCTTGTAATCAGATTGTTGTTTTTTGTAAATAGATAGTGACATATATAAAAAGGGTTAATGATATAATTTGGTGAAAATAAGGAACTTCTGAAAACGAATGTGAACATTTGTGGCTTATCTGAAAAAGTAGGCTTATGAAATCTAACATTTGTGACCTCATTACGTTATTATAGTCTAGGATATATGACCTAAAAGTTCCCTAATTTTGCAGGGCGCATTTAGTAGTGATAAAAAATTAAATTCAAGTAATCCAAACCATACAATTCAATGAAAAAATTTGCCAAAAGAATATTCCTCACCGTTTTTGTACTCATCGTTTTATTCATTGGTGCCCTCATCGCCATTCCTTATTTTTTTAAAGACCAAATCATTGCTACCATCAAGGAGGAAATCAACCATAATGTGAATGCCAAAGTAGATTTTACAGATGTTGACATATCACTTATTCGCAGTTTTCCGGACTTTAGTTTAAGACTGGAAGGACTGGAAGTTATGGGTATAGAAGATTTCGAAGGACTAAAGCTGGCAGGAATGGAAACACTGGATTTTACGCTGGACGTAATGTCGGTCATTAATTCGGATGAAAGACCAGTTGAAATCAAATCCGTCAAGCTCATCAAACCGGAAATCAATGTTTTGGTATTGAAGGATGGAAGGGCCAATTATGACATAGCCAAAACCACCGCCGAAGATACCACCACTACCCAAACCACCGGGCTACAAGTTTTACTAAATGAATATTCCATTGAAGCAGGAAATATTACATACGACGACCGCACTATGGATGTTTTTCTGGATATAGAAAATCTGAATCACAGCGGAGAGGGAGATTTCACATTGGAAGTTTTTGACTTGACGACCAAAACAGATATCGAAGCCATTACCCTGGATTATGAGGGCATTGGCTATTTGAAGAAAGCAAAAGTGAATTTGGATGCTGGTTTCAATATTGACATGCCCAATAGTAAATACACCTTGAAGGAAAACAATTTAATGGTCAATGCCCTGGAATTGAATGCAGATGGCTATGTCGCAATGCCTTCAGAAGCAATTGAATTGGATTTGATTTTCAATGCACCACAGAATAACTTCAAAAATTTATTGTCGCTCATTCCCAATGCCTACATTGCTGGTTATGAAGACGTGAAAGCAGATGGAAATTTCCAACTAGGTGGTTTTGTAAAAGGAAAAATGACGGAAACAGCCTATCCAGCTTTCAAAATTGCGCTAGACGTTGGGAATGCAAATGTTCAATATCCAGATTTACCCCTGGGTATTTCTGACATCAACACGAAGGTACTCGTAGATAGCAAAACCAGCAATTTGGACGATATGTCTGTAGATGTTTCCCAGTTCAAAATGAAGATTGGCAACAATCCCATAGATGCCAATATGAAATTGCGTACCCCGATGTCAGACCCCGATATAGATGCAACCGTTAATGGCAAACTCGATTTGGCAGAACTCGCCAAAGCCTTTCCAATGGAAGGGATAGAAGATCTGAATGGCATCATCACCTCAGATATCGCTATGCGCACCAAGTACTCTACCATCGAAAAGGAAGACTACGAAAATGTGAAGATGAGTGGCAATTTGGGCATTCAAAACATGAATTATGTCGCCACCGATATGCCTCCAGTTAAAATCAATGACCTACAAATGGATTTTACTCCACAGGCGGTAAATGTGACCAATTTTAATTCCAATCTAGGCAAAAGCGACATACAAGCAAATGGCTCGATTGACAATATTCTGGCTTATTTCTCTCCAGAAAAAACAATGACGGGAGCATTTTCGATGCGTTCAAAATATTTTAATGCTGATGAATGGATGGTGGAGTCGGCTGCGCAGACCCCTCAATCCCCTAAAGGGGAGGTCAGCCCGCCTGAAGGCTCAAATGAGGGAGGCGGTTCCCCCTCCAGGGGGTCAGGGGGCAGCGAGGACGAAGAACTTTTTAACCGATTCGATTTCTCTGTGGATGCAAAAATTGATGAACTGGATTATGACGTGTATGATATTAAAAACATCGTAGCAAAAGGAAGTTTCAAGCCTGATGAATTGGCTGTACAGCAATTTGCGATGGACATCGGCAATAGTGACCTCGAAGGTTCAGGAGTATTGACCAATGTGTGGAATTATGTTTTCAAAAACGAAACACTGGGTGGCGATCTGAAGTTGAATTCCGATTATTTCGATCTCAATCAATTTATGACTGAAGAAGAAGTCACTACAGAAACCGCCACTTCTCCGGAAGCAACAGAGCCGATTTTAGTACCTGAGAATATCAATGTAAGGGTAGATGCAGATATGAAGGAAGTGCGCTATGACAATATTGATTTAAAGAATATCAAGGGCACCTTGCTTGTCGCCAATCAGGCGGTCAGGTTTCAGGATGTCAAAGCCAAAGCTCTTGGAGGGGAATTCAAAATTGAGGGAGGTTATGCTACCAGCAATCCCGAAAAGCCCATTTTTGATTTTGGATATGAACTGGCTGGATTGAATTTCCAAAAAGCCTTCCAGGCATTCAATACTTTCCAGGCTATTGCTCCAATAGGCAAGTTCCTGGAAGGAACTTTTAACTCTACTTTTAGCATGTCCAGTGAGCTTGGAAAGGATTTAATGCCGGATTTGAGTACCATTGCCATGAACGGTTTTATGCACACTTTAAATGCCAAACTGGCCAACTTCCCTCCACTACAAAAAGTGGGTGATAAACTCAATATCAAGGAATTCAAAAACCCAATTAAGCTAACTGACACCAAAAACTGGTTTGAGGTACAAGATGGAGGCGTAGAACTTAAGCCTTTTGATTATGAGACCCAGGGCATTCAAATGCAAATTGGTGGCAATCACAAGCTTACAGGTGATATGAATTATGCTATTATCGCCAAAATTCCAAGAAAGTTATTGGGTAAAAACCCCGTAGGCGATGCTGCCGAATCTGGTTTGGCATTCTTGAATAAAGAAGCTTCTAAATTGGGATTAAACATCGATGCCGGCGAATTTGTCAATGTACAAATCAATTTGACTGGCAGCATGACCGATCCAAAAGTTAAAATCAAATTACTGGGCTCTGAGGGCGAAGCTAGCCTCGAAGAAGCCGTAGTGAGCAATATCAAGGAAGAAGCCAAGGAAAAACTCGGAGATTTAAAAGAAGAAGCCATCACCAAAGCTACCCTTGAAGCAGAGAAAAAAGTAGAAGACGTATTGGGTAAATCTGTAGATTCTGCTAAAACGGAGTTGGAAGAAAAGGCAGAAAAAGTAGTAGATGATGCCGCTAAAAAAGTAGAAGAGGAAGCCAAAAAGAAGCTAGGCGATGCCGTTGGTGACAAACTTGGTGACGAGGGTAAGAAAAAAGTGGATGAAGCGAAAAAGGTTTTGGAAGGATGGAATCCGCTGAAGAAGAAAAAGAAGAAAGGGAACTAGAGTATTATAAAAAAGGCATGATTTTTACATTATAGAAATTAGTTATTCATTTTAGACCAATATAACGAATCTACATTCTCATCAATTCTATTCAAAACTTACTCCTTAATACCAAAGAAGTAATTTCAAACCTTTGGTTGCGATTCATACTTTGAGAAAACATCCATAGCTCGCCTTTGGCAAAATATACCTTGTCAAAACAAATCTGTACACACTTTTCTGAAGCTTTGGATTAAAAAAGATGATCCAGTCAAAAGCTTTGAATTTAATAGACTTAACTGAGTCGATACTTCTTTTCAAATTAAATCTTATGTATAAAGCCAAAGACTACGTTACAAGGGGTATGCGATTCCTTAACAACAACCTCAGACCTGGGCACAAACAATTATCTACTTTGATGATTTACGCAACTGATTTGTGCAACTCTGCATGTAAGCATTGTCTGATTTGGGCAAAGCGTCCTGTAAAGCATTTGCCAAAAGACAAGATTGTTGAAATCATGCAAAGTAAATGTATTACCAAGGATACGATGGTAGGATTGGAAGGGGGTGAGTTTTTACTACATCCGGAAGCTATGGAAATTCTTGAATGGTTTAGCAATAATCATCCAAATTTTGACTTGTTGTCCAATTGTTTAAAACCTGAACTGACTATCAATGCTGTAAAAAAATATCCACCAAAAAGGCTTTATGTTTCCCTGGATGGCGACGAAGAAACTTATTTGTATATGCGGGGTAAGGCAGGATATAAAAGTGTTATAAAAGTATTGGAAGCATGCAGGGATATCGTTCCTATATCAGTAATGTTCACGCTATCCCCTTATAATGATTTTGATGATCTAGAACATGTCATTGAGGTTTGCCAAAAACTGGACATTGATGTAAGGGTAGGCGTTTATAATGACATTTCTTTTTTTGACACTGTCGAAAAAGCCCATGAAACCGAAATAGGCTCTCAAATCAATACAGAAATATTAAACTTCAAAAAAGTAAAACAATTGCAGCCTTCGGGAGTAACCATACAGAATGGAGCATTGACTTTGGAAATGGAAGACTTGCAAACTCCGCAGCATAATGTGAAAAAACTAGACAGGTTTGATGCTTTTAAAAGAAGAATCCCTTCTAGTGTTAAAGAAACTTCTGAAAATTATGATTTTCTTTTGTTGTATGATGAGTGGCGTCGCAAAAAAACAAAAATGAAATGTTTCAGTATTCTGGACAGCCTGGTTGTTCATCCAAATGGCGATGTGCCTATTTGCCAGAATTTGGGTAAAAAATTGGGAAACGTTTTTGAACAATCTCTGGATGAAATATTTAATTCAAAAGCTACTCAACAAGTTCACAAAAATTACGTCAACAATTGCAATCAATGTTGGATCAACTTTCATAGAAAATATGATATTGTTATGATGCGAACAATGGAAAAGCTACTGCCCAAATCTATGATTGAGTTGGTTTTTGGAAAATATCAATGGAGTGAAGATCCGAAAATGACCTACAGTGCTTTTATGAAAAAACATGAAGATCTGGCTAGCAAATATGATGATAAGACACCTTTCTTAGATACAGAAACCGGCATTTTGGTATTGCCGGGTGTTGGAAAGGAAAAAAGAAAGTCAGCCTAATTTTTACGCCTATAAATTGGACAAGTCCAATTTATAGGCGATTCCTTCCCATTATTTCCTCACCATCGCATATATCCCTTTTATCGACACCATATTGAGTGGAAACTCCAAAAAGACGTGCATCATACTGAGGAAAAGCAGTACAAGCACACCAACCTTATAATCATACCAGAAAAGAAAGACAGAGCAAATCCAAAATACGACAATAGCGACCGTCCTGGTTGTTGTTAAATTTTTATGCCAGCCAATGAGAGAAGTTTTTGAAAACCAATTTAAATAGTGGTAGGTATAGGCAAAGGCAATAAATATTTGAATTTTCAGATCTCCTAATTCATAAAAATAAAAGCTGCTACCATTAGAAACTCCCAGTACTCCAGCCAATCTGGCATTTACGACATGAAAATTGTTGTCCACGTACAGGTTCTTCACAAAATCAGAAAAATGATAGCTTTCCGGAGTGATATTGATGAGGAGAATTATCAAAGGACATAAAACAGCCAAAACAACTGATGCTATTCCTATTTTACTGTTGGACTTTAAAGCGCCAAACAACATAAATATTATAGTGAACAAGTAAACATGTATAACGGTAGGAAGAAATACACCTACCCAAATATTGTAGAAGGATAGTTTTTGTAAAAGGATTGCACCAATAATCCCCATGCCTATTATAATCAACCTCCTGCGCTTCTTTTTAAAAAAGATTAAAGCGATTGCGATGACAAAGGCTAATAAAATAAATCCATTTATGCACTTTTTCAAAAACACTACTCCGAGATTGACTGCCTCAAACGCTAATAAAGGTTCCAAAGCCTGGAGTTCAAATACAAAGGGGATAGTTACCAAAAATACCATAGCTGCAATCAGCCAAATCCATTTTTTGTCCTGAACAAAATACGCTTTTCTATCCAGCCAATTTAATTCTGTTAAATAATGAAGCGGTCCCAATACGGCATAGGCAAACAGGAATAACTGAAATGGCAGCAGGAATGCAATCAATAAAGAAAGAATTATTAATCCAATGTTTAAAATATCAACTTTTTGAGCATTCATTTTTTCTAATTTAGGGCTTTAGCAAATAATACCCTACGCATTTGAACTCTTCCTTTTTTCCTCACATTTCGTTGAAAAGCCTCGCTGATGCGCTGCATCATCTACGTTTTTCGCCTCATTTGAGAAAAAAATAACTTCGTCAAAGTTGCGTAGTTTATTAATTTCTAAACCCCTTAGTTATCTAAAAATTTTGTTGGTCAAAATATGCCTCAATTAAGCGCAACCATTCAATTATTAATTTGACAACCAACCAATAACACTTATAGATTAATTTTAATTTGTAAATCAAAAAGCATTCCTTTTTATTTAAATTTGTTTTTTCATCATATCTATAACCCTAAAATGGAACGATTTATGAATAACCATTTTTATCAATTCTTAAAATTAAAGCTTACCAAAAAAGTTGTACTGTCCAATGTCGATGTGGAGATTGCAAGGCTATCTGGTGATTGAGACACAATGGACAACACTATTCAGAACAAAGCCTGAAGACTCATTATTAAAAATGTAGCCGAGTTATGAGAAAACTTAAAGTCTATTACAAGGCAATACTCCTTGTAATATTTCTGATTGTATCCTGGCATTTTGGACAGTATTTAGTCGAAGTTGGAGAGGAAGGCTTGCAGATGGATTATGCTGCGATGTACTCGGCTGGAAAGTCTTTAAACGAAAATTATTCGCCCTACGAAAACAATTTTGATAAAGCGCCCAAAGTCTGGGATGGAATCGCCTACCATCGACACAGCAGGTTTCTTTATCCACCACCAGCTGGTAATTTTTTCCAGTTAATGGCAATGTCACCCTATTCGTTTTCAAAATTTGCCTGGATTTTTTTGAACCTATTGGGAATAGGGCTGGCAATTTTCCTGGCGGGGAAATGTATTGGTCTACAATTCAACCAAGGAAAAATATTGGTTTTAGGCATTTTCACCTTTTTGTATTATCCTTTGCAAATTCTGATTGAAAGGGGTCAAATAGATGGTATTTTGATACTACTATTGGTAGCTGGGATTTATCTGCTGATCAAAAATAAAAAACTCAATTGGCTTGCAGGTGTCTTGTTTGCACTTGCCACCTTATTCAAACTTTATCTTGGAGCTCTATTATTTTTTCTATTCGCACGAAAAAAATGGGACTCAACTCTTGGTTTTGTGGGTGGAATAGGGGTCTTATTTGCAATAGGCATTCTTTTGAATGGGCAAGGGGCTGTCATGCAATATTTTGGAAATCGGTTACCAACTATTATGGAACATGGAGAAAAAGGACCAGAGGGAACAACTTTGACTTATGCTGAATATGCACCATTATTTGAAGGTATTGACGAAAAGGGCTTTACAAATGTCGAAGATAAAATATACAAACAGCAATTGTTTTCATTCAATTCATTGGTGCCGGGTATTCAATATACAAAGCACATCATTAATTCATTGGGAATCAGGTTAGGGTCAAATAGCATTATTTCGGTTATCACAATTCTCATTCTTTTAGTGCTGTTACATCAAATGCTGGGAAAAATCCCTTTGACCAGTGATTATTCCAAATTTTCATATTGGTCGATAGCATTGATTATAGTATTATTTGGAAGCCCCCTGACCTGGACGATGAGCATGGTTTGGCTCATTCCAATGCTCGTCATTCCGATTTTAATTTTGGAGAAAACCGATCTGAATAACAATAAAATTTCATTAGTTTTTTTGGGTATTGGATTTGGCTGTGTAATGATTCCCGATAGTACCAACTTTCTCATTCATTATCCCGATACCTGGTCAGGTATTATCAATAAATATGTATTGGGTATGGGACTGATAACGGTCGGACTTTTTCAATCGATGCGCCCCCAAAAGGCATTCGAAAAAATGGAAAAAGGAGTTAGACCGGCAATTGTAAAAATTTAGAACTATGAATGTATTGATACTCGGAGGCACCTCGGAAATCGGCAAGGAACTGGCTCGAAAATTTATCTTTCATGGGCATGAAGTCTACATGGCAGCCAGAAAGGTTTCCAGACTCGAACCTTTGAGAAAGGATATGTTTCTAAAAAGTCAACGAAACATTAACTTAATTGAAATGCCCACAGAGCAGGTACACGCTCGTCATTTCTTAAGCGAATTCGAAGTTTCTATGGATGTGGTTGTTTGCTTATTAGGTTACCTGGGAGACCAAAAAAAAGCGGAGCTTGATCAAGCAGAATTAAACAACATCATTGACAATAATTACAGAATCCCTGTAAGCATCCTGACTAATTTCGCAAGAGCGTTTGAAAGTAGAAAGTCGGGTACAATTATCGGGTTTTCTTCTGTAGCAGGTGAGCGAGGAAGGCAATCCAATTTTTATTATGGCAGTGCCAAAGCTGCATTTACCACCTATTTAGATGGATTGCGGAACAAATTATCAAAAACTGGAGTACACGTAATGACGGTCAAACCTGGCTTTATGAAAACCAAAATGACTGCTCATTTAAAATTGCCTGCTTTACTTACTGCTACTCCACCTCAGGTTGCAAACAGTATTTATAATGCCTTCCTTAAAAAGAAAAACAAGGTTTATGTGGCTCCGGTTTGGAGATATATTATGTGGATGATTAGAACCATTCCTGAACCCATTTTTAAAAATTTAAAACTATAATTTCATGAATAAAACCCTCACACTCCCGAAACACTATCGTGATTTTCCTTCAACGAAAGCGATAAGTTTAACGAAGAATTTAAGAAAGAAGCGAATTCTTGAACATTTTGATCAGCTGGCTCCTGAATTTATTCAGTATCGGCAAAAGTTCGCCTATTACCATCAGGACATCATCGATCAATTCAATTTTTTTCTGCACGAAGACGACAAGATCCTTGAAGTTGGATGCGGTACCGGAGAATTACTGGATAAATTGAAGCCCAAAAACAAAACGGGATTGGATTTCAGTGAACCGATGGTTAAGATTGCTACAAAAAGGCATCCTCATTTAAAAATCCATTTAATGGATGCTGAGGAATTAACACTTACCGAAACTTTTGATGTTATCATTCTTTCAGACGTATTAGGCTTCTTTGAAAATGTACTGGATGTCTTCAAACAATTGAAAAAAGTATGTCATGAAAATACCAGGATCTATATCAATTACTACAATTTTGTGTGGGAAGCTCCACTTAGTTTGGCAGAAAAACTAGGTTTAAAAAGAAAAGCCCCCAAACAAAGTTGGTTGTCCAAATCGGATATTGAAAACCTTTTGCACCTCGCAGGATTTGACGCATATCGAACATGTCGGCGTATGCTCATTCCGGTTTATATCCCAGTAATTTCCAGGTTTTTTAACAAATATATAAGCCGATTACCGATCATCAATCACCTCTGTCTCAATCAGTTCATATTTGCCAAAAAAGTTTTGAGCAAATCAGAAGATTATTCAAGTTCGTATAGTGTGACGGTAGTGGTACCTGCCAGAAATGAAAGCGGTAACATTGAACAAATTGTAAAGCGCATTCCTGAAATGGGATGTCGTACTGAAATCATATTTATCGAAGGTGGCTCAACAGATAATACATGGGAAGCCATTCAACATACTGCAGAAAAATATAAAGCAATACGCCCAATAAAATTTGCCCGGCAGGATGGCAAGGGGAAAGGGGATGCAGTACGAAAAGGATATGGAATGGCTTGTGGAGATATTTTGATGATTCTGGATGCTGACATGACCGTTCCACCTGAAGACTTGCCAAAATTCTACGAAGCATTGGCCAGTGGAAAGGGGGATTTCATCAATGGTTCAAGACTGGTATATCCAATGGAAAAACAAGCCATGAGGATCCTGAATCTATTTGGAAATAAATTTTTCAGTATGGTATTCTCATGGATGTTGGAACAGCCCATAAAAGATTCTCTTTGTGGTACCAAAGTGATGTTTCGCAAGGATTATATCAAATTGGCAAAAAACCGTAAATTCTTTGGAGACTTTGATCCTTTTGGCGATTTCGATCTACTGTTTGGAGCCTATAAATTGAATCTTAAAATTATAGATCTCCCCATTCGGTACCACGAAAGAGTTTATGGAGACACCAATATTTCCAGGTTTCGACATGGTTGGATTTTGCTGAAAATGTGCCTCTATGCTGCCAGAAAGATCAAATTCTGGTAGAAATAGATAATTGAGGAGTGGGCATAAGTGGCTGATTGGATTTAAAACTTCTTAAAGAGGGCGTTTTTTTGAAAACTATTGTTGAGGAACCATTGGGTGATGTTTCAGCAAGTAAGATTCGTGAATATTTTTCTGCTGATACAAAACCTCAAAGTTTTGGTGGTATTTGTTAAGTGCGGGTAAAAGGCGTTTGGTAAAACCATTGCCTCCAAGAAATGCTGCAACCACATAATCAACTTTGCGATCGACCAGGGCTTGGTAAAACTTGTCAGGATCATCAATATGTGGAAAATACCAGGCCTTTCTATTGGAGTACAAATAAAACAAATTTGGTTTTCTACAAGCAAAAACCGCATCCTCAGGAGTATTTTCGGCAGCCCATCTGGCAATGTTATAATATTGTTCAAAGTCATATTTGGACGGGGCTTTTGCCTCTTTATTTAGCCTTTCCAGATTAGAAAATGAAAAGATAATGAGCAGCATACCAATTGCAGCAACTGAGCCTCTCTTTATTTTGGATGTCTGAATTGAAAAAATATAGTTCGTTATGTATTTCAAACCAATAACAAATAGAAGTAATAAAATTGGCAAAGCTGGCATCATCAATCTCGTTCCAAACCATTGTGGCGGCCAAAGAAGAACGATTGCAAAAACAGCTGCAATAAAACTACTTAGCAACCATCGATATCCGATCAACTTAAATAGTCCAAATGCAATAACTACAATAATTCCAATTCCAAAAAACCATTGATGGGTGCTCGTTTCTGTATAGGGAAAATCCAAAACGGGTAGAACAGAATTGGGGATTTCAACGGTAATGTACCTTTTGCAGTTTATAAAAAATCGATTAATGATATCAGAAAAATTGGCATCATTTAAAGATTCGGAATAGGGATTTATTTGAGTAAAAATTTTTGAAAAACTATACCCTCCTGAATTTTGCGTTCGAAACTGCCAGGGGGAAATAACAGCCAGGTAAGCAATAAGAAGTGTAAATAGATATTTCCACTTTTTTTGAAAAAACAGATAAACCAAAACTGCCCCGAATACTGCTAAACCAATAGATCGAATGTAGTAGGAGGCAGCAAGAAATAATAGTAGAAGATAAAAATGGATATTTTTAAAAGGACTGGAGTGTTGCTTAAAGTCGAGCTTCAAGACCCAAAAAAGTGCCAGCATGGAAAAAAAGATAAAACTACTTTCACTCATCATGATAGTAGCATGACCAAGTAAAGGGTAGCTCATTGCCATCAGCAGGCAGGCTATTAGTGAGGAGAGCCAGTCAGCCTTCAATTTCTGAAAAAAGAAAAAACAGACAATCAGGGTAGATATATGGAAAAGTCCATTGATCGCCTTGGCTAAAATAAAATTATTGGGAGATAGCCAATATGCTGCGGATAAAATAACCGGATATCCAGGAGGGAAGTAGTTAGCATCGGGGCTTGTAGGGCGCCAGATGTCCTTATAACCTTGCCCGGTAGCAATGGATTTGCCCAAAATATAGTAAGCGGCATTGTCGCCATACAAACTCAATTTTGTATCAAAACTATACACATAACCTGCAACACCGGCAATGAGGATTAGCAATACCGAGCATAAAAAAAGTCTGCTTTTTTTCAAGTAATTTGATTTAGGCGGAGGGGTGAATTCTTGACTTTTTAATTCTGAAGAGGCTGATGCTATCCCTGACATAGGCGGCAATAAAATTGAGTTTTGATCATTATTAATCAATTAAGCACCAAGTCATAATTATGTATAAGTAAAATTTTGGAATTCTTTTTTTCTCTCATGAGGCGAAAAACGCAGGCATAGCCAAAGCTCTGCCGAGTATTTTCAACGAAATGAGAGGAAAAAAGAAACGAAAATTAGTTGTAGATAAATATGACTTGGTGCTTAAATACAAATAACGAATATTTTATATTAAATAAAAAATAAAACACTTGAACAAACTGTCAGACTAAGAGTATGTCTCAATTATTTTTTCTATTCAAATATTCGTATAAATGAAAAAAGTTAATTCCAGAAAAAAGCATAAACGGAGCGCGAGCATTGCAAATTTTTCTTCCGAACTGAGGAGAAGCTCCAATGGAGATTTGATGAACATTGTGTTTGGTTTTTTTGTCATTGGAGCCATTTTTAAGTATTGCTATCCTTATTTGGATACTTTAAGTGACTCCAGTGCTTACGTCGAATGGGCGGATCAACTAAAACATGGAGGATTTCGTCCAATTGGGTATTCTGTATTCCTTTTTCTGCTTAAAAAGATCCCTTTTGATCTGCAATCGGTGGTATTTTTGGGACAATTTTTACTGAATGCTGTAGCGTCAATTTCCTTCTTATTTTCACTCAAATCCCTTTTCCGACTCACTAAACCTGTGTTTTATCTCTTTGCATTTTTCATCGTTTGCAATCCCATCGCTATCTATCTGACCAATCATGTAATGTCAGATTCCATATTTTATTCCCTTTCATTGATTTATATCACCTCCGGTTTATGGGTTCTAAAAAGAACTTCGAAAACCAGTATCATAATTCATATCCTGGTCATCATTCCACTATTGTATATTCGATACACAGCACTTGTATATCCTATCATTTCAATAGTGTTATTTTGGCAAGTCTTCAAAAAAAGCAGCATTAGGGTTGGGTATTCTTTTATATTACTTGCGATTTCCTTCTTTTTTTATAATCACATTCAAACTGGAACCTTCAAAGAATTGGGCATAGCCAAATTTTCTGCATTTGGAGAATGGCAATTGAGCAATAATGCACTGCATATAGTTCCACATATCAATTTAGAGGCTGAAGCAATTGAAGATGAAAAAGCCAGGTTTGTACATTCAGTTGTTATGCAGAGCTTTTCCGAAAATAAAAACCTATATCCCAAAGATGGCCAAGTGTCCTACAATTTCATGTGGGACAAAGCATCTCCTTTGAAAAAATGTCTTACCATAAAACAAGGAGAATGGCAGTGGAACTATTGGAAAACCTGGACCCATATGGGGGATTATTTTAAAGCTTATGGCTGGTATTTAATTAAAAACTATCCACGGGAGTATTTTAGCCATTATATCCTACCATCTTTAAAGCGATTTTTTAATCCACCCACAGAAATTTTATCTGGATATACAAAAAATCAACCTAATGAAGTTGTAAGGCGCTGGCTTGGAAAAGAAGATGAAATATTTGAGGCCAGATTTGATTACCAGAGTAAGTTGGTGCCTTTTATGCGGTTTACAAACTTTATTATGCTCTTTGGAGGATTAATTATCGGGCTGCTTTCCTTACTTCAATTCAAAAAATGGAAAGCAAAAAAAAGTTATGGACGCTCTATGTTGATTTGGCTGAGTTGCTTTCTATTGCTCTATTCAGCTTTTATTACCATTTCGAGTCCAGCAATTTTAAGAACCGTATTTATCACTTATCCAATAATTTTAATCTTGGCAGCCAATTACTGGCATTGGACCAGGCGAGAAAAAAGCTTGAATCAAAAAACTGCATTGAAAAACCGTAAAAAAGAAGAAAGAAAAATGCTTGAGCCTGCTATTATTTGAAAAACAAAGATTTACATATATATCATTGGCATAAATATTGAAAATACACTATATGTAAGATCTACACAACAAAATTTTCCTATTTCTCCTCTTATTCCTGTTTAATTAGATCGAATCATACTATGAGAAATACCAAAACCGGAGTTACTTCCATTGCTTTCCGGCTGTTGCGGATTGAGCAATGGTCCAAGAATGTTTTCATTTTTATACCCGCCTTTTTTGCAGGAGTATTTTTTAGTCCTGTGCTGATTCAATTGCTCCTCGGGTTCTTAATCTTTTCACTCCTGGCCAGTGCGGTCTACATTTTTAATGACCTATCGGATGTAGCAATGGATCGCAAACATCCAGTAAAGCGATTCAGACCCATTGCCGCCGGTTTGATAAAGGAGCATTCTGCAAAGGGAATCGGCATTGCATTGGTAACAGGAGCACTTGGTTTAAGCTATTTTTTGATGAGTGCCATTCTGCCATATTTGTTATTTTATGGCCTACTCAATGTGCTTTATTCCAAATTCCTAAAAAAATTAGCTTTATTCGATATCATTATCATCTCTTCTGGTTTTTTGATACGTGTTTTAATTGGTGGGACTATAGCCGCTGTTGTTGTATCAAAATGGTTGATTTTAATGACATTACTACTGTCATTATTGCTCGCCTTTTCAAAGAGAAAAAATGACCTGGCTGTTTTTGGAGATGAAAAATACCAACCTGCAAACATCAGCGGGTATAGTCAGGACTTTATCAAGGCGTCTATACAACTACTCTCAGCAGTTATGATTGTTTGTTATATCCTCTATACTATTTCTCCAGAAACCATATCGAGAATCCAGGATGACAACATTGCACTTACATCCTTTCTGGTGATATTAGGTGTGCTGAGATATTTTCAACAAACCTTTGTATTTCACAAATCTGGTTCTCCAACCAAGATTTTCCTAAAGGATAGATCACTGCAATTCATCATTCTTTTGTGGTTCTTTTCCTTTGGCTATTTTATCTATCTATCACCTCACAATTCAATATTAGTCCTATGGCAATAATTAGATCAATTCAAGGCTGGGGCAATGCTCCTTCTATGGAAGCAGCTGTCCATCAAACAGAATTTTCAGAAGAAGTTGGAAAGATTGTACAGCTAAATAACAATGTTATTCCGAGAGGAAATGGACGTTCTTATGGCGATGCTGCTATCAACGAAATAGTTTATTCTACCCTTAAAATGGATAAGATTTTAGCCTTTGATGAAGCAGCAGGCCTTATCGAATGCGAGAGTGGCGTATTGTTATCTGAAATCCTGGATTTTATCATCCCAAAGGGATATTTTTTGCCTGTAACCCCAGGAACAAAATTTATTACTTTGGGAGGTGCTATCGCGGCTGATGTGCATGGTAAGAATCACCACTTGAATGGCTGTTTCTCTAATTATCTGATATCCTTCAAAATAGTAACAGAAGAAGGAGCAACACTGTATTGTTCTCGAAATCAAAATGAGGAATTATTTTGGAACACCATAGGAGGAATGGGCAGAACCGGCATTATCCTGAGTGCAAGTTTCCAATTGAAAAAAATTACTTCTTCTTATATAAAATTTGAAAGCATTAAAGCGAATGGATTGGAGGAGTTAATGCAATTATTTGAAGCATCAAAGAATTGGACCTATACGGTAGCCTGGATGGATTGCTTGCAAAAAGGTGCTGATAAAGGACGAGGCGTTTTTTTAAGGGGCGAACACGCCAGGAAAGAAGATTTGCCGACAAAAAACATGCAAAGTGAGCCCTTCAGGTTTGAGTCAAAACCCAAATGGAGTGTACCTTTTTATTTTCCATCATTTGTTTTAAATAAATCTACTGTAAAACTTTTTAATTTCTTCTATTATCACAAACAGCGTCTAAAAACCAAAATCGGAATCAGTAATTTCAATCAATTCTTTTATCCACTTGATAAAATCAAAAACTGGAACCGGATCTATGGTAAAAATGGGTTCACCCAATACCAATTTGTCATTCCAAAAGCGAATGCCTATCGTGGTTTATGTGAAATTTTGGAGGTCTTGCAAAATTGCAATGCAAGTTCATTTCTGGCAGTTCTAAAACTTTTTGGAAAAGCCAATCCCAAAGCCCCCTGGTCTTTTCCGATGGAGGGCTACACCTTGGCCATAGACATCAAAATCACCCCCCAAATTCAACAAACCATAAAAGCATTGGACAGCATTGTTTTGAAATACGGGGGAAAAGGATATTTAGCAAAAGATGCTTTTTCCTGTAAAGCCTTATTCAATCTTCCCGAAGAAATCAGCCAAAAATTTTCTTCCTGTCAAATGCGAAGATTGAATGACGCTGTTGAATTTCATCAACCTAAACAAGCCACAGTAAGAACACTTATTCCTGCAATTTCAAATGGATAAATCTATGAGAAAGAATATGTCTATTGACAAAAAAATATTGATTTTCAGCTACCTGTTCTTTGCCATTTTTTTGATGGGTGCTATATTTCCAGATGCTTGGTGGGGGATTCATTTCATTGCCTTTCTGCCGCCCCTTTGGAAATACGGCTTATTAGCTGTATCAGGTAGTCTGATTGCTATATCTCACTTCTTCCCAGAAAAACTGGAAACCTTCAAATCCATCTCCCTTTTTCCAAAAGGGCTTAAACAATGGATATTTGCCGCCGTCATTCTGATTATTTTATTCAGAATGTTTCCAATTGCAGTTGATATTTTTGGTGATGCTCCGGCATGGAAGGCCTTTTCAGAAAAAGTTGTCGAAAAAGTGGGAAGTCAACATTACCAAATCATACTGGATCCCAATGTCTTTAATCCTAAAACAGGTGTAAGGACCGTAATGAATTCGATTTCATCGCTTTCTCTTTGGACAGGGATGAAAGCCAAAGAAGTGTTTTATTGGATGGGAGCATTGAGTGGTACTGCATTCATTTTACTATGGCTATATTTTATAAAAACCTATATTAAAGATCGGGCAAGCCAAAATTTACTCGCATTGCTTGGATGTACAGCTCCGGTTATTCAGTTATTTTTTGGTCATATTGAAATTTATCCGCCGTTCATTCCTGCAATACTTGCCTATTTCATTGCCCTGTTTTCTTACTTCAGGAAAGGGAAAAAGCGCTATTTGGGACTAATGTCTGTTTTAATGCTTTTGACCATGAAATTGCATACTACAGGATTGTTTTTGCTACCCTCTTTTCTGTTTGCAGTTGTCTTCCATTTTTTGAAAGGAAAAAGTTTGGCGATTCAAACTTTAAACTGGAAGAAAATAGCACTGGGTGGATTATTGCCCATCTTCGCGCTAGGAGCATGTGCTTATTTCTTCCTTTTCCAGGATTATAGCGATCCCCGTTTTCTGAACGACAATGTTTCCGAGCTGGAGCGGTTGTTTTTGCCAATCCTTTCACCGGAAGCGCCATTAGACAGATACACTTTATTTCATTCCAATCATTTATTGGATTACTTCAACGCCTTGCTGCATTGTTCGGCTCCAGCTTTATTCCTGTTTGGTACTATCTTGTTGTTTTTCAGGAAACAAATCAACTGGAACCAACCTGAAATCCTCGTAACTGGTTTCACGCTGGCATTATTGGTGGCTTTTTTCTTTATGGTCAATCCATTGGTCAGCATGCCTTTTGATTGGGATTTATTTATTTTACCAGCTCCGGTAGTTTTGGTTTTTATTGTACTGCTAATAAAACAATTACAACATACTGCATATGTCCCAAAAGTAATAGGTGCTTCATTGGCACTAATGCTTTTATCCATACCAGCTTTCATGGTTAATTCCAGTGAAGAAAGTTTATCCTATAGACTGGAATCCATGGGCAAACACAGTTTTAAAACCTATTGGATCAGAAGTACATATGGAATTGAAACGGGCATTGGTATGATGCAAAAATATCCTGAATTATACGCTGAAAGGCTACAAAAAAACATCGAGGAATTGCGTGAATATGCCCATCCAGGAAATGATATAGAATATGCTAAATTGTGTATGCACCTGGGGCAACATTATCTCTATTCGGATCTTGACTATCCCAGCGCAAAGGAAGTATTGGAGCGAGGCTTGGATTATTATGAAGGAGATAAACCTTCTTTATTAGCCTTGACAGAGGCAAATTTTATGTCAAAAGAATATCAAAAGGCTTTTCAGTTATCCCAACGATTGGTGGAACTGGAATATCCAAATAAACAACATGCCTATCGCATGTCTATTCATTGTGCCTTAGAAGCAAACAAAGTAGATACTGCAAAAGACCACTGCAAAATCTACAACAATCTGTGGCCTGGAGATGAGGACATTAGGCGGCTTTATGCAAAATTTGAATCTAATGAGCCTTTGGATAGCTTAAAGAATGTTTTCATTCTTCAATAGCCTGTTGAATAGATGGTTCTAACTCAAATTGAGGATGCTCTTTTTGAATGATTTTGAAAATTTGTTTGGCTTCCTGCTGTTTCCCGTGGTTCAACTCATACTGTATTCGGTGATAAGCCAATAGGGTTCTTTCATATCGAATCTTATTGGGTACGTAGTGAAGATCGCGGTAAAACTCAATTGGCACATCCCCTTCTCGTTGCATCAGTTGGGTGAATTTATCTTTCTGCCCAGATGGCATTCCAACCAGATTGATTGGGCTTTCGAGCGGATAGTAATCCTTATTCAAGGAAAATCGATAGAAAAACGGCTGCGGGATAATGGCATGTGGTTCTTTGATCAGACTGAAGTTTCCAGACTGGAAAGTTTCCTGATAAGCATAAACGCCAATATAAACAGCTTGTCTTTTAACTGACTCAAGTACCATCTTTCTAATGAGCGCATGATAAGCGACCGAAAGTGCCGCTCTATCAATTTTTTCTTCATAAAAACCTTCTAACAGTGCTTTGAATTGAAGCAATTCTTTTTCAAAATGCTGCGCAATAAAGGGGTAGGTTTTTATCAAATGATCAGGATACCAGGGAGAATTGTTGATGAGTCTCGTTTCGATCAGGACAACATCTGGACGAAGCTTTTCAACCAATTGAAAGTACAGGGCAGAAGAACCAAAGGTTTCCCATTCTTCTGTGAAAACGACCGCATTTTCCGGAAGTGATTGTAAAGCTTTCTGAGCATGATCAGGAGGAATGGTTTTCGAATTCAAATTGACTATTGAAATACTGTACCATGCAACCAAAAATGGTAAAACATATAGCACTGATACAGAGAATGGTTTAGATAAAAACTCCGGAAACAGCTTTATCGTCCATTCGATTCCAAAAGCTATGAATATAGCAATATTGAAGAATGCAAATAAGAAATAAGCATCCAAATCGGGAATGTCATAATTGATGGCAAAAAGCAGATTGGATGCAATATTGACAAGTAAAAAATTAAAAATCAAAGGATTTTTTTGTGCAAGTGGTTTTAGACCCAATAGGAAAAAAAGAACACCTAATGTTGTGAATTCTTCAGGTAAACATAGGATGAAGTATTTCAGATTTTGAAGAGATATGTCTAAAGATTTGAAAAAGAAATCCTGGTATTGTTTACCGCTAATGTGGTCAAAAAAGGTATTCCAGGTGCTGGGATCGCCCCAGTTGAAGACCGTTTCCTGATTGGCTCTGAAGTAAAGGTAGGAGTAATTGAAGGCTAAAATTATTAAGCCAATTATTGCTGCCAGAGCACCGATTTTGAAAGCATTTGGGTTGACTCCTTTTTTGCGAAAAAATAAAAATAAAAGCCCCGGAACCAGGACCAGGCTGGTCATGTGATTGGAAAAACAAAATCCAAAAGCAATGCCGACGAAAAGCCAGCTTTGAAGATCCTTGCCACTTTTATAATAGGCTTTTATGGTAAGGTAAAAGGCAATTGATATCAGGAAGAGATGCAGAGCATAAACCTCTACACCAACTCCTTGAGTCCAAAATGTTTTACTGAATGCCAGCGTTAAAGCTACTACGACTGCAATTGTCAGTAAGTGAGATGATTGACTTGTTTTTTTGAGCAATAGCAATATGGACTTGTAAAAAAAAATAATTGAACTGGCGCAAAAAATAGCAGCCAACAAATTGGTCATATAAACAGGAGAGAAATTCAAAGGAACTTTTGTCCATAAAAAACCGAGCATGGTAAATAAAGGATATCCGGTAGGGTGAGCAATCCCAAGCGTAGTTTGAACAGTTGCCAATTCACCAGAATCCATTGTATAGACTGACGGAGCACAAGTGAAGCAGTACAGGCACAAACTCAAAAAGGAGATTAAATAGGGAAGATATTTTACCAGCTGTTTTGGATTCAATTGCTTTTTTGGCCAAAATAATCAAGCTAAATTAAAAATCAACTATTTATACATGACAAAAAATTAAAATATTTAATGGACTATTGGAAAAATCTTTAAGCTTTTAGATACAGCCCAGCTAAACAAAAAGCATTTATTAGCATAACAAATTAGACATCCTCATGAATACCCAACCCATTTATCAAAAACAGGAATCAAAGATTATTCAGTTTCCTGTCAAAAATCAGCAACGGAAAACAACAAGCGATGTATTGCCGCTCGTAGCAGGTTCCCTATTTAGCCTTTACATAATTGGATTGGTTTTTCCCGAAAACTGGTGGGGACTTCATTTTTTGTCTTATCTACCACCTGCGTTTGCATTTGGAATTCCCACTATAGCAGGAGCAATGCTCTTACATTCCTTTTATGGATCCTCTGATTATACCAACTTTATAAAAAGATTGGGGCGATTTGATAATTGGCAAATAATATTTTTAGCAGGAAGCATGTCCCTGTTCTTCTATATGTTCCCCATCGCCGAGGATGTATATGGAGATGCTGTTCATTTTAAAAATTTTATTTCTGAAAAGCCCTCTAAAGTAAGCAGCAATGAAATAAAGGATTTTTTCCAATTTAGTTTTGCACCAAGAGCCGGAGAGCAAACATTTATAATTGGGGTGAAAATGATATCAGAAATTAGCCAGCTATCCTACAGAGATATTTTCCAACTCATTAATGTTATTTTTGGTTTTCTGTATGTATTAAGCTGGGGCTATTTTTTGAAAAGATATTTCAGGCGAAGTCTCAAAAAATCCTTGTTATTAATTTTAGCCCTCACAGCGCCTTTCTTATTGATATTCAATGGGCACCTAGAGATCTATGCACCGGTTTTTGTACTGATGACAGGCTATTTCATGAGTCTTTTGTTATACTTCAAGACTAAAAAGAAGAAATACTTTTTTATCCTGTTCCCTTTGTTCTTGTTGAACCTTAAACTCCACACAATCGCATTATTGTTAATACCCTCTTTAGCCCTAACCACCCTGTACCATTTATACCAGAAGCAAAATTGGTTTACGAAAATTTTCAATTGGCAGTATCTGTCCAGAGGGCTCCTGCTACCCATATTTTTATTAGGTGCCTATATGTACTTTTTCGTTTTTCAGAGTCACGTCGATAATCGATTAATAGACGCTACTTTGGGCAGTCATGAGCATTTGTTCCTGCCTATCATTTCACCAGAAGCACCTTTAGATAAATACAACCTTTTTGGTTTTAATCATCTATTCGATAGCCTCAATCAAATCTTTCTCTGGTCTTCCGCCGCAGTGTTTTTATTCATTGCGTTCCTGGTTAAGTTCAGAAAAAAGATCCAATGGAATAAACCGGAAGTATTACTCCTTGGGATTTCACTTATCCTGTTTACTTCCTTGCTATTCGTTACCAACCCCCTCGTGGGAATGCCAATGGATTGGGATCTGTTTTCGATTCCGGCGCCAATTTTTATTTTGTTTTTGGCAGCTATGATGAAGTACATCCCAACTCCTGAAATCAATCAAAAAATTGTGGGTCCCTGTATGGCCTTCTCTCTGCTTTGCTTGCCTGTATTTTATGTCAATGCCAGCCCTGAAGCACTTTCACATCGCCTGGAAGACACCGGCAAGTATTTGTTTAAAACCTATTGGATCGATAGCCATACACCCTTAAGTGCAGGCATCAATATGGTAGAGGAGGATAAGGAAGCCTATTTGAATCGCAGAACAGAGGCAATTGAGGAATTAGAACCCTATGCACTACCTGGTAAGGACCGTGTTTTTTCAAACCTCGTCATGCAAGTTGGAATATTTTATGTCGAAAACGGAGGTAATTATTCCGAAGCATTGCCCTGGTTCCAAAAAGCATATCAATATGCTTCGGATTATCCTGTGAACTTATTGTATTTAACAGAAACCTGTTTTTCGCTCAAAATTTACGACGAAGCATTTCAACACAGTCAACAACTTAAGGTACTATCATATCCGAGTGAAATAGAATCTCTAAGCATTTCATTGCAATGTGCGATGGCAGCAAAAGAGTACGAAATAGCTCAGCAGGATTGTCAGGTCTATCAGCGTTTACCAAAACCGGATGAGGAAGTTCTGGCACTTTGTGAAACCCTGTAAAGTTGAATGCAAATGAAACTTGATAATAAAAAAATAGTATGCACCATAGGCTTAACCTTGTTTTGCCTTTTTGGTTTGGCTACCTTTTTTCCAGAAAAATGGTGGGGCATCCATTTCACTGCTTTCCTACCATCATTTTGGAAATTAAGTATCCTCATTGTTGCTGGAATTTTGATAATTGGAGGCTATTTTGGCAAATTCAATCAACTGGAAAACGTAGGTCTTTCAAATAAAATGCAGTTTGGAATTCCCATTCTGCTTGCAATTTTATTTTTTTTATTTCCAATTCACACAGACCATTACGGAGATGCACCTTATACAGAAGGTATTATAGCTGAAGATTTTGAAATCAAAACCATTCAGGATCATTGGGCAGATTTTTTATATCCAAACATTTTCTTTTCTAAAATCGGAGAAAGAACGATAGACAGCTTTGTTTGCCTGGTAAAATCAGCGATTGATATAGAAATAGTAGAAACCATTAGATGGATGGGCTTGATATCCGGCCTTTTATTCAGCTTTCTTTGGTTGTGGTTAATACGGAATAACATTGAGAATAAACCCTGGCAGATTATTTTGGGACTTGCTTGTTTGACAGCCCCATTCATGCAAATGTTTTTTGGGCACATTGAAATTTATGCTCCATCCATGCTTGCCTTTTTGGCATTTTTTGGAGTCCTGTTACAATACTTCAAAACTTCCAGCAAAACCTATTTATACCTATTGTTGCCTATTTACCTTGTTTGCGCCAAATTACATATCACAAGTGTGTTATTATTGCCAGCTCTGGGGCTAACATTTTGGTATCACTTTCAGCATAAAAAATCACAAGAGGAAAGTCTTTTTAATCCCTTGGCAATGGGTAAAAAAGTCCTGCTTCCAGCAATAGGATTGGGCTTGTTTATTTATATAGTGGTATTGCACCAGCATGCTGCTTCCAGAAGTTTTTTTGAAGAAAACATTACGGTAGCTGACCGCTTATTTTTGCCAATTTTTTCTTTGGATCAGGCACCCTGGGACAGATACAACCTGCTCAGTTTGAATCACATCTTGGACTATTTCAACATGTTCTTACACTGGTCTCCCCTTGCAATTTTTGCCATGATTTCAATTTTGATTACCCGATGGCAGAAAATTAACTGGAAAGAGCCCGTCCTGTTAATAACTGGAACGACACTATTCTTTTTTATCAGCTTTTTCTTCATGCTCAATCCCCTGATGAGTATGCCGCTGGATTGGGATTTATATGCTTTAGTGGCTGTGGTGCTTTTGTCATTTTTGCTCGTTTTAGTTAGACAGGTACAATTTAACATGCCAAGGATCCATCTGGTAGGAATGAGTGTGGGACTATCCTTATTCTGTTTACCAGCTTTTGTAATCAATAGCAACCCCCAAATGTTATCGGAAAGATTGGAATGCCTGGGTTCTCATATGTTCAACACCTATTGGTACAGATCTTTTGAATGCCTGAACCAAAGTCATGAATTGATAAAAGATGATCCCAAACAGTATCTCTCAAGACAACAAAATTTGATTAAAAAACTAGAAGCGCGGGCTGTCCCTGGAAGTGATTTGGAATATGCCAATTTGTTAATGAAACTAGGTTCCTATTACATGGAGCATGAAAAAGAATACCAAAATGCCCTTCGTTATTTCAAAGAATCTGAAAAATACTACGACAATCATGGAGAAAATTTGACCAATTTACTGAAAACACATTTCTACCTTGGAGAATTTGATCGAGCACATGAATACAGTAACAAATTGTTGGAGTTTAAATATCCCAATGAACAAAAAGCATATGACATAGCGATTCATTGTGCTTTGGAAGCGGAATTGTACGATACTGCCAAAAAACATTGTGATAATTATTTAAAGCAATGGCCTGAGGACAAAACCATCGCTTCTATAAAGTCACGACTTGAAGAAAACGACGCAGTAGATGCTTTAAAAAACATTTTCAGGAATTAATGCTATGAAAAGACAA
The DNA here is from genome assembly GCA_041941305.1 of Saprospiraceae bacterium. Classification (GTDB taxonomy): domain Bacteria; phylum Bacteroidota; class Bacteroidia; order Chitinophagales; family Saprospiraceae; genus JANSWP01. The sequence goes on from JBGTQJ010000030.1 coordinate 96,030, forward strand.
GGATTCCATAATCTATTTCAGCATAAGCCTTATTCCCTAATTACAATAAGCTTGGGAATTGCAGCCATCCTGTATGGCTTCTACCATGCCTTGGGTTTGCAATGGTTTTGCGATGATATTTTTATCACTCTTCGATATGTTGACAACTGGATAAATGGAAAAGGAATTGTGTACAATGAAGGTGAATTTGTGGAAGGATACACCCACTTTTTGTGGCTGCTGCTGTTGAGGTTTTCAAGCCTTTTCACGGATGACTTATTGCAGGTTGCCATCAATTTAGGTTTGGTATCCTATGTCTTGTTACTGGGATTGAGTGTATTTAATTCCCTAAAGGTGAAATCAACTTTCCCTATTGTAGCTATAGCATTGGCTGTTCATTACGATTTTAATATCTGGGCAAGCGGGGGTTTAGAAACTATGTTCTATACACTTTTATTATTGGGGGCATTTTCGATTGCCTTTTTAAGTCACTTTTCCTTTTCAAAGAAACTGGTTTTAGTAGGAACTATTTTAACCCTTCTGGTGCTGACACGACCAGATGCAGCCTTGTTTATTTTATTGGCAAATTTCCTTGTTATACTAAAGGCAATGGTTGATAGAAAAGACTTGAAAGAGATGGCAAGGCAAATGCTATTGTTAAACAGTCCATTAGCCTTTATCCTCATTCCGTATTTATCGTGGAAGCTGGCCTACTATGGCGATATTTTCCCCAATACCTATTATGCAAAAGCAGCTGGAGTGACTCAGTTCGACAAAGGATTTTATTACCTGTTTTCTTATTTTGGCAATTATTGGACATCCCTACTTGGGCTCCTGGTCTTTACGACAATCATTATAAAAAAATGGTCGAGTCCGCTTGCCGCCAATCGAAAACTGAAGCTATTTTTTGAAAATAAAAGCTGGGCGATGATGGGCACTTTGGTCCTTATGATAAGCCTTTATTCATTCCTTTTTATTGCACGTGTTGGAGGTGACTATATGTATGCCCGATTTTTAATTCCATTGATCCCGCTTTGTTATTTATTGTTGGAAATAGCTTTGCTGGAATTGGGAAATCCCTTTAAAAAAGTTAGCCAGTCCAAAGTTTACTTGGCAGCTCTATTGACGCTTTTTTTGATAGCCCTGAGTCCGGTGGAAAAACAAAACCGAGATGCATTATTGATCCATCAGGAAGTCAATGAATTGAAAGCCAAGCCCGAGGAATGGATAGTAGATGAGCGCTTGTTTTTCCAAAAAAATCGAAGTATTGAGGATTTGGCTCAAAAAGGAAAACTTTTGAAACCATTCTTCAGGGATATTGATTCGAAGTTCCTGTGTATAGGGGATAATGTTTTTGCCTATTACGCCGGGGTCAATTATTCACTCGAAGGTTATGGATTGACTGATCCGGAGATTGCTAAACTGCCCGCAGATACTTCCCAACGCGTAGGACATCAAAAAGTAGCAACATATGGCTATGCGCGACAGAAAGGAGTTCAATTTTCCTTAATGCCCACAGGTCTGATGGACGAATTGAGTGAAGTTGAAATTCAAATTGGAGACCAGCAATTTAACTTGTGGTTGGTACAATACGACAAAGCATTTATTCAACAATTGAAGTCAAAATTTGGGGAAGCTTTGAGCTTTGTTGACATCGAAAAAGAGGTAGACAGTTTTATCCAGGAAGAAATTCAAAAACAACAACCCGATTTTATCAATAACCTATACAGCAATTTACATTCTTTCTATTTCAAAGCCAATAATGATACAAAAACAAAAAGCCAGGAGCAAGTATTTCTCAGCTACCTGAATAAAGAAAAAAGGACGCATGGACTATAAACCAGGTACCACAAAATTGTCTGAATTATTAAAATTTGGATTGATGGGATGTTCCTTCTACTACATCTGTTGCTATTTGTTAATAGCTGGCAGCCGCCTGTTCTATCCTTTCGAGCTGGAATGGATGGAAGGAGGAGCTGCTGATCACGTTGATAGAGTTTTAGCCGGACTACCCTTATATGTGGAACCTTCCATTGATTTTATTCCCTATATCTACACCCCATTTTTCTTTTACTTAAGTGCGGGCATTGCCAAATTGACCGGGATGGGTTTTGTGCCGCTAAGGTTAGTTTCAATTTTAGCATCCATAGGAATATTGTTATTATTGTTTCAGTTTGGAAAAAGGGAAAGCAAATCCAACTGGCTTGGGTGGCTATGTGCTGGTTTGTTTGCAGCTACTTTCCGGGAAGGAGGTGCCTGGTTGGATATTGGCAGGGTGGATAGCTTGTTTTTATTTCTAATATTAGCAGCCACTTTTTTGATTCGATTCAAACCTACTATCAGAAGTCATATTGCAGCGGGAATACTGATGACCCTTGCTTTTTTGACCAAACAATCTGCACTGCCTGGGGGTATACTTTTGGGCTTGTATTGCCTGATTTTTCTTCCCAAAAAACTGAAAACGCCTTTCTTGAGCTCTTTTGCAGTGCTGACGTTGACGAGTATTTGGTTTTTCAATAAGCAGACAAATGGATGGTTTCATTACTACATATTTGAAATCCCTGGACAGCATGCTTTAGACTGGAACTGGTTAATAGACTATTGGACCAAAGACCTGGGCGTATTTTCCTTTGGAATTCTTTTTGGGATTTTTTACCTAATCCAACTTTTCCGGAAAAAACGATGGACCTCTTTTGGATATTATTTTGTGCTGGGTGGCATGTTGATTGGTCTTTCCTGGTTGTCGAGGATGCATACGGGTAGTTATGACAATGTCCTGATACCCGCTTTTGCTGCTGTCTCGCTGTTGGCAGGACTGGGATTTCATATCCTGACCCAGCATCATACCTTTTTTAAAAAAATCACAACTGTTAATAGTAAAAAGTTGATTCCAGTAGTAGCGATGTTAGCATTGGTTCAATTTGCTTTATTGTGGTACCATCCAATCGAGCAAATACCAACAAAAGCGGATCGACAGGCAGGGAATCAATTTATAGAAAAATTGAATGCGATAAAAGGAGCTGTTTTTGTCCCGGACATGGGCTATTTACCCAAATTGGCTGGAAAGCAAACTTTTGCCCATCGCATGGCGATAGCAGATGTTTTGAGAGCAGAGGATTCAGACATAAAAGACCGCTTTTCTCAACATTTAAAATCCGAGCTTTTAAGCAATCGCTTCGAAGCCTACTTTTTACACTTCCAGAATGTCTGGAATATGGAACACAACCCTGCTTTCAAGTATATTCAAACTGACTTTGCATTTGATGAGCCAGATGTATTTAAACCCGTAACAGGATTGGCAGTAAGACCAGAGTTTGTACTTGAAAGACAGCAAGTTATGATTTCAGAAAAAAAATCAAATAATCATGAAAAAATGAAGTAAATAACACCTAATCTGGAATAAATGGCAAGCTACTTGCATATAATCAGGATAAGCCAATTCCTTATTTCCTCAAGTAGTTTTCCTATCCAAAATTTTCTTTTCTGACCTATCCTACCAGAAAAACCTATCCGGCTATTAAAAAAAATTATTTACAGGATGTACGCCATCCGGGTTACTAACTCATCTTCTACTGATCAGATTTGATGTCTCTGGTTATCCGGACAAGTAATTCATACCTGAGATATAGAAAAGTCGGTTGTCTGGCAGCAACTTGACTTAATTATTCTGTGTAACAAAATTCATGATGATTATGAAACGATTATTTCAATTCTTTGGAACGTTGATGATAATGTTCTTCTTTACACAAGCTTTGATAGCCCAACAAGGGAATACTGCATTTGGAACCAATGCTGGTGGTGCTATCACCACTGGGGATTCTACTTCCTTTTTTGGACATGATGTAGGTTCAGCAAATAATACAGGTTCAGACAATACTTTCATTGGAGCACAAAATGGAGTAAGTAATACCTCTGGCTCCCGAAATACCTTTATTGGTGCTTATGCAGGTCGACAATCTTCAAACGATCACGATAACATAGGAATTGGTTATAGAGCACTTGGTGGAGGTGAATCTCTACCTTCTCCTACCGGAGATGAAAACATCGCCATCGGCTCCAGAACACTGGAAAACCTCACTTCTGGTACAGACAACGTAGTCATGGGGGACGAAGCTGGACGAGAAAACACCTCTGGTAATGACAATGTATTCATTGGCAAAAATGCAGGACGAGACAATACTACTGGCTCTGATAATACGGTAGTCGGTGAACAAGCAGGTATGAATCTGGAGGACGGAGATGACAATACCTTTATAGGTAATGAAGCCGGATACAATACTACCGGAGGTAGCGGTTCCAACAGTGGTGGCCCAGCGTATAATTTATTTGGTAGTTTTAATACTTATTTAGGTCAAACAGCAGGCCGTTCTACTACTACCGGATCAGGCAATTCTTTTGTTGGTACCGAAGCAGGTTATGATAATACTACTGGCTATAGAAATGTCTGTTTTGGGGATTCCACGGGCATTGACCTGGGGGCAGGTCATCAAAACACTTTTATTGGTCAGGCAGCTGGAGCAAGAACAGAGCATGCTGATTTTAATACTTTTGTAGGGTGTCGAGCCGGTGTAAGAAATAATGTAAGCAACGGTACCGGAAATGCCAACTACAACACCTTTATTGGTTATCAGGCAGGAGATAGAAGTGAAGAAGGAGCCTTCAATACTACTTTGGGTGCCAATTGTGATATGGGGGCTGACGGTACAGATTATAGTATAGGCATTGGTTATAGTACTACTGTCGGTACAGGCTCTACAGACCGGGATTATACCATTGTTATTGGTTCACAGAGTTCCTCCAATGGTAACAATAATGTCGTACTTGGCTCCCAGGCTTCCTCCACAGGAAATGATAACATCGTCCTGGGAGACCAGGCAAGTACCAGTTCAGCTGAAAGTGTGACGGTGGGTTCTTCAGCCAGTACAACTGCAGCCAACACAGTCGCAATTGGTTATCAAGCCACTGCATCTGCTTCCAATTCTATGGCACTGGGCAATCAGGCTAGTGTGACTACGGCCAATGAAGTCTATCTGGGCAATAGCTCCATCACTTCCATAGGAGGGGTCGTCAACTGGACAGCCACCTCGGATCAACGTTTCAAAACAGGGGTGCAGGAAAATGTAGCGGGACTGCAATTCATAGATAGGCTCCGACCAGTCACTTATCAATACGATGCCAGCTTGTTACACCAAAAATTGCGTGGAGCGGAGGCTCCAGATGATCTCAAGGAAGCCCTGGAGGATAAATCCCAAATTCGTTATTCCGGATTCCTGGCACAAGAAGTGGAAGCTGCTTCTCGTGATGTGGGGTATGACTTTAGTGGTATTGACCCACCTGAAAATAAAGATGACATCTATGGATTGCGCTATTCAGAGTTTGTCGTTCCGCTGGTCAAAGCTACTCAGGAATTACACGAAAAGGTAAAAGCCAATCAGGAATTACATCAAAAAGTAAATAAACTAGAGCAAATCATTGAGCAACAACAGGCTATGCTTTCCGCTTATGAGCAATCCTATTCAGAACTGGTTCAGCGTGTTGAAAAAGTAGAATCAACAGTTAAGGACAAAAAGAAAGCGCCAAAAGCTCATTTAACAAACAAAACTGAGGATTCAAAAAAATTCTAATTCAGAAAGTAGAACAGAGGTTTCAAAAATTCTTCTCGTAAGCATTTTTGAAACCCCTGAATCCCAAAATTAATTTTTATTATGAAACGATTATTCCAATTCTTGGGAATACTAATCATAGTGTTCCTAATAACGCAAAACATGGTAGCTCAATCGGGCAATACCACTTTTGGTACCAATGCCGGAAACAGCATCACTACGGGAGATTCTCTGTCCTTTTTTGGACATTCTTCTGGACAAGCCACTAATACGGGATCCAATAATACCTTTGTGGGAGCGCAATCCGGACTGGCAAATACTTCTGGTTCCAGAAATGTATTTATCGGCGCATTTGCAGGTCGCCAATCTTCCAATGACCATGACAATTTAGCGATTGGTTATCGAGCACTCGGAGGGAACAGCACTAGTGCAGGTTCTCCAACAGGCGACGAAAACATCGCCATCGGTTCCAGAACCCTGGAAAACCTCACTACTGGTACAGACAACACAATCATCGGTGATGAAGCTGGTCGAGAAAACCTGTCTGGCAACGACAACGTCTTCATCGGCAAAAATGCAGGCCGGGATAATACCGGTGGCGATGACAACACCGTAGTTGGAGAGCAAGCGGGTATGAATATGGAAGATGTTCAAGATTGTACATTTATTGGTAACGAAGCCGGGTATAATAATACTGGCGGTTCTACTCCGATTGGCATGCAGGGAATACCCTCCACTGCAGGAGGATATTACAATACATATCTCGGACAAACTGCCGGGCGTTCTACAACTATTGGTGTCAAAAATACCTTTGTAGGAGTCGAAGCAGGTTATGATTGTACAACAGGATACAGAAATGTTGCAATTGGTGACTCTACTGGTATTGATTTGGGTGCTGGTTATGGCAATACTTTTGTTGGTCAATCTGCAGGAGCCCGTACTGAACACGCCGACCACAATACCTTCATCGGTAAAGGTGCCGGTCAACGAAACAATGTAAGTAATGGAACCGGCAATGCCAATGCTAATACTTATGTAGGGTATCATTGTGGAGACAGGAACGAGGAAGGACAGTACAATGTCATCATGGGGGCCTATGCCGACCACGGCGCCGATGGAACGGATTACAGTGTAGGTATTGGAATGGGATGTACTGTTGGAACCAACAGTACGGATAGAGATTACATAATCGTCGTAGGGGCTCAGAGTACTGCCAACGGCAACAACACGGTCGTACTTGGTTCTCAAGGCTCCGCATCAGGAAGCGACAATATTGTATTGGGAGATCAGGCATCTACCAATTCAAATGGTTCGGTTACAGTTGGCTCTTCGGCAAGTACCACTGCTACAAACTCCGTAGCAGTAGGATATCAATCTACCGTTTCAGCTACCAACTCCATGGCTTTGGGCTACCAGGCTAGTGTGACTACGGCCAATGAAGTCTATCTGGGCAATAGCTCCATCACTTCTATAGGTGGGATCGTCAACTGGACAGCCACCTCAGATCAACGCTTCAAAACTGATGTAGCCGAAAATGTGGCGGGATTGAAATTTATCGATCGGCTGCGGCCAGTAACCTATCAATACGATGCCAGCCTGTTACACCAAAAACTGCGGGGAGAGGAAGCTCCGGATGACCTCAAAGGAGCTTTAGAAGACAAATCCCAAATCCGCTATTCCGGCTTCCTTGCACAAGAAGTGGAAGCTGCTTCTCTGGAAGTAGATTACGACTTTAGTGGCATTGATCCACCTGAAAATGAGGAGGACATCTATGGCTTGCGCTATGCAGAGTTTGTCGTCCCTCTGGTCAAAGCGACCCAGGAATTGCATCAAAAAGTAAAAGACCAGAAGCAACTCATTGAACAGCAACAGGCCTTACTTTCTGCTTATGAGAAAGCCTATTCGGAATTGGTGCAACGAGTAGAGAAAGTGGAGTCGGCGGTTCAGGACAATAAGAAAGCGCCAAAAGCTCATTTAACAAACAAAACTGACGATTAAAAAAATTCTAAGTAATAGCAGCGGATTTGATAAGTCTTCCAGGAAGATTTATCAAATCCGCTGAATCAAAAAAATAGTTTTAACTATGAAACGATTATTCCAATTCTTGGGAATACTAATCATAATGTTCCTAATAACGCAAAACATGGTAGCCCAATCGGGCAATACCACTTTTGGTACCAATGCCGGAAGCAGCATCAGTACGGGAGATTCCCTGTCCTTTTTTGGATATTCTTCCGGACAAGCCACCAATACGGGATCCAATAATACCTTTGTGGGAGCGCAATCTGGACTGGCAAATACTTCTGGTTCCAGGAATGTATTTATCGGCGCATTTGCAGGTCGCCAATCTTCCAATGACCATGACAATTTAGCGATTGGTTATCGAGCCCTTGGAGGCAATTTATCTTCGGCAAACTCTCCAACAGGTGACGAAAACATCGCCATCGGTTCCAGAACATTGGAAAACCTCAGTACTGGCACCGATAATGTCATCATTGGCGATGAAGCCGGACGAGAACTCACCTCCGGCAACGACAACGTATTCATCGGAAAAAATGCTGGTCGTGATCATACCACCGGCTCTGACAATACTGTAGTCGGTGAACAAGCAGGTATGAATATGGAAGATGCAGAGGATTGTACCTTTATTGGTAATGAAGCGGGATATAATAATACGGGTTCTGGTAGTTCAGCAGCTCCTGGACATTCGAGCGGACAAGGAGGTGTTTTTAATACTTATATCGGACAAACTTCAGGTCGGTCTTGTACTGATGGAATCAAAAATACCTTTGTAGGGGTAGAATCCGGCTATGATTGCACCACAGGCTATAGAAATGTCGCAATCGGTGATTCTACAGGTATTGATTTAGGGGCTGGCTACGGAAATACCTTCGTAGGACAGTCTGCTGGTGCCCGAACCGAACATGCCGATCACAATACCTTCATCGGCAAAGGGGCTGGTCAACGAAACAATGTAAGTAACGGCACAGCTAATGCAAATGCCAATACTTATGTAGGTTATCATTGTGGTGACAGAAATGAGGAAGGTTCCAATAACGTGATTATGGGTGCTTATGCTGACCACGGCGCTGACGGTACTGATTACAGTATTGGCATTGGAAGCGAGTGTGTTGTCGGTACTGGTTCTTCAGATAGAGATTATGTAATCGTCGTAGGAGCTCAGAGTACTGCCAATGGCAATAATACAGCGGTATTCGGCTCGCAAGCTTCTGCAACTGGCAGCAACAATATTGTATTGGGGGATCAGGCATCTACCAACTCGGCTGAAAGTGTGACGGTAGGTTCCTCAGCTTCTACAACAGCAGCCAATACCGTTGCAATTGGATATCAGGCCAGTGCATCTGCTTCCAATTCTATGGCACTGGGCAATCAGGCTACTGTCAGTGCCACCAATGAAGTCTATCTGGGCAATAGCTCCATCACTTCTATAGGTGGGATCGTCAACTGGACAGCCACCTCAGATCAACGCTTCAAAACTGATGTAGCCGAAAATGTGGCGGGATTGAAATTTATCGATCGGCTGCGGCCAGTAACCTATCAATACGATGCCAGCTTGTTACACCAAAAGCTGCGGGGAGCGGAGGCTACTGATGACCTCAAGGAAGCGCTGGAGGAAAAATCCCAAATCCGCTATTCCGGCTTCCTGGCACAAGAAGTGGAAGCTGCCTCTCTGGAAGTAGATTATGACTTTAGTGGAATTGATCCGCCTGAAAATGAGGAAGACATCTATGGATTGCGCTATTCAGAGTTTGTCGTTCCGCTGGTCAAAGCCACCCAGGAATTGCATCAAAAAGTGAAGAACCAGGAGCAGGTGATAGATAAACAACAAATGCTACTTTCTGCTTATGAAAAGGAATTATCATCCTATAAAGCTGCTTTTGCAGAATTAGCTCAAAAAGTAGAAAGGATGGAGGTGTCTGTCAAAAAAGGGCAGGAAAAAACACAAGCAGCCTTGACGATGAAAGACGATGATTAACAATGAAATCACGAAAGATATTTGGGTTATATAAGGTATCATAAACAAATTTTAATGGGAAGGATAAAGTGCCTATTGGGAAAATCAACTCCTAAAAAGGGGCTTTATCCTCCTTTTAGTAGGTTTATTATTAAATTTTGGTGGAAAGGAAAATAGAAAAGTTTAAAATGTAATTCAGTTTGTTATGATAGGAAAATAAACAGTTATTTTTAAAAATATTTATTTGATATAATTTTATATGAAAAATTTTCAGTGCTCCTGTCTTTCAATTACAGGATTTTCCTAGTATTTTTATTTTTTAGATCCATTCCAATTACCTTCCCCCAAGTTTTAAAAACATACTAGAAAACTAACATTGTGAAATGAAATCTACACTGCACCTTTTAATCTTTTTACTATTTATTTTTAGTTACAACTTAATGGCTCAACCTGCAGCAAGTGGGGTGGAAAGCATTGTAAATTCTACCATTGCAAATTCTCAGTTAAGCCCTGCTGTAGCCATGGATGCCAATGGCAACTATGTGATAGTTTGGGAAAGCTATGGTCAGGATGCCAGTAATACTTACGGTATCTATTTTCAACGATACAATAGTTCTGGAGCCGTTCAGGGATCGGAAACTTTGGTAAATACGACCACGTCTGATAGTCAACAATTTCCAGATATAGCCATGGATGATAATGGAGATTTTGTAGTCGTCTGGATGAGCAATAATCAGGACGGAGATGGCTGGGGGGTTTACTTCCAGCGATACAATAGCTCGGGGGTGGCCCAAGGTTCTGAAACCAGAGCAAATACCGCTACTGTCAATGAGCAGAGGCATCCACGAGTAGCCATGGATAGTGATGGTGATTTTGTAATCGTATGGGCAAGTGAGAATCAGGACGGTGATAATTATGGCGTATATTTTCAACGCTACAATAGTGCCGGAGCCGCACAGGGAAGTGAAACTTTAGCCAATACAACGACTACCAACTTTCAAGGCTACCCTGCTGTATCCATGGATGCCAGTGGGAACTTTGTCATCGCCTGGCAAAGTCTGGCCCAGGATGGCTCTGGAAATGGCGTTTATGCCCAAAGATTTACGAGTGCAGGCGCCACCCAGGGATCTGAGTTCCTGGTCAATACAACGACCACTCAAAGCCAGCAGGAGCCGGATGTGGATATGAATCCTTCAGGAGCCTTTGTAATTGTCTGGTCCAGCTATACTCAGGATGGATCCGGAGATGGTATTTATTTTCAAAAATATACGAGCGCCGGTGCAACTGATGGCAGCGAAACCATTGTCAATACAACTACCAGTGATGATCAGGTGCGCCCTTCGGTAGCTATTTTAACCAATGGCGCTTTTGTAATTATTTGGTCCAGCTATTCACAAGATGGCAATTTTATGGGCAATTATTTACAAGCATACAATACCAATAATGCTAGTCTGGGTAGCGAAACACTGGTCAATACCCGAACTACAGATTTTCAACAAAATTCTGATATCGCCATATACGACGATAATACCACTATGGTGACCACCTGGCAGGATGGTTTGCGGAGTAGTACTTCAACAAATGATACGGACAATTATGGTATCTATACCCAGCGCTTTACCCTTTCCGGCTTTGTGCCTGTTGAATTATTGTCATTTGAAGCGACTGCCTTGGAAAACCAAACCGCCTTACTGGAATGGAGTACCCTAAGTGAACGCAATAATGAGGGTTTCTATGTGGAACGTGCAAAGTCATCCACCTCCTCAGAATGGAAAACGCTGGGATTTGTCGATGGAGGTGGTGATTCGGATGAGCTTCTTCGTTACGAATTTGTCGATCAATCGCCCCATATTGGAGTGAATTACTATCGATTGAAGCAAGTCGATTATGATGGATTATATGATTATTCTGATATCCGTTCTGTTTCTTTTTCCAGAGCGGGCAAAGTCTTTTTGAGTCCTAATCCAGCTAGTGAAATGCTCAATATTGAGGTATCTGAATTTTGGCTGGAATCAGGTTCTCTGGAGGTTGTGGTTTTCAATTGTGCAGGTCAAAAAGTGAGAATTTTTGATATGCCTTTTCACCATAGTACCTATCAGATTGGCGATTTGACTCCCGGATTGTACGCCATTGGGTTTTACCAGGATGGAAAGCATATGGCAGCCGAACGATTCGTCAAAACAAACTAGTACTTTGTGTAAAAAGTACCAGGCAGCAATATTCAAGGGCTTTTCGAAAAAATCCCTTGAATATTATTTCCCTTTGGCATAGCATTTGCCTATTTGGTTTTATAAGTTGTTTATTTAGCATTATGTAAAAAATACTATTAACCAGCAACTTAACTTCTTTTTGCTTCCTTAAATATTTCCAATAGCTACTATTACTATCCTATCCTAATTAAGTGCTAAGGCAACCTTGTAAAAGGTAATTTATGTGGTTTTTAATTCAACTTCATTTTCATCCAGGCACTTACAAGAATTCAAACAATTAAATTTGGAACTGAATGATTTCGGTCATTCAAAATACCCATACTATGAGAGCCGTTACTAGAATGTTATTGAAGAACGTTCCAAGAGAGCGTTTGCAAAAGGTCGTCCCTTTTGTAAAACCTATTTTTTCCGTCTTATATCGTGGCAATCGCTTTGAGGATCCCATTTCTGGCATCAAATACAGAAAAATGCTTCCTTATGGCAGAGTGATTTCGAGAGACAACGTATTGGCTCCTGATACATTTTCATTGGAAAGACATCGCTTATTGTGGTTGTTTTTCCAAAAGCGAACGAATTTATTTACTGATCATCTCAAGGTACTGCACATTGCTCCAGAGCAATGCTTTTTGACAAAATTCAGAAAAATGGAGAACCTGGAGTATATCACAGCAGATCTAAGTTCGCCCTGGGCAGATATCCACTTTGACGTCCACGATATTCCTTTTAAGGACAATTATTTCGACGTGATTATTGCCAATCATTTATTGGAGCATGTAGAAGATGACCATCAGGTTTTGGAGGAATTTTTCCGGGTCATGAAACCAGGTGGATGGGGTATTTTTCAGGTACCTCAAGACTACAAACGCGAAGAAACCTATGAAGACCCCTCCATTACTAGCCCGGAAGATCGAGAACGCCATTTTTGGCAGGATGATCATTTGCGCTTGTATGGATTGGATTATCCAAAACGATTGGAGAAAGCCGGCTTTCGGGTAAGGGTGAACAATTTTTTAGAATCATTTACAGCCAGCGAAAGAAAAAGGTATGCTTTACCAACAAAAGAACTCATTTATCTATGCAACAAAACACCAAAATTACATGTGGTTCAAAGGAACCTCGATGCAAGCATTTCAGCTACTGGCTAAAAGTTGTTTTTTAATTGCTGCAATTAATTCAAAAGTAATTTGAACATCTTTTAGTCTGGATAGATTGTCCGCCTTTTGTCCTTCACACAGTTTGACAAACTGTTCAATTTCAGAAAAGTATCCTGCAGTGTATAATTCATTTTGCTGAAGCACTGGCAGAAAACTGTTTTTGAAAAACAACGTGGTGGTCTGAGGCTGAAAAGGAAACAATTTTTCTTTCGGAATTGAAAATATAGCCCCTGGCTTTTTTGTAAAAGTGACTCGTTCACAATTCGTTGATTGAAATACACCGATACCAGTATTGACCTGGATTTCCTCCTGTGCCTGTTGCCAGGAATAGTCAGTAGATAGCTCAATATTTCCAATAATGCTGGAATGTTTTAGATGAAGGAAAAGAGAGATAGAAGCAGCATGTTTTGATACCTGAATGGATTCAATTTCGCCTTTTGGAAACAAAAAATGTATCAAATCCAGGGGGTGGATAAATAGATCTGTCAGAGCATCTCCTTCTGGATAGGGACCAACCAAATATCGGAGATTATAGGAGTGGACCTGCTTTAATTCTTTTTTTAGAATTTGATAGCATGGTGCATACCTCTTTTGAAGCCCAACCAGACAGGTTCCTGCAGACGCTTGTTCGATTTGGATTAAGGCTTCCAGTTCTTTGGTAGATTGACAAGGAGGTTTTTCTACAAAAACGTTCTTGCCTGCTTGCAGGACTTGTTGAATGAGGGAGAAATGACTTCTGGGGGAGGCACAAATAAAAACGCCTTTGATATCAGGGTCTTGAAGTACCTCATTTAAATTATTGGTGCCTTTTACCCCTTCAAAAAACCGGTCAATAGCATTCGCGTTTTTTGAACTTTTGGTAACGATGTATTTGATCGGCACTCTTAAATGCGACAGTACCGGATATAGATTGTGAATGCTATGGTTGCCAAGGCCTACAAAGGCATATTGGCATTTATAAGCCAGGTTTAAATAACGCTGTTTCCGTATATTTTTTAAATAATCAATTACGCGATTCATGCTTTGCTTTTGATAAGAGTATGTCTAAATTTTTCCTTCTTGAAAACCAATGCTTTATGAACCTGCCTTCTCCAAAGGAGTCCTTCGGACAAATTAATGCGGTCATTTGCCCCGGCAAACTCCCACAATAATTTTTCGTCAGAACCATAAATCCTTGATTTTCAGTTTGTAAAATTTTTAAACAAACTCTAACAGAGGATGAATAAAAAAGCGAAACATATTAAATAATTTATTAATAATTAAATTAATTTGACATGAAAAGTATTTTTAAAATCGTTTTTACAATTCTATTAATTCCTGCTTTTGTTGGATTTGTCTCTGCTCAAAATGAATCTTTTGAAAAAGTAGATGCAGATAAATTAGCTCAGGATCACACCAATGACATGATTGCCAATTTGGCTTTATCCAAGGATTTGGAAAAACAGCTAAAGAACATCAACCTGAAAATAACTCGTGAGTTTGCGGAGGCCTACAATACCGGGAATATGGAGAATGCTTCTATCAAGCAAAAAGTAGTAGAATTGGAACAAAGACAAATTGAGGCTTTGAGAGCAGTGCTAGATGAAGAAAAAGTAGAAGAGTGGGCAGAGTTGGTTCATGAACGTAGAACCAGAGTCAGTTCCAGAACCTATGATGTTTTCTTTGGAATTGAGATTGATGAATCAAATGATGATAATTAATTCGAGCTGTTCACAACTGCCTTGCCGCCCTCGCGGGCAGGGCTGTTAAGTTCTATGCTAATAAAGTTAAAAGTCAAAATGATAAATGT
>JBGTQJ010000031.1:0-104366 GCA_041941305.1 Saprospiraceae bacterium
CATGTAGATTGTCCGGGTCATGCAGACTATATTAAGAACATGATAACTGGTGCTGCCCAGATGGATGGTGCTGTACTTGTAGTAGCTGCTACTGATGGTCCTATGCAGCAAACAAGAGAGCACTTATTATTAGCTAAGCAGGTAAATGTTCCCTCTATTGTAATATTTATGAATAAATGTGATCAAGTAGATGATCCTGAGCTTTTAGAGCTTGTAGAGATGGAACTGAGAGAACTTTTAACAGAATATGGATTTCCAGGGGATGATACTCCAATCATTCAAGGTTCAGCACTAAATGCATTAAACTCAGAAGGTTCAGGGGATGATGCACAGAAAGTATTTGAATTAATGGATGTAGTTGATTCTTTTATCCCAACTCCAGAAAGAGCCATAGATAAAGACTTCTTAATGCCTGTTGAGGATGTTTTCTCTATCTCTGGACGTGGTACTGTTGCTACTGGTCGTATTGAAAGAGGTGTTATCAACGTTGGTGACAAAGTACAAATCGTAGGAATGCAAAAAGAAGGTGAAAAGCCTTTGGAGTCAGTAATTACTGGTGTTGAAATGTTCCGTAAAATTTTGGATAGAGGAGAAGCTGGTGACAATGCTGGTTTATTGCTACGTGGTATCGACAAAGATGCTATTGAGCGTGGGCAAGTTATTTGTGCTCCTAATTCTGTAAAGCCACACTTGCATTTCAAATGTGAGGTATATGTATTGGGTAAAGATGAAGGAGGACGTCATACACCATTCTTCAATGGTTACCGTCCACAATTCTATTTCCGTACCACAGATGTTACCGGTGATGTTAAATTGCCAGATGGCGTAGAAATGGTAATGCCTGGTGATAACGTTACATTAGAAGTTAACTTGATTAACTATATCGCAATGGAGAAAGGTCTTCGTTTTGCGATTCGTGAAGGAGGTCGTACGGTAGGTGCAGGTCAGGTTACTGAAATTCTTGACCAATAATTTCTTTTTGAAATATTGCTATTCCAATGAAAATTAAGCATCTCTTCGGGGGTGCTTAATTTTTCACGTTATAGAAAATATCATTCTGAGTTCTTTATTTCCTATCGTGATTTATCTGGGATTGAACCTGGAAATGATTCTACGGGCATAGCTCAACTGGTAGAGCGACGGTCTCCAAAACCGTAGGCTGCGGGTTCAAGTCCTGCTGCCCGTGCTAATTTGATTTACAGTTTACAGTTTCAAATTAATTTAATACCATTTAACCCTTTTTGTTTTGAAACTGTAAACTGTAAAGCCTTAAATCGTAATTTGACAAGATGGAATCATTGAAGTTGTATGTAAGAGAAAGTTATAATGAATTGGTGAATAAGGTAACTTGGCCGAATTTGCCAACATTGCAACAAACTACAGTAGTGGTAATCGTTGCTTCCCTGATTTTTTCACTACTCATCTTTATTATGGATGGTGTATGGAAAAATCTCTTAAATGAGCTGATTTATAAAATGTTTTAAGTCAGGATAGTAGCTTTTGTATAAGCCATCTTTATTTCCATTTTGAACCAACAACCAATCCATGTCTGAATCAGAAGATCGAAAATGGTATTCTTTGAGAGTGATCAGTGGGAAAGAGCGCAAGATCAAAGAACGTATTGAATTGGAGATCCAACGCTCTAACTGGAAAGATTTTATTACCTCAGTTCTTGTCCCTACCGAGAAAGTATATAAAATCAGAAACGGGAAAAAAGTAATTTCCGAAAGAAATATTCTACCAGGTTATATTCTGGTTGAAGCAGTACCTGGAAAATTGAAAGGAGAAGTAGTGCAGGCTATAGCGAATATTCCCAATGTTATTCACTTTTTAGGCAGAAACAATCCTGAGCCGATGACAGGAGCAGAAGCAAATCGCCTACTTGGTAAAGTGGATGAGTCTCAAGATGCTGGCGAACAAATGTTGGAGCCATACATCGTAGGGGAAACTGTCAAAATTATTGACGGTCCATTTAGTGAATTTGTTGGTGATATTCAGGAAGTGAATGAAGAGAAGAAGAAATTGAAAGTAATCGTAAAGATTTTTGGGCGTGGTACTGAAGTAGAGTTGAGCTATATGCAAGTTGAAAAGACGCAGTAAATTATTTTTAGTTTGAGGTTTGAGTACGCTTAAATTTTTGAACTTTTGAATTTGAATCAAATAAACTAGCTTTTGCTCCGAAAGGAGAGCTTCCCTTGAGCTGGTAGCGGATAAAACAGTATAAATTAATTTAAAATGGCAAAAGAAGTTGAAAGTATAATAAAGTTGCAGGTAAGAGGTGGTTCGGCTAATCCTTCCCCTCCGGTTGGTCCCGCATTAGGTGCCAAAGGAGTAAATATCATGGAGTTTTGTAAGCGATTTAATGCCAAAACTCAAGAACAACAAGGGAAAGTTGTACCCGTAATTATCTCTGTATATAAGGATAAGTCTTTTGACTTTATCATTAAGACATCTCCTGCATCTGTTCAATTATTGGAAGCTGCAAAACTCAAAAAAGGTTCTCCTGAATCAAACCGTAATAAAGTTGGCTCTGTGACCTGGGATCAGGTTCGTGCGATTGCTGAGGACAAAATGCCTGATTTGAATGCACACACTGTTGAGTCAGGAATGAAAATGGTAGCGGGAACAGCAAGAAGTATGGGCTTGCTTGTAAAGGGAACCCCACCTTGGGAAGCTTCTGAAAATTAATAACAATAATTATTACTAATTTCAAATAGGGAGCCTGGGCAAATAAGATTTGGCAGGCGCTATTTACCTAAACATAATTTTTGAAATGGCTAAAGTTTCTAAAAAACGCAAAGCCGCTAATGCTAAAGTAGACAGCGACAAATTGTACACTTTAGAAGAAGCAATGGCATTGATTAAAGAAGTCAATACCACAAAATTTGATGCTTCCGTTGATGTACACGTTCGTCTGGGAGTTGATCCAAGAAAAGCAGATCAGGCATTACGTGGTACCGTTAACCTACCTCATGGCACAGGCAAAACCAAGAGAGTATTGGTTTTTTGTACTCCTGACAAAGAGCAGGAAGCAAAAGATGCAGGTGCCGATTATGTCGGACTCGACGATTTAGTTCAAAAAATACAAGGTGGCTGGACTGATTTTGATGTTGCTGTGGCTATGCCTCAGACAATGGCAAAAGTTGGTCGTATTGGTCGTGTTTTGGGACCTCGTGGCTTGATGCCCAACCCAAAGACAGGTACAGTTACAATGGACATTGGTGCAGCAGTTGCGGATGTAAAAGGTGGTAAGATTTCATTTAGAGTAGACAAGTATGGTATCATCCATTCTTCAGTAGGAAGAGTGTCTTTTGAGCCTGGTAAATTGGTAGATAATGCCAATGAAGTACTTGGTACACTGAATAAAATGAAACCTTCTTCTGCAAAAGGAACCTACATGAAATCCGTGACTATTGCCAGCACAATGAGCCCGGGTATTAAAGTGGACACTAAATCAATTCGTTAATCCAGTGTTTTGTCTCAAAACACTTTTAAATAAAAAGAAATGACAAAAGCGGAAAAAACGGCTGTCATTGAAGAATTAAAGGAAAAATTTTCCAATTCATCGTTTTTCTATATCACCGACTCATCAACATTGACTGTTGAACAAGTTAATAAACTACGAGGTTTATTTTTTGAGAAAGGCATTGAAATGCGAGTAGTGAAAAATACGCTTGCTCAAAAAGCTTTGGAGTCTATTGGTGATAATTATGAGCCTTTATTTGAATCTTTAAAAGGACCTACTGCTTTATTGTTTACAGATGTGGCCAACACTCCTGCAAAAGTCATCAAAGACTTTCGCAAGGGTCACGAAAAGCCAGTAATCAAAGCAGCTTACATTGACTCAGCAATTTATGTAGGAGATGACCAATTAGATGCTTTGGCAACTATTAAGTCAAAAGAGGAGTTGATAGGAGATGTCATTGCATTATTACAATCTCCAATGAAGACTGTTGTTGGTCAAATGAAATCTGGTGGCAACACCATTATGGGACTTTTGAAGGCTTTGGAGGAAAAAGGATAATATTAGTATGCAGTTTTTCCCGAAGGGATTCCTTCGGTACAGTATGCAGTATGCAGTTTTTTACTGCCCAACTGCTTCCTGCCAACTGCTCACTGAACTACGGCTTCCAAGTACAACGCATATATTAATTAATCCATTTTTGGAAAAAATTTTAAAAACCATTTAAAATGGCAGATTTAAAAGCAATTGCAGACCAATTAGTGAACCTTACTGTAAAGGAGGTGAATGAATTGGCTGACATATTAAAAGAAGAGCACGGCATCGAGCCTGCTGCTGCTGCTGTTGCTGTAGCACCTGGTGCTGCTGGTGGCGGTGGAGATGCAGGAGGAGCTGCTGAACAAACTGAATTTGATGTAGTATTGACATCTGCAGGTGCAGCTAAACTCAAAGTCGTAAAAGAAGTTAAAACGTTATTGGGTATCGGATTGAAAGATGCTAAGGAATTAGTGGATGGTGCTCCTGGTCCAGTTAAAGAAGGTGTTCCTAAAGAAGAAGCCGAAAGTATCAAGGCTGCTTTGGAAGGTGTAGGTGCCTCTGTTGAACTGAAATAAGGAAATTATCATTCCACTTAAATTCTAAAATGCGTCGATTAATTCTAGTTATTCCATAAGACGATTTTACAGCAAAAAAAGGCTTAGCGAGATGTGACAATCTTGCTAAGCCTATTGTTGTATTATGACCTTTGATCTGGATTCGTTTTTTTGGCAAACTTTTTGTACCTTTGCCCGCCTTTTTGAAAAAGCGGATAAAATAACATTTATAGATATATTAAGAAAAGATATTGTGGAATAATTTTTTGAGGCAAAATTTTCAATCGACTACCCTGAAAAAATCGAAAAATATGCCAAAAGTGGCAGTTATTCATTTCTGGATTGTTTCTAATGCAATATTGAATTATTGCGAAATTATTTTCAGTAAGCTAGAAGAAAATTAACCATCTCATTTTTGCAGTACTCCGGCTTTAGAAACCATTCGGTAACCCTGGCATAAAAGCTAACATAAAACTCTTTTTCGCACATGGCGTCAAATGGCATTGCACTAGCCGAAACCAAAAGAGTCAATTTCGGCAAAATCAAACTTCCCGGCGAGTACCCAGATTTACTCGAAATTCAATTGAAATCATTCTGGGAGTTTTTCCAGTTGGAAACAACTCCTGAAAACAGAATCAATGAGGGTTTGTACAAGGTGTTTCAGGAAAATTTCCCGATTACGGATGCCCGAAACATATTTGTACTTGAGTTTCTGGACTATTTCGTAGATCCTCCACGTTACACCATTGAAGAATGTATGCAACGGGGATTGACTTATAGCGTTCCTCTCAAAGCAAAACTCCGTCTTTCTTGTAATGATGAAGAACACGTTGATTTTGAGACGATTGTGCAGGATGTATTTCTTGGAAATATACCTTACATGACTCCAAAAGGTACCTTTGTAATCAACGGCGCTGAACGGGTCGTTGTATCACAATTGCATCGTTCACCTGGAGTATTTTTCGGTCAAAGCTTCCATCCTAATGGCACGAAGATTTATTCAGCCAGGGTTATTCCTTTTAAGGGAGCCTGGATGGAATTTGCGACGGACATCAATACAGTGATGTACGCATATATTGATCGCAAGAAAAAATTCCCGGTTACAACCTTGTTGAGGGCGATTGGTTTCGATACGGATAAAGCCATTTTGGATTTGTTTGATTTGGCTTATGAAATCCCAGCAACCAGAGACCAATTGGAGACTGCAATTGGACGGAAATTGGCAGCGAGAGTATTGCGTAGCTGGACTGAGGATTTTGTGGATGAGGATACCGGAGAGGTTGTGACCATAGAAAGAAATGAAATCATTCTTGAACGTGATGTTGTATTGGATGAAGGAAATATAGAATTGATTTTGGAAGCAGAGGCTGAAAATGTAATTCTTCAGAGAGAAGATATCGAAGAGGATTACTCCATTATTTACAATACATTGCAAAAAGACCCTTCCAGTTCTGAAATGGAAGCGGTTAATTATATCTACCGCCAGTTGCGTGGTACTGACCCACCGGATGATGAGACAGCTCGTGGTATCATTGATAAGCTGTTCTTTTCTGATAAACGATACAATTTAGGAGAAGTTGGGCGATACAAAATTAACCGCAAGCTAGAGGTTGACATTCCGTTTGACACTTTGGTATTGACCAAGGAAGACATTATCGAAATCGTCAAATATTTGGTGAGTTTGATGAATCAAAAAGCGGAGATTGATGATATCGATCATTTGAGCAATCGTCGGGTAAGAACTGTAGGAGAACAATTGTATGCTCAATTTGGAGTTGGCTTGGCCCGGATGGCCAGAACCATTCGGGAGCGAATGAATGTACGTGATAATGAAGTATTTACGCCAATCGATTTGATCAATGCACGTACGCTTTCTTCCGTTATCAATTCATTCTTTGGTACCAGCCAGTTGTCCCAGTTTCTCGACCAGACCAACCCTTTATCTGAAATAACGCACAAACGTCGTATCTCAGCACTGGGACCTGGAGGTTTGTCAAGAGAGCGTGCGGGTTTTGAGGTACGTGATGTTCACTATTCTCACTATGGTCGTTTGTGTACGATTGAAACTCCTGAAGGTCCAAATATTGGATTGATTTCCACACTCTGCGTTCATGCGAAAGTGAACAAGATGGGCTTCCTGGAAACACCATACAGACCTGTTAATGAGGGAGTTGTAGATGTTAAGAATGCTCCACAGTATCTTTCTGCTGAGGGTGAGGATTACAAAAAGATTGCACAGGCAAATGCGGGTTTGAATAACGAAACTGGTGCTTTCCTTTCTGATAGAATTAAATGCCGGGAGCATGGTGATTTCCCAGTATTGACTCCACCTGAGATTGAGTATATGGATGTTGCTCCTAACCAAATTGTTGGGGTTTCAGCTTCCATGATTCCTTTCCTCGAAAATGATGATGCCAACCGTGCATTGATGGGCTCCAACATGCAGCGTCAGGCAGTGCCTTTGCTTCGACCAAAAGCACCTATCGTTGGTACAGGTTTGGAGAAAAAGGTGGCGCGAGACTCCAGAATGTTGATCAATGCAGAAGGGGATGGAATCGTAGAATATGTAGATGCCAATGAAGTTGTGATTCGTTATGACAGAACTGAAGAGCAACAGTTGGTTTCCTTCGAAGACAATCGCAAGACGTATAAATTGACCAAATTCAGACGTACCAATCAAGGTACCTGTGTAAATTTGAAACCAATTGTAAGAAAAGGTGACCGGGTATCAAAAGGACAGATCCTTTGTGATGGTTATGCTACTGAGAAAGGTGAATTGGCTTTAGGTCAAAACCTTAAAGTTGCATTCATGCCTTGGAAAGGTTACAACTTTGAAGATGCGATCGTGTTGTCAGAGCGTGTAGTTCGAGAGGATGTTTTCACCTCTATCCATATAGAACACTTCGAGTTGGATGTTCGGGATACCAAATTGGGAGAGGAGGAATTGACCAATGATATCCCTAATGTGAGTGAAGATGCAACCAAAGATTTGGACGAGCATGGAATCATTCGGGTAGGTGCCTGGGTTAAAGAAGGAGATATTTTGATTGGAAAAATCACTCCTAAAGGAGAAAGTGATCCTACTCCGGAAGAAAAATTATTGCGTGCCATTTTTGGAGACAAGGCAGGTGATGTAAAAGATGCTTCATTGAAAGCACCTCCTTCTACAAGAGGTATCGTCATCAATAAGCAATTGTTTGCCAGAGCTAAGAAAGATAAGATTCAAAAGACTCAGGAAAAGGATATGCTCAATAAATTGGAGGAGCAACATGCCATTTCTCTGAATGAATTGAAGACTATTTTGGTGGATAAGCTACTTGTTTTGGTGAAAAACAAAACGAGTGAAGGCGTGAAGAGTATTTACTCTGATATGCTTATTCCAAAAGGTACGAAATTCAGCCAGATTCTTTTGAGGGAATTGGATTATAGCACTATTGATTACAGTAATTGGACGGAGGATGCTGAGGTCAATGACTTGGTAGCCAAATTGTTGCACAATTACAGTATAAAAGTAAATGAAGAGGTTGGGCGTTATAAGCGTGAGAAATTCAATATCAGTATTGGAGATGAGTTGCCCGCTGGAGTTTTGAAACTTGCTAAAGTTTACATGGCTAAAAAGCGTAAACTAAAAGTAGGAGATAAGCTTGCAGGACGTCATGGTAACAAAGGAATCGTTGCGAAAATCGTTCGTATTGAAGATATGCCTTATCTGGAAGATGGAAGGGCTGTAGATATTGTATTGAATCCATTAGGGGTACCATCTCGTATGAATCTAGGACAGATTTTCGAAACAGTATTAGGCTGGGCAGGTGAGAAAACCGGGGTTAAATTTGCGACTCCAATTTTTGACGGAGCAAGCCAGGAGGAAATTGAGGAGCACATTCAGGAAGCCAAATTGCCTTCTCTAGGTCAAACGTATCTCTATGACGGTGAAACTGGTGATCGTTTCCATCAGCAAGCTACTGTTGGTGTCATTTACATGCTGAAATTGTCGCATATGGTGGATGACAAGATGCATGCTCGTTCCATTGGACCATACTCACTTATCACTCAACAGCCATTAGGTGGTAAAGCACAGTTTGGTGGTCAACGTTTTGGTGAGATGGAAGTATGGGCATTGGAAGCATTTGGAGCATCCAGTATCCTCCAAGAGCTGCTTACCATCAAGTCTGATGATATTCAAGGACGTGCAAAAGCTTATGAAGCCATTGTGAAGGGAGATGTATTGCCTGAACCTAATATTCCTGAATCATTTAATGTATTGGTTCATGAATTGAGAGGTTTGGCCCTTGATGTGAAATTTGATTAAAAAAAGTAGCGTGAAATAATTTTTGAAAGCTTTTCAATTTGGAGAACTTTCAAAAATTATTTCACTCCTAACTATATTCTTATGCCTTTTAAGAAAAAACCTGCAATTCAGAGTCAAAATTTTGATAGTATCACTATCGCTTTGTCCTCGCCAGATGATATTCTGGAACGCTCTTACGGGGAAGTCTTGAAGCCTGAAACTATCAACTATCGTTCCTATAAACCTGAACGTGACGGGTTATTTTGTGAGCGTATTTTTGGTCCTGTAAAAGATTATGAATGTTATTGCGGTAAGTACAAACGTATTCGATATAAGGGTATCGTTTGCGACCGTTGTGGGGTAGAAGTAACGGAGAAAAAGGTACGTAGAGAGCGAATGGGACATATCAAATTGGTAGTCCCTGTTGTCCATATTTGGTTTTTCAAATCATTGCCTAATAAAATAGGGTATCTGCTTGGATTGTCTTCCAAGAAACTGGAGACCATTATTTATTATGAAAGATATGTAGTCATTCAACCTGGTGTTAAAGAAGGTGAATTGGCTAAGATGGATTTGTTGACAGAAGAAGAATATCTGGACCATTTGGAAACCATTCCTCCAGAGAATCAACAGCTAGAAGATGATGACCCAAATAAGTTTATTGCAAAGATGGGAGCTGACGCTGTACGAGATTTGTTGATGAGACTGGAATTGGATAAACTTTCCTATGATTTGAGGCATCAGGCAGCGAATGAAACATCTCAACAGAGAAAGTCAGAGGCCCTGAAACGATTGAGGGTTGTTGAGGCTTTTAGAGATGGTTTGTCAAGAATCGAGAATCGTCCTGAGTGGGCAATTATTCAATATTTACCAGTAGTGCCACCAGAATTGCGTCCTTTAGTGCCATTGGATGGTGGTCGTTTTGCAAGTTCGGATTTAAATGATTTGTATCGTCGTGTAATTATCAGGAACAATCGACTGAAAAGATTGCTGGAAATCAAAGCTCCTGAAGTGATTCTTCGTAATGAGAAGCGGATGCTACAAGAGGCGGTAGATTCACTATTTGACAACTCTCGTAAGTCAAATGCAGTAAAAGCTGAAGGTGGACGTGCATTGAAATCCTTGAGTGATATCTTGAAAGGAAAACAAGGTCGTTTCCGTCAAAACTTACTTGGAAAAAGGGTTGATTATTCAGGTCGTTCAGTAATTGTAGTTGGTCCTAATTTGAAATTGCACGAATGTGGTTTGCCAAAGGCGATGGCCTCTGAGCTATTTAAGCCATTTGTGATTAGGAAGTTGATTGAGCGTGGAATCGTGAAAACTGTAAAATCTGCCAAGAAATTGGTAGATAGAAAAGACCCGGTTATATGGGAAATCCTTGAAAACATTTTGAAAGGACACCCAATCATGCTTAACCGTGCACCTACTCTGCACAGGCTTTCCATTCAAGCTTTCCAACCTCGATTGATTGAGGGCAAAGCAATTCGTTTGCATCCGCTTGTTTGTACTGCATTTAACGCGGATTTTGACGGTGACCAGATGGCGGTTCACGTTCCTTTAAGTCAGGCTGCTATTTTGGAGGCTCAGGTATTGATGTTGTCTTCACACAATATGTTGAATCCACAGAATGGCTCACCAATTACTCTTCCTTCTCAGGATATGGTATTGGGACTTTACTACATTACAAAAGGAAAGCGTTCGACAGATGAAGTCAAGGTGAAGGGTGAGGGTAGAAATTTCTATTCTTCGGAAGAGGTGAGAATTGCCTATAATGAAGGTCAATTGGAATTGCATGCTTATGTAAATGTAAGAGCTACTGTGGAGGATGAAGAAGGTAATATGGTGAAGAAGAGGATTGAAACAACCGCCGGACGGGTTTTATTCAACGAGGCTGTTCCTGAAAATGTACCTTTCGTAAATGAGCTATTGACTAAAAAGAATTTAAGAAGAGTTATTGGAGATATCATCCGAAGAACAGATTTCCATGTTACTGCAGATTTCCTTGATGCAATTAAGGAATTAGGTTTTATGTGGGCATTCAAAGGAGGCTTGTCTTTCAACCTTGGAGATTTGATCACACCTTCTGTCAAGTTGAAAACCCTGGAAGATGCTCAGGAAGAAGTCGATGAAGTTTGGGATAATTACAATATGGGTTTGATTACCAATAATGAGCGTTACAACCAGATCATTGACAAATGGACTTATGCGGATAATACCATTACCGAGGTTTTGATGAAAGAGTTGAGTGAGCACAAACAGGGATTCAATTCAGTATATATGATGCTTGACTCTGGTGCTCGTGGTTCCAAACAGCAAATTAAGCAGCTCTGTGGTTTAAGGGGCTTGATGGCAAAACCACGAAAATCTGGAGATACGGGTGGAGCAGTAATTGAAAACCCTATTCTCTCCAACTTTGTAGATGGATTGTCTGTTTTGGAATACTTTATTTCCACTCACGGTGCGCGAAAAGGTTTGGCGGATACTGCCTTGAAAACTGCAGACGCTGGTTATCTGACTCGTAGATTGGTGGATGTTTCTCAGGATGTGGTTATAATGGAAGAAGATTGCGAAACCTTGAGAGGAATTGATACTACAGCACTTAAAGACAATGAAAAAGTAATTGATTCTCTTGCTAATAGAATTGCAGGTCGTTATACGCTCCATGATATTGATCACCCTGTGTCTGATGAAAACATTTTGAAAGCAGGAGACTACATTGATCAAAAAGTAGCGGATTACATTGAAGATATTGGAATTGAAGAAGTAACCATTCGCTCTGTACTTACTTGTGAAACTGAGCGCGGGGTTTGTAGAAAATGCTATGGTAAAAACCTTGCAACAGGTCGAATTGCTGAGATGGGAGATGCAGTGGGTATTATTGCAGCTCAATCAATTGGTGAGCCTGGAACGCAGTTGACCCTTCGTACCTTCCACGTTGGTGGTGTGGCAACGGTTTCTAAAACAGAAAATGAAATCACTTCCAAATTTGATGGAAGATTGGAATTTGATGGAATTAGAACCACAAAGAGTACAGATGAAAATGGAAAGGAAATTGAAATCGTTCTTTCCCGTACTGGTGAAATCCGAATATTCGAGCCTGATGGCAATAAATTGTATACTTCACATCACATACCTTATGGTGCTACGCTTCATGTAAAAGACAAGCAAGCAATTAAGAGGGACGAAGCGATTTGTGAGTGGGATCCATTTAATGCAGTAATCGTATCTGAATTTAGTGGAATCACCCAATTTGAATCTATTGAAGAAGGTGTGACATTTAGAATTGAAAGAGATGATGCTACTGGTTATGCTGAGAAAGTGGTTGTCGAATCCAAAAACAAACGTAAGATTCCGACCATTAAAATTATCAGCCCGGATGGCGATGAATTGCGTAGTTATAACTTGCCAGTAGGTTCTCACATTTCCATTGAAGATGGCCAGGAAGTGAAAGCAGGTCAAAAGATTGTGAAAATACCACGTCAATTAGGTAAAATTCAGGATATCACGGGTGGTCTGCCTCGGGTTACGGAATTGTTTGAAGCTAGAAACCCATCTAACCCTGCAGTCGTTTCTGAAATTGATGGCGTTGTGAGTTTTGGTAAAATCAAGCGTGGTAACCGGGAGGTAATTGTAGAAGCTAAAGATGGTCAGAAGCGTAAGTACCTCATTGGTTTGTCTAAGCACATTCTCGTTCAGGAAGGTGACTTTGTACGAGCAGGAACGGCGCTATCTGATGGTGCTACCGCACCTCGAGATATTTTAAATATCAAAGGACCGTTTGCTGTGCAATCTTACCTGGTAAATGGAATTCAGGAAGTATATCGTTCTCAGGGTATCGGTATCAATGATAAACATATCGAGGTGATTGTACGTCAAATGATGCGTCGTGTTCAAATTGAAGATCCAGGCGATACCAGTTTCCTGGAAGGAGAAGCAGTCGAGCGCTACAATTTCATCAAAGCAAACGATTGGATTTTTGATAAAAAATTCATCACTGAGAAAGGAGATTCCAATCGCCTCAACCCAGGTCAATTGGTTTCCTTGCGCCAGGTTCGCGAAGAAAACTCTTTCTTGAAGCGAAATGATTTGAAGGTCGTTCAATTCCGAGATGCGGTTCCAGCGACTTCGAGTCCATTGCTTCAAGGAATCACCAAGTCTTCATTGGGTACCGTAAGCTGGATTTCTGCAGCTTCCTTCCAGGAGACTACCAAAGTACTCAGTCAGGCTGCTATTGGTGCCAAACAGGATTTCCTAAACGGATTGAAAGAAAACGTAATCGTAGGAAAGAAAATCCCTGCAGGTACTGGCTTGCGCAAGTACAACAACATTTGGGTGACAACCAAAGAGTCCTACGATTCCAACCGCGAGCGTAGAGCTTTGCTGGAGGAGATGGAGGAGTTTGAAGATTAAGGCAATAGAAAGAATTCATTAATTTGAATATATTTAAAAGCCCTGCTGAATTTTTCAGTAGGGCTTTTTTTTGCATGCTTTTCACCTTTTTAGCATCCAATGTAACAACTCTCGAAGCGGACTCTGCGGCATCTCTAGAGTTACACTTTCCGTGGTAAGAGTCCTCTTCGAGAGACTCTGCCAAGTACGCTTTATTTTTCCCCATAGTAACGAGGTGAAAAACATAAGGCAATCTGTTGGGGAAGATCTTTCTTTTTTAACTAACATGCCTTCAATTCCTTTCCTTTGTAGAAAAGGTGTATATGAGCCATTGGAGATGGACAAACTATCTTTATATGTAGATTGTGAGTATTGACTTTTCCTTAGTGGATTGGATTAATTAGCAATGTTGAAACCTCCAGCTCAATAAACAAACACAAAAATAACTAAGAAAAAAGCCTCTTGCAGAAACTGCTGCAAGAGGCTTTTTAAGTTTTTAGTTATGTACCTAAAAAATATGGTAAATAAACAATGTATCTATTCTATTACTTTATTGACACTCTGGTAATGGATGCGTTCCGGCTTGCATTGGAACCATTGGATCACAGTCCAAAATTCCACCACCATTCAAGTGACATCTCCAAATGGCACATGCACATGCAGGAATGAGTACTTCATGGAAAATGAAACGTACTCTTTGACCTACACCACCCAAACCTGCAAAGTAATCAACTTCTATGACTTGGTTAAATGCGAAGTTACTTCCAGAATGCGCATCTGTATAAGCTACATTAAAAGTAGAATCTGCGGAAGGTACTGGTATATTCCTGATGACACGTTCGAATCCAGATTCCATAATAGCGAAATCGTAGCTCTGTCCAATTCTCAATTTTGTTGTTTGACCAATGCCACTAGTCAAAGTCCCCAATGGAGCCCAAAGCGTATTGGTTAACCCTTGATTGGTTTGGAAAGCATTACACTGACCATGGTCCTTGTAAAGAATAGTGACGCTTGGAACTACAACTAATTGGTCATCTTCACACTCTCCACTTACCTCTACATATGCATCCAGGATTTCAGTTTCATCAAAATCAGGATCATCATTTACATTGATAAATCCAATGAAATTACACATATTTAATGGATCTGATTGTCCCAATAAATGAGCCTCACAAATGTCATTTCCATCAAATACATCCAGTCTCGCAATTGTATTTGGAACGAAGAAGAAAGTAATGATGTCATTGTTTTTGAGGTCAAGGAAGTTTGTTCCTAAAAGAGCTTCTGACCCAATTTCGCGCAATTCTACATAATACAATTTTTGCACACTAGAGAATGCAGGAATTGGAGATTGAACCTGAGTTTGGAAGAAGAAACAACCAGGAGGTACAGCAAAACCTAAGAACCAGGTAGATAAGTGAGGTTGCTTGTAATTGACTTCAAATTGCCCTTGAGCATTTCTTTCAATCTTTACTCTGGATTCTATGTGTTGGGCACCAGTCAATTCATTGAAACTGGCTACAACAATATCATCACCTTCCCGAATTGGCTGTTGAGTAATAGGATTGATGGTATTTGGATTTAAAGTAAATCTAACATCCAAAGGTTTGGAGAAAGACTTGACTTCTTTTCCATTTACTTCCATATCTAAAGTAATTGCACTTACTAAAGATAAACCTCCGTGTCCCAGGTCAGTTCCATCCGTGTCAATTAATGATTTTGCAGTATTTGCTCCACCAGGGAAAGTTTTGGAAGCCATGGTATTTCGGTTGTCGAAGTGCGTAAGTGAAACTTCAACTTCACCTTGTAACTGGTTTCCATTGATGTCAAAAACTTTTGAACCAGCAGGAACGGTAACTTCAGCTTTTTCTTGTTTGCCGAAAGCAAAAGGTGTATCAAATTTGGTAACTTCATCAGCTCCAGCGGAAGAAGCATTGAAGGAAGTTACTTCAGAAGAGATACCAGGTGCATCCTGTCCGATTTTTACCATTGGAATAGTGAAAAAATTCAGCTTAGTATCATGGATGACGAAAGTTCTATAGGAAGTCAAATAACCGGTTGCTCTTGCAACCACCATTACTTCAATTGGATTGTCAACACTAGGGGTTTCAGTTTTTCTGACACCGAGGTTAACCATGTTTCCATCTGGAGTAATTTGCCTACTTCCTAACAAAGAATAAACTTTGTCTTTTCCAGTCCCTAAAATTTCAATTTCCAAATCTTCGGGAACTTCACCAGTAGAAATATCAGCATTGATATACTGAATCATAACGGGATGATATAGAAGGTCGGTATCAAGTACCACTTCTACTTCATTCGCAAGGTTATCTAATTTCTGACATGATTGAATAAGCCCTACCATTAAAAGGCAGAAAGCAGTTCCCGTAATTAATTGAATAAAATTGCTCTTCATAGTAGTCAAAGTTTTGAAGGGATTTATTGAATCAAATAATTTTATACGCAAATCAAAAAATAAAATCGACCACCTGTAAAGAAAAGAAATTCCAATAGAGTTTGCATTATTTTTTCACCGGTGTAGTGCGAAATGAATTAAGCGCAAATACCATTTGTGGTTTTTCTATTTCAAAGGTTCCCATACAAAAGCAGAATCCGATTTTATATTTCTGGGACGCATTTCAAATAAGCCTCCAATATAAGGAGAAACTGAAAATATTAAAGAAATAATAATAGAATCAAATTAATTTTCTTTAAATATTTTGCAATTCCGCACATTTATCGGGGCATGATTATTTTTTCATAGATCTTTTAAAGCGTGTTTTTATCAGTTTTTAAAAAAAACTTTACAATAAAAAGAGAATTGAAATTCCCTGAATTAAACTAGTTAGTATGCTTCAGGGAGTAATAACAATAATCAGAAATTCAAACTGAAAAAGTATAAAAATATACTATATCGGTTTTATCATTTTAGGGTAATATTCGATTCACTTGAATAAGCTCAACAAGCACAAAAATCCAATTATGTAGGTTTATTTCTATAAAAACCTACATTGGATCACAAGTGAATGAATAGAAGGAACATTGGGGATAGTTTAGACGATTTGTTATTCAAATCTAAAATTAAACTTCTAATTAGATATTATTTTCAGCGATTAGATTGATGCGAGAAAGAAATAAGGTGGTTCAGGATTGAAACATACTGGCTGTAAAGGTATTGACTATTCTTCTAAAATCAAAATTAAAATTCATTTATTACCTGCGTTATTTAACTATTTTACTATCCATTGAAAGTCAACAATTTATAAGATTGTCACCTTAGGTTGTTATGTAAATAATTGGCATAAAATCTGATTTTCACTCCCCACATATAATTTTCGGACTTTCAGTTCCGTTTTCCCCTCACTAATTTCATCGCAGCTAAAATCCTCTTTCTAATGTTTAAAAAATTAAATACCCATGAAAAAAGTACTCATTTTTTTGATGTTCTTCAGTCCGGCAATCATCTTTTCTCAAAATTATGAAATAGGTCTTTTGGCAGGAACTTCTTTTTACAGTGGAGACCTTTCACCTGAAAAAATCAGCAATTATCCTAAAACATTTCGCTTAGCAGGAGGACTTTGGGGGAGGATCTATTTAAATTCAAAAATGGCTCTTCGGTTGGGGGTAAATATTGGTTCAATTGAAGGAAGTGATGAAAATAGAGATAACACTTCCAGGAATTTAAATTTTCAATCCAGTCTTGTAGAGGTTGGACTCCTGGGGGAAATTCAAACATTTAAATTGAAATACTCAAAAGCTCACCATCTGGGAATTTCAAATTATTTGTTTGCAGGAATGGCGCTTTACCATTTCAATCCCAAAGCTGAATTTAATGGCAATTTAATTGAATTGGCACCATTGGGGACAGAGGGTCAAGGCATCCCTGGATACCCTCAGCCTTATGGTTTGTCACAATTTTCTATTCCATTTGGTTTGGGATTTAAAATTGATTTAAGCAATCAATGGGCGATAGGTATTGAATTTGGAGCTAGAAAATTATTCACAGATTATTTGGATGATGTTGGCTCGGCTGAGATAGACTACCAAACACTCAGAAGGGTAAAAGGGGATTTGGCGACTCAGTTGAGTATACCTGAAGTAGGACTTACAGACGAAGTTTTTAGCTACCGAAGAGGAGGAGAGCGTTTGGACTGGTATTACATCACCGGATTTTCCATAATGTATAAATTTGGCAATGGCTACTATGCTGGTGGAAAATTTGGAAAACATCAATTAGGCTGTCCAAAATTATAAGTTTCGGTTGCTTCCTGCAATTGAATAGTATCTGGAGGAACTAATTTATACATGATTATTGTAGCTGCTACAGCTCCCAAACCTGTGGCAGCTACAACTCCTACAATTGGAATAAACATTAGTAAATAAGCAATCATTCCAATGCCCACCGAAGCTCCGGCAACTTCCCAAATCATTTTTGAACTTTCTTTAATAGAAGCGCCAAAACATTCAAAATAGTTATCAATCATAGCAAAACCAACAAAATAACATTG
Source organism: Saprospiraceae bacterium (assembly GCA_041941305.1). GTDB lineage: Bacteria > Bacteroidota > Bacteroidia > Chitinophagales > Saprospiraceae > JANSWP01. The sequence goes on from JBGTQJ010000031.1 coordinate 17,737, forward strand.
CACAAAAAAACCAAAAAAAGGCTTCCAGCCTTTCATGCCTAAAATTCCCAATACAATACCTAATATTCCAATCGTGATGATTTCCAGAATCCAGGAACGGAAGGCAACTTTTATCATTCTAATTTCTGCATCCACAAAAGCATTAAATGAAGCATCCGATTTTGCTCCTGTCAGTTGGTCAAGCGTATAACGGGTGAAATGAAATACCAGGATTTCCAATAAAACCAGAATTATATATTTGGAACCACCTTTAAAGACCCATTTAACATTTTCCCAGGCAAAATCATTAAAAAAAGATAACATGCCAGCTTGCATGGTCATGGAGTCTGAGGATCCCATAGAAGAAAACCACCTCAATAAATTAATACAAAAACCAAGACCTAGTAATATTGCCGCAAAACCGACAATTTTTACAAGCCAACCATATTCGCGAAGTCCTTTCCAGGGTTTGTGTTCTTTCACAAAAAACCACGCTTGTACATAGGCAGCAAGAGCCAGTAAAAATTGATGAAGGTAATTGATGGCTAAATCGTTTGCTTTTATTTTTTCACGATTCTCTTGTGTCATTGATTCCAAAGTGTTGTTTCAACAATGGCTTCCACCTTTTTTTCCAAAGCTTTTAATTTTTCAGGAGCATTGTAATAGTCTTTTATTTTTTTGGTTTTGCCATCATGTGTAAATGTTAAGTAGGTGGTAGGTAAATCAGCAATTTGGTCAGTATATTCGTCTTCAAAACTCCAAAAATCCGCTTCTGCAAAAGCTTTAAACAAATCATTGACGGTTTCAGGAGGGTAATCCATTTCGTGTTTGCCTTCTAACTCCACAAACTTTAATCCCTCATAAGTCGCTTTGCCCTTGCCATCAATTTTAAATTCATAAACAGGGCAAGCCCCGAAACAGGCAGTTTTACTCATTTCTATTTTTGAATTAGCCGAGAATTCAAAAGGATCATTTACGCACTGCCAATTGCCAAGAAAGAAAGTTGAAATACAAAAAAAGGTAAGTAGATTTTTCATTTGATTGTTTTTGAAAATTTCCTTCTCTGACCTCGGGTGGTCAAACAAATAGGGAAAGCAAAAGAGCCCAAAGGAAAGGTTGATTTTCCTTTTTGTTTGACTCAAGTCAACAAAATAGTCAGAGAACCTGAAATTTTAATGTAATCTACAATAGGTTATAAGAACTACCAAGATAATTTGCAAATTTGTTGCTTTCCACTTTATTATCAAAAAAATACTTACATGACTTCCTTCAAAACTACTTTTCGGGATTTATTAATAAAGGAAACAAAAAGACGACTTTTTGAAGAAAATATTCCAAGATTAAAAAAATGTCTGGCCAAACTGCGCGAAGAAGAAATCTGGTACCGCCCAAACGAAAATAGCAATAGCATTGGCAATTTGGTATTGCACCTTTGTGGCAATGTCCGACAATGGATTTGTGCTGGTTTGGGAAAAAAAACAGATGTTCGTCAGCGTCAGAAAGAATTTGATGAAAAAGGACCATTGCCTACTGCTCACCTTATAGAAAAAGTGAATCGCTTGCAAACGGATGTGGAGGAAGTATTGAATAGCATTAACCCCGAAATGTTAGTGGAAATGCATGATGTACAAGTTTATAAAGAATCTGGTTTGAGCATTTTAGTCCATGTGGTGGAGCATTTTTCCTATCACGTTGGACAAATGACCTATTTTGTAAAATGGCGCAAGGACATGGATATGGCTTATTATGGAAATGTTGACTTAGGTTAAACAGCTTCTAAATTAAATCCCTGAATGACTTCAATTTATCAATAAAGACTAGCTTTGTTAAAGGCAATATCTTACAAAAACTATTTACTTTGAAAATCAACTTAGGTGGCTATTAATTTACTTTCTGTCTGTTGCCATCTTAGGGATTTTTATTCTTAAACCTAATTGATTCAAATTGAATCAATTAAATAACAAAGCCATGAAAAACACCCTGTTGTTCTTATTACTTATTCCACAATTCCTTATCGCTCAATACGAACCTTTTCCAACCGAGAATGCCCTTTGGGAAGAAGAATTTATAGGTTTCGCAGGAGTACCATTACCGTATTTACATTTTTTATGTGGTGATACGGTCATTGACAATCAAGTACATTCCAAAGTATACCGCTACAATGTAGATTGGGAAGGGCAAATACAGGATACCGTGTATGTAGCAGCACTTTATGAAGGAAATGATAAGAAAGTCTGGATAACCCATCCAGGTGGAACCAACGAATTGTTGTACGACTTTACATTAAATATTGGCGATTCGTTTTCTGTGGTACCAGAGTTAATCGTAGAATCAATTAGCAACGTTACGGTGAACGGGGAGCCACGACGAGCTTTATTTTTTCAATCTTTTCCCGGTCATCCCACGGAAATCTGGGTTGAGGGAATAGGTAGCAATTATGGATTATTGACCCGTGGTATTCATGATGTAGCTGACTTTGCACCCTATATGAAATGCTTTTCTAAAAACGACGATTCGCTTTTCAATTTTGATCCTGATAACTATTCATGTAATTTTTCGCTAGAAGATGAAAATTGTGCTGTTGTCAACGCTGTTTCTGATTTGGAATCTTCTGAAATTTCCTGGAAAATCTTTCCCAATCCTTTCCAAAATTCTTTTTTAGTCCAAATTGAAAACTATGCTTATTCACAGACCATAATCCTTGAATGTTACAACCTGTATGGACAAAAGATGATAGAAAGGCACTTCCAATTCGAAAACAACATCATGATTAAGGATTTAGCATTGCCTTCAGGATCCTACATTATTACGCTAACAGACGATCGTGGGAATTTATTGAATTCAGAATTAGTAATATGTACAAATAATAATTAGGACTGTATTTTTTGTGGCTCCAACTTTTGGTACTGAATACATATGATTTTATAGGCATAACCATATGTATTCAGCGGATTTTGCCTGTAAAATACATTTCAATCTATTATTTTAGTAATCTCAAATTTCTAAAAATTACTAATAAAATTTGCCTGCCTGCCTGCCAATTATTTCAAGAAATCTATATTTATGCTTTTTCTAATATTAAAAACCAATCCATGCGATTTTTGATACTCTCGTTATTGTCTTTCTTCCTTTTCTCATCTGAAAATTGGGCTCAATCTGTTCCTAATCATTCTTCCTTGACCATTCCAGAAATTATGCAGGGTGAACGATTTATTGGTTTTTTACCTGAAAGTATATCCTGGTCTGAAGATGGTCAGTGGATTTATTTTAGTTGGAATCCCGATATGGATACTTTGCGGAGTTTGTACAAAGTCCGCCTTGGCGGAGGCGAGCCAGAAAAAGTATCAGAGGAAGAAATTATGAACATGCCAGGAAATGGAGATTATAATAAAGCTAGAACTCAAAAAGTATATGCTAAAAACGGAGATCTTTTTTTACTCAATTTATTGACTAGTAATACGATACAAATCACCAATACAATCGCAGGTGAAGGCAACCCCAAGTTTTCAGGCGATGAAAGCAAAATCATTTTCCAGCAAAGTAATAATTTGTTTAGTTGGGAGATTGAAACTGGTTTGATAAACCAACTGACCAATTTTAAAGAAGGTAGTAAACGTGGGGAAAAAACGTTGGCTCCTCATGATGAGTGGCTCAAAAATGACCAGATGAGCTGGTTTGAAATACTCCAATGGCGAGAAGGACAAGACGAGATAAGAGAGAGGCAAAGAGATAGCCGACGCCCAAAACGACCAGAAGCTTTTTATTTTGGCAGCAAGTCCATTTCCAATATTCAGATATGTCCTAATGGGCAATTTGTGACCTTTAGTTTGACCCAAAGAGCAACCAATAAAAGCACAGATGTCCCCAATTATGTAACTGAATCCGGACATGTGAAAGATTTGGTTTCTCGTGAAAAAGTTGGTTCTCCACAGGATACTTATGAAATGGGGATTTGTGATTTGAAAAGAGATACCTGTTATATTATTGATACAAAACAAATTGAAGGAATTTATGACAAACCAGCTTATTTGAAAGAATATCATGAAGGGGAAGTGCCTTTTGAAGAGAAGTATGATACACCCAGAGATGTGATATTCCATGGTCCCTATTTCTCAGAAGATGGAGAGGCACTGGTTAATGTCAAGTCAATGGACAACAAAGACCGATGGGTTATGTTACTGGATTTGCCATCTGGAGAATTGCAACTGTTGGATCGACAGCATGACGATGCCTGGATAGGAGGCCCTGGAATCGTTGGCTGGAATTTCGTAGCAGGAAATATGGGCTGGATGCCTGATAATCAACACGTTTGGTATCAATCTGAAGCTTCAGGTTATTCACATATTTACACAGTGGATATAGATTCCGGAACGAAAAAACAGCTTACACGTGGCAATTTTGAAATCATCAATGCAGAAATATCTCAAGACAAAGAACACTTTTTCATTACCGCGAATAAAGAAACTCCCTTTGAGCATCATTTCTATAAAATGCCCATTGGAGGGGGCAAAATGACTCAAATTACTTCCAAACCTGGAAACCATCAAGTATCCATTTCTCCCGATCAAAAAACATTAGCTATTCGATACTCTTATTCCAATAAGCCATGGGAGTTGTACACCATGCCAAATGAACCAAAGACTGAGATGAAACAGGTGACTTCGTCAACTACCAAAGCTTTTGGAAATTATCAGTGGCGAGTGCCAGAACTTATTCAATTCATCGCAAGAGATGGTGTGAAAGTTCCCGGTCGGCTGTATCGCCCCAATGCCTTTTCCGGAAATGGTGCTGCTGTCATCTTTGTGCATGGGGCAGGTTATTTGCAAAATGTGCATCGCTGGTGGAGTTCTTATTATCGAGAGTATATGTTTCACAATATTTTAGTGGATAACGGATACACAGTTTTAGATATTGACTATCGCGCAAGTAATGGCTATGGACGTGATTGGCGCACAGCAATCTATCGGCACATGGGTGGAAAAGATTTGGAAGACCAAATAGATGGCGCAAAATACCTCGTAGATACTCATGGTATAGATTCAGATCGCATTGGAATATATGGAGGCTCTTACGGTGGGTTTATAACACTAATGGCGCTTTTTACTTCACCTGGAACTTTCAAAAGTGGGGCAGCACTTCGTTCAGTTACTGATTGGGCACATTACAATCATCCTTATACATCTAATATACTGAATACGCCAGTAGAGGATAGCTTGGCTTATTATAGAAGTTCTCCAATTTATCATGCCAAAGGTTTACAAGATCAATTACTCATATTGCACGGAATGATAGATACCAATGTGCAATTTCAAGATGTAGTGCGGCTGGCGCAACGACTGATTGAGTTGGGAAAGGAAAATTGGGAGTTTGCGGTATTTCCTCTGGAGCGACACGGTTTTGTTGAGCCGAGCAGTTGGTCAGATGAGTATCGGCGTATATTTAAATTGTTTCAGGAGACGCTTCGTGAGTAAAAAATGAAAGAAAACAATCGTAAAATTCTATTTCTTAATAAAACCCACTCTTTTCTTGAAGAAAAGCTGCAGGAGCTGGGTTTTGAATGCTATTTTGACTTAAAATCTTCTAAGGCAGCAATTGAAAAGAAGATTCCTGAATATGTAGGATTGGTTATCCGGAGCAGAATAAAGTTAGATGCACAGTTTTTTGACCAAGCTATCAATTTGACTTTTGTGGCACGAGCCGGAGTAGGAGTGGAGCATATTGATATGAAGTATGCCGAAGAAAAGGGCATTCGAGTTTTTACTTCTCCAGAAGGGAGTATGTACACCGTAGCGGAACATACAATGGGAATGATGCTCATGTTACTCAACCATTTAAGCAGAGCAGACCATCAAATTCGAAATGGACAATGGCTGCGAGAACCAAATCGAGGAATAGAAATCAAAGGTAAAACCATTGGTATTCTGGGATATGGAAATATGGGGCGGGAAGTCGCGAAACGTCTTTCTGGTTTTGGTGCGAAGGTAATAGCATATGATAAATACAAACAGTATTATGAAGATGAATATGTAAAAGAAGTGGGTTTGGAAGCACTATTTGCAGATACCGATATTTTGACTATACATATTTTTTATGAACCTGAGAATCATTATTTTATAGACAATGATTTTATACAACAATTTGGAAAAGATATTTTCATCATCAACACTGCAAGGGGCTTGGTTTTGAATACTTCAGATTTAGTTAAAAATTTAAAATCCGGCAAAGTTAGAGGGGCAGCTCTGGATGTTATTGAATATGAGGAACAAGCTTTTGAGTTGTTTGATTTTAGCAAGCCTCCTGAAGCTTTCCAGTATTTGTTGAAAGCAGAAAATGTGGTATTGTCCCCACATATTGCAGGTTGGTCTTTTGAAAGTCGGGAGGGTCATGCACGGGTATTGGGAGAGAAAATTGAAGCATTTGTAAAACTTAACTTTAAAAAATAAAACCATGAGTGCAACAGCCGAAATGCCATACTTCATCAAGCCCTCCATCAATCTTGATGCAAGTGCAAAGGAAGAAGCCTATAAAAATGCTATATCCTCTATAAACGCCAATCTGAAAGGCGAATCGAATATGATTATGAAAATGGCGACGATCAACTGCATTTTGAAGACCCACTTACCTTATTACTATTGGGTAGGTTTTTATTTGGTCAATAATGGAAAATTGATAGTTGGACCCTATCAGGGCACACTAGGTTGTTTACATATTGATTTTTCAAAAGGAGTTTGTGGCAAAGCCGCGCGAACACGAGAAACTCAGATTGTTGGCGAGGTACATGCTTTGGAACAAGGCTCCGATCATATTGCTTGCGATCCTAATTCACAATCGGAAATTGTGGTACCTGTTTTTGACCATAAAAAAAATCTTATCGCAGTATTTGATGTCGATAGTTCGAAGAAACATTCCTTTGATGAAGCGGATGCCTTGTTTTTACAAAGAATATTGAGGCAGCATTTTGAGGCGGATGAGCTATCTTAGTTTAGAATTGGGTACTGGTTTGCTAGGTGCTAGTTAGCTGGTCGCTGAGTACAGGTTTTCTAGTTCCTGGCAAACCAGCACCCAGATCCCTAAGTAAAAAACAGGAACTTTAAAAGTTGGGAGCCAAAGTGGTATTGAAAGAAAGAGATTTTACTAAATTTGGGGCTGGCAAAGAAATAAACACAACTATCCTAAAACCAGTGCCATAATTTGAAATACTAAAAGAATGATTAAAAGAACATTGAATTTTTGAATATAAATACTTCATTATTCATTAAATACTGGCATCCTACCCTGGCACACACTTTAGATACTTGACATGATTGACCCTGTTAATTATTGAACTGCTTTCACTCCTCCATAAATTATAATCCCCTCATTATCAATAATTAGTAATCAATCAGCTATAATGTTTCCGACTTGGATTTTAGCAAAACATCTCCCCTTATGCAAGGGATAAACTGAGTATTGAACCATGAGAATTGCCTTACTGCTCCTTTTTGTTGGAATGTATAGCCATTGCTGGTGTCTTGAAAATGTAGAAGATACCAAACCGATGGTGGATGTAACTAACCCTCCAAATGTTTCTGTTCAGGGAGGGGAACTTGATTGCACAAATTCTGGCATTCAGATATTTGGGAATTCAACTACTCCTGGTGTAACATATTCCTGGATAGGACCCAACAATTTTGCTTCTGATGAACAAAATCCTTTCATTACAGAACCTGGTGGTTATATTTTGACTGTTACTGCGCCAGATGGGTGTACAGCCTCTGATGTAGCAGTTGTTACTGAAGATACTTCACCTCCAGATGTTTATGCTGCTGGTGGTTTTTTGCCCTGTTCCGAGGATAGTTTACAATTGACAGGACAAGCAGATGTTCCGATTGTTGAATGGTCCTGGCAAGGTCCAAATGGTTTTGTTTCATATGAGCAAAATCCTTTCGCTTATGATGCCGGACCCTACATTTTAACTGTTACTGCAGAAAACGGATGTACAAAAGCGGCTCAGGGAAATATTATTCTGGATGGTCTGATTCCTGAGATTTTAGTTTCAGGAGCAGATACTTTGAATTGCTCAATAGATACAGTTTCACTGACGGGTACAATAGTAGCCAACGTAGAAAGTTATGAATGGATCGGACCAAATGGATTTTCGACATCAGATCTGGAAGCTACCATAATTGAAAGTGGAACGTATATTTTCAATGCGGTTTCCTCCGACGGTTGCAGGGTATCTGAGTCAGTTGAAGTCTTTTTAGATACCATTGCGCCAAATGTAGAAACAGCCAATGGACTCTTAACCTGTAATGAACCCAATCTCACACTTTATTCCAATACGACTAGCTCAAATGTCACTTATGATTGGCAAGGTCCAAATAATTATGCTTCTACCGACACCTTTCCTACTGTTTCGATTTCAGGAAATTATTCTTTGACAATAACTGCTGAAAATGGTTGCACTTCAAGTGCAGAAGCTATTATTTTGGAAGATTTTGTTCAACCCGATCTTCAAATTCAAGGTGGATTTTTAGATTGTAACAACGCTGCTGTGCAACTTTTAGGAAGTTCCATAACTGATAGCATAGCTTATGAATGGAGTGGCCCCAATGCTTTTTCTTCCAATATTGCAGATCCTTTAATCACTGTTCCCGGACAATATTTTTTAACCATTACAGCTCCAAACGGTTGCACCAATTCAGATATGGTTTTGGTGGAATCCGATTTTGAGATACCAGATGCTAGTGCTACAGGGGGCGTTTTAGATTGCATACAAACAAGCCTGGCACTTTCCGGAGACTCACAAACACCAGATGTAACTTATAACTGGACAGGACCTAATAATTTTATTTCGGATTTACAAAGTCCGGTAGTTGTTGATTCTGGAACATACAGTTTGACGGTGATGGCACCCAATGGCTGTACGGGTACAATAGATGCAGAAGTGATATTGGACGCCGAATTGCCTGATGCGATGGCAACAGGAGGGGTATTAGATTGTGATCATCCGAATTTAGAACTTTTTGGAAATTCCAACACGCCTGGAGCGACTTATGAATGGAATGGGCCCAATGCTTTTTCTTCGAATGACCCTAATCCAACCATAGACATTGGAGGTAATTATGAACTCATCGTTACTGCACAGAATGGCTGCACCAATTCGGTAATGGCAGTCGTTACAGCAGATTTTGCAGAACCAACAATTCAGGCTACAGGCGGCATGATTACCTGCACAAATGTGGAGGTTATGCTTTTAGGTAGCTCCACAACCAATGGGGTGGTTTACTCCTGGCAAGGACCCAATAACTTTAATGCTCAAATTTCAAATCCAATGGTTTCGCAAGAGGGAGATTATACTTTGACAATTACTGCTCCGAATGGTTGTACAAGTGAGGCAATAGTCAATGTGACTCGAGATGATGATTTCCCAAATGTAAATGCTACCAGTGGTGTTTTAAATTGTATTGAGACAAGTATTCAATTAACGGGAAATTCTTCGACTCCAAATGTAACCTGGTTTTGGGAGGGCCCCAATAATTATAGTTCTGATCAACAGAATCCACAAATATCAGTTGCAGGTAGTTACACATTGACAGTTACTGCCCCAAACGGTTGTAGTGCTCAGACCAGTGTTTTAGTAGATAATGACATTGCACAACCAGATGTTCAAACAACTGGTGGAGAATTGACTTGCTCTGTTTTAACAATACAATTATCAGGCAATTCAAGTGTGGGTGGTTCAAGTTATTTCTGGTCGGGGCCATCTAATTTCTCGTCCAATGAACAAAATCCAATTGTTTCAGAGGCAGGAAACTATAGCCTAATCGTTACAGCTCCTAATGGGTGTACCAATACCGCCGATGTTATTGTCTCATTGAATAATACACCACCTCAAATCAGTGCATTGGGAGGGATGTTGACTTGTTCCAACCCCGAAGTCCAATTGTTTGGCAATTCCAGTGAGCCAAATAGCCAATATTCCTGGCAGGGACCCAATGGTTTTTCTTCTGGACTTCAAAATCCAATGGTTTCTATTCCAGGAGTGTTTGAATTGACGGTTACCGGGACTAATGATTGTCATTCAACAGCAATGATAGAAGTAACCGAAGATGTGGTTTTTCCAATCATTAATTTCCAGAATCCTCAGAATTTGAGCTGTGCTGTTCATGAAATAACTATTGACGCATCTGATTCAGATTCTGGTGTAAATTTCCAGTTTAACTGGACTACAGCTGATGGGAATTTTGCAGCTATGGAGAATACATTAACTCCATTAGTTGACGAACCAGGGAATTACCAATTAAATATTGAAAACCAGATAAATGGCTGTATAACCTCGCAAAATATTGAAGTGATTTATGAGGAGACAGGTTTGGATGATGCGAATTTACTTATTCAGGAGCCTACTTGCTGGGGAGATGAGGATGGGGGTATTACAGTTGAATCTGTTCAGGGCGGGATGGAGCCCTATATTTATTCTTTAAATGGCGGCACATTTTCCAGCACCCCCAATTTTGAACAATTGTCTTCAGGGGATTATGATTTGGTAATTCAAGACGTAAATGGCTGTGAGTGGCAATCTACGGTAAACATTCCCAATGCAACTGCCTTATTGTTGTCATTTGATCAAAATCCGCCTATATATTTTATTACTTTAGGAGATTCCGTTGAAGTTTATTTAAATTCAACGATTCCCCAAAGTCAACTTGCTAGTGTAACTTGGTTGCCTTCCGGAACTGCAAATAATTGCCAAAACTGCCTTTCCAATACTTTTCAACCTTTTGTCACGACTACTTATTCCATATTCATCACTACTGAAAAAGGCTGCACAACTGAAACAGATTTTACCATTTTTGTGGACAACAATCGCCCTGTCTTTGTGCCTAATGCATTTAGTCCCAATGGTGATGGGGTCAATGATGTACTCATCCTTTTTGGAGGTAGTCAGATTACTCAGGTTAGACAATTCACTATACTTGACCGCTGGGGACAGACGATGTATGAAGCACAAAATTTTCCTCCAAATGATATTGGCAATGCATGGAATGGAGAATTTCGTGGAGAAAAGTTGAACTCAGGGGTTTTTGTTTGGTATGCGGAAATAGAGTTTGTAGACGGAAAAATTGAGGGTTTTAAAGGAGATATTACTTTAATAAAATGACTCTCCTCCTACAATTTTCCAACTCCATTTGTTAAGATTATAAAATTCTCACACAGCTTTTTATCTTTACCTCCGTTTTATTTCAAAATAATATTTTTGACATAAAGTTTGATTAAAAATAATAGGCCTGTTAGGTTGGAAAAAAGAAAAGTTAAAAGGAACTGCCCAAAACAGCCAAACCTAACAGGCCTATTTTTTTGAGGTTTTTTAGACCAAATATAAATTTCATAAACAAACACAGACAGCGACTTAAAATTGACTATTATGAAAAAAAGATTTACAACGCTTTTATTTACCCTCATTTGCCTTTGCCTTTGCATTGATAGTGCTTGGAGCCAATGTAATCCAGCTGCTTGTCCGGGTCTTCCAACACCCGCTTTGAGTGCACCAGATGCTTGTAGCTTATGTGCATTGGGTCTTTTGGACCAATATTCTGGCTCTACTTCCGATGTCCCTAACGCTATCACCTGGCCAGGTGTGTTTTGTGGTACAGTTGAAAACAATCAATGGTTTGCATTTTCAGCTCCTCAACCAGATGTAACGATTAGTTTTCAAGTATCTAATTGTGCCAGTCCAACCAATGGTGGAATTCAGGCAGAGATATATTGTACTACAGATTGCAATAATAATTGGACATCAGTATCGAACTGTTGGAGTCCAGGAACTGAACAAAATGGTTCCGTTACTGCCAATGGATTGACTCCTGGTGATATTTATTATTTAATGATCGATGGCTTTGCTGGAGACGTTTGTGATTTTACGATTGCCATTACCAATCCTCCAGGAGGTGGTGGACCTGGTGTCTTGCCAGCCCCTTCAGGTATTGCTGGACCAGCTAACGTTTGTTTTCCTTCAGCTAATTTTGAAACCTACTTATTACCCCCAGGTTCAAGCTGCGCCTCGAGCGTTATTTGGTCAATTCAACCTCCTAGTGCTGGTATTATTGTTTCAGACCCCACAGCACAATCAATTTTAGTGCAATGGACTTCACCTGGTTTTGCACAAGTATGTGTATCTGCTTCCAATGCTTGTTCAATAAGCCCTCCAGGTTGTTTTCCTGTTAATATTACTTCTATCCCTCCAGGTACAGAAGAAGCTGATTTATGCCTTGGGGGTGTGACAATCTGTGCCGGTCAAGCTTTTAGTGCTCCGGGGGTGTTTCCCGTTACGTTGACATCCTGGCTTGGCTGCGATAGTCTCGTAAATTGTATTATTAATCCTATCGTGCCACCGATCAACAATATTGGTCAATTGGACTATTGTGCACCACATGTAGAAGAGATTTGTGGTACTTTCATTTCCAGTTCAGGTATCTATACAGAAGTTTGTGAAAATGGCAATTGGCAAGGATGTGACAGTACAGTGATTGTTGACATTGCAATCATGGAAGCAATGGCAGATGTAGCAGACCCCGAAGAAATAAGTTGTGACCCCGCCAACCAACAAGTTGTACTAGATGGCTCTAATTCTACATTTTCTGTTGTTCCAGGTGGAACTTTGACATTTTTGTGGGATGGCCCAAGCCTATGTGGTCCCACAGATGATGTGATTTCCTGTGCTGATGAACCTGGGACATATTGTTTTACCGTTTCTGTGGAGAGAAATGGAGTCGAATGTTCAGATACGTATTGTGTAGAGGTATTGGCAAATACAGATGTCCCACAAACTCCTGATTTGTCAGGACCTACCGAAGTCTGTGAAGGTTCTATGGAAGAATATACTGTTTCTCCGGTGGGGACTCCTTTACCAAATAGTTATACCTGGACAACTCCCAACAATGAACCTTTTGTAATCAATGGTACTACTATCGAAGTAGATTGGACAGGCTCGATGGGAGGACAATTATGTGTCACGGCTGACAATGACTGTGGTCCAAGCGACCCGCCTGCTTGTATTGATGTAACCGTAAGCCAGGGACCAGAAGATCCAACAGTTTCAGGCCCGGATCCAGTCTGTGATGGAGACATGCAGACCTACACAATTGATAATCCTGACCCTTCAGCAACCTATTCATGGTCAGTACCTGCGGGGGCATCCTTTACCAATAATGGAACCGATATCGTAGTTGATTTTAGCGGTGCTTCCAGTGGTGATATTTGTGTCGAAGGGGAGAATGATTGTGGAACCAGTGCTCAATTCTGTTTGTCTGTTACTGTAAACAATGTTCCGGATGATCCAATTATTTCTTCAGGTGCTACCCTCCTTTGTGATGGAACAATGGAGACCTATTGCGTAACTCCAGTTCCAGGTGCTACAGGTTATACCTGGGATACACCAGAAGGAAACTTTCCAGGTTCTGGAGATTGCATAACAGTTGATTGGACTGGAAACTCAAGTGGTGATATTTGTGTGACTGCTGACAATGATTGTGGTTCCAGCGAGCAAGTATGTATTAGTGTTACAGTTGATGAAGGTCCTACGGCTGCTATTACTGGTGGAGAATCTTATTGTGAAGGAAGTGGAAATACAGTTGATTTGACTGTAAACCTTTCAGGTACAGCTCCCTGGACCTTTACGTATAATGACGGGAATGATGATACTATGATTTCTACTTCTGACAATCCTTATACTTTAACAGTAGATACTGCTGGAACCTATACATTAATTGATGTGGATGATGCCACAGACTGTCCTGGGACGGTAAGTGGGGAAGCGATAGTCACAGAGGATGAAGCACCAACTGCTATGCTTTCAGGAAGCGGTGCTATCTGTGCAGGAAGTACAGATACCGTTAGTTTGACCATTGATTTAACTGGAACTGCAAACTGGACAGTAGATTGGTCAATTGATGGCAATGCTCAGGCTGCTTTAAATATTTCTAGTAGTCCTTTTACGCTTCAAATAGCCGAAAGCCAGGCTGGTAATATTGAATTGACTGGTGTGGTGGATGGAAATGGTTGTGATGGTACTGCTGATGGTTTAGTGAATGTAGATGTAAATGATGCACCAGAAGTTTCCGGAATTTCGGCACTATGTGATGGAACCAATACAACTTTTACGGTTGAGTTTACCATCTCAGGTGGAGATACAAGTTCTTATTCTGTCACACCAAACACAGGAACCTTGGATCCTGTGACTGGCGTATTTACTAGTAACCCAATTGCAACTGGCATGGGCTATAGTTTTGTAGTTACAGATGCAAATGATTGTGACCCAGTCACGGTTAGCCAAACACAAGTTATTTGTAATTGTGATACTGAAGTTGGTACTATGGACCAGGCACCCATCAGAGAATGTGGTGATGGCCCTGTAACGGCATTGTATGACGATGCCAATCAGGTATTTGATGCAGATGATATTCTCGTGTTTATCCTTCATGAAGGAAATGGACTTTCAATTGTCAATCCAATAGCTACCAATGATACAGAACCTACCTTTGGTTATACCAATCCTCCAATGGCTTATGGAACCACCTATTATATTTCGGCAGTAGTAGGTAGTGACGATGGTTCAGGAATGGTTGATTTGAGTGATCCTTGTTTGGCGGTTGCTCAAGGTACTCCAGTCACCTTTAATGAAATTCCTTCTGCAACTTTGAGTGGTACAACAGCAATTTGTGAAGGAGATGCTGCAGATTTGACGGTTGACTTCACAGGGCCAGGTCCCTGGACAATTTTCTATACTGATGACAATGGTCAACAAATGTTAACTGGTATTACAACCAATCCATTTACCTTAACAGTTAGCCCAGCAGTTACAACGCTCATCACTTTAGATAGTATGAAAAACGTAGACTGCCCAGGTCCTGCAAATGGTTTTGCAGATGTTGCAGTGAATACGGCGGTTGAAGTTACCAATGTGATTGAAACATGTAATGCTACAGCAACGGGTTATGTCGTAACCTTCCAAATATCTGGGGGAGATCCTGGCTCCTATGTCGTGACTCCTGCTGGAAGTGGTATGATTGACGGTTCTGGTCTGTTTACATCCAATGAAATTCCAGATACTGATCCTTACAGTTTTATTGTGGATGATGCCAATAGTTGTGATCCGGTAACCGTAAGTGCTACAATGGTGGATTGCGATTGTACAACTTCTGTTGGAACAATGGATTCCGCAGCTATTGATGAATGTGGAGACGGACCAGTTACTGTTGCTTATGATAATACTGGCGAATTTTTAGATGGTGATGACATGCTGACCTATATTTTACATGAAGGAAGCAGCAATGCAATAGTCAATGAAGTTGCAAGAAATACTGAACCTACCTTTAGTTATATGGATCCTCCAATGGCTTATGGAACCACCTATTATATTTCTGCTGTAGTTGGAAATGATGATGGTTCAGGAAGTGTGGATTTGAGTGACCCTTGTATCTCAATTGCACCAGGTACGCCTGTAACCTTCTTTGAAGTACCATCTGCAGATTTAAGTGGCGATCCTGCTATTTGTTTGGGGGATTGTGCAACCATAACGATCGCTTTAACCGGTGATGCACCCTGGAGTGTAACCATCAATGATGGAACTCAAGACGTTGTGGTCAATGATATCAATAGTAGTCCTTTTAGTTATGATGTTTGTCCAACTTCAAATACATCTTATTCATTGGTAGTTGTAACTGACGAAAATTGCCCCGGCGGATTTTCTGGTAATGCTACAGTAACTGTGAATGAAGCACCTGTTATTACGAATGTAGCCGAGACGATAAATGGAACCAACACCGCCTTTACTGTTTCATTTGAAATTTCAGGTGGTGATCCCGCTTCTTATGTGGTTACACCTGCCAATGGAGCAATCAGTGCTGGACCTCCATATATTTTTACCAGCAATGAGATTCCTTGTGGAGGTAGTTATAATTTCTCTGTTGATGATGCCAATGGCTGTGGACCAAATGCAATCATGAATCCTATGGTTGAATGTCAATGCATTAGTCAGGCTGGCGACATGGTTGCTACAATGATTGAAGAGTGTGGGAACGGTCCGGTAACTGCTATATATGACAATACCAATGAAGCCTTGGATGGAAATGATGTATTGTGTTATATGATTCATAATGGAGACAATGTTCCGATTTCAACTAATGATGAGCCCTCATTTAATTTCTCTCCAATTACAATGACTTATGGTCAAACCTATTTCATTTGTGCAGTGGCAGGGGATGATAATGGAAATGGCTGTGTCAATTTCAATGATCCATGTTTGAGCATTGGAGGGTGTGTAGAAGTAATCTATTATGAAATTCCATCTGCTTCCCTAACAGGCGGAGCGGATATATGTGATGGTGATCCAGCTACTATCGAGGTGACCTTCACTGGAGTTGGACCTTGGGAATTTGTGTACACACCATCTACTGGAGGAGATGTGACTGTTTCTGATATAACTGACAATCCTTACACATTTACGGTTAATCCTAATGTAACTACCACGTATTCACTTCAAAGTGTTACAGATATTAATTGCCCCGGAAATGCAAGTGGAGTAGCGGTCATGAATGTGTCAAGCGCGCCATTCATAACGCCACCTACCCATATTTGTAATTCTACAAACACGGGCTATGTAGTGACCTTCCAAATCAATGGAGGGGATCCAACATCTTATTCAGTTACGCCTCCTACTGGTACAATTGATGCAGGTGGTGTCTTTACTAGTGATGAAATCCCAAATAACGGCTCCTATCAATTCTTTATCGATGATGACAATGGCTGTGGTCCGGTAGAGGCAAGTGGAGACCATTTCTGTGATTGTACGACTTGGTCTGGAACTATTTTCCCATTGTCTGCTATTCATGCCTGCGGTGATGAAGTTGTGAATATTGAGCATGATGGCAACCAAATTTTGGATGGTGATGATGTATTGAATTATTTCATTCACACGGGAGATAATGTGCCATTAATAATCAATGATAATGGTAATTTCGTTTTTGATGATGCAGTCTTAGATGTAGAAGTTACCTATATCGTATGTGCGGTAGCTGGAAATAATGACGGAGGTGGAAATGTGGATTTCAACGATCCGTGTCTGTCAATAACAGACAACTGTAGAGAGATCACTTTCCACGAAATCCCATCAGCTACAGTTTCTGGTGACCAGGCGATTTGTGAAAATGTTGATGCTGTAGTTCAAATTGACTTCACAGGAACTGGACCCTGGAATGTGACCTATACTTCCCCTTCTTTGGGTTCTGTGACAGAAAGTGGGGTTACTGACAATCCGCTTATTCTTAACTTGGATGTGAACACTTCTGAGTCAATTTCCTTGTTGGATGTTTCTACAGCATTTTGTACAGGAACCGTCGCAGGTACTGCTGATATTTTGGTGACCAATGCTCCAGACTTTGATTTAACTACATTGGTTTACGATTGTGATGCTGCAAATTTCACTTATACCATTTCAGTAGGCATTACAGGTGGTGACCCTGCGACATATAATGTTACAGGTGTTTCCGGAACTATAACTGGCAATGTCTTTACTTCTGATCCAATTGCAGGATTGACACCTTATCAATTATTTGTAGATGACCAGTTTGCTTGTGGACCCAATGAATTATCTGATGTGAGTCCAATTCCTACTGGAACAATTACAGGAGATAACACCATCTGCGAAGGCGACCAAACAACAGTAAGTTTCACACTTTCTGGGGTTGGTCCTTATGATGTGGAATATTTGGATGTGAATGGAATGACCCAAAATGTCAGTACTAGTTTGACGACTATTGACATTATGGTTTCACCAACTACAACCTCTACAGTCACTTTGGTATCTGTGACCAATCCAACTTCTGGATGTGGACATGCGCCAAATGAATCTGTAACTATCACTGTAAACCCACAGGCAAATGCAGGGGTGCCAAATGAGCCATTTGAAGCCTGCCGTGGTGAAGCCAACGCTGTAAATCTTTTTGACTTATTAAGCGGCGAAGATGCTGGTGGGCAATGGCAGAATGCTGGTGGAAGTGTGGTAAGCTCTACATTTAATACCGGACCACAAAATGCGGGTACCTATACCTTCACGTATGTCGCTCCAGGTATGGCTCCATGTCCTGATGCTTCTTCTGAAGTACAGGTGATTATTCATGACTTGCCTACTGCAGATGCTGGCAATCCAGATGAATTGACTTGTGATAATATAATGGTGACAATAGGAGGAAATTCAAGTACTGGACCCGAATTCACCTATAGTTGGAGTGCTGCATTCCCATTTCCAGGTGATTCCACACTAGCAATGGTGGATGTAAACCTTCCTGGGGAATACACTTTGACAGTTACAAATACAGAGACTGGTTGTACTAATTCAGCTATTGTGAATGTCCAACAGAGTGCCGAAACACCTGTAGCAAATGTTATCGCAAATGACATCCGTTGTTTTGGTGATAATGATGGATTTATCACAGTAGAATCTGTTACTGGAGGTTCAGGACCCTACATGTATTCCTTTAATGGGGGAGCATTTACCGACCAAACTACCTGGACTGGATTGGGACCTGGATCTTATACCATTGTAGTCGAGGATTCCAAAGGTTGTGAGCAAGAATTGATTTTCAATATTTTAGAACCTGATGAGTTGAATGTAGAAATTGTTGGGGATTTTGAAGGAGATGAGCATACTTTAAACCTTGGAGATAGTCTCTTCCTTCAGTTGGAAGTAAGTGTTCCATTTGGTGCTTTGGATGCAGTTCAATGGTTCCCACCCGAATTGTTTGAATGTGATACCTGCCAGGGTTCCTGGACATTTCCTACTTTACAAACGACCTTTAGCGTAACTGTTGAAGACGATGGGTGTATTGCTGAGGATGATGTAACCATTTTTGTCAAGAAAAATCGTCCGGTTTATGTGCCTAACGTATTTGCACCAGGAGGAAACGGACATCCCGATAATGATCTTTTCAGAATTTTTGCAGGACCACAAGTCTCCAGAGTGAAAACTTTCCTCGTATTCAATCGATGGGGAGAGACGGTCTTCGAGGTTCAGGATTATGATCCCAAAGATGCTTCAACAATTAATGTTGGATGGGATGGAACCTTTAGAGGCGAACAAATGGATGCCGGTGTTTTTGTCTGGTTTGCAGAAATTGAGTTTATAGATGGTGAAGTAGAGATTTATGAGGGAGATGTGACGCTTGTGAGATAGCGAGTTGATTGTTGTTGGTTATCAGTTGTCGGTATTTTCTGAATTATTAAATTACCGACAATTGATAACCAACGTCTATAGTCTGTAGTATAACCTTCCCACCAACTTTAGTATAACACAATTTTTTACTACCCAAAAGCGAAGAAAGCATTCTGTTTTTACTATGAAGGCTTTCAATCTAAGCTCACCTATTTATCTTTAGAATGTTTGGTGCTTAATAAGAGTGGAAATAATTAATTGCCTAACCCCTAACTTCCAAAAAATCTATAAAAGTCGATTGGTAATTAGAATGAACTCTGGGAATCAATACAAGTAATACAGAGCATAAAAGGCAAAAAAAAAAGCCGACCTCCAGAAGATGGAAGCCAGCTTATTTAACCCCAAAAAACCAAAATTTACGGACGGGGGTTAGCCGTCTTATATTTTTAATTTGAAAAATTGTCTAATTATCTATTCAAAAGTAATGTAAAAGTGGAAATAATCCAACTAAAACGCTGTAAAGATAAAATGAAATTTTTCACTTTAACAAATTTTCGTCGGTAAAAATTCAAAAATCGAATTAAAGTTTAATTAGCTTGATTTTGTCAAAATAAATTAAAGTAATGATTGAGATTATGTGTGCAGCATAATTCGAAATAATTGTCCTTTAATATAATTTTTGCCAAATTATATTTGATGAAGCCAAGTGTTTGGCAACAAAAAAATTAATATTTGCCTGAAAAAATCACTCGTTCTTCAGTTTTTTTAAACAAATGAGTAATTAAATTTCTGGTTTATCTCTTCAGCAAAATTTATTCGATTTTTCGCCCGAAACCTTTGTTCTTATTGGCTATTTATTAAACCCATATTTCGGATTATTGTTTTCGGAGAGGCAGAAAAAGTTTTGTTTTCACAAAAAAAACACGAACAATTTCCAGAATAAATTTTAAGTTTTTGAAAATCACTAACTTGCACTTTTTTCTGAGTGTCTTAATTTCGAGTGAAGTTAACCAACTAAAAAGAATTAGATCTTACTTATGAAGCCTACCACACAGTCAAAGAATCTAGATTATAATGGTATGTTCTGGGTTCACCTTTTGGTAATGGTGCTTGCCTGGACTGGTCCATTCCTTTTTTGGTGGCCTTTAATGATTATAGCCTATCTGGCGGTTCAATTCCAATATAGATATTTCAATCGCTGTTTGATGAATGAACAGCATGCACTGCATGAAAAGGATGATTATTACACTTTTTATGCCTGGATTTTTGAGCAAATGGGTTTTCGTCCAAATCGAAAACGATTGAAATTTTATGTTCGAAATGTCTATAATTATTGTTTGGGGACCTTTACAATTATCTGGCAAGTCGTATTGGGGAACAAGCCACTATTGTTTTAATTGAAATTATATTGTTCTGTCCACATTAAATCAGGCGGTAATTCTTCATTGGAAAATTCAAGGTGTATTGCGCATTTAATGGAGGGTTCCTGAATTCTCCAAGAGTTAACCAATAACTTAGCTACCTCTATAAGTCGAATACCCAAAAGGGTTGATCAACAAAGGTACATGGTAGTGACTTCTGTCAAAAACAGTAAACTGAATGCTCACTTCCGGGTAAAATCCTTTGATATTGTTGAGTTGAAAGTAACTGCCTGTGTCAAAAACCATGGCGTAATTGCCCGGGGTTAGGTATTTTCCAGCTGGCAACAAGTCCCCAATTCGTCCGTCATTGTCGGTTACTCCTTGAGCCAGAGTTTGCCATTTACCAGCTATTAAATGTTTTAAGCGGATGCTCAACTGCTGTCCTGGTCTGCCTAAAGAAGTATCTAAAACATGTGTCGTGATATGGCTTCTACCCAAGTGTCTCAAAGAGCCGTCGGTCAATAATTTTTTCAGCCGAATCAAAGTGATTTTGTGTTGCTCACCCATAGCAATATGAATTTCTGTTTCGGGATTGTTTTCCAATCGATCCTGCAATATTTGGAGCATTTCCTCAGCTGATTTACCAGTTGCACAAACGATAAAAATGTAACCAAATTTTTGTTCGTAATCTGCATTTGCTTTTGCTAATTCCGTTATGATTGCTTTGGAGGCAGTCTCTACTCCTGATTGCTCATTGCCAGCCCATTCTTTGGTATTTGCAAATTTTTTCTCCAATGATTCCAAATCACCAATTTTGGGGTGCCCCAGGAAAGCTTGTTTCCAATCGCTTTCGTCGCACTCATTGTACCAAATTTCCAGCGCTTTAGAGACTAGCAATTGACCATCCTCAAAAGGGAAATGATTTAGTAGTAAGTCCGCCCACCTGTTCGATTCGCAGCATTTAAGCAAATGCTCTTTTGCAGACTTTTTATCCAGGTTATTCAATTCTGATAAAGTCATGATTTTAATTTATCTGTGGCAATTTTATAGATTGATAGCACCACATAAATGCTATGCTACCTGATGTACAGTTGGGAAATATACCAGACAAGTTCTTAATAAAAAGTAAACCACTCAGACAATTTTTTACTTTTTCTCGTTTTAAGTTTAAACTTTTTTCAATCAACAATGCTCAAACGCAACCTCATAGCCACCATTTTTCTCCTCTCATTGATTGGCTTAATGATTGTCCAATTCAGGTTGCTCATTGTAGGTGCGAAGCTGGAAAAACAAAAATTTGATCAGAAAATAGAGCGAATCTTATTAGATGTGAAAGGTCTTTTAAATGAAGAAAGTGAGTTGAGTGATTCGCTAATTAGTTTGATTCAAACCAAACTGTATTATGAAGAAGAACCGTCTGATAGCAATAAACTATTTGTAGAATCTGGATTGAACGATATATTTAAATATTATTTGGAAAAACAAACCATTAATACAGGATTTGCCTTTTTAATAACTGACAAATATTCTTTCCAAAGAATCTTTCAAAGTACTCTTGAAAATGGTTATGAAGTCGAATTTGACCAATATCGAATTCCTCTTGGTGATCGTATCATTGCTGGTTGCCACTGTGAACAGGTCCTCCATTTATCGATTTTAAACTTGTTTGGTTATTTGTTGAAGGAACTGGATTATCTCATCATTCCCTCAGTGCTGTGTGTACTTGCGATTATCGTTTGTTTGGTTTTTCTATTGCGCAATTTGAGAAGGGAGCAAAAACTCAATCTTATCAAAAATGATTTTATCAATAATTTAACTCATGAACTGAAAACCCCTGTTTTTTCTATTTCGCTGGCAGCGAAGATTCTAAGAGAAAAACTTGAAAAAGGCGAAATAGCCGAAGCAAATCACTTTTTACAACTCATTGATAGTGAGAAGGAAAAATTGAAAGTTCACATAGATAAAGTTTTGGAATTGGCAACCTTAGAAAGTGGACAGTACAAATTGAAAAAAGAAAAGGTAAATGTTCACGATTTAATAAAAGAGGTTGTTCAAGACTTCAAAGTAAGCGTTGTTGAAAAAAATGGTATCTTAAAACAAAGACTTAATGCACAAGTTGCCAACCTACAATTGGACAAAGCCCACTTTAAGAATGTCATCCAGAATTTGCTTGAAAATGCCTTGAAATACAGTAATGGTGTGGTAGAAATCGAAATTGAGACTCAAAATGAGGGCAACTTATTTGTGCTCGGTATTAAAGATAGGGGGATCGGAATAGAACCAAAATACCAAAAACAAATTTTTGATAAGTTTTATAGAGTACCAACTGGCGATTTGCACAAGGTAAAAGGATTTGGTTTGGGTTTAAATTATGTCAAAAAGATTGTTGAAGCTCATGGAGGAAGGATCGACTTAGTGAGCGAAGTAGGTAAAGGTTCAAAATTTGAACTTTCATTGAAAGTCACTGATATTTAAAACTTTATGCAAATTCAATAAAAGAAAACAGTTCGAAATCAATTACTTAACAATTTGATTAAGCTCACTGCCCAATCAAATTGTACATGCTCAAAATCACACTCTTTTTATTATGAATCCTAAAATCTTATTAGTCGAAGACGACCACACACTTGGTTACCTACTCAGAGAATACCTTCAAATGAAAGGCTTTAAAGTCATTTGGGCTGAAAATGGCGCAGAAGGCTTGCGGCAATTTAATACTTCAAAATTTGACCTTTGTGTGCTCGATATAATGATGCCTGCGATTGACGGTATTACGCTTGCAGAGCTGATTCGCAATCGAAACCAGGACATCCCCATCGTTTTTCTTACAGCTAAATCTATGAAAGAGGATGTTATCAAGGGTTTCAAGGTTGGAGCAGATGATTACATCAAAAAACCAATTAGTGAAGAAGAATTGGTTGCCAGAATAAAGGCGGTTTTAAAACGAAGTGGACCTATTGAAGTCAAAGAAGTAGAGAATCAATTCCAAATCGGACAATACGACTTCGACAGCCAAAACCTCTCCCTTTCTCTCAACGGGGATAGTCGCCGTTTGACTCAAAGAGAATCCGATTTATTGAAAGTACTTTGTCAGAACAAAGGGAGCCTGGTTGGAAGAAAGTATGTTTTGCAAAAACTATGGGGTAAAACCGATTATTTTACCAGGAAAAGTATGGATGTTTTTATTTCTCGTCTGCGAAAATACCTTTCAGATGATGAAGCAGTACAAATCGTCAATGTACACGGAAGCGGCTTTGTACTATCAGATTAACGTACCACGGCTCTCCAGAGCCGTAATAAAAGTATCACGGTTTTCCAAAACCGTGCAAGATTTCACCTAATGAGTTGGTATTTCTTTCAAAGCTCTGGAGTGCCCTCCCAAGAAAAAAATTGCACAGTATTTTGCATTTGAATTTTCTCAGGTTTCTTTTCTTTGTTGCATGTTCGAAATGCAACCCAACTTCGTAGATCACATCTTGATGTTTCTGTTAGGAGTGGTACTTCCCGTTTTCGCTGTTTTTCGCTCTCAACCTGAATTAAAGAAGATGCAATTTGATTCAGAAACCAAAATTGCCATGTATTTGGGGAATAGCCTGTTTTTGTGGTTGATGGCCTTGGTTGTAATGGCAGTTTGGTGGTTTTCAGATCGATCTTTAACGAGTTTGGGTTTTGGCTTGCCTGATTTAGGAGGCAATCTATGGATTTGGATTACGGCAGTTTTTTGTCTGGCTTATGCTTTTGATGTTTGGTTTCAAATTTCTTCTACCCAACGAAAAGAAAAGATGATAGATCGTTGGCAACAGAATACACCATTCTTGCCACAGACTAAAAAGGAATTGTATTATTTTTTTATAGTATCTCTCAGTGCTGGTTTTTGTGAAGAAGTGATTTTTAGAGGGTATTTTATTCAATACATATGGCATTTTACGGGTGATTCTCTGACGGGACAAATGCTCGCCATATTCATTCCGGGTGCTGTTTTTGCCTTTTCTCACTTTTATCAAGGCTGGCAAGCTGTTTTGAAAATAGTGGTAATGGCTTTTCTATTTGGTGCATTGTTCTGTGTTACCAGGTCTTTATGGGTAGTCATTATTCTACATATTTTGGTAGATGTGATTGGAGGATATTTGAGCTATTGGTTGATGCCAGTGCCTGCAATAGCTATTGAAAAAATTGATACAAAGGATGAAGAGGAAGAATGATAAAAAGAAAATTCATTTTCTATCTTTATCAAAATAAAAATAATTATGAATTCACCTACTACCATCATCCATACGCCTACCAATAAACTAGAACACAGTGTCGATTTTTATAGCCGCTTGAATTTCAAAACTGTATTGATTGCTGACTCCACTTTTGTAACAGATGGCAAGGCGATTATAGAAATCAATCCACAACAAACCGCAAGAGCTGGGCTAAAACTCTTCAAAGACAATTGGGATACCGAAATTTCAAAATTGGAACAGCTTACTGCAATTCATAAGCTTGATACTGGTTACCTATTGAGTGATCCTAATGGAGTGAAGGTGTATTTGGTAAATGGAAAGCTGGATATTGATTTTGAGCCATCAGAAAATGCATTTGGAATCACTGGAAACTTTATGGGATTGAGCCTTGAAACGACTGATATGACAAAAACTGCTGCATTTTGGATTGCCCTAGGTTATGAGCAAACACAAGGCAAAATTGAACATGGTTGGGTTTCGTATTCAAATGGTAGTGGAGTAGGTGTCAGTATAATGAAAACCCAGGCTTGTCCACATCTGTTTTTTAATCCATCTATGACTTATTTTAATGGCAAAAACAATCTAAATGTCATCAAAAACATTCGCGATGCGGGCATACTCATAACCCAGGAAATAACCCATTTCAATAAAGACGGAATTGTTGACAACATCATTATACGAGATCCTGGAGGATATGGGTTCTTTCTTTTCAGCGATTAAGAGACAGCTCCTATTTTAAGAATTCAAAATCTCTTTCACCACATGCCCATGAACATCTGTCAATCGAATGTCCCTACCACTAAACCGATAGGTCAGCAACTCATGATCAATACCTAATAAATGCAACATCGTCGCGTGTAGATCGTGGATGGTCATTTCATTTTCAATAACCCGATAGCCATACTCGTCTGTTTTGCCGTACGTAATGCCCCCTTTAATACCGCCACCTGCCAACCAAATGGAAAAGGCAGAAGGGTTGTGATCCCGTCCCGACCCTTGTGCAAAAGGAGTGCGTCCAAATTCGCCTGCAAATACGACCAGGGTTGTTTCAAGTAATCCCCGACCCTTTAGATCCTTTAATAAGCCTGCTATAGGTTGGTCTACAGCATGAGCGTTGAGTTCATGACCTTTTTCCAAGCGATTGTGCTGATCCCATCGATCCGCCGCTACCTTTGGACAAGTTAATTCAATAAAACGGACACCGCGCTCTACCAGCCTCCTGGCTAACAGACATTGGCGAGCGTAACTTTGGGTATGTCGATCTTCGGAATAAAACCCATAAAGGCTTTTGGTAAGTTCTGTTTCACCTGAAATATCGGTCAATTCGGGTACAGAAGCCTGCATTTTATAGGCTAACTCATAATTGGAAATAGCAGATTCGATTTCATCTTCCGGACCAAGTTTAGCAATTAGGTTTTGGTCGGCTTGTTGAGCAAAGCTTAGCTTGTTTTTTTGTAATACTTCCTTTGCTTCAGCAGGTATTATATTCTCCAAAGGCACTTCGCCGTTTCGAAATACAGAGGCTTGGTACGAAGCGGGAAGAAATCCACTTTTGAAATTATCCAAACCACCTGGGGGAATTAGCCCACCATCCAAAACCACATAACCGGGCAAATTTGCGCTAAAACTGCCCAATCCGTAATTGACCCAAGCACCCATACTGGGTCTCCCCTGTATGCCTATTCCAGTATGTAAAAAGTAATTGGCATTGGTGTGTTCTGGAAACATAGAGGTCATGGAGTTGACCATGGCAATGTCGTCCACACAGGTGGCGATATGTGGAAATAAATCACTCATCCAAATTCCAGATTCGCCATACTGTTTAAATTCCCAGGGACTTTGTCGAATCTTACCGATATTGTTGAATTGGGTGGCATCTACCTTGAATTTGTCATAGGGGTTTTCGCCATTTTCCTTTTTAAGTCTTGGTTTTGGGTCAAAGGAATCTACTTGAGAAACGCCACCGTCCATATAGAGAAATATGATAGATTTTGCTTTTGGAGCAAATAGGGGAGTGCGAGGAGCTAGTGGATTAGGGCTTCCATTCTTTTTATCAGAAGCAGTTGTACAGGCATAAGGCAAGCCTCCCAGCATACTCATCAATGCCAGAGCTCCAAAACCGCCTTTGGACAAAGCCAACATTTGGCGGCGAGACATTGGACGTTTATTTTGACGCATAAGTACTGCGGCTCTCCAGAACCGATTTCCGAAATGCATTTTCCAAAAACAATGCCCTCTTTTGGTATGATTTGGCTGAAGGACATAGCTTTAGAAAGCTGCGCTATATTAGGAAAATAAATTCTTTCATATTAAAGATGGCATGGCAGAAGTCACTCCAAATCTGGTGATCGTTTTGCCAGCTATTATTATTGAAATGGTATTCCTGGGCTTGATTTTCCATGAATTTTTCGGCTTCCTCCATTTCTTTTTCATTGGGAGCTCTTGAAAAAGCACTCCAATAAATTGCTTCAATCCGATTTTCCACTCCTTCCATACACAACAACTCTGCTGCCCAACACTCTGCCTGCTGTTGTACAAAGGGATCATTCATTAAAGTCAAAGACTGGGCAGGGACATTCGAAACATTTCTCTTGCCAAATGTGCTGAAAGGCACGGGCATATCAAAAACCAAGAGCATTGGGTTAAGAAAGTTTCTTCTAATGGAATTGTAAACACTACGGCGCCCTTTCCCATCCAATGGTCCAGATCTGGGTTTTCCCCTACCATCCATAAATTCTGTGAGATGAACTGGTATTGGCTCTCCAAATTGTATTTTCTTCAAATTTCCCGAGGTAGCCAAAATACCATCTCGAATAGATTCTGCTTCTAATCGTTGAACCGGGTAGTGGGACAACCATACATTTTCTGGATCTTCTTCCAAATTCTTTTGTCCTGCAAGGGTTGTTCGTTGAAAAGCCTCAGACAAAACAATCGCCCGAATCATATTTTTAATGGACCAATCGCTTTTTACAAATTCAATCGCCAGGTAATCAAGCAACTCTGGATGGCTTGGCAATTTTCCTTGTAGTCCAAAATTATCTACCGTTTCTACAATGCCTCTACCAAAAAGATGGTGCCAAATCCGATTGACCATGACTCTGGCAGTTAAAGGGTTTTTGGGGTCAACAATCGCTTCTGCAAGTCCCATTCTACCATTGTTAGAACTAAAACCATGTGGGCTTTTCAAAACGGTCAAAAAACCATGTGGTCTTTTCTCTTTGCTCAAAGTTTTTGTGCTCCCTCGCTCAAAAACAGGGCTTTCAACTTTATCTCCACTAGTAATACCTATGACAAATGTAGAATCGTACAAAGCAGCAGCAAGGCGTTTTTGGGTTTTTAGAAGCTTTTTGAGTTGAGGGTAGGTTCTTTTTATTTTTCCGTTTTGGAATTGTTTGTTTAAATAGGAAATCTCAGAAGGAGTAGATTTTTGCGCTGCAAAGGAGGTAACAGCGCTATTCAACTTAGGAGGTAAATTCAAGTTGCCTCCTATATTATTCAAATTTACAGGTTGTTTCAGAGAAGCATTGTGCAAAACCACCCATTCTACCTCCACCCAGGCGTCTTTCGGAATTTGGTATTGTTGGTTCTCGTAATACCCTGACAAGACCTCCACATAAGCTTTTTGTCCTTGCCACATACTTAAGTCAAATCGATATTCTCTCCAAGCCTCATTATTCACTCTTTTTTCCAACCCATCATAGATTGGTGCTTGAATCAACTGGAAATTCTCAATGATCACCCGAATGTCAGAATCTTTACCCTTTGCTTTTACAATCAAAAAGCTATCATTGATGATAAAATTGGGCGATCGTAAGGCACCTTGAATGCCTTTGCTCAAAATTTTACTACTGGCTTTTCCGGTTTCCAATTTTTTCAGGCGATTCTGAGCATCGAAAACTGGTTTACCCATTGCATTTCTACCATCAAATGCCAATCCGTCTGAGTACCACCCATTCAAGGTTCCATTTCTAAAATCACCCAAAATAGTAATGCCCTCTTTATGCTTTCTCTTAAGGTTAAGATGGTTTTTGACACCATCGGTTTTGGGCTTGTTTTGAAAATTCGTCTTCACTGTTTTAGGAGCATCAGAATTGATTCCGTTTTCCCTGGCTATTATTCTTCGAATAGCAGCTTCTACCAAATGAATACTATCTCGTGCTTCCAAAACCTGTGTAGTTGTCCGCGCTGCAATAGGTGTAAACCTGGCAGATTCCAAAATTCCGTACATAGAATAATAATCAGTAGTCGGAAGCGGATCAAATTTGTGGTCGTGACAACGGGCACACGCGACTGTCATAGCCTGGAAGGTTTTGGTCGTTACATCAATAATATTATCAATTCGCTCCGCTTCATCAACTTTGAGGTCAACAGGTCCATGTTTACCTTCTCCAAAGGCATAAAAAGCTGTGCCCAGCGGCGCTTCATTGAAATGTTCAGTCGGATGTAAGCGAGGGGTCGTTAGATCTCCTGCCAAATGCTCTCTGATTAATTGGTCGTATGGCAAATCTTCATTGAATGCTCGGATCAAATAATCACGATATTGCCATGCACCCCCAATCGTGAAATCATATTCATGCCCACGGCTTTCCGCATAACGTACCAAATCCATCCAATGCCGTGTCCAATGTTCTCCAAAATGAGGCGAATCCAGCACTTCATTCACCAATCGTTCATAAGCATTTGGGGTTTCATCCTGAATAAATTGTTTGACCTGCTCGGGAGCAGGCGGCAATCCGGTTAAGGAGTAATACAACCTTCGAATCAAAGCATTTCGATTTGCCCTGGGAGCCGGAGCAAGATTTTCCTCCAATAGTTTTTGATTTATTAATTGATCAATATTTTTTTGAATGGATTGACTTTCAAGCTCTTGTGGCATTTTGGGTGGAATGAAAGCCCAATGTTCCTTCCACTCTGCTCCTTGTTCAATCCATTTTTCTAATAGCTTTATTTCCCGATTGGTCAATTGCTTTTTGGCTTCCGGAGGTGGCATCTGATCTTCATGGTCACTGGTGGTAATTCTTTTTATCAGTTCACTTGCTTTTGGATCGCCTGGTACAATGGCTTGTTTGCCACTTTCAAGAACTGTTGTAGCTCCCTCAAAATTGTCTAAACGCAATCCCGCTTCTCGGCTGCTGGGATCTGGTCCATGACAAGTATAGCAGTTATTGGAGAGGATAGGGCGAATGTGGTAATTGAAGTCAGGGTGCTCTGGGATGGAGAGATCTGAAGAACATGCTGAAAAGTTGTACAGCAGCAGCCCGTAAAGGAAGCATTGAAAAAGGATGCTCTTTTGTGTTTTTAAATCCATTTCAAAGGAAAGAATAGGAAATTTTTATCTTCAAAAATACCATTTAAGTTGAATTTCAACTCACTATCTAATTTACCTTTGTTGGGGGGTGCAAGTTGCGGGTTTGTCAATCCCACAACTCTCACCCCGCAACAAATTGAATATCAAAAGATTAAGTAAAGAAGATAATCGAAAGTGGTTTTATTGCAAAATTCAGCTTGCCCCTTTGGGGGGTTGATACATGTTTGAAATTTAATTTACCCTCCCTTTATCAAATCCAGTAACTCATCAGAACTCAGCTTAGCACTGGCTTCAGTCCCTTCCAACAGGCTATCAGCCAAGTCTCGCTTTTCTGCGTGGAGTTTTACAATTTTGTCTTCAATCGTGTTTTCTGTAACCAGGCGGTAAATTGTGACCGGGCGTTTTTGACCTATCCGATGTGCACGATCACTCGCCTGGTCTTCTACTGCTGGATTCCACCAGGGATCCAGGTGTAGTACATAATCCGCAGCAGTGAGGTTGAGCCCCGTCCCTCCTGCTTTCAGGCTAATTAAGAATAAGTCCCCTTCTCCTCCTTGAAATGCATTGATCGCTTTTTCTCGTTTTGGGAGCGGTGTTTGTCCATCGAGGTATTGGTAAGAGATATTATTTTTTTGAACCCATTGTTCAATAATTCGAAGGTGCTTTACGAATTGGCTGAAAATCAATGCTTTGTGACCATTTTCCAATAATTCCTGAACAACTTCCGCAAAAAGCGCGAGTTTGCTGGAGGGCACTTTGCTATCCGTCAAAACAAGTCGGGGATTACAACAAGCCTGCCGCAATTTCATCAACTCCGCTAAAATGGCAAATCGTTTTTGCCCTCCTTCCTCCATTGTTTCAATGTTTTCTATGGCATTGCGGCGAAGTGCTTCATAAAAATTGCGTTCTTCTTCGGTAAGATCTACTGTTAGTGTAATTTCCGTTTTTTCAGGCAATTCATCTAAAACATCATTTTTTCGGCGACGAAGAATAAAAGGTTGTATCAAGCGGCGCAATTGATTCCTTCGATCTTTGTCATTGTATCGCTCAATAGGGACACTGTATTTTTCATTAAACTTTTCCAAGGAACCCAAAAGTCCAGGGTTGAGGAAATTGAATAAATTCCAAAGTTCTCCCAAATGGTTTTCGATCGGAGTGCCTGTCGTAATTATTTTAAAATTGCCCGCTAAGCCCATCGCAGCCTTGGAGCGTTTGGTTGAGCGGTTTTTGATAGCTTGAGCCTCGTCTAATATTATGGTATTGAAGGGTTTTTCTCCAAGCAATTCACCTTCTGTTTGCATCAAACCATAGCTGCATATCAATAAGTCAAAAGGTTTTAATTGTTCAAGTGTTTTCTTCCGGTCCCCATTGCCAAACAAAACAGGGTTTAAAGTAGGTGCAAATTTTTCACATTCTCTCAACCAGTTTCGGGTTACAGAAGCGGGCGCAACAACCAGCGCGGGGCCTTCTTTGGCTCTTTTTACCAAAATTGCCAGGGCTTGTATGGTTTTTCCCAAACCCATATCATCTGCCAAACAAGCGCCTACACCCCAATGTGCCAATTGAGAAAGCCATCTATAGCCATCTCTTTGATAATCCCTCAATTCTGCCTTAAAGGTGGATGGGACGTCAGGGTTAACTTCACGTGCCTCTTTTAGTTTATTCAAATGCTTTTTCCATGCTGCATCTACCTTGATATCATCCAATAAGTCTCCAAAATCTTCTAGTACTGGGGCAGCAAGGGGATGAAAGCGCAATTCCTTTTTGGTTTTGCTCAAAAGACTATTGATTTCTAAAACTCTTTTTCGCAATTGTTCGGTAAGTGCTAAAAATTGGCCATCATTTAGTTCTACAAAATTGGTATTACTATTTTCTACCATCTCCAGCAATTGCCTGAAATCTATAACCTGCTTTTCATTTACTTTTACTTTACCGGATAAACCAAACCAATCCCGTTCTTTTTTGATACCCAAAGACAAGCTGCCAAAATCCAATTGCCCTGTGATGCGCAATTTTTCGCCTTTAGGATGTTCCAAAATGATTTGACCTTTTTCTCTAAAGGGTTCCAATTCCAACAATACATTTAAGCAGTCTGTTACTTCCTCAAATTGCCATTCCAGGTTGTAGGATTCTACTTTTTGCAAACTTGGGCAGCCTTCTTCTACTCTTTTGGCTCGCTCCTTCTCTTTATTCAAATCCCTTTGAGTTTGCAGTACTTGCCCATTGATTTCTGCAATTACATTTTCACGACCACTTCCTGGTTTGAAATAAGGAGGTTCGGTGCTAAATGGTTTTACAAAAAATTCGAGTTTAAAGCCATCTCCAATAGGCAGCAAATGGACATAGGTTCTGCTTTCAGCTTCCACATTAGGAATATCAGCTGCTTGCTCGCCCACTGCAGATTGGACGGTGACTACGGAAGACAAATTACCAATGACTTCTACTAAGCGATCTTTCCCAGCTTCTGGAATTTGGAGGTTTCCACCCTCTATAAGGCGATTGATTTCCTCATGAGTTTTAGTGACCTCAAAAAGATAGTACCTGGTCGGTGTTTCTTTGATCAAATAAGAGCCTTCTCCTTCAAATTCTTCATTGAATTTGACTTCGTACATTCCATTTTTTTGTTCAACCACTAATTCCGGTTGTTTATCCAAAATCTCTACAGAAATACCGGGTGCATCCATTCTAAATACCAAAGGATGTCCTACCAATGCTTTTACCGCAATATCGAAATCAAGGTATTCTGTACCGGCATAATAACCCCATCCAGAGTGAACCTTAACGGCTTTTGCTACTCTCATATCTTGCTCCGTCATACATTTTACACCGCCCTCTTTTAACCTCTTGAGTGCTACATTGCGTCCCTTGCTCCACAATCCACTCTGATTAATGGTTTGTTCTTTGGGTTGAATTTCATGCCTGTCAAAATCAATTAGCCAAACCAATCGGGATGCTTTTCCATTGGTAGCCTTCTTACGCTTGCGCGTGCCCTTCAATTGAAGCAAAGCCTCCAAAGAGCGTTCCCACTTTTCTTTGATTTCGACAATATTCAGAATGCTCTCTACTTTTAACTTTTGTTGATACGTTTCCCATTCTTCTTTAAAAACATTTCTCAATTCCTCATCTGGATAAACTTTGGAAAAACAACCTGCCAATTCCATCGCCATCCAGTCGTAACCATTTTCCTTTGCATCTTTGTAAAAACTCAAGTACACTTCTCTGGCACTGGTTGTCCAATTGTGTTGTGTCCAGTAGTCTACAATGCCTTTAATGACCAAATCAAAACTATGATTGGGATTTCTATTCATGAAAAACCGTGTATCTTCTACTTGATTTTTTAAATAATAAGCCGTGGCATTGAGGTATTGAAAACTATGTTCATAGGTGGAATGTGGTACATTCTCCGCATAGCTGTGGATTTTTTTCAAATAATCCTTCCCTCTTTGTTTCAAAATGGTAAGTACATGGAAAATGCCTCCGAGGTGTCGGAAATAAGCTTTCCTGTCCGATGTCTCCTTTCTGTATTTTTTCAAAGCATCATCAAAATACTTGAGCGCCAAAGCATTTTCTCCTTTCAAAAAATTAATCCAACCGGCTCGAAGGAGCATGGACGTTTCGTTTTTTTCTTTAGCCAACAACTCTGCGGCGGCTTCCCATTTACCTTGTAGTAAAAGAACAGTATTCAAATAGGAACGAATCGCTTGTCCTTTAAAAGGATGGCCCAGGTGTTCACTTTCTTTCATAAAGGCCACAAAATCCTCAACAGGATCTAAATTGAAAATGGCATTGAAAGTGAGTTGTTCAAGCGCAACATCCTGAATTTCAATGGGAAAGGTTTTTAACCATTTAGGGTCAAAGGGATTAAAGAATTTTTCAAAAAAGTGGTTTTGTGAAAATTCTGCTGGAAAATACATTTTCACGGCCTGTAACACATCCATGATGGCTTGTACCTTTCCCTGGTACATGGCAATTCGCAATTCCCGGATACATCCATAATAGCTCGCCGGGCGATACCACTCTTTGTAGGGCAACAAATTCTGAATTTCTCTTGTCCATAAGTCAAATCGTTCATCAATTATTGCCAGCCGCATGATCCACTCCAGGAAATCTTCTTTTACTCTGATTTTTAACTTCTTATCCAACACCATCCAATCACCTTCTAAACGCTCAAAATATTGTTTGACAATCGGTCCATTGTATTTGGTGGCGCGTTCTGTTTTCAATCCAATTCCATTCAGCACACTTACTATTCTGGTTTGGTTCAGTGGCTCGTAGGCGATTGAGAGTACTTTCAGGAAATCCTGATCCTGTGCTGGTAATTCCTTAAATCTTTGCCGAAAGGTTTTAAAATCCATCGTGTGTTTGAGAGAGTTTGAGAGAATGAGAAATTGAGATTTTGAGAAATTCAGTGGTTCGTTTCCTAAAGTTGACAACTTCTACTTCTTTCAAATTCTGGAAAAGTTTGCAAAGGTACGGAGAAAGGTGGGAGCCACGGTTAAGTTATTGGGAAAGATTTAATTTTCTTAACCCACAACCCCTCACCTCCAATCCGGCATCTCCGCCTGCTGAAAAAGCTGAGTCCTTCCTTCTCCCTCCAAATTCATCGCCCAAATACTTTTTGGAGAAATTCCATCATTGTTGGTATTCATGAAAATGACTTTTGAGCCATCAGGTGAGAACCGGGGATCGAGATCGTTGGTTCCAGCGGGTTTGTTGCTGGAAAGGTCTTCCATGGTGTGGTCGTCAAGTTTTAATAGAAAGATATGACTGTCGAGCTGACGTCCATCAGGAGATTCAAATTCGGAAATATCATGTGTGAAGAGCATATATTTTCCATCTATAGAGAAATTGCCTCCGCCAAAACTTCCAGGCAAATCCGTCATGACTTCATCTATGAGGGTTCCATTGGCATCGTACAAATAGATTCTTGAATTATAAGGATTCAATCCTGTAGTTCTGGCAATAATTTGATTTCCAGACGCTGTCCAGTCACACTCGGTATAAGTTTGATTTAAGGGGGCTTCTGCGACAAAGGTTAATCCAGAACCATCAATGTTGATTTTGTATAGCTTGTTTAAATGCATGTAGAGCAACTGATTGCTGGTGGGCGACCAGGCAAAATCCAATTCGTAATTATTGAAACCCGCAATAGGGATATTGCTGGTAACTTGTTGAGCATCAGAGCCATCGCGCTTCATCGTAAAGAGGTGAGCATCGATGCCAATATTTGAAATATAGGCAATTCGATTTCTATCGGGGCTCATGATGGGTCGCCAATTGCTTCCCGCATTAGAGGTCAATTGAAATGCTTCAAAGGCAATTTGAGCAGAAAAAATATCAAACTTTCCATTTTGTTCCTTTACATACAAAAAGCGATGATCGGGAAAAGCCGCCGTAGAGAAACTCCATACATCCCCATTTACAGGATTTGCATTTCCATCATAGACAATGACCTGCCAAAAATAGGTAGTCTCATAAAGCAAATCTGAAAGTTCAATTTCATTTTCAGAGATATCACTTGCAATAGTCGTATTAATGCTCATATCAGAGTTGAACAACAAAACATCATAGGTCAATTCATCTTCTCCATCTGGATCCGTCGCTTCCCAGCTTAAAGTAATATTGGTAGGTTGATTTAAGGCATTTTGTTCAGGGCTTACCAAAGTTGGTGGATTGGGAGGACTATTGGTTCCGACATCAGGAGGCATTTTTATTTCCAAAGCTGCTGTCTGATTTTCAAAAATGCTGATGCTTGCAATTTGTGTGGCATAGCCCTCTTTTTCAGCGCGAATAGAGTAGGTTCCCGTTTTGATATTTTCTAATGCAAATCTTCCAAGGCTATCTGTAAAAACAATGCTCGTTGGGGGATTGGAAGATATGGTGGCTCCCTCGATGGCCATATTGTCACTTTCCGTCAGAACTTCACCAAACAAAGAACCAAATACATCTGGTTGTATGGTCTCCTCCTGACAACCAAGGAAAATATAAAAGAATAGAATTATGTAGACTCTATAAATCATTTGCATTCTGGTTTTTTTGTCTAAAAATCATTGACGCTGTTCAATCCTGGTCTTTGGATTTCAAATTTTCTTTTATTGCTTTCCACTTTTCTTCCGAAATAAAAATTCAATCCAAGGTTTCCTCTCCAATAAAAATCATTGTACTTGCCTTGTTCCACATCATCAAATTTATCGCTGAACAAGTAGTTGTAATCTACTGAAAACACGATGCCTGCCTTGCTTTTAAGCATGTACTCAAAGCCTAGTCCCGAATTAAATTTATTGTAGAATTTACTGCTATAATCAAATCGATGTGCCTCATTTTCGGTTAGGAAACCATAGCCCAGCTTGAGAAAGGGTGTAAAACTATCATAGGGAAAGATGCGATACTGAGCACCAAATTCTAAATAAGAAACATTGGACTGGTAGAATTTTTTGGTGCCCAATTGAGCAAAGCCATAGTCAAAGGTTAATCCCACAGCCGGCAAGGGAGAAAAACTAAGTCCCAACTCTACTCCTGTTTTTAGTTTGGGATCTGGAAAGTCTCCCTTATATAAAAGACTTGTAGTAGCAATTTTTGATCCCAGGATGTTCCTTCGATTATCCAATTGTCTTCCAAAAATGTCAGTTTTCTCAGTGAGTTCCTTTTCTTTTTTGTAATCCTTGATTGGAAACTCCTTTTCATCTCTATCATCTTCCAAATGCCACAAACCATCCTCAATACCCTCAATGACTAAACTCATGACCCCTTTTTCAATGGCTTCCATTACCGCGATTTCAGAAGGCTCATTGTAGGTGTAACCAGTTTCTGCTTCCAACAGTCTTTTGAATTGTACGAATTGAAATAAACCGCCATCTAACTTTTGAGAAAGCACCGTTTTAGAAGTATAAACAGTTTTTAGGACTTTCCCATTGCTGGTAGAAATTGCCCTGAGATAAACGGTAACCCGATCTTGTCGATATTGACTGGAGGCACCTGCTCCAAAGTATCTAACCCCAGCACCTCCTGTGATGACATTGGCATCATAGGAAATGATACCACCCTCCAGTAGCACTCCTGCATATAAAAGAGGAGGCAATAATTGGTTTTGAGAATTATCCCCTTTTTGTTGATTGTATTGAGCTCTGCTGGAACGAATAATCTTTCGTTCGTTCAATAGATTTCCTACATTTTCTCGTTCAATTGGAATAAACCAACCAGAATCGTCTAGTGCTTTTATCAAGATGCTTGTTGCTCCTTGGGTTACTGCCGTACTCCAGCTAGCTCCCGTTTCACTTGGTTTGTATTGTCCCGTCTGGTCTCGAAATTTATAAACTGCAACGACTATTTTTTCGCGAGGTTCAGGCAAGCTTTTCAGCTCAATAGTACTTTGGGTAGGTTCTCCCAGTCTTGCCTTATAAGATTGCATGGGCTGATGAAGAAAGGTGCCACAGCCAGGAAGAATAAAGAAAGCAATAAGGCAAATAAAAAATAGAACGGGGTTGGTATTCCCAACTTTTACTAAGGGATAATATCTAAAATTCGTGGTTCCAATCCCCCAATTGGATTTAATAGTGGACATAGTATGTTTTTTTTAACATGTTCGCAATTCAACAGGAAAGATGGGTCATCCCCCAGAGGGGCAAGCTGAATTTTGTCGATAAAACCCTTTCGTTTTTTCCTTTTCTTAATTCGTAGATATTCAACTTGTTGCGGGGTGCGAGTTGCAGGTCTTACTTACCCACAACTCGCACCCCGCAACAAAAAAACATTACATAGTGAGTTGGAATTCAACGATTTAAGATGATATCTGAAAATTCAGCTTGCCCCTTTGGGGGGATGATTCATCTTTATATCACTTCTCACCGCCGAGGCGGAATTTTTCTACCTTCCGGGAAATACGTTCAGTTTCTCGCTGGAAGATTGACAAGTTTACATATAGAAGCGATTCTGTATTAGGGGGACGTCAATTAGAGTTTGAGAGTGTGAGAGTGTGAGAATATGAGAATATGAGAAATTGAGAAATTGAGAATTTGAGAGAGAAAGGATTTCTCATTCTCTCATTCTCTCATTCTCTCATTCTCTCATTCTCTCATTCTCTCATTCTCTCAAATTCTAAAAGAACGGTATGACAATTTGAGTTTGCTCTCCATTTGCTGTATCAAACAAAGTAATCGTCAAACCATCTAATGTGGTGGCTATATCTATTTGAAAATCGCCAACCGAATAAACGCCATCAGTAAGCCCTTCTTCTCCAAATTGGGAGGTGATGAGCTCTCTTGATATTTGGTTCAATAATTGGCGATTTAGTGATTCCGAAAAACTATCCAGGGTGCTTCTGGATCCAAAAACGCTAGGTTCTGGATCTTCAATTAAATTTTGTGCTTGTGCTGCACTCAAGAGCCAGCTATAATTGAAGGTATCTCCTCCAAAAGCCGGATTTATTGGTTT
Source organism: Saprospiraceae bacterium (assembly GCA_041941305.1). GTDB lineage: Bacteria > Bacteroidota > Bacteroidia > Chitinophagales > Saprospiraceae > JANSWP01. The sequence continues at coordinate 56,230 of JBGTQJ010000031.1, forward strand.
GTATACAAAATCCTGACTATAGGTCTGGAAACCAATGCACAAAAAAATGATTAGGGCGGTTAGTGTATATTTTGTTCTCATAATATTGTTTTTAGAAAATTCCGGAACCTTTGAGGTCTTCTGTTAGTATTTCTTGCTTGAGGTTTTCCATTTTGGTTAGATGATTTTTGGCAACTTCGACCAGATGAACAGCCAGGTTTTCAATTAATTCGGATCTGGGTTGCAAAAATCGCTTCACTAATGTTTGATCATTTATTTCAATAGCTATTTGTGCGACCCTTCCCCGAGCTGGCAATTCCCGAATAGTAATGATAAAGTCTTTCGCTTCCTGGGGAGCTACCCAGGCATTGTAGAAATACTCATAAAAATCATGTCCCAGTTTGGAGCGGGTTTCATCCAGAATCAGACCATCAATCTCCAATTCATCAAAAGTTGGGGTTTTCGGGATGGCAACAGGGGCTTTGGGCAGTTCCTTTTCAGGATTTTCTGCTATCGTTTCAGGCATGCTGGTAATAATGGAATCGACAGCGACCAGCTCGCCATATCGAAAAATTTCAAGTTTTACTTTCTCAATTGGATGTCTTTCCTTAAAGAATAAAACTGCTTTGGAAAGCATGTTTTTCTTTCCAGTAGCTGCTCTAAAGCTACTTCTGGTAGAATCTTTAGATGCTTTCTTGAATACGATGAAATTGTATTGGAAAACAGATGCCAGCACTTCATTATTTCGAAACCAACCACGGATAATGTTGGAGCCATCCGTTTTTTCGAAATCCAATCTGGCTGTAAACCTTTCCTTTGGTTGAGCCTGGGAGGGTGAACTGAAAAGGAAGATTTGAAGCAAAAAAGTACAGAGCAGTAATTTTCCGAGATACATTTTTTATTGCCTGTATCCAGGCATTTTATTTTATTATCAGCAAGGATTTCAAAAGGTAAATTGATGAAGTCAGCTGCCGTTTTAGGCATGAACTTCATCCTGCCTCGCCCGTTAAGCTAATTCATCAATTTACAAAATTGCCCTAATCAATAGACTTTATTCCAATTTGGTATTTAAGAGAATTTTTTTTTGGAAAAAAGTCTAATAAGAAGACTGTCTGATGTAAACCTTCAGACCGTCTCCAACTTGCCGAATCGCATAGTTTCCTTCTGATACGCCTTCAAGGATTTGAACAATCGTATTGTTGTTGCCTTGTTGGACGAATTGAATGTTATTTTGATTGCTTTCAATCAATTTTTGAAAAATTCGATTTTCTTGTCCTTCCTGGATAATAACCATCTGATTATCATGCCCACGATTCAATAGGTAGTATAAATTCTCTTCACCATATTGTATCACTGCCAATTCATTTCCGCCTCCGTTTTGAGTAATCCAGGCTTTGTTGTCATTTCCTGATTGGAGCAGACGCGTTAAATTTCTTAATAGAGCACTTTCATCGCGTGTTTGTATCAATTCTACCTCATTTCGGTCTCCCACCTGGTTGATAAATACGCCATTCCCATCACCCGACAAATCTCCTGTTAACAACTCAGTTGGTTGTAGCAACAGGTCTTGCTCGGTTAGATGTTGGGCGGCCATGGGCAACCAGTACATCCAACATATCAAAATGGTTATGGCGAATTTATCTTTTAAAACCATGAGTCCAGTTCAATGGAGGGTAGAGTGGATTTGATATCTGGGCTTTCTTTGTATTTGTTTGAAAGCAGTTTTCTTTGGGACACCATGACTTTAAAAGTTAAATTCAAAAAGGAAGAAAGAGTTGTTGGTTAGTGCATTGATAACATCAAACCAAAACTTTTTCATTACTTGTTTAAAGTCAGTTTCATACTTTTTTTGAGAAAACCGTGAATACAATTTTTTAAGAAAACAAGTTCGAAGGGGAAGAGCATTCTCTTCCTTCCTTCGAACCATGCGAGTCTTAACCAGAAAGCTGATTTATTAATCCCAAATAATCTTGAGACCGGTGAACGGTCCACGGTAGATGGAAGATGGAAAATTTTAAGCTCAATTTGGATCCCTTAGCCATCTACCGTCGACTGTTTACCAAATTAATTATCAGACTGAGTAATGGTTGATTTATTATTTCCGCCTACCTGGCGTGTACTATGTGTATTGCCAACTCCTGTCTGGGTATTGGTTACTTTATTGTCCCATCCTTCCTGATAAACCGCAGCCGAATTTGAAGTTCCGGTTTGGTCTAATGTTATCGTGTTGCCATCTCCAATTTGAATCAATTGAGGATCGACGTCATCACCTGCAAAGTTGTTATCCGTATCCTGGTCTACATTTACCAAATTGCCATCACCCTCTATTCTAATACCATTGGAATTAGAAGTTCCATTTTGATTCACAAAAACGGAGTTGGTTCCTCCTACTACGCTAATGCCTGATACATTGTTCTCCCCCGCTTGTGCCTGAGTTGTAATATTGGTATTTCCAGCAACTCCGATGAATCCTCTGTTATTGCCAAGGCCAGATTGCAATTGTACCGCAATATTGCCGTCACCTTCCTGAGAAACAATAACCTGGCTTTGATCAGACAATAAATCCTGGGTAATGATATTGCCATCTCCATCCTGGACGTTGGTAGCTTGATTTTCAGAAGCTTGAATCATTGTTACTGTCTGGTTGTTATTGCCGACCTGATCAAGCATTACTATATTATCACTCCCGGCATTGGAGTAATCTATTGAGTTGTTAGCCCCATTTTGACCTAATGTAATCGTATTGTCATTTCCGTTTTGAATGACCTGAGAGGTATTTTGGAATCCTGTTTGGGTTATTTCACTGGTATTGCTGTTACCATTTTGTTCCTGATTGGTTGCATTATTTTGTGCTGTTGCAAAAACTGCGCAGAAGGCTACGAATGAGAACAGAAGAAATAGTTTTTTCATGACTAGAATTTTGTATTTATTTAAAAATTTGATTCTCTTACAAATTGATGTTGTGCAGGTATTTAATAGCCTGGCAATCCTCTACATTGCATGCAGCTTTACCTGAATGGTGCATTCCTGGGATGCTATTATTTGATAGTGTTTCCAATGGGTTATTTGAAACGAGTGAGATATTCACTAAGAGCAGTAATACTTGTGTGAGATGAAAATCAGTTTGAATAGGTTGTAGTGCAAATGTAGACTAAGATATTGGGTTCACAAATACGTAAATTCCTGATTTTTAAGTTGCGTGGAAATACGTAATAAGTAACATATAAGTGGTAAGGATTGAGCGTTTGTGAACAGGAGCTGGTGTACCAATTAGGAAGTAATATCAATTGCTCAACTGGATGGAAATGGTTCAAACATGTGTCATCCCCCCAAAGGGGCAAGCTGAATTTTGACAATAAAAACCATTTCGTTTATCTTCTTTACTTAATCTATTGATATTCAATTTGTTGCGCGGTGCGGGGTGCGGGTTTGACCAACGCGCACCCCGCACCGTGCAACAAAAACACATTACATAGTGAGTTGAAATTCAATGATTTAAGATAATATCTGAAAATTCAGCTTGCCCCTTTGGGGCAGGGGTGATTGGTTCTAAAAATATACTCTGTGATTTTTTTTAAGTTCAAGGTCAAGACCAAGTTCAAGTTCAATTCTTGGACTTGAACTTGGTCTTGACCTTGAACTTTCAGGGGTTTAGAAGAAAAAAACCTAGGATAATCCTTTAGCACATTATGAAAATAATAGAACCAATCACCCCTGCCTTTGGGGGGATGATTCATGTTTGAACTAAATAAAAGCTATATGACCAATCCAGCCTTTTGTTTCTCTACTACATTTAAATAATACTTCACAAGGCCGGCAGTATTTTTTACCTTAAGTTTTTGGATGAGATTGCGACGATGGGTTTCCACAGTACGCGGACTGATGTACAATTGACCAGCGATTTCCTTATTTGTCAATTCATCAGCAATAAATTTCAATACCTCAAATTCACGTTCTGTTATGGACATTTTCCGAGCCGATTCCTTAGTACGAGTACGGTAATCGTTTTGTCCAAGCCGAGCAAATAATTTTGGTGAAACTTCTTTAGCAAAATAACTATTGCCCTTGGAAAGTGCCTTGATAGCGATTAGGAGCTCCTCAATTGGCGCCTCTTTAAGGATATAGCCCAATGCTCCTGCTTTAACCATATTTACTACATACTCATCTTCTTCAAATGAGGTCAATGCAAGGATTTTAATGCCTTCATTTTCGCTCATAATGGCTCTGGTAGCTGCAATTCCATTAACTGCAGGGAGATGAATGTCCATCAATATGACATCTGGTTGTTTTTCGTTTGCCATGCGAATGGCTTCAGCACCGTCGCTGGCTTCTCCAATGATTTCAAAACTGAGTTCTTTTTTTAGAAGGGAAGCAATACCCGATCTAAACATCTGATGGTCGTCTGCGATGAGTATCCGAGTCTTGTTCATAGTGAATGTTTTTTAGGGGGAACCGGCAAATTTGGTTTGAGTTTTTAACCAATTGATTATTAGCTAAATACACAGATTTAACCTTTCCCCATCGTGATGTCCTCACAAGTGATTTAGCTGTCTCAAAAGCAACTTATGGCCCTAGTTGTTCATTGTTCAATTTTTTGGGTAATCGTGGTGTTTATTCAAAATATACCGCAAACTGCTTGAACGATTGATTCTTTTAAGACAACTCCAAGTCATTGATGATTTTACCACAATATGTTAGTAAATCAATTTGTAAATGATAATGCATCATTTACCTGCAATGTGTTTCTAATAGTAAGTGCACCAGTGTTAAGGGGCAAAAGACATCATTACAACCATGACTACTGTGGCTGTAATTTAGGGATGGGGGGAAACTTGTAAAGGAGGGAAATTGGAAATAACAAAAATTTTGTGGAATGCTATTGTCCAGTCTCCTCATAGTTGAATTTCAACAAAGATATTAAATTGTAAGGAAAAAGCAAGGGGCTTCTTTTACATTTGTGCCATGAAAAACAAAGAGACGAAGGCTAATTTAATCCTAAAAGGAATGGCAATGGGCATCGCTGAGGTGATTCCCGGAGTCTCTGGGGGGACAATCGCTTTTATTACTGGGATTTATGAAAAATTGATTAATACAATCAAGGCTTTTGACCCCTCACTTATCAAAATTTTTAAACAAAGTGGTCTAAATGGTGTCTGGCGGACCATCAATGGCAATTTTCTTGTTTTGCTTCTTTTGGGAATGGGGCTTGGTGTAGTGGTTGGTGTTTTTGGTGTTACACATATCCTGGAAAACTTGCCTGAATTGTTGTGGGCTTTCTTTTTTGGACTTATCATCGCTTCGGCAATATATATAGGTAAGCAAGTAAGCAAATGGGATGCGCAAGCAATTACTGCACTCATTTTAGGTATTGCAATTGCCTATTTCATTACAGTTGCCAGCCCTGCTCAAGGAAATGAAGCATTGTGGTTTGTTTTTCTTTCTGGTTTAATTGCAATCAGCGCACTAATGCTTCCAGGCATTTCAGGGAGCTTCATTTTATTGCTGCTGGGTATGTATACCTTTATTATTCCGACCGTAAAGAATGCCTTGCAAACATTTGAAACACAAAGCCTTATTATTTTAGGGGTCTTTGGTTTGGGCGCTTTGACGGGCCTGGTCACATTTTCCAGAGTGCTATCCTGGACCTTCAAGAATTTTTACAATCAGACCATGGCTTTATTGACAGGATTCATGATAGGCTCCTTAAACAAACTATGGCCCTGGAGAAATGTGCTGGAATATCGAGAAAATAGCAAAGGGGAAATGGTACCTTTTCTGGAAGAATCCGTATTGCCTGGTGCCTACGAACATGAACCCATGATTTTGGGTGTAATTATATGCACAGTTGTAGGGTTTGTGGTCGTTTTGGGTTTAGAGAAATTGGGTCACAAAGAATAGATATGAAGGGAAAAAACACTTTTGGGTTAATTGGCTATCCACTGTCACATTCATTTTCAAAAAAGTATTTTACGGAAAAATTTAAGAAAGAGGGAATCTTCAATAGCCATTATGAACTATTTCCATTGGAGCAAATCCATGAATTACCGGATTTGATAAAAAACAATCCTACACTGAAGGGGTTAAATGTGACCATCCCCTATAAAAAAGCAGTATTCCCTTTTTTAAATGAAATAGATTTGGCTGCGGAAGAGATTGGGGCAGTCAATACGATCAAAATTGAAAATGGTAAGTTAAAAGGCTATAACACAGATGTTTATGGTTTTGAAATAACTTTGTTAGAGTTTTTGCCCAAAAATGCCATCCCCAATATTGAAGCTTTGGTACTTGGAAGCGGTGGAGCAGCGAAAGCCATAATTTATGTTTTAAAGAAATTGAATATCCCCTATAAAATTATATCCAGGAGCAGATTGAACGGGCATTTGACTTATGGAGCAATTGATAAAAGAATCATGGAAACCCATCATTTGATTGTCAATGCCACACCAGTTGGTATGTATCCCTATTTGGATGATAGCCCTATGATTCCTTATGAACATCTAAGTCACAATCATTTTCTTTATGATTTGGTTTACAATCCCGAAAAAACCCTATTTTTGGCAAAAGGCGAAATGCAAAATGCCAAAATTTATAATGGATTAAAAATGCTATACCTTCAAGCCGAAAAAGCTTGGGAAATTTGGTCGCTCGTATCAAAGCATTAGTTTATTGATTGCTGGGCAACTAGCAATCAATAAATCGACAAACAAACTGAAACACATAATATGGACAATATGGCTAAACCAGTCGAGCAACCCTTTGAAGCCTTAACCAAAACCATCAAAGAAGTAATGCAGGATAAACCTGTTGTTGATTTTGCGAATACTGAAATTGCGTTTGCAGACAAAACCCACAAAGAATTAAGAGAAACGGCACTTTTGTTCAAAATGATGAACAATTTCTGGCTGGTCAATTTGGGCTCCAAAGTTGGTGCCTGGGCTGTAAAATGGAGGCTGCCATTTTCGGAGACAATCACTAAAAAAACGATTTTCAGGCAATTTTGTGGAGGGACAACCCTATTGGATTCCCAGAATACCATTCAGCGATTGTGGGATAATAAAGTCTTGAGTATTTTAGATTATGGAGCAGAGGGAAAACAAACGGAAGAGGAGTTCAACAAAACCATGAACGAAAATATTCGAGCCATCGAATTTGCTGCGCAGAATGGTCATGTTCCAGTCATCAGTACAAAAATCACTGGATTGGCCAGATTTGAACTTTTGGAAAAAAAGCAAAGCGGCAAAGCGCTATCCAAAGCAGAGAAAGCGGAATACCAAAATGTGTTGAAACGAGTGGATTCGATTTGTCACGTTGCTTATCAAAAAGGAACAGCAGTCTTTATTGATGCTGAAGAAAGCTGGATTCAAGATCCCATTGACGATTTGGCAGACCTGATGATGAAGCGGTACAACAAGAAAAAAGTTGTGGTGTACAATACTTTTCAAATGTATCGAACCGATAGACTAGCATTTTTGAAGCAGTCATTTAAAAAAGCCCAGGAGGAAGGATATTTGCTTGGAGCCAAATTGGTTCGGGGCGCATATATGGAAAAGGAAAGAAACAGAGCAGAAGAAATGGGCTACCCTTCCCCAATACAGCCCAACAAACAAGCAACAGATGAAAATTATGATGCAGGGATTGAGTTTTGTGTTGAAAATTATAAAAAATTAGCGTCTTGTAATGCCTCTCACAATGCCAATAGTGCATTGCTTCAAGCCAATTTAATCGTTCAGAAAAATATCCAAAGGGATCACCCCCATCTCAATTTTTGCCAGTTATTGGGTATGAGTGACCACCTAACGTTCAACCTTGCCAAGGCAGGATTCAACGTCGCCAAATATGTGGTGTATGGCTCTGTTCGAGAGGTTGTTCCATATCTGATTCGACGTGCACAGGAAAATTCATCTGTCACAGGTGAAATGGGACGAGAGCTAGAGTTGATTATGAAAGAAGTGAGGCGGAGAGGGCTGGTTTGACCCAAAAAAAAAAACGGTGTTGTTTGTTCACCGTTTCGAGCAAAATAGTTGGATGTTCTCTCTCGCGTGTAGGAGGTTTTTATTGGGAAATAAGCTGGTATTTATAACCTCTGAAGCGTTTCTTTACCAGTAGGTAACTATTTACAAGCTCAATTTTATTCCAAAATATTGTAATTATTAAATACAATTTTTGATGTTTGTAACTGAGTTTTGCAACTTTTTTTTTCTCGCTTAATTTTTACAACTCTCTGGCTATCAGTGTTTTAGGTTTGAATTTTACCTTTTTTTTCGTCATGGTTTTTTTATGCGAAAATATTCAAGCCATCTCCAATTTTTAGACTCATTTCAGCTCTTTTGATGATCTGGGGATTGTTTAAAAGGTGCTTTTTAAGACCATTCTTGGACTTAAGTATGACTCGCTTTCCTATTTTGAAAAGGCAAATTCAGGATGGTTAACAGTAAATTGATAGCTATTTTAAAATCTTTTAATCCGGAAGAATGGAAGGCTTTGGGAAAATATTTTCGCATGCATCCAAAAAAAAATGTTACCAAGCTATATGATTATTTAAAAAAGGGATTTCCTGATTGGAAGGATGAAGATTTGAAAAAAGAAAAGGTTTTTAAAAGAGTTTTTCCAGGTGCTTATTATGATGGAAAAATGCGCAACCTGATGTCTGACGCAACCAAAATGGTTGAGAATTTTTTGATTTCAGAATACTACAAAAACGAGCATACATCCAGAGAAAGATTGTTGATTGAAATTATGGGGACGCGCAATATTTACCATCTATTCCAAAATCAAACCCAATCCCTGATTCGGGAAATTCAAAACAAAACGGATCGTGGGTCAGCCTATTTTTTAAATAGTTATGCTTTGTTTTCTGACTATTATTTTCATCCATATACCAATAAACAAGCTTCTGTAGACAGCCTTCTTGCCTCCATTCATGGTCTTGAACATTTCTATCAATTAGAAAAACTAAAGTTGGACTGTGAATTACAATCAAGGGAAAAGATTCTATCTGAGAATTATTCAGAGATTGATGAAACTTATCAAAAAATGGAAGCTTCAGGCAATGTACTCTTAAAGATTTATCAGGAAATAAAGGAGCTCTATGCTTCTCAGGATAAAAATCTATACAAAAAGGTTAAGGATAAATTCCTAAATGGATTGAATGACATTTCTAAGCAGGATGCGCTAAATGTCCTGGCATTACTATTAAATTTTGTAATCGGAAAAATATCAGAAGCTGAAAAACACACTTTGGAAGAATCATTTGACTTATACAAAATTGGGATTGATAAAAATATACTGGTTCAGAATAACCTGATTACAACCGGGACATTTTTAAACATCACGATTTCGGGTTCTACCTTAAAAAAGTTTGATTGGACTTATCATTTTATACAGACCTATGAGCAATTCTTAAATAAAGATGTAAGAGAAGATATAAAAACACTGGCAACAGGATTTTGGCACTTTTTCAAATCTGAATTTATGGAAGTCACAGAAATGCTTGGTCATTATCATTTCAAACAGGTTTTAATACAGATAAATGCCAGGACATTATTGATGCGAACGTATTATGAATTGTTCCTTGATAAAAAACAAGGTTATAATTATGACTTTCTTCATGCCCAATGCGAAGCATTTGATAAGTACATCAAGAGAAACGTTACCATCAATCCCCGAAGACAGAAATTGTATCAAAATTTTATTGTCTTTTTTAGAAAACTGCTGAAATTAAGTATTGATCAGGTTTATCGGATAAAACATAAAGAACTGATTTTGAAGTCATTACTCAACGCAAAAAACGTATTTGCCAAGAACTGGCTACTCGAAAAGATTAAAGCGATAAAATAAAAAGGATAGGAAGATGAAATTATCTCCCTATCCCAAAGGACTTCTAGACGTTAATAATATCTTCGATCCCAATACCATCATCACCGCCTTTTACCTTCTTTTGCTTACTTTTTTTGATTTTTGTATTTTGGAAGTCATTGATTGTCAATGCTTTCTGAGAAGTTGTTCTAACAGTGGTTTTCATAATTAAAAATTTACGGGTTAAATAAAATTGTGGTTGATTTACCCGCCTTTGAGCGCACAGCATAGAAATAGCGGTCCATACCCTGCACAAAAAGAGGGTTGGATAAAGCACACCCAGGGAAAAGGAGCTACCTGTTCCACCTGCTAGCCAGTGTTGAGCTTACTTTATTTGTTATAAAGAATTGCTACCTGCAAAGCCATCTTTCAACTTTTAAGTATAAAAAAGCCATCAGTTATTTGCAGGATCAATTGTTTACCAGCCTTGAAAAATTTGGTCGAGTCACTCCTCCAGATAGAGGAGAATTGGTTTTAAGGAAAAATTCAGGGTTATATGGTTTTTTAGGGCAATTATGGCTTTTGGGAAATGGTTATGAGCCATAGTATTTATTTTACTTCACGTTTCTGTTAATTTATCTTTTTAGGGTCGAAATTGTTACCCTCCTTTTCATAAGAATTTTTTAAAAAATTGGGATTCATGAAATTGATTTTGAACAGCTTCTATGCATATTAGTGCCATTTCCATAGTTTTTGTACCCATCTTCCACCAAATTTAAATTCTTTGGCGAGCCTTTTTTATACCTTCTATAAGATTTGGGTGGTCAAACAAAAAGAGAAAGCAAAAGAGCCGGGAGGAAAAGCTGATTTCCCTTTTTGTTTGACTCAATTCACACAAATTGTAGCAGAACCTTTTATTATTGTGGAATGATAATCGAAACAGAAAGGTTGATCCTTCGAAAGTATACGATGGAGGATGTAGAAGATTCTTATCAGATGAATCTGGATCCCGAAGTCAGTCGCTATACCGCAGATGGAGGTGTGCAACCTCGTGAAGTGGTAGAAAAGAGAATTTCCGAAAACATAATAGGGGATTACGGAAAATATGGATTTGGAAGATTGGCGGTGACTGTGAAGCCTCAATGCGATAAAGTTATTGGTTTTTGTGGATTAAAGTACTTACCAGAATTTGATGAAGTAGATATTGGTTATCGCTTTGCTCAAAAATATTGGGGACAAGGAATCGCGACCGAATCGGCTAAAGCAGTTCTGAAACATGGTTTTGAGGTCCTGGAATTGAAAAAAATAATTGGATTGGTACTACCAGAAAATAAAGCTTCTTCCAATGTTTTAAAGAAATTGGGATTGACTTTGGAGAAAGAATTTGCGGATGAGACTATTGGGGGCTTGTGGGTAGAATGGTATTCCATTACTTTTGAACAATATCAAAATAAGAAAACAAACTAAGCCGTGAATGAAGTTATTTACACCCATTCTGAAACAGAAGCAGATTTTGCAGGCATGCTCGCCTTGCAAAAGAAAAACTTGCCCGAAAATATTTCTGATCGTGAAGCTGAAGAACAAGGATTCGTAACCTTGAAGCATACTATCCGTTTATTACAAGATATGAATAAACCCTATCCGCACGCTATTGCAAAAGATGGAGAAAAAGTGATAGGCTATACCCTGATAATGCTCAAGAAGTTTAGTGAACGCATTCCCAAATTGGATGAAATGTTCAGACAAATTGAACACGCCAAGTTCAAAGATAAAAAGCTCAATGATTACCGATATTTTATCATGGGACAGGTTTGCGTAGACAAGGATTATCGCGGAAAACGCATTTTTGACAATCTTTATCTAACTTTAAAAGCTCAAATGGAACCTCATTTTGATTTTGTGTTGACCGAGGTTGCTACCAGAAATGTGCGTTCTGTGAAGGCACACCAGCGAGTTGGTTTTGAAAGAGTGCATTTGTACAAAGCGCCAAGTGGAGAGGAGTGGGAGATAATTCTTTGGGATTGGAAGTGAATTAGATTTTATTTACCTTGAATTTTAAAAATTACATTATGGATTTACAAAATATTGATAAAAAGACTTTTAAAGCTATCCTAGTGGAAAACAAAGACTTGTTAAAGGAAATTCTAAAAGAAATTTTGCAGGAAAATCAAATAATTGTTTCTGAAGAACAAGCCGAACGAAGAAGCCGATTAGAATCTTTTATAAAAGAAGATTTCCAGAATTATGAGGAAGTCTTTAAAGCACTTGCTTGATAAATGGAATACCTCAAGAAAGAAGATTTCACCCTGATAAATAGAATGACAATTGAAGCACATGGCGGAAATTTTGTCCCCCCTTCGAATTTCCTGCATGAAGATGCTTTGGATTATTTGGTTGATGCAGTGAAAGCCGAAATGTTTGGTGAGCCTTTATATCCTAAACTTCATCAAAAGGTGGGATTGTATATGTTCAATATTATTACTAGCCACGTTTTTCAGGATGGTAATAAACGGACAGGATTAGAAGCTGCTCTTCTTTTTTTAAGATTAAATAACTACCAGCTAATTTCACAATTGAAAAAGGTTGTAGGAGAAAATGAAATAAGTGTTCCAGAAAAGGGCGAATCTACCAATGAAATTCTCTATCATTTTACAATGGATATGGCTTCTGGTAAACTGACTCTAGAAGATTCTCAAAATTGGTTTAAAGAAAATATACAAGAAGATCCAAAACAATTTGCAAACTTTTAATCTATGCCCAGAAAAATAAAATCAGGTCTAATCCAAATGTCCCTCGCCAAAACAGAGGGCGAAGGCACCATCCCCGAAATTATGGAAGCGATGGTGCAAAAACACATTCCCTATATTGAAAAAGCAGGAGAACAAGGTGTCCAGATTCTTTGCTTACAGGAAATATTCAATACGCCTTATTTCTGCCCGGGACAAGATGCCGCATGGTATGCTTCGGCAGAAACCATTCCTGGTCCCACAGTAGACCGAATGGCGGAATACGCCAAAAAGTACCAGATGGTGATTATCGTCCCTATTTTTGAGAAAGAACAAGCTGGCGTTTTGTACAACACCGCTGCTGTAATCGATGCAGATGGTACCTACCTCGGGAAATACCGCAAAAATCACATTCCCCATACTTCCGGCTTTTGGGAAAAATTCTTTTTCAAGCCTGGCAATTTGGGGTATCCCGTTTTTGAAACGCGATATGCCAAAGTGGGCGTTTACATTTGTTATGATCGCCATTTCCCCGATGGCGCTAGGATTTTGGGGTTGAATGGCGCCGAAATTGTTTACAATCCTTCTGCTACAGTAGCCGGTCTGTCTCAATATTTATGGCAACTGGAACAGCCCGCACATGCGGCTGCCAATGGTTATTTTATGGGCTGCATCAATCGCGTTGGCACCGAAAAGCCCTGGAATTTGGGCAGATTCTATGGAAGTTCCTATTTCGTAGACCCTCGCGGACAAATCTTTTCCCAAGCCTCTGAAGATAAAGACGAATTGCTGGTCGCAGAATTTGATTTGGATATGATTGAAGAAGTACGCTCCACCTGGCAATTTTTCAGAGATCGTCGCCCTGAGACTTATGACAAGATTGTAGAATTATAATTTTTTAGAGAGGAGGAGGTGTTTTGAATTTTCAACGAAAATTCAAAACACCTCCTCCTCTCTTTAATTATCTATTCATGGCAGAGTATAATAAACCCACCAACGATAGTGATTTAGCCCATAATTTTGAGCAAATCAAGCCATATATGAATCCAACGATGGCTTATTATGAGAGTTCTCGTTGTTTGTATTGTTTTGATGCGCCATGTGTGCAGGCTTGCCCTACTGGAATTGATATTCCACTGTTCATACGCCAAATTCATACGGAGAATATTGCAGGGGCTGCAAAGACCATATACGATTCCAATTACTTTGGAAATATATGTGGCAAAGTTTGCCCCACAGAAGTGCTCTGCGAAGGTGCTTGTGTATTTAATCTTCAGAATGTCAAGCCAATAGAGATTGGACGTTTGCAAAGTTTTGCGACCTCTCAAATGGTGAATGAAGGGAAGCAATTGTATGATTTGGCAGCTCCAAATGGAAAAAAAGTAGCCATTGTTGGTGCAGGACCTGCAGGAATTTCCTGTGCCTGTGAATTGCGACTGCGAGGTTATGAAGTCACCATTTTTGAAGCAAAAAGCCAGCCCTCCGGATTGGCTTTGTATGGCTGCGCACCTTATAAAATAACGAATCAGGATGTGTTGGAAGAAATCGAGTACTTGCTAAAGCAATTTGATTTTTCAATACAATACAATCAGCCCATTCAAACAAAAACAGAGTTACAACAGCTTGAAAATGAATATGATGCGATCTTTTTAGGCATCGGTTTGGGCAGTACACGGGTCTTGAATATTGAAGGAGAAAAACTCGATGGCTGTATTGGTGCAACAGAATTCATTGAGGAGGTCAAGTTGAATCCTCTTGGCGTAGAAACAGGTAAACGAGTTGTGGTCATTGGTGGAGGAAATACAGCAATGGATGCTGCTTCTGAATCTGCCAGATTGGGAGCCGAAGAGGTGACTTTGGCTTACCGTCGCTCAAAAGAAGCGATGGGTGCATATGAATTTGAATATGACTTGGCAAAAGGTGTTGGCGTAAAAGGCATTTTCAATGCTTCTCCTGTTGCCATCTTGGGGAATGGTAAAGTCGAAGGCATTCGTTTTGTGAAAACCAAAAATGAAAATGGAAGCCTTACCAATATTCCAAACAGCGAATTTGAAATGCCCTGTGATCGAGTCATCCTAGCCACTGGGCAAGCCAATCAAACCAGCTTTTTAGAACAAATAGACAATTTGAATTTATCCTCGAATGGAAAAATTGAGGTAAATGCTGAAACTTTTCAGACCTCTAATCCAAAATATTTTGCAGCAGGAGATGCCGTAAATGGTGGGGCGGAAGTAGTGAATGCAGCAGCAGAAGGGAAGCGTGCAGCAATTGGGATTGATGCTTTTTTGAAGATGCAGTGGTAATGGAAAAAACAGCTTTTAATTATTCTAAACTATGAAAAAAGATAGGAGGAAGAGGTTTGGATATTTGAATAGAGATTACCTATCAAAGTTCGTCAAAGAAGGTAATTTGACAACTGAATTGGAAAATCCTGCCAAGCAAAAAATATCAGTTTTTGTCTGTAGGGGCTTACTTGAGGCAATACTTTAGGTATTGGTGTAGGATTCTACAATGACTTAACCAAAAAAGAAAAATAATATGCCTAATCTTAGTGCAAACCTAGCGGGAATCAAATCCCCAAACCCCTTTTGGCTCGCTTCGGCACCGCCTACCAATTCCGGCTATCAAATCATGAAAGCCTTTGATGCTGGCTGGGGTGGGGCAGTATGGAAAACTCTTGGCGTACCCATCATCAATACTTCCAGTCGGTATGGTGCCATCAATTATCGAAACAACCGAATGGTGGGTTTTAATAATATAGAGCTGATAACCGATCGCCCTTTAAAAGATAATTTGAAGGAAATAGAGGAGGTCAAAAAGTATTTCCCTGATCATGCTGTAGTGGCTTCATTAATGGTGGAAACCAAAGAACAATGGCATCAAATTGTAAAAGATGCCGAAAATGCGGGAGCAGACGGATTGGAATTGAATTTTGGTTGTCCACATGGGATGTGTGAACGAGGCATGGGGTCTGCAGTAGGGCAAGAACCAAAAGTATTGAAAACCATTACAGGTTGGGTTAAAGAGGTAGCAACTGTACCGGTAATTGTAAAATTGACTCCGAATATTTCTGACATCACTGAACCAGCGAGAGCAGCATCTGAAGGAGGAGCAGATGCCATTTCATTGATCAATACTATACAAAGTGTAATGGGAGTAGATTTGGATAATTTTGTTCCCTATCCCAATGTGGATGGTAAAAGCACAAATGGAGGGTATTGTGGACCTGCTGTAAAACCAATTGCTTTGAATATGATAAAAAATTGTGCTCAGGATGTAGGGGTTAAGATTCCGATTTCAGGAATAGGAGGGATTGAGAACTGGCGGGATGCCGTAGAGCATATGGTTTTAGGAGCGAATAATGTCCAGGTCTGTACGGCTGTGATGCATTTTGGATTTGGTATCATTCGTGAAATGATTCCAGGACTTGAAAACTTCATGCGTGACAAGGGATTTGAAAAATTGGATGACTTTATCGGAAAAGCCCTTCCCAATGTCAAAACATGGGAAAACCTGAACTTGAAATACAAAGTTACTGCTAGTATAGATGAAGATAAATGTATTGGTTGTCAGCTTTGTTATACTGCTTGTGAAGATGGCGCACATCAAGCCATCGCCTTGCCGAAAAATGGCAGTCGGGTTCCTGAAATTATTGATGAAAATTGCGTAGGTTGTAATCTCTGTTCCCTGGTTTGCCCAGTTGAAGCATGTATTACAATGGTACGCCGAGATGATGGTTCTCAAAATGAAAGTTGGAAAGATTACATGGCTGCGGATAAAGCACCTACTTCTTTTAATGATGACCGAGCGGGTGGAGTAGGGCATTGGGTACCAGAGCCAAAATCAGCTTTGAAATGAGTATTTTGTCAAAAAAAATAAAAGTTCGGAATTATAGAACTCATTTATCTCAATAGAGAGGGCATGTTGCAATTTGCTTCCTCTTATTTTTTTATACGATTGAATAAAGTTAGGCCCTTTTATGGAGATGATGAAAAAAATCATTTGGTTTGCTTTATTCATTTTGGTAGCGGGTTCCTTCATTGCTTTATTCAGTTACTGGCGTACAAAAGACAAGATTTGTCAAGTCTTATTTGATATTTACAATCCTCAAAGCCCAGTAACAACCAAAACCCAAATTGACAGGCTTTTACAACAATTCGAAACCATCTCCTTCAACAAATTGGACAAATCTTATTTAAAAGCAATCAGATACTCAATATTAATTCGCTAAAGCATCCTTCATAGTTTCTCCAATCTGAGCCGGAGATTGAACGACGTGAATGCCACATTCTGCCATGATTTTCATCTTTGCTTCTGCAGTATCATCTTTTCCACCAATAATGGCTCCTGCATGTCCCATCGTTCTTCCTTTGGGGGCAGTTTGACCAGCTATGAATCCTACGACGGGTTTGGTACCATGTTCTTTGATCCAATGAGCTGCTTCTGCTTCCATACCACCTCCGATTTCACCAATCATTACAATTCCATCAGTTTCTGGGTCATTCATCAAAAGTTCTACTGCCTCTTTTGTAGTGGTTCCTACGATTGGATCGCCACCTATACCAATACAAGTTGATTGTCCCATTCCGGCTTTGGTGACCTGATCAACTGCCTCATAAGTCAATGTCCCGGAGCGGGAAACGATGCCTATTTTGCCAGGATTGTGAATGAAACCAGGCATGATACCACATTTTGCTTCACCAGGAGTGATAACGCCGGGGCAATTAGGACCGACCATTCTACAATCTTTGTTCTCTAAATAGGCTTTCACTTTCACCATATCCTGTACCGGAATGCCTTCTGTGATAGTAATGATCACTTTGATGCCAGCTTCTGCAGCTTCCATGATGGCATCGGCTGCAAAACGTGGAGGTACAAAAATGACGGTAGTATCTGCTCCTGCTTCACGAACAGCTTCAGCAACGGTATTGAATACGGGCTTGTCCAAATGAGTCTGACCGCCTTTTCCAGGCGTTACCCCGCCTACAACGTTGGTACCATATTCAATCATTTGACCTGCGTGGAAAGTACCTTCCTTTCCAGTAAAACCCTGTACAATTATCTTGGAATTCTTATTGATGAGTACTGACATAAATAATATTGCTGATTCTTTGAAAATTTGGGTGTTTTGAGTCAAATAAAAAAGAAAATCAACGCTTCCTTCAGACTCTTATGCTTTACCTTTTTGTTTGACCACCTAAATTGTCAAAGAAGGAAATTACTTTTGCTGTTTAATTCCACCGGGAGTGTAGCATTGGCGGATTTTGAAATTGAGGCGCAAAAGTAAAACTTTTCAAAGCTTTTTAAAGCCTTAGGGTGAGAAATCATTGCAGTTTTGAAATTACCTGAGTTGTGAATAGAAAATTGGGGCTGATAAAGTCATTCTTCGGCTTCTTTAACAATAATAAACACATCCTCATTGGACTTTTGCATGTAATATTTCTCTCTGGCAAATTTTTCTTTGTTGAGCTCGAGGTTCAATAGATCTTCTCGCACATTTTCAATTTGTGCCTGATAGTATTCCTTATCGTGTTCCAACCTATCAACGGAACCACTGAGTTTCCATTGAGTCAGCAAATCGTGTTTATCAAAAAAAATCATCCAACCAAAGAAAAAAATCAAGCATAGGAAATAGCGATTCCGAAAGGGTGCCGGAATTTGTTTGAGGAGAATTTGGAAGGGACTTGGACGTTTAATAGCCATAAAAATTGTGTTTTCTCTGTGTAAAGATAGTTTTCATTTACGAAAACCAATTATTAAATTTGCGAAAATTCGCTAAAATCCTGCCATCTAAGTGTTTGTTAAAATTTTCAGGATTGTGAGAAAGGATGCAAATTTTATACTGAATGAGACAGATTTTGTCCAGATAGCTATCGGGAGGTGCGGGTAATCCAGCGAAAAATACAATAGCTTGTCCCGAACTTGATTCGGGAAAGTACAGGATGAAATTTGCCACTTGTGACAAATTAATAGAATTTTAAATCAAGGCTATAACCAAACAGGTAAATATAAGTGACAAAATAGCGTAGCCGTCCACCGTACCTCGCTGGCCGTCCACCAAACAAAATTTTAATATCATGGCCGAAAAATACATGAGCATGGAGCACCTAAGATACATTCTGTACGAGGTGCTGGAAACACAACAACTTTTTCAATATGAACGCTATCAAGATTACGATAAAGAAGCAATTGATTTGTTTTTGGATTCCATAAAAGACTTTTCTGACAAAGAGTTGTATCCTTATTTCAGAGAGATGGACGAAGACCCTGCACGTTATGATGATGGGAAAATTTATCTCCATCCCAAGTTTGAATCGATACTAAAACAAATTGGAGAATTGGGCATTGTCAACGCTCCTTTTGACTATGAGGATGGGGGAATGCAAATGCCTCCTACCATGCATACTGCTGCCATGTTCATTATGGAATGTGCCAATAATAATGTTCCCGGTTATCCGGGGCTGACAGGTGGATCTGCCAATTTGCTAGCCTCATTTGGAGATGATGAATTGAAGGCCACCTATATGCCTAAAATGCTCAGGCATGAGTGGGGTGGAACCATGTGTTTGACTGAACCCCAGGCGGGAAGCTCTCTTTCCGACATTACTACTACGGCTTACGCCACAGAAGAAGGATACTATCAAATAAAAGGTCAAAAAATCTTTATATCGGGAGGGGATCATGAGTATTCAGATAATTTTGTGCATCTGGTATTGGCTAGAATTGAAGGTGCTCCTGCAGGAACAAAGGGGATTTCCCTTTTCGTGGTTCCAAAATACCGTCCTACAGAGGATGGTTTGGAAGCCAACGATGTTATTACTGCTGGAGATTTTCAAAAATTGGGACAAAGGAGTTATTGCACGACTCATCTGGTATTTGGGGAAAACGATAACTGTCGGGGTTGGTTGGTTGGAGCCGCCAATATGGGCTTGCGCTATATGTTTCAAATGATGAATGGTGCCAGAATCGCGGTAGGACGCAGTGGGGTTGGAATCGCCACAGCAGCCTATTACGCTTCACTACAATATGCCAATGAAAGGCCACAGGGGAGAAGATTGACGAATGATGGTAAGAAGGACCTTTCTGAGGGGCAAACGCTTATCATCAACCATCCGGATGTTAGAAGGATGCTTCTGTTGCAAAAAGCGATATCAGAAGGAGGATCTGCTTTATTGTTCATGACAGCCTTGTACAACGATTTATACAGAAATACAGAAGGCGAAGAAAAGGAAAAGTATTATTTATTGATGGAATTGCTTACTCCTTTGGTGAAAACGTATCCTGCTGAAATGGGGATTACCTCTGTAAGTACTGGACTACAGATACTTGGAGGATATGGTTTTTGTTCTGAATTTGTATTGCAACAATATTATCGGGACATTCGAATTATGGCAATTTATGAAGGAACAACGGGCATTCAATCCTTAGATTTGTTAGGACGAAAAGTGACCATGAAAGGTGGGAAAGCAGTGCAACTATTGGCTGCTGAAATGACCGAAACCATGCAAGAGGCGATGACTTATGATGAATTAAAACCTTATGCAAAGACTCTCGGCGAAAAGATGGGAGAAACTGCTAAGGTTGTAGAGTTTCTGATGCCATTTGCTATGAAAGGCCAACACGAAAGATTCCTATCTGATGCTACCTTGTTTATGGAATTTTTCGGAACCATCGTAGTGGGCTGGTTATGGCTGAAAATGGCTGTTACCGCTAAAAAAGCCCTGATTACAGGTAATTTGGTTCAAACGAGTGATTTCTACGAAAGCCAAATCCACACCATGAAATTCTATTACAAATACGAGATGGCAAAAACGACCGGATTGGTCAAAAGTATGATGGATCCTGAAGTTTTGACCTTGACTCAGGAAAAAGAACTTATCGTTTAATAGGAAGGCGCTGAACGTTTAAGAAGCCCGATTCTTAAACGCTCACTTTCTTAAACCCTCACTCATTAATGAATACCCAAATCAAATTAGCAAAGCGACCTTTTGGAACACCAGACGCTTCTATTTGGAAAATTGAAAAAAATGAGATTCCAAAGCCCGGTGATGGCGAATTTTTGGTCAAGCAATCTCACATCTCCCTCGATCCGGCCATGCGAGGATGGCTCAATGATGTTCGTTCATATATCCCACCGGTACAAATAGGAGAAGTCATGAGAGCTGGAAGTGTAGGCGAAGTGGTGGAGTCCAATAACCCAAATTTCCCCAAAGGAGGATTTGTCTATGGTAACGGAGGAGTGCAGCAATATGTGGTAACCAGTGGGAAGGGATGGCACCATATTGATCCCAAAATAGCCCCACTACCAATGTTTTTAGGTACGCTGGGAATGCCAGGGTTTACTGCCTATTTTGGATTGATTGAGCATGGTCAGCTAAAAGAAGGCGAAACAGTGCTGGTTTCTGGTGCTGCTGGAGCTGTGGGAAGCATCGTAGGACAAATAGCAAAAATCAAGGGATGTAGAGCAGTAGGCATTGCTGGTGGACCAGAGAAATGCAAATATTTGATTGAAGAATTGGGTTACGATGGTGCAATTGATTACAAAAACGAAGATGTGAGGAAGGGAATAAAAACGCATTGTCCAAATGGTGTTGATATTTACTTTGATAATGTAGGAGGTGATATTTTAGACATTGCCCTGACAAGAATTGCAAGAGGCGCCCGAATCGTGATTTGTGGAGCTATCTCTCAATACAATAATACGACCCCAGTCAAAGGTCCAAGCAATTACCTGTCTTTGCTTGTTAATAGAGCGACGATGAAGGGATTTGTTGTATTCGATCACACTGCTGATTATGGAAAAGCTGCGAGGGAGATGGGAGGCTGGCTGGCAGCCGGAAAACTAAAATCGAGAGAGCATGTTTTTGAAGGTATTGAAAACTTTCACGAAACTTTTTTGAGGCTATTTAGCGGAGAAAAATTAGGGAAGTTGGTTTTAAAGATTGATTGAAAAACGGTTACAGGTAAAAACCCTCCAGTAATCCGTTTTTTACAAAAAGTTGAAAATGAATCACCTACAAATAACTCAGAAAGAAAATTACGCGATTCTTCAATTGGATCAAGGCAAAGTAAATGCGCTTAATCAGGCTTTGATAAATGAGATCCGACATGCCATCAGGGTTTTTGAGGAAGATCCTGCGGTGAGGGGGATTATTATCACTGGAAAGCCACATTATTTTAGTGCCGGTTTGGACATTATTGAGCTATACAATTTTGATGAAGTTGGAAGTGAGGCTTTTTGGCGGGATTTTTTAAATCTGAAAATTGAGATGACCGCATTTTCCAAACCGCTTATGTGTGCGATTACTGGACATAGCCCGGCTGGAGGTTGTGTGATGGCAGTGGCTAGTGATTATAGAGTCATGGCAGATGGCGAAAAGTATCGGATAGGATTGAATGAAGTGGCTGTTGGCATCATTCCTTCTACGGGTATTTTTCATTTGTACGCTCACTGGATTGGAAAACGATTGGCAAGCCAGTATTTGATGGAAGGTAAAATGCATAGCCCCCAGGAGGCTTTAAATATGGGTCTGGTAGATGAAATTTGCCCATTGGAGGAGGTTTTGCCACGTACGGAAGCCAAAATGCAAAAATGGCTGCGAGCTGATGCAGCGACTTTAAGAAGTACGAAATACAATATCCGAAAGTATTTGATAAAACGGGTGGCCCAGGGATTTGAAGAAATGGTTGAGGGGGCAAATAAACATTGGTGGAAGCCCGAATCCAGAGCAGTGATGCAAGGAATAATAGATGGCTTAACAAAAAAGGTAAAGTAATTCAATAAAAGTTCAAGGACAAGTTCAAGATCAAGTTTAAATCAGACTCTTGAGCTTATCCTTGGTATTGATCTTGAACTTTCAATGGATATTCAAATACGCAAGGCAACCAAAAACGACATTCCCGAAATCCATGCGCTTGTGCGGGAGCTCGCCGTTTATGAGCATGCCGAACACGAGTTTACTGCTACTTTGGAAGATTATTATGATGACTTTGAGGCTGAGATTTTTGATTCTCTTGTGGCAGAAGCGGATGGTAAGGTTTTGGGTATGATGCTGTACTACATGACCTACTCTACCTGGAAAGGGAGAATGATGTATTTGGAGGATTTCGTAGTAAAAGAAGCTTATCGACGGTATGGGGTAGGACAAAAATTATTTGATGCTTTTCTTAAGGAATCAAAAAAACAAGGTTGCCGCCTGACCAAATGGCAGGTATTGGATTGGAATCAGCCTGCAATACGGTTTTATGAAAAAAATAATGCGATAATTGAAAAAGAGTGGTGGAATGGTAAAAAATTCCTAGTGTAAGCATTACCCTTTAATCATAAGTTAAATAAATATGTGAGGAAAGACTTCCAGAGGACTTTGCAAAATTGAAATTACTTATTACATTTGGGCTATCAAACGCAACGAGAAGTTAACCAGGATCTTACATCACGAATTAAAATATCCCTTTACCAGAAGATATAGTGTTTCATAGTGTGAGGGGTAACCGCTTCGGTGGTTGCTCCTTTTTAATTTTAGTGCTTCTAATAATTTCTCTCCAATAAATCCTTCGCCAAATTTCTCAAAATACTTTTGCGGGCTTCATTTACTGAAATGGCATCCAAATGTTGAAATGCAGCAGTTTGGAATTCATTTTTCTTTTTAGAAGACAAGGCTTTGATATTCAAATGATTATAGATGGATTTGACTTGGCTGACTTTATCTGAATCTTCAATTGTTTTGTTGTCCATGAGGGAATAAATGGCACGTTTTTGTTCATTATTAGCTACTTCAAGTGCTTTGAGCATCAGGTAAGTTTTTTTGTTTTGAATGATGTCTCCTCCTACTTGTTTTCCAAACTTTTCGGGGTCACCATAGGTATCCAAAAGGTCATCTTGTAATTGAAAAGCAATGCCGATTTTTTCTCCAAAATCATATATATTTTTTGCATCATCTGTTGATGCTCCGGCGATAATGGCCCCCATTTTCATCGCACCTGCCAATAAAACTGCCGTTTTTTGCCTAATCATTTTTACGTATTCTTCAATTGTCACATCATTTCGTTTCTCAAAATTCATATCTCTTTGTTGCCCTTCACATACTTCGATAGCAACCCGATTGAATACTGAAAGTAATTCAGCTATCTTAGCTGGATCTTTCACTTTGTGGAGGTAATCATAAGCGTAAATCAGCATAACATCGCCGGAAAGGATACCTGTATTGACATCATATTTGGTGTGAACGGTAGGTTTACCCCTTCTGAGAGGGGCTTCATCCATAATATCATCGTGGAGCAAAGTGAAATTGTGAAAAACCTCCACTGCAAAAGCAGCTGGCATTGCATGCTCTATATCTTCATTAAAAAGGTTATAGCTCATCAGAAGTAGCGCAGGGCGCAACCTTTTGCCCCCAATACTCAAAATATAATTGACAGGATCATACAATTCCACAGGTGGATTTTGAAATTGATTATCAGATAAGTACCTTTGGAATTGTTCCTGAATTTGGCTTAGAGTTTGCATAACAAAAAAATGAAAAGTGTTTGAAAATGGGCGCAAATATAGTGGAAGTTTGGACTTTGATTTTTTGAAATTTTGAATCTGTGCCTGTACGAAATTACTTTTTCTAATCTATCCATCATTCATAACTCCCAGGATTACTTTTCATCTAAAACTGAGTTAAACAATTAGGAGCAGACATCCTCCCATTTAAAACAACACTGGACTAAGACTAAAAGGCTATAAACAATTGACTAAATGAAAAAAAGCAGACCAGTAAATATTTTGTTGATTGAAGATAACCCAGGTGATGTGCGTTTGACTCAAGAAGCATTTAAAGAAGGAAGATTGAGTATCAATATGGAAGTTGTGATGGATGGAGTAGAGGCTATTAAATATTTGAAAAAGCAGGGACCGTACACCAATACGATTACCCCTGATTTGATTTTGCTGGATCTAAATTTGCCTAAAAGAGATGGCAGGGAGGTTTTGGAAGAAATTAAATCAGATAACAATCTCAAGCGAATCCCCGTAGTCATTTTGACTACTTCCAATGCCGAACAGGATATATTGAAAAGCTATAACCTTCATGTCAATTGCTACATTAACAAACCTGTGGACTTTGACAAATTCTTTGATATTATTCAAAAAATAGAAGACTTTTGGCTAACCACTGCTATTTTGCCTACAATGGTTAAGGGATGATTTTGCACATAAGTTATCATTACTTAAAAAGCCTTTTCCGGGACAAAAACATAAGCCTGCAATCACAATTTAACCAGCTATCCAATTACAATAAAAAACGAAGACATATGAGCAATTAAATTCACTTGGAATTTTGATAAACATACTATATGACTACCACCCATGAATACGAAATATAAAACACACCTTTTGCTCATAGAGGATAACCCTGGGGATGTAGAACTGATTAAAATTTATTTGAAAGATGCAGCAATGAAATGCGAATTGCATGTGGCAGAGTCTTTTTTTGAAGGTAATGAATTGCTACAAACCCGGAAAATAGACCTGGTACTTCTTGATCTTTCCCTTCCGGACTCCAACGGTTTTAAAACCCTGACAAAATATCTGGAAAAAAATGCCAATACCCCCGTAATTATTTTAACTGGAACTAATAATGAGATTATTGGAAACCAAGCAGTTAAAGCCGGAGCCCAAGACTTTTTGGTAAAAGGGCAATTGGATGGGAAATTACTTGGCAGAACCATTCGGTATTCCTTACAAAGATTTAAAACACAGCTGAAATTACTGGAAACTGCCAAGGAACTTGAAATCAACAAAAAGCGATACATAGAAGCACAGGAGATGGCTCAATTTGGAAATTGGGAAATGGATATTGTGACCAATGAAATGAAGTGGACCAATCAGGTATATCGCATATTCAATTTCCAACCTGGGAGCTTGTCACCTACGCTTTCCGATTATTTTGATTATGTGCATTTGGAGGATAAAGAGAAAGTAGAGGCGTTTTTTGAAACCGTAGCCAAAGATGGACAATTGCATCGTTTAGAGCATCGCTTATTACTCGATGGCAAAATGATAAAATATGTTGCGGTACAAGCCAAAGTATATTACGACGAACTGACTGAGAAAATTCTTTTGGTAGGTGGTATCCAGGATGTTACAGAGCGGAAGGTTTCTGAAAAATTGATTATTGAAAAGAATATCGCTGGAAAAGCAGCAAAGGTGAAAGAAGAAGCTTTAGCTGAAATGAGTTTTCACATCAGAACTCCCCTTTCTTCAATTGTAAACCTACTTTACCTGCTCGATAATAGTCAGACAACCCACAATCAAAAAGAGTACATTAACGGGCTTAAAACTTCAGTAGACGACTTGTCTATTGCGATAAATAATATGCTCAACTTCTCTGTTCTGGTTTCTGATGAGGTGCGAGTTGATGCCGAAGAATTTAGTATAAAAGAATTTTTCCAGAGTATTCAGCAGGTAGTCCAAATCAAGGCAGATAGCAGCAAATTGAAGTTGAATTTTGAAGTTGATGATAAGGTTCCTGATAAATTGATAGGTGATCCAAAGATGATTACTCAAATATTGTACAATCTTCTTGATAATTCCATAAAGTTTACAAATGAGGAGGGTACCATTGCAGTGACTGCTACGGCAACCAATGTACAGGCTTCAAAAATGAATTTGATAATTAGTGTAAAAGATACGGGGCGTGGAATTGCTCGTGGAAAAGTCAAACAATTATTGGAGTCAGACAAATTGCTGGAAATTTATTCAGAGGAGAAAGAGGAAAACGGAGGTAAAAATCGTCAATTGGGTATTGCAATCGTAAATAAACTGACAAAAACGATGGGGGGAGAAATGGAAATTTCCAGTAAAGAAGGAGAGGGAACTGAGTTTATCATTAATCTACCAATAAAGTCAGCAAAACAAACCAAAATACTTGCAGGGAATGCTCCTGAGGTACCGCTGAAAATATTACTCGTTGAAGACCATTTCCTCAATCAAATTGCCACCAAAAAAGTATTAACCACCTGGTCTGATTTGGTCACCGTAGATATTGCCGAAAATGGCTTAATCGGCGTTGAAAAATTTAAGGAGCATGGTTATGACCTGATATTAATGGACATTCAAATGCCCGTAATGGATGGTTATGATGCGACTCGAAAAATTCGAGAGGTTAGCGATGTCCCGATAATAGCACTCTCTGCAAATTCATCCAAACAGGAGCAAGACCGAAGTTTTGGAGTTGGGATGAATGATTATTTAGCCAAACCATTCAAACCCCAGGATTTGCACGCCAAGATTATGAACCTGTTGAGTTTGGTTTTGAATTAATAATTTGAATAAAGGGTTAAGATATGCCAAGCCCTCGGGTTTTTAGTTAGGAGGCATTTCCAAAATGCCTCCTAATTTATCCTCACACATCAATCTTTCAATTCAAGAGAATTTAAGAAGTATTTTGCTTTTTCATTGCCTTTGACCTGGCTGTAGCACATTGATTGAAGAATGTACATTCTGTTTTTGACCAAAGGTAGAAAGGGTCCTGGAAATCGTAATTAATATGAAGAGCGATGATTTGAAGAAAGAATTATAGGAGAACATAGATGGTAATAATTTTAGAGAGATTAAACCTGACAAATTGTCTTTTTGGTTGATTAATAGGGGATAAAGATGAGTTATCAAAAAATGATAAATTAAGATGCCAAAAGTAGGATTATTCATGACAGTTGGAGAAATAATCCTATTTTATCCAAAATAATTCTCTTTAAGTAGAAGAATCCCAAAAATACCCGTGGTGGATTTTATATTTGCTCCTGCTTTCTCCATAGTTTCAAATATTTCACAATCAATATATTATGGCAAGAAGAAGATTAAGAGTGACGGGCTTTACTCGTTTTTTATTGTTTATGCTTATTGTTATTCCAGCAGCTTACTTTGGTGTTTCGTATTACAAAGGGGAAGATGGTATTCAAAATCTCAAGGATTTATTAAACATAGATAGTCAAAAAACAGAAGTACCTGCGAGCACGGATGCAACCAACTCAAATCTGGATTGTGCAACTTTAGCAACTGAAAATGCGGATTTGACGAAGCGACTACTTGAAAAATCTCAGCAGGTTACGACCCTTTATAAAGAAATAGAGGATTTAAAAGCGGAAATCGCATCATTGAAAGATGGGGATTCTGGAGGAGGCGAGTAAAGGGTACATATAGTTTTGATTTTGCAGATTCAGCCTGACTGATCATTTTTGTGAACCAATCATCTAACAACATAACCATTAAAATTTTTGATCATGGGATTTATTATAGGAATTTTAGTTACTGCCGGAGCATTTTTTATTGGTGCTCAATTACTTAGAGGAGTTGAGGTGACTGATTTTATGAGAGCTATCATTGTTGCCCTAACTGTTGGCGTATTGGACTTTTTTGTGGGCAATTTATTAACCTTTGTCACTTTGGGCCTATTAGGCTGGGGAGTATTCAAATTGGTTTTATATGCAGTGCTCATAAAAATTGCGGATTACTTCCTGAAAGGCTTTAAAGTTGAGAATTTCTGGTGGGCTTTGGCCCTGGCAGTGATTGTTTCAGGTATCAATACAATATTTTATCAAATATTCTAAGATCACTTCAAAAGGGAAATTAAATAGTAAAAGTTAATTTCCCTTCAAATTTTTCCACAAAATCCAAACATTCACCCCTTCTAATCCCTTGACATTCCCACATTCTTCTATCTTTGCGCCGATTTTTTAAACAGCAATAAAAAGGCGCAAAATGCAAGCAGTTCCTGCCGTATTATTATTAGAAGATGGTACCGTGTTTCATGGTCAATCTGCCGGTAAAATAGGTACTACTACTGGCGAAATTTGTTTCAATACCGGAATGACCGGTTATCAGGAAATCTTCACAGACCCTTCTTACTTTGGTCAAATTTTGGTAACGACCAATGCCCATATTGGTAATTACGGCACCAAAGACTTAGAGGTGGAATCAGGAGACATCAAAATTGCTGGATTGATATGCAAAAACTTCACCTGGCAATATTCCCGCAAGCTGGCCACTGAATCCATTCAAGAATATTTTGAAAACGAGAACTTGGTAGGCATCTCAGATGTAGATACAAGAGCCATTGTACGCCATATCCGCGATAAGGGGGCAATGAACTGTATCATTTCCTCAGAAACATTGGATTTGGAGGTATTGAAAAAGCAACTTGCCAAGGTACCACCGATGGCTGGTTTAGAGTTGGCTTCCAAAGTAAGTACAAATGAAGCCTATACTATTGGCGACCCGGGAGCAGATTTTAAAATTGCTGTCCTGGATTTTGGCTGTAAAAAGAATATCCTGAGATGCTTTGAAGAAAGAGGCTGTTACCTAAAAGTTTTTCCTGCCAAAACATCCTTTGAAGAGTTGAAAGCCTGGGAACCAGATGGGTATTTCCTCTCCAATGGTCCTGGTGATCCTGCTCCAATGGATTATGCAACGGAAACTGCCAAGAAAATACTCGCTGAGGATAAACCTTTGTTTGGCATATGCTTAGGGCATCAGATTTTGGCACAAGCAGTCGATATTCCTACCTACAAAATGCATCATGGACATCGCGGCATCAATCACCCAGTCAAAAACCTAAAAACCGGGAAATGCGAAATAACCAGCCAAAATCATGGCTTCGGTGTGAGCCCAGATGCAATCAATGCCAATAAAGACAAAGTTGAGATTACTCACATCAACCTCAACGATGACACCATAGAAGGAATCCGCATTTTGAACAGGAAAGCATTTTCTGTACAATACCATCCTGAGGCTTCGCCTGGTCCACATGATGCAAGGTACCTGTTTGATGAGTTCATTGGGATGATGAAAGAAAGTAAAGTACCCGAATTGGTCTAAGCCTTTTTTGATACCTGCCCTTACCAGTAGACTTTATTCTAAAAATAGTTATCAAATAATAATATTATAGTATAGAGCGGCAGGGTTTTGAACCCTAATGGTTATTCAAAACCCTGCCGCTCTTAAGGTTTTTTCAAAACAAATCAAATCGATGAGCATCATAAGTGACATTCGTGCAAGAGAAATTCTGGATTCCAGGGGAAATCCAACCGTAGAGGTAGAAGTATTAACTATGAATGGACATGTCGGAAGAGCTGCTGTTCCCTCAGGAGCTTCTACAGGCAAGTATGAAGCAGTGGAATTGAGAGATGAAGATAAATCCAGGTTTCTTGGGAAAGGCGTTTTGAATGCTTGTAAGAATGTAGAAGAAATTATTTCGGAAGCACTGATTGGAGAAGATATTTTTGACCAAAGGGATCTGGACAATTTAATGATTGAATTGGATGGTACTTCCAATAAAAACAAATTAGGAGCCAATGCCATTCTTGGTGTTTCTTTGGCAGTTGCAAAAGCAGCCGCTGCTGAAGCTGGATTGCCTTTGTATCGTTATGTTGGAGGTGCCAATGCACATGTACTTCCAGTGCCAATGATGAATATTCTGAACGGAGGTTCTCATGCAGATAATAGTATTGATTTTCAGGAGTTTATGATTATGCCAGTGGGAGCTGAGACCTTCTCAGAAGGATTGAGAATGGGCGTAGAAGTTTTCCACAACTTGAAAAAGGTATTAAAATCCAAGGGATATTCCACAAATGTAGGAGATGAGGGTGGTTTTGCTCCGAATATCAAATCAAATGTAGAAGCCGTTGAAACGGTTTTGCAAGCCATTGAAAAATCTGGTTATCAACCAGGTAATGATATGATGATTGCAATGGATGCAGCTGCTTCTGAATTCTACAATTC
Organism: Saprospiraceae bacterium; assembly: GCA_041941305.1. Classification (GTDB taxonomy): domain Bacteria; phylum Bacteroidota; class Bacteroidia; order Chitinophagales; family Saprospiraceae; genus JANSWP01. Next base: position 86,491 of record JBGTQJ010000031.1, read on the forward strand.
GGAAGAAGGCGTTTATCATTTTTTCAAATCTACAGGAGATAAATTGACGTCTGATGAAATGGTGGATTACTGGAAAGGCTGGGTGGAAAAATATCCGATTCTTTCAATTGAAGATGGTCTGGATGAGGACGATTGGACGGGCTGGACAGCATTGACTAAAAGTTTGGGTAATAAATGCCAATTGGTGGGCGATGATCTTTTTGTGACAAACACGGAAAGACTTCAAAAAGGTATTGATACCGACGCTGCCAATTCAATACTCATTAAAGTCAACCAGATTGGAACCTTGACAGAAACTACAGAGGCTGTTCGTTTGGCAACCAGAAATGCTTTCACCAGTGTGATGAGTCACCGATCGGGAGAAACAGAGGATACCACGATTGCTGATTTGGCAGTTGCTTTGAATACAGGACAAATTAAGACTGGTTCGGCTTCTCGTTCAGATAGAATTGCGAAATACAATCAATTACTTCGAATTGAGGAGGAATTGGGAGATTCTGGGATTTACCCTGGAAAAGCACTTTTGGGTTAAGGAAATTCAAAAACCCTATGCCCATAGTTGCTTTATTCTCAAAAAATGCTTAAATCGCACAAGCCTGTCAAAAAAATGCGTTTTTGACAGGCTTTTTTATGAAACGAGGAACAGGGTTTGCAATAAAACCCTTGATTCTATAAAAAAAGAAAATCTCACGTCATTATGGCAGAATTAACAAACGGCAATGGCAATATAAAAAGACGCAACATGAAACGGTGGAAACGTTTGAAAGGGGAAAACTCCTGGACGATGTTTAAAGTGATTTCTGAATTTGTGGATGGCTTTGAGCGATTGAATGAAATCGGTCCCTGTATTTCAATTTTTGGTTCCGCAAGAACCAAACCTGCTGATCCACTCTATCAAAAAACCGTAAAAATAGCTCAACGCTTGAGTGAAGAGGGTTTTGGAATCATTACAGGAGGAGGTCCTGGTGTGATGGAAGCAGGAAATAAAGGAGCCTCCCTGGTTGAAGGAGGTATTTCCGTAGGACTCAATATCAATTTGCCTTTTGAGCAAAACAATAACATCTATATTGATCGGGACAAGATTCTCAATCACCATTACTTTTTTGTACGAAAGGTGATGTTTGTAAAATATGCACAGGCATTTGTCATCATGCCTGGAGGCTTTGGTACCCTGGATGAGTTTTTTGAAGTTTTGACTTTGGTGCAAACCAAAAAAATAACCAAAGTCCCTATGATTCTGGTTGGAAGGGAATTTTGGTCGGGCTTGGAAGCCTGGATTAAAAAGGTATTGTTGGAAGAAAATAGCAATATCAGCCCAGGAGACCTTGATTTGTTTCATATAGTCGATGAAATAGAGGAAGTGATTGATATCATCAATAAATTTTATCCTGAGGACGAGTCCGGTGATGGGCAATTGGTACCGAATTATGAGTTGATATAGATTTAGCCTAAAAACTCTTGGAGCGTTCAAAACGCTCCAAGAGTTTTTAGGCTATCGTTGCTATCGACTTCTCACCGTTTCTATCTCCACACCTGACATTCCACCTTTATTCCCAAATCCAGAAATAGAGTAAGCAAAAGTCAGCATAAAGTACCTACCCAGAGATTTGATGCGAGCTTCTTCTATATAGTTCAAACTACTATTCCTATTGATGCCAATGTTTCGATCCAACAAATCAAAAGCTGAAAGGATAAGGCGCCCTTTTCTGTTCTTCAGGAAATATTTGGTAATGGACGCTTCCCATAGAGGTACACTTTGCTCACTACCAAAACTTTCTCCAGAAAAAAGCTGATAATCAAAAATGCTGCTGATGCTCCAGGTCTTTCCGAGATTTACAGTAAATTCAGTAAAGTAGGTTTGACTCAGGTAATCCTGATTTTGTTCGATACTTTCTGAATATTTGGTTTGATTGAAATTGTAGCTGGCTCCAATGGCAACATCAATAACTTCCTTTTTGCGATTGTCTAAGGTCAATTCCATTCCAGCATCCAGGCGATTGGTCGTATTTTCAATATCATTGACAAATAGTAAACTTCTGTTGAAATTCAAATTGGTATTGATATTGATTCGGCTTTTAATGAAGCGCAAGGGAGTCCCAAAACCGATATAGCTGCGTACATTAAAATCATCTTCAACATTGATGGGTTTGATGCTTTGGCGGAATGATTCATCGATGCTGCGCTGGTTGGTAATTTTATTGGTCGTATACCTGGCGTCCACCATTCCGAAAATATTGGTAAAGGTGAATTGGTCAAAAGACATAAAGTGGATGTTGAAACCATGCGTATATTCAGGACGTAAATCTGGATTTCCAATATAAACATTCAAAGGATCGCTATTATCTACGATGGGCTGCAATTGTTCAACTGAAGGTTCACGGACGCTCGTTTCATATCTGAAAGTTATATTCCTGCTGGTTGTAAAATCATAATTAAACCGTAGCGTAGGCAATACATTTGTAAAGGATTTTACAATAGGATCATCCGAACCGATGACTTCTCCATCCAGTTTGGAATGTTGCAGACTTGCTCCAGTGGAAAAGTTGTATTTCTTGCGATTGATTTGAAGCGTCAAGCCTCCTCTGTCATAAGTATAATTCCGTTTATAGCCATTGCTCAGTGCTTCATTTCTCACTTCCTGCCGGGTAGCTCTATCCAAAATGTCATAAAAGTCTTTGATTAAATCATTCTTGTAATTGCTTCTGGAGTAATTTAATTCCAGGTACCTGCGTTTCCCAAGGGGCTCTGTATAAGAAACCCTGGCACTGTAATTTTGCTGATCGTCTGTCCTCAATTGTCTTTGATCAATACTATCCGTAAGACTTTCAAGAGGAAAATGATTGACCGAATTCAGAGCGCCCTCCCGCTCATCATCCCGCATCCCAAAACTTGCACTGGCAGAGAAAATCCTACCCTTTTTGGCAAAGCGACGGCGGTAGAGTAGGTTGGTATTGAAATTCAAATTATCTCCAATGGAACTGTAATCTCTCTGACTATTGTTCTCCAGAATGTTCTCAGAATTAAAGGTCTCCGTTAAACCAAAATTGCTGGAAGTTGCATCATTGAATCCACCGCTTGCTCGTAAGCGAATATTGGACATGGAATCGATTTCATGTCGCAATGTCAAATTTAGGCGATGGTTTTTATTTTCATTCAACTGGTCACTATTTTCAGTGGAGGTAAAGGCGCCAAATTCTGCCAGGTTTTGGCGGAAGACATCTCGGTCAATTTCATTTTTGAGGTGATTGTAAAAGTAACTGGCATTTAATTCTGTGGCATCACTAAATTCATAGTTCATGTTAATTCCTCCAGCTGTTGTCGTGGTAATGCCATTGTTAGGTCCAAAATTTAAAGGCACTCCTGAGGTTTCAGAATCCAGGGAAAAGGACATAGTCCCTCCACCTCCAGACATCATATTTTGCAAGCCTCCCATGAAATTCATGTATTCATTGATGGAAAAACCCTGCTCATTGATGTTGTTAAGCATACCAATTGCCGACAACTGCATTTTTTTGTCAAAACGATTGATATTAAACTTGCCTTTGTAGCGATCTTCCGTACCGTACCCTCCTTCTGCAGTGCCAAAGTAACCCTGTTTTTTGCCATCTTTCAATTCCAGATTGATTGTCTTTTCTCGTTGACCATCATCAATTCCGGAAAATTCTGCCATTTCGGATTTTTTGTCGTAAACCTGGACTTTGTCCACAGCATCCGCAGGTAAGTTTTTGGTGGCAATTTTTGGGTCCTGTCCAAAAAATTCCTTTCCATCTACAAATACGTTTTGCACATTTTCTCCCTGTGCTTTGACATTCCCTTGCCTGTCCACTTCTACACCAGGTAATTTTTTCAGTAAATCTTCAACAACAGAACCCGGTTGAGTTTTGAAGGCATCTGCATTGTACTCGATGGTGTCATTTTTTATCATTAAGGGTACATGCTCTGCTTTTACCAAAATTTCATCCAGATTGGAACTGGCAGCAGAAAGGGCAATTTTCCCTGCATCAAAGTCTCCTGCTCCTTCTTTCAGGGAAATGGGCTTGGAATAGTTTTCATAACCTATATAAGTCGCCTGCAAGATGTAATCTCCGACAGGCGTTTTTGGAATCTCAAAATAACCATCTTCATTGGTGATGCTAAATCCAGCAATTACAGAGTCTTTTTGTTGCAGCAAAACGATTGTAGCACTCAAAAGAGGCTGGTCAAGTGTATCTACTATGGTTCCTTTGACAGTGGAGCGTTGAGCAAAGAGAGAAACGCTGAATAATAGAAAAATTATAACAGTCGGATAATTCAGGTGCCTTTTCATGTTAGGTGATTTGTGAAAATTGGAAAGGGAAGAATTCTAAGTTTAAGTTTAAGGTCAAGCATAATTATGCTTGGATTTGAACTTAAACTTAGACTTAAACTTAAACTTATCAATGTCTTATCTTGATATGCATGCCACTACCGCCCATCTCTTCTTCCATTTCCTTCATTTTCTCTTTCTGAATCTTTTCAAATTCTTCGCGGGTTACTTCTTTTCCTTTGGAAGGCACTTCAATTGTTCCATCTTCGATAGGACTTAAATCAACTTTGGATGCTACGATTTTTCGTTCCCCATCATTGATGTTTACTTCTAAAATTAAACCAGGCAGATCGCCATAACCCGGACCGATTGAAACAGGAATCTGAGGAGTAAACCAAGCCTCCAGGCTGCGGGTAGAATCCTGATAAGTTGCTTTCATACAAAGGTAGTTGTCAATCTTTTTTTGCTCACCTGCCATTTTCCAGGCTAGTTTTTTGCCACTTCCTTTGATGAGGAATTTTCTGCCAAAAAATTCCTGATAGGTTACAGATTCTTCTGATTCGAGGTTTCTATAAGCGCGGTATTCAGGTCTTGCGATGACCATTTTGATTTGCATGCCACCATCTTCGCTAGCATGTTCAATTACTTCTCCATCACCGTCTTCTGCGACGTCAAAATCTTTGTATAAGGACTCTTTTGAGGTGAAGTACAATACTTTTTGAGCTGTTTGCTCAGATGGGATCATATCTCGCATATGTTCCTGATCTTCGGGTAGGTCTATTTCAAATTTGACTGTTTCATTGTATATGACTTTGCCTTCCGTTTGTGCAGTTATTAGTAGAGGCAAAAATGCAAATAGAAAAGTAATCAATTGTTTCATTGCTATTGTTTGAATTTGTGATTGAATAATGCAAATGTAAAATCAGATTTACTGGAGGCAGGTTAATCAATCTTGATTTAAGGTTAATTAAGGTTAATAGGGCGAGCAGCATATTGAATAAGGGTGTACTTTTGGTGAAAATAAAGCTACTTAATTTTTACTTGTGAATATTTTCAACCGACATCACTTTTCCATTTTTTTGATGGTAAGCAGTTTAGCACTGCTTTTGCTGTTTTTGGGTTTTTGGCTGCAAAGAGTGTATGAAGACGAATATGCAGCTCTGAAAAAGGAAACTGATTTCATGTTTATCAATTCCGTAAGAGGTATTGAAGGAGAGATTATGCATGATTTGATTTTGGATCCCATTCATATTTTTCTTCCCGATACCATTCAAAATGCCAATTTCAATTTTATACAAAAAAATGATTTCAATGTAGATGCTGCGCACAATGTAATGGCAAAAACGCTCCATAAATCAGTAAAGGGCGTAAAAAAAATGATTCGAACAGATTCTACGATTCAGGTCAGTGTTCAATCTCATGTACTGCCAGATTCTTTCGAAATAAAAGCTCGCTCAGGTACTTTTGGTTCATTATCACTCTATTTGGCATTGAGTGAACGAGATAGCATACCCACTGATTCGGTTTTTGTTCAGTCAAAAGATTCTGTGGTTTTTGCACTATTAGAAAATCGTTTCGAAGAATCTTTTAATGAATCTGAATTGCCCTTTTCTTACAAAATAGTTTCACACGAGCATTCAGATACCTGTGGTGCCTGGGAATTCATTTCAGAAAGCTATACGGATCTATCAAGTGGTGAAAAATATGCGGTAGAGTTCTCCAACTTTCGACCTTTTTTGCTGAAAGGTATGATCCCACAAATTTTGTTCTCCATTTTATTGTTCAGCTGTGTAGCCTTGTCTTTTTACTTGGTTTACCAAAGTCTCCAAAAACAACGTCGTTTGACAGAACTGAAAAATGACTTTATCAGTAATGTGACGCATGAATTGAAAACGCCGATTACGACAGTTGGAGTAGCCATCGAAGCAATGAGTAATTTTGATGCCTTGAAAGATCCGGCCAAAACTCAGGAATACCTGGATATCTCAAAGCATGAATTGAATCGATTGTCCATTTTAGTAGATAAGGTGTTGAAGATGTCCATGTTTGAAAAAACAGAACCAGAATTGAAAATTGAAACCCTGGATTTGAGGGAATTGATTCAGGAGATTTTGAATTCCATGAAGCTGCAATTCGAAAAATTTGCAGCCCAGGTAAATTTTGACTTTTCCGGCAATCATTTTCACATAGAAGGCGACCGCATTCACCTGACCAGTGTCATCTATAATTTGTTAGACAATGCATTGAAATACAGTCCTTCCCAACCAGAAATTTTCGTTGCCCTGGCAAATTCAGAGGATCGAATTTCAATGTCCGTTAAGGATAGCGGCATTGGTATTTCGCAAGACTTCAAGGATAAAATTTTTGATAAATTCTTTCGGGTTCCTACTGGAGATGCACACAATGTGAAGGGGCATGGGTTGGGTTTGAGTTATGTAGCAAGTGTGGTGGAGCAACATAAAGGAACGATTGAATTGGAAAGTGAGGTTGGAGTAGGGAGTTGCTTTAAAGTTCATTTACCTAAGAAAGAATTTTGAACCATATGTAAGGAAATGAGGTATTATTCAGAATAAAACAACATATTTGTTCAATTAAATCTCAATCATGGCGAAGACAATTCAAATTCAAATTCCTGATGAAGTGTTGATAAAATTTGGGAAAAAAGCTTTGGAGAATCGTTTTAAAAAATTTGCTGAATTACATAAACTGCAGATAGTAGCACTTTCCATTAAAGAGGCTTTGGATGAGGCTGGCTTAGATAATGACCTTTTATGGCAAAAGGCAAGAACCGAAGCATGGGATGAGTTCAAAAATCAACACCTCAAAGACATATTGAAATGAGATCATTTGTGGTTGATGCTAATATATTATTTTCCTCTCTTATTAGTGGTCATGATAAATATTTAGAAGCTTTTGCTACTCATACTTTTTATTTACCAGATTTTGGATTAATTGAAATTCAGAAGTATCAATCTACAATTCTTAAAAAGACCAATCTTTCTAAAGAAAAGCTAAGAGAATTTACTATTGGACTTTTTTAAATGTTGTTATCATTCCAAATTTAATAATCTCTACCCAAAGCTATTATAAGGCTTATCATTTTTGTAAGGATATTGATGAAAAAGATACAGCTTATTTAGCACTGTCTATTGAATTTAATATTCCTTTAATTTCGAAAGATGATGAATTGGTAAATGGACTGAAATCAAAAGGATATGAAAAAGTGATATCCTTAAAAGAGTTTTTCCAAAACATTGAAAAATTGTGATTGAATCTTATGAAAAAAACAAAAGTCCTATACGTTGAAGACGAGCCATATCTCGCTAAAATCGTCAAGGAAAGCCTGGAAATTCGTGAATTTGAAGTAAGCTTAATCACAGATGGGCAAAGGGCTTTTGCAGCTTTTGAGCATTTTCAGCCAGACATCTGTGTTTTGGATGTCATGCTTCCCAATAAGGATGGCTTTACAATTGGAAAAGAAATAAGAAGTATTAATCCAAAAATACCCATCATCTACCTTACCGCCAAAAATCAAACCCAGGATGTACTAAAAGGCTTTGAATCAGGGGGGAATGATTATGTCAAAAAACCCTTCAGTATGGAGGAATTGATTGTACGCATCAAGAACCTCATGCGCATCACTCATGGAAAAACACAAGAGCTTTCTCCAAATACTGCTGTCGAAATTGGACAATACACCTTCTTCCCTCAAAAATTTGAATTGCACCAAAATGGGCAAGTCCGAAAACTATCTCACCGCGAAACTCAACTCCTTAGAATTCTTACCGAACACCGCAATTTTGCCGTCAATCGACGAGATATACTCAAACAAGTATGGGGAGACGATTCATTTTTCAATTCTCGTAACCTGGATGTGTATATTAAAAAACTGAGAGATTATTTGAAAGAAGATGAAAAAGTGAAGATTGTAACCCTGAAGGGCATTGGTTATCATTTTGTGGTGGAATGAGGCTTTAATTTTATCAAACCTATGGTTCAATTAATCTTTTTTCTTTCTTCCATATCCTATCATATATTTTTAGAAACAAGAAATTAGAAGCAAGGCACTTTCATCTGAGAAATACAATCATTATTCATAAAGTTTATCTGGTTTCCAGTCTCTTTTCAATTGAATCTAGAAAAGTTTACGAAAGAGAATTCTTCCTTTTGTACCTTCGGCTTTTTAAAATACAATTTCGAAAAAGATTGAAAAATGAAAAAAGCCATCTTCCTTTCCCTTACCTTGATTTTTTCAATAAACGCCAAAGCCTGGTGGGACCCTGGACATCTCGTGACTGCTATGATCGCCTATAAAATGATGAATGAGCAGGCGAGAAAGAACATGGATAAGTATGTCAAAACCATGCAGAGAGATTATGAGCATGTCAATCACTTTATTGCCTTATCTGTTTGGCCAGACGATATCAAAGGAGAAGATGTACGCGTGTATGATCCCATGCATTACACCAACATTCCATACAATCCCGATGGTGTGGCACTTCCACCCAAGCCCGAAGTCAACGTGATTTGGGCAATTGGCCAGGCCAAATCCATTTTATACTCTCCGAAGGCAAGAGCGATTGAAAAAACCCGGCAACTTGCCTTTTTGTGTCATTATGTAGGTGATCTGCATCAACCGCTTCATGCAGCTACAATGTTTAAAAATGAGCGACCAGGAGGTGGAAGAGGAGGTAATTCATTTAGACTGGATGGAAAATGGCGTAACCTTCATATGTTATGGGATGATGGCTGTGGCTATCTGAGTGATTATAATGATATCAACCCATATGGGAAACCTAAAGAGGCATTGACTGAGGAGGAAATTAATCGCCTCAATAATCTGGCAGACTCTATTATTTCGGCACATCCTAAAGAATCTATTGTTGGGCTGGAATTGTTGGATGCTGATTTTTGGGCACTGGAAAGCCATAAACTGGCTATAAAGTATGGTTATCAAGGAAAAGTAGCTCCAGAAGGCAGAAGAAATTACATCAAAGAAAATACCGAGCCATCTGAATATTATATCCAAAATGGGCAAGCAGTCGTACAAAAACGGCTTGCAACAGGGGGGTATAGGCTCGCTATGATTTTGAATGAAATTTTTTCAGAAGAGCGCAACGATTAGGACAGGTGATTATTCAGGGTTTACAAACTTGTAAAGACCGGAATCACTATTGGACTTCTAAAAAAGGAAATGACACAGCAAATAATGAAGATTGCAAATGCCACCTTTATGTCCAAATGACGGATCTTAAATGTTCTCATATTGTCTTGGTTTTCAGTATTTTAGGATAACAATTAAATTGATGAATAAGGTATGTGTTCAATCAAAAAAATCTAAAAGGAACAATACTTAGCGATAAGATCGATTAGTGAAGATAAATAAGGGATGGCAAAGTTATATAAAATAATATGATTTGTAAAACAAATTCATGAAAATTGGACTTTTCTTCGGCTCCTTTAATCCGGTTCACATCGGACATATGATAATCGCCAATTATATGGCGACCCAAACTGATCTCGAGCAGGTCTGGATGATCGTTTCTCCACAGAATCCATTAAAGCCAAAAGCTTCTTTGGCAAGAGATTATGACAGGTTGCATTTGGTAAGGCTTGCAATTGAGGATAATATTAAATTGCGGGCTTCAAATATTGAATTTGATCTACCCAAACCATCTTATACAATTGATACGCTTACCTATTTGAAAGAGAAGTATCCTGAAAAAGAATTTGTGTTAATCATGGGTGGAGACAATTTGGGGACTTTTCATAAGTGGAAAAATTACGAGCAAATCTTGGCGCATTACCAAATCTACTTGTACAAGAGACCAAAGTATGAATTGGGCGAACTAGCAGACCATCAGAGTATTCATATGTTTGATGCACCGCTAATGGAAATATCTGCCAGCTACATCAGGAAATGCATAAAAGCAGGCTTAAGTGTTCAATACCTGGTGCCCAAAGCTGTATTTGAGTATTTGCAATCCAGTAGCATGTACAGGAAATAGTATTGTTTTGGATCCAATGCCTATGCCTGTGGCTTACTAAAGCCTTATTCAATGAAAATAAAAATGAAAATAAAAATGGCTTATTTTCATTTTCATTTCCATGCATTTATCGCCTTTTTGACGAAATGGTGAATTTATTTTTTACCTGATACTTAAACTATCTTTGCAGTGCAATATTCCCCCTATGTTTGAGGTTCGGGAGGGTGAATGTTTAAGAATTCTTTTTTATAATCATCGATAATAATGAATCAACTTTTCTCTTTAGTTACTATTCTTTTTTTCTCTGTTTCTACAATTTTTTCACAATCTGATTTAGCTATTGGCCAATGGAAATCTCATTTGCCTTATGATGTGGGTTGGTACGTTACGCAAAGTGATTCCAAAATCTATTATGCAACTGCCTTGTCTTTGTTGATTATCGATAAAGAAGACGAATCCATTGAGCGGTTGACTAAAGTAGAAGGATTGAGTAATGTAGGTATCAGTTTGATAAAATACAACCAGGGAGCACAGACACTGATGGTGATATATGAAGGAGGTATCATGGATTTGATTGGCGAAAATGAGATTTTTACGGTTTTCGATATTGTTAGTAGCAACTTAATTGTTGGAAAAAAGGAAGTTTTTGATGTGTTTATGCTCAATGATTCCATTGCCTATTTGGCAGCCAATTATGGGGTCACCAAATTCAATCTAAATACAGGGCGCTCACCTGTAACTACAAAGTTTCCGATTGCTGTCAAGTCTGTTATTGTTAAAGACAACATTCTTTATGCAGGTACTTCTGAGGGAATATATACCGCTGATTTGATTAATAATGTCAATGTCAATGATTTCAATAACTGGGGACATTTGGGTGTAGAAGATGGATTCCCGGTAGATTACCATTCTGAAGCGATGGCAGTTTTTAATGATAAAATATATTTAGAGGTCAATGATTCGCTTTATAGTTATGATGGGCAAGCTACCGAATTTATTTATTACGAGGATGAGGAAGAAAAAAGCCCATGGATAAGTTACATTACCTCTGAAGGGAACAGGTTGATGGTGGGATTTCGAGCCTTGAATGATGAAGAACAATCAGGGAGATTGCTTGTATTTGATCAGGATCATCAAATTACGCAATTACCAGGAGCCTGTGTTTCTCGTCCCAACTATGGCATAGAAGACGAAAAAGGACAATTTTGGTTGGCGGAAGGAAAAGACAATCAACGGGATTTTCGAAAAATAGATGCTTCGGGAAATTGCCGAAAGATTCAAGTGAATTCACCCTATTCCCAGGATATTCGAGATATCATTGTTCAAAATGGAGAAGTTTGGATTGCCAGTGGAGGTATAGATGCTGCTGCTTCTCCAGCCGGAAATCTGGACGGGACCTTTTCTTTTATTGATGGACAATGGGAGGTTTATAACAAATTTACCTTGCCTAAGGATAACAACAAATTCGACATTGAAGATCATTTTGTAGTAGCCATGCACCCGGAAAACGGAAATGTTTATATGGGAACTTATCACAAGGGTTTGATTGAATACGATGGTGAAAATTTCGAATTGTACAATGATCAAAATTCACCATTGGGTCCAGGCGATTTGACTCCAGACATCCGGGTGGGTGGTTTGGCTTTTGATGCTGAAAACAATCTTTGGATTAGCAACAATATTGCTTCAATGCCCTTACATGTCTTGCTGAATGACGGAACCTGGGAAAGTTTTAATCCATCCTGCGCTTCCGAAAATGATTTTCTGGATATTGCCATTGATGCCTTTGGTTATAAGTGGATCATTCTGGCTAATGATAACAACAGAGGCATATATGTATTTGATGAAGGGGATGTAAAAGTAGCTGGAGACGATCAATGTCACATTATTTCTTCCTCAAATAGCCAGTTGCCGTCTAATAGGGTAAATACAGTCGCAGTTGACCTGGATGGTAGTGTATGGGTCGGAACAGAAACTGGTGCAATCGTTTTTGAATGTGACGTCATCAATTCTGATTGCCCCGGCTCGCTAAGGATTGGTGAATTGGATGAATTTGGCGCCCACCTTTTTGAAGACCAAAACATTCAAACGATTGCGGTAGATGGAGCCAATCGAAAGTGGTTTGGTACCTTAAGCGGAATTTTTGTTTTGTCTCCGTCTGGTGAAGAACAGGTTGCTTCATATACAGTTGACAACAGTCCATTATTTGACAACCACATCATAGATATTGCATTTGACCACGAAACTGGTGAAGCATACATTGGTACGGCAAAGGGACTTCAGGTGCTAAGAACGGAAGCAACTGTTGGCGGTCCTATTAATAGTTCAAATGTGCTAGTCTTCCCAAATCCAGTTCGTCCAGAGTACACAGGACTCATTGCTATTAAAGGGCTCGCTCAGGAGGCCGATGTGAAGATTACGGATGTAAGTGGGCAATTGGTTTATGAAACCACGGCTCTCGGAGGGCAGGCTATCTGGGACGGGAGAGATTATAATGGGCGAAAAGCCAATTCAGGGGTTTATCTGGTTTTTAGCACCAATGATAGCAATACAAATCCGGAAGCTGTGGTCGCTAAGATTTTATTTATCAATTGATGTTGGACCGCCTATAATCAAAGGCGATAAACCGCATCAGACTTCACGATTCTTTTCCACTGCATCCTATAGCCAATGCCAAAGTCAAAAAAGAAACCTTTGGCATCCCGATCTGAATAAAGCAATGGAGTGATGCAAAAATGAATCTGAATCAGATTATTTACAATTACGGGATTGTCGTAAATGAAATTGAGCTTTGGATGAAAAGGCATCCACAAATAATGCAGGCGGAAGGTAGGATAGAAGGTGGTTCTCCTGTCAAAATTTTCCGAGTCTTCAATAAAAATGGAAAATTGGGAAAAGTTCAAAAGCCCCTGAACTTCGATGGTATGCCTCTTTTTTCGAACAAGAACTTAACTATACGATTCCTATTTCAAATTTAAAACAAAATCAAGCTTCTACCAAAGTCCCAACAGGTTCTCCTTTTATAATTCTTTTCAAATTTCCGGGATCATTTACGTCAAAAACAACAATAGGTAAGTTATTTTCCTGACACAAAGTAAAGGCCGTCATATCCATTACATTCAAGCCCATGGCAATTACTTTTGCGAAAGTAATCCGGTCGTATTTCTCTGCATCTGGAAACTTCTCAGGGTCAGCAGAATAGATGCCATCGACACGAGTCCCTTTCAAAATTACTTCTGCATTTATTTCATTGGCTCGCAAAGCTGCTGCCGAATCTGTGGTAAAATACGGACTTCCTGTTCCAGCAGAAAAGATGATAACCCGTTTTTTTTCAAGGTGGCGGATGGCTCTACGTCGAATGTAGGGTTCTGCGATTTGCTTCATTTCTATAGCGGAAATTAATCTGGAGTAAACGCCCATTGTCTCCAGGGTGCTTTGAATCGCCATTCCATTAATTACAGTTGCCATCATCCCCATATAATCTCCTTGCACGCGTTCTATATCTGAGTCAGCTGCTTGAAGCCCTCTGAAAATATTTCCACCTCCGATGACCACAGCTACCTCAACTCCCATTTCAACGAGTTCTTTTATTTGCCTTCCATAATTGCGAAGCATTTCCGGTGAAATTCCAAATCCTTTGTTGCCCATGAGGGATTCGCCACTTAGTTTGAGTAGTACTCTTTTGTATTTTAAAGACATGTGCATATTCATGTGTTTGCTTATTGGGTATTAGATTTTGGGTAACATATGTGTGATAACCAATTGCCAATACCTGAAAGGCCAAAAAAAAGGCGAATTAACTATTTAATTCGCCTTAAAAAATATTTTTAAAAATTATTTTCCTAATTCTACGTGTTTGAAATCAGTGACTGTTAAATCACCGTTGATACTTTGCAAATAACCTCCAACGGATTGTTTGCTGTCTTTCACATATGCTTGATTGAGCAAAGTATTTTCTTTGAAGAATTTATTCAATTTACCTTTTGCAATTTTTTCCAGAATTGCTTCAGGCTTTCCTTCCTGGCGAGCTTGATCCATTCCAATTTCGATTTCTTTGTCAATAATGGATTGGTCAACTCCATCCTGGTTCAAAGCTACAGGGCGCATAGCCGCTACTTGCATGGCAACATTTTTACCCGGCTCAATATATTCAGGACCTTCTAGATTCAAAGCGACGATTACACCTGCACGGTATCCCATGTGGATGTATGGCAATACTTGGCCTTCACCGGCAGCAGTTTCAATTTTGGAATAATGGCTCAATTCCAATTTCTCACCAATCACCCCTATTTGCTCAGTCACTTTCTCGCCAATAGACAAACCATTATCGAAAGACAATCCTTTCAAATCATCTAGTGTTTCTGGCGTGTTTTGTAAAGCGATGTCAGCAATTTGTTTTGCCAAATTCACAAAGTCTTCATTTTTTGCTACGAAATCGGTCTCGCAGCTCAAACGAACCAATACACCTTTGTTGCGATTGCCAGAAGTGGTTGCAATAACGACTCCTTCCTTAGCTTCACGATCTGCTCTTTTGGCAGACATTTTCTGACCTTTTTTACGCAAAATTTCAATTGCTTTGTCAAAATCACCCTCTGCTTCTGTAAGGGCTTTTTTACAATCCATCATTCCTGCGCCAGTCATGTCGCGCAATTTTTTTACATCAGTGGCTTTTATTTGACTCATTTTATAAAGATTAATTGAATGGTAATTTTTATTGTTCAAGTAGTTTGAATGTTGTAAAAAATTGTTCAACCTGGTTTCATATAATTAATACTAATTTGAACAACTTTGGAACAATATTAAACTACGATCTGGCTGCCTCTTTTTCAGCTTTGGCACTCTTGCGTTCTTCCAGGCCTTCCTTGATTGCTGCTACCAAATAGTCAGTAATAATTTTTATTGATTTGGAAGCATCATCATTGGCTGGTATTGGGAAGTCTACTTCATTTGGGTCAGAGTTGGTATCTACCATTGCAAACGTTCTCATACCCAATTTGTGTGCTTCAGCAATTGCGATGTGTTCATGAGAAATGTCAATCACAAAAACGGCAGCAGGTAGGCGGTTCATATTGGCGATACCACCCAATACTTTTTCCAGTTTGTTGCGCTCACGAGTCAATGTCAAGCGCTCTTTTTTAGTCACGCTTGATAAACTTCCATCTTGCAACATGCTATCAATTCGTTGCATTTTCTTTACAGAACGCTTGATGGTAGCAAAGTTGGTCATCATACCTCCCAACCAACGCTCAGTAACGAAAGGCATCCCTACGGAACGTGCAGCAGTAGCAACAATGTCTTTTGCCTGCTTTTTGGTAGCCACAAACATGATCTTACGACCAGATTTGGCAACAGCTTTCATAGCGTGAGCTGCTTTTTCGAGACAATCAGAAGTTCTGTTTAAATCTATGATGTGGATGCCTTTTCTTTCCATGAAGATATATGGACTCATTTTAGGATTCCATTTTTTCTTCAGGTGACCAAAATGTACACCTGCATCCAATAATTCATTATAAGTAGGCTTTGCCATTTTATTATCAATTATATGCTTTTGATTATTGGCAATTTGCACTTGGCTTGATGAAAGTAATCCAAGAGCAAATAGCGAATAACCAATAGCCAAATTTTACCGTTTGGAGAATTGGAAACTCTTTCTTGCTTTAGGCTTCCCGTATTTTTTACGCTCAACTGCACGTGCATCACGCGTAAGCATCTTTTTGCTTTTCAAAGGCTTGCGGAAGTCTTCGTTTAACTTCACCAAAGCTCGAGCTATTGCCATTCTGATGGCTTCAGCCTGTCCTTTAAATCCACCACCTTTTACATTGATCTTTAAATCGTAGATATTTTCAGCCTCTGTAGTGATAAAAGGATCTGTGATATTGTGTTGAATATGTGGTTGAGGAAAATACTCTTTGTAGTCTTTGCCATTAATGACAATCTTACCATCTCCTTGTGTCAGGTAAACGCGTGCTACTGAAGCTTTTCTTCTTCCGATGGCATTAATCATTTCCATATTAAAAATGGTATTGAATATCGGATACTGGATTTTAGATAGTTGAATAAATACCTAAAATCAAATACCAAATACCTAGAAATTAAATGGTTGTGGTTTTTGCGCCTGATGTGGGTGCTCCGACCCAGTGTAGACAAATAATTTTTTGAATTGCTGACGACCCAATCGGGTTTTTGGCAACATGCCTCTTACTGCATTTTCAATGATTGCATAAGGCTTCTTTTCCAATACCTCCTGTGCAGTCAAGCTTTTTTGACCACCTGGATAGCCAGAAAAACGCTGGTATTCCTTATCTGTCCATTTGTTGCCTGTAAAGCGAACTTTCTCAGCATTGATGACGATTACATAGTCGCCATTGTCCATGTGAGGTGTGAAAGATGCTTTGTGCTTTCCACGTAGTACATCTGCAATTTTGGTGCAAATACGACCTACAGTTGCTCCTTCTGCATCCAATACATACCAATTGCGCTCTATTTCTGAAGCTTTAATGGACTTTGTTTTATAACTTAGTGTATCCACTGTTGAAAACTTTATGAAGTGAGGAAAATTTTTAAGCAAAAAACATTAAAAATTGACCCTTCCATTTTTGCGGCTGCAAAAGTAGATTTTTATTTCGGAAATACAAACCCTATTTTAATAAATTTCTCCAATCGCCTTTCGTAAGTCCTTGAAAAACAGTGGAATTTTCGCACAAAAATTTTAATGGGTTGTAGAGTACGTTGTTATTTTGCCAATGCCTGCTCGATGGCAACCATAACCAAACTTTCCATGATATTATAACCAGCTGAGTTTGGATGAACCAAATCATTGGCTGTCGTAAAATCTGGTACTTTCAAGCCATTATTTTCATCTTTCATGGCTGAATGGTAATCCAAATAAATTAATTCATTTCTATTAGCATAATCTCTTAGAATGGTATTGAGCGCTAAGATTTTGGTTGCTGGCTCAAGACCAGGGTTCCATGGAAAATCAAGGGCAGGTAAAACTGAACAAATAATCACCTCAATATCATGAAATTGTGCCAATTCGGCCATCGACATAATATTTTCAGCTATTACTTCAACTGGCGTGAATCCTGTATTTTGAGCGATGTCATTTATGCCAGCTAAGATGACGACAACATTTGGCTTGAGAGCAATGATATCTCTTCGAAATCTCAACAACATCTGGGGTGTTGTCTGACCACTAATGCCTCTTCCTATAAATTTATATTTTGAATGCTCAAAAAAACGAGGACTTAATAGTGGCCAACTTTCTGTAATGGAATTACCCATAAAAACCACTCTTTTCTCTTCTTTTTTCAGCTCACCCAGCTTTACATTATCAAAATGGTATTTTTCAAAATCGGTACTTTCATAAAAATTCCATTTTTGCTGTGCATCACATTTGGAATGGAAGAAATATGTAATTAAACAAATAGAGAAGATAACCCACTTATTGAAATTGGTAAATAGATACATTGATTAATTTTTGAAAAGTTTGAGATAAGAACTTCAAAAAAACACATTAAATATTTTTTTACAATAAAAAACTTACAGACAGCAATTCTCGCTATTAGCGAAAAAACTATATGACTGGTAAAATCGCCAGTCTT
>JBGTQJ010000032.1:0-3513 GCA_041941305.1 Saprospiraceae bacterium
AAAGGGAGCCGTCAACCGTCCGCCGTTTACCGTCAACCGAATAAAGTCTACTGTATATCGGCTATTTAATATATATGCCGGGTTCAAAACTTTGCCACTCAAAAGTCCAGAAAATGAAAAGAATTCCTTTACTCTTAGCAGCCTCTTCCATTGCAGTGATTGCATTGATTGCTTTCCAACTGGAATGGATACAGCATTCAAGGGAGTTGTCAGAAGAGTTATTTGGAGAAAAAGTATGTATGGCATTGTGTACCACTGTAGAGCAGCAAGAGAACGATGTTTGTTGTGAGCCTATGCGCGATTTTTTGAATATCAATCCAGCGCCTCAGGCAACCTGCGAAGCATTGTCAAAGGATACCAATTTTCGCCAGACCTTAGATGGCATATTGGATTTTTATCAGATTGGTTTGAACTACGATCTAAGTTTTACACAGGAAAGTATGGAGGATAAGCAAGGAGAAAAAGGAACCTATTCTTGTTCTGTACCTACTACTCTTGATTCCGACGAAGATGTTTATGTGAATGTCTCTTTTCCAGATAAAGAAGTTTATGTGATGGAGAAGATGCAATTTATGCTGGGTGCTTCTGTTTTGATTATTTTGTTTATCACTGCAGTGTTTTTGTGGGCAATTTATTCCTTATGGAAACAAAAAAGACAAGCCGAAATTAATACAGACTTTTTCAACAACATGGCGCATGAGTTTCGGACACCACTGACCAACATTGGATTGGCGTCAAAAATGTTGTCCAAAAATGGGGAAGGCAGCAAATCAAAAGAGTTGCTAAGGATTATCCAAAGAGAAAATTCAAAATTGACCAGGCAAGTAGAACGGGTGCTGCATTTGGCGAAGGTCGAAAATGGAGAATATCATTTGAATAAAGAAAATTTGAATTTAAAAGAGATTTTCGAAGGTGTCGAAGAGGAGTTGGATATACAAATTCAGGAAAAACAGGCAAAAGTAAACTTTGATTCTGTTGCAAACCATTTGGAAATTTTTGGAGACAAGGTCCATTTGGGAAATGTATTTAAAAACCTGTTGGACAATGCTTTGAAGTATTCTAATGACAATCCGGTAATTAATATTTCTGCGCAACAGAATGGCAAGGGTGTAAAAATCCAATTTGAAGACAATGGCATTGGTATTCCCAAATCTGAACAAATCAGCATTTTTGAAAAATACAGAAGAATTGGCAAAGGCAATGTCCAAAATTGTCGAGGATTCGGACTGGGATTATCCTATGTCAAAATGATGATTGAATTGCACAAAGGCAGTGTCAAAGTAAATAGTAATGGTACTTGTGGTAGTAATTTTGAAATCGTCTTGCCTTCAATCCAAAACTTGCAAACAAAATAAAGATACCGTTTCCATGAACCTAGCAAAAAAAATACTCCTGGTCGAAGATGACACTAGCCTGGGCTTCCTTTTAATGGAATACCTTGAAGGTGAGGGTTTCGACGTGAAACTTTGCCGAGATGGGGTTAGTGGTTTGCAAAATTTTCGACGAGGTAGTTACGACTTGTGCCTGTTGGATGTCATGATGCCTAAAATTGACGGTTTTACCCTTGCCGAAAAAATACACAAAAGTGATCCCGAAATGCCTTTTCTTTTTCTGACCGCCAAATCTTTAAAATCAGACAAGATGAAAGGTTTTGAACTTGGAGCAGAGGATTACATTACAAAACCTTTTGACGAAGAAGAGCTACTTTGCCGTATCAATGTCATTCTTCGCCGTTCTGCAAAAGCGGTTGCTGAGCTGGAAGCTTTACCTACGGCTTTTCAAATTGGCAATTATCACTTCGACTACAATCGCCAGGAATTGGGTTTTAAAGAGCAAATTTGGCGTGTAACGGAAAAAGAAAATGAAGTATTGCGCTTGCTTTGCCTACATAAAAATCGAATTTTGAGAAGAGATGACGCGGTAGAGAAAATCTATGGGAAAAGGGATTATTTCCTGGGCAGAAGTTTTGATGTCTTCATCTCCCGCATCCGTAAAATGCTCAAACACGACCCAAAAGTGAGCATAGATAATGTCTTTAAAGTGGGGTTTATTTTGAATGTGAAATCTTAATTTGTATCCAACTGCTAAATCTACTTTAAACGTTGCAAGAAATGCCTGGTCGCGCTGTGCTTTTGAGCGGCCAGACTCTAGACCGTCCATTTCATGGACTTTCGGAGGTCAGACTTCAGCAAAAAAAGTCTGACCTCCATGGATAGCTCAAGGGAAGCAACAAAAACAAAAGACACAGTTTGCCCATATCCTGCCAAGTTTTCCAGAATTTTAAAAAATCTTACCTTCGCGGCTCATTAGAAGTCGGGGGAAAATGAATATGAGATCCCATCTATTATTTTCTTCTCAAATTCTCAAATTCTCAAAATGGAAAAACCAATCATAAGCGGTATCCAGCAAATGGGTGTCGGTATTCCCAAAGTTTACGAAGCTTTTAAATGGTATCGGAAGGCATTCGGCATTGATATACCTATGTTGGATGAGGCAGGGGAAGCAGGATTGATGTTGCCATACACTGGAGGTAAACCACATCAACGGCACGCGGTTTTAGCGATTAATATCCAGGGTGGGGGTGGATTGGAAATATGGCAGTACACCAGTCGTGAGCCACAACCAGCTGATTTTACGATTCAATTAGGTGATTTGGGGCTTTTTGCTGCCAAAATCAAGAGCCGGGACGTAGGGGCAACGTATGAATTGTTCAAAAACCAAAACTATGATATCCAGGGAGGATTGGAAAAATCTCCTGATGGGAAACCTCATTTCTTTCTGAAAGACCCTTATGGCAATGTTTTCCAGATTGTAGAAGGAAGTGGGTGGTTTTCCAGTAATGGTCGTTTGACTGGTGGTGTGTATGGAGCCATTATTGGTGTTTCTGATATGGAAAAGGCTTGTCATTTTTACAAAACCATATTGGGTTATGATGAAGTCGTATATGATGAAGCAGCCAATTTTAATGATTTCGCCACACTTGCCGGGGGAAAAAATACCTATCGAAGGGTATTGTTGAGGCATAGCCAGGCACGAAAAGGAAGTTTTAGCAGATTGTTGGGACCAGGAGAATTAGAATTATTGTCCGTTGTAGATCGTCGTCCGAAAAAAATTATGGAAAATCGCTTTTGGGGCGATTTGGGTTTTATACACCTGACTTTTGATATCAAAGGCATGTCAGCAATGAAATCCTTTTGTGAAGCCAATGGACATCCGTTTACGGTAGACAGCCATGATTCTTTTGATATGGGAGAGGCGGCCGGACACTTTACTTATATAGAAGACCCGGATGGTACCTTGATAGAATTTGTGGAAACCCATAAAATTCCAATTTTGAAGAAGCTGGGCTGGTATTTGGATTTGAGGAAGCGAAACCCCGAAAAAGCTTTGCCGGATTGGATGTTGAAGACCTTGCGCTTTTCAAGGGTAAAAGATTAATAGGTGGGTCTATTGCTTTCTTTATCATTTTTGTTTGACACAAATCACCTAAAATGTCAGAGAATCATCTACCCC
>JBGTQJ010000032.1:3523-102202 GCA_041941305.1 Saprospiraceae bacterium
TGTTTATCATTTTTGTTTGACACAAATCACCTAAAATGTCAGAGAATCATCTACCCCTTTTCTCTGAAATTTTAGGTGGTCAAACCAAAATGGTAAACAAAAGGGCCTACCAGGAACGTTGTTTATCATTTTTGTTTGACACAAATCACCTAAAATGTCAGAGAATCATCTACCTTTGCACCACTAATCCAAATGTATTATTTATAAACTATTCAAACATGTTATCTAAAAAAGCTCTTTTTACAGCGCTGCTATGCGGAGCCGTAGCCTTAACTGCTATTGGACAAAACTTTCTACCTCCTGTAACTGGATTCTCTAAAAAGAAAACAGCCTACTTTAATATGGAAAACGGAGATCGAATTGAAGCCACCATCAAAAGCTTTGATTGGAAAAAAGGTCTCATCGAGGAAGTGAAAATTGTAGATATGAATGGCAAGAAAGTTAAGATTCAGGCAGAAGACATCAAATCCATGTACCTACCACCAAGTGGATTTTCAAAATTTGCAAGTGCATGGGATCACATTCACGATGTATCCAAATGGGAGAGGAATGATCTGGAAGCGGATATCATTACCAAAGGATATTCTTACATGGAAAAATCTGAGGTGAGAATCAAGAAGAAGACACGTACCTTAATGGTTCAGCTTTTGAACCCTAGTTTTTCAAGTAATGTAAAGGTATACCATGACCCTATTACCGGAGAAACCGCATCTTTAAAGGTACCTGGGACTGGAATAACAGTTGCTGGAGGATTGGCAAAAACCTTTTTCGTCAAAAAAGCGGGTGACAAAGTAGCCTATGAATTGAAGAAGAAAAACTACGATGAAGAATTCAAATTGATTTTTGGAGATTGTCCAGCTGTCAAAAAGAAGTATGGAAAGAATCCTAAGTGGGCTGATTTGGAAAAGCACGTGTATGAATATTCTCAGGAGTGTGGGAAGAATTAAATAAATAAAGCTTGGAGCTTTCAACAAAGCTCCAAGCTTCATATTACTATCTCTGTACCCTCACTCGACAACTCTTACCATTCACTATTATTGTAACTGTATTTCCTACTTGTACCTGATGATTTGGACAAGTGGTTCGGAATGAACCATCTGCATTTGCAGTTGTCGTCGTTACATTGCCTCGGGAATCTCTAATTTGGACTGTGCTATTTGGTGGAACAGCTCCTTTTTGACCAACTACTACAGGACCTCCTGTAGCGACCGTTCCACGGCTATATCTGATTTTGGAACAATCTGGTCCGGCTGCTGCACCGTTTCCATTGTTGCCTCCTGCGGGAGCACCTGCTAAAATGACACAGGTTTTTCCATTCGCAATAACCATGATTTCTTCTCCAGGCTGTGTATCAAAATTGCCACATGGTGCAAAGAATGAACCGTCTGGATTTGTTCTCGCACTGGTGGTATTGCCATGCGCGTCATGAAATTCTACCTGACAATTTGGAGGAGCAGCACCTGGAGCACCCTTAATGACTGGACCTCCTGTTGCAACTGTACCTCTATCAAATATTATTTTGGAGCAGTCAAGCTCACCAAAATGGCCAGTATCTCCAGTTCCACCTGTATTACCTTGATCGTTAGGATTGCCAGTATCTCCAGAACCTCCAGGGATGCTTGGGTCGCCAGAATTTCCATTATTGCCACCGCCATTGCCATTATTGTTGCAACCGCCTGGGCGCTGTGCTCTTACGCGACATCTTTTACCATTTACGATGATGGTAATTTGATCGCCAGGTCTCACAACGTGATTTGGGCAAGTAGTGAAAAAAGAGCCATCAGCATTGGCTGTAGTTGTAGTGACATTACCTCTGGAGTCTCTTATTCTTACTGTTGAATTTGGAGGTACGGCTCCTGGTTGACCGCCACAAATAGGTCCACCTGTAGCAACGGTTCCTCTGTCATAACATATTTTTGAACAATCAGGACCAGCAGCATTCCCACCAGCGCCTGTGTTACCTTGATTATTTGGATTACCAGTATCATTATTTCCCCCTGTCCCTGTGCCTGGAATTGTAGGATCTCCAGTATCACCTGTGTCATCATTATTACCTCCGCCATTACCAGCATTATTGCAACCTCCAGGTCGTTGTGCTCTTACTTGACATCTTTTACCATTTACAATGATGGTAATTTGATCGCCAGGTCGCACAACATGATTTGGGCAGGTAGTAAAGAAAGAACCATCTGCGTTGGCTGTTGTCGTGGTGACATTACCTCTGGAGTCTCTTATTCTTACTGTTGAGTTAGGAGGTACGGCTCCTGGTTGACCGCCACAAATAGGTCCACCTGTAGCTACGGTTCCTCTGTCATAACATATTTTTGAACAATCAGGTCCAGCAGCATTGCCACCGCCACCTGCATTTCCAGCATCTGATAGTTGCTTGGCTAATCGAGCAAAATCATTGAGCATTTGCTGTTGTTCTTTCATTTTTTTTGCTGCTTCTTTCAGCAATTCATGTGCTGTATCCATATTGCCACCACAGAAAGCATCCATGCCTGAGAGGGACATAGATAGAATTTCCGTTTGAACAGTACGCGTATTATCTGGAGAAGCTTGTGCACAGAAAAAATTGCCACAACTATTTGGCGGCTTCACTTTTACTGTACAGGATCTTCCATTGACTACAATCGTTACAGTTGCACCAACGGGAGCAACTAAATTGGTAACAGAAGTACTGAAAGAACCATTTGCTTTGCTTTTTACAGTTTGGCTGTTTCCCTGATCATCTCGTATCGTTACTGTGCTATTGCCAGGAACAGCACCAGCACTACCTGCACAGATAGATCCTCCTGTGGAGATGGTGCCATATTCGTAGCAAATTTTGGAACAATCTGGTGCCTGTGCCCTTAACTCTGTGGATAGAAAACAAAGCATAAAAGCAAAAAGCAAAAAGACATTTCCAAACAGTTTTGTTGAAGACTGAGAAAAGTTTAATGTTTTCATGATGGATTCATTATTAAGGTGAAAAAAGGTTTTGGGTCTAATTGACTTGATTAATCAATAACTTCAAGAGGGGGTAGATAGGAGGCATTTTGGAAAGTACCTCCTATCTACAAAGGATTAAAGGAAATCAAATAGAACCAAAAATTGATTTACGTGAAGATGTGTTTGGAGAGGAATAACTGTACCCACAGGTGGGTCATATTTCTTTTACTTAAGCTGAAAGGCAGGAAAAATGAGGCTATAGAAGCGTTTTAATTATGTCAATTTAGCTATGCGAAAAAGTCTAATGTTCTGGATTTCGTCCAACCCAATAAATAGAATGCAAATCAGATCTTTTGATTTCATAAATAAAGTCAGAACTGTCCCGGGTTGTTGATGGCTTAGCTAATAATATGTTTTGATTTGAGTAGAATACCTTCATCAATTTCGTTCGCATAATATTTTGGCTTGAATCTTTTCCTCCTTCGGGAATGATTGCCAAAAAAACTTCATCAGACAAAACTGAAGTTTTAATATCAAATTGAGCAAACCTCGGTTTTACTCCTCCAAAATCTTGTGGTATTTTAGGATAAAGGCTTTCCCAGTAGAATATTAGTCCAAGTAGCGGAACAAAAATTAAAGTCATAAAGAAATAGAGTCTTTTTAAAATTTCAGAATAGGGAAAGCCAAATGGTGGAACAAACAAAATTGCAATTAGAAAAATATAAGTTATATATACTTCATTGTATTGGACTAAGAAAAAATCCATTTCAGATAGATAATTTTCAATCGAATCATTTTTCCAAATTAGAAATAAACAACCTATAGCAACAAGTGCCGCAATAATTTTTATCAAATTTTGGAGAAAAGTATTATTTATTTTTTCTATAATCGGAGTGAGTCTGTATAAAACATATAAAATGATAAATGCTAATATTATTCCAGGTAAATTGGCAAAAAATAGCATTATAATAGAAAGTAAGAAAAATCCAATAAAAAAGACTCTAACCACCTTCCACAGGCCTGAAGCATTTAGCCCAACCTTTTTTGGCCATGTATTTAAAAGAAATTTCTGTAAATATTTACCTAAGTAATAACTAATGATCAAGATACATGTAGGTATGAAGCCAGCTATAAAATATTGTAAATCCAGGGCTGGAAGAAAACCTAAATTATTATAGGCAGCATAAATTGACCAAAACAGATATCCAACTCCATAAAAAATAAGTCCTGAAACTAGAAAACCATCCCTCAATTTACCAATCCGATTAAATTTTGAAATCAGAGTTGTTTGAATGTCTGTCTGTTCCATTTTGAGAAGATTTGAAGTTTTCAGGTTTATTGTTCAATTGCTTCAAAATTAATTAATACTAATAACTTTTTAGGCTGAACGAAATTATTTGAAATAGCAGTGATAATTTTAGAATTCCCATATCTTCGCCTGGCCCTAAATCCAATATAGATTATTTAAATTCAACCAACTTACAATGAACATTAGAATCACCTGCGTTACACTATTGCTGTGTATTCCCTTTTTTCTTTTCTCACAAAAAGTTAACATTGATCACCTTAAAGCACTGAAAATCAGAAATATCGGGCCAGCTGGTATGAGCGGTCGAGTGACTTCGATTGATGTGGATTTAAGCAATACCGATATTATTTATGCTGGAACGGCTTCTGGTGGATTGTGGAAGTCTACCAGCGGAGGCATCGATTGGGAACCCATTTTTGATGAAGAACCCTGCCAGTCGATTGGGGCAGTTGTTATCAATCAAAACAATCCAAGTGAAATTTGGGTGGGAACCGGAGAAGGCAATCCCAGAAATTCGCACAACTCAGGAGAAGGTATTTATAAGAGTTTGGATGGCGGGAAGAACTGGAAATACATGGGGCTCAAGGAGACCAAAGTCATTCACAGAATTATTATTCATCGCGACAATCCGGATATTGTGTATGTGGGCGCTTCTGGATCTGCATGGGGACCCAACGAGGAAAGAGGGGTCTATAGAACTCAGGACGGTGGTGTGACCTGGGATAAAATCTTATACACAGACGAAAATACAGGCATTGCCGATTTGGTAGTTGATCCCAGCAATCCAAATAAACTTGTGGCTGCCATGTGGGAGTACCGTCGTTTGCCTTGGACCTTTAATTCTGGTGGCAAAGGTTCTGGAATCTATATCACGCATGATGGTGGTGACAACTGGGAGAGGAGAACAGACAAAGATGGTTTGCCAAAGGGAAATCTAGGTAGAATTGGTTTGGCGATAGCCCCTTCTTCTCCCAATATCATTTATGCCATTGTAGAAGCAAAGGAAAACAATTTATACAAAAGTACAGATGGTGGTTTTAAATGGCGAAAAATGCCAGCGAAGGACAATGTGAGCAATCGCCCTTTCTATTATCACGATATATATGTCGATCCTTTGAATGAAAACCGAATCTTCAGTATCCATTCCACCATGACCAAATCTGAAGATGGCGGTAAATCCTTCCAATCCTGGGTGGGGTGGAAAGTGCATCCAGACCACCATGCTTTTTGGATTCATCCAACCAATCCCAAATTCATGATAGAGGGAAATGATGGTGGTTTGAATATTTCAAGAGATGGTGGCAGAAACTGGCGATTTGCTGAAAACCTGCCCCTCGCACAATTTTACCACATCACACACGATATGGAGATCCCTTACAATGTCGGAGGAGGGATGCAGGACAATGGATCCTGGATCGGACCAAGTGCAGTCTGGCAAAGTGGAGGTATTCGAAATGCACATTGGGAGGAAATCTATTTTGGGGATGGCTTTGATGTAGGTATCCGACCAGATGATAATCGTTATGCCTATGCTATGTCTCAGGGAGGCAATTTGGGTTATATTGATAGGGAAACGGGAAAAACCAAATTTATCAAACCAGTACATCCCGATGATGTGCCATTGCGTTTTCATTGGAATGCTGCATTTGCGCAAAATCCTTTTGAAGGATGTGGGATTTATTATGGAAGTCAATTTGTGCATAAAAGTTTAGACTGTGGCGAAAGCTGGGAAATTATTTCTCCTGACCTCACTACCAATGATACTTTGAAACAACAACAAAATAAATCTGGAGGCTTGACAATTGATGATACCAATGCTGAAAATCATACAACCATTATTGCCATTGCTCCAAGCCCTGTTGATGAAAATGTTATTTGGGTTGGGACAGATGATGGCAATTTACAAGTAACGCGGGATGGTGGCACTACATGGACGAATGTCAATGGAGGCTTAACAGGCATGAACCCAGGGAGTTGGATACCACATATCGAAGTTAGTAATAATAATGCAGGAGAGGCCTTTGTGATTGTCAATGATTACCGCAGAAACGATTGGCGCCCAATGGCTTATCACACGACGGATTATGGCGCTACTTTCAAAAGAATTGTAGACGAAAACAAAGTTACTGGACATGCCCTCGCAATTGTTCAGGATCCCGAAGTTTCTAATTTGTTGTGGTTGGGTACAGATTATGGTTTGTATTTTAGTATCGATTCGGGCGATACCTGGAACAAATGGACAAATGGCTATCCTTCTGTCTCCACACGCGATTTGAAGATCCACCCCCGGGAATCTGACCTGGTAGTAGGTACATTTGGGCGTGCAGCCTGGATATTGGATGATACCCGCCCAATTCGCGAAATCGCAAAAACGAATGGAGCCATTTTGAAGGATACCTTTGCTGTTTTTAAACCATCTGATGCCTATCTGGCAGAATGGCGTTCAGTTGATGGAACACGCTTTGTGGGAGATGGCATGTTTCAGGGAAGCAATAAATCCAGCGCAGGAATGATTACGGTTTGGGTGAAGCCGCCGGAGAAGAAGGCAGCTGGCAGTAAGCAGTCGTCAGATAAAGAGGAAGCAACGAAAAAGAAAAAAAGTAAGGGCAAGAAACAGGAAGCAAGTAGCAAAAAACCAGCACCCAGCACCCAGCAACCAGCCGCCAAAAAAAGAGGAGGCAAGGATAAAAAAGTAAAAGTACGGGTAATCAATAATAATGGGGATACCATTCGGACATTTACATCCAAAGTGGATACAGGAATGACTCGGATTTACTGGAACTTAAGAGAGGACGGCATTCGATACCCTTCTCGTCGGGAAGCCAAACCAGATGATGATTTGCCTAGCGGTTATGAGGCATTGCCAGGTACTTACAAATTGGTGCTCACCTATGGAAAACATAAAGATTCAACGAATATCACAGTACATCCGGATCCCAGGATTCGTTTTTCATTATCAGATGCACGTGCAGTTCGTGCTGCGACCGATGATTTTTACAAATTGGTCAATGCTGCTACTGATGCCTGGAAGAAGTTGGGAGAGGGAAAGAAAACCATCAAGCGCGTCGATGCTGCATTGGTGAATGCTCCAGATAGTTTGAAAAAGGAAATCGTGGAATTGGGTAAAGCACTTCAGGATAGCATCAAAAACCTGGAAAAAGTATACTTTGATCCGCCTAATCAAAAAGGCATCCAAAGAAACCCAAATACCCTTCGCAGTACTTTGTTTAGAGCCTCCAGTTATATTGGCAATTCAGAAGGTGAGCCTTCTCAATCCGCCCAAATTATGACTGAAAAAGCCAGGCGAGAAGTGACGGATGTAGTGGATAAAATCAATGCTTTGTTTGAAAATGATTTTGCTGAATATCAGAAGAAAGTGGAGGAAGTGCAGTATTCTTTATTTAAAGACTATGAACCGGTGAAAATGGAGTAGGGGTTTTGGGAAAGTCGATGGCCTCGCCCCCGACATCCTATTATTATCATATGTATTTTATTCATATCGTAAAGAATCTATTGGATTAGCCCTTGCCGAGCGCAAAGTATGGTAACTGATGGTTAAAAATGCAACTACAATGGCTAAAATTCCTCCCAGTAAAAATGTCAGGGGACTAATATCAATTCGATAGGCAAAGTTTTCGAGCCAACCTTTCATAAGCACAAAAGTGACTGGAGCAAAAATGATAAATGCCAGGAGCAACAGTAGCGTGAAGTTTTTGGAAAGGTGTACCATGATTTGCCCAACAGAAGCACCCAGTATTTTGCGAATACCAATTTCCTTTACCTTCTTTTCCATGGTTATTGCTGCCATGCCGAATAAGCCCATACAGGCGATCAATATAGCGAGAAATGCCATGATGGTTACCACAGATTCCATTTGTTGATCAGAGCGGTAAAGCTCCTCAAAATGCTCATCCAAAAAAGAATATTGGAAAGGCCAGTTAGGTGAAAACTGCTCCCATACGCGCTGGGCATCGGCAATGCCTGCTTCGATATTATCTCCACTAATTTTAACAGAAAGTTCGCTGTAACCCCAATCTGGATGTACCACTAGTGCCAAGGTATTGATATCGTAATGCAGTGAATTGAAATGAAAGTCTTCAGCTACACCTATGATGGTTCCAAGGGTGTCATCTGGATACCAGGAATGACCTGCCGACATGCCCACTGGATTCTCCAATCCCATTTCTTCTACAAATGATTCATTGACGATGAAAGCGTAACCATTATCTGAACTGTGTTCTTTTGAAAAACTGCGCCCTTCCTTTAATTCGATTTCATAGACATCGAGAAAATCGTAATCCACATTGACATTGCTAGGCGTCATGTTGACCATGGAATCAATGCGCATTTTGAATCCCCACTGATGGAAATTGTTTCCCAATCGCTGTCCGGAAGCCGTCACCCCTTTGATATTTGAACTTTTCAGCATCTCTGTTTTCATCGCCTCAAAGGATTCATTGGTTTGGTCATTCATTTCAGCGAGCAGGATGTGATCTTTGGTGAAGCCAATGTCCTTGTTTTTCATAAAGTACAATTGTTGCATCACAACGAGGGTACAGACAATCATACCTATCGCCAATCCAAATTGAAGGACAACGAGGGAACTTCTGAAAACAGATTTTTGAGATTTCATTTCTCCACCCTTTAATACATTTCCGGGATTGAAGGATGCTAAATAAATGGCTGGATAGGTTCCCGCCAAAAAACCCAATACCAGTGTGAGTAGAAAAGCTCCGACTAAAAGCATTGGTTCATTCAGGAAATAGGAAAGGGACAATTCCCTGCCAATCAAATCATTTAAGAGTGGCAAAAAGGCTAAATCAATCAACCAGGCAAGCCCAAATGCCAACACACCGAGGAAAACAGATTCAATGGCAAATTGGGTGAAAAGTTGAGATTTCAAGGCACCAACTGTTTTACGAATACCTACTTCTTTCCAGCGATGAGAGGCTCTGGCAGTAATCAGATTCATGAAGTTTACGCCTGCAATCAGCAATATGAAGATGCCTACCAGAGAAAAAACGTCTAGATATTCCCCATTGAATTTTCTGTAATTGTGATAGTCATGTTCAATGTCCATTGAAGCTAAATGAACATCAGGTAAAGGCTGGAAAAACAACTTATAAAAATCATTGACATCATTCGTTTGGTCTTCACGGGGAGGCATATAACGCAATAGAAATTCGGGCATTTGAGCTTCCAGTGCGGGAATGTCAACCGAAGGATCCATGACAAAATAGGTGACCAGAAAATTAGAACCGAAGCGATCATTGAATCCAGTATTTCTGCTGGTTACGGTCGTCAGGGTTTGTAGTGCATCAAATTGCAAATGAGAATTTTCTGGAACGTTTTCCAAAACCCCTGTCACTTTATACAAAGTCGTATCCCTTCTCAGGTTTTGCCCAATGGGATTTTCCTTTCCAAAAAACTTTTCTGCTGATTCTTCCGTCAAAACGATGGAATAAGGTTCATCCAGCGCTGTTGCCCGGTCACCTGCTATCATTTTAAAATCAAAAATTTCCAGGAAGGTACTATCTACTGCCACTGTTTTTTCTATGACCAATCGCTGATCATCTTTGTGAAACAAGCTTCTTCCTCTTCCCCAAAAGCGTGCATAGTTTTGAATCTGCGGATAGTCTTTTGCCATATTGGGTGCCATCCCAGGCATTGATAGCGCTACTTTTTGAGTATTGGTACCCGGAAAGCTTTGAATTTCATCCAGTCGGTAGATATTGTCTTTTTGGCTATGGAAAGCATCAAAACTTCTTTCCTCCTGAATGAACAAATAAATGATGAGACAAGCCGCAATTCCGAAAGCCAGACTGAGCACATTGATGGTTGAAAACAAGGCTTGTTTGCGGGTATTGCGTAAGGCGATAGTCAGGTAATTCCAAAGCATGTTGTCGTGGTTTTGTTTTTTGAACTAACATTAAGGAGTACTGAGACGAAGATAAGTTGCTTAAAACAAAAATTGTCAGGAGAATAAATTAATGCGAGCTGGTTGCTGGTCTCTTGTTTCTGGTTGCTGGTCTGGAAAGACGTGAATATTCTCTGGCAGAGAATTTTTTTGCCTTCTTTCCGTATTCAATAAATTTTTGGATTTCTTTTTCTGATCCCTCTTTTTCATTTACAAAACTTTTAAAACCAGGATCTAAATCTCAATCGATGTTTAAAACCCATTCTGTTTGTTTCCTTCCCATTTGTTCCGGCATCAATTTTAAAAATGCGTTTCTGATACTCCTTCCGTATTTCCAATGTGCCATTTCCCCAAGGAAGAATGATTGATTGGTGATTTTTGAAGTTTTGGCAAATCTTTTTTTCCGGAATCTTTCAAAAGCAATTTCCGGGATTTTTGTTTGCGAAAATATATTGAACAAAGCCCATGCATCTTCTACTGCCTGACATCCTCCTTGCCCCATATTTGGAGTTGTAGCATGAGCGGCATCGCCAATTAAACTAACTCGCCCATTGTGCCATTTTTTAATAGGTTTGAAATCGTATAAATCATTGCGAATGATTTGATCTAAAGGCGTCTCGCCAATCAATTCTTTTACATAGGGATGGAAAGAGCTAAATATTTCCTTCAAATGTTCTTTTAACCTGGATGGTTCGTCCTTTCCACCTGGTTTTTCAGTCAATACGGCGAACCAATAAATTTTTTCTTTATTCACGGGGACAATTCCAAATCGCCTTTGGTTACCCCAGGCTTCAATGGCTTTATTCTGCAAAAAGTCAGGAACTGGAATATTGGTGATGCCTCTCCAGCAGGTTTGGTTGGTATAACGATAAGGAATATTCGGAAATAATTGATGCCGAACTGCTGAATGAATGCCATCCGCCCCTAAGAGAAATTTGCCAGCTACCATAGATCCATCCTTGAAGAAGGCTGTTACTTTTTTCTCCGCTTGTTCGAAATAATCAAAATCCTTGCCCAATAGGAGATGCTCTTTCCCCAGTGCTTCAATTAAAACTTTTTGTAAGTCTGCCCGATGAATAGCAATATTCCCAAATCCATATTTCTCCCGAATCCAGTTTTGGCTCATATTCTGAATGGGTTGAAATTTTTCATTGGAAATGGTAAACTCGGCTAATGCTGCTCCTGCATTTATGATGTTTTCAGCAAGACCCAAATTTCCAAAGACTTGTAGCGCATTGCTAGCCATTACAATGCCTGCTCCTACCGCCCTGATTTCAGGTGCTTTTTCATAGACTTTACATTCAATTCCCACTTTTTGTAGGGCAATTGCTGCTGAAAGTCCAGCAATTCCTCCTCCGATGATGATTGCTTCTTGCATAAAAAAAGTTTCCTAAAAGTAATGCTCTTTGATAAACAGGCAAAGTTAGTCATTGAAGCGAATTGAAAAATAACAATATATTTTATAATTAAATTGATTATAAAATAAAGAAAAAAGCAAATATTTTCAAAAAATGTTATCAAAAAGTTTGCATAAATTAATTCTATCACTATATTTGTGTCATCAATCGATAGATATCGTTCCTTGAAAAACTAAAAGCTTTGTTAGCATTAGGCTTTATTCCAAGATGGTTTTTATGAGAAAAGATTAGTTTTTGTTGAATAAATTATTTTGGAATAAAGTCTATTTATCAGTAAATAAATTTGCATTTAGTAGTTAACAGAAAAACGATTCTGCAAACTGCGACAAACTGCAAACTGCCAACTGATACTACGGCGTTTCGCCGTGGATGTTTTTAACTACCGCATACTTCACTGATCGGCAGGGTCATTCAGCGGCTTAGCGAAATAGTGTACCCCAGGTGCGCTTTTCTCGCTAAGTATGCGAAGCACACGAAAATCACCCCAATGGGGTACACTATTTCGCATCGCCGCCTACAGTACCTGCCGCCAGTCCTTGGATTGTAAGTAGCAAAGCTTTTATCATGTGTCATCCCGAATTTTGGCAATATAATCCCTTTTGTTTGCTTAATTCATGGATATTTAATTTGTTGCGGGGGGGGGGGGGGGGGGGGGGGGGCCTGTTGCCAAACCCCCCCCCCCCCCACCCCGCACCCCGCAACAATAGCCTATTACATAGTGATTTGAAATACAATGATTTAAGATATAATTTGAAAATTCGGGGTAACTCATGTTTCGCTCTTTCATTTTTACTCATTGGAATACTTATTCGCAATTTCTCCGAGTGTCAGGGTTGTGTGCCCTGCACTTTGGGAAATGGTTCTTTAAAAAGATTCTGAATAAAAATTCATTCCAATGGTTCCCCGTTAAACCGAAAATTCTCGTTAGCATTTATCAGTTTAGAATTAGCAATATGGCATCTAAAAAATCTGAAACATATCTGCTGCTGACCGTCAACTGAAACTATGGCGCTTCGCCATGGTATTGGAAAAACTACCACCTTCCACAGGAAGGCTTCACCGAACACCGGGGTCATTCAGCGGCTCCATACCGGTACTGGGTAGCTGAGCCTCATTTTGCGCTCAGTATGCTGTCACACACAAAATAAAACTAATCTACCCAGTACCGGTCTTCCGCCACTTAGAGTACCCGGCGCCGGTCCTTTGATTGTAAGTAACGGGAAAACATTCATCATTCATCATTCATTCTCCAAGCTATGCTTTTACCAAAAGATGATATCAATCAAAAGGAAACCCTACAATTCATAAAAACAGCTTCTTTTAAAGAGGATTGGAAAGAATTGAAGGCTTTGTATAAGCAGCTGGAAACCAATGTGGTACCTGAATTGATGGTAGCTCTGATTGATAGATTCGATAAAGCGGGAAAACTGGAATTAGAAGGAGCATATCCATCCTGGAAGACATTGGGTTATATGAAACGTAGAGCAGCCCGTTTTTTAAGAAAATTGGCTAGTGAAAATGAGCAAGGATATATCCAAATATGCAAGGATTTGATGTTGTTGCAAAGAGATAAAATGAATTTGGAATACCAATGGGTTATGAAGCAGATCCTATTGGGAGCTTCCAAAAGGTTTGAACAGAAGCAAAATGGAAGAGGTAAAATAATCCAATTAGAAGGTGTTCTTAACATTGCTCGTTCGGAAGAACTTTTTGCTGAAGTTTGGGATAAATATCCTGCAGTTCTGGAGTTGATTTTGGCTGAAAAGGGCTTGGCAATAGAAGTATATGAGTTTTGTGTGAAAGTCTTTTTGAGAAACCATCGACCATTGCCACTTTTTGATTTTCAAGTGCTGGATCAATTTTTTGAAAATAAGTCACCATTCCTTCGGCATGTAGCAGTTAAACAAGGTTTTCAGTTTTTTGAAAGATATAAATTGAAGCGACCAAAATTAGCTGCCTGGCTTTTCTTTTTCAGCAACCCAAAACAACAGAACATCCTATTGAACCATTTAGGAGAAATTGAACTTCCGGAACAAAAAACGAATTCTGTTTTTGACAAAATATCCAATCTCTTAACCAATACCAATAATATCCAAGGGACAGAAGAACAGGCTTTTGTCAATCACTTGGTCCACATTGCTTTTGGTCAATTGTGTAGAACGAGTCAGTTTTCAAAAAGGGTAGAAAGGAGTCTGAATTTTTTGATAAAAATTAAAAGCCTCATTCACCATGAAACCATCCTTCAAAATGCAGGGGCAATTATCTCTACTGAACAGCCTAAGTGGATACAACTGATATTTGAGACCATTCAAGCTCTGGGAAGAAAATATACAGAACAATGGTTGACTGCTCTGGAAGACATAAATGTTACATTGAAGAAAAGCTTGTTCAGAAGATTATTGAGCAATTATGGCAGTCGTAATATTGAGGAATTGGAGCAATTTATTAGAGCATCATTTCTCAAGCATCCTCATTTTTATGTGGTGGACTTTGTTTGGTTTGTTTTGGCAGACAATGAAAAATTGAGGAAAAAAGTGACGAATTCCTTTTTGTGGGATTTGAGGTGGCACAATTTTAATGAGCCATTTCTGCGAAATATGATCCGTTCTCATTTTGCAGCTTCTGTTTTATTGGAGCATTATTCCTGGTATACCGAATATATCTTATTTGAGCATAATAAATTGGTTTACATCATCCAAAATGGACACCCTGATTTTAAACAGGCAGCCATCCGTCATTTATTAAAAGAAAGCAAACACAAGTTCTTTCAAAACCTTCCATTAATTGCAAAATTGGAGGAATTGAGAACAGATGTATTAGGGCAAATTGAACCAAAGATCTCATATACTTTATTCAATACCAATGCACTTTTTGCTTGTTTAAAATCTTCTCAAAAATGGATCTCAGAAAATGCATGGAGGATATTGGAAAAATTGATCTTAAATGAGATGGATATCAGAAATATTATCTTTTGGATATTTTATCAAATTCAAGAAGATCAAATTGCAGACTTTATCAGTCGGCTTGCAAAAGTCAAAAATCCCCTATTCAAAAACAACTTCACGCTCGCTCTTAAAAACGTTATTCTCTATCAGCCACAGTTGATCAATCGGATGGCAAGTCACATTGAAGCAATCATGCAATTGCTGGACATTGAAACCATCTTAGAAATTGTAAAGGCAGTTGATGATCAAAACTGGGAAACGATTAAACCTTCTATTTGTAGTTTTATTGAAGAAGACTCTGCTGCCGATTTCTGGTTAAGCATTTTGGAAAAACTACCAAATGAAGAAAGTGAAACTACCCTTGTCAACCGCTTTTTAGAAGACTCAGCCCTTTACCAACCTTTTTTGGATATCAAAACCCCCAATGTACTGGATTGCCATCATCCTGCATTTGAAGATTTGCTCTCAGAATGGCTCCGACTAAATGAAAACATCTTTGAAGCCAATAGCTCCAATCTTTTTAAGGCAAGTACACATCGCACTCCCAAAATTCGAAATTGGGCACTTGAAAGAGCAGTCAATTTGGGAATGGATGTGCCCTTTGCCATGCAATTGCTGGAATCTGGTTTGCCAGATTCAGTAAAAATCGGAAAACAGTTTTTTGAAAGTGTAAAGGCTGGTACCACAGATGAGCTGGAAAATTTGCTTGCTCTTTGTGACAGTCCCAACCCTGAAGTAAGAGCTTACGGAATGACATTTTTTCAATCCAGAAAAAACAATTTTGACAATGCCCTGGCATTGGAATGCCTGTCAGAACATACGGATCCAATCATTCACGAATTTGTAGCTGAAAAACTAAAGTCAATGGCCAGCAAAGCTACTTTCACTGAAAACTTCGATCGCTCAGTTTTGCGTACAAAAAATCAAAGCAGAAAGGCAAAGGAATTGATCAAGAACCGTCTGGCTAAAGACTTGAATGTCTCATCGGATACTTTACTTGAATTAGCTCGTGGTCATAATCGAAAAGACAGAGAATGGGCATTGGAGCAATTAGCAAAGATGGTCTTAACTGGAGAAAAAATTTCTGGATTTAATCTAGCTACCATATGAAAATTAGATAAACATTTTTTCCCAACATAATGGAATAGTATAGTTTCATCATTCATCATTCATAAACCATGCAAGTCACCCAAGCCTACGCTCAACCCAGTAATTCAAAAACAGATGCCCGTGGAACGCATTTCAGTTTTTCCCAGGAATTATCCCGTAGAAAACCAGTTTCTCTACACGCAATGATCCACAACAGTTTGGCATACGCGAAACTAATGCTGGCCTTGAGAAAAGTGGTGGTCGGAGATTGGAGAAGCAAACAACGCGACCACACCAGGTATCAGGAGTGGGTACAACAACAGTATTTAAAGGAGTTGCCTTCGTACTTTGAAGAAGTAGCTGCTAAAAGAGTGGACTTGTTGAGCCAACAAGCTTTTTTGACGGAGAAAATCAAGGAACTCAATTTACAATTAAGACCCTTACAAACCTTAAAAAATAAAGCACGAAGCAATTATTGGGCGTATTTAAGGAAGTTTGAAAAAGAAAAATTGTGGGTACTTGATCCCGTTATCTCAGTCCATCCCGATTCTGTGATTTTCGAGGCTTTTTCACTGGACGAAAGCAGTTATGGAAGGGTGAGTGTTCCAACAGAGAATTTGGAGCTTTTTGGAGATGTGGATTACGGGACTACCAATATCGATTTTTCACAACAGCTTGCGGATGAAATTTATAGAGTACGCTCTTACCGCCCAGCCTGGCTCAAAGTAGCCTATGAGCAGGTGGAAATGTCAACAGGAGCAGGGAGTAGAGTAGAAAAGAAAATTGATTTGCCCGAGACCTGGGTTCGAGGATTTTTGCAGGTGCAATCTGCTTCAACACTACCTGGTACAGAGTTGGCACTCAGCGCTTCGACCTTCAATGAAATATTAGCCATACTCAAACAACATAAAGCAAAAGTTAGTCCACGCTCTCTTCGGTTTCTACTCGTTCCGGGCAAATTTCCCGTCGTCGTCCTCGACCCTTGGGGGATTGAGGTATGTGAACATCATCGCCGCTATCTCGGAAATTTTGAAGGCGAAATTCGCATCTGGGGACGGCGGCGACTTTCAGTATTTGAGGAGGTCATGCCCTTCGCGGAGGCTATACAAATTAAATTGCTGGGAACGGGCATGCCCTCTTTTTGGTCAGTTACTTTGGATGACCATCGCTTTGATGTTGGACTTTCTGGTTGGACAGCCAATGACTGGGCGCAAAAAGCTAGCTTTGATTTACTCGCTTCTTCTGGTAAGGATAAAATTTCAGAAAGCAGGCTTGAAAATGCCCTTTCAAAAATCACGCAACAGCTCTCAGCCACACCAGCGCAAATGGCAGATTGGCTTTCGATTTCACAACCGGATGCTACTGCTGCCTTGCAGGAATTGTGTCGAAATGGTCAGGTCATGTACGATCATTTGACAAATTCCTATCGCTGGCGGGAGTTGCTCTCTAAAGACATTGAATTGCAGGAAACGGAAAGTGATGAACGACTCAATTATGCATTGAAATTGAAAAAAGCTAAAAAAGTAAAATTGATAGATACCGAAACAAAAAATGGATTGACTACCAAGTCCTTCAAAGTTTCGGGTAAAAAACTATTCAAACCCAAAATCACAACCGACAAAGACGGCAGGGTAAAGCGAGCAGCATGTACTTGTGGTTTTTTCCGCCACAACAAGCTTCGGAAGGGACCCTGCCCACATATACTGGCTGGAATCATGTAGCTCTTTTTATAAGTTTAAGTTTAAGTTTAAGCTCAATCCACTGTAATCGAAATTAATTAAAATTGGAAAGGAGCAGTTGGATTTTGCAATCCAACGTATTTCAAATAATAATTCCACGAATGGTTTTCATTCACTCCTTGGCATGTCGGGTTACAAATCCCGACCGCTCCCAGTCTGCTTTAAGAAACTTCGATTACACTGTATTCAAGACCAATAATTGACCTTGAACTTGATTCTTGAACTTGATCTTAAAAAGGGCTCCTTAACTAGCAATTCTTAGCTATTATTAATTCAAATAAAAACTATTTCGCCTTTCAGGCGGATCTACTTATGAATCAGAAACCACTCAATAGAACTTCAATCCAGGAAATAGCTGAAAGACTGATGATTTCTAATTTGGAGACGACCACTTTGGAGGTGAAAAATCAGCTTCGCAAAGAGGGTTTTTATGCAGAGCAAAAGGAGGTGTCCCGTTGGATGTTACAACTGGCAACCTGGCAGAACTGGGCGATGGTCAATGCAGGAAATCATCGTATTTATCGTTTCAAAGACGATAGCAAGGATGCTTTTCAGAATTATTTAGAAAAAGACAATGCTTTTTGGGAGGTAAGGGTAGAAGGACTGGAGGTTGTAACAGGGTTTGGGAAAATTGGAGAAGATGGTATTTTGAATACTCAGGATTTCAAAAGCAATCGGCAGGCTATCCATCATGGTCGCCGTATTTTAAATGAAATATTGGCGAAAGGGTATGTGGAGGCAACTGATAACAGACTTTCTCTCGAATTGCGAAAGCAATATGAACCTTATCTAAAACTCAATGCTCTGAAATGTACCTTGGGTTACTACGGTGTCAAAATTCAGGAAAAGGTTGAGATAACTTATCGATTACAAAATTCCCCTAATGCAAAAACCTCGGAAGGTTATTTAATTCATGAAAAAAGTGCTGGTTTTGAATTTGAATGGACTTTGCCTGACAGAGGAAGTGAATTGAAGCATGTTTTGGAACATGATTATTGGGATGCCATTCAAATTTGTCCAAATCAATCTAATTTAACTGGTGGAAAGGTTTTAAAGACCCAATTTTTTACAAAAGACCATCAATCTATGGACGAACCTGAAATTTTGGAGAAAGGCGAAATCAAAAAGCTGCTTTCCATCAAAATAAACAATGCAAATCTATATAATATTCGATTTGAATTTTCAGAAGGAAAGCCACTGGATTTAAGCAAGTTTAAGTTGGATTTGGAAAAGGAATTATTGCCAATTGCCAAAAGATTTCTATGGTGATGGCTTTGAGTTGAGCAAAAGCGGGTTAGCATAAAGGCCTTATTTCAGAAATGATTAGACAACATTTTTACTTTCATTTAATCACACCATAACATTTCAAAACAATGACCACCAACCTCAACACTTTTAAAGAACAAGTCAGGAAATATGGACGGGAATACGCCATTACCCAGGATATGATTCGATTGGGTTTTTTAGATCTCACACCAGAAGAATTGGCGGATTTAAAAACTGGGATGGCAAAATTGAATAAGCTATGGAGAGAGCAAGGTGAATTGAACAGGAAAATAAATGTTTTACCTGATGTTGAGTCTATGTTGAAAGAGGTTCGAAGATTGAGGATTGAGCGAGTGAGAAAGGAGTCAGTAGTCAAAAAGGAAGCCAGAGAAAAAAAGAAAAAGGAGAAAAAAGCAAAAGAGCGTGTATGGAGA
Source organism: Saprospiraceae bacterium (assembly GCA_041941305.1). GTDB lineage: Bacteria > Bacteroidota > Bacteroidia > Chitinophagales > Saprospiraceae > JANSWP01. The sequence goes on from JBGTQJ010000032.1 coordinate 22,572, forward strand.
ATTAGCAAACCACCCTATCTGGGTGATGGCGTTTCAAAAGGTTTAAAGTTTCAGCATATAGAGGACAATTCGTTAGTTGATTCAGCTTTACCGGTGGTGAATACGGTCACCGAATTGGCGGAGGCAATGGGTGTGCCTGCCAATATGATTTCGTGGCTGTGTTACCATCGGAAAGCTGCAACGATTGATCACTATCATCGCTTCAAAATACCTAAAGCAAAAGGGGGATATCGAACAATTGCCGCTCCAAAACCCATGCTTAGAAAAGCACAAAGCTGGATTTTAAAGAATATTCTGGAACATATTCCTCTGCACAATTCAGCGATGGCATTTCGTCCTGAACGCTCCATTGCAGACAATGCCAAATTGCATCAGCACGGTGGGGTGATTTTTAGAATAGATTTGAAAGATTTCTTCCCGAGCATACAATTCAACCGAGTAAAAGGTATTTTTAAAAGTTTTGGTTACAATGAGGGAATGGCTACTGTATTCGCCTTAATTTGCACAGATGCAGCGAGAGTTGGTGCTGAATTGGATACCAAAAAATATTTTGTGACTTTGAGTGAAAGATATGTTCCACAAGGGGCATGTACCTCCCCAGCATTGACTAATATCATATGCAGAAAAATGGATCGCCGTCTGGAAGGCCTTGCCAAAAAATATGGCTTTACCTATTCCCGATATGCAGATGATTTGGTTTTTTCCCACCCTTTTGAAAAAACACCAGTCGGTTTTTTGATAAGTTGCATTCAGAATATCATCAAGGATGAAGGCTTCGAAGTACATCCAGCTAAAACGATGGTTATGCGCCCTCATCGTCGCCAAAATGTAACCGGGATTGTGGTCAATGAAACCCCTAATGTTTCAAGAAGAGATTTAAGAAAGTTTCGCAGTTTTTTGCACCATTTCGAAAAAGAAGGAGAATCTGCCATGAGTAAAAAAATGGGAAAAGATGCCAAAAGCTATGCCCAGGGTTATTGGGCATTTATCAATATGGTGAATCGCGTAACTGCTTTGAAGGTTTTAAAGCAGCATAATTGGCTGAAGGAGTGAAGATAATTTGGGCTATACCAATGAAGAATAAAAGATATATCCCCTGCCTCCTTCACGACCAAACCAAATTACTTTCCCACCTCACAATGTTTTCTACTGACAAACCCGTAATTTCAGCCTCAATTTCAAAATGCGGGTTGTAACTTTTGTGTGATTCCGCATTAAGCAATTTGTGATTCCGGAACAACGCAACCTTATGTTAACTGCCACCTATAAGTCTATTTTTTGTTGGCGGGATATTTCAGAGTGCGGGATACAAAACATTACAAAGTCAATTCGTCAAGCCTGGCAAGGAGTTTTGGCTTTTTTGTCGTTCATTCTGCACTCTAAATCCTCGGGCCTTGCGTTTTTTATTGAAAAAAATCATATTTGTCAAAGTTTTAGCCATCCCAGCGTGTCGCTCTCCACAAAATCCTATAATAAACAGTGTTATCCCTTAGTTTTTTCCTGTAGAGAAGGTTTTTCACTAATTTTGATGAATAATACCAATCCCTCACAAAAGTTCCCGAAAACAGCAAATCACCTTTTAATTTTGAGTTCCTTGCTTGCCAAATTGGTAGAGCTCTGTTCCAGAATGGAGCAATTTTTTGTTTTGGAACAGAAATACTGGAACCCAAACATTTTTAATCCAACAACTGAATTCACAGATGTGGTCGTTCACCGCATATCGCTGGCCGTCCACCATTAAACAAATTGAAAATTACTTATGAAGCTGCGACTACTTACTTTAATTTTCTCGCTATGTCTCTCGTTCGGCGCTTTCGCACAAGCAGTCGTATTTAAAGGCATACCAACTAAAAAATCAAACAAAGAAACACTAGATGCTCAGTTTGAAAAGTACGATATATTTCAAATTGATACTGAACCTATCAACGAGTACGCCAGGAATGCAGGAGAATATGTCTCCTTTAAACTTCAACTCGGTGATAAATACAATTGGGATTTGTACCTGACTCCGCACGATATGAGAGGGCCCAACTATATTCTCAACGTAGAAAAAGGAAATGGCATTGTAGAATCTATGCCAGTACCTGAGAACACTGCTTACAATGGTATAGAGGGAACAAATCATAAGGATATTGCCACCATGACCGCCTCCAGGGACTATTTTTCGATCATGGTGAAAAAGAATGGCGAATTCTATTATGTAGAAGCTGCCAAATATATTGATGATAGTTATGGAGATGATATGTTTGTAGCCTACAAAGCTTCTGATGTAGTCCCATTGGAAAATGCGAAATGTATGGCTTTGAGTGTAGATGGTAAAATGCAGGAATTACACCACAGTCATGATCATGACCATTCTGGAAAAGGTGGCAGTAACAATGCAGAATCACTGGCATGTAAGGAAGTCGAAATTGCACTTGCAGGGGATCTTGCAATGTACAATGCTTATGGTTCAGTAGGAGCAGTGACTGGTCAAATGACTACCGTTTTGAATAATGTTCAAACTAATTTTGACGACGAATTTGCGGATGAATTGAAATTTATAATTGTTACCACTTTTGTAGTTACCAGTAATAACCCCTGGAATGCAAGTTCCAATCCTGGGACTTACCTTTCAAGTTTTAGACAATGGGGAAATGGAGGTGGATTTGGAGTGCCAAAGGATGTCGCCACTTGTTGGACCAATATCAACTTTAACGGTGGAACGATTGGAATTGCCTATTTAAGTGGAGTTTGTAACAGCTTTGGATATAATGTTTGTGAAGATTTTACAGGCAATATGAACCTGTTGAGGGTATTGCAGGCTCATGAATTGGGACATAATTTTAGTTGTACACATGACCCTGGTGGAAGTGGTACTATCATGGCTCCAGCTGTAAACAACACCAACACCTGGTCTGGGCAATCGATTAGTCAAGTCAATAGCTATGTGAGTTCTGGTTCTGGTGCATGTCTTACTGCTTGTGCAGCTGCGGCTCCTCCTTCAGCTAACTTTACGGTAACTCCACAAAATGGATGTGCTCCACTTACTGTCAATTGTACAGATCAATCTACTAATAATCCAACATTCTGGAATTATACAGTCACCTTGAATGGAGCACCTATCGCCAATTCAACACAACAAAATCCAACCTTTACATTAACTGCTCCAGGTTGTTATGATATTACGTTGATAGCTACAAATAGCATTGGTTCGAGTGCACCATTTACACAATCTGTGACAGTAGAAGGAACGCCTAATGCTAATTTTACCTGGGTAAATGTGGGAACAGTCGTTACCTTTATAAATCTTACTACTCCAAATGAAGCTTGTTTGCCTCCAATTACCTGGTTGTGGGATTTTGGAGATGGCAATACAAGTACTGAATTCGAACCAACACATGTATATTCTACCGAAAACTTTTGGAATGTAACTTTAGTAGCTTCTAATCCTTGTGGTACTTCCTCCTTCTTTCAGGAAGTTCACTCCTTTTTTCCACCAGTAGCGGATTTTGATGCAGATGCCTATTCTGGTTGTGTAGTCACTGAAATTCAATTTGAGAACTTGGCCTCAAATAATAGTTTAAGTTTCAATTGGATATTTCAGGGTGGCGTGCCACCAGCTTCTTCTGATTTTGCCCCTTTAGTAGCATATCCTGCTCCTGGCACTTACGATGTCTCACTCGAAGTCTGCAATCCTGCAGGATGTGACATCATCGTAAAGCAAGATTTTATTGAAATCTTCGATCAGCCCACAGCAGACGCTGGCCCTACCAAATTGATTGATTGTAATAACCAGGAAATTGATTTAGATGGTAGTGGCTCTTCTCAAGGAAGTAATTTCACTTACCTATGGACGACTACAGATGGAAATATAGTTGCCGGAGCAAATACCCTGATGCCAACGGTAGATGCATCAGGAGAATATTGCCTTGAAGTAATGGATAGCAATGGTGATAACTGTCTGTCTTCTGATTGCGTACAAGTATTTGAAGATCTTTTGACACCTATTGCAGATGCAGGTCCAACCCAACAAATCGATTGTGCCAATGCCATTGCAATATTAGATGGAACTGGCTCTTCCCAGAATGGAAACTTCTCCTATCTATGGACTGGACCAAGTATCATTTCAGGGGAAACAACATTAGAGCCTGAAGTAGATCAATCAGGTATCTATGTATTAACTGTAACCAATGATGATAATGGATGTACTTCAGAAGCAGAAACGGAGGTGACCGACAATATGGTATCACCGATTGCAAGTGCAGGTCCTGGTATGACCATTGATTGTACCAATAGTGAGGTGACCTTGGATGGAACTGGCTCTTCTCAGGGGTCAAATTACTCCTATAGTTGGTCAGGACCTGGAATCGTGATTGGAGGAAATTCAATGAATCCTTTGGTCAATATGTCTGGTGTTTATGAGATTTTAGTGACTGATTTGAGCAATGGTTGTACAGAAACTTCTCAAACGATTGTTAGTGATAATTTCACAACACCAACCGCTGATGCTGGTGATGATCAAAATATAGATTGCGATACGCCTGAAGCAGAGTTGGATGGCACTGCCTCTTCTCAGGGAGCCAATTTCACCTACAACTGGTCAGGTCCAAATGTCATATCCGGAGGAAATACGACGACTCCAATTGTAGGCGCTTCTGGTACCTATACCATTGTAGTAACCAATACGGTGAATGGATGTACTGAATTTGCAGACGTAGAAGTATTTGGAGATTTCACTGATCCATTTGCAGATGCTGGTGCAAGTATGGTTCTGGATTGCAATACTACTTCTGTGAATCTGGATGGTAGTGCTTCTTCTCAAGGAGCCAACTTTACCTACAACTGGACAGGACCAAGCATTGTTTCCGGGCAAAATACCCTGACACCAGAGGTAAATGGATCAGGAACTTATACTATTACGGTATTGGATACCAATAATGGTTGTACTTCAACCGCAACGACAGAAGTAACAGGTGACAACACTGTTCCTACTGCCGATGCTGGTTCCAGTCAACAAATCGATTGTGGAAGTGCAGAAGTTGATTTGGATGGATCCGGCTCTTCGCAAGGTGGCGGAGAAACTTACCTCTGGAATGGTCCTGGAATTGTAAGCGGCGAAACGACTTTGACGCCAGTTGTGAATGCGGCTGGAACATATACAATTACAGTAACTGGTTCTAATGGCTGTACTTCAACTTCTGATGTAGAAGTCACAGAAGATTTAACCATTCCAACTGCCGATGCAGGCGATGATCTTGCAATGGCTTGTAGCGCTACTTCTGTTGTGCTGGATGGGACGAATTCTTCCCAGGGAACTAACTTTAGTTATAGCTGGGATGGTCCAGAAATTATTTCAGGTGGAAACACACTTGAGCCAACAGTTGGACAAACCGGAGTTTATACTCTGACTGTAACCAATGACAATAATAATTGCACTTCTACCTCAAATGTAGAAGTAACAGAAACACCTCCTCCAAGTACCTCTATTTCTGCTCAAACCAATGTAGATTGTAATGGAAATAACACTGGAGAAGCAACCGTTGCTGTCTCTGGTGGTTTATCTCCTTATGCTTATGAATGGTCTAGTGGTGGAACAGAAGCCACTGAAACTGAATTGGGTGCTGGTACATATGATGTAACTGTGACGGACTCAGACCAATGTACTTCTGTTTCAGAAGTGACCATAACAGAACCAGGAGTACTTGATCCAAATGCCTCAGCCACTAACCTAACCGCTGTTGGATCTAATGATGGAACAGCAACAGCAGAACCAAATGGTGGAACTATGGATTACAGCTATTTGTGGGATAATGGTGAAACCACTCCAACCATTGAAGACCTGGCGCCAGGTGATTATACGGTCACTGTAACTGATGCCAATAACTGTACTTCGGAACAAACAGTAACGGTTGATCCATACGATTGTAGTCCTTTGACTATCGCCCTTTCAGGCCAAAATGCACTTTGTTTTGAAAGTGAAGATGGGGAAGCAACTGCCACCATTTCTAATGGGGCATCCCCTATTTCTTATGAATGGTCAAATGGTGATATGAACCAAACTGCAACAGGCTTAACAGCTGGAACCTATACTGTTACAGCGACTGATGACAAAGGATGTGCTTTAATTGACGAAATAACCATTACTGAACCTGCACTCCTGGAGGCTGATATTTCCAGTTCTCAAAATGTGGATTGTAATGGAAATTCTACAGGTTCTGCTACCGCAACTGCAGAAGGTGGAACACCAGGTTATTCCTACGCTTGGCCATCCGGTGGAACCAATGCAACAGAAAATGATCTGGAAGCAGGGACATATATAGTATCCGTAACCGATGACAATGGTTGCGAAACAACTACTGAAGTTACAATTACAGAACCAGACCCATTAATGGCAAATACTTCTTCTACCCACGAAACAGAAGTAGGTGCGAATGATGGAACAGCTACTGCAGAACCTGAAGGAGGAACAGCAGATTATACCTACTTGTGGGAAGGTGGAGAAACTACCCAGACTATTACTGGATTGGCTCCAGGTGAATATTGTGTGACCGTTACTGATGCCAATGGCTGTATTTCTGAAGAATGTATTACGGTCAATAGCTTCGACTGTGGAACCATTACCAGCAATTTTACTGTCTCGGATGTAAGTTGTAATGGTGGTAATGATGGTGAAACTACGGTTTCTATGACAGGTGGTACTGCGCCATACGCTTATGAATGGTCCAATGACGATACTGGAGAAACAATTTCTGATTTGGCTGCTGGACAATACACAGTGACAGCTACTGATGACAATAACTGTGTCATTATCAGCTCAGTAACTATTCCCGAACCTGATCCAGTTACCATTACAGTTCAATCTGTAAATGATGTAGATTGCCCTGGTGATGCCAACGGCTCTGCCAGCGTAGAAGCAAGTGGTGGTAATGATGGATTTACATACGAATGGTCTGACGGTACGACTGGACCAACCATTAGTGATGTACAGGCGGGCACTTACACCGTTGTTGCAACAGACGCCAAGAACTGTACTTCCGAAATGGAAGTTGAAATTGGAACTGCAGATGATACAGAAGCACCTAATGTCATCACACAGGATATAACAGTTGTGTTAAACATGGATGGAGAGGCGACTATTACTCCAGATATGATTGACAATGGAACTACAGATAATTGTGAATTGACTTCTATTTCCTTAGATATCACTGATTTGAATTGTGACCATATTGGAGAGACCATTGTTACTTTGACGGGCGAAGATGCAACTGGAAATACTGCTTCCCAAACGGCAACAGTTACCGTTGTGGATGAAACTCCTCCAACCATGACTTGTCCGGATGACATTGTGACCAACAATTGTGCAGCTCCGGTGATTTATGATGTACCAACGGGCGAAGATGTTTGTGGAGTTGTAACCGTTTCTTTAATCGAAGGTTTACCAAGTGGTTCTGTCTTTCCAAGTGGTACAACTACTGTAAGATGGTCAGGTACGGATCCTTCCGGAAATGAGACCACTTGTAGTTTTGATGTAACTGTTTTAAGCGATTTGGCTTCTGATTCTGAATCAACAGAGCCAGATTGTAATGGTAATGGAACCGGAACAGCAACTTCGCTTCCAGGTGGAGGAACACCTCCTTATTCTTATGAGTGGAATGATCCAAATACACAAAATACACAAACAGCAGAAAACCTTTTTGCAGGAATTTATAGTGTGACGGTAACGGATGCTGTTGGTTGCCAGGTTGCTGCCACAGTTGAAGTAACTCAACCTGACCCTGTAGAAGTGACTGGTGATGTTACAGATGAGACCAATGATGATATGAATGGGGCCATTGACATTACCCCCACTGGAGGTACCAATTCAGGTTATACATTTGAATGGACAAAAGATGGTGACCCATACGCTAATACGGAAGATTTGGAAAATCTTTCCCAGGGTGAATATTGTGTGACCATTATAGATGAAAATAATTGTACTACCGAAGAGTGCTTCACTGTTACGATGATTGTAAATACCACAAATCCTGAACTGGAGCAATTGATATCTATTCAACCAAATCCAACTTCTGGTTTGGTGAATGTGAATTTCAAACTCAATAGTTCCCGCAATGTTCAAATCCAGTGGTTTGACTACATCGGAAGAATGTTGATAGACCGTGCTCCTGAAGCTGTTACTGAAAGATCATTTACTTTTGATTTATCAGATTTGGCGAGTGGTGTTTATCTGGTGAGAGTGACTGTTGATGAAGATGTATTGGTGAAGAAAGTAGTGGTAGAATAATTGAATTTATTAAGTTTTGGAGCTTTTCCTAAGCTCCAAAACTTCAGGAAGGGCTTGGTTTCTCCATGGAATCAAGCCCTTTTATTTTTCAAAATCCGCTATCTTACCCCAAAAAACAAAATGAAAAAATTCTTGAAATGGTTGGGCATCCTAATTTTTGCCCTTGTACTGGTTGTATTTATTGTTGGATTAATTGCCAATGAATCCAAACCGACAGGTACTCCTTCACCAGAAGCAGATGCCCTGGCACAAAAAATGATGAATGCGGTAAATTCAACGGCCTGGGATACTACCGATGTGATTCAGTGGACTTTCAAAAGCATGCACGATTTTATTTGGGATAAGCCAAGAAATTTGGTTCAGGTAAGTTGGGAAGATGTAAAAGTGCTATTGAACACCAAGACGATTTCCGGTAAAGCCTTTAGAAATGGAGAAGAGTTGGCTGATGATGAAGCTCGCGAATTGATTCAAAAAGCCTGGGGGTATTTTTGCAATGATTCTTTTTGGTTGAATGCTCCAATTAAAGCTTTTGATGAAGGCACAACAAGAAGCTTGGTGACTTTAGAAGATGGTCGCGAAGGACTAATGGTTGCCTATTCTTCAGGAGGCGTCACTCCAGGAGATGCTTATGTATGGATTTTGGACGAAAATGGATTGCCGACCAGCTACAAAATGTGGGTGAGTATCATTCCGATTGGCGGAATGGAATTTACATGGGAAGCCTGGGAAACGATGTCAACGGGTGCTAAAATTGCCACACTGCACAAAAGCAAAATTTTGGAATTAGACATTACAAACCTGAAAACTGGAGAAAATTGGAGTGAATTTGGTTTAGATGGAGATCCTTTTCAGGAGCTCTTTTAATAGTTTTGATTCAACAAATTGCTTTTAGGTTAAGGCACGATTGCTTCGAGTAGCAGGGTTTTGAACCCTGCCGGCACTTTGCTAATCGCAGGGTTCAAAACCCTGCTTCCCATGGTCTTTCTTTGAGAATGTACCGCTTACTTGATACTTTTAACGGAAAACTAGAAAACTAGCCAAAAGCTCTGACCACTATATCTGCTTGTTGTTGCTCATGGACATTTTTAAAGCCAGTTGCTGGAGAAGCACTTGCCTTTCTTGCTACCAATTCCATATTTAATTCGCCGCAATACCAGGAAAGTACGTATTGCCATCCGCCCATGTTGGCAGGCTCTTCCTGGACCCATTTTATTTTAGCATTTGGGTATTTAGCATAGAGTTTTTCCAGTTGTACCAAAGGCATGGGGTATAATTGCTCCAATCGCACGATGGCTACATCTTCTCTTTTATCTGCTTGTTTTTTTGCCAATAGGTCGAAATAGATTTTACCAGTACAGAGTAAGAGTGTTTTGATGTTTTTGCCACTTCTGGGTTCAACTTCAGGATCGTCTATTACCTCTTGAAACCCTGTGCCAGTTGCAAAGTCTGCTATAGTAGAAACGACTTCAGGATGTCTCAATCCCGATTTAGGGGTCATCACTATCAATGGCTTTCGGAAGGGTCTGGCCAACTGTCGTCGAATGACGTGGAAGAAATTCGCTGGCGAGGTACAATTGGCTACTGTCATATTGTATTCAGCGCACAATTGTAAAAATCGCTCGACTCTTGCACTGGAATGCTCTGGTCCTTGCCCCTCATAACCGTGAGGCAAGAGCATCACCAAACCACTCATCCGCTGCCATTTACTTTCGGCTGCTGAAATGTACTGATCCACGATCGTTTGTGCACCATTGTAGAAATCTCCAAATTGAGCTTCCCAAATGACCAGGTGATCGGGGGTAGCCATGGAATAACCGTATTCAAAACCCAACACACCAAATTCAGATAATAGGGAGTTGTAAATCAGAAACTTACCTTGCTTCTTACGAATATGATTGATGCGATTGTATTCTTTGTCTGTTCCATCATCCAATAATACGGCGTGGCGATGACTAAAAGTACCCCGACGTACATCCTGCCCACTCATTCGCACATTCTTGCCTTCTAAAAGCAAACTCCCATAAGCCATTAATTCTGCCATTCCCCAGTCCAGTTTGCCTGCATCCCACAATTTTTTGGCACTCTTTAAGACTCGCTTCACTTTTCCAATTGGATTTAAGTCTTCCGGGATAGTAAGCAAATGATTTACAATTTCCTCGACTACTTTTTTGTCTATTCCCGTTTTTGGGGAGGTCTCGAAATCCTTAATAGTAGTGGGTTGTTGCTTGAGTTTCCTCCAGGCTTCCTCAGGAGCCTGGTATTCGTAGGGCAATGGTTTTTCACGGACCTCATCCAAATGCTCCTGTAAATGTTTCCAAAACTCTTTTTCAAGTTGCTCTGCCAAATCTTTTTGTAAATCTCCTCTTTCGATCAACCGCTGGCTATAAATTTCCCTTGGGTTTGGATGTTTATTGATGATTGCATACAATTCAGGTTGTGTAAATTTAGGGTCATCTCCCTCATTGTGTCCGTGTTTTCTGTAACAAACCATGTCAATAAAGACATCATTGTTAAATTTTTGACGGTATTCCACTGCAAGTTCAACCGCAAAAATTACGGCTTCCGGGTCATCGCCATTTACATGAAAAACAGGTGCCTGAACCAAACTAGCTACCCCAGTAGAGTAGGTAGAGGATCGTGCATCATCCCAATTTGTGGTAAATCCAATTTGATTGTTTATGACAAAATGAATGGTGCCACCTGTATAATAGCCTTCCAATTGGCTCATCTGGACGGTTTCATACATAACACCTTGCCCAGCGACAGCTGCATCTCCATGGATCAGGATGGGCAAAATCTTATCATAGTCACTTTCATACAAAATGTCAGCCTTTGCCCTTGCAAAACCTTCTACAATTGGATCGACACTTTCCAAATGCGACGGATTGGGGACTAATTTTAGGTGGACTTTTTTGCCCTCTGTTGTTTCAACTTGTGATGAAAAACCCAAATGATATTTCACATCGCCGTCACCAAAACTCAGATCTGGCACAGCGGTTCCTTCAAATTCATTGAATATTTGTTGATAGGTTTTGCCCATGACATTTGCAAGGACATTCAAGCGTCCTCTATGTGCCATCCCGATTACAAACTCTTCTACTCCTTCGCTGGCAGCTTTATTGATGATGGCGTCCATCGCGGGGATTGCCGTTTCACCTCCTTCCAGAGAAAATCGTTTTTGACCTACATATTTGGTATGTAAGAATCGTTCAAAACCCACAGCACCGTTGAGTTTTTCCAGGATTCGCCTTTGCTTTTTCAAATCTATTCCAAAATTCTTTTCGATTGCTCTTTCCTCAATTTTTTGGCGAAGCCACCTACGCTTCTCCCGGTTTTCAATAGAGTGATATTCGAATCCAATATTGCCACAATAAATTTTTTCCAATTGGGCGATGATCTCCCGAAGGGTTCCACTTTTTATGCCTTTTACTTCGTCTCCTGCCTGAAAAACCGTGTCTAAATCTGCTTCCGACAATCCAAAATCACTCAAATCCAAATGAGGAAGTCGATTCCTTCTGGCTTTTATTGGATTGGTTGTAGAACGCAGATGCCCGCGGTTGCGATAAGCTTTAATCAGACTCCAGACTTGTCGTTCTTTTTTTAGAGACTGAGATGAAACAGTGCCTGCTTCATCAGCTGATTCTATTGCAGAACCATTGCTATTGGCTGCAAAATCAAAACCGCTAAAAAAGACCCGCCAACCTTCTTCTATGGATTCGGGATCTTGCTGATACTTTTCATACATGGATTCGATGAAAGTAGGATGGGCATTGAAAACGAATGAATAATCTGCCATGAGAATAAAGTATTTGGGAAATTGAGTTCCTAAATAATTTGAGAGTTGCGAAATTTTAACAACTGCTCAAAGTGAACTCGAAAATGCTCCTTTATAAGAAAACCTGACAAATTGCTAAGTCCATGCTTCTTGCTCCTTAAACCAAATGTGCAATTTGTCAGGTTGTTTAAATTGAGCGCGAATATCGTGGAAATTTGGGAAAGTTGGAATCCCTAAAGGGATGAATTGCCAATAAAATAATAACTTTTGGGTTTAATTGGAGTTTCGATAACCTTCCAGTTGAATCATTCTTTTGCCAGATTGATTCGAAAACCAGCTGAAACCTGCATGGCACTTGTCTCTATTCCGTCATTGGGTACAGCAAAAAATTGATTTCTGCCTGAGTAGTAAGAACCCAATGTTTGACTCAAACCTGCTTCTACTGAAATGTTTTTCCAAATCAAATAGGCCAATCGGATTTCAATGCCCGAAACGAAATTTTTAAAACCATTGCCAGTTTTGTCTTTTTCGGTAATTGGAAAATGGTTGCATTCTGTTAATTCATTCCCGGCATTATCTGTAATGGTATTCATTTCCTGGCGATACCAGGCTCTACTCACGGTGGAGGCTAGGGGGGTAGCAATGAATCCACCAATCTGCACAGACAATTTGTCATTTAAGGTTTTGGTTTCGAGTAAAATCGGGATGGTTAGAAAGAGCAGGTTATTGCGAATAGAAAAACCATTAATCACATCAGCAGGAAAATTGACGTAAGTATCACAAGGACGGTCAAAAGAACCACTACTGGAAATTAGTTTTACGGTGTCTGGATTGGTGAATAAGTTAGTTATATCCACATTTCGTCTTTCTGAATCAAACCTTTGAAAGGACAATCCCAATCCAGTGACCACATTTACACTTTTGGTAATCGGAAAATGAACCTTAAAGCCGGCTTGAAATCCCGGCTTAGTCTCAAAATGATAACTGGATTCGGTGAGGGCGTCGGTTGAAAGAAAGGTTACAGAATCAATTAAGGTAAAGGTTCTGGATTCTTCTATATGATTGTCGGCAGTTAAATTAAGTGCCTGGTAACCAGCATGGAAGGAGAAATCGGGCTTTTGAGCAAAAATGGCAAAGGAGCCAATTAAAAAGCCAATCAAGAGCATTGTGTTTTTAAGCATATTTTGAATTTTTAGAGCAAATAGGAAAACCCAATTATTGAATCGATATCATTGGGAACGATTCAAATTTAGAATTGTGAATATCATTCGGTTATTATTCACTTTTGATAAAGGTTTTGAATTTATCACTTGGTTTCTTTTGATTCAAATTATTCATGCTCACTTCCTAAATCCCTCAAAACCTTTTTTGGCAACTTGGCTTTTATCAATTCATAAGACTGATTCAAATAGCCTTTCCATTCTTCTATTGTTAAGGTATCTGGCTCTTCAATAAAAACCCATTTATGCCTTGCAAGATAGGGCGCGGGAATGATATGGTCGTGTTGTATCATTTCGTCGAATTCTTCATCTCTTACCTTAAAAGACACGGTGAAAGGCACATTGTCAATACCGCCTACTGCAAACATCTTACCGCCAATAAGGAAGCAGAGATTGTGTTCCCACTTGATGTCTTCAGTGACGTGGGGCAGGGAGAGACAAAATTTGCGAAGTTGTTCAGCATCCATAAATTTTGGATTTTCAAGTTACATTTTCCGGAAAAAGAGAACAAACATAAGAGTATGTTTAAAAATTTTACAAACTGTGCCAAAGGGATGCCTGTGGCACAGGAAGGAAAAATTTAAACATACTTTAAAGTTGCTAACGCGTATATCTCAAAATTATCAAGATAACTTGCCTAATGAGTGACAACTTTAAATCCTATTTTCAGCCTACACGATCTGAACGGCTTGGTGCCGTCATCCTTTGTTTTATTTGCTTTGTTGGTTTTTGCACGCCCTCATTTTATGGTTTTTTTGATGAAAAATCAAAAGTAAACTTCTCAGCTTTTAAAGAGGAAATAGCTCTTTTTATGAATGAACCAAAAGAGGCTCAGCCAATTGTTGCAAAATTAGATACTCCAACAAGGAATGCCCAAAACCCTGGTGAAATAAGGGTTTTTGAATTTGACCCAAATACTGCATCATCGGCAGCATTAAAAGACCTGGGATTATCTGAAAAAGTGGCAAATACCATTTTGAATTACCGAAAAAAGGGAGGCAAATTCTACAAAAAGGAAGACCTGAAAAAGATTTATGGGTTGCGAAAAGAGGATTACAAAAGGTTGGAAAATCATATCGTTTTTAAGGAAAAAATATTTGCTGATAAGTTCAGTCGTGCTATTCAAGGCAATCAAAATCCATTACCTGACATTGGTGAATCAGTGGTGGATTCTACAAAAAAGGTAACTGAAAAAACATTTCACCCAAAAGATAAGATTGAACCTATATTAAAGATTGATGTAAACCGTGCAACAGTTGAGGAATGGCAAGAACTGGATGGAATTGGACCGTATTTTTCCAAAAAGATTGTCAAATTTCGGGAAGCCCTGGGTGGTTTTATTTCAATTAAACAAATCAGTGAGACCTATAATTTGCCTGACAGCACCTTCCAAAAAATAAAGTCACAGTTAGAGTGGTCACCAATTGCACAAAAAATCAACATTAATACAGCAAGGATTGATGATTTAAAGAAGCATCCTTATTTGAATTTCAAACAAGCCAGGGGTATTGTGAATTATCGAAAACAGCATGGGGAATTTTTAAATATTGAGGATTTGAAAAAAGTGGGCGGTGTGGTGAAACCAGAGGATTTAGAACGGATAGCACCTTATTTGGCGTTTTGATTCGTCCAGAATCAAGATTTTTTATAGGTTTGATGCTTAAGATTTACAATCCGACAAAATTTTCTTTATGAAAACCAACTTCTTCCGCTCATGCCTGTTAGGCTTTCTGTTTTTCTCCTGCCAAAACCAAAACAACACAAATTCAAACGAAATGACTAATACTGGTACAACTACCTTGCATATTCAAAAAGCATTTTTCGGAAATACTCCTGATGGACCAGTTGATATTTATACCCTAAAAAATGGAAATGGCATGGAAGTGAAAATCACCAATTGGGGAGGTATCATCACTTCCATCCTGGTTCCCGACCGCAATGGAAACTTCGAAGATGTGACTTTGGGTTTTGACAGTTTGCCACCTTATCTGGGAGAACATCCTTATTTTGGAGCAATTATAGGGCGATATAGCAATCGCATTGCTGCGGGAAAATTTAAAATTGATGGAGTGGCTTACCATTTGGCTCAAAATAATGGTTCAAATCATCTACATGGCGGAATCAAAGGCTTTGATAAAGTTATCTGGCAGGCAAAGGAAGAACGCAATGAATCGGCAGTTGGTTTGACTTTGACCTATCTCAGTAGAGATATGGAAGAAGGTTATCCTGGAAATTTGGATGTTCAGGTGCAGTACTGGCTTGATAATGAAAATGCCATCAGGATGGATTATCGTGCAACAACTGATAAAAAAACCGTATGCAATCTTACCAATCACGCCTACTTCAATTTAGCAGGAGCCGGCAAGGGCGACATTTTAAGTCATAAATTGACATTAAATGCAGATACCATTACGCCTGTTGACCAGGGTCTGATTCCAACTGGAGCCTTACAAGCTGTGGAAGGTACGCCTTTTGATTTCAAAGCTTCCACAGCGATTGGTGCACAGATTGATGACGACGACCCTCAAATTCAATTAGGTGGCGGTTATGATCACAACTATGTTTTGAATAGGGTAGGAGATGGACTCGAGTTGGCTGCTACAGTACTTGAACCCCAAAGTAGACGTCAATTGGAAATTTGGACGACAGAGCCAGGTGTGCAATTTTATACTGGTAATTTTTTGGATGGAAGCATCATAGGGAAAGGAAATAAGCCTTATGGCAAGCGTTCTGCTTTTTGTTTGGAGACCCAGCATTATCCGGATTCACCAAACCAGGAAGGATTTCCTGAGACGATTTTGGAGCCAGGAGAAGTTTATCAGACCACTACGGTGTATAAATTTCTAGCAAAGTAAAGCACATTACTTGACCACCATTTTGCTATTCTTCATACTGTTTAAAAACCCTTCAATAATTTCAAAATAAAGTTTTGGCTGATCTAGCCATCCATAATGTCCACATTCATTCATCAATTCCAATTGAGAATTCCGCATCGCCAGGTGAATTTCATAAGCAGTGGATTCACCAACCAAATCTTGGCGACCGCCAACAATGAGCACTGGCTGCTCAAAATCCTTCAAATCTTCTCTTAGATCAAATTGCATTCTTTGCAAATCGGACCAAACAATGGCATTAACCGAAGGTTCAAATTTACTCAAGGTTGTCAAACCCTCCACAACTGCCGGAATATTTTTTCGATCATATACGTAAGCTGGAGCCATTGCTTTTGCCATGCCTATTCTTGCATAGTTGGGCTGGTTTTGAGCATTTTCCTGATTGGTCCAATATACCAAACTGTCACGCTCAGATTGGGTTAACCGCATATTTCGATTAGCTGGGAAAGTGTTGAGAAATTCTAAATCGATACCCCCGGAGTGAGATAAAACCAGCCCCTTTACTTTTTCAGGGTGTTTGGTGGCATAATACATTGCGTACATTCCACCAAAAGAATGTCCCATGACGGTCCATTTTTGAATGCCCAGGTGTTTGCGAACCGCTTCCATATCTGTTACCATTAAATCCATAGTGATGTTGGAAATATTGCGGGTTGGCATTTCAGAGCGACCTGTGCCACGTTGGTCAAAAATTACGGTTTGGCGACCTGCTTCAGATAATTTGGAAGCAAGTTTTACAAAATGATTGCTTGGAAAACCTGGACCACCATTTAGAATGACAAGTGGCTCTCCTTCTCCAAAAGTTTGATAAAAAATATCGATGTTTTTAGATTCAGCAAATCCTTCTGCCTGAGAAAAGGATTGAAATGAAAATAGCGTCAGGACGAAAAGCGTAAAGAGTGATCTCATGATACCTATTGTTTTGGGTATATGTTCTTCATTTTTCTAAACAATAAACACATGTTTATGTTGAAGATGAGGATTTCCGGGTAGGAATCTTGCTTAAAACTACCCTCCATTTTCTAGAAAAGTTATAATTCCACTTCTTTTAACGGGATTTTAAAAGAACGATACAACAGATTAACACAATTTTGTTACCATTGTAGCAAATTGAACCAATCCAGAACTCGATACTTGTTTGCTAAATAAACTCAAAACAAATGGAGAACAAATCGCTTACCTACGAAGACCTTCACTATCCAGTAAAAATTGCCAATTGGGATGAACTGGAAGACCGAAAACCAGCTCAGGCCCTGGTGGAAAATACAGACCTGGTAGTCATTCGATTTGATGATAAAGTTTCAGCATTGTATGGCCGATGCCTACATCGTGGAGCCTTACTTTCGGATGGACATGTGGATGATCGCGATAATTTGATTTGTGGTGTTCATTATTGGGATTATCGCATTGATACTGGCGTGAGTGAATACAATAATTCTGAAGTTTTGCACAAATTCAAAGCTGTTGTGCATGAGGGTGCTGTGTATGTAGATAAGGCAGATGTAGTGGCTTTTGAAGAAATGCATCCTCAGCCCTTCAAGCGAGACAGATATCTGGGAGCATATGCAGATACGCATCCTGTAAATGCTGAGCCTTATACAGGTTATATTGCCAATCTTGCTCGAAATGGATTGTCCAAGACAGGGCATCATGGGCCTTCCGCTGCAATGGGCGTAGACAGGAATACTTTGCCAAAATGGGAAAACATTCAGTTTCTACCGGCTCAGCTATCTAGCCGTCCATTACTAGATGATGAATCGGTTTCTACAAAAACCATTATTGGTCCCAATGCAGAGAAGCCACTAGCGTTAGAAATTCCCCTCTTTGTTTCCGACATGTCATTTGGCTCTTTGTCAAAAGAAGCGAAAATTGCGTTGGCAAAGGGCGCAAATATGGCTGGTACTGGTATATGTTCCGGAGAAGGCGGAATGTTGCCAGCAGAGCAGGAAAACAATGAACGATATTTTTATGAATTGGCCTCCGCTCAATTTGGCTTTGCATGGGAAAAAATTCGAAAAGTACAAGCCTTCCATTTTAAAGGAGGTCAAGGTGCTAAAACGGGAACAGGTGGGCATTTGCCTGGAGCAAAAGTAACGCCCGAAATTGCATCAGTTAGAGGACTTCAACCTGGACAGGCTGCTATCTCACCAGCCACATTTCCCGATTTTAAATCAGTCAATGATTTTAAAGAAATTGCTAAAGAAGTGCGCTTGCTTTCTGGGGGCATTCCTGTGGGCTTCAAAATTGCAGCAAGTCATATTGAACGCGATATCGATTTTTGTCTGGAAGTAGGGGCAGATTACATTATCCTGGATGGGAGAGGAGGTGGAACCGGGGCGGCTCCAACCATTTTAAGGAACAATATCAATGTGCCAACGATTCCAGCATTAGCAAGAGCAAGAAGACATTTGGATAAGGTGGGTGCCAAAGGTGTTTCTCTAATCATTACTGGTGGTTTGCGGGTAGCAGAGGATTTTGCAAAGGCAATGATGCTGGGTGCAGATGCGATTGCAGTTTCCAATTCAGCACTTCAGGCCATCGGTTGCCTGGGCATGCGCGCTTGCAATACCAACAATTGCCCTGTAGGAATTGCTACTCAAAAAGATCACCTCCGAGCAAGACTGGAAATTGATAAATCTGCAAAACAATTGCATAATTTCTTCCATGCCACCAACGAACTCATTAAAGTAATTGCACGGGCTTGTGGACATGATTCTATCTCAAAATTCAACTTTGATGATTTGAGTACCTATGATTATGATATGCATCGATTGACAGGAATTAGGTACGCAGGCATTCACAGTTTATAAAATATTCGGTGGACGGTAAACGGTCGACGATCCAAATTTTGCAGAATTTGCTCATGCTTGTGGTGCTTTGGGATTCAGGGTGGAGGAAGGAGGAAGTGAATTAAATGAAGCCCTGGATGCTGCGTTTGGCCATCAGGGGTCAGCCGTCGTCGAAATTATTACCGACGTAGGGTTGATATAAGTTTGGTTTTTTGAGGTGGGGTTAAATGTAAAGGCGTATTTATTTGTTTTTTAGCAGGTTAAAGGGAGCTCGTTTTTTTGAAGTTGAGCGAAATTTAATATTTGTTTTTGAATAATTCCTGAAAAACTGATAAGTGATAGGGTTTTGGAAATAAGTGATGGGATTGGTTAATAAGTGAAAGCAATTTGTATTTAAGTGTCGCTCAAAGATAATTGCTTTAGCCCTCCACCAATTCCAAAAACTTAGCCTTCCTGCGTTGTGCAATATTGATTTGGTCGCCGTTGGACATGCGCACATAATTTTCCTTGCTGTTGTATTTTTTGATGTAGAAAAGATTGACCAGTTGCCCATAATGAATTCTGTAAAAGCGGTGTTTTTGGGATTCAGATGCTGGTGGTAATAATTTTTCATATTCACCAAGATTACGGGAAGAGATGAGTTTTCTGTTATTTTGAAGGTATATGATGGTGTATCCGCCGTCTGCAGCGCAGTATATTATTTGCTCCACTGGAATAAATTCTCTTCCTTCATTTGTCGGAATCGCGATTTGTTGTGTCCCGGGATCGGGGTTGCTGAGGTTGGAAATTAATTGGCGGATTCGTTCTGTATCTCTTGCTTTTTGGATAGCTTCCTGTGCTTTTTTTACACTTTGAATTAATTCGTCAATATCAACTGGTTTCAGCAGGTAGTCAAGGGCATGAAATTTAATCGCTTTGAGGGCATAATGGTCAAAGCCAGTCACAAAAATGACTTCAAAATTTAGATTTGGCAGACGGTGGAGCAAGTCAAAACCACTCCCATGCGGCATTTCCACATCCAGAAAGAGTAATTGCGGCTTTTTTTCTATAAATAATTTGTAAGCTTCATTTACAGAATCTGCGAATCCTGTTACTTCGACTTCTGGACAAAAATCAGTTAGCAATTTATTTAATATGCTCCTGCTTTTTGCTTCGTCATCAACAATTAGTGCTGTGATTTTTGAGTAGTTGTTTTCCATTTTATGAGCGATCAAGTTCCATTCGGCTAAAATTAATAAAGATCGCAGAAATTGCAAGCACAATGTTCGGAGTTATTTTGACCGCCGCGTACCCTTGGGAGCCCAGCAAAAACCCGCTATTTCAAATCATAAAACACTCCAACAGAATAAGAAGGCGCAGCCGCAATAATTTCTCCACGGAAAGCTCCTGCAACCGAAGCCGAAACGCCCCATTTGGGTGAAATGTAATATGCTGCCTCAATTGCAATGCCTGTAAATTCTGTATTGTTGGCAAAAATGCTCGTACTCGTAGTGGTTTCAGCAGTATCTCCATTCTTAAAAGATTCCACTGCATTCAGGCGCCCTATAAGCCATAGTTTTTTATCAAACAAACCAGCTCCTAATTCCAAACCAAATCTGAATTCTTCAGAAAAACCTTGTGAACGGTTGTTGAAACCTACATAACCACTGGCATAGACAGGTAGCTTTTGACCAAGTTTAAACCCAATTCCCGCATCCACTTGAAAGATTTGATTAAACTCTCCATCTCCAGTTTGCAAATTTTTCAAAGATCCAGCAGATTCCTTTCCGGTTGGCAAACCTAAAATCAAAGAAAGGGAAAGAGGAATTTTAGCGCCTTGAGCAGTCAATCCATATTTTAAGCCCACATCAAAATCCCCAATAGAGTTGACAGCCTCACCTGGAGTCAATATATCATTAGTCGTTGCTGAAACGACATTGTTCATATAATTTCTGCTAAACAATGGTGCGTTGAGGATTCCAGTCAATCTATCAGTGAATCCATATTCAGCATAGAAAGTAGTATTAAAAATTCCTGTGGTGATATTGGGGTCAATTTTTCCTGCATCTGTATAGTGCTGGTCAAAAACGATCCACCACTCGGATAGTTTGAAATATCCTTTTCCTTTTGGTTGAGGCCAAGGTCCTCCAGCCTGGAGGTTGTTTGTAATAAAAACCAGGAATAAGAAAAGAATGATATTTTTCATGATAGGAATTACTTGATTATGAATTAGTTAGTTAGAAATTTCACCATCTCCTACTTTTACATTAAAAGGTTTGCAGTAGTACAAAAGGTAGTTATAATCATGGAGCCCTATTGAGGAAATGTCATAAGCATGTGCTCCTGAAAAAGTCGTTACTTTTCCAATTTCCAATGCATTGGCTATCGAGTTATTATTATTAGTGAGGTAAAGGTATAAGCCTGGCAGGGAGCTGGACGCTTTGTAATTGTCAGCAAATTCTAAAATCAGATCGTCTCCGTTTTCTTTTAAAACAAAATCGCCGGTAAGCGTATATGAGCTGGTAGTTTCAATGGTTCCAGTCCTGTCCTCAGAGATGGAAACTGTTTTATCGCCTACATGAATTTCGATCGCATCATTCAGTGTGGTCTGTCCATCATTGTATTCAACTGAAATAATGGAACTTCCCAGCTGTAATGCTTCCGCCAACCCATCATTATTAATGGAAATAATAGCTGGCTGAGAACTAGTCCAGGTAAATGGAACCATCTCTTCAACGCCTATATTATTCAAATAAATGGCATCCAACTGATAGGTCGTATTCAATTCAATGGTATCAATAGCATCTGAAATTCTAAGGACTGGATCGATGGTATCCTGGATAAAGTCATCCTTAATACAGCTGGATAGCAGTATCAGGGGAAGGAGTAAATAAAAAAGTAGATTTTTCATTAAGAATAAATTTGAAACAGGAAGGCATATCTATTGATGCCTTCCTAATTTAGTTAACTGCCATTTAGACAATGTGGTCTTAAGCCAAAACTGGCTCTAGTTCAGGTGCTACTGGAAAATCAATAGGAATTTGAGTAACACCGTGTAAGTAGTTACTTATGGTTTTATCACCAATCACAATAATCACATCTACCAAATTGGCTCGATTATACCCGACTGAAAAGAAATTGTCAACTATTTGGCTTTCTGGCTTTCCTTTATTGATGACAAAACTCTGTGTCAGTTTGGCCAATGCATCTAATTTTTTATCAAAGGAAGCCTTACCCTCTCTGATTTCCAGAATTTGCTCATCTGTAAAGCCATTCATTTTACCTAGCGCCGTGTGCGCACTTTGGCAGTAACGGCAATCATTGACTTGACTTACTACAAGATTGATTACCTCACGTTCTTTGGCTTTTAGGGTGCTTTTTCTATTCTGCAATGTCAGATAGTCTCCAAGAGCAGTATCGCTGTAGGCATAAGTTGCATACAAATTTGGGACGAAACCCAAGCCCTTTTCAAGGTTATCAAATATTGCTTGATTGTTAGGGGAAACTTCTGCTCTTGTTGGAACTTTAAATTGTGTCATTTTAAAAATCATTTTTTGGTTAGAAAATATTTGTTGTTTTTGATGACACAAATATGAGCTGGTTTAATAGACTATAAGATACCGATGTTTCCCATGGACTTATCAATTTTTCCCTTTCAATTCCAATTTAAAATCTGAGGGGCTTTGAGTTGTCATTTTTTTAAAAAAACGGCTAAAATGAGCAGGTTCGTCAAAGCCTAATTCATAACCGATTTCACTAGCAGGCTTATCTGTATAAATCAATAATCTTTTGCCCTCCAGGGCAATCCTTTCCCGAATAATTTGTAATGGGGTTTTATGGTGGTATTTCGAAAATAGATTGCTTAACGTTTTAGGTGATTTGTGGAGCAGACTGGCATAATCCTGAACTTGATGGAGTTTTTTATAGTGGTTTTCCACCAATAAATTAAATTCTCTCACCAAGTCATAGTCCGTTTCTGAGGTAGCTCCATTGATATACTGTGCTTTCCCCAATCGAGTCAATTTAATAATCAGCCTTTTCAACAACATCCTGAGCATTTCTCCCTGAATATTGTCCCTGTATTGAAATTCATCTTTAAATACCTCCAGGAGTAAATCAAACTTTCGAACTTCCGTCTCATCAGGTTGTATCAACATCGTTCCGTAAGAACCATAAAAAAGAAAACCGACACAGGAAACCTCTTTGTCGTGATCTACTATACAATAAAAATCTCTGTTGTATTGCCAGATAACGACATCTTCAGGGTTTTCAAATTGAAATGACTGATTCACCATTAAAGTTGCAAAACTATTTTCCAGAAATTCAATACTTAGGCCATCCACAATGATTTCTTGATCAGCCCCTCTATTCCATGCTATGGTAAGAAAATGGTCATTGGGTTCCTGGAAAAAATTCCGCTGGAAATCAGCATCCTGAATGGTTAATCGAAAATGAGCATTTGAAGCAGATTCTTGATATGAGTATTGCATGAAAGCAAAGGTGGTTTGAAATAATTGCGTATTTGAGAGATTGTAATAATTTTAGACAAGTTCAGAAATTAATTGTCAAACACGCTCATAAAAAGAGGGAAAACGCTTCCATGGTGATTAAGTTGGCAGTTCAGTTTTTTTATAGGGAAAGAAGTAGGCAAAAAGACATTTCAGGGTTTGCTTATACTCTGAGGGTGGACAGCCCCCCGTCCAATCCAATTACCTGACCTGTCATCCAACTACTTTTTTCGGAAAGTAAAAAATGGGCTAAGGATGCAATTTCCGAGGCTTCTCCTACCCTTTTTAAGGGATGACGATTGTTGGATGCCTCCCGCTTTTCATCAGAGGATAATAATCGGGCAGCTAAATGCGTATCTGTCAATGAAGGAGCAATACAGTTCACCCTGACCTTGGGAGCCCACTCTGCTGCCAAACTCCTTGTCAAGCCTTCTACTGCACCCTTGGCAGCTGCAATAGAACTATGGAAAGACATACCTTGTCCAACAGCTACTGTGCTAAACATGACCACTGATGCCTGCTCGGCTTTTCGAAGTACTTTTTGAGTAGCTTGCAAAACCTTTACAGCTCCTAAAACATTGATCTCGTAATCTTGTCGGAAATGTTCTGGTTTCAATCCACGGAAGGGTTTCAAATTAATGCTACCTGGACAATAGGCTAATCCATCCAAATGCTCTGGTAAACTATCAAGTGAAAAACCTTCTTCCGTTACATCAGCCGACATATGGATGATGCCCTCATCTTGTGGCAATTGATTTTTGGTTCTGGATACCACCCAGACATTGGCACCAGAACTGCGTAATTGCCTCACCAATTCCAAGCCTATTCCGGAGCTACCGCCTACTATCAGAAAGTTTTTGTCTTTCATTTCTTTTCTTGTTGTTTCATACTTTCAATTTTTCGCCACAATTCCTCGGACTCTTCCATGACTTTGGCATACAATCTCAAATCACCAGATCGCTGGATGTCTCTCGCTTTTTCGAGCATTTGACGATATTCTTTTTCCAGTTTTTTGGTTGGATTGGACTTGAATATGGAAAACATAAGAATAAATTTTTTAAAGGATTTAATTAGCACGCAAGTCAAACAATTTTAATGGAAAAAGTTTTTGGAGGTCGATACTTTTTTCAAATTTTTATTTACTTCCAGTCTGTCTAAGCACCAAATCAAATTTATCTACAACTAATTTTGGTTTCTTTTTTCCTCTTACTTCGTTTGCCAAGGGCATCCCTTTGGGGGAAAATACTCGTCAGAACTAAGGCTATGCCTGCGTTTTTCGCCTCGTTAGAGAAAAATAGAATTCCAAAATTTTACTTATACATAAATATGACTTGGTGCTTAGTTGAACTAAAATCCAATATTCTGTATTTAAAAAAACTAAAATATACCAGGCAATGAACCCATATCAACATGCTCAAATCTCTGTAAAAAAAAGAGGTGGCGTCATCGAAGATTACTATCCAATTCATTTTTTCATGGATGCTACCAAGGAGTTGTGTAGCGACTTGCTATTATCTCCGCTCCAAATAACTGGTAAGCTGCAATCTTTACTCCTCACTCACAATAGCTGGTTTTTGAATGCCATTTGCCCAAAAATTTTGGGACACCTCAAAAACTGGAATTGGACAAGCAGAAGATATTGAGGAAGCTTTCCAAAACAGCTTAAAAGACTGGTTGAAAAAACATGGCACCCTGTTTTTGGAAGAAGTGAAGAGAATTGAATCACAACTTAAAAAGTAAGCTTCCGAATATTATCCAGATAAGATCGACTCACGCGCACGACGTCGCCATTTTTCATCTTCACATCATAGCTGGAGGGATACTTAAATATTTCCTGAATAAAATGGATATTGATGATGGAAGAACGGTGTACTCGAATGAAGTTTTCAGGATCAAGCTTTTCAGCAACTTGTCCTATTCCATAGTTGCTTAAATAGCTTTGTTTTTCCGTAATCAGTCGAGAATAGTCTTTTTCTGCTTCGATCCAAAT
This sequence comes from Saprospiraceae bacterium, assembly GCA_041941305.1. GTDB lineage: Bacteria > Bacteroidota > Bacteroidia > Chitinophagales > Saprospiraceae > JANSWP01. The sequence continues at coordinate 47,990 of JBGTQJ010000032.1, forward strand.
GATATCAGCTGTATTGATAGCGACGAGTTTGTTTTTGCTGGAGACTAGAATCTTGGAGGGATAATTGGTATTCGAGTTATTTTCAGCTAGCAGACTTTCAGCCAGAGCTTTCAGGTTTTGAAGGTGCTCTTCACCCGATCCCAATACCTTATTCACAGCTTTGGCAAATCGGTCTTTGGTATAGGGTTTCAATAAATAATCTACTGCATTCACCTCAAAAGCTTCTAATGCATACTGATCATAGGCTGTGGAAAAAATAATTTGTGGCATTTCCTCCAAATGTTGCAACACATCAAAGCCCGTCATCCCAGGCATTTGAATATCCAAAAAGACAATCTCCGGTTGAAATTCATTGATGAGTTTGATGGCATCCACTCCATTATTGGCTTCTCCCACAATGACGAGGGAAGGATAATCCTCGAGGTATTCCTTTAAAAGCGACCTGGCAGGAGCTTCATCGTCGATAATGGCGATTTTTTTCACAAGCCGTGTTTAGTTTAAAGTTGTTTAAAGTTGTTCCAATTGATTCAAAGTAGGTCAAACAATTTTGAACAATTTTATACCATATTTGAACAATATTGAACAATGCTAATCTGGTATCCGAAATTTCACACAAACTCCTCCCTCTTCTTTCTCAATCAACTCCAATTCAGATTGATACATTTTTTCCAATCGCAGTTTGGTATTCGACAGTCCCACTCCATTTCCAATTTCGGGAGCCCCTTCCTGAAGTCCTAACCCAGAATCGCAAACTTCAAATTCTACAGAACCTTCTTTGGGCATCGCTCTTACGACCACTTCTCCTCCATCTATTTTTGGAGAGATTCCATGTTTAACCGCATTTTCTACCAATGGTTGTAAAATCATAGGTGGTACCGAACTGTTTACTACTCTTTCGTCAATCTCAAAATGAAATTGGAGTCGTTCTTCAAAACGCTCTTTTTCAAGTTCCAGATAAGTTTTTACAAATTCAATTTCTTCTTCCAAAGGCACCAGTTCCATTTTGGAGCCTTTTAGCTGGTATCGAAACAAATCGGAAAGCTTGGCAATCATTTCCCTGGTTCGTTCCTGCTTAGGCGGAACAGAAGCACTGATGGTATTGAAGGTATTGTACAGAAAATGTGGATTCAATTGAGCTTTCAAGGCAGTGAGTTCGCTTTTAAGGGCCAACTCCCGCAATTCTCCTTCAAGTCGCTGTTGCTCACGCAATTTGGAGTGGTATTCATACACATGAAAAATGCCAAATTGAAGGACATAAAATAAAAACGGAATGTACACGTCCCACCATGCAAAAGGCCAGGAAAGGTGTCCCATTTCGAAATAATCTGCTATTAGGTAATAGGCATTTAACCGAATGGCTAAGAAAAAGGGCAATACCAGCAAGTGGATCATGATTTTATGCCAAATTTTCAAATGACTGAATTTTTTGAAGATGAGCCACCAGATGGGAAGTGTAAGCAATGCAGTAATTCCATACTCTACTATTGCATCCATGGAAGTGTAATGACCATTTCCCTGGGATGTCAAATACAAGGTAGCATAATAGGTGGATGCAAAAAAGGTGTAAAAGAGCAGAACAGCCCCCAATTCATTTAGCCGAATTCCAAAAATTCGTTGATTCCAAATATGATTATCCTGCATGATAAGGATTTTTAACAAAATAAAGTATTCCAGCAAGCAATCTCCAATCCCCATCGATTAACTGCAAAATAAGGAGATGAATTGCAAGACTTGCTATTGAAGAGAATCTTTGGGCTCAGGATAGTTTCCAATATGCCATTCCCAATCTTTATCTTCTATTTTTAAAAACTCTTGAAAGTCAGTCGGGCCTTCTCTCAGATACTCACGCCAAAATTTGATTTTCCCCTTTTCTAATTCAACTATTACAACTCCTACACTTGCATTTGGTTTGCCGTAGCTGAAGGTAAATTCTCCGCTGCCAGTTTGACTTGCTTCATCAAAGCACAAATGATGAAACTCCATTCGATGTTGGCTTTCCAAAGCATCAAAATAAGGTCGAAGTTGCACATGCCCTCTAAAATATTGAATATCAGGCGGCTCCATGTAGATCGCATTTTCATCAAAGCTGCTCAGCGCCAGGTTAGTATTTTGAGTTGACCAGCCTTCGGCGATGTTATTCATCAAGGTTTTGAATTGAATGGTGCTTAACCGTAATAAAATGATGTATTTTCGACCCCTCTTATTAATTCTAGCAAAACAAGATACGATGATTAAAATTCAGAGTGAATGCTTAATTCGTTATTGGCTTATGCTTTTGCTTTTTGGAAACTCAATATTAGTTTCTGCTCAAGTCGCCGATATAAAAGATAGACTGCAAAATGAATATCAAATCAAAATCAACAAAACAGAAGAGAACATTAATATAGATGGACGGTTAGACGAAGCCGTTTGGAAGCAAGCCTATATGATAAAAAACTTTTGGATGAGTTTTCCAGAAGATGATCGACGAGCAGATGCCAATCTACAAACAGAAGTTCAAATGGCTTATGACGATCAATTCATCTACATCGCTGCTACTTGCTACCAGCCCAACGATTTCAGGATAACTACCTTAAAAAGAGATAATGGCATTTTTTGGAGAGGAGATGTCTTCGGCGTGTTAATCGATCCTGTCAATAAATCTACTAACGGATTTGGCTTTAGCACCAATCCTGCAGGCGTGCAGTACGAATCATTAATTTCTGGTCGAACAGGTACTCGGGCAGATTCGGGTGGTGGCAACTCCGCATTCAACACCGCCTGGGACAATAAGTGGTATGTAGAGACACAAATGGGAACTGACAGATGGACCCTTGAAATGGCAATTCCTTTTAAATCTTTGAGATACGAACCCAATCTGACAACCTGGGGTATTAATTTCATTAGAGGGGAGCCCAGAGGCAATGCCTGGCATACCTGGTCTCCAGTGCCAGTACAGTTTCTCACATTTGATCTGGGTTATACTGGGGCATTGGTATGGGATACCCCACCTGTAAAAGTTAAGAGCAATATTTCCCTTATTCCTTATGTGCTAGGTAGTGTAGAAAAAGATTTTGAAGAGCAAACGGATACTGATTATGAAGGAAGAATAGGAGTTGATGGAAAAGTTGCTATAACGCCCACTCTTAATTTGGATGTGACCATCAATCCCGATTTTTCGCAGGTAGATGTAGATGAGCAAGTGACGAACTTAAGCACCTTCAATATTCGATTTCCAGAAAGGCGTTTATTTTTCCTGGAGAACAGTGATGTGTTTGCCAATTTTGGGATTCCTCCCATGCGTCCCTTCTTTTCCAGAAAAATTGGATTGGATGAAGATGGTGGCACGATTCCCATTGCTTATGGTTTGCGCTTAAGCGGTAACCTCAACAATGATTTGCGGGTAGGCGTCATGAATATGCAAACCAGGGAACAAAGCGATTATCCTGGACAAAACTATACCACAGTTGCACTACACAGAAGAGTTCTGGAGCGGTCTGTTATCAAAGGTTATTTTAACAATCGACAAGGTTTTCTGGACGGTGAGATCAATGGAGATAACTACAACCGCACCGCAGGTCTGGCTTTTCAATATTTTTCCCAGGATGCCAAATGGCAGGGCTTCGGTGGCTATGGACAATCGTTCAGCGATGGCTTATCTGGCGACAATTATTTTTATAATGTAGGTGGAGGCTATGATGGTCGGAGTTGGAGTATCTACTCTAATGTGTCGGGCATCGGTGATCAATATTATGCAGATATGGGTTGGATTCCATTTGCCGAGCATTATGACGCTAATAGAGATACAACTATTCATGTGGGTTTTCAACACACCTTTACGAGAGTGACCTATACAATCTATCCTGAAAGTGGCAGTAAAATTCAAACACATCGAATTGCTCTCCGACATATTTTGGATGTAGATAATAACCTGGATTTGTTGCACAATAGAATCCGCTTCAACTACAGTATGAATTTTGCCAATTCCTCCTCTATCACGGTCGGTTTTAACCACGACGATAAACAATTGCTTTTTCCATTTGATTTTACTGACGAAGAACCCTTGCCAGCGGGGCGGTATCATTTCAGTACTGTGTCAGGAGAATACCAAAGCGACCAACGAGGTTTTTTCAGTTGGCGGGCAAGTCTTGAATATGGCGGTTTTTACAATGGAAATCTCTTACGAACTTCCTTAAGAGCCAATTACAGAGTTCAGCCCTGGGGTAATTTTGGTGTCAACTTCGTGTATAATAAATTGGATCTTCCCACACCCTATGGAGATCGAAACCTATTTTTAATCAGTCCAAAAATAGAAGTAAATTTTTCCAGAAATCTTTTCTGGACAACCTTTTTGCAATACAATACCCAACAGGATAACTTCAATATCAACAGCCGTTTGCAATGGCGTTACCGACCACTTTCTGATTTGTTTATTGTTTATTCTGATAATTATGCGGTAGAAATTTGGGGAAAGAAAAACAGGGCACTGGTTTTGAAATGCAATTATTGGTTGAATCTTTAAGCTATTCGGGGTACAATTATTGGCTCTTTGACAAAATAACAATTGTCTACACGTCAAAAAAATACATTGAGACATCTAATGATTTTCCGTTAGAAAATCATTAGATGTCTCATTATAGAATAATTTCGCCAATATTCATTTCTATTACAATTCGAAGGATATATTATCTGCCCAATCCTTCACTTTCTTAATGTTACTTTTTATAGCTTGTTCGGCTTCCTCTAACACATTCGGTTGTTGCCTCAATCCAAATTCCTTGTAATAGATGTGGGTTACCAAATCCTGGCATTCAGAAAATCTGGCATCACTGAAGCCAAAAGTCTGCCCACCTGGAAAGACCCAGTTGTTTCCGGAATTATTGAGGTAACTTTCGACCTTATTGGCAAAACTGCCCGCCCAATTGGTACAATCTTTATATCTATCTGCTATCTTGCCTATGAAACTAGAAGAACCGTCTACACCAGCCATTATACCTTTGTCGAAATCGGTTCCTTGAGTGCTAGGTTTTGAATAGTCTCCCAATTGTTTCACTTGCAGGCGTCCATTGGATGTTACCTCGATTTGTAAAATGATCTGACTACGGTAGCTACCTACACGCCCTTCAACATTACCAGTATCAAAGGCATCTCCAGGATCAAAGTCGACTTGCATCGAGCCCCAGACATCTATAATGATTTGATCATTGCTTAAACAGACAGACATGTCTGCGTAAGACCACAATTTGTAATGGGCATCAGCGGATAAGCTATCAAATACACCCAAAGCTTTATGTTTAATGTGCTTTTTGGCGCCTTCGGTGTATTGGAATCGGAGTACATTATCTGCTGGTAAATAATGTGGTATATTCCATTTATCAACCCATGCAACCCCTATTGGCGTATAATTGATTGATCCTGGATTAGAATCTCTGTCGAACCTGGACGAGGCGCTCCATTTAAAAGTGCCAGAGTTAAATGAAGTAATAACAGGCTTTATACACAGATTGGGCAAATGAGGTTCCAGCGACGCTGCAAGAAATTCTGCAAATTCTTGTCGGCGGATAGCCATAGCGCCATCAACGTATTTGGATTCATTTTCCTCAACCCAGTTCCATGGAATATCATGATTAGGATAGAGGGACCCTTCTTCGAATTTCATTAGGTAGTTCAAAGTGAATAGCTCCGGTTTATTAATAGTACGACCATTGCCATCTCGGTAGGGTGAGATCATAAAATTGAGTTCTTTAGGCTTGATAGAGGAGCGATCGGTACGTTCTTTCGTGGTAGTGGCATAACCCAGTACTACCGCTGAGCTACCAAAGAAAGATTTCCAACTGGCATTGATGAATTTAGCACTAGTTACCTGTTTCAAGACTTCACCCTCCTTATCCAAACCTGCAATTTCCGGTTTATTTTGCAATTGGGCAGTATTCAAATCGAGATAAAGCTGCTTGACGCTAAACATGGTCCTAGTATGTAAATTATTGAGGCGGGCTTTATCTGATTCGCTTAGGTCTTTATAGAACTTTGACTCCGGGTCCTTGTCTTCAAAATTCAAATCGACCTCCATTTGAAAGATTATCGGTGCATTATTCAGCTGGGTGACTTTGTTGAAATAAGCGCCCTCACTGTCTATTTTTCGTTCAATTATTTCAAAGCTGCTGAAAAAGAGATTATACAAAACCCGATTGCTTCCTTCTTTAAAGCGAATCACCTGTTTATATTCTTCTTTCAGACCATCAGGAATTCCAAAACGAGCTCTTACCGCAAATCTAAAATGATTACTTATTAGTGTCTCAGGGACATCGTCATTTTCTGTAAAGTCAAAGAGCTTTTTACTCCCCAGGTTAATGGGCGTCATGTCTTTCAATGGTCCTCTTCTCTCTGTTTGTTGGTACCAAATTTCAATAGGTTGGGCCTTGTTCAGGGTCGTTAAATATTTCAACATTTGGTTGTTAATCGCCTGTGCCGTTGTGGCTACCACCATGTCATAGCGATTGGTAAGATTAGATGCTAAATAGTTGGTAGTACTCATGTTATTAAGAGTTTTAAAAATTGGAAACTATTGGAGAAGTTGTTCAAAAACTCAAATTGAGATTACGAATAGTATCTTTTGCCAACTCTTCGTCCTCCTTCTATCCTTCCAGAAGAAAACCAGTCAGGATAGGCAAGCTTTGAATAAAAATTAGCTGCTTCTCATCTGCAATCTTTATTATTTAACAACTTCGAGAAAAAAGATTTACTTCATACCGTTGTGCAATCTTGTTGCTAAACATCATTTTGAGGGTAAGCCAAAGAACTTACCCCCAAAAGACAATCACCATTCTATCTATTCGGATTTGCATAACTAATATGAGTGATTAAATCCTGGTGTTCAGAGAATCTGGCATCTTGAAAAGTAAAGGTATTCCCACCGGGGAAAACCCACATATTACCTGATTCATTGAGGTAGTTTTCGATCTCGGTAGCAAATTGATCTACCCAGGAAGTTGCATACTTGAGGTACTTAATTCTCAGGTTATCCGCCATATCCGTTGAGCCGTCCAGACCAGCAGCAATATTTTCATCTAAATTGGCATCTTTGATAGTAGGGTCAGATGTGTCCTGCTGTTTTACTGTTAGTTTTCCATTCCCGGCAGTCGTGATTTGCAGCTTAATGTCTTTTGAAAAACCACCCAGATAGCCTGCGATATTCCCGATATCAAAAGCATCACCCGGATCAAAATCGTCTATATACATGTCCCCAGTGACTTTAATGGTGATGATATCGTTTTCAAGTTCTACTGACAGATGACTTCTAGAGGTGAGCGCAAAACTTTTATCGGCAAAAAGCGGATCACTTAGTTTGTTAACAAAACCCTGAGCTACATTAAGCGCATCATCAAACCAATTACCACCATCGTCCGTGTCGAAGACATCGCCAATTTTTTTATTTGTCTCAACGGATTTGCTGTAGGAAAAGGTTAACACCTCTTTTCCATCTGCCCGAACGTAAGAAACCGGATTACTGGCAAGCGGATTGGGATCTGGTGAAAAAGTGGCACTGGAATTCCAGGTCACAATAGTACCACCTACTGATAATGAAGGAACAATACATAGGTTGGACAATAGATAATGCTGTCCAGTGTCCGGGGCCAATAATGCTTTGGCAAGGAAATTTGCAAACACTTCACGTCGTACGGCCATAGCCCCTGAGTGAGTTTTTGACTCACTTTCTTGCACCCAGTTCCATTCAAAAGGAGCTCCCAGCTTAAGCCTACGTTGCTTATCCGTATTCATTACATAATTCAGTGTATATAAGTCAAACTTGTCTGACTTGCTACCGTCATCATTGTAGTATGGTGACACATTAAAGGTCAGATCGGTAGGCTGGATAGAGCTATGTTCCTCTGTTTCTATTGCTTTTACAGCATAACCCAGCACCACAGCACTACTATCGGAAAAAGCTGTCCAGCAAGTATTGATAAAATCTTTTTGGGCAATGGTGGCTAAGGCATCGCTGTCTCTATCCAGCCCGGAAATGGTGGGCGTGTTTTGTAAGGCAGCCGTATTCAAATCCAGATACAATTGCTGAACGCTGAACATAGTGCTGGTGTTCAGATTCATGAGTCGATCTTTGGTAGCGTCATCCATCATATCCTTATAAAATTTAGACTCGGGGTCCATCTTGTCGAAATTCATATCGACCATCGTCTCAAAGAAGATGGGGTCACCATCCTCCTGAGATACCTTATTTAAATAAGGCCCAAAATCATCAAATTTGCGTTCGATAATCTCGAAATGTTTGAAAAAGAGGTTAAAGTGTACCTTCTGACGATCTTGGCTCAGCTGGATAATATCTTTTAATCTTCTTTTTGGTACACCCTCAGGCAATCCAAATTGAGCACGAATGGCAAATTTGAATTTAGCCGTGGAGAGTGCTTGTGGAACCTCATCATCATTGGTAAGAGAAAAGATGTCTTTATTCCCAGGCAATGCTACAGGATCCATTTGTTCGAGAGGGTCGTGGCGGCCCTTTTTACAATACCAAAGCTCTACTGTTTGGGCTTCTCCCATTTTATCGAGAAAGCGTTTCATGGTTCTATTGATCGCTTTCGCTGTAACGGCTACCACCAGGTCGTATGCGTGGAGGCTAGTGGATAGATTGGATTTTTGATAATTTGTTTTGCTCATAATAAAAATTTTACCTTCTCTGACAATTTGGGTGTTCAAACAAAAAGGGAAGGCAAAAGAGCCCGAAGAAAACGCTGAATTTCCTTTTTGTTTGACTCAAACCACCCAAATTATCAGAGAATCAAGTTTTATAATGTTTGTTATTGTGGGTTGACTGCTATTATTATTTCTCCATTTCAATGAATAGTCGGTGAACCAGGCCTTGTTCCATTTTGATACCACCGGTGATGATGACCAAAATGCCCTGGATACCAATAATGACCTGCTTGGACAAGTATTCACTATCCCAAAGGGCCGCAAAGCCAACACAAGTGCTGATCTTCGCAAGAATACTCTGGGTGGAATCCATAAGGCTCAGGGTGGTACGTTCTACCTCCGGGTCGCTTATGGCCTCAAAAACTTGCCAGGCTGGTGGTATCATGAGTGCTATCGCAAATGCGGACTCTATACCGGAGTCAACTTTCTTCAGTGTCGTCATACCTGCTTTTGCTGCTTTATCAGTAGGAAATTTCTTTACCTTCTTAAGTACACCAGGAGCGGCGGCAAAGGCCAGGGTACGTATGGTGTTCAAGTCAGTCATGACTGTATTGTAGGTACTGACAATGCCATTCTTGATAGAAACAGGAGTGGCAAAAGTCTTGGCTACTGTATTCGAGAATGTAGCTAGCGTAGAAGAAATCGATTGAGGCAATTCCAGTACTGTACCGCTGCCACCCTGAGTTTCTTCGTCAAGTATTTTAAAGATACCATTACAGAGAGTTGCATAGCCAGAGAAAAAGCACCCTACTTCATACATGGCCATATTGATTTTGTTTTGCGCGCCACTCTCATCCAGTACCTGCTTCATTTCCTTGAATGTATTGGCTGATAAAATACGATCTGTGGTAGTAACTGAGCCGTCTTTTCCACGTTCAAAAGGTGCTTCACCAGAAATGGTTTTGTACATTAAGGTTGCAGGGACGGCTAAAATCATGACCATGATATCCAGTACGGAAGGCATTTCAAAGTCGAATTCCTCCTTGAGCACATCAGATAATAAGGGAATCTCGATGGGGGCATCCAATATTTTCGGAATCTCCCAAATCAAGAGCGTGACGAAGTCCAGCACTTTATCTACTGTCAATTTTGCGATCTCCAGACCACCAATGGCCACGTCGCCAACTATTCTCATTAAAACTTGCTTGAAGGAGGGGTCACCAGGGTTTTCTGCTGTTTTAAAGAGTTCGATTAAATCGTGTATCAAATTGGTCATTACCTGACTTTGGGTTTCCAGGAAGCCATCTAAACTTAGCAATGTGTCCCAGGTGGGTTCCTTGTCCCTATCTACTTCAGGGAAGTGTATGGTAGATCTCTTGATATTGCCCTTGAAGTGATTCATGAGCATCCTGGCCGGAGCAGAGTCAACGACTTTGTGAACCAGCTCGTTGTTCTTAATGTCTACCAAAATACCGCCAAGGGCATTGTTAAATTTATCGGGTAAAGGCCAGTTTTCGGCAGGCCCTTCTGCCCAGTTTTGAATCAACTGCTCAGTCTCTACGACATTTTCATCAAATCCGTGTTTCAAGTCCTGAAGCGCCTCTCCGATTCGGCGGATATTCAGCTTAACTACCTGCTTAATGACATTCTTAGCAAGGACGAAATCTTCAATGTTAAAAAGGAATTTCAAAAAGTCGATCAGGTCACCGATGGCACCAACGACTGCCTTCCAGATAATTTCCAGACCGTGGGCAACTTTTTCGATGGTGTCCATTACAAAACCATATACTTGATTGCCTACTTCAAGAATGAAATGAAAAACATCCTTGGCAGCATCTCGTATAAAGTGTATCACCGGATCTGCGGAATTGGTGACATAACGGAGGGCATCACCTGCAAGGACAGCTACATAGTCAATAACAGAATCGCCGACATCTTCAATGTCGTCAAGCGTAATGGTACCTGTTATACCATGGTAGACGTGTGCAAGATTTCCAATGGAGTGTGCCAGTAGCTCTCTTTTCTCTGGGGGCACCTGATCAGTCGGTAACAATTTTCTGCTAGTGCCATCTTTGTGTTGAATGCTAGCCTCTTCCAGTTTTTCTGGAGTGTTCAGGCTTAGAATTCGCTCTAAAGCCACAGCTGCCGGATCGATGCGGAATTGGCCTTCGGCACCTTCCACATGACCATCGATGCTTGTAGCCGTGACGCCATCCACCCATTCAATGATATGAACAACGCCCGAATAGTCTGCCTTCACCGTTATGGGGTCTTTACCCAAACGATAGAACACATCATTGATGTACAAACTGGTATAGCTTTCGGATTGGAGCGTAACTTCAGCATTGGCAATGGGCAAATTATTGCTATCGACAACTTTTATACTTGAGCTGAAAGAATGGCCAGAGGTAGCAGCCGAATCTGGTGCCGGCAGTTCGATATTCTCAAACTTCCAGGTACCGTGAACATCATCTTGGGTCCCTTTGAAGAGTTTCCCCCTACCATGGTTTGCAAAAAGTGTAATAGCATTATTCTTAAGATCCAAACAAGTGCTGATTACCGCTACTTCAGAGAACAAAGGCAGTGGAACGGACCAGGCATTTTGGGTATAGACTTTATCAGCGGAGCAGGCTGTGTAGAAAATCTTGTCTTCATGATTGCGGCCCCAAACAACCAGTTTACCTTTAGAGGAGTTGGCATAAAGCTGTTTGACATTGGTGAAAAGGTCGTGTGTTAGAATTTCAGTTGGTTTGGCCCCGTGTACTTGCTTATCGGCTGCCAGATAGAATAACTTCCCTCCACCGGCAAAGAAAATGTCAGTAGAAGTTGGGTCACTCGCTGAAGGACAGCCAGCAAAGGCTGCATTATCTGGTCTTAGGTTCAAGTCATCCAGGTTGAAGTAATCAGATGGTGCACGATCACCAACATCTGCATACTCATCGTACATTGGCTCAAAGAAGCATTGCACCAAATGGTTGACTGCTCCGAAAGTATACAAACCAACGACATCATGCCCTTTTGGCATGCCCATGACATCGTCAATTAGTTTGGCGTTATCGGTGGTTAAGTCGGCAACAAGCGGATGAGCAATCCATTTTTGGTCATGGTCAACATCGATTATATAACGATCAGTATGCCCACTCCCGTCTGCGAGGTCTACCACTAAGAAGTTTTCGGCTGCTTTTGTATCAGACAGGAAAGTTGATATGATATTCATATTCGTACCCTTGCCCTTTTTACGGTCATCGAATACTTCTTTCCAGCGAAATTCGTTACTTACCCAACTCAGGTCACTGTGTGAGCAATCGAAGCGAATATAGAGCTTATCCTGCCCTGGTGATTCTTCCATGACAAGGGCAATATCGATATTACCATCTTTGCGGTTCTGAGAAATGCTAAATGACTTAGCCTTTCCTTTAAGATTCTTATTGAGCACAGTTTTAGCCCAGCCAGTTGGTGTATTAGTATCACCACTCGTCTCTTTTATCAGGTAAAATTCCTTATCAGTCCCAATTCCAAAAAAGAGGGTGGTCCCCTCACTAGTTTGAGCGACCTGGAACTCTTGTTGCTGGTCAAGTATTTCTGCAAGGCGATAGTTGACCATTAACTCTGAGGATGTAATAAAGCTTATGTTTTTTGACATAATATTCAGTGGTTTGTTTTGTTTAAAATTTATTTATTGGAAATAAAAAATGATAGGTACCCTTTTTTATGGCTGTTTATCTTAAGTTCCTGTTCACAATTATTGCTGCGCTATTTCAGCTTCTATTTTCATCCTTCTTCGTAAAAAGGCGATGCATTACCTGTGTTTTTTCGCCCTGAAGGAAAAAACCAATTATAAAATAGCTTATGAATAATTATGGCCAGGAACCTATCTAAAATAGGTCTATACCACTCATTTTCTATTTACATTAAGGATTTGGAGATTTAGCATTGGAAAATGAGGAATTACTTTGTGAGGAATATCAAGGATCCTTTTAGATTCGAGAAACCATGTACGTGGAATGGAAAGTGTTTGCATTGTAGTTTTCTTTAGTATGTTTATTAAATGTTTCTAATTGAACTTGGAATATTTAAAATCAAATCAAGTAAAGATTTTTTTGTAAGCCAGTAATGCTATTAGGAAATTTTAATTTTCATTTCTCCTTTTTAATAGAATAATATTTTTATTATACAAAAAATAAACCTAGGTTATTACTTTTTGTTTTGCTACTTGCAAATAAAAAACTTTATCTCACAAAAAATAAAACATTTCTCACAAAAAATTGACATTTCCCCATGTAACAATAAACTTTCAAAATAACAATATAATTACATCAATATTTGTAGAAACCCAGACAAGTGCAATTCATGTTATACTCATAGAGATTATCAACCACCATTTGCAGAGACTCTCAAAAAAGACACCGACCAGTTAATTAAGAATCAGAATGAAAATAAAAAAATGGTTTTTGAGGTATTGAAAGTACTTTCAAACCCAAATCAATCCTTCTTCTTCTATCCCAAAAAAAATCGCCTTTCCTTTCAAATACCTCCAACCCGAATACCAGGCTAAAAATGCATCCAATTGATGTCTGTTTTCAGGAATGGAATTTACTGAAACAGGAATCTGGGGTTTTAACAATTCCCAAATGTCTTGTAGTCCAGAATTACCTTTTTTGAAAGACTGAGTTGGAAATAAAATTCTCAACAAATGAGCTGGATAAATTTCATAAAACGTTCTTTTTGAGCTTTCCAGTTTTGATCTCAATTGCAGCGCTCTAGCCGTCAGTCCGCCCAAAAACATAGGAGACATGCCTTGTACGGCTTTATCACATTTGCGATAAAAGTAATCATCTCCTTTACCAAAATAGGAAGCAGGTAGGCTCAATGGAGCATCAATAAACACTTTTTCAGGCTGCTTTTCCAAAATCCATTTTTCGACAAAATCATCTGCACTTTTCTTTTTTTCACTTTGAACGACATGTAGAAAGTTCTCTTCTTCATAGCATATTGCCGTGGTGCCTGCCAATTTGGAGCCATAGTCTATTCCGAAGTGGATCATAGGAGTAGTTTTCTCTCATAACTGCAGCGTTGTCGCAAAGCGACTCGCTGCAGTCTCAAGTGAAGCACTAATACTGCGGCGGGTGCCGAAGGCACGATGCCGCAGTATTTTATAAACAATTGAACAAAATTATTGTCATAGTCTGTAATTTCACGGAAAGACAACAAAACTTTTCTAAATTATCTCAAAATGAAAACCCTTACTTACTCGCCGCACTCACCATTTTCATTTACATGAATATCTGGTTCATCATCGCTCAACTCAAAAATGACAACAGCATTGTCGATGTCGCCTGAGGTTTGGGATTTGTAGTAGTTGCTTTTGTTTTGCATGCAGATTTCGAGTTTCCAACTGAATGGGTTTTGGTAGGAATGGTTGCAGCCTGGGGTATTCGGCTTGCCATTTATTTGTTCATTAGGAATAAAAACACAGGAGAAGACTGGCGCTATCAAAAATGGCAGGAAGAATGGGGAAAGAAGGTAGTTCTGATAGCTTATTTCAGAGTGTTCATCTTGCAGGGTACCGTCATGTGGTTGGTGTCTTTGCCTTTAATGCAAGAGCATTTTGAATTGGAATCTGGTTGGTCAACGGGATTCTTTCTAACCTTTGGTGCGGGACTTTGAATAATTGGCTTTTTGTGGGAATCCATCTCTGATTGGCAATTGATGCCTTTTAAATCCAAACCGGAAAACAAGGGAAAAATCATAACACAAGGCTTGTGGAAATATTCCCGTCATCCCAATTATTTTGGAGAAATACTATTGTGGTGAGGAATTTTCTGCTTCACAATACCTTTTGGCAACTGGTACCTCACCATTTTGAGTCCAATCATTATTACATTATTATTGAATCGCGTTTCAGGTGTGCCTATGTTGGAAAGAAAGTATCGGGATAATCCAGAATATCAGGCTTATAAGGAAAGGACGAATGCATTGATCCCCCGCTTTTGAGAATTGGCTTGGGATAGAGAAAGTTTCGGGGCAATTCATTGAGAATTGCCACCGATAACCTATTCCTCCATCAATAGGATCTTGTCGTTCTTACAAAGTGTTTCAAAGTGCTGAGGGGTAATTCACAATCCTCCAGATAGATTTTCTTAAAGGAAAATAAGTGCTTGTTCGATAGGTGAAAAACGATTAAGTTGATGCGTTATTCGTCGTTTTAGCCGAAACTATGTGCATTTTTAGATGCTCTAAATCTATTTTTCGGCAAGTTAGCATCAGATTTTTGCATCGGTTATTCTAAATCGGCAAAATACTATTGCATTTCGGAACTGTGCTGATATCCACCTCATTTTGAAAAAAGAACAGGATACATTTCATTATCCCAAACTTTCAATTTCCAAATACTTGGAAGGCAAACAGCCAAAGCGCTCCTTAAATACTTGCGTAAAGTGTGCAGGATTTTTGAAGCCAACCGTATAGCAAATTTCAGCTATGGTCTCAAAGGATTTGTTTTCTAAAAGATGGCGG
The DNA here is from genome assembly GCA_041941305.1 of Saprospiraceae bacterium. Classification (GTDB taxonomy): domain Bacteria; phylum Bacteroidota; class Bacteroidia; order Chitinophagales; family Saprospiraceae; genus JANSWP01. Next base: position 63,134 of record JBGTQJ010000032.1, read on the forward strand.
GCTTTCATTAAACGAGCTTCTTTAAGGTACTGCCCGGGAGATAGTCCCGTATTCGATTTAATTTTTGTTCGCAGTTGTCGTTCAGAAATAGCCATTTTTTGCGCCAGGTAGCTTACATTGAGACGGCTGTCCCCCATATGTTCTTCAACTACTTTTTCCAAAGCATCCAACCATTGTGCATCTACTGAAGGGGGCACTTCAAACTGGATACCCACACCTGATTCTGAATGAGGCTTTCGCATATCTTTTCGCAACTCATAATTAGCAAGCAGATTATCAATTCTTGCCAATAACTCTTCTACGTCGAAAGGTTTTGAGAGATAATCATCTACACCAATTCTTAATGCAAATAATTTATCCTTTGACTCTACACGTGCGGTAAGCATTACGAAAGGTTTATTTTGCCACTTCGGATGAGCCTTTATCCTTTCAAATAATTCGAAGCCATCCATTTCCGGCATCATCAAGTCTGAGAGGATTAGGTCAATATCTTTTTCAACTGCCAATTTTTCCAATGCAGTTTTACCATTATCTGCAATTGAAATATTGTATATATGCGAAAGTGTGGATGCGATAAAATCAGACATATCCTTGTTATCTTCTACCAATAGCACTTTATGTAACTTACCTGTTAATTTAGGTGTATGTTTTTTCGAGATAACAGGTATCTGTTCATTTTTAGATACCATATAAGCTTCATCAAATACTTCTTTTTTAGGCAAAAGAAACTTAAAGGTGCTACCATGCCCAAGGACACTTTCTACCGACAATTTACCTCCCATCAATTTGGCGTATTCGCTACAAATGGACAAGCCTATCCCTGCACCGCCTGCTTTGACATTGACGTTTTCTTTTTTGGATTGATAAAAGCGATCAAAAATATGTGGAAGGTCGTCAGGTTCAATTCCCAATCCCGAATCCTTCATTTTAAGAAGGATTTGGTTTTCTAAATCTTTTACTGTTAACAAAACTGTTCCAGAAGAGGGTGTAAATTTTAATGCGTTACTCAATAAGTTATTCAGGATTTTTTCAAATTTCTTTACATCCAACTTTAATACAATATGCTCGGGAACTTCATAATTCATCTCCATCTCAATGTTTCGATATTGAGCATAAGAGACAAATGATCCAAAAATTCTCCTAATCAGCGGATAAAAAGCCACTTTGGACTCTTCAAGTTTTAATTTTCCCGCCTCCATTTTGGACAAATCCAGTATTTCTTCAACTAAGCCAAGCAATTTATTTACCTGCTTTTCCATTTTATTCAAATGCCCGGTATGCTGTAAAGACAAATTGCCTTTCTTCAACATTTCTTTTATTGGTGCCAAAATCAGGGTAATCGGTGTCTGCAATTCATGGGTTACATTGGCAAAAAAGCGAGATTTCAGGCGATCTATTACCTTTAAGGCCTCGGCTTGATGCGCAATTTTCTCGGTTCTCTTTTGCACTTCTTGTTCCAATTTCAATTTTTGCCCTTCAAGCCACTTTGTTCTGGATTTCACATAAAAATAGATACCAGCAGCTGCCAATATTCCCAGAATCGTCCAAAACCACCATTCCCAATAAAAGGGTCTCAACGCAATTATTGTTAGAGATAAAATACTGTCAGACCATTCTCCGTTGGCTCCCTTGCCTTTAATAGCCAGGACATAATTTCCATAAGGCAAGCTGGTTATCCGAATAAAATTTTCCTCAATATGTCTCCAGTTATCACTAAATCCTTCAATTCTATATTTAAACCTATGTTGTTCCACATCTCCAAAATCCAATAGTGCAAATCGCAATTCCAACAATTTATCAGTAGGTTGGATATAAATGGTTTCAGTCCCGTTTAATAATTCAGTCCTATCCGTCATCTTGGTTTCATTTTCATCCAAAACCCGATAACTCGTAAATTCAAACGGTACCGTCGGCTTTTCTTTTTTTTCAAAATCTTTGGGATGAAAGGAGATGATTCCACCTAAACCTCCAAAATACAATGTTCCGTCTTTGGCTTGATGGTGAGAATGATAGTTGAATTCACGATGTGGAAGACCATCATCTGTATGATAGCTATTGATTTCAAAATTGCCTTTATCAAAGTGCATCAAACCCTGGTCACTTGGAATCCACAATTTTCCATAATCGTCCTCATAGATAGCATAAGTATAGTTGTGAGAAAGTCCATCAAGTGTTGTAAACTGTCTGGTTGGAAGCTTTGATTTAAGCGCTCCAGGAGGAACCCAACGAATAATTCCACCTCCTCTTGTAGCCAGCCAAAAGACCCCCAGGGAATCTTCATGTAAATGAACCAAAGTGTTGTATGGCAAGGGATGTAGCTTTTCACCAGAATGGTAATGTGCAACAATCCCTTTTTCCAAATCCATTAAAAAAAGACCCTTGTAACTAAGTATCCAAAGCCCTTCTTCATTTTCGTGGAAGTAAGTAACTTTTGAGTTTTTTAAAACGGAAAACTCATTGTATGCTTCAAAAGGAGCATAAGTCTCTGTTTTTTTGTCCAGCCAATACAATCCCGTACCAGAACCAATTAGAAGTCTTTCTCCTGCATTGTCATTCCACAAGGTAAATGCTTCAAAATCAATTTGCCCAATAGGAATCCTTCTACTTGAATTTGTTTTAATATCATAATGAAATAAAGGATTATTCCTTCCATATAAACATCCCCACATCTGACCATCTTCATATAGCACCTCATAGGTGAAAAAATCTTTTTTCAGCACCTCTACTTCTTGTTTCTGAGGATCCCATTTGTACAAACCCCGATTAACAAAATAAATATTGCCTGCTTCATCTTCAGTAATACCACGGCTATCTGAAGATCTGGCCAAGTCATGCACCAATTGAAATTTGTGAGGTTTTATTAAAAAGTTATAAAATCCATATGCAGAGGTCGTCAAAACAGAATTTTTCACTTCTTCTACCCTGGCATAACTTTGGGAAATCATTAAACTTCGACCCTCTTTTTCTTCAAATGTGTGAATCCAATCCCCTTTTCGTGAAAAAATTTCCATTTTTCCATCCTGGGCAATTAACCAGACTCCATCTTTTCTTCTATCAACCAGATAGTTATAATTGGGATGAATTTCAAAAGGCTTAATATCTTTCCTAAAAAGAAAAGGCTCCAGTTTACCATTTTCCATTTTCATCCAAATTCTTTTGGGATTTTTGTTGTCTAAGGTTCCTATCCAAATTTGATCCTTTCCAGCCCAAATGTCGAAAATGTGATCAGGGACTGTTAGTTGTTCCGCTATATTCCCCAAAGTATCTATTTGAATCAGGTTGTTAAAGCCACCTATCCAGATTCTATCTTTTTCGTCAACTGTAATATATTGTATGCTCACTTCAGGGTTTTCAAAAACCTTATTAAACTGCCCATTGTATTGATACAATTTCCCATCTTTTAAAGCTATCCAGTTGCGTTTTTGGGGATCCTGAATTTTAGCATTTTGTATATCTTCTACTTTGAATGGAGCTTTTCCTTCAAAATATTCGTCAAAAGGAATCGCCTTATATGTATTTAAATTAAAAACATCAACCTTTAAATCGTATGTCCAGTTTGAGGTAGAATTGTAGCCCCACAATTTATCGTTAAATAACCAAATATTTCCCTCTTCATCTTCCTCCATTTTAAATACTCCAATATCACCAGACAAACCACTTTTTTCTCGAGAAAACTGTTTGAATTCATAGCCGTCATAGCGATTTAATCCATATTGATCGCTGATCCAGACAAACCCCCGATTATCCTGATAAATTGCTAGTGTTAGCATGTTGGCCAAACCATCCTCCACAGAGTAAAAGGATTGCTGAAATTGGTAATGTTGACCAAAGACAGAAACAAAGCCCAAAAAGAGGGGCAGGAAGATTGCTCTTTTGAGAATGCTAAACACCCGTTTCTTTTTTTCTGTAATGCTTTATTTTGGTTGGCAGGGTAGCCTTTCTATGCCATTTGCTGGATTATTAACCGATCTTACCATTTTTTCTGAAAGGCATAATGATGAGGAGACTCAAAAATAAAATTTTTTTGAAATTATATTTTTATTTCTTGCAATTGAATCAAAATAAATTTCATCCTTCCTGATACCTCCTATCCACGATTATTCTTATTTTTGCACTTCATCTTATCTTTTTTGGCTAATCTAAAAAGTTTAAAACCACATCGGTTTTTAAACATCTACAACCCTCATTTATTGATCACTTTGGAGAGACATAAGTCATCCCGGATTTTAACGATAATAACCTTTTCGTTTTTTTCTTTTTCTTAATCCATTGATATTCAAGCTATTGCGGAGCAGTAGTTGCGGGTTTGACCAACCCACAATAATAGCGCATTATATAGTGAGTTGAAATTCAATTGTTTAAGGTACAATTTGAAAATTCGGGATAACTCATATTTGTCCATAGTCTTTTTTTCAAATTTTAAAACTAAAATCATGTCAAACAGCAAAGGAAATCAGTACCCCTTGTGGTACATCAGCAATGAGTTTGGGGTATACGCCGTGGATAAAAGCGGTAGTGCCCATTCCAAGTCCAAAACCAATTTTGCAATGGATATCGGTGTTTCCGAGGACGGAACCGTGTGGGTTTTATCCAATGAACCAGACCCTGATGGTGGAGGAGCCAAAATTTACTGGAGCAATGGCGATGGATCATGGAACGAAATTAACACTAGCGACCCAGGAGGCATTAAAATTTCAGGTGCAGCCAATTCCAGGTGTATTTATCTCACATCAGAAGGAGACATATATACACTCAATACGGATGGAACAACTACCAAAGACTATTCGAATTCAGGTTTTATGATGATAACTTATGGAGGCAATTACATATGGGCAGTAGTCCCCGAAAAAGAAGGTGGCATTCCGGTATTAAGGTACACCAGCGTTACAGATCCCACCAAAACCTGGACAACCTTTGGAAATGGTGTGCATCCCACCAGTATTTCATCCAACTATCAGGGTACCTGCTTTGCTGTTTTAAATTTTAATCCGGTCTATTACACAGTGGATGGACAATCTGGAAGTGCTGGTGCTGGAGCAGATGGCACAACCATGCAAATATCATTTAGAAATTGGAATTTTATCTTAACAACTGATGCCACTTCAGACGGAAACCAAATTATGGAATGGCAGGATACCAATGGTGGTACTTATATGGCTATTACACCCAGAGGATCCCGCGTGGAATCTTCTTATTATAGGGCTAGCTAAAGCAATTAACAATTGACTTTCAAATAATACTCTTGGTTCAGGGGTCGAAAGACCCTTTTTCCTTTTTACAAAATACGGTCTAAGGTTTTTCAACACACAACAGCTTCATTGTCTTTTGGAAAGATTGTTCGTTAAATATTTTAAGCCAGTAATGTCCCCTTGACAAATTCACCTTCTTTAAATTAAGAGAAATAGTTTTCTTACTGGATCTATTTTCAAAATTCCATGATTTTAATAATTGAGCCTGATCATTTAACAACCAAACTTGAAACGGCGTATTTACCATCTCAGGAATTTTAATATTGATTTTATTGGAAAATGGGTTTGGAAAGACTTCTATTCTTATTTCCTCACTTTGAACTTCAAATGCTGGATCGACGATATTGGTTACCCAATCGGAAATACTGAATTTTAGTAGCTTTTGTGGAAAGATGCTGATATTTTCGGAAGCTATATACCCATCTCGACCTTGACTGAAACACAGTCCTTCAGGTTGACTAATATTCAATACATTGCCCAGAGCAATTTTTCGTTTATTACCGGAAAAAAATTGTCCATCCTGATAATCAAAAAACAACCACATAAAAGCGTTGCCAACAATACTATATCCCAACAGTACAATTTCACCCTGCTCTGTGATATCTGCTGCAGTAATATAACCCTGAACATTCATAGAGTCTCTCAATTCAGCTATTTGAGTTCCGGAGGTTTTGGGCAGTACGTAATGGCGGGTTTTAAAATCTACCCAATTTTTTGAAAAGAGATGTAAACTATCCCCATGTGCAAAAAATGCTTCACAGTCATAATTGTTCGCATTATGAGCAGGCGTAAAATCAACCTGATCACTAAAGGAAAATGCTATCACCTCGGGAACAACCGCGTTTTGAGAGAGATCCGTTTTTTTGATTTTATACACCTTCAAATCCATCCTGTTTCCATTATTATTTCCAAAATCACCAAGGTATAAATACTCCTCATCCTCTGCCAGTTCTTCCCAGTCGATATTATCTGCTCCAACGACGATCACTGAATGAATAATTTCCCCAGTCAGGGTGTCTATCTGAAATAATTTGTCCTCATTCCCCCCGTCCAGATGCGTCCATAATTGATCATCAAAAGAGGCCAAGCCTGAAGGTTCTGGCAAGGAATTCGGTAATTCAACGATTTCTTCTGGTAAATAATTGGTGGTAGAATATACACAGGAGCCATCATTCTCCATTGCGTTTTGGTCGTAGTTCGTAGCTTGAGGATCGGTACAACCCAACTGGGCATTGGCATGAAAAATAATTGTAAGACAGTATATTAAAAGCAATAAGTATTTCATCACATCATTTCTTGTTCAAAAAAAATATAAAATTAGTCATTCCTCCTGTTTCACAATATCATTTGCACCTCAAAAACTGTCCTTAAAATAGCACGGCTTTTCACAGTTCTGCAATGCTTTGGAATTGCAGAACTGTGAAAAGCCATACTAAAAAAAGGAGCCCCCCTCCGGAATCCGGAGAGAGGCCATCCCAAAAACTGCTCTTTGATTAAGCCTTAAGGTATAGACCCCCACCTCAAGACTTATATCCTCTAAACCGATTGACGGTTAAGTCAGTCGGCAGTCCACAGTAAGCAGTTGGCAAAAGCCTCCTGCAAACTGCATACTGCCTACTGAAATATTATTTTATAAGGATCATCTTCTTCGTAGCAGTTTCAGTAGCTGTACTCAAAGTGTAGTAAAGAACACCAGTTGCAGACAAGTCTCTACTGCTGATGGATACTTGGTTAGCACCTTTGTTGAATTCTCCTTGTACTGTGAACAATGCTTTACCAGAAAGGTCATTCACTGTCAAAGTAGCTACACCAGCCTCAGGAAGGTTGAAAGCAATAATTGTTTCTCCCTTGAATGGGTTAGGTGTATTCTGGAACAATTCGAAAGTAGTTGCTACAGAACCATTGAAGGTCAATTCTACATCTAGCAAATCGCCAGTGTTGCTATAAGCTTCAGCAGCGGTGCGAGTAGAGTTGATGCTCAACAAGTCGCTCAATTGAGCGTCAGTCTTAGCTACGAAAGTTAATCCGAATAGATCGTTGGAAGTAGCTTGGCCATTCCAGCTGGTAGTGATAGCACCTTCGTTTAGGAAAGTCATACCAAAGTTCTCAGCTGTAGCCAATCCAGCACTTACTTCTACAAACTCAAGTGCTTTTTGGTCGAAGTTCAGAGTAAACTGGTAACCAAGTGCATTGAAGTCATTGGAAGCAAAGTTTACTGTGTATGTTTCACCAGCGGTCAAAGTTTGATCTTGAACATTGATGTTCAATTGACCAGCAGAGCGATCGTCAGTGTTATCAAAGTTGTTAGTCTTAGCGTTTCCGTTAAGATCTCCAATCTTGATAGCTATGAAATCAGCATCGTTGATTTCACCTTGTAAGTTGTTAATATTGATCAATTCTGGGAATTCCTCAGACCAAGGATTGTCAGCTTGTGGGAAGTCATAAGCAGTCTCCACAAATCTCCAGCTTGTGTTGTTAGGGAAATCAGAATTGATTTGAAGAATTACTTTACGCAATTCAACCATATCGAAAGTAGTGATGGTCTCAGAATTGTTAACATCAGCAGCAATCAATTTGTATGGAGAATCGAGCAATGCAGTTCCTAAGATATGCTTACGCATGATAACCAAATCAAAAGTAGTTACACCATTGAGTGGATCATCGTCGAAAGCAGGAGTTACTGTGTAGTCGCTAGCTGCAGGTACATTCAAGTTGAAAGCACCATTGATGTCAGTAGTTACAACACCCATATCGGTTGTACCATTGATTTCAACTTCTACACCAGAAACGCCTTCAGCATCTTCTGTCTCAACAACACCAGCGATAAGTGGATCGCCACCTGGGCATACGTCCATGTTGTCTTGAACAACGATTTCAACAACACAGTAGTCTTGGTTGCCAGCAGCATCAGTAACCCACATTTCAACCAGGTTAGATCCTACTTCATCACAAGTAAAGGTTCTGTTCTTATTGTTTACGTTTGCAGAGAAAGAATATTCAAGGTCACCTGGGCAATTGTCAAAGCTACCTAGGTTGAAGTCACTAGCCCATACTTCGATCATACCTGTTTGCATAATTTCAACAAATACGTCTTGGCAGTAAGGAGTAGGCTTCTTGCAATCTTCAACAGTAATGGTTACATCACACAAAGTTTTGTTGTTACAACCATCATCAACTTTTACAGTAACGTTGTAAGTACCAGGACCTACATTAGCGGTAGTGAAGCTGGTAAAGTCACCAGATACAGAGTAAGAAATGTAATCTTCAGGAGCACAGTCATCAACAGTTGGTTGAGGAATGGAAACGGTTGTAGTACAACCAGGTCCATCTATACAAACTGGCAAGTTACCAGTGCAGTCACCATTGTTGTAGGAATATACGTTATCATCCTGAACTACAGGAGCAGCGTTATCCATAACTTTGATTTCCTGTACATCACTGTAGTATCCATTTGAAGGATCGTGTGGTCCATCTTCATCGAAATCACACCAGTCAATTACTACCCACTCACGCAAGATTTTGAAACAAGCGTTGTCAGAGATTGGGAAGTATTGATCGAAGTGGTTGATTGCGAGCAATTCACAGTCGTCACCATTGATATTTGGTCCGTTGAAAGGAGCTGGCAAATCATCAGGATCAGTGCTGTTTTGGTATCCAGTACCACCAGTAGTGTTACAAACTGCGGTGTAATTTGGTGGGAAGCTAATACTCAATGGAGTATTGTCAACAATATCAATTCTTTGGATGCAAGAGCTGCTATTGCCTTGCTTGTCAGTAGCTCTCCAACGTCTGCGTACGAAACCTTCGCCACAAGCGTTTAGATTCACTTGAATGTTTTGCCATGTCAAATCGTCTAAACCACAAGCATCAGTAGCTGTCGCTTCACCAGTCAAAGAAGTATCATTGTAGTCAGTCCAGCACATGATTTCTTTATCAGGTGGGCAGGTGATGATTGGAGGAGTTTTGTCATCCACCAATACTTCTACCATACAGTCTTCGCTGGTATTGTCGTGGCAATCAGTGACACGCATGAAGACCATTACAGGACCTGGGCAATCGTCACCATCAAACTCAACATAAGCACCCCAGCCAGAACCCTGGCGACGTACTTCAAATTCAAGCTCGTAGTGATCGCAGCAGTTATCGTGGCTACCATCATCAAATGTTTCAGCATAAATAATAGCTGTACAATCAGGATCCAAAGTTACCTGAGTGATCTCATCACAAACAGGAGTTGGAGCATCGTCATCTTCAACTGTAATGTAAGTCTCACAGTAATCGTGGTTGTGACAATCATCGGTCAATTTGTAAACAACTCTATGCTCACCTAGTGAAAGACCGAATACAGTACCACCATTTCCATCAATAGTTGCAAACAATACTTCAATGTATCCCAATCCATAAGGAGGAGCAGGAACCAATTCGTAAACTTCAGTAACTACTTCGTAGCTAGAGCAATCCTCATTTACAGTTGCAGGAGGAATATTGCCACTCCAGGTGCAGCTAGTAGGACCACCATTGGTACCAACAGTCCAGGGATTTGCACATACGATGTCGGTTGTGGTATCCAAAACCTTGATGATTTGAGTGTACTCTAGAATCTCCCCTGTACACCAGTCTACGAGTCTCCAGTCTCTAAGAATTTTGAAGCTTCCATCACAAACATCAATGCGCGTATCTTCTTTAGTTACATTGATTTCACAGAAGCTTTGAGGACCGTCAATCCACCAGTTTGAATTGTGCATGTATGGATAGTGAGTGCAATCAAAAGCATCTTCACCTGCATCTAATGCCTGAGCACATGCTGAAGAACAATCAAAAGCTGGTTGGTTTCCGGGAAGACCGTCGTAGTGAGGAGGCAATTCAACGTCTGCAAGGGTAGCACGCTTGAACCAGATAACCTGAACACATTGCGTGTAGTTGCCGCTTGCATCAGTAGCAGTCCAAGTACGATTGATTCTTGCACTGTAGCCATTATTTGGTACACAGTCGTAGTTAATCCACTCATCTTCATACTCGAGTGTGATAACGCCACATCCTTGTGGGAAAGGATAGTTGTCACAGTTGTCTGTTACCGTTGGGTAAGGTACAATGTTGCCTGGCTCGTGTGGTTCATTACACCAAATTTCTACTGGAGGGCAATCCAAAACAGGATCCATCTTATCTTCAATGATAATAGTACCCCAGCAGATATTGCCAGTAGCCCAGTGTTTTACTTTTACAGGAAGGGTGTAACCGATCCAGTCACAAGTAACTACAGGGCTGGTTGGAATTGGGTCACCGTACTCGTCCATTACAGTAACCACAAAGGCTTGTGCGCCATTAGGCGAACAAATGTTAGGATTCCAAGGATCCTCCAACATCATATCAAAGGTAATCTCTGCTTCGCAGTCGCCATTGAGAGACACCTGGATGTTGTTGTTACATGCCATTGCACAATAGGCTTGAGCAGCTACCTCTGAGCTGTACAAGGCAACCATTGCCAAAGACATTACCATCCACTTTAGTGAACGGAGAGTAAAATTCGTTTTTCTCATTTGACTAAGTTTTAAGTTAGAAAATGCAGTTATTGGATATAAATAGAAAAACAGATAATTCCTCATTCGCACATTAGTTTATAATGTGAATTAAGAAATTATTTGCATGGTTCAAATCCTATTAATGGAAGTGTTTCATAATGCAACACAAAGGAATGCAGTACTAAATGTTCATGGGTTTTTAGACAGACTTGAAGCCTCCACAAAGATGACTCTGGAAGAAAGAGTAACTCAGGTTTTTAAATTATATGTAACCTAGCTATTTAAAATTAACTCCCAGGGATGATTGGGAAACATTCTAGCTGGTTAGAGGGATGATCTGGTGAGAAATGAACAGCTATCTTTTATAATAGCCTGGTGCTTAATTTATCTGGTTCTCGTTTTAGTTCTATGTTCTCATTTTTCAATGTCATAAATCAGGGTTTTTTTGAAATTTTGGCATAATTACCAAGCATTGGGGGCAATGATGCCCGACAAAAATACAATGAAGATTGCGCAACATTATACCCTGAAAGGTGTATTTTTCAGATAATTTTTTTTTAAATAGAATAAATTTTGTAATGTTTTCTTTTTTATTAAGGGTATTTTTCCCAATGAAAAAATGTCACTCATTAAACTAATATTCATCTGTACTTTAATAATTCTGAATCTACTAGGCCAGCACTATAAGTAAAAAAACGGATTCTATTTTTTCTGCCTTTTTAACATAAAAAAAGCCCTCAACATAGTATCATATTGAGGGCTGGTAGTGAAAGTAAATTTATAAAAATTAGGGCAATCGTAGCATTTTTTTGGATAGAATACCCATTTCAGTTTCCAATTGATAAATCAATATTCCAGAACTTTGCAAATCTTTGGAATCAATTGAGATCGAATTCAAACCGTCTTCATAAAACCCTGAAACTGTTTTCTGCAACATACCTGCATGGTCATATATTTTCAATGTCACAAAAGATGAATATGGCAAACTAAAATTAATGACTGTATTTTCCTCAAAAGGATTTGGATGGTTTTGATATAAAGCCAATTCACCTGAATTAATACTTTGAATAAACTCAAGCCTAATTTCAGGGTGCGCTGCTCGGGCATCCAGGGAAGGATAGGCTTCAGCTTTCAATATTCGGGAATTTAGTGCTAATACATCACTTAGTAATGCACTTCTAAGGGCTGTGAAGGTCATAGCGAATATTGGCTGCTTTGTATTTAGCTTTGCATCACTATTGCCCTCTTTATACCAGGAGGCAAGCAAAATGCCTTCTTCCATTTTGGACAACCCAAAATTAGAAATTCCCACTTTTTCGGTCTCCACTATCTGATTGAGACTCAAATACTCCTTTTGAAATTCCATTGTAAATTGAAAACCGAACAAGGCACTTTCGGCTCCTGGATAAAAATTCACCTGAACTACTTCTCCTTTTTGTACCACCCTATCTTTTACTTCAAAAATAAATGGTTCCAAATCATTTCTGTCATCTGTAGTAGTCAGATTGCCTGGTAGTGCAGATCCATTTACGTCTCCCACTTTGATTGCCATAAAATCTGCCTCATCTGTATCGTGGTCAAGATTATTGAAGTTAATAAACTCAGGGAATGGTTCAACAAAAGGATTATCTGGCTCCGGAAATTCATAATTATTATCAATAAACCTCCAGGAAGCATTATTCGGGAAGAAATCAGTTTCATGTAATATTACTTTCCGAAGCGCCACCAAATCAAAAGTCGTTACAGACCCGGAATTATTGACATCAGCAGCAATAATCTTATAAGGTGAGTTCAATTTTTTGATATTCAATATGTGTTTACTAATCAAAGTCATATCAAAAGTGGTTACACCATTCAGCAAATCAGTATTTTTCTCTGGAACCAAAGTATAATCTCCACCCATAGGTAAATCGTGTATATCAAAAACTCCATCTTGTTCAGTCATTTGCATATCTACACCATTAACAGAGATATTCACTTCATTGACGGGTTCATCTTCGTCGTTGTAGACACCTCCTGCAATAGCTACCATTGGGAAAGGATCTCCACAATCTCCATCAGGATCCGTCAGGGTCACATCCATCATACAGAATATTTGATCACCTGCAGCATCCGTGACTTGTACCTCCACCGTTTGAGTGGGCATCATGGTTAAATCGTCACAGTCAAAAAACAAGGAACTCGTCACGATTGCATTATCAATGAATTCAATCGTGTATGGATTACAACCTCCCATCACTCCGATTATTGAAGTCAGGCTGGCTCCAGGTAATTCTGTAACTTGTGGAGCAGGATTCAACTCAATATTTATGGCTGGACAAGGATCTCCGGGATTTGAAAAGCTAAAGGGATCACCCATTCCAGAACCGACAGTAAACACAATATCAATAGTAGCTTCATTTGTACAAAAGTCAACAACCGTATAAGTTATCAAATGTGTACCCGCTGAATAAGGGCTCGAAGAACTTGTTCCAGTATGCATGCCAGTTCCCGTTAAATCAATGGTACCATCCATATCAAAATCAATTTCCCAGGTAATGATCATATCATCTGTTGGCGTACAATCATCTGTTTCTATAGTTAAATTTGGTGGATCAGTGCATAAAAAGTCAGTAGGCCCATTATAGGAAAGTACCGGAGCTGTCAAATCGATCACTTTGATGATTTGCTCATAAGTCCACATTGAGTCAGGCTGGCACCAATCCCTGACTTCCCAGTTTCTTGAGATTTTATAACAACCACCAAGGGTATCTCCAAAAATGACGTCAACAGGCGGGTTGGTAAATCCAACGCCATTGGTACAACCATTTATCACAAATGTTGGAACGTCAAATCCTGTAGGTAAATCATCCGGATCAAGTTCTGATGGTGTTTCGCAGTCATTGAAATCAATATCTTCCGGCCAATCGATATCGTCAGCCATGAAAGGATTGGCATCTACTAGAGTTACATCCTGAGTACAGGAAGCAGTCATGCCAAATGATTCCACTGTAAGTGTCCTTACAATAACTCCAGTACTGCACATCGGATTGAAATTGTCCAAATTGTGCACAATATCGAAACCATCATGTAGGCAATTACCTGCAATAAAATGCTCACCTACGAGATTTGGATCATCAATATCCCCTAATTGGGAGCAATCAATTGTAACATCATCTGGACAAGATATCAATGGGGAGTTTTTGATTTGTACTTCCACATTCACCATACAGGTGTTGGAATTGCCGAAAAAATCTGTGAATTCGACAATGACAGGTACATATACAGGATCCGGAAATCCAACATCATCACAGGTAAATCCAACCTGATCGGCAAAATAAGTCGGATTGTCCATCCTGGCAGCTTGAATGGTCATCGGCAAATGATCACAATTATCATAAGTTCCATTGTCAAATGATGTTGCAAAAACAAAGGTGGAGTCACCTGGCACTGAATTCAATGTTACAGTAGAAAATTCAATACAGCTTATAGTCGGAACCACATCATCGACTACTGTTACCTCTACATCACAGGAATTCACATTCCCACAAGCATCGATGACTTGATAGGTGATGGTATGTACACCCAATGGTAGACCACTCAACAGACCTCCATTTCCACTTCCAGTGATAGTCCCTATAGCTGTGCTTGTCATAACAGAATAATCAGAACAGTCTGGCTCATTGTTGATGTCTGCAGGTGGTATTTGGTCAAAGGAAAAGCAGCTATTGCCACTCATCCCCACTTCTAAAGGATCCGGGCAGGTGATTTCAGGGGCAGTTTGATCCAAAACTTTGATTACTTGAATATGGACTAGAGGATTATCTGGCGAAGTTGGGTTACACCAATCATATACAGTCCAGGTACGTAAAATTTTATAACTGCTTTCACAAATATCAATAACCTGGTCGCTCTTGATGATATTCATGGAACAACAATTGTCGTTATCCAATGAATTGCCATCAATACTTGGCCAACCAGTTGCATCTGGCTCTGTATCTGGATCTTCACAATCCAGGACTGGCTGATCGATATCGTCATAATCTGGTGGGAATTCAACCATACTCAAATCCGCAGCGATGTATTCAATCACCTGAGCGCAATTATTTGCATAATTTCCAGATTCATCTTTTGCCTGCCAAATTCGAACGACTTGCTTAGTGACCTCACCAGGTGGCACGCAACCAAAATTGGTAGGTACCTGACTAATCAAGGTAGGAGTTAACACTCCATCACAATTATCTGTAACAGTTGGTGGGTCAATCGTATCTAGATCTCTTGCGCAAGTCACTGGTTCTGGATCCGGACAATCGAAAATGGGTTTGAGCTTATCCTGGACCAAAATAGACCCCCAACAAATATTTCCTTCACAATCTTCTGTAATTCTTACGGTCAGTATTTTTCCAATTTCATCTACTGTAACAGTATTGCCCAGAGGTTGCCCTAACCAGAATACTTCTACCTCAAAAACATCTGTTGGAATATCACTATAATCGCCTTCCAACACCATATCTGCTTCAATAATACTGACACAATCCGCTTCCAGGGAAACATTGACCTGATCGTTACAAGCCATGACCCCTACTTCTTCAATAATTTGAACTTCCTGCTCAACAGCTTGGATACAGCCAGGATTGCAGTTTGTGCAGGAACCACCAGAGACATCATCTTCGTCAAATGTGTATCTCACGGTAAATGTACCAAGCCCCAGAGCAGCAATATCAAACTCAGTAGCACCAGCAACCAGGACTCCACCAAATTCATCCAGAATGTCAAAAACTCCAGTTCCGGTGGATGGATCAGCATGGCCAACAAGTGGTACCGAAGGTTCATTTAAACAATAACCATTTTGTAATCCTTCAATCACTGGATTAGGATAAAAACATTGATTTGAAACCATTAAAAGATCATCTATACCATTCGTCACGGTGATTTCATAACCAATTCCATCTATATGAATTCCTTCAAGCGAATAGGTTCCAGGAGGTCCTTCAACCAATAGAGTACCTATGCCAATTGGAATAGGCGCCAATGGAGGCTGGGGACTTGCAATGTCATACAATCCATCTACATCCAGTACCGTCCAAACCTGCCCACTCGGGGCGTGTACTTCCACAGTTTCTGTAAACTGACCATTTTCCAGATTCGTTGCATTTCCCTGGTCACCCAAGGCATTCATTCTGCAAGAACATGGATCTACAATGGTAGCTTCAGGCACACAAACCACAACGGTAACTTCGATCGAAGTGCTATTGTTGCAATCGCCATCAAAATAGGTGTATATTACTTCATGTATACCTTCCAAAGCAACCCCAGGATCAAATTCTGCTGTTCCGTCGAAATTGTCTGAAATAGCTGGATGATCATTGTATTCTCCTCCATCATCTGTAGGTACTCCCGTAATTAAAACCGGATCATCTTCTTCACAGATTGTAAAATCTCCCATTGGGATATCTACATCCGGTAAATCAATTACCTCAATTTCCAAATCTTCTGGCACTGATTGACAACCATTTGCATCAGTAGCAGTGTAGCGAAGCAAAATGGTTCCTGGATTATCTCCATCAAAGTTGGCTATGGCATTCGTTGAGCTTTGTGCGCCGTCAAGAGTTCCAGTTCCGTCATTTCCTGGAGGTTGAGGATTTACAATTTCCCAAAGGTGTGTAAATGGTCCGGTGCCAGCAGGAATTCCTTCAACATTTTGTGTGTCGCCAGAACAGAATGGATCTGTTACACTTGACACTGTCGCTGTTGGCAAAACCCAGACATCAATCGTTATATCTACTTCATTTCCAAAACAGGTAGCCGTAGTTGGGTCTGTGGGATCTGTCCTCGAAGAAATCAGCTGAGGACGAATGGTATAAGTTACGGATTCCGTTCCTGGGTTTGGATTGGTGAGTGTTTCTGAAAGGTAATCTCCATCGGGGATAGCTGTCACATCTTCAATAACAGTCGTCCCTTGTCCCATCGCAGCCGTGCCCGAAATATTGGTGACCAAATATTCCAAATCTGCTGAACCACCCCCTGGCGTGCTGCTTGAAAGCATCTGGACACTAAAGGTTGAGCCACTACATATTTGTGTATGGGTGGTAGATGGAGTAGCCACTAAATCTGGGTTTACAGTTACCACAACAATAATCGGCTCACCAGGACAATTGTCGGGGTCATTCAAATCACCACTAACTCCTGCGCCTTCTGGTGTAATGGTATACGTAACTTGTTCAGCAGCAGCACCATTTGTCGTCAAAGTTTGAGAAAAATCGGCAATACTTGTTTCCACTCCACCGCTATCATATATTAAAATGGTTTCTGTGGTAGCGCCAGTCACACCACCATCATTATTGGTCGCAACAAAATCAACAGTCACTTGAGTGGGAAATCCTTCTGCCAGGTTTCCAGATACGGAAACATTATTAATTTGGGCAAAATCTAGGGTAAAACTTTCACCTGAACAAATGTCAAAATCAGGAATAGGCTCCAAAACGGGTTCAGGGTAAATAACAGCAACCTGCCCAAAACCCAGCATGGGGGGTATGCTAGGTCCGGTACAGGTCGGGTGATCGGTCATTCTGACATTCGAAACACCCAAAAATATTCTTCCGGGGTCAAAGTCTCCAGTCTTGTTGATAATAGCGGTTGCAAGGCTGGAGACCTCGAAGGGTACTCCGGCCGTAACAACCAGTCCAGGGATTATAATTGGAAACGTCTGATCATCTCCCAGGTCGGCAGTGAAAAACAGAGTCGGGGTGTTCACGATAACTAAGTCAAAAGTGACTCCGTTGCCACCAACCGGAGTTGTAATAGTCTGATCAAGGATTTCGCCAGAACAATAGGCGATTTGATTATCTGAATTAAAATTTATTTCTACTTCTGGAGTGGGCATCACTGTAATGACCACATCAATTGCATCTCCTTCGCATAAATTGCCATCAGAACGTGTTGGTACCAGAGTAAACGTTGCGGTTTGGGGGTTATCACCAGTGTTTACAAGAATTTCCTGTAGAAGATCATTTGGCAAAAAAGTAGAAGTCCCAGGATCCCCTACTGGTCCTGCTGTTAATGTACTAACTGGCGCACTCAAGGTGGGATCAGAAAAAACCAAATCAGTTAACCAAAATTCTACCAATCCTGGTATGAAGTAATTTGTGGTTAACAATACTTCTGTCAGTCCTCCATCGCAAAGTGTCTCCGAACTGGGGGTAGCCACAATATCCGGATCTTCACCAAAAGGAATGGATATACTAAAGGGTTGACTTGTATTGCAACCATTGGTTTCAGTTATAATTACTGTAACCATACCCGCTCCCGTAGCACTCACTTCTCCGATTGGACTCACACTCGGTCCTGGTGCGTCGGTATTGGGGCCATCAATAGCATAGTTAAAAGTGGGAGTTGAAGCAGAAGCTGCAGTCTTGATACCTGTAATTTGCACGACTTCGCCAATACATCCTACCATGGGTGCAAAAGTAGCACCAGGGGTCAATGCCGAATTATCTCCATCAAAATATAAGGTAAAGGGTGGTGTCGTTTCACCTACCATGCAATCTCCAGCTGCAGTGGTCACTTCCCAGGCAATCGAGTAGGAACCGATAGCTCCAACTGAAGCAGGATTAAAAATCGCTGATGATGAACCTGGTGTCGCACTTGCTGGTAAACCTGTCCAGCTTCCGACACTCGTACTCACATTCGTCCCATCAATTGCCAATACATAATTCCAGTTGTCATCAATACAAAAAGGATTTGAAGCACCTGCTGATAAAATAATTTCAGGATTGCATTGTGCCGAAAGCCCCAGGCTGATTATCCACACAGCCACTGTGGTTAAAATAAAGTGTCTCATAGTTAGGATAGTATTTTGAGAAAAATCCCAAACTACCAATTTGAGCTCAAGGCATATTGTGTGTTTTCTCAAGCCTCACTATTGATAGATAGGGAGGGGTTAAAAGCGTATTTGTTTTGGTCGGCAGCCGAGTTGACACGGCAGACGGCAAAACTTCATTGTTAAATTTACTTTCTAGTTTTCTTTGAAATTTTGGGTAAAAAACTGCCCCATTTTGGTTGAGGCGGTTTCATTCCGAGTTATTCAAAAGGAATGCCCTTCGGCATTGACCTTATGAATAATCGAATTTTCTGAACTGGGGGAATTCATTGTTTCATAGTGCAGCAAAAGCTGTTTTATCTTTCTGTCACAAGGTGATTGTTGAAAAGTGCCCCGGCCGCGCCGGGGCTGATTTTTAACAAATTATAAACCTCATGAATAAACGAAGTCAATGGATTGCAGGATTCACACTTTTTGGAATCCGTCTTTATATCTTTTTCGTGAAGTTTTGCTGGAAAATGCCCCGGCTGCGCCGGGGCTAATCTTAGCAAATTATAAACCTCATGAATAAACGAAGTCAAATTCAGGTTGACGGGATTACATGATCTCTGTATTCACGATTTCATTGTTAGATCGACCATACAAAATGAATCAATCCACCTGATCACAATAACCCGATGTCAGGTATTTACTTTCAAAAGGTGTTTGCTGAAAAGTGCCCCGGCCGCGCCGGGGCTGATTTTTAGCAAATTATAAACCTCATGAATAAACGAAGTCAAGGAATTTGGATTCATCATTTCAATCCTGCCACAACAACTACCTTACTCTTCCCTTAGATGAAAGGAA
The DNA here is from genome assembly GCA_041941305.1 of Saprospiraceae bacterium. Taxonomy (GTDB): domain Bacteria; phylum Bacteroidota; class Bacteroidia; order Chitinophagales; family Saprospiraceae; genus JANSWP01. The sequence goes on from JBGTQJ010000032.1 coordinate 82,546, forward strand.
TCCGGATGAACCTGCTTTTGGAAAGCAGAGCCAATAAGTCTTTTGTAAATTTTCGTTTTGTAAGAATAAATGGTGTACTAAAGTGATTGCACGTTTAGGTGTTTATGCATGTAAAAATAATGGCATAAACACTTAAAAACATTGAAACAAAAACACAACAAATTTTAATCTTACACTTGATACTCTATATACTTAAATCGGCTCCAGGATGATGGGTTTTGAGAATGGAGAATGGTTAACGAAAGAATTGATAATTATTTTTCCTGGTAAATTCTTCCTACTCATTCAACATTATTTTTGATGACTTTTTAAATCTTACACGTTTTTGTCATCGCTTAGAATTTCAAAAAAATCTGGTCTTTAGGATGTTCCACAGTGAAAAATGGTTTTTGAGAATTATCGGTTTTTTAGATGAAATCGGTTTCGGTTTTTTGTTCAAGTTTTTGTTTCCAACGATTTCAAATATTATTTTCAAAAAGTATAATTTTCAATTGTAGAAGCATCACATATTAAAGATATTTCTAATTAGACAAAAACATTGCCAAAACTTTTAATATGTATAAAAAAAAATCACATCTGTTTTTTGTAATTCAATTTAATTGGTTGATATAGAGGTTTTTACAAATAATTATTTATCGAAATAAATTTTCTGATCTGCTCATAACTTCCAAAATCAATTATTTTTCTCAGGAATGGAAACTGTATTGCACAAGGCAGCCACCAAACAACCTAACAGGTTTTTAAGATAAGTTATTGATAATGAATTCATTGAACCCAAACCTCAGTTATTCAATGTCATACTCAGAAAAATTGCTATTCAAAAACCCTTCAAAAGCTTTATGCATCCTCGTATAGGCAAGCATGTCATGGTTGAGTATGCTTTCAGTATCCTGTAATTTATAAGCTACGGCTATTTTTAGATTTTCAAAACTTTCCTTTGGATTTTCCTGAATGGAATAGGCACAGGCGAGATGGAAATAAATCTCGGGATCTTCTGCGTCTATATTCAAGGCATTCTTCAATTCCTCAATAGCTCCTTCGATATCGTATTCCTGTAATTTGGCGATGCCCCTTTTTTTTGCTTTGTTTTTGGGCTTTCTGGGCATTGTCCCAAAAGAAACGATGACATTTTCATGAACAATCTTACCATTTCGCCGCAGGTCAATTAAAACTTGCATGTTCATGTCCAATTTGGTCGTCAGTACATAGTTTGCTTTTTCTCCTTCCTCTATCAATGTAAAAGGATGGTGAGTTCCCAAAATGGAAGATTTCCTGGATACTACCTGCCCTTGAACGATAACCGTTTCTTCTCCAAGCCAATTATTGTGAAATTCTATGATGGTATCTCCCGATGTGATTTTTTTATATTGCATGGCGAAAATTAATAAAAACTTTAAAAAATTTGATTTAGTTAGGATTACTAACTAATTTTACCTTCATAATTATTTTCTAACCAAAAAATAGGTTTTATGAGTAAATCAATTTTCTATCACGCTGGCTGCTCGGTTTGTGTCAGCGCAGAACAAGACATTGTCAATTTAATTGGTTCAGACAATGTTGAGGTTATTCATTTGGGTGAAAACAAGACTCAAATTGAAATAGCAGAAAATGCTGGTGTTCAGTCGGTTCCAGCTTTGGTAACGCCCAACGGCAATGTGCTGCACATCAATTTTGGGGCCTCTATGGTAGATGTGAAAAGCTGACTTTTTTTGAAATGTATAGTTAGTAATGCTAACTTTGCCTGTCAGGAATAGTCTTGACAGGCAATTTTTTATTATGAGTAAAAGCGTCTTTAATTTAAACAATCAAGAAACAGATGTGGTGAGTAAGATAGTCGTGGGTTTGGAGCGCATTTCGGAAGCATTTCGAGTCTTGCTTTGGCAACACGCCAAAGTCCTGGGATTGAGTCCTATTCAAATTCAAATTCTGATTTTTGCTGACAACCATCCTGAAAATTTATGTGGGGTAAGTTATTTGGCAAAAGAATTTAATGTGAGTAAGCCAACTGTCAGTGAAGCAGTCAGAACATTGGTTAAAAAGGAGATGGTGGAGCGAATTTCAGAAACAGAGGACAAAAGAGCCTATTTTATATCACTAACCAATAAGGGGAAAGCAATTGTCGCTTCCACAGAGGGATTTGCCAACCCCATTCACCAAAGTTTGGATAATCTTGAAGAAGATCAGCAAATCCAACTGTTGCAGCACTTAACCCAATTGATTTATCGATTGAACCGAGCAGGTATTTTGACGGTTCAACGAACCTGTTTTGCCTGTCGATTTTATGAAAAAAAAGGTGAAAAGCATTATTGCCATTACCTCAATGAAAGACTTTTGGATAAGGATTTGAGGCTGGATTGTCCAGAATTTGAGGGAAAAGCAAAAAAGTAGCACGGTTCTCCAGAACCGTAACCCGGTAATACCGCGTTGGAGATTCGTAACACTTAAATAATCAAAAAGAATAAGTATTATTCCCAAACCCAGCTCTACAGAATATCCTACCTATTCCCAAATTTATATGGATTTAGTGCCAGCAGATGGACGAATTTTGGAACATCTTAGGTACAATTTTGAAAAACTCAAGCAATTTATTGGCAATCTGCCCGAAAAGAAACTCAATTACAGATATGCTCCTGATAAGTAGACGATAAAAGAAATTCTCCTACACCTTATTGATGATGAAAGAATTTACACTTACCGTGCTTTAAGGTGGGCACGAAATAATTTACCGTTAACTCATTCGCCATTACCTTTAACTCAATAAACTTGACTTAGCTACCTTTTACCTACAGCTTACCTCAAAATTATTAAAAAACATCTTTAAACTTTTGGATACATTTCCCATAGAGGAAAATTTCTATCCAACACTTCATAAAAATTATAACCTATGCAAAACTTCGACAAAAATGTTAGGCCCAATTGGTAAGGCTTACAGTCCAAGTTTTTTTAGACTTTATCGAACAACTATTATTTGGCAACTCATTCAACCTTGCCTTCAATCGAATTGATTCCAGCCTGCAAGCTTTTCATCATTGGACCCAACATTGGACATATTTCTAACAAAAAATTAAAACAATGAAAACAATGAATCGAAAAAGCTTCAGCATGCTTTTCCAACCTGCTGTTCCTGAAAAAAATCCAATTCATGCACTTTTGGCAACTGTTTTCTTCATTGGTCTTTTTCATCTCTCGTATGCACAGAAATCACATGTAGTAAATCTCCATAAAATTGCATGTAGTGTGGAAACGGATGAAGTAGGGGATGATGAGCCTTATTTACTAGTTACTGCTGTGGATTTGAAAAGTATTCCCCCAAATTTAGATGTTTTCCTATATGGTGTGTGGGAAGATTTTGCAAGTGGGGACGTTAGAGAAAACAAACAAAAACCTTTTTGGGGTTTGGATTCAAAACCCAAATTTATTTACAAGCCGGATGACGTTATATTCCTTGCTACTTTGATGGAAAATGATGATGGTTCCCCTGCTGCGAAAAGATCTACAATTAAGGGCATTGCCGCTGCCGCAGTTGCCGGATCATTGGGCATGCCAAGACATACGATTGTCCAAAAATTGATCACAGATATTGAAGGAGCTGCCCGTATTCCTTCCGGAGCACCTAACTTTGATGATTATGTGAACACATTGGAAGTGAGATTAGACGCCAGGGATTTGATCAAACCAAAAAATTACTTTACGCTTGGATTTCATGGCGATGGAGGGAGTTATAACCTGACTTTTGAGGTAAGACATGCTAAAGAAGACAATATTGCAGTAAGGAGAGGAAGTGAAATCATCATGGATTTAAACTTTAATGCCAGTGCTGAGCAACGATTCAATTTTGGACATGCATCTGATGAATTCCTCGTAGGTGATTGGGATGGAGATGGTAAGGATAATATTGCAGTGCGAAGGGGAAGTGAGATTATAATGGATCTCAATTTCGATGCGATTGCGGATAAGCGATTTAAGTTTGGCAATGGCAACAGCGAAGATGAATACCTGGTTGGCGATTGGAATGGGGATGGTAAAGACAATATTGCTGTACGTAGAGGCAATGAGATCATTATGGATTACAATTTCGATAGTAAGGCAGAAAAGCGATTTAGATTTGGAGACGGCAATAATGAAGATGAATATTTAGTGGGAGACTGGAATAAAGATGGTTGGGATAATATTGCTGTCAGAAAAGGAAGTGAGATAAGAATGGATTTTAATTTTAACAGTGACAGCGACAAAAAATTCAGTTTCGGACAGGGCAACAATGAAGACGAATACCTCGTAGGAGACTGGAATGGAGATGGCAAGGACAATATTGCAGTTCGAAGAAACAGTGAAATTGTCATGGATTTTAATTTTGACAGCCATGCAGATAAAAGATTCCACTTTGGCAATGGCAATGGCGAACAGCAATACCTCGTGGGTGACTGGGATGGTAAATGATCCTCCTAAAAACAGGGATTTAAAACAAGTTCATTAATTTTAAGCTATTTGAAAAATAGGAAGCGCCACTGAAATTGAATAGCCAAATAAAAACATATATACTTTGTTTGCTAATTGTGCCGGTATGCTACATGCTGCCGGCACAATCATTTCATTTCTCCCTTTTTGATACGCGCGATGGTTTATATTCTTCTCATATCACCAGTTTGCTTCAAGACAGCCGTGGTTTGTTATGGATAGGTACTACTGTTGGGATAAGTATATATGATGGATATACATTTCAAAACCTGACCAGTTCAGAAGGTCTTTCACCTGGCAAGGTGAATGAAATTGTTGAAGACTCCCATGGGATTATCTGGGTAGCAACAGATAAGGGATTATCAGCTGTATCAAATAATGAGATATACCGGTGGGGAAAAAAAGAAGGAGTATTTCCAAACCAATTGAGTCACCTGTTATTGGACGATTTAGGTAACTTGTGGATGGGGACCACCGATGGACTATTAATGGTCTCAAGAGAAGATCTATTGACTTTTCATAAGGATAATTCTACTCCTTTATCATTCAAATATTTCAATGATGACAAGTATAAAATAGATGTTTTTGCATTGGAAGGGGATCGGAATGGCAATTTATATGTGGGAGTTTTAGATGCATTGTTAAAATTTCATCCCAAAACAGGCTTTCATTTATTGGCAAGTACTAAAGCGTACAAATCAATGCCAACTGTTATCGTTCCTGTTAAGCCGGATAGTATTTTATGGGCATTGAATGAAGGAGATATTTTTCAAATGGTTAATGGGCGAATTGGAACATTTCTGGAGAATAAATGGGATTTATGGGAAGCTAAAAAAGTGCTTTTGGATGGAGAATCCCAATGGATCTTATTTGCAAATGATTTTGGTTCAATAAGGGATGGTCAAATAAAAATCCACCCTACTCCAGAAGCCTTAAACTTAAAATATTATACAACTTTTATTTCCGACAGGGAAGGCAATTTTTGGTTGGGTAGTCGAGAGGGATTAGTCAAGATGTCCCCAAATATTTTCACTTGTCACAGTGATTCCAGCTACTGGGTGGAAGAGATATATGCACTGGAAGAAGACCAGAATGGGCAATTAATTCTGGGAGCAAATCATGGACAAGCTTTCACCTTGTCTGAAAGAGGTACATTTGATGCATTTCCAAAGAAAAAGGTAGTGCCAGCAGGAGAGATAATGGATATCCACCTTGATAAGGATGGGCGTTTGTGGTTTGCCTCCCTTTGGCAAGGAATTTCTAAATGGGAAAATGAAAAACTCGATCATATTTTCTGTCAAAATGAAAATGCCTTTTGCCCCGATATTTTTAGCGTGATCACTGATAAATCCAATCATTTATGGATAGGCACTACGGAAGGACTTTTAAAAACTCATATAGACGCTGTCACTCAACCTGGGTTTTCATTCCAATATTTTCATCAGGATTTGGTTTTTAGAACCTCAGTAGAAGACAAATATGGAACAATATGGCTGGGAACAGATGAAGGCTTGTTCTATGTAAATAAGGACTCCATTCAAATATTCCAGTCGGAAATGGAAGGAACCGTTTTGTCAATTGTGGATTTAAAAATAGACCAAAAGGGTCATTTATGGATTGCCACCCAAGGCTCAGGGATTATAGAATACAAAATAGAAGATACTCGATCATTGATATTGAAAAACAAATTTGGAGTTAAAAATGGCTTGCCCTCTGATTTTTTTCTTTGTCTGGAAGTTGATCATCAGGATAATGTATGGGCTGGAACCTATCATGGGCTTTCATCCATAAAAAATAGGAGTCCAGGATATCAAATCACAAATTATTCAGGTTCAGACGGCTTGGCTCAAAAGGCATACCTGCATATGGAATTATTTTCAGACAATAAAGATCGGATGTGGGTAGCCACCTCCATGGGATTGTATTCTTTTGAACCTGGAAAAATTGAGGAAAACGATCATTTATTAACTACAGATCTGATGTCAATCCATGTTTCAGGCAATAGGTTGGACCACAAACCCAATCAGTCAAAGATGGATTTCCCCTGGCATCAAAACTCCTTCGAAATCAACTTTAGAGGGATTAACCTTTCTAATCCCCATAAGGTACTGTATTCCTGGCGCCTTATTTCAGAAAACGAATCACAGGATGCAAAGTGGAGTGCTCCTTCCACTACAAGGACGGTCAGGTATTCTTATTTGCCTCCTGGTTCTTATCGATTTGAGGTGAAAGCCAGGAATCCAGATGGATTTTGGAATGAGAATCCGACTAGCCTATCCTTTGTAATCAAGCCCCCATATTGGAAAACGAATTGGTTTATTTTATTATGTAGCTTCTTGATTTTGAGCCTATTGGTTGGGTATATTAAAAATCGGGAAAAACGAATTCGAAAACAAGAGTCAGAAAAAAACAGGATCAATCAATTAATTGCTGAGCTGGAAACCAGGGCTTTGAGGGCTCAAATGAACCCCCACTTCATTTTCAATGCACTTACAGCAATACAGGAAGCCATCCTTACAGCATCTTTTCAGGTGGCTTATGACTATTTGTCCAGATTTTCCAAATTATTGAGAATGGTCCTTGAAAATTCCAGTAAAGAATTGGTTCGGTTGGAGCTTGAAATGAAGATGTTAGACCTTTATCTTTCCCTTGAAAGCATGCGTTTTGATGGCAATTTCACATATAGCATTATTGCAGAGGAGGATATTGAAGACCTTCGCTTACCCATTATGATGATTCAGCCTTTTGTGGAAAATGCGATTTGGCATGGCTTGCTTCCAAAGGAGGGGAAGAAAATGCTGGAGATAAAATTTGAAGTCCAGGATGAATTCCTGTTGTGCTCTATTAAGGATAATGGCATAGGTAGAGAAAAAGCCCAAGCGATAAAAAGCCGCAAGAGAATCAAAAATCAATCTATGGCTATAAATCTAATAAGGGATCGCTTGCAAATCATTCAGCAAAAATTTGAGAAAGAAACTTCTTTGTCCTTTGCAGATTTAAAAACCGCTTCAGGAGAAGCATGTGGTACCCTCGTTACCCTAAAGTTACCTTATTCCTAACTTGCTTTTCACTAAAATCTTTTTTCTCCTGGACACCATGACTTGTCCCTTGCCTTTTAAATGCAGGATCCCGTCGTTGGAGTAACGTTCTACAAAATTCAGATTTACCAAATGAGATTTATGAACCCTTAAAAATTGATATTCTGACAATATGGAGTCATATTCCTTTAAAGTCCTGGAAGCAAGTAATTTTTTTCCATTATTCAGATAAAACATGGTGTAATTACTCTGAGATTCACAACGGATAATATCATCCAGAAATAAAAACACTGCACCGTTTTGTGTAGAAATAGCCAATTTAGGTTTTACTTTTTCCGTTGGGTTTAAACTCTGGAGTAAGTTTTGATATAGTTGATTTTTTTCAACTGCCTTTTCTATATTTTCCTGAAACCTATGAACCGCAGCTTTCAGTTCCTCAACTTCGATAGGTTTCAATAAATAATCCAGAGCACTGAATTTGATAGCTTGAATGGCATATTGGTCATAAGCTGTTGTGAAAATTAAATCAAAATCCCTCGTTTCCAGTTCTGATAACAAATCAAATCCATCCATTAAAGGCATTTCAATATCCAGAAAAAGTAGGTGGGGTTTGAAAGACCTTATTTTTCTTAAGCCTTCAGTAGCGTTTTCAGCCAATTGAATTTCGGTTATAGCAGGTATGTGTCGCTCAATGAGCAACTTCAGGATATTTCTGGCCCTGCGTTCGTCATCTATAATGAGTGCTTTAATCAAAGAAATTATTTTTTGCCAAATCCCTAACCCCAGTTCCCAATCGTTCAGCACACGTAACAATCAAATCAAATACTTCTCAAGCCTACCCACAAATTCGCGCATATCCTCAGGAGTCGAAATGCTGATTCGAGCATAATCATAATTCATAAAACCCCATTGGGAAATTTGGATTTTTTCGGCTCTTAATTTTTGTATGAAATCTTTTTGAAAACGATTAAGGGAGGTGGTATAAACAAAATTAGTGGCAGAACGAGCATATTGAACATCCCAATTGTCAAATGCTTCGTATAGAATTTGTCTGCCTTCCTCATTTTTTTGAACACATTTTGAAATAAATGCCGAATCGGATAATGCAGCTTTGGCCGCTATAACTGAAGTCATACTCGTCGCCATACCCCAACCCAAATGTCTTTCTCTTAAGGCGTGAATATTTTTCTTATGAGACAGCGCATATCCAATTCTCAAACCTGCCAAGCCATACACTTTTGAAAACGTACGGCAAATAATCAAATTGGGAAGCTCCTGCACAAGGGAAGCCAAGCTGCTTTTTGTTCCATCTTTGGAGTACTCAATATAGGCTTCATCGATACAAATGAGGACAGTGGAAGGGACTTTTCGGCAAAAGGTCTGAAGGTCATTAAAGGCGACTTCTGTTGAGGTTGGATTATTGGGATTACAAATGTAAACTAGGGATGTTTTATCCGAAATACTGTCTGATAATTGGTCAAGGTCAATCGTATCTGAACTCATGGGCACCTTTTTGATGGATGCCCCACATCTTTCACCAAACATAATCAAAGTTGGAAAAGAAGGGTGGGGTATTAGGATTTCACCCGTCTTTAAACCTACATGCTGTCCCAGTAAACTCAAAACCTCTGTTGAACCTGCAGTCAAATAAACTTCTTCTGAGGAAAGATTATTCTTTTCTGCAATTGCCTGCTCCAATTCTCCATAAATGGCAAATGGGTAGCGATTCGCCTCTGACAAGGACATTATGATTGCATCTGTCGCAGTTTTTGGTGGGCCATACGGGTTCTCATTTGCAGCGAGCAATAAGGTATTTTCAAATTTTGACTGCTGTCCAAATACAGAAGCGATCATCGGATGGTTGGCGATTAATAAAGAAGAGGACGCCAAAAGGCTTTTTTGCAACCATTCTCGCCGATTGATATTTGCCATTGCTGTTTCTTTTTGATGAAAGTGCAAGATACAGAAGACTTTATTGTTTATATCCTGCTGAAATGGAAGTTTTCGTTTTTTGGACGGTCATTTCTCCGGATTGATGGGAAATCTTGAATTCCACATCATAGGGAACGCAACTTGGTTCCAGAACAAACCATACCAATCCGGATGCTTCAAAGTCCCGTTTTGACAAGACATGAATATGTTGTTTAAAAGTTGTTTTACCCCGTGCAAATCTGACTGGCTCTTTTAAAATAGGGTCATATTCTTCAACAGAGGCAGGTATTTCCACCAGATTTTTATCTTGAATTAGGTTTCCGAAGTCCTTCATAGAAATGTCAAAATGCCCATAAATTGTATCTTTTGAATGAGGTGAAACCACATAGCTATCACTGTCTAAATCCAGGGCAACTGATAAACTGTACAAGTCATTTTTTACTTTTTCAATATGGAAGCTTATATCAAAAGGGGCTTGGTCTATTGCTGGCTTTTGATTTTTGAAATCTTTTTTGTTTGAATAAGTAAAAGTGGCGCCAACAATGCAAAAGCAAAGGAAGGAAAAGGCTATGATTCTGGTCATTTTCTAAAAGTTTAGTTGATGCAAGCACCAAACCACAATTATCTACAAGTAATTTTGGCTTCATTTTACCTCTCACTGCGTTTGCCAAGGGCATCCCTTTGGGGGAAAATACTCGCCAGAGCTTAGGCTATGCCTGCGTTTTTCGCCTTGTGAGAGCAAAAATGATTTCCAAAATTTTACTTACACATAATTTTGATTTGGTGCTTATGAGTATGTAAATTTATCAAATCAACTTCAAGAAAATCCAGATTCTGAGTGTTTAACAAATTTCTAATATTCCAAATTCGAATATATAGCTGAATCCTTAAGTTCTTCTAAGGAATAATTAGAATTTAGCTTTTCTTTAAAACCAAAAACTAAAGCTCATACCTGGCTAACCAGTTCATCCGACTAAGTTTCGATTTGCCACCAAAAACGGTAATGCTCTTGGAAGCTGAGGCAGAAAAAGAAAAGAGCACCTTCCCATCTTTTTCAATTTGCTCAAATTGGATGGAAATAAACTGGATCATCAAAAAGCCAAATCAAGTCTTTCTTCTATTGACACGGTAGTCGTCTATGACCCAATAACTTTCGAATCCAAGACAATAATGTCGAGATCTGATATAGATTTATCTGATCAAACCCACGTTATGGTTTGTCAGCTTTGGTATTACAATCAAAAGTCGAAAAACTTGAAGACCAAATTAATGGTCATTGCTCCCCTGGTGTATGATAAGGATTCATTTAAATTTTCATTTATTTCCATTAGAGATTCAACCAATAATTGATCTTCAGGGACATATACCGGTTCTTCGGCAAAAATGGCTCCGATAAATAGTTATCGGTATAGACCAAAAAGAAGTCACTCATAGGTGCAAAACGCCACTGAAATCGACTGTTGATATTGACATTTTTGGCTTGTGTGTTGTATTGGAAAAAGGTAGTCCAGAAGATATTATTGCTAAAGGAAACTTCAGTACGTAGACCAAAAAGGTTGAAATCTTCTGCTCCAAATTCGGCTAAATCGACGTGATTGATATTGTGGTCCAGGCGAACTCTCAGCCAGGGTTGGATCCGATATTGCACATAAGAGCGCAAGCCTATTCTTTGTCCACTGTAAAAAGATCCTATTGTGAATACGGTTCCATAACTAAACAGCTTTCGGGGGTCAGAATCCCAATCGAGAAAAAGATCGGTGTAATTGTAAGTTTTTGCAGGAAGCGGCTCAGCATCGCTCAAAAAACCCGTTGGGAAAAGTAGTTTGACCTGATGATTGGTGATGCCCGCATCAAATTGACTTTGGTTGGCGAAATCAATTTCATAGCCAATGTAGGTATAGCGTTCGTTGAATTGATTGCCGTTATTGGTAAAGAGCACATTTTGAAAGCGAGGTCCGTGAAAGACCATTGATCCATCTTCCGGACGAAAATCCAGCGCCCCATAAATATTGTAGCGTTGGTAATTCAGTCGGATGGTGGTATCTCTTGCATCATCATAATTGAACAATCTGGGGTTGAACCCAACATCTGTCAAAAAATTATCCCCCATGTGTTCTGCCTGAAAAAACAAGCGATACAGGCGATCATTGATATAGACAGAACTTCCGATATAATCATTTTTTTCTCTGGAAACACCGTCAGAAAAAGATTTGAAATACATAGAGTTTACATTGACAATTCCATTTTCTGAAGAAAAGTTGAATTGGGTACCTGCAACCCGATTGTAATCAGGATTGTCTGAGGAGGTATTTTGTCGATTGACAAAAATGCCACCAAAAGTAGAGCGTTTTAAAATGCGGTGTTGAACAGCCATAACCCCATAATTTTGAGCATCTACTTCATTTTGACTATCTGTTTGGACGTTCAGGATTCCTATCCTAAATGGTTCCGTCAAATTTCCAGTGAGGCGAGCCCCAAAACGAATGGGAATGTTTTGTCCCTGATTCAAACCAATTTTTCTTGAAAAAAACGGAGTGGAGCCGGAACCCCAAAAACTGGTGAACAGGTCACTGTTCTCGAGAAAAAAGGTTCTTCTTTCAGGAAAAAAGAGGTTGAAGCGGCTCAAATTGGTCACTTGACGATCGACTTCAATTTGGCTGAAATCAGGATTGAGGGTTAGGTCTAAATTTAAGGAAGAAGTAATGGCATATTTGGCATCCAAAGAGGGAGTGAAATCCAAATTTGTAGATTCGCTTCCCTCAAAATCCTTTCCGATGGTGGTCGTTACACTGGGAATGATGGCTATTCGTTTTCTGGATTTTGGAATATCCGCATTCCAGTCTAGCCTACCGGTGTAACCCAAATCCAATTCTTCAAAATTGGTTGGGAAAGCGGTCCAGGTAGCGTACATATTATTGCCCAAATCATTGCGGACAAAATTGATGCCCCAACTTTTGATAGTGGGATTGTAGCGCAAGGTATAAAATGGAATTGCGATTTCGGCAATCCAAAAGCCCTCATGCTGAACAACTTTTGAGTACCATTTGGCATCCCAATTCCAGTCCGTATTGCCAGATGATTCCACCAGACATTCCGATTGGGAGCCTCGGCTATTGAGTCCAAAAAAGACCCCATTGGTTTGTTTGTTGATGGGATCCAAAAGAACTCCAAAGCCATCATTGTCAAAAAAGTTATCGCGTTTTAAATTCTGGATAATTTGTTTTCCACTTTCATTCAAAGCTTTGACGAGTATGTAAATAAACTGCTCATCATACAGCATTTTAACTGAAGTCTGAGATTTTGCCAATCCGATGTCGGTAGGTCGGTGATTGCAAAAGCCATCTGCTACATTTGCCTTTGACCAGTGGGGATCTTCCAAGCCGTCAATTTTAATAGCTTGATCTGTTTTTTTGATTTCGTATTGTCTCGCATCTTGATTATTGATTTGCCCAAATAGGGACATAGAAAACAGGAGACAAAGAAGGACGGGTGATTTCTTTGTAGTCATGTAAAAATATTTACAGGTTATGATAAAAAAAAGGTTTTTTGGGGTTTATGTGGACCAGCGATAGAGTCGTGCATTAATTAGTTATAAAACCTCGGAGAGGTTGAACATGACAGGAGTCCCTTGGACAAGGGATTCAACCCCCTCAGGGTTGAGCAACATGCTTTGTTCATTTTCCTGCATTTCATACAGGGTTATTCACATTCAATCCCCATGGGATTTTTATAACTTCTCAGCACACGACTCTAAAGCTGGCGAGGCAAATACTTAGAAACTTGAGTTATTAGCTTAAAACTCTAACTCATCCAATGCCCAAACTGCCATTTCTCTCACTTCAATGGAATTGTCTTTCAACAGAGGCATTAAGTCTGCCACTGCACGTTTATTTTTTAAAACACCTAATGCCTGGGCTGCATGGATTCTGACATTTGTATGGTCATCTTTTAGTGCTTTGGTTAAATGGGGCAGGGTAGCCTCAGTTTTCATGTTTTTCAATGCAGCTACAGCGGCTATTTTCAATTCGATATCAGACGAGGTAATAAATTTAGCAAGGTCAGAAATTGCTTTATCAAAACGGCGTTCCCCCAGTACTGTAATTGCCATCTTTTTGACCTCTTTTGAAGGGTTATTTATGGATTGTTGAACGATATCGAGTGCCCTTGAATTGCTGATTTCACCCAATGCCCAGACTGCTGCAACCCTGACTCCCACAGCATTATCATTCAATAAGTTTTTCAAAGCATTTATGGAAGCTGGTTGATCCAATTCGCCAACCGCCATGGTAGCCATTTCGCGAACCAGTGGCTCTTTATCTTGGGTTAATTTTAACAAGTCATCTAAAGTGCTTTTCTCCTTTATTTCTCCTAGTGCCCATGCAATCATAGAACGCACTTCAGGATTTTCATGATTTAGCTTTGCTACAAGTGAAGACACTGTTTCCTTCTTCTCAACTGTACCCAAAGCCCAGGCAGCCATCTTGACCTCCATCGCATCTTCCGATTCAAGCGCCGTCAAATATGGTGTAATGTCAATGTTATCTTCGCTTTGTTCGTTTTGTTGAACGACTTGCAAAGAAGCTAAGGGAATTAGTAAGCATAAAGCAATTATAGTGGCTCCTATGATGCCATACTTCCCAATTTTATCCCGATTGATTTTATCATCTAAAATGGCGTACATCCTGGATTTGAGTTCGTTCTCACTTGCCATCGCCAATCTACTTTGGGCATAAAAGGGTTTGAATTGACTGGTCTCGATGATGTCCAACATCAAGGAGGCATAATCGTATTTTTCCTCAGTAGCACAAATCACCAGGTCGTCACAAGCTTTTTCCATATCTAATTTACTCCATTTGGCAGCGAGCCATACCAACGGATTGAACCATAAAACTGCACATACCAATTGAGTCAATAGAGAACTCAAGCCATCTTGTCTTTTAATATGCGCCAATTCATGCAGCAACACATATCGTTGCTTTTGAAAATCGTATGATTCAAAATTTTTGGGAACGTAGATCACCGGCTTTCGCCAACCTGCCGTAAAAGGAATATCAATGTGAGTGCTTACAGCAATTTTAACGGCTTTTTGAAATTGAGTCTGCCCTTGCACCTGTTTTAGTACCCCATACATTTCATCACTTCCGTTTTTGGATTTCCTATACAGTAATTTTAAAAAGAACCGCTCCAGTAGCAGTCGGAATACGCAAAAAGCAATGCCCAGTGCCCAAATGGTTTTAATCCAAAAACTCCAATCTATGTTTTTAGGACTTGTATTTGCAAGCTCTGGTTGAGGAAGGGGAACAGAGATGGCAGTATTTGATGGTGGAATAATTGGAGTTGGTTGAACTTCTTTTAGCTCAAGGTTGATTAAAGGAATATTGGTTTGGACTGGAATTTCAATTCTTCCGTTATAATTCCAACTGAGATTAGAAAATATCGGCAGAAGCAACATGCCTGAGAATACTACCACCCATATCATATGCCAAAAAGAAGCAGAAGCATATTTTCTAAATAGCGCATAAACCAGCATAAATACACCAAGGAAGATGGAAGATTTCAGTATCCAGGAATTGGAAAGAAAAATAGCATCAATCATGATTGCTTGTCATTTTCTTTTTTCTTTTGAAGGATGAGAGCTGCCAATTCATTGATTTCCTTACTCGACAGTTTTTTGGAATCTGCTCCAATCAAAGTATTCACCAGTTTTGGAACCGACCCTTCAAAAAAAGTTTTCAAAATATGATCAAGTGCCGAACTACCCGCCTCATCTTTGGCTTTTGTCGCACGGAAAATATGCCGTACACCATCCTTACGATGGGTCAAAAAGCCCTTATTTTCCAATAGATACATCATCACCCGGATAGCATTATAGCTAGGCGCATCTTCTATCTTATCCACCACATCGCGAACACTTGCTTCACCCAATTTATAGACAATGGACAGAATTTGATTTTCTCTTTTATTGAGTTCTTGAAAATTCATACTGCAATGATGTGTAATTATTTTTACACTTGCAAATAATCATGTAATTATTTTTACACTTTGTAGCGAAATACTCATAAACTAAACATTTTTCGACCCATAGAATTCTTGTTTCCAAGTTCAGTAGTTGACAAAAAAACCGGTCACCCTAGACCTCAAAGGGTTATTGAGTTCTGTCAAAAATTCCTCTCGCAGACCTCCCAACCTCCTCTCCAAAGGAGTCCCTTTGGGAAAAGGAGGAGTAGCCGCCCTCTGAAAATCAAGCAATAAAGAATTGGCGAATTTCCTCCTCTATGGGATTAAAGGGACTGCGTAGTGGATAACTCAACAGCCCTGCCCGCACCCCGTCACCCCGCACCCCGTCACCCCGCACCCCGTCACCCCGTCACCCCGCACCCCGCATCCCGTCACCCCGTCACCCCGTCACCCCGCACCCCGCATCCCCGTCACCCCGAAAAAGCCAATAAAACATAAAAAATCCTTAGGTTCGCAGAAGCAACAATAAATAAGAGATCACCAAACTTTTAACAACCCACTAGCATGAGATCACTCCATATCTTTTTTTTATGCTCCTTTATTATGCTCAATGCCTGTTCCATGTCCAACGAAAACGCCACCACCATTACGACTCCTGAGGAACAAAATGAACCCATTGAAGAAGAAAAATATGAATACAAAGGCGAAGCACTTCGCGTAGCAGTTGTCGGTTTTGTGCATACGCATGTTCACTGGATTTTGGGAAGGGAAAAATATGGTGACATAGTGATAGTCGGTATGGTAGAACCCAATCGAGATTTGGCAGAGCGATATGCTGTACAACATGGCTTCTCAATAGATTTGGTGTACAGTACCCTGGAGGAGATGGTAGAATCAACTCAACCGGAAGCAGTGCTGGCATTTAACCGAATCATTGACCACTTGTCTGTAGTGGAATATTGTGCTCCACGAGGAATTCATGTGATGGTTGAAAAGCCACTTGCAGTAAGCTGGGAGCATGCCCAAAAAATGATTGCACTGGCCCAGGAACACAATATTCATCTGCTGACCAATTACGAAACCTCCTGGTATGCCAGCAATTATGAAGCATACGAAATGGTACATGAGGAAAACAAATTTGGGGAAATCAGGAAGATTATTTTTTACACAGGGCATCCTGGCCCTATAGAAATTGGCTGCAATGAAGAATTTCTGGAATGGCTTACGGATCCAGTGCTGAATGGGGGAGGGGCTTTGACTGATTTTGGTTGCTATGGTGCCAATCTGGCGACCTGGTATATGAAAGGAGCTACTCCAGAAACGGTCTCCTGTGTCACTCAACAAATCAAACCCCATAAATACCCAAAAGTGGAGGATGAAGCCACCATCGTGTTGACTTACCCTAATACTCAGGTGATTATCCAGGCTTCCTGGAATTGGTCCCACAATCGAAAGGACATGGCAGTTTATGGTCAGACAGGTTATGTCTATTGTAAAAATGGACAAGAAATGGAAGTATTGGAGGATGAAGCCGAGGGTGCCTTTCCAATGACAGCAAAACCTTTAAAAAAAGGAATTCACGACCCTTTTGCTTATATGACAAAGGTGATTAAAGAGGATTATCCAGTGGAACCCTTTGGGCTTTCTGCTTTGGACAATAATGCCATTGTTATGCAGATTTTGGAAGCAGCCAAGGTTTCAGCGGAAACAGGGAAAGTAATTAACTGGAAGGAGATGTATGATCAATAGAAATCGGCGGCTAAAGCCGCCAAATAAACAAATAGAGAGACCTTTTTTGATGATTTTCCGACGGAAAATCATCAAAAAAGGTCTCTCTATAGAAGTATTACGCCATTAAAGCTTTTGGACGGATGCCAAAGCGTTTAACAAATTTTCGCGTAAAATAAGATGGATGAATAATGCCTACCTCTTCTCTTATCAAGGCAATGGTAGGCAATTCTCTTCGAATCAACAATTCATAAGCCTTTTTTAGTCGAATTTCCAAAACGAAATGAACAGGAGACATGCCTGTCATTTTCTTGATGATTCTCGTCAATTGACGTTGGCTGTAAGCGGTATCTCTTGCCAATTGAGTGATTTTGTAGTCTGGATTGGAGATGTTTGCGAGGATGCATTCTTCAGCTTTTTGCAATGTCAATTCATTGTAAGTTGGTTTTCGTTCAAAAGGTATGATCTTACCCAACTGATGAGTGACGTGAAGATTGCTGTTCTCTAGGTTGGAAATTGCTTTAAGAACAGGTGAATAAGTTTTCTCATGTAAGTAAGCATGAGCTGCGGTGTGTGTAGCATTCAGAGTCATAGTACTTTGTTTAATGTTTACAATCTGGTTCATCATCAGAGTTTTGAGCAATAGGGTACCCCTTCCTGGCCAGGCAGGAATACCGTCTTTTTTGCATTTGGAGTTAGTATGGCGAGAAGAGTTTTTTGGTTTGAGTTGCTCTAAGAAGTTTTAATTAAGCTTCCAGATTTTTTTGGAATGAAGTCTATTTAATAAATGGTCATTATTTTCTCATATCTGATACAATATTAGGCACAACCCGGATGATTATCTGGGACAAAAAGAATAATTCTTACAAAAAAATAATACCTTTGTTTTTTATAATTCTTATTTTAAAGATTTGATTATCAGTTGATTAGGGTTTGCGTGGCAACAAGGTTCTTACAGAAAAATTAAATAGAAATGAGAGAAATAAAGTTGCTAAAATTGTTAAAATCGCTTAGTAAAGCCGAGTTTAGCCGGCTTTCTAAATATTTGCGTTCCCCTTTTTTCAATCATACTGCCTCATTTCCAGCCTATTATGACTATTTAAAACGCCATTATCCTGACTTTGAAATTGATAAAATCAAACCTGAAAAGATTTGGCAAAAGGTCTACCCCGGACAACCTTTCCACGAAGTTAAATTTTGGCGACTATCTTCAGATTTTCACAAATTGGTCAAACAGTATATTACCATCCTTCAATTAGAGAAACAACCTCAAACCAGCCAGCAACTCTATATCAAAGCCATGAGCGACCGCGGGAATTATGAAATATTTGAAAAGGAAACTCAGCAGCAATTGGCAGACTTAGCAGCTCAGCCTTATCGGGATTGGGAATATTTTTCTACGACTTACAACCTCAATTTCGATTATTTTTTTCATCCCCTCACCCCCAAGCATACGCTTCAGGATGAGGCGCTGGAAGAGCTGATGAATAGCATAGATAAACAGTTCGTTTTGGCGAAATACAGAATTGGCAGTGAAATGAAAAACCGCGAGCGAACACTGGCCAAGCAATATCAGATTCGATTTTTGGAAGACATCCAAAGAGAAGCAGCTGATGGTTTTTTCAGCGGCAATGCCCAATTCAAAATGTTTTCCCACCTGTTTGAAATGTACCAACCCGAACAGGCAGCGCTCGCCTTTGAACAACTGAAAAATTTGTTGACAAAAGAAATTCGAACCCTTCGAAGAGTTGATAAATCTTTATTCCTGACTCAATTGATAAATTATACTGTTCGCCAAATCAATAGCGGCAATGCTGCTTTTTATAAGGAGTCCTTAGATTTATACAAAATTGGTTTGGAAAACGGATTGGTCATTGAAAATGAAAGGATACATGAGGCGGCTTTTGGCAATATCGCACTATTGGGTTGTCATGCTGGCGAGTTTGATTGGACGAAATCGTTTATTGAAGATTATCAAGCCTATTTGGAAGAAAGTATTCGGGAAGACGCAGTGGCACTGAATACGGGGTTGTGGTATTTTCATCAGGATCGATTCGAGGAAGCTTATGATTGGTTTTTCAACCACTCTTTTTCTCCTTTTTATCAACCGAAGGCTCGTTTGCATTTAATTGTTACGCTTTTTGAGCAATTTCTGCTAAATGAAACCCTTTTTGATTTACTCAATTCTCAAATTGAGGCTTATGAAAAGTTTTTACAAAGGAGTAAAATGATTACCATCTATTTTAAAGAATCAAATTTGAATTCAATTTTTTTAATAAAACGGTTGGCTTTTGGAATTTTTCAACGAAAGGATTTATCAAAACTCAAGGAATCTTTATTAAAGTCTATACATAAAAATAATATAATTATTGTTAGAGAGTGGTTGTTAAAAAAAATTGGTCAATTGTCTTGAGTAATTCCGAACAGCAGAGTCCCTTCGGAGCTACCGTGTGTACACATCATAAATTCTACTATTTTATAATATTCACACCAGCAATTCTCGCTATTAGCGAAAAAACTATATGACTGGTAAAATCGCCAGTCTT
>JBGTQJ010000033.1:0-100531 GCA_041941305.1 Saprospiraceae bacterium
GCGAAAACGAAAAAACAATAAATTTAAAAAACGCTAACATGACTTTGTCAAGTTATAGTGCTAAAAGAAAAGTTTATAAATCCACAGGCGATCCAGGAGGTTTATTATCGTAAGGAGGGCAAGGTAAGGCAGCATTAAACTGGTCATCCGTAAATTCAAAAACAACGGATGTTCCATCATATATAGCTCCTACTTCAACATGAAAATTTTTGTCTCCACCTTCGCTTTCAACATAACCTCTTTTCATTTTTCTAATTGTAACATTAGCTTGTTGACCAAAAGAATTAGTCTGTAATAAAAGGACGGCCCTGTCATTGTTATAAAAAACTGGATTTTCATAATCCAATGGACCTTCGGTTTCGCTCAAATTTGAAAGACTTGTATAACCCATTTTCGTTTATTTTTTGTGATTAATACTGTATTCATCTGGATAATTTGGTTTTTGAAAACTATGCTTTTATATTTATTGATGTAATAGTAGTCAGGTTCTAATTAAGTTTTTGTGGAAATTAATAAAACGATGATTTCAATAAATGAAATGCTATTTTGAGTTAATATATATTTTTTCGTACTAAATATCTCTCATCCGCTCCAACAATTCATCCCGATACCGCCTCGAAACCTCCACCTCATCTCCATTAAGCATCACCAAATAGCCTCCATCTGACTTTACATACTTGTCTACAAAATTCAAATTCACGATATGGGAGCGATGCACTTTCATAAATTCCTGATAAGGCTTAAATCGTTCTTCATATATGCCAATATTGGTGGAGGCCAAAAGGTTCGAATGGTTTTTTGCAAAATAAAACATGGTATATCCTCCATCCGCCTTCAACCAGATAATATCTTTTATGGGTTTGAAAAGTATTCCATCAATTGTAGAAACCCTAATTTTAGAAGGCAGGCTATTTTTGTTTTGATTTTGAATAAAGCCTGCAAGCCGCTTTAATTGATCCTCGGAAAAACCTTTTTGCAACTTATTAATTACCCGCTTAATGGCTTCGGATAAACCATTTTCGGAGGGCGGCTTTAACAAATAATGAATGGCTTCGGCATTAAAAGCATCTATTGCCCGGTCATTGTATGCTGTGATAAAAATAGTCTCAAACTTCCTGTTTTTTATCTTGCTCAATAATTCGAATCCATCTCCATCTGGCATGGCAATGTCTAAGAATATCAGATCTGGATGAGCATTTTTGATAGCTGCAATTCCGTCTTTCACATTATACGCCTGCCCCACCACCTGGATATCCGGGTGGTTTTTCTTTAGTAAAATCATCAAAGCATCATGGCTTTGCTGTTCGTCATCGACTATGATAGCCCGCATGCAGTAGGTTTAATGATTTTGGGTTTATTTTATAACTTCCGATAAATTCTGGTAATGAATCTGAAAAGCGTTTGGTTCCTTTTTTTGGATTATGAGGATAATTTTAAGGAGAAATCTCGAAAAACGTAAGTGATTATCTTGTTATTTTTGATAGGGTGTAAAGATTGGCAAGTTTGGTAACACTTAAAGTAAAAAAGCGGAGACAATTTTTTTGTCTCCGCATCAATGGTTTTTTTAGGTAAAATAAGCTGGCAGGAAAGCATTGGGGTTTCAATGCTCAGTGTTGGTTATAGAGATGGAAAGATTTATGGAAATGTTGTATTTTTTTGACATCTACTTATTAGTCCGGTGACTGAATAAAAAGTACCCATCATGTTTTATTTTTTCTTCGAATTTTATTCCCGACTAAAAAAAGGATGGTGAAAATTACCAAACTTCCAATTACCAGAACTTTGATAAAAGGGTCTTTAGGCTGTAGATAGGGTAGGGGTTTCATATCGCCGATTGCAGTAAAAGCTGCCCAATAAAATGGGTTTTTGAACTTTGGATCTGGATTGTTATTCATCAATTCTTTTTTAGCCAATTGCAAAGCTTCATCCTTTGGCAATCCTTTTTTCAAATTTTGGTAAAATAGTTTTGTAATTGCAAGTGTGCTGGACTCTTCGACACTCCATAATGAGGTAATGATGCTTTTGGCACCTGCATGGGCAAATGCTCTCCCAAGACTGACCAGACCTTCTCCCTTTTGAAGTTCGCCGATAGCTGTTTCACAAGCACTTAAAAAAACCATGTCTGCATGTAATTGCAGATTGTAAATGTCATTTACATAAAGATTGTCTGTTGATACCGCATCCGTCGATTTGAGTACTAAAAATGAAAAATCACCATTTTTATTATTGGATTTTCCATGTGTTGAAAAATGAAGAATTCTATAATCCTCAACTAAATTTTTTAGCGAATCGATCCGGGCATTTTCTTTTACCAGTGGTTTCCCACCAAAATGTTCAACCAACCACATGGCTTCTTTGATGTTGTGCAATAAAGGTCCAAAACCTGCTTTTAAATATTTAATGGTATCGCATACTTCACGGTAATCCAGTGATTCTGTTTTAAGGGAATGTTGACTTGTTATGCCTATGAAATCCGGAGCAATTGCGAGCAGTATTTTTTTTGCGTTTCTGTCATGATCCTTTACCATTGATTTTTGTAAAGTAGCTGAAAAACCATAACTAATTACATACTGAAATTCCAAATAAGAAAGTGTTCCAAAATTGGATTTAAGATTATAATGCTCAGAGATTAGTGCACCAAATGGAATATAGCACAACACATCGTCTGGAATAATTTTTATTTTTTCAATATCGTGGGCCTGGAGTTTCAAAACTAAGGGAGCAAACAAACTATCGTATAGTAGTTTAGCAGCTTCCAGATACTCTACTTTAAAGCTTGCAAAGCTTTTATCCTGTTGATTCAAAAGATGGTAGGCGTAGATTCCATTGAGCATTTTTTCTACCGTTTTTTCCAAATCAAATCCTTTTGAAAGTGTGAATACCTTAATGGTTTTTGAGAGTACCAAAAATGCATAAATGTTTTGATCCCCTACAAAATAGGCAATGGTGCTTTCCTTCGGACCTAAACTTTCCTGAACCTCTTTCAGCAATAAATTATTGGATTGGAAAAAGGAGGGATATTTTTCTTCAACTTCGTTCCTAAGTTCTTTTAGTGCTTCCTTTAGACTTGCAATTTCCATTTCATACTGCCGGATCAGGTTTTGATCATTATTACCTTGTCTTTCTGAATATCGGATCTTCAATAAATGATTGATTGCTATGTTTATTTCCTTTTCTTTTTGAAATAAAGGATCATTGTGATTGGCTATTGATTTTTTGTAATTGACCGCTTCCAAAAGAAGTACAGCCTTGCTTTTTTCAGAAAATTCAAAGGCTAATGATTCATTTCCATCTGCTAGTGCAATTGCTATGGCTTTTTCAAAAATCGGGTAGCTATGCGCAACAAGAAATTGCTTATCTGAGTTTGAGATGTAATCCCGCTTGATAACATCTATGACTTCCACAGCTAAAGTGATGGCTTCTCTTGCCGCATTTAAGTATTTTGGATTAGTGGGGTTTTGCTGCGAAAGTTTCCACAAGACATCAGTTTTGGCGTTTAATATTTCCAATAAATGTTTTTTGTATGCTGTGGATTTAGTTGTCGGATTCCTGGAGAAATCTAATTCATTGAATTCTATTGATAAATTATTCAGTGCCATTTGAAAATGGTCCAAAGCTGCCTCAAAATGCTTTTGTTTAAACAGGATTTTCCCAATATTCAAATTCCCTATTGCCACAGTAGGGTTTTTGAATCCAAAGTCCTGAATATCTGCTTCTAATGCGCGATTGAAATAATCAATGGCTCTATCATATTGTCCAAGCGAGACATAAACTTTGCCATAGGTTTTTTGAATTCGCTTATTCTGCTTCCTGTTAAAATCCTGGTGACCGATCGATTTTTGCAAATAGCTCAAAGCTGCCTTAGACTTTTTGGTTTCCAGGTTTAACTGAACGATTGCAAGATTGACATTCAATCGCCATGCTTTAATCCAATTTGGAATATACTTCTGTCTAGCAGAATACTCCGCCATGTTTCTAAGCGACTGCTGAAATTTTTCATTTGCTTCTGTATAGGCTTTTCGAGCAAGGAAAGTCTTCCCAATATGGAAAATCATAATGGCAGATTTGGAAGAATCCGCTTTTTTTGATTGTAGTAAGTGACTATAATCCAGGGCTTGATTGTACCAATGATTGGCTTTTTGATAATCTCCGTTCGTAAAATAAAACAAGCCTAAATTGGCGCAATAATTTTCTAAATTCTTTAGGGATTGGATATCTTGATTAGTACTTTGCTTTTGCTCCTGGAACAGACTTTCGAAAATTCCGATAGCGTTAATTATCTGTCCAGTTGTATGGAAATAGCCTCCCCAACTCTCCTTTAGTTTTATTGAAAACTTTTCAAAAGAAAATTTGGGAAATGATTTTAGCACATTTAGCAAAGAATCTGCACGCTGTAAATATTTTCGGTATAGAATTACTTCATCTAAAACGGCACACCAGGATGCCTTTGTTAAGGAAGTTTCCATTAGGGAATCCCAATCCTCTAATTGATGATGAATTTGGGATAAAGAGTCTAAAAGTAGTAAAGCCTCATTCAACTCGTTTCCCTCAAACATTTGTATCGCTTCGGCTAATAGGGTTTGCTTCAGCTCGGATGGAGATATGGAGTTATTAGCCCATCCAGACGATGGAGAATAAAAGAAAAGGATGCATAGTGGGATAATAGAAGTTCTTAGCGTGTGTGAGCACATTCAATATGGTTTTATGGTGTTGAGAGAATGACCTTGAATTATTTAAATTTCACACCATCATAGGTAAAACTTTCTACATGGCGGATACCCATCCAACCATTATGATCAAAAACTCCTGAGATGGTGACGTCCATAGCTTTGCGGTCGACTAATCCTTTAAATCTCATAGTAGCATAGATGGTTTCTTCATATTGGGGGGTTGGAATACTAAGTGCACCGATTTCAGTGCTTCCATTATTGTCTGGAATCGAAAATAGGTCAATGTTTTCAGCAACCTCGAGTTCCTTCCCATCAGCATCAAAAATTGTGATTTCAGGGTTGCCAATAAAATTATTTTTTATATAGAACATGGTTTGTGCTTGCCCATCAAGGAAAACGGGGTTGTTAAATTTACTGTCCGGGGAGTACCTTAATGAAGCAGGTGTACATTGACAACAACCCTCCGAGCCTGAAATCGGAACTCTATCCACCCCCTCTGCCATGTCGTCACAGGCCCAGTATTCGTCCAGGGTCAATAATTTAATATCTGGTGTCATGGCTTTTGCCTGCTTGGCTGCATTACATGATTTGCGAATGAGTTCCAATAAAATGATCCGTTTAGTAGAATCTATTCTCGAAATGGTGTCTGTAACTAATATGTCACTTGCAAAAGCTGGAATATTTGCCAACTCTGAACCACCGGGGACTACAGGATTATTGTAATAAATGCCAGCAAAAATGATTGCAACAATTGCAAAAATCATAGTTAAAAATTGCCAGGTTCTTGAGTTAGAATTGGCTTCAGATTCAGGTGTTTGGTTTGACATCTTGTTTAATTTTAGGTTTAGGTGTTAGAATTGATTCCGTCTCGTTTGGGATTAATCTGGCGAGCCGGTGCAAAATACTGAAAATCAATAATTTACCCAAATCTTGCCAAAAAAAGGAAATAGCTGGTTTGTTTTGGAATATAAGTTGGTATGGCTCGTACAATAGTTTTAGTCAATGAAGGAGCATATTGCCCTCCTTGTTTTGGGAAAAATCAGTGCTTTGGTTTTTGACTAAGAAAGGTAATTGGGATGATTTGCAATGAATTCCACGCTATTGGATGGAACGCCGTTTTGTTCCTTCCTCAGAGGCTGCACTTTGGGGTCAAATAAGCACAAAAGTTTCTATTCCATCTCGATTCAATTGCTTCTACTCTAGTTATAGTCTTTTTTAATTTCCTTTGGTACCCAATGCTGTTTTAATTTTTTCTATTTTTCGCCAAATTGCAATATTCATTGTCAACACTCTCGCCAGCACCATTGGCAAGGTGAAAACTTTGTAACTGGCGTTATTTTAGATTAAAAACAAATAAGAGTTTGTATAATTTTTAGACATACTCTAATAACTATATACAAGGAAGAGCAGCGTTTAATCGGATTATTTTGCTTATTTAATTGCTGATTTTTAAAGAATTTTTCAACCAAGTGGGTACATTTCAGATTTAAAACGGACTAAACATTGAACCAACAAGACAAGCCGGATGATGAACTCATCGAGGCCATCAAAAAAGGTGGCAATACCCGGCAAAAAGCACTAGAATACATTTATCACAGATTTGAGGCTCGGGAGCAAATCATTCGATATGTATGCTCCAACAACGGAACCTTGGATCAAGCTAAAGATATCTTCCACGATGCAATGATTACTCTGGATAGAAACATCAGAGAAAAGAAATTTCGTGGAGAAGGCTCACTTAATAGTTACCTACACTCTATTGGACGCTTCTTATGGCTTAAAAGGCTTCAGAAGGAAGGAAGAATTGTGCTTCCTGAAGATGAATCAACTTTAGACAAGATTATTCAACTTACCCCTGAGGACATTGCTATTAGAAAAAACCTGTCTGAACTACTGGAAAAATTCGTGGCTAAATTAGACGAGAGATGCCAAAAGGTATTGGAGCTCTGGAAACTCCATTATTCTATGGAAGAAATCGCAAAAATGCTTGGATTTAGTAGTGCAGATATGGCAAAGAAACAACGCTATCGTTGCCACAAGCGATTGATGAAGGCCTTATTGGCTGATCCTCAATTGCGGAATTTGATAAACCAAAATAAACGGAAATGAACAAGTCGTTGGAACAAATTGAAGCGTATCATCAGAACTTACTCTCAGGAGCGGCAAAAGATGATTTTGAAAAAGCCTTAGAATCCAATCCAGATTTAAAAGAAGAATTGAAATTGTATGCAGAGTCGCAGGAGGCAATAGAACATTTGGTGGCTAAAAAGTTTCGTTCTGATATGGAATCCTGGTGGGGAGAAGTAGAAAAACGAGAAAGCCCGAGTGGATTTTTTCTGAAAAATTCCAGAAGAAAATGGTTAGCTGCTGCAGGTTTTGCAATAGTTTCTGTTGCTGCTGGCTGGTTATTACTAAAACGTAACAAGGGTAATAGTATAGATCCCTCAACTATCATTACACCACGAGCCATCGCCGAAAAACATTTTTCAAGTATCCAGGTAGATTACTTAAAAGGAGATACGGATACTAAAGACGCTTTCGACAAGGGTAAAGAAGCCTTTACAACTGGTGATTACACTCGTGCTGCTTCATTATTTAATTCCATTCCGAGGGAAGATATTAAATACGCCGAAAGCCAACTGCATGCAGGATATGCCCATGTAAAAGAAGAGGAGTGGGAAAAAGCCAAAACTGCTTTCGAAAATGTAACAATCGCCGATGACATCCAATTTGGAAAAAAACCTGATTTTTTTTCCATTTTATGCATGGTTGCTGCCGATGAACCCCTGGATTCTATATTGTCAAAAGTAGATAGTCTCCTTTCAGAAGAAGGACACTATTATTACAACCAGACCAGGGAATTGAAAAAAGCCATTATTCAAAGCCAAAATAGCAATTGACCAATCGAAAGCTGATTTCTTGAAGTCTTGTGATTGGTTTCATTATTCAATTCCAAATCAACAATAAAAGTATATTTGAAGCAGCAACCAGCCAACCAGTCCCCAGAACACCCACACTCGATTGCTAACACCATTTTGATACCCTCTATTTCATACCACAATGGCATCAGCAAAACCCAGAAAACCAGTACCCAGCGAACCAGTACCCAGTACCCAGCACCAAGAATACTACGCTCAATTGCTAACAACATTTCGCTATCCGCTATTCATATCTCAATGGTATCAGCAACACCCAGCAAACCTGCACCCAGATAACCAGTCTCAAATAATCCCTTCCAACGCTCCCCCTTTCGCAAATAATTTGTCAACTTTCTCATTCACTTTTTTATCCTCAATCAGCGGAGGAGCATGATGGGGTTTCCGGCGGGCGTCAATAATCAGAGAGCCTCGACAACCCCAATGTTTGTTTTCGATAAATGCATCAACCCCATGAATATCGTGAGATGGATTGGCTCTTGTAAAAGTTACCCAAAGCCAGTTGTTTAAGGTAGCCGATGTAAAACTGGAATCATCAACTAAGAGAATTAATGGGATATGTTGTAGGTCAATTCCTTTAAGGGTTTTTGCCAGTTTTTCTGGATCTTCATAATTTGATTCGTTTTTAAATTCAGGCCCTGTTATAGCGAGGATGCCTTTTTGGGCAAACTGTGGATTGGAAAAGCCATTTGGCAATTTTAAATTTTCTGGAACAGTGGCTTTCAATGCTCGTCGCTTATCTCCACAACAGGCAATGACGACTTTTGAACCAGCATTCCAACCTGTACCAGAATAATCCAGTGTATCAATGGTGGTTTTGGTTTGAAAATGCAAATCCCTCGTCCAATCTACTCTTTCCAAAACATGATTGAAAAAATAGGGGATGTCATGAGTATTGATTTTAGGATCATCTCCCTTTGCGACAATGAAAAGGAATTTGGCCAATGAAGTCTGACCTTTACCCAAAATATGATTGGCTTGAGTCAATATTTCCTCTGGTCGCCTTTCCCGAAACGGCATATAACGTTCACTGCCAACTGCTATCAACAAAGGATGTACCCCTGAGGCATCTACCCCATGAATTTCATGCACGCCTGGGAATTCATTTTCAATTAAAGGACCCACCAATTCGTGGATCAAATAGCCAAAGCTTGTATCCTCCTGTGGTGGTCTACCCACAACAGTGAAATGCCAAATCGCATCTTTCCGATGATAAACGTTTTCCACTGCCATAACTGGAAAATCATGGGTCAGGCTGTAATAACCCAAATGGTCGCCAAAGGGACCTTCAGGTTTTTTGATGTCTTTCCGGATGGTCCCAGTAATACAAAAGTCCGCGTCTGATGACAATACATATTTGTTTTTCCGGGTGTATCGAAATCTCCGATTGGCGAGCATCCCCGCAAAAGTCAATTCGGACATTCCCTCGGGCATGGGCATAATGGCTGAAAAAGCATGAGAGGGAGGACCTCCTACAAAAATGCTTACACGAAAGGGCTCATCACTATTGTTATACATATTATGGTGTACTCCAATGCCTCTGTGAATTTGATAGTGCAGGCCTACTTCTTTATTTGGGATGTATTCATTTCCCGATAGTTGAATGCGATACATACCGAGATTGGAATGCATGATATTTTTATCCTTTGGAGGGAGGGTAAACACCTGGGGAAGCAAAATAAATGCACCTCCATCCATTGGCCAAGATTTTATTTGGGGTAATTGATCAATAGCCGTTTTGCCATATAAAACAGGAGAAGGACGCCATTTTTTTTTCGGTAATGCTGTCAATGCCGTAGCTGGAGCAGAAAGGTATTTGAAGGGATTTTTCAGAATGCGGGTAGGATCGGCTTTTAGCTCAATCACTTTCCGAACCTTTTTCATGGTATGTCTAAACAAAAAATCCGTTCGTTCAAAAGTTCCATACAAATTTGACAGGGCAGGGAAGGGACTGCCTTTTACATTCTCAAAAAGTAAAGCAGGTCCTTGTGATTCGTAGACTCTTCTGTGGATTTCCGCAATTTCCAAATCCGGATCCATTTCAGCTTTTATACGAACTAACTTGCCATGCTTTTCAAGGTCAAGTGCGGCGGCTCTTAAACTTTTATAGGACATATTTTTTTATTGCAAGATGGTAGCACTGCTATCCAAAGTTTGGCTTTTGGAATTTCCAATTAGGGACAATTTTTTCAAATAAATGTTCATGAATGGAATTGTGGAAAGAATTGTTTGCCTCAAATTCGCCAAAATTAATCTTCAAACAAGCGCTAAAGGTAAATTTATTCCTGAATGTAAGGAAGGCTGGCATTTTTATAGGGCTCTTCTTTTAAAACCTTTTTAAATTTTTTAATGGTCTGAACGGGTCCCTGGTCCAATGCCAGGTTGATTAGCCAATTTGGTAGATTGCCTGCTGGGTCTGTTTTTAAGAAATATTCGATATGGGCAGTACCGTCTCCATTAGGTTGAATAATGTACTTCAATGTCATCGTTTTGAGTCGTACCACATCTTCAATTTCTTCCTTCTTGTCAAATATCCCTTTAGTTTGAATGGTAATGACTTTTGTTGCAGGATCTTGTGAAACCAGGCTGTGGGCAATAAAATCGCGATCACTTAATGGCCAGGGAAAATCTACCAAATTATAATAATACATTTCGGTTTCACTCACATTTTCAATCAGGTAGGATTCTTCCAATTTGTACACCCAATTTGCAAAGCCAGGTACATCTGCCAAAACGGATACAATCGTAGATAATGAAGCCTCAACAGTGAAATTCATTTTCAACTCCTTTATTCCAGAATCTGGTGCATCTCTAAAATAAACTTTTAAATCTGGCAAATTCCTTTTTAAAACCCAGGGGTTTTCCTGAGACCAGGAAAAATCGGCAAGTGAAATTAGTGCAAAAACGAGAAAGATAATTCTATTAAAGAAAGTCATGGTGATTGCCAAAGAATGATAGTTATTACCACAAAAATGTAAAATCATACCAGCTTTTCAAAGCTAACATTGCAGCATTGCAGTATTATAGAATTAATAATTTATTTACTAGCAGGTACTCCTACAACAGTTGAATACTCACTTTGGTATTTTTCATCTTTTATCAGATCCAGAAACTTTTGAATGGTCTTTACAGGACCTTCGTCAATCGCTAAATTGACCAACCAATCGGGAATTGCTCCCCCTGCTTCGGAATGTAGAATATAGCTCATCGTTATTTTTCCATTCGACAGTGGAGTAAAAGTCCAGATGGAGTGTAGGTAGGACAGTCGGATCTTGCCTTTGTATTTTGGTTCTATTCCATCCACAGCTGTGGATTCGGATACTAAAACACCATTGTCCAAAAACATTTTGGAATGAAGTACAACATCCCGATTGCTTAATGGCCAGGGCAATTTGGTTTCAGAATAAAAATAGATCTCCCAATCGGTAATGCTCTTTACAATTTTGGCATTGGCACATTTGTACACCCAATTGGGGAAGGCATCTACATCCGAAAGCACCGCTGCAATGGTTTGCAAATCACCATGAAAGGTTTTCGTGATTTTCAATTCCTTTAAACCACTTTTGGAATTGGTTGCCTCCCTGAGATAAATTCTTATGCCATCCTGTTCTTTTTTAAATTGCCAGGACTGGGCTTCACAAAAAACAGATAAGGAAATCAATAAAACTAGTGTGAAACAATAGCTTCTTGAAGCTTGGATTTCAGAAATTTGCGTAAGTATGTTCATAGCGCACACACAATTGTGGATAATTTTTGATTTTAATAATTGGGCGAAAAAATTGTGAGGGCTATCTTCGTAGGAATATTGGTGGAAAGTGGTTCTCTTTCAATTTGTTCAGTTAGGGAACGCATGAAAATTGAGAATGCTGTTTCCCGACAAAATTTTTTTCATACTGAGGACTTCCAAATACAATTACAAAAATACCAATTATCATTCCAATGAAGCAATACCTTAAACTTCTTTCTCATGTCCTCGATAATGGAACACCCAAGGCTGACCGCACGGGCACAGGCACAATCAGTGTTTTTGGCTACCAAATGCGCTTTGATTTAAATGAAGGTTTTCCCCTGCTCACCACCAAAAAATTGCATTTGCGATCCATCATCCACGAATTGCTTTGGTTTTTAAAAGGGGATACCAATATCAAGTACCTACAAGAAAATGGCGTTCGAATATGGAATGAATGGGCCGATGAGAATGGAGACCTGGGACCAGTATATGGAAAGCAGTGGGTTAACTATGAAGGAAAGCACCGCTCTGTCAATCAAATTGAAGAAGCCATCCGGTTGATCAAAAATGACCCCAACTCACGCAGAATAATCGTCAATGCCTGGAATCCAGCTGATTTGCCCGATATGGCACTGTCTCCCTGCCATGCCATGTTTCAATTTTATGTAGCTGATGGAAGATTGTCCTGTCAATTATACCAGCGTTCTGCAGATGTATTTTTAGGAGTGCCCTTTAATATTGCATCCTATGCACTGTTGACCATGATGATGGCACAGGTTTGTGATTTGGAAGCTGGTGAATTTGTCATCACCTTTGGCGATACCCATCTTTACAATAATCATCTGGAACAGGCTAGCCTTCAACTTACAAGAACACCGCGCAAATTGCCTAAAATGAAGATCAATCCCAATGTCAAGGATATCTTCGATTTTAAATATGAGGATTTTGAATTGTGTGAATACGATCCACATCCGCACATTAAGGCAAAAGTGGCAATTTAAAAGTATCACGGCTCTCCTTAGCCGTTCCCCGAAATTTTTTCGTCGTTACTTAATTAAATCTTATTGGATTTTCAATAAATAAGACGGCAGTTGACTGTATCGTGGCGTTTCATAGTAGTGCAAAATTAGTATACGAAATGGAACGGCTAAGGAGAGCCGTGCTACAGTCGCCTTAATAATTGGGAATCCCTTTCAAATTATTAAGGGTGGAATAGAAATAGGATCAATTTCGGCTCTGGAGAGCCGATCTATTGGGTTATATTAGTACCATTGTTTTTCCAAATAAAATTTGGTCAACCCTTGAATCATGTATCCCGAAAAAGTTCAATGATTATCCATTGAATGATCATTTTAACACTTTCATAACCTGTGGAAAACTTTTTATTCTAAAATTTTTATTTCACAAAAAGACATCCTATTAAGCTTAATCGACTCATTATCAGTTTTTTATAAAACAGAATTAGACTATTGTTTTGTTTAGGTTTTTTTAATTTATTTAGAACACATCTAAATAAATTTTGCCAAATAAAATTATTGCCAAAAATTGGGATGGTATTATATCTTTGCGACGAATTATGAAAAGGGTGTCATGTTTTTGTAAAAAATGCGACCCAAAACGAAATAAACAATGATTCATAAATCGCTGATTTCCAGAATATTTTTACTTGCCTTTGCGCTATTTTCTTTTTCCCTTACTGCCCAGGAGGTAGATTTAGCCGCAGGAAAAACACTTTTCAAAAATCAATGTGGTAGTTGTCACGCAACCGATATGGTTTCTGTAATGACTGGCCCCGCATTGGGTGGTTTTGAAGAGCGTTGGGCAGATTATCCAAGAGAAGACCTATACTCCTGGATTCGAAATTCTCAGGCAATGATTTCCGCTGGTCACCCAAGAGCCAAAGAATTGTGGGCGGAATGGGGACCAACAATCATGAACAACTTCCCGACCTTTACAGATCAGGATATCGAGAATGTCTTCGCTTATATTAATTGTGTATATAATCAAGACCCTGAGTGTGTAACAACACCTAAAGATCCGGATGAAGGTCCAGCTTGTGCTCAAACTGGAGTAGAAGAAGAAGACAACAAATTGATGTTCGTTGTTCTGTTCCTGATCCTGGGTCTTCTCGCAGTAGTCCTTGCCAGAATTGTAGCCAATTTGAATTACATGGCGCAGGTGCAATCAGGAAATGACAATGTAGAACGCAAGACGCTTAAAGAAATCCTTACGACAAAAGGCTTTATCAGCTTTGTCATTTTCCTTGCAGTGGTAATTGGTGGATTCATGACGGTGGAAAATGCCATCAATCTAGGTCGTCAGCAGGGCTATGCTCCTGAACAACCCATTGCATTTTCTCACGTAACGCACGCTTGTTTGCATGAAATTGATTGTAACTACTGCCACGATGGAGCAAGAAGATCCAAGCATGCCAATATTCCTTCTGCAAATACTTGTATGAATTGTCACAAGGCGATTAAGAATGGTAGCACTTATGGTACAGCGGAATTGACGAAGATGTACGCTTCCATTGGTTTCGACCCAAGTAATGATACTTACATAGAAGGTTATGAGGATATGACGATTGAAGAAATTGAAAAGATTTACAAAAAGTGGATCTCTGACGAATACATTAAAGATAATGGAGAACTAGGTCGCGAAGGAGAAAGAGCAATGGAAGACCAGTGGGAAGGAATCGTAGAAGCTTTGACAGATCCTGATAATGGTGATGACAAGATCCAGGGACCCATCGAATGGGTGCGTATCCACAACTTGCCTGACCATGTATATTTCAATCACTCTCAGCATGTGAATGTAGCTGGTTTGGAATGTCAACAATGTCACGGCAAAGTAGAATCGATGGATGTTGTAGAGCAATACTCTCCATTGAGCATGGGCTGGTGTATCAATTGCCATAAAGAAACGGAAGTACAATTTGCAGACAATGAATATTATGAGTCCTATAAAATTTACCACGAGGAAATGGCGAAAGGAAAACGAAATGCGGTGACAGTAGAGGAAATTGGAGGACTTGAATGTCAAAAATGTCATTATTAAAAAACAGTTCCCTGTTATCATTCAATTGACAAGGAACAAAGACTTAACATTGAAAAAAATCTTCAAATAAAGAATGAAGAACCATAATAATAATAATGTGTGGATAGGGGTCGAACAATTAGAGAACGACCCTGCATTTTTGGAATCTGCCAATCAGGAGTTTGTTGAATTACCTATCGTAGATCAATTGTCTGATGACCGGTCTATGAAGGTGAGTTCCAATCGCCGTGACTTTCTGAAGTATCTCGGTTTTGGATTGGGAGCTGCGACAGTTGCCGCTAGTTGTGACATCCCGGTTAAGAAGGCATTGCCATATGTAACCAAGCCAGATAGCATTGTTCCTGGTGTGGCAACCTACTACGCTTCTTCTTTTGTCAATGGTGGTGACTATTGTTCTGTTTTGGTAAAAACCCGAGAGGGGCGTCCAATCAAAATTGAAGGTAACTCCATGTCATCTGTAACAAGAGGGGGTACCAGTGCGAGAGCTCAGGCAAGTGTTTTGAGCTTGTATGACACTGCCAGATTTTCCGGACCAAAACAAAAGGACGGAGATTCCTGGGCTGCTGCTTCCTGGGATGTTATAGATAATGAAGTTGGAGGTAAACTCAGTGGCAATATTCGCATTGTCACAAATACCAATATGAGTCCAACTGCCAAGAGAGCCATGGATGAATTTATGGCAAAACACGCTGGTGCTCGTGTGGTTACCTACGACCCAGTTTCCAGTTCTGCTATCCTTGAGGCGAATGAAGCCTGTTTTGGACAAAGAACGATTCCAAATTATAAGTTCGATAAGGCAGAAGTGATTGTAAGTTTAGGTGCCGATTTCCTTGGTACCTGGATTTCTCCAATCGAATATGCCAATGATTACATCAAGAATCGCAAGATTAAGGATGTCAATGGAGCAAAAATGTCTCGCCATATTCAAGTTGAATCAGCGATGACATTGACAGGATCAAATGCAGACAATCGTATTTTGGTGAAACCATCTGAGATGGGATCGGCTATCGCAAATTTGTACAACGAAATTGCAAAAGCTTCTCAATCACCTACCATTTCTGCTCCTTCACTCAACGATAAGGCAGCTGGTGCTTTGGCAAATCTTGCCAAAGAACTTCTGGCACATAAGGACAATTGCCTTGTGGTAAGTGGTTCCAACAACGTAGGTGAACAAACCATCGTTAATGGCATTAATTCAATGCTGGGAAGTTATGGCAATACCATCAGTTTTGCTGGTGCTTCCAATCAGCGTCAAGGTATTGATAGCAGTATTCAAGGTTTGATTAGTGAGATGAATGCCGGCTCTGTTTCAGCTGTTATCGTATGGGGAGCAAATCCTGCATTTGACTTGCCAAATTCTGCTGATTTTGCTGCTGCCATGTCAAAAGTGCCTTTAAAAGTTTCATTTGCAGGAACACCTGACGAAACCACTGCACTTTGTGATTATGTAGCTCCAGCAAATCACTATCTTGAAAGCTGGGGAGATGTAGAACCAAAAGCAGGTCATTACAGCTTGATCCAGCCAACGATTTCAAATCTGTTTGACACCCGTCAGGCAGAATTATCACTTTTGGTTTGGGGAGACAGTTCCAATTTGGACATGGATGCTGAACAACCTTATTACGAATACTTGAAAGCTAGTTGGGAAGCAAATATGTTCCCACAGCAAAGTGATTTTATTTCTTTCCAGGCATTTTGGGATGCTGTTTTACACGATGGGATTTTTGAGGTTGCTCAAACCTATTCCAGTGATTATCCATTTCAGGGTAATGTAAATGATGCAGCTGGTAAAATCAACCAACCAAGTGGGGATGCTTTGGAAATCGATTTCTTTGAAACGGTAAACCTTGGAGCAGGTCAATATGCTGATAACCCATGGTTGCAGGAGATGCCTGATCCAATTACCAGATGTGTATGGGGTAATTACCTCGCTATTCCAATAGTTTTTGATGGAAACCGTCATTTTGATGGAGCCGGGGTCTTTGCAGGATTGAATGCAAAAGAAATTTACGGCTCTGCTGATAAAATTGATGTAAGTGTAAATGGAAGTTCCAATCAGGTTACTTGTGTCCGTCAATTTGGTTTGATGGAAGGCGTTGTATCCCTGGCTTTGGGCTATGGTAGAGCAGAAACCAACCAGGCTGGTAGAAATGTAGGAATCAATGTTTATCCCTGGTTGAGCCTGGATGACAATGGCAATACAAGATATTATGCTTCCGCCGAAACTACTGGGCAAAAAACAGGAACAGAGGAAGAGTTCGCTTGTGTTCAGTACCACCATACAATGGGAGTAAAAGGAAATGCCAATGGTTTTGACGAGAAAGTGAATGTGGATGAATTGGCAATTTCAAGAATTGCAAGAGGTTATCAGGGAGCTTTGGTGGATAGAACCATAATCAGAGAAGGCACGCTGGATAAAATTGATGAATTAGTAGAAACCATTCACAAACAAAATGAAAGTGCTGATCACCTAAATGACCAGACACTTTATCCATACGACGAATATACAGAGCAATTTTATAGCCAGGGACATCACTGGGGAATTAATATTGATACAAGCACCTGTATTGGTTGTGGTGCATGCCAGGTAGCCTGTGTTGCGGAAAACAACGTACCTGTCGTAGGTAAATATGAAGTTTTCCGTCATCATGAAATGACCTGGCTACGAATTGACCGTTACTTCTACGGAGATTATGAAAATCCAAACGTAGTTTACCAGCCAATGATGTGCCAGCACTGTGACAATGCTCCTTGTGAGAATGTTTGCCCGGTATCTGCAACCAATCACAGCTCTGAAGGATTGAACCAAATGGCATATAACCGATGTATTGGAACTCGGTACTGTGCCAACAACTGTCCTTACAAAGTTCGTCGCTTCAACTGGCTGGATTACACCACTGCAGACTTGTTTCCAATCAATGAACCAGACATCAATGGTGAAGATTTTCCATTCGGTTCTGATAACCTGACCAGAATGGTCTTGAATCCAGATGTAACTGTTCGTGCAAGGGGAGTGATGGAAAAATGTTCTTTCTGTGTACAGAGAATTCAAGAAGGGAAATTGGCAGCCAAGAAAGAAGGAAGAGGGTTGAGAGATGGAGATGTAAAGGCAGCTTGCCAAACAGCTTGTCCTACCGGCGCCATTACTTTTGGTGACATGAATGACAAGAACAGTGCGGTTAGCAAAGCCATGAACCATAAGTTGACTTATTATGCATTAGATGAGGTGGGCACACGTCCATCTGTAAAATATTCAGCAAAAGTTACTAATAGGGACGAGGGGTTAAGTTAGTTCTGAGTTTTCAGTTTACGGTTCCCAGTTTTTAAATTTGAAAACTGGGAATGGGGAACTGGAAACGCCAAATTTGTAAAAATTAAAGATGAGCGCAGCAGTATCAGCAATACGAGAACCATTAATACAGGGTGGAAAGACCTATCACGACATTACGGAAGACCTTATCGGGCCAACTGAGAAAGCGCCGAATTTTGCCTGGGTCGTCTGTTTTGTACTTTCCGTGGCTCTGTTGGGTTTTGGAATCTTTTGTCTATGTTGGACATTTTGGGTAGGTATTGGTTCCTGGCATCTAAACCGAACAATTGGTTGGGGATATGATATTACCAACTTTGTTTGGTGGATTGGAATCGGTCACGCAGGTACCTTGATTTCTGCCATCCTTCTTTTGTTCCGCCAAAAATGGCGTACAGGGGTAAACCGTGCAGCTGAAGCGATGACCATTTTTGCGGTAATGTGTGCGGGACTTTTCCCGGCAACGCACACCGGAAGACCGTGGTTTGACTTCTTTATGTTTCCTTACCCAAATACAAGAGGTCCATTATGGGTTAATTTCAACTCTCCACTGCTTTGGGATTTGTTCGCAATCTCGACATATTTTACGGTATCGCTTTTATTCTGGTACACAGGCTTGGTTCCTGATTTGGCTTCTGTGAGAGACAGGGCCAAAGGTTTAAGGAGAAAGATTTATAGTTTTGTCTCAATGGGATGGACAGGTTCTGCAAAGCACTGGCAACGTCATGAGTCATTATCCTTGATTCTTGCCGGATTGGCAACGCCACTTGTACTTTCTGTACACACCATTGTAAGTTTTGATTTCGCCACCTCTGTGATTCCAGGTTGGCATACCACCATCTTCCCACCTTATTTCGTTGCTGGGGCGATTTTCTCTGGTTTCGCTATGGTACAAACCCTTATGGTGATAACCAGGAAAGTTTTGAATATCGGTGAGTATATTACGATAGGTCATATTGAATCCATGAATAAAGTAATTCTGTTGACGGGTACCATCGTAGGTACTGCCTATTTGACGGAGTTATTCATTGCATGGTATTCAGTTTATCCATACGAGCAATTTGCATTTTTCAATAGAGCAACTGGACCTTACTTCTGGTCTTATGTTGGAATGATGGGCTGTAACCTGATTATACCCCAGATTTTCTGGTGGAAGAAAATGAGAAGAAATATCTTCGTGACCTTCCTGATGTCCATATTTGTAAACATCGGAATGTGGTTTGAGCGATTTGTTATCATTCCTACAACGCTTGCTCGTGATTATCTACCGTCCAGCTGGAGTTACTACTGGCCATCATGGGTAGAGATAGGTATTTTCATTGGTACGATTGGTTTATTCTTCACCCTTTATCTCATATTCTGTAGGGTAGCTCCTGTAGTTGCTGCAGCAGAAATCAAAGCAATTCTGAAATCTGCAGGAGATCAATATACGGGTGAGAATGCGAAAAAACATGCGCACGCGCACTAAACGAATGAAGAATAATGAATGATAAATGATGAATGATGAATATGGTTATTAATATTCATCATTCATCACTCATCATCCATCATTTATAAAAAGATGAAAGATTCTAACAAAGAAATACTCTACGGTTTGTATGATGACGAGGAGATTTTGATTGATGCCGTAAAAAAAGCCAAAGCAGACCATTTGGATATTTGGGATGTATTTTCTCCATTCCCGGTTCACGGTTTGGATCCTGCTTTAGGCTTGTCTGAATCCAGATTGCATATTGCTGGTTTTATCTATGGTGCGATAGGTACCTGCATTGCATTCTTTGGTATGTCCTGGATTTTTACCCGTGATTGGCCTATCATTTTTGGTGGAAAACCCTATTGGTCAGTTCCTGCTTTTATTCCAATTACATTTGAGTTGACTGTATTGTTGGCTTCAATTGGAATGGTGGTGTCCTTTTATATTGTGAATGGACAGGGTTTTGGAGTAAACAATCCTACTTTGGATGACAGAATCACTGATGATAAATTGGCACTTGCCTTTAAAACAAATGGCATGAGTGCAAATGAAATCAAACAATTGAAATCTTTCCTGAAGGATAGTGGTGCTTCTGAAGTAAATTCCAAGACGATTTAAAAAGCCGCGATTCGTCGTGCAACAAAAGAAAGAAATTTTAAAATGAAGAATATCAAAAATATAATTTTCGCCGTAGCCATATCTGCAGTTTTGTTTACTACTGCATGTCAGCAGCCTGGTGGCAATGCTACAGGAAGTGAATTTATTCCTGATATGGCACACTCTGTAGCTTATGAAGCCAATGTTTTGACAGAGTACAGCTTAAATACTTTCAATGAAGAATCTGTAGCTTCTCGTCGAGAGTTGTCTCAGCCACGCCTTCCAGTAAATGGTACAATGCCAAGAGGTTATGCTGGAATTGCTTCTTCTGGAAGAAACTTTGCCTCTGCTGAGGAAGCTGCCAAATACACCCTTGAAATGATGGACAAATACGGTGAAGATGTGTTTGCTCCTAATGGATATGTCCCGTATTATTTTGAAGATTCTGATACTGGTAGAACACAGGCAACAGCTGGATTGATTTACAATCCATTCCCAATTACCGCTGAAGGTTTAGAGAAAGGAGAGGAATTATACAACATCTTTTGCGGAATTTGTCATGGAGAAAAAGGAGATGGCAATGGTTATTTGGCGAGTGATGATAATCCAAATAAAAAATTCCTTGCCGTACCCAAGAATTTGTTACTTCCGGAATATGTAGAATCCTCTAATGGACGCTATTATCACTCTATCATGTATGGTATCAATGTAATGGGAGCCTACTCAGATAAACTATCTTATGAGGAGCGCTGGCAAGTGATTCACCACATCAGGTCTTTGCAGGCGAAAGAAGTTAAATTGAAATACAGCGAAACAGAAAATACATTAAATCCTGAATTTGGAGTACCATATGCTTCCCTGGAAGATTGGGCAATTGCTATGAATTCCAGTGCTGGAGATGTTGATGGGGCAGACCATCACGATGATGAAGATAATGAAGGTGGAGAACATCATAGTGATAGTGGGGATCATGATGGTGATAACTGATAAAGTGATCGATAATTATTTGTAAATCGTAAAACCAGCTCCGAAGATTCGGAGTCGAAATAAGTAAATCAAAAAGATGAACCAATTCACATTTGATTCAAAATTGAGGACAACCCTGCTTGCAGGGATGGTGCTGGGGGTGCTGTGCCTGATAGGTTCCTGGATTGCAGAACCTGCACAATTGGTAAATGAAGCAGCAGGTATCAACTACCACCAACGCTTTTGGTCTAATGTATTGCACAATACCGCCTTCTTTACAGGTATTGCATTTATATCTCTTTTCATACTGGCTGCTTTTACTACAGCCTATGCAGGATGGTATGTTCAGTTTAAGAGAGTTTGGGAATCCTATTCCTTTTTCCTGATTCCAGGATTGATTCTTTTGCTGATTCTGGGGATCGGAAATATCAGCCATTTTCACCACCTGTATCACTGGACAGATCTAAGTACAATCGATCCAGACTCAGAGAATTACGATAAAATTCTTGCAGGCAAGTCCGGCTTTTTGAACAATACTTCCTACACAGGTGGAACATTGGTAGTAGTAGGTATTTGGATATTTTTTGCCTTGAAAATTCGCAGCTTATCAGTAAAAGAGGATATGGCTGGTACTGCCGATTATAGTATCCATCAATCAATAAGAAGATGGTCTGCAGGATTCTTGCCAATTGCTGCTTTTAGTAGTGCTGCAATGTTGTGGCTGTGGGTGATGAGTGTTGATGCCCACTGGTACAGTACCATGTTTGCCTGGTATAGCACAGCAAGCTGGTTTGTTGCTGCAACTGCCTTGACTATCCTTACATTAATATACTTAAAGTCTAAAGGATATTACGAAAATGTGACAGCTGAACATTTGCATGATTTAGGTAAATACTTATTCGCTTTCACTGTATTCTGGACTTACCTCTGGTTTGATCAATACATGTTGATCTGGTACGCCAACGTTGGTGAGGAAACGATTTATTTCAAAACCAGAATTGACCAATATCCAGTTATGTTCTATGGCAATTTGATTATCAACTTTGTATTGCCATTCCTGATTTTGATGCGCAATAGTACGAAGCGTAAATACGGAACTTTAATATTTACTTCAATTCTATTGTTTTTCGGTCATTGGTGGGATTATTTCTTGATGGTGAAACCAGGTACATTGGAAACTGCTGAGCATGCTGTACATGCAGTTGCTGAAGGAGGACATCATGGAGATGAAGCACATCATGCTGCCTCTTTTGTTGAAGGCTTCACAATTCCCGGGTTATTGGAAATAGGAATTTTAATTGGTTTCCTAAGCTTCTTTATGTTTGTTGCTTTCAGACAATTGGCCAAGGCAAAATTGGTTCCTGAAAATGATCCTTACATTGAAGAAAGTCGTCACCATGAGGTCTTGCAGGATTTGAGTGGTGCTGGTGGACATTAATATTTGAAATATAGTATAGTAAGTCAGTAGTTTAGTTAAAAAAAACAAACAACTTTTATTCTAAACTGTTAGACTTTCCCAGTTTTCAGAGACAATTAGAAACATTAATAATTGTATTAATAAAAAATAATATGAGCACAGGTCTTATCATAATTTTATGTGTCCTTCTGCTGGCTGTTGTAGTTGTGCAGATAGGCCGTGTGACTGAATTGGCTGCAAAAATCAGAGGTGAAGAAGAAGCTCAATTGGAAGTCAATAACTGGAACGGTATCATGTCTATGGTCTTTCTGGTAGGTTTTCTGATTTTCTGTTTCTGGTCTGCAGCAAATTATACAAACTGGATGTTGGGTTTTGGTCCTCACGAGTCAGCATCTGCACATGGTGGAGCACTTGATTCAATGTTCAATATTACATTGATATTTACAGGGATCGTATTTGTTATTACACACATCGCTTTATTTTGGTTTGCTTACAAATACAGAGGACAAAAAGGCAGAATAGCTGATTTTATCCCTCATGATAACAAATTGGAAATCATTTGGACTGCTATTCCAGCAATCGTAATGTGCTTTTTGGTAATTCGTGGTTTGGTAGCCTGGAATGAAGTAATGGCAGATATGCCGGAAGGAGCTGTTATGTCTCAAACTCCACAGGATGTTGGGGTTTTGAATGCAGATGGAAACGAGGAGTATTTGGAAATTGAAGCCACTGGAGCCCAATTCCTTTGGTACCTGCGTTATCCTGGAGCGGATGGAAAATTGGGTAAGCGCGATTACAAGCTGATTACTGGGTTGAATCCACTGGGCCAAGACTGGAATGATCAAAAGAACCTGGATGATTTTCAACCAACAGAAATTGTTCTTCCTGTAAATAAAAAGGTAAGGGTTAGGATTACTTCACGAGATGTATTGCACAACTTCGCATTGCCACATTTCAGAGTGAAAATGGACGCTGTACCTGGTATGCCTACTTACTTTATTTTTACGCCAACAACAACTACAGAAGAATATAGAGAGCGGTTGAGAGATTATCCTGAATATCAACGACCTTCTGACCCGGATGATCCAAACAGTGATCCTCTTTGGAAAACTTTTGAATACGAATTGGCATGTATGGAATTGTGTGGGAGTGGTCATTTCAGTATGAAAAAAATCGTTCGTATCGTTTCTGAAGATGAATACAAAGACTGGTTGTCACAACAACAGTCCTATTTTTTCTCTTCAATTAGAGGCGGAGCTGAAGATCCTTATGGTGAAGGACCAGTTGGTCAGGAATTTGAAACCAGAAAGCAGGAGTTATTAAGTGCAGTAGAAACGGTGTTAGGTGCAGAAGATGATGCTTCAAAATCGGTAGAATTGAACTATGTAAAATTTGAATCTGGTTCTGCAACTTTGAAAGATTTTTCAAGATACGAAATTGAGAATGTCGCTGATTTACTGAATAAAAATTATCAAAACGTGACCATTGAGTTGAGTGGTCATACAGATAATACAGGGGATGCGGATGCAAATATGACTCTATCACAAGCTAGAGCGGATGCCGTTTACAATGCATTAATTGATCTTGGGGTTTCATCTGATAGAATGCGATCGGTTGGATATGGTCAAAATAGTCCAATTGATACGAATGATACAGAGGAAGGCAGAGCCAATAATCGTAGAACTGAATTGAAAATATTGACTCAATAGTAGGAATTATCTGATTTGCAAAATCATCATGCTTTAGTAATTATGTATTTTGCAATGAAATTTACTTAATAAGGAAGATTAAGTAAATTAAAAAGCCCCAAAACTAAATTTCCCGTATTTCCGGGTATAAATTAAATCGAAAATTTTAAATATATGGCTAGCGTCACAACCACAGCACCGACCAAACCTTTTGATGAAGACCTCTTAATAGAGGAATACGGTTATGACGATCATTTTCATGAACATCATCATGGAGATAAGTATCAGTCTAATTTTATTACTCATTATATTTTTAGTCAAGATCATAAAATCATCGCTCGTCAGTTTTTGATCACAGGGATGTTTTGGGCATTGATCG
This sequence comes from Saprospiraceae bacterium, assembly GCA_041941305.1. Taxonomy (GTDB): domain Bacteria; phylum Bacteroidota; class Bacteroidia; order Chitinophagales; family Saprospiraceae; genus JANSWP01. The sequence continues at coordinate 24,222 of JBGTQJ010000033.1, forward strand.
GGGCTGCTATGTCAATCATCTTCCGGTTACAATTGGGTTTTCCGGAAGAAAGTTTAGCCTGGCTAAAACCGCTTCTGGGGAAATGGATTGAGATAAATGCAGAAACTGGAGTTGGTACTTTAAGTCAGGAGTTCTACTATGCACTGGTGACCATGCACGGTACCATTATCGTATTCTTTGTATTGACTGCTGGATTGAGTGGAACCTTCAGTAATCTATTAATACCACTACAATGTGGTGCACGGGATATGGCTTCGCCCATGTTGAATATGTTTTCATACTGGTTCTTCTTCCTTGCCAGTGTTGTGATGTTTTATTCGCTATTCCTTAGTACTGGACCCTTTTCAGGGGGGTGGACGGCCTATCCGCCACTGAGTGCACTGCCCCAGGCATCTTCGGGCTCGGGGGCTGGAATGACACTATGGATTTTAAGTTTGGTCTTTTTTGTGATATCTGTGGGGCTTGGAGGAATCAATTACATCACTACTGTTTTGAATTTGCGAACCAAGGGAATGAATATGTGGAGATTGCCTCTGACAATTTGGGCTTTCTTCGTAACCGCTATTTTGGCATTGCTTTCTTTCCCGGTTTTGGTTTCCGGATTTTTCCTTTTGATGTTTGATAGAGGTATGGGAACCAGCTTCTTCTTGAATGAAATATTTATTGCTGGTGAAGCGCTGCCGCAGGTAGGTGGTAGTGCTGTGTTGTATCAGCATTTGTTCTGGTTCCTTGGTCATCCGGAAGTGTACATCATTATTCTTCCTGCGATGGGACTAGTTTCGGAAGTATTATCTGTTCATTGCCGTAAGCCAATTTTTGGTTACAAGGCGATGGTATATTCGATATTGGCGATTGGATTCTTGTCCTTTATTGTTTGGGCACACCACATGTTTATGTCTGGGGTGAATCCATTCATTTCTAACTTCTTTGTGATTTTCACCCTTATCATTGCAGTTCCATCTGCGGTGAAAGTGTTCAACTGGATTACTACAGTATACAGAGGAAACGTTCGATTCAATTCCGCTTCTTTATTCTCTATAGGATTTGTATCTATGTTTATTTCTGGTGGATTGACGGGTATTTTCCTAGGAAACTCCGCCATTGATATTCAAATGCACGATAATTATTTTGTAGTTGCCCACTTCCACATTGTGATGGGAATTGCCGCCTTCTTTGGAATGTTTGCTGGAATCTATCACTGGTTCCCAAAAATGTATGGAAGGTTTATGAATGAAACCCTTGGAAAGATTCATTTCTGGGGAACATTGATTGGAGCTTATGCAATATTCTGGCCAATGCATTATTTAGGCTTGGCTGGTCTTCCAAGAAGGTATTACAGCTTTGATCAATTTGAAACATTCCGTCAATTTGCAGAGATCAACAAATTTATCACGATTGCTGCTATAATCGTTTTCTCCCTACAAGTCCTATTTGTCATCAATTTCATGTATAGCATTTGGAAAGGGAAGAAGATGACGACTAAGAATCCTTGGGGAGCTACAACTTTGGAATGGACTACTCCAATTAAGACCGGTCACGGCAACTGGCCTGGAAAAATTCCTTCAGTACAACGTTGGGCTTATGATTATGGAAAAGATGGAAGAGAGTTTATTTCTCAGATAGAACCTCTAAAAGAAGGAGAAGGAGATTTTGGACATTAAAGAATAGAAAGAAGGCAAATGTGAAAGATTTCAAAAATTTTTCACATTTTAAAAGCCTAAACCATAGAAAGTGGCTAGTAGAGTAAAAACATTAGTTAGAAATTCGAATAGTACCGTTTCACAAAAGGTGAACGATTACCTTGAACTGGTAAAGATCAGACTTTCAATGACAGTCGTATTCTCCGCTATTATGGCATATTTGATTGCCAGTTCCGGAGCTATCAACTGGTTGGAAGTTTTGATTTTAGCTACTGGTGGGTTATTGGTTACAGGTGCGGCAAATGCTTTAAATCAGGCATTGGAGAAAGATCACGATGCATTGATGACACGTACTGCCAATCGACCAATTGCTTCAGGTAGGATGAGTGTTTCTGAAGGAGTCACAGCTGCAGGGTTGATGGGATTGACAGGAACTACTTTTCTGGCTTTCTTTAATCCCTGGACTGCCTTGTTTGGAATGATGGCTTTGTTGAGCTATGCCTTCCTTTACACTCCAATGAAGAGAATTTCTACAGCAGCTATAGCTATTGGCGCCTTTCCAGGCGCACTTCCGGCACTTATCGGATGTGTGGCTTTTCAAGGTGAATTGACAACATTGGCATTGGCGCTTTTTGCCATGCAGTTTTTATGGCAGTTTCCTCATTTTGCCGCCATTGGCTGGTTGGGATTTGAGGACTATCAAAAAGCAGGGTACCAATTCGTAAATTCAAAAAGCCGCAATATTGGACTTCAATCTATGGTATATGCACTTTGTCTTATACCAATAGGATTAATACCATTTTTTGCAGAAATAACTGGTATGCTCTCAGCATTAACTGTGAGCTTATTTGCAATTGCTTACGCCTGGTTTGGCTGGAATATGTATCGAAAGAATAGTAGAAAAGCTGCTTTGCAATTGATGTTTAGTTCATTCTTTTATTTGCCTTTGACATTAGTGATATTGTTTTTAGACAAAATTTGAAAAACCAATCATCTATCAAAATCTTGTCATAAATGGTTCAAGTGGCCTACGCAGAAAATCAATATCGTAGAAGTAAAATCCATCCGCAAAAGTTTGCACTATATGCGGGGATTGTAAGTATGATAATGTTGTTTGCTGGATTTACGAGTGCGTACATCGTAAGGCAGGCAGCAGGAAATTGGTTAGAGTACCAATTGCCTAATATTTTTTATGTCAGTGCTGGAGTAATTATTTTGAGTAGTCTGACTTTACATTTTTCCTACAAGTCTTTTTTGGCGAGGAAGGAAACCTTGTATAAAAGTTTGCTCCTCGTCACTTTTGCGCTGGGAATCCTGTTTGTCATCCTACAATACAATGGTTGGATGGCAATGAAAGACGAACTGGGGATTAGCCTGGGAAGAAATCCATCAGGTGATTTCTTATACGTGATTTCGGGAACGCATGCAGCACACGTTTTGGGTGGGATTGCCGCAATTTTTGTAGCAATTGCTCATGCATACGGACTGAACTTCAAAGTGACTCCAAGAAGAAAGCTTCGACTGGAGTTGACCATGATTTACTGGCACTTTGTTGATATACTTTGGCTATACTTAGTCATATTTTTTATGATTCAAAGATAAGCGGAGAGGCTATTAGCCATTGGCTGTTGGCAGTTTGAAAAAAGACCAATAGCCAAAAGCAAATAGCCAAAAGCAAAAATAAATTACCAACTATAAAATAATGGCAGCAGATACAGCTACATTGGAACATCAAACCCATGAGACGGAAGCCGAATTATGGGAAGGTGGAAGGACTCCTTTTAAGGCGAGTTATGGTAAACTGATGATGTGGTATTTCCTTTTGTCGGATGCCTTCACATTCGCCGGATTTCTGATCACTTATGGAGCATTAAGGATTAGTAGCCCAACCTGGCCTGTTCCTGATTTTGTTTTTCAAACTGCTCCTTTTGGAGTCCATGATGCACCTTTGATTTTCGTAACCATCATGTCTTTCTTATTGATTATCAGTTCGGTAACAATGGTACGTGCGGTACAGGAAGGGCATAGAGAGAATAAAAATGGTGTGATTTTTTGGATGCTTTTGACCATCCTGGGTGGTTTAGGCTTTTTAGGATGTCAGGCTTGGGAGTGGACCAACCTGATTGCCACTGAGCACATGACTCTTAATACCAATCCTTTTGGGACCTGGACAGAAAATGGAGTTTATTTGGAAGATAAATATGGTAATCCTTATGAGGCAGGGGTAGATCCTGAAACCTTTAATATAGGAGAGAGTTATTTGATGCATCCAGATAAAACCGGTGAGTTTATCCATCGCAAAGTCAAATTTGAAGATGGCATGGTGGGACAGGAAGAATTTGGCCCCAAAGCCTTCGGTGCCTTGTTCTTCTTTATTACAGGCTTTCACGGATTTCACGTATTCTCTGGGGTAGTATTCCTGTTGATAATTTGTTTGAATGTCGCCAGTGGTTTATACGTCAAACGCCGAAATGGCTATGAAATGGTAGAGAAGATTGGACTCTACTGGCACTTTGTAGATTTGGTATGGGTATTTGTATTTCTTGTTTTCTATTTATTATAGACTATAAGGAATTATAAAAAGTAAAACGTAAATAAAAAACGCAAATTAAAAATGGCACATCAATCATACGAAGACGCTAAAAAGTTTGTTTTTAAGGGCTTGTGGTTATTGGCCGCTGTAACAGTTGCAGAAGTCCTCATTTCTCTTTTGGGCAAAGGGCATATTACTTTTATTACAGATAATCCAGGAACAACTCTTGTCATTGTTGCAGCCTTAATAATTATTGCATTATCTATTTATAAAGCATATTTCATCGTTTATTTCTTTATGCACCTAGGACATGAAGTGAGAGGATTGAGGTGGAGTGTCTTGCTTCCCTGCTTATTGCTGGTCTGGGCAATTATTGCTTTTTTCCAGGAAGGTAATTCCTGGGGCGAGCGTCGGGATCAAATTAAAAAATTCGATGAGGCGCCTGCCGACCCAGCACAAGGGAACATAATTTACGATAGAGAAACATATAAAGGTTTGATTTAAAAAAGGACAGGCGAGAACAAAAATTCTCGCCTTTTCTTTTTTAAGCGTATGTTTTAATTTCTATCATTTGGCTAAAAGCGGCAATTTTTATACTGTGCAAGGCGAAAAATGCAGGCATCCCTGGAAGGGCTGACGAGGCTTTTCAACGCAGCACAGTATAAAAATTGCTTGCTTTCGCTCAATCATAGAATTTAAAACATACTCTAAGGAATTGAGATTTTTTCAAATGGAAAAACTACATCCTCTAAAAGTGATAGGTATCATGTTGATATTGTTTGGCTTGCCAGCAATATCCTGGTATTTTATGAAGTCTGGAGCAGATTTAAGGAAATCAGCAATTGAAGAAATGGGAAGTTTTGGAAGCTTACCTGAGTTTGATTTGCTGAGGCTTGATGGAGATACCTTGAGCCTGAATGATGTGAAAGATAAAGTATTGATTTCCAATTTCTTGCCCAAGACTATTTTGGATAGAGAACAAACAGTCGAACAACTTCAATGGATCCAAAACCAATTCAAAGATCGATTGTTAAAACGTGAAGATTTTATGTTTTTAACGCATGTTGTGGCGGATTCATTGGCAGACCTAAAACAGATTGAAGCCAAATTAAATAGTGAGGAATTCAAGCGTTGGAATATAGGAGGAGCTTCCAAAGAAACCATTGAAAATCTGGCAATTGAAGGATATCATTTGCCCTTGAAAAATGGCGAAACCGTTTTTGACAACCCATACCTGGCAATTGTAGATACCGAATCGGAAGTACGGTTTTTTTACGACCTTTTTGAAAAAGAAGATGTTGCCAAGTTGATGATCCATTTGTCCTTATTGTTGCCTCAGGTTGATGATAGAAAAGTGGATATTAAAACAACAGCTGAAAATTAATATGGAAAAAATGGAACCAAACCTAACTTTGGAAAAAAAGCTCAATATAGCAGCCTGGGTAATTACCATCGTAGTTTTACTACTCGTTGGATTAATGCGAAGGGTGAAGTTGGATTTGGGAATGGATTTCAGTTTTCTGCCTCCTGTTTATTCAACTTTGAATTTTATTACTGCGATTATTTTAATAGTCGCGTTTATTCAAGTGAAAAAGAAAAATATTGAAGCACACCGCAAACTGATGTTTGCTGCAATTTTTACTTCCTTTCTTTTTTTGCTTGGTTACGTTTTATACCATTTTACTACTGAAGAGACAAGATATGGTGGAGAAGGAGCAATTCGTACTATTTATTTCTTCCTCCTCATCACACATGTGGTTTTGGCCGCCATTATTTTTCCTTTGATTCTATTTACCTTTATCAGAGCATATACAAATCAGATTGAGAAACATAGAAAGATGGCGAGATGGGTTTTCCCGATTTGGTTATATGTAGCTTTGACCGGACCAATAATATATTTAATGTTGATGCCTTATTATCAATGACGGTTGAGCCCAATTTGGAATTAAAAATCTCATTTAGTAGTGATTAAAAAATAACTTCATCCTTTTGATTTCGTCAAATATGCTCAACTTCATTTCTTGTCAGGCTTTCAGTCTTCGCTTATTTGACGAAATCGAAGATTCATGAGGCGTTTTGCCGAACTAAATGATGAAGTTATTTTTTAAGGGTTCCTTAAGGACTCAGGTTATTATTATATCGATCTTCCATCTTTTGAATTAAATACCATCATGAAACATAAATTTTTGAAAATAACTTCAATTCTTGCACTGACATTTAGCTTGAATTTCATTCCAGTTGAAATGCCAGCCCAATGCCCAATGTGTAAAATGTCTGCCGAAAGTAATTTGAAAAATGGTGGAACCGCAGGGAAAGGACTGAACTTCGGCATATTGTACATGTTTTCTATGCCTTACATTTTAGTTGCAACAATGGGATATATCTGGTATAGAAACAGAAGAGAAGAAGATGAAGTCATTCCTGAAATTGAGCAGTTTTCAGAGAATTAGAAAATTAATAGTTACCTATAAACATGCATTATACCGAATTTTTGGAGTTGCAATATTCCGTACCTGACGGCACTTTACAAAAAACGTTTGACTACGAGTTACCGATATTTCGTGCCTAAAGGCACTTTTGCAAGCCTAGAAGTTAGAAGTGCCTTTAGGCACGAAATATCGGTAAAAATGACCTACTACGTAGCACAAAGTCCCGTAGGGACGTAATATGAAAAAATCGTGATGATTTATAATTTAATGCAATTAGGCAATACCTGAAGTTCAAACAGTACTCCTTTTAGTCCTTTCAGCTCATATGGTTTTAGAGTTTGTCTAAAAATTTTACAAACTGAAAATCAAGGATTTATGGTTCTGACGAGAAGCCTTTAAAGGAGTTTGCCGAGGCAAATGAGGTTAATGACTTGAAGACAGGTTCATAAAGCATTGGTTTTCAGGAAGGAAAAATTTAGACATACTCTTAGACGACCTACCTCCTGAAAAATAAAATCTAAATTTTCGATTTATTGAGTATTGGGTACTTGACTCAATGTATAGACAGTAGTGTGATAGAACAATAATACACCAAAACCTCCTCCACTTGAAATTGCTACACTAGGAATACTCACCACAATGGTTGGGAATATTGCAACTGATAGAACCATTTTGCAAAAGTTCTAACCAAACATCCATTATATACCATGTTACCATTGCTCGTTTGTTTTCAAAATTGATATAGATTACACCTTGAATATGCATGCTATGAGTATCTTGGAGATTTGCATGTCAAAATGAATATGGTTAAAGCTGTCAAAGGTTTTAGAGCCTGTATTAAAATTAGTTTAATTCTCAATAAGTACTAGTCGTCAAAAATTTGACTGATAACCACAAAAGATGAATAATAAAATTAATAGAAAGTTGGATGTAAAGACTTAATAAGATAAGACGGGGAAATGCAAACAGCTTATGGTAGGTAATTGCAATAATGAAAATTAAAATGAAAATTAAAATTAAAATACCTTAGGTATTCATTTTAATTTTAATTTTCATTTTAATTGATAAGCAACCTAATTTGATTAAGTTACCCAATACTTAATTGTGGTAAGCCTGATTATGTGTCAATGCATTTCCACAAGTTGCACAATTTCCTGCAGCCCCTGCTCCACCAGCACAGCCTTTACTACAAATATAATGGTAGACTCCAGCTGCGTTTGTAGCTGCAGCGGGAGCTGCCGGAGCTGCCGGAGTTGTCGCATTTGGAGATCCTGTTGGTGGAGTAGTTGGTGTGCTTGAAGGGGTGTTATGGAAAGCTTGATTGTGTGCCATAGCTGTGCCACAAACCGGGCAATTTCCAGCACCTGCTCCTATCCCTCCTTCACAATTATTTGGGCATTTATAATGTGGCTCTCCAGCTGGATTGGTAGCAGAAGCTGAAATATCATTATTTACAGGACTTGTTGGAGTTGCGGTCGTTGCATCTGGATTTCCCTGCGGTAAAGCTTCCCGTGCTTTTTCACGAGCATCCTTATCAGCACCGCTGGTACAAGATGAAAAAGGTATCGCAAAACAGCATAAAGCAATCGCTAGTACATGGAATAATTTCATTTTAATAGAATTTAGAATCTAATGTTAAGCAGTTGGTTATTAGCATTTAGCTTTTGCTTTAAGAATACACGATAATAAATTGCCTATTAAAATTATTCAAATAATCAAATTCAAAGCAATGAATAGCCAATAGCCAATAGCAAAACATAGAACAAGAATGAGGAATACTTTAGTATCTTTTAATATTGATTTTCAATGATTTAGCCAAAACAAATATCAAACTATTTTAATATTAGATAAATTTAGTGCCAAATCCTATTTTTCAACTCTTTGTTTTTTCTTTCGGTAAGCTTTTGGACCATACCAAAGCCATAATCCAGTAATAATCATCACTAAAACGCCCACTCCCAAATAATTCATTGACAATAACTTAAACCAATCACTAATGATAGATCCATCGTGTAAATGTTCTATCCAGTCACTGTGCCTTCGTGCGATTGACTTTACAGCTCCACTAGTCCCGTCCAATTGAACTTCCCAATACCCTTTTTCAAATAATACTTTTACGGTTCCTTTTGAGGGGCGTACATCCATTCGGTCTATTGAATTATCCACCTGATCCGGGTGTGCAACTATCAAGGCTTCTGAAGCAATAGCATAAAGCTCATTTACTGATTTCCAGGTACTTAAGTCATTACTTACCCCTATCTGAGTAGGAGGTTGTAGCATATCAAACTCCTTTTTCAATGCTAATAGAATTCCTGTAATTGAACTAATGAAAAGAAAAAGAGCAACGGACAAACCGACCCATTTATGCCAAACTCTGAATTTGCGAAGACTTAATATGTACTGCTGCAACCTCACAAGGGAAGTTTTTGTGTTGAATTAAATTTTGACTTCAACGGATTGAAATAAAAATTTTATGTAGGGCTCTGATATTCAAAAGCTTAAATGATGGATGTTAGGGGCTCAATTTGGTTAGAACATTCAATTTGCAAAACTCGATTTTGCGGGGCAAAGGTAATATATTAGAAATTATTGCAAAATTTTTAGCTTATTGGTCAAAAAGTCATATTTGCAGATAATAAAATAATCATTAACTTTGCATCTCAAAGTACTTTTAAATTGCAAAGTATGACGACCAAATCTAATGACCAACATCTCGAAACACTAAGCGAAATAAGGGCACTGATGGAACAATCCTCAAGGTTTATTTCTTTGAGTGGATTGTCAGGAGTTGCAGCTGGAACTTTCGCACTGATAGGAGCAATTCTGGCATTTCAATATTTGGGAATTACTCCTTTTAATGCACATAAGCTTTATTATGCCACCTCACCCAGTTTTTCGAATTGGGGCTTGAGCTTTCCACATTTCTTTTTGTTGAATGCCGCTGCTGTTTTAATTTTAGCATTTGCTTCGGGAATTTTTTTTACAACAAGAAAAGCCAAAAGAAAAGGACAAAAAGTATGGGATGAGCTTACCTTGAGGTTGCTGATCAATCTGTGCATTCCCTTAGCTGCAGGAGGTATTTTTTGTTTGGCCTTACTTAAGTATGGTCTGGTTGGACTAATTGCCCCATCGACCTTGATTTTTTACGGTTTGGCATTGGTTAATGGTAGCAAATATACACTCAATGACATCCGATACCTGGGAATTTGTGAAATCCTTTTGGGACTATATGCACTATTCAATACGGGGTATGGTCTTGAATTGTGGGCGATTGGGTTTGGTATTTTGCATATAATTTATGGAACGAGTATGTATTTTAAATACGAAAGAAAAAACTGATGCTAAGTACCAATTATTAACCTAAGTTCCGAATAACAGCCTCGCCGCCCTACCGGGCGGCTCGAGAGAGGTTTCAGGGGGTAAAAGCGGGAAAATTTCTCGCTTTTACCCCCTGAAACCCCCTTCGACGAGCCAGCGCAGCTGGCGAGGCAAATACTTTGCAACTTGAATTAACTAGTAAACTGCTTCGCATCCATTAGCGATCTCAGATAAACCGATTGGAGCATTAAGCTAACAGAATGAAACATTTGATAGAAAAATTAAACAATACCAAACTGGACAATCGCGTGCGATTGGGCATAATGTCTGTTTTAATTGTCAGTGAGCGGGTAGCGTTTAACAAGTTGAAAGAAATGCTTGGCGTTTCAGATGGCAATCTGGCGAGCCATTTAAAAGTATTGGAGAAGGAACAATATATTGATTTCCAAAAACAGTTTGTAGGTCGAAAGCCTCAGACAACATACGCCGTGACTGAATTGGGAAGGAAGGCTTTTGAAGATCATCTGAATGCATTAGAGGATCTATTGAAGAAGTAGCTCATATAAAAATGACGTTTTGCCTTAGGGGCAATTTTTTTGATCTTTTAACTTTGTAATTCAAAGTACTTTTATTTTACAAATAGTTGTTCAATTAAAACAAATAATAATCACATGCAAAACATCCTAAAATACATCAACAAATCTAAACAAAGTCAACTTTTCTGGATGCTTTCTCTGACAACCCTTTTCAATTTCGCGCTTGTAGGATTTCGCCTTATCTACATTGATTATGATTTTAGTCAAATTGAATGTTTTTATGATTTGGCCAGATTTAGAGGGAAGCAAACATTTTTCTTTTTGATTTGGAATCTTTTCCTGGCATGGGTCCCGTTTTGGATTGCAATGAGTCTTGAAAAGATTTCCAAATCAAAAATTCTCGTAATGATTGGATTGATTTCCTGGCTGATATTTTTCCCAAATGCCCCATATATCATTACCGATTTACTACATTTAAAACACCGTTTCCCTGTACCATTTTGGTATGATTTAATGATGATTTTTTCCTTTGGATGGACTGGATTATTATTGGGTTTTATGTCATTGATGGAAGTGCAAAAATTTTTGGAAAAGCGATTGCCAACTTGGCTTTGCAATGTTCTGATATCGATTTCCATTTTATTATGTGGCTTTGGAGTTTACATTGGCAGGTTTCAAAGATGGAATTCCTGGGATGTATTGGTCAACCCATTAGACTTAACTAAAGATATACTGATGGTTTTGTATGATCCCCTATCTCATATAAAAACCTTTGGGATAGCGATTGTACTTTCGGTTATTTTGTTTCTAGGGCATTGGACTTTTTTAATTTTAATTACCCCAAGGGAGGAATTAAAAAGATGAAATTTTTTGCTTTAATTATTCTAAATAACCAAAGTAAAGCTTGTCTTTATGACTCCCATCAAAATCATTTTATATAAAAACTCTTGTTTTAAGTTATATTTGCGAAAATATTAGTACATTTTTAATTAGAATGTTTGTAGATAATTGAAAATCAGACATTTGTATGGCAAGTGATTTATGTATTTAATTTTATTATCTGTAAGAAATAATTTTCACAAAGACGCAAGTAAGAGAGTAGAATTATGTTTAAAGTTTTAGGGAGATTATTTTTTCAATAGTTTTTCTTTGAAAATCTGCACATAGCCCAAGCTACGTACTCCGATAGCTATCGGAGTTAAAAGAAAAAATAGTGGAAAAAGAAGCCGATAAAAATTATAGATAATTCTGCTCTCTAACTTAAGTCCGAATTCATAAATCGCCTTTCGTAAATCAAGAGGATTTTGACATTCAAAGAATTGAGGCTTAGTGATTCGCTTTTAGAGGGATTGGACGCGATGGGGTTCGAAAAAGCGACGCCTATTCAGGAAAAAGCCATCCCCCCAATTTTAAAAGGAAAAGATTTGATTGCATGTGCCCAAACAGGGACTGGCAAAACTGCAGCCTTTTTATTACCTATTATAGATCGACTCCAGGGAAAAGATACTGACTCGGTGGATGCGCTGATTATAGTTCCTACTCGTGAATTGGCTGTGCAAATTGATCAGCAATTGGAAGGCTTTGCCTATTTCACAGAAATTAGCTCCATTCCAATTTATGGAGGGAGGGACGGAAAATCATTTGAGGATGAAAAGAAAGCATTGAAATTAGGAGCGAATATTATCGTTGCTACTCCTGGAAGATTGATTGCTCATTTGAATTTAGGTTATGTTAAGTTTGATAAACTCCAACATTTAATACTGGATGAGGCAGATAGAATGTTGGATATGGGCTTTTTAAACGATATTTTGAAAATCATCAATTTTATTCCAGAAAAACGGCAGACCTTGATGTTTTCCGCGACAATGCCACCCAAAATCCGGCAGTTTGCAAGAAGAATTCTACATAAGCCGGATCAAATCAACATTGCTATCTCCAAACCAGCTTCTGGTATTTTACAGGCAGCCTATTTTGCGGAGGATGAACAAAAACCAAAATTATTGACCCATCTGTTAGGCAAGCGAAAAGATAAAGACGAACGCATCCTGATTTTTTCTAGTACGAAGGCTAATGTAAAAAATATTGTTGCGGCTCTAAAGAGTGGAGGATTGACTGCAGGTGAAATTCATTCGGATTTAGACCAGCTACAACGCGAGGAAATGCTTCGAAAATTTAAAAGTGGTGCTAAACCAATTTTAGTAGCGACTGACATCTTATCCAGAGGTATTGACGTAAAAGGCATTGATTTGGTCATCAATTATGATGTGCCGGGAGATGCAGAGGATTATATTCATCGAGTTGGTCGAACAGCAAGAGCAGAAGCAGAGGGTGTTGCACTTACTTTTATCAATAGGAAAGATAGCCGAAAATTTAAAGATATTGAGCGATTGATGGGGCAGATAGTACAAAAAGCACCTTTGCCAGAACCTATTCATCAAATCATGTCTTCTTCTAATCGGGATAAGAAATCCAAGTCCAAAAAATTTGGGAAAAGGGGTGGTTATAAAAAGAAGTATCCTTCCAAACGCAAATAGCCGCCATTTAATTAATACCAGGTCACTTGTATCCGATGCTCCATCCAGGGATGTTGAATAATAGAAATAGACCAGGGCAAACTATTCATCAATATATCATAAGATTTTTTCTCTACATCCAGGTTCCAATATGCATCTTCATTCCATTCTAATTTACCTTCCCTAATAAAAAAACCTCCCCGAAGACCTTCTAATGTTGTGGTTCCTATTCCCTTCCAATGGGCCAAAACGGCATTGAGCATCTGCTCAGTCGTTTCAACCTCCTGCGCAGTTAATTCTATCCCTCTTGGGATTGGAGTTTCTATAGGAAGTCCACACAAAATCTTATTAAAAACCAACAAAGGCTCTTCTGTTTCGGTTTGTCCTGTACCAATATATTGAATCAAATGGACAGCTCTTATGGCACTTTCCTCATCTTTAAATTTTTTATTCTCCATCATGCCCAGCATATCCAAATACCTCGGCAAAAAAGGAGAAATTATTGATAGCCCCGCATTATGGATATACATGACATCCTCCACTGGGTTGTTTTTGCCAACTGATTCTAATTTCCATTTTATTTTTTGCTGTCCTTTTTGCAGGTGCTCTTCCAAGAGTTTGTAAAGTTGAGGAATCAGCTTCTCCCATTTCGCTTTCAGTCTTGAAGTATTTTGCTCAAATCTTTCATTTATAGCATGAAGCAATTCAAGCGGATTTTTGTCTTCTTTTTTACCCAATTCAATTAGAAGATGTGCCAGGAAATCCGTAATCGAAAATAATCCGGTATTCGCTTTTGAAAAATAAATAAAGGCTTGATAGAGGAAAAATCCTTGCATATCGGATTTGCTGAAGCGACGGACGATACCAGGCAGCATATTTATTAGATCCTTCCAATGAGTCAAAATAATTTCCCTTTTTCCACCATATAATAAATCAAATATTTGTATTAAGTTCTTTCCTGAAAAAGTGGCTAGTATTCTTAACACAGCTTCTTGGTTTTGCATTAAATAACCAAGCAATTTTCTCATTTGAGATGCTTGTTCTTTCATCATTAGTTCAAAAGCCTGAATAAAGCTTTTCTTCGTCGGGAAAATACCCTTAACGCGAAGTGAACCATGCTCCAAAAAATAACGAATGTTCTGTAAATCCTCCAACAACATTTTTTGTCTGTCAGACCAACGCTTCTGTTTTTCAGCAATTGGGTCAAAAATAGAATCAGCAAGCTCTTTTTTTTCTTCTGTTTTGGAAGAGATTCCCATTTCTGAGGCAGCCCTATTGAAAGATACATTTGTTATTGTCTCAATTTCTTCAGGGTTTTCAATCCATTTATTCACAATATTTTTCAATCTAATAAAGGCAGGCTTGCCGGGAAGGGCTTCTTTTTGCAATATTTCGAAGTAGGATGTTTGCATTTCCAATTTGGCTTTCCCAATTTTTTGAATGGTTTTTTCAAAACTAGCAATGACAAAACTTTCACTTGAAAACGGATAGCTATAAAGCATGTAATCTACTATTGACCCCCATACAATTGCTTGTTTTTTTAAAGCTGAGTTGGAAATGTAATTTTTACTGTCAATGAAAATGTCTAATGCCTGGGCTTGTGCTTCGACGAGAATTGAATAATTGCCAAATTTCTTTTTTGCCAGAGATATCCAGGTATTTGGAGCAATAGCATCAAGCAATCTTTTTTGTTGCCTGGTATTTTGCCAGGAAGATTGAAGCAATAAAAGCGTTTTTTCAAAGGCTGTTTCTATTAAATTATCCAATGTACCATCAATCGAGGTCTTAGGGGAAGATGGAGCCCACCAGGGAATTTTGCCCTTTTCCAAATAAGTAGCCAATAAATCCAGTTCATCAATTTGGGAGAATTCATTGGTTAAGTCCGCTGCTTTTTTTTGTAATAGCTCCTCAAATACAATTTCTACTTCCAGAAGTTCTTTATCGAAAAACAAGTCTTCAAGTTTCTTTATCACATTATTGAATACTTCTTCATTAATATGTTCTTGCAGGGGTACTCGGATTTCTCTAAAGAATGCTTCAAACTGTGAATGATTTTCAGTTGCTAGTTCACTAAATAAAGATTGAATAAATTGAACCGTTTTTGGATTTTTCGACCTTGATTGAAGCAGGGTATTTAATGCCAAAGCGCGCACCCTCGTGACTGGAAGATTTGCTAACGCTCGATTGGGTAGCAGCCCAGACCATGAAACTTTTTCCCAGGTTTGAATAATTGGTGTAAGCTTTATTTTTTGTTCTTTTTCAAATACTTCTACCAATTTCAATAATATGCTTGGAAAATACGCTTCAATCCTTTCTGCTAGTTTTTTGGAGTGCTTGATTGACTTGAAAGCCTGCCACAATTTTATTGGATCCTGACCCAATATTTGCAAGATTATTTTTTCTGCTTCCTTTGGAGATTGAAGCGAATGATGATTGGCAAAAGCACCCTGTTTTAGAAAGTACTTGACTGCATCCAATGCTTCACTTCTTTCTTTTTCTAACAATTGCTGTTTTTGCTTGTCGGTTAAGTTGATTTTGGCTTCTTGTTCAAGAATCGCATCCTCGATTTCCTTATGCAGCTTTTGATGGGCTTTTTTAAACAGGCTACCGGGGCTTAAAAAATCCTTTATGCTTTCTAAGAATAGGGGTAAAACAATTTGCTGGTCAAGGGCAATTTTTTTGATAATTTCTTTAGCAAGTAATTCGGGTATAATTGATTGTTTTTGAAACAAATTGGAGAGCAATAATTCCTGCAAATGCTGAGGATTTGGTGTTTTGAAATTTTCTGAAAAAATCAATTTTTGAATCAACAGTTGGCTTTCTCGCCGAACTTCCTTTATAGGATTACCCTTTGCTTTATCATATTGTTTTATGAAAAGTAAAACCATTTCGGGAGAAAACAAATCTAAAAGGTTTAAGGATAATTTGGGTAGTATTGGGTCCTTTTCCCAAATTTTTACCAGGTCAAATGCTTTGGCAGTTAATGCATACTCCAATTGTTCTTCCGCCTCAATTATATTTTTAAAAGGAAAATGAGATTTGATTTTTTTCCCTTTTACAAATTCTAAAAGTGAACCAATAATCTTTTTGGAATCTTTACTGGAGTGCACAGAAATAATATTATTGGCCTGGATTAATTCACTTAGCGCCTGCCTGGGAATAGATTCTTTTAAAAAATAGTCCCTCAATTTGGATTTTGACTTTTCAGAAAAGTCGTTATGAGCCTGAAGTAATGTATTGAGTAAATCGGTAATCAGATTGTCTCTCTTTACCTCCCATTTATCTACCAGTTTTTCAATTACCAAATCAATTAACAAATTAATACTTGGCCGAGGAGCCTGAATCAATACTTCTAACAAGGACATGCTCACCAATCGATTTGATGAATCCACTTGCTTACTGGAATAATCGGATGCTTGTATTAAAATGGGCAAATCCAATAAAAAAGTATGATGTTGTGCAACCCAGACTGGTTCCAAAAGTTGACCAATTAGATCTAAACCACTTGTACTAAAATCTTTTTCTAAAATGGCAAGGACATTCACTCCCCCTTGTTTTAAAGCTGATTTGATACCGCTTAACAAAAGGGAAGGAGGGGGATTGCTCATTCTCTTTAATACTGATTCGATGGATTCACTTTCAAAAAATGTTGATGATTTGATGGTTTTGCCATGTCTAAAAAAGTAAAGCAACTCCTTTACTTCACTTGCTATTTTAATTTCTACAGGCTGTAATTCTTTTCTAATTGGGGCATTTATTCCCTCAGTTGCAACATAATCAGGTATTGGGAGTCCATATTTATGCGATAAAAATGCTGCCAGGCTAGCATGAAATTTTTCAAGGAGGTAAGGCGAACCAGCGTTTTGGCTGAGAAAATATAGTAAGCCAAATTGTAAAACCATATCTAGCCTTCGTTTCAAAGCTGGCGAAATGTCCTGATTTTCAATCAAGTACTTCAATTCTGCCAATTCTTCTTCCATCTGCCTTATTTCTGCTCCCCCTAGAAAAAGATTGAGCATTTTTATTGAAGGCTCTGAAAGTTGTTGTATTGCTCGTTCAAATTGATTGGAATCATTGAGTGCTTTTATCAACCTTGCCTTCATCTGTTGGGGAAAAACCAGTACTTTTTGAGCAATCCACTTTTCTAACTCATCAAGACTTTTGAAGGCATTGTTATTGGAGAAACTACCGGTCTTTAAGAAATTAAAAAAACTATCCTCTTCTCCAGATTTGGATTCTGGAATTTCCACTGCCTGGAAAAATGACCGGATTTCTGGATGGATTTTTAATCGATTTACCCGAACAACTTTTGCCAATCCGATTTTTAATGTTTCTCCTGAAACCGGATAAAAAGCTTCAAGTACTTGAAGTATGGTATCCAAAAATGCCGGAATGTTAGAAACTTTTTGTTCGGGAACAGAAAGATAATGAAGTGCAGCTATTCGAATATCTCTCTTCAAAGAAATTATGGAAAGTACAGGTAGGACATCGGATTTTTCAACAACGTTGTCAAAATCAGATAAAATAGCCTCTACTGTTCCCGAAACTTTTTGAAATACAAAATCCTGTGTTAGACGAAACGTTTCGAGACTGAATTTCCTAAATGTCTTCAAAGCCTGGAACTGACTTAAATATTCAATCAATAATGGCTTCAGATAATCCTTTTTTTTCCGCAATTGATTTTGTAAAAGTCTATCATATTGGGTAAGTGTCAAATTTGCAGGCAAGGATCTTTTCTCAAAAAGCAATTGGAAAGAACGCTCAAATAGCATTTGAAATGCTGTTGGTTCCAGACTACTTTCAGGAGGTAATGCTCGGTTCTCTGATTCGATGTTTTTCTCAGCATCACTTTCGTGGGAAATTGATTTTGTATGCTCATCTTTTAAATTTTTTTCTTCTTTTGCGATTACTTCTCTTATAAGTTCATAGAGAGGAATTTGATTTTTTGAAGGTTTTACATCGACTTCTTCCAAAACATAAATAGAAGAACTTTCTTCTAAATAAGGCTCAATGACTTTTTTGATGCCTGCAATGGGTATTTCCAATTTCTTGGCGACGAGTGTTGTAACTTTTTCCAAACTCGGTTGCTGATGCAAAACGGTCATTTCCAAAAGAGATACCTGGAGGGCTGATTCAATTTTTTCTCTGTGAAGGAGGCTTTTTGTTTCATTTTGAATAGCAGAAATGATCTTATCCAAAACCTCATTTTGTTTTTGAAGCCATTTAGGTTCCAGAAACCGATTGATTATTTTCAATCCAATCACAGAAAGTTTTTTTCTCAAAATAGTAAGAACTGGTTTTCCTCCAATTTGAATGGCAGGTTTTGCTTTTGCAATAAAGTCAGGACTTACTTGACGACTAATCTCAATTAGGGTAGGTTCTAAATGATCAATTTCAAAAAGCGGGTCCTTTTCTTCGACCTTTCCATGACGAAGGAAGTGCAAAAATGCTTTTTCAAGTAATTCCTGTTTATTTGTTGGATCAGCTACTGTATCATCTGATTTAACCTGAGGATCAATATCAGGAGAAGGAACCGAAAATTTTTGAGCCATCTCATGCTGAAACTGTTCACCCAAATGATGAACTAAACTTTGGAAAAGTGATTGAACATGTATTTTCTTATCTGAAGAATGTACCAAATATTGCAACAAGCCGGTTGTCAGTGTCTCATCTAATCTTCGCAAAACCGGAGCAGGGTAGGGCTGAGATTCAAAAAATGCTCTGAACTGTTGTAAGTGTTGGTCTAATTCTACCATTTGAGACCCGGCCAGCATTCGATTCAATGCACGAATAGTTGAGGTAGAAAATTGTTGAAAAACCCGATTAATTAAGGCTGGTTCTTCCAGTTCTTTTTTTAACCTTTTTTTCAATTTTTCCGGAAAGTTATTGATCCCAGTTTCCAACCATTTTTCCAATGCTTTGACATCTTTGAAAGGACCAGTTTTGGTGAGTGTACCGTGCCGCAGAAATTGAAAAAAACACGATTCTGAATCCAGGTTCCTGGCAGGTATCTCAATGTTTTCAAAATAGCTTTTTAGCTTTTCCGGAATGCTGACCCTTTTCTTCTTAACAACCTTTGCCAAATCAATTTCCAATACATTCGGGGTGATTGGATGGAAAAAGCATAAAACTTTTATTACCGTACTTACAAATTCCTGAACTGAAGTCCTGGACGCTTCTGATATCGCTGCTGTATGTAATGCCCCTAACAGAAGATCCTTTTTTAAAAGTTGGGGGGATAAGGAGGGCAAAACTTCAGAATGAACAATAATTTTCCCAAATCCCTCAATGTAGCCATTTAAATCTTTTGTGGATTTTTCAAAGATGACTTCCTGAACCAATACTAATGTCTTCAAACCCAGTTTCCTAAAAGGTTTCAGACGTTCAGTTGATTTTAGTTCTTGCTTAAAAAGCTGGTATAAGAATGGTTTTTTCTGTTTGATTTGAATCTGAATGATTTTTTCATATTGTGGTAGGCTTTGTTTTTTGGGAAGTATCCCTGTATCTAAAAATTGAATAAAAAAGGATTTAAAAAGTTGCTGATAAGTTGCTTTTGATACACTTTTTTCATCGGGAAGGAATTCGATGAGACTCTCTTTTTGACCAGCATCCGGGTTGTTTTCATCCTGGGTTTGACGAACCCACTTTTTCAATTCTAATTTGCTTCCTAATTGTTTTTGCTGAAAGGTTTCCTTGAAAATTACTTGTAGCTGTTCCTGTTGATTTTTACTGATTCCTTTCACTGTCCCTCTTGATAATGCGGTTATCCCCAATTCAAGTATTTTTTTCAGAGGAATGGAGGCTTTTAGGGCGAGTTGCTCTAGAAAATCAGGAATCCAGTTGGTGGTTTTTTCAACTGGACGTAAATAGTCACTTTGAATGGCAATTTTCAATTGCTTTACGAGTTGATCCTTACTATCAAAATGTGGAATCTCCTTTTCATAAAGGTGAAATAATTGAATTAAGAAAGTTCGGCTCTTTTGAAACTTTAGTTCATTATCCATTTTATCTCCCAAAGAAATCAGATCTTTATTTTGACTTTCTTTGAACAATGGCTTTGACGTAATCCCCTCTTCCCCATTCTTCAGGACCATTTTCACCAAGTCAATTCCCTGCCCTGCCCAATTTGACCAAATAGGTTGATGCTCAATAAGTTTATTGATGATGAGCTTTTTGTCAATTTGGATATATTGACTGTAATGCTCAAGAATGGTTTGAACGAAGGATTCTGGTTGGAAAATCAATTGGTAGTCTTCAAGCCAAAACTTTGCTACACTCAATTGAAGGAAATGAGCAATTTTGCTTTTTGAAACCAACTTAGGGCTAAAAGTTTGTAATATTTTTATAAGGGGGATTAAGTATTGATGCTGTATGTCAAAGGAGGTAGTGTTTAGAACATCGTTGATGGATTCCAACAATTTTGTAGAACTGGATTCTTCCAGTTTCTGGACTAGCTTGGATTCCTTTTGTTTGGCAAAGAGCAAAGAGCGAATCGCTTCTTTTTGAATAATTGGTTCTTCCCTCAATAGTTCATTAAAACGCTGCCATTGTTTTTGATTGAAGTAATGAAAATGCTCCAAAGTAGCTTCCCAAAAAAGTGCTTCATTTGTACTTGCCTTTTGTTGAAAAGCTTTCAATATGGATTCAGGAAATAGTTCTTTAACTAATTTTAAATATTGTTCATTCGGTTGAATTTCATTGTCGGTTTTGTATGAACCTGTAACTTCTCCAAAATAAGTTGGTAATTGTTTGATTACCCTTTGTGGAAGTGAACCAAGATGAGTTCTTAGCTTGTCTTCCGAAATATTGGCAACCACTGCCAGTTCACTTATCCATAGCTTCCAAAATTCATTATTTTCAAGGGATTTATTCTTTGGGTCACTTTTTACTCTCAGTAGTGCTATCCATAACCAGTTGCTGAAAGGGCCTGAAGAAGTCGATATTGGATTTTTAGCAAACCATCCTGAAATGACAGCAACTTCTGATCTATACCTCTCAAATTCTTGTTCGAGTAGTATTTGACCCAGTTTAAATAACTCTGAAATATTTAGATTTTTACTTATGGATTTTACAAAAATATCTTGCTGAAATAGTTGACTGAGAATATGCTTTAAATGTCTCCTTTGATATCCTGAGGTTTGATTAATTAATTTTGAAATCTCTAAAAGTTTAGGTGAATCACTGTGTATCTGGGCCTTTTGACTTTTTAATAAATTTTCGAGGACAACTAATACTTCTGATTCAGAAATAGATAAATTTCCAATGAAGACTTTTTCCGATTCCTCTTTTTGAAAAAGCCGAATTAATATTCGGGAAGACTGAATGTTTTCACGCTCATTATGTTTCAATCTTTCCCACCACTTGTCCCAGTTGACAGATTCATTTTTGGAAATGTATTGCCTGAAAAACCGAATGAATTGCTCCACAAAATCCTGTCGGTCATCATATCTGGGAAAATAAGCTAAAATGGCAGCGTGAAATGCAGGCTTCAACCGTTTTTCCAGAGCCACTGGAAATCCGTGTATTTGACGGAGTCCTTCAAGGTTTTTCTGAATTTGATTTATCAATCTATAAATTCGTTCTCCGTAAATCGCTTTTTGAATAAATTCTATAGTATTCGTACTTAATTGTTGCTCAATTCGAGCTACTACATTCGGGTTTTCCAATAATTGTCTAATTTGTTCCATCCAAACTACATGTCCCTGTTCATTCAATTCAATAATAAGACCTTCGATATGTTCTAAATTGGAAATAGGGCCTTGTCCGGGTGGAATCAAGCCTTTGGAAAGGAACTCAACTACAATTTGTACTTTTGAAAGAGGGCTTAACCGCCTTTGATTACTGGCTTCTCCCATCCAATTCTCTAAGGTCTCCAACCAATTTTTTTCTGTTTGACTCGCGCTTCTCTTTCTGATTTTTCGGTGGTAATAGTCATTGATTTCAGTTGCTGAAATATTGAATTTTTGGCTTGCTTGTTCCAAAAAATAGATTCCAAAGTTTTTTGGAGAAATATCAATTGAAGATTCCTGTCCTAAATATTGTAACAATAATATTTCCGCATACTTTCGATAGTCTTTTTTCGCAATTCCTCTGATTTTTGGATGCTGGTGAAGGCGTTCTAATTGTTCAAGGTATTGCTCGTATTCCATAAATCCTTCTCCCACCATCAACCTATGAACTGCCTGAAGCGTATCCCCTGAAAGTTGATATTCAATGCGTTTCCGGACCTGGGCAGATAATAGGTTTTTATGGAAAAAAAGTTTTGCTTTTTCTGGACTTTGATCGAGCAGATTTAATACCATCAAATCTGGATCAAACGGTTCTTCTTCCTGATACCACCAGGGGAAAAACCCATTTTGAAAATAGAATTCCAACAAGTCTACCTTCCAGGCATCTTTAGGTACTTTTTTGAGGATAGTACCGTTATCCAGTTTGATATTAGAAAGGACCAATGGAAGTTGCCTGCGAAGGATTTCTTCCAGTTTATGTTCTATATTTTCTTCTGAAATATCCCCTACATCCAAAACCAACCGATCTATTTTTATTATTTGTTTTTCAGGGAAAAAGCCAGTAAAAACATCATCCATGACCTTCAACAATCTCCCATTAAATAGTCTACTTATCCTTTCTTGCAAGTCATTAGCTTGTTCCTGCCTTGAAATCGCAAGCTCAACTTTTTGACTCCTGATGATATGTGAAGGCTTGTTTATGATAGTAGCGTTTTAGAATTTTAGAATTTGAAAGTTTGAGAGTTTGAAAAATTGAGAATTTGAGAGCCGATATTATTTTTCATCATCCATCATCCATCTCACTATGTCGAATTAAAAAACCAATCAAATCCGAGGCAGCATTATCTCTGGTTTCTATTTCTAATTCATCGTCAGATAGAATATTCAACCAATTCATGTAACAAAATTCAAATTCCTTCATGTCGGTTATGCTTAGCCAATAAAAATTAGCTTTTAAATGGGCTGGAATATTTTGTTGAATGAGAAACCTGATGCTACCTTGTTGTCTATGACCAAAGAAGCGTTTTGCCCAATTTGGGAATATGAAGCTAAGTTGGTGATTGAAAAAATCGGGAGGTATTTCCTCAGAACTATTGCCTATTGAGACTTTTCTAATAAAAAGCCGATCATTTATTTCTTCTGGATTATTCACTTTTATATCCGTTAGCATATCTAGTATGGCATCTCTCTTTTCGACTGCTTCAGCGTATTCATATCCATCCGGAGATTTCATTATGGTATCTTCAAACTCATTATTTAATTGAATTTCATAGGTTTCATCAGCAATAGGTACGATATCAAAATTGGCAGATCGGCTACCAATGACAAGGATGTCATTGGACAAAATTTCCAGATCTTCATAAGCAGAATTTTGGCTACTAACCAATAATAAATCATCTTCATCAGACCTCAATTGAAGTGTCCAATTAAGCGCACCCAATTTTCTCAATAAAATATGATCAACAATGAAAAATCCTTCAGAATGTTTATTGATGTCTATGAGTTCTGTGATTAGGTTTTGAATGGCTTCTTCACATTTATCCTTTGTGTCCGAATAAAAAATTGGCTTTGGGATTCCTCTTTGAGGAGATCGAAACCATACGATATAAGTCCCATTTTGAAATTCAATATTGTAAGCATAGGGTTCGAGTCCATATATTAATAACTCATTGACAGGAATGCCAGCCGGGTTCTGTTTGCTTGGAATTCCCGTTTGATCTGGGGTCTTTTTCTCGATTTTTTCTACTCTAAGCCTTGAACTGGCATCTATGGACATCGTCAGTTGCCTGTTTCGATAGTCCTCAATTCCAAGTAAAGCGCTTATTTTTTTCTTGAGACCAGATACATTATCCTTAAGCCAGGCTTTTTTTGTAATGTTAAAACTCAGCCCACGTTCTCTGCTCAAGATTGGATAATTGGCGAGAAAGGTAGTTTTTGCACTGATTAAATGTTCTAGGTGAGCGTCAGAGGCTTTTCTTCCCAGAATCATAGATCGGATGTATTGGTCTGGAAATTCTTCGTTAAATCGAGCTAATAAATGATTTAATATTGCATTTCTCTTTTCCAGAGGTTTATTGATGCCTAAAAACATCTTTCTTAAATTAACTTCTATTTCTTTTCGGGAATCCCGATTACCTCCAGTTGTTTTTAGTAAAATGTCTACATCTGGAATATCAAATGGAAAGTAATTGAACGGATTTATGCGTGCTTTCTTTTCGATGGAAAATAAATAGCGTAAACTGCTTAACTCTGCTAAATAGGTAGAAAAGAAATGCTCAAAAAGCATTAAATAGCCTTTTAGCTGTCTCGCTTTGCCCTTTTGTGGATTTGGAGTTCTAAATGGGACACCCCATGGAGTAATGCCATAAATGTGCGGGAAGAATCGTTGGATAGATGAATAGAATGCAATATCGCCCAAGGTTTTTGTTGACAACCGGGTCTCTATCCTGCTCGTGATATTCTTTGAAAAACTTTTGCTTTGTTTGCTCAATTGGGAATCAAATAACCTTTTTACCTGTAACAAATCAATTGGAATTCGAAGTCCTTCTTTTTCAATTTGAAGCGGTATTTTTTTACCAGGAATATTCAGAAAACTCTTGTCCAATGAAGGGTGTCTATTTTCATCAAAATAAACTACTTCATCCCCTAAAAGTAAATCTTCTTTGCGGATGTAGGCATTAGATACTTCTATCACACCACTCACTCCAAGGATCTCTTCCCTCAATTGATCTGTATGTATGGATTTGTGTTTAGGCTTTAATTCTTCTGATTTTATAAACCCATTTTTCATGAAAGGTCCATTCAAAATCTCTTCAATGGGCATCCCTTCTTTTCGAAGTTCTTCAAGAGCATATCTTTTTACTGCTGTACTAAGGAATTTTTCAAGTGCCAAAAGAATATTGACCAATACTTCTTCGGGGTCAGCTGTATAGTGAATCACAACCTTGGCAGAAACTGACAATTCTTCTTTTTCTAATATGGTGATGCTTGAAAAATCTTCTCCTAAATTTCGATTATCGTAAAGCAACTCTATCGCTTTTCTTTTCAATTTGTCTCTTTCCTTTGGGTCAAGCCATTCACTGACTTTTAAATAAACTTTATACAATCCCTTCTGACCACTAATAGGGTCTTCGCGTTCGAACCAGCAATTTTGTAAATCTGGAAAGTTGTCCAGGAGGAGTTTTCTATAATCTGTAATGGTAATTGGAGCGGAAGGAAAGATTTCGGACGGAGAAAATAGCGTGTCCTGAATTTGTTCAAATTCACCCTTTACACTAGCGTACAAAATATCTTGTACATCTAGTTGTGTTCGATATCCAAGGTCCGTAATACCAAAACAAAGGTATTCAAGAATCGTAACCCCAGGGTCGTGTAAATTGAAATCAGTCCATATTCCACCAGAAATTTGTTGAATAAATTCAATGGCATTATGATATAAGAAATCATAATTTAAATTCTTAGGCTCTAGTTGTTGCTTTGATATGGTCTTCGAACGTCTCAATCCATCTTATTTGCTATTGATCTTTTAGTTCTTGAGCAGCTTCTGTTTTTTGCCGTTCAAATTCAGTTATTAATGTATCTATAAAACTATTATCCCATAATTTGGTAATGCAATATTTGATTTTATAAGGCTCATTAGATTCGGACTTGCCATAATGAGAACAGGTTTTCATTTGAAGATTGATTGATTGATTATCTCCCTTCCATCTCAATTTAATTCTGTTCCAGGGCCAACCGTAATAAGAGTTGGTATGTTTGACCTTATTTTGAAATGCACCCCCAAATGTGCAGGTTGCAATTGCATGGGTCATTGCATATTTCCCTCTTTTGGGTGGACCATCTATTCTGGCTAAAACCTCAAAAGCCTGAGGACCTTTTAAGTCATTCAATATATCGTGATATTTTCCATCCCCAGAGATTTTACCAGCTGAAAAAGTTCCCATTCTACCTTTGACACCCAAGAAACCATTGACCGTTAAGGGGAAAATGGGTTCATCTGTTTGAACACCAATATTTCCTGTTTCAGATAAATAGAGTGCATTTTTGTGCTGCTGCATTTCAAAAGCAATGCCCTCATCTCCTTCTTTCCCCTTTACAGAAATCTGCCAAAATGGATGGTCTCCATCCTCCAGGCTTTTAAAGAAACTTATCAGTTTGTTTGAATCACCAATAGGAGCCAATTGCAACCCAAACTCCTCAGATTTGCTTATTCCATCGTCAATTTTATTGACCATAGAATCAATTAAATTCTCAAAACTAGCTTCGGTTGGAAGCCGCCCCTTTCTAAATAAATTCAGTAAAGCTGTGCGGTTAAGTAAAGCCATTTTTGTAGGTATTTAGAAATGAGTACCGAGAATCGAGCATTGATGAAAAAGCAATAAATCCACTCCTTTTATTCCATTTTCTCAGGGCCCAAATCTCCATTCTCAAATCTTTTTCACTCCAAATTGACAATAAAAAACTGTTCATCTGAAGGTTCTAACCAAGGAGTCTCCTCTTCCTCAAAATCAAATTTTTCATCCTTGATAATGAAATCAGTGCCAATAACCATCTGATCTATGGCAGCGACTTGAGGTTTTTGATAGTTTTTATCTTCTGTAAATTCAATCGTATGCAAATCGGATGGAACCAGGATACTCCATGGTTTGGTAGCACGTATTTCATCTCTGGTTTGATGAGGTTGGGCAGAATCAAGTAAATCATATTCATACCTTTTCTCAATAATGGTCATACCTTCATTGACACCTTTTCCTTCTTTTTCAATTTTTCTTTCTTCTTCAAAAACATGTACTACTGAAAAGCTTGTAATGTATTCAATATAGGGTCGATTTAACATGAAAGTGAGTAAATCCCTTTTTTTAAAACCTCCACCAATTTTTACAGTTCCTCCTTCCAGCCAGGGACATATGAAATTTTCAATATCTCTATATAAATGATCCAAATATTTACCACTTTGATTTTTCAAATTTGGCTTAAGCATGATGTCAGCACTAATTTTCAACCATTCGTAGCTGGGATTAATGATTTTTATTTTCAAATGGGGACTACTAATGGATTTTAAATATTGCTGAATGTCATTTAGAATGTGGAATCCTACCATTGGTCTCAATTGCTGATGACTAATAGTTTCAGGTACAACAACCACCGTTACTTCGCCTAATTCAATCAAATCTTCATTTCCGGTTCTTCCAATACCCTTCACTTGCCTTATCCCTGGAAATTTATCCAAAACCAACCTTTCATAATCCCATATATTGATTGCCCTTCCCTTGTGACGAAGGCGTTCACTAACCCTTGCCCACAAAAGCTCTTCAACTTCTTTTGGGTGCCCACCAAAAAAATCTCCTATTTGTTGAACTGAAGCGATAGCACCAATCTTAACCACTAAATCCTGAATGCGGGGAAGTTTGACAGAACCTTTATAATGGTAAGGATCCCCATTGTCAACCCATTCAGCTTCTACTGCATGTGGTACGATTTGTACTGCTCTTCCAAGTGTTTTTGATACATCTCCTCTTGCAGACGCAATTAGCCAATAATGATCAGGTGGTAAAATGGTATTGTCTTTATTGATATCCTCTGGAATGATCATACTTACCACACCAGTGGAAGTAAAATTATAGGTTGAATCATAGAGGAATTGCTCCTTTTTTATTTCCAGAAATTCATTGCTACGCAAATAGTACCATTTTATTCGTATGGAAGTTTCTAGTAAGGCTTTGTCAACGATTTTTAGCTTGAACAAGAAATTTAAAGGTAGACCTGGTTTCAAGTTGTCCAAGCCAATTAATAAATATCCATCTGAACCAAAGCGTTGAAACAATTCACGTTTTATACTCCGTCCTCCCGAATAAATAGCTCTGTAACCAAATGGACTTAGATGAAGAATAGTGCTTTGTTTTTCATCCTCACTAATGTTTACACCTTTTCTCAGAAACCTAATCGAGCTTTTAGCTTCATAATGGATGTTGATTCTTTTTACCACCGGATTATATGGTTCGGCAGGTACTTCCATTAATTGAGGTTCTTTTTGCCAAAACCATCTTCTTTTGGCTTTTAGTAAGGCATTGCCTGTTACGACATCTGCCAGATTTTTTGGATAAATCGTATGTCCAAACGCGAAGGAGGGTTGATGCAAGGCCAGCTTGATATAACCTAGCCGGGTGTCATTATTATAGGGTTCAAGTTTTAATGGTTCTTTTAAGTGGGGAATCAAATGTAGTTTCTGGACATCGATTGAGTCTAAATTGGTGATTGGAGATAGACATTCACCGTCCATTTGGAACAAACTCATTGTTTGTTGTTCCGCTTCTTTAGAGGGATGGTATTTGGAATGAGACAAAGCAGAGATTTTTACCTGAAAGGTCTCATTTGTAATATTTAAAGATGCTCCTTTATCATTTTTATAATGTTGGTAAAGATTGGTAAAACCTCCTGGCTCCTCTGGTAGATTGTTCCATTCTATATCAATTCCCAGTTTTTCAATATTTTTCAAAAACAGTTCCCGATTGCCAATAAGAAAAAGAGAATCTTTATTCGGAACTGGGCCAAAGGGAGGAAAAGAAGTGCTGTTGTTAAATTCTCCACCACCATTATTCACTATCATTTTAGGCAAATTTCTGACTTTGACCACTATTTCAATTTCTGCAATCTTTAATGGCTGGAAAAAAGAATAAGCATAGATTGAAGAACCAGAATTGAGCACGAGCTTCAACATTGGCCATTTGGTGGGGTAATGTCCGCCGATCGCACCTTCCTCAATTGGAACCAAGGGAGGTAAATCTTTCTCCATGTGAATATTGATTTTTAATTTTCCATCATCCCATTGAGAAGGCGGCTCCAGGTGATAATCTTCAATTTGAATCCATCCTGAATTGCTACTTACAAAAACATCAATCGCATTGTAAAAAAGATTTGAAAATATTTCTCCCACAGATTTATTTTCATTTTCAGACATGTCTCGCAATAAAACAAACAAATCATCCAGCGTGTCCTGGTCTGTAGTAATGTCAATTTCAATGGTTCTATCCCCTGCTTCCAGGTACAAAATAGGAGCGGAGAGGATTATACCAATGGTACCCGGAACCATGGTTTTTTCCCTCGTGCTGAAGTTGGTTTGATCTTCTCCTACTATTGCCCAACTATTTTCTAATTCATCAAAGGTAGCTCCTTGTCCATCTTTTGAGTTGGCCATGGGAGCAGCGTAGATATTGGACACCAAATTGAAGGAACTCCCAAAATTTATATCTGGATTTCTGCTAATGAAGATCGTTTTAACAGTTTTGATTTCTGCTTCAGAAACCCATAGTTCTTGTAAGGTTTTGTAGTGACTTTCAAGTCCATCCTTGTTGACCCCGGCAAGGAGCAAGGTATCCTGATGTATGAAATGAGGCTTAGTTCCTTTATTTAACAAAAAATGTACAAAAGCATGGTCGGTTACTGCTGCCCTTGGAGTCTGTTCAAGAATGTCATGATAAAAATAATCCAGGTGCTTTTTGGCAAATCCGTTGAGATGTTCTTGTTGGAAATTAAATATTTTTAAAAAAGAAATTAACAAACCCATCAAAGGCTCATGGTTATTATTACTTTCTAATGAATTATTCAATAAATCGGTAGCATACTGCGTGATGTACAGCAGGTGATGGTAATAAGATGCAAAAATGGCTTTTACCCTTTCATAGATAAGATCCAGCGCTTCCTCCTTATTGAGCCCAAAGTCCAATCCTGACTTTTCATCTTCATCAATTTCCCAAAGCTGTCCCATAGAATCCCGTTCTTCGTCTGTAAATTCATCTTCCTCTATTTTTTCGATATCATAAGTTTTCAATATTTTTTCGATGGAATTTAAAAACCAGTTATCATCTTTCAAATGGTTGGTGATAACCGATTTGATTTTTGACTCAATGGGGGTTTCTTCACCTGTTTTTCTTACTTGTTGGGCTCTTCTATGCCAGTCAGCTGCTGTTCTGGAAAGCTTCTTGATATTTTCTATCAATTTCAAGAGCATTTCTGCCCTTTTGGGAAGATTGTTTTTTTGATATCGATGATAATCCAAAATATATTGACTACCATCCATGTAAACCGATTCCATATCCGTATTCGAAAGCCATGCGAGGAAGAATGTTTCGTTTTGGGTGAAGAAGGCCTCCCATGTGCCATTTTCTTTATTATGCTTATCAAAAAACTTGATCATTGCAGCAACTTCGGCTGCATAAGTCAATAATTCTTTTAATGATCTATTATCAATTGGTGCCTTTACAGGATCCATGAATGTCGTTAATCTATTTGTTCGAGCCGTACCTGTTTGATTATTGATCATTTGATATATTTTGTTAAATCAGCGTAATAGATCCACCTTGGCTTCCAAATTGGTCCCTTCATGGAAATAAAATGGATAAACCATATTATGCCGGGAATTGGTTTTTGGGACGAAATACCAAATGTTGATATAGGCAATACTTTCCATCACATCAGTCTTGATTTCGATGTCCTGAACTCTTACTCTTGGTTCAAATTTTAATATGGCACTTGAAATGACATCTCTCATCCTGGTTTTAGTGGTGGTATTAAAGTTTTCAAACACAAAGGCATACAAATCGCAACCATAATCTGGGCGCATGAGCCGTTCTCCAGGCAGTGTAGACATGAGGATAAATAGGCTTTGCTTAATATCTCTTAACTCACGTACCATTTCTACAGAACCAGTTTCTCCATCAAAGGCAGTGGGAAATGCCCAACCTTTACCTAAAAATTCTAAATCCGAATAATCCATATTGTTGTTTTTTGACCCAAAATTTCAAGACATTAAATGAATTCGCATATCCATCATTCATCATTCATCATTCATCATTCATCATCCAAAACAAAGGAACTTTATATTAAACAAATATTTAAACTGTCGTCGACCCCTTTTAAGCACGAAGAGCAGATAAAAGGCAATTACCTTTTATCCGCTCTATTTTCAACGGATACTTGGGTTTCAATCAGCCACCAATCATGACTGTAAACCATCCTAGAATGACCGTACCACCATGTGCAGTGGTATCTCCCATCCGAACAGCAGGTTTTCCTCCAATCATAACGGTCATTGAACCCATCGCAGTTGTATCAGGTGGACCTACACAAGTTGCCATATCTCCAACAACCGAAGCGGGCAACCCTCCAATTAAAACTGTAGGAACTCCAGGACCAACTATTGGACCTCCAACATGTGGAATAGGAGGAATTCCTGGGGTTACCATTGGACACAAATGCATATCTGTTACTCTGGATGCTGGAGGCATAATATTTAGTTTTAATTAATCATGACCATCAAGCCTTTCACTGTTAAGTTCAAGCCTGACTTAACCTCACCATTTAAGCCTGCCTCAAAGGAAGCATTCATATTGCCCTTGGCTGCAAGGTTCATATTAGCTGTAGCATTGACATTATTTCCTTTAATATCCACATTGCCAACTGAGCCTTCAATGGTGATATTTCCTGTATCTGACTTTACTGAAATGTTTTGTGTGGCTTTTATGGAAATTTCTTTTGGACTTTCTATCGAAATTCCACTTGTCGACATTTCCATTTTGTTGCCGGTTTGGTCTTGAATAAGAATAGATTTATCCTTGTCTGAAAAAACAGCTTTATTTCCACCTGGTGTTTCTACTGTGATAATTTTGTCTTTGTCATTAAATTCGAGTTTTAAATCATTTTTAGTGACAATTGCTTTGATTGAATTATCACTATCTGGAGTATAAGGTGGACTTAATTTACTACTATAAAGACTGCCTAAAATGATTGCGAATCTTGGGTCATTATTCAAAAAACCAACGACTACCTCATCTCCCACTTCAGGCATGAAAAATGATCCTTTACCCTCTGTTGCGTAGAATTTGGAAAGTCTGGCCCATATCCCATCACCTGATTCTGCTATAATTGGGATATCTACTTGTACCCTTGTTTGTCCATCGGGATCGCTATCAATCTTTTTCACTTTTCCATTCTGTAAGCCATAAATGGCTGGCAACAATCCTGCTGCTGGGGGTCCGTGAACTTTTGGTCTATTTGCAAAATATTCAGGTGATAAACCAAAGCCAACGGTGGTGTTCCAAATACCTTCTTTCAACCTGTGATGAACCTTTGTGATCAATGCACTTCCATTCATCCTTGCACCAAAACCTTTGATATCAATAAGCGTATTGAGTTTCGCCAATGCAGAGCCTACTATTTCAATATCACCATAAATCCTTGATAATCGAGACTTGGTTAAATGCCCATTCGCCCATTCTTTCAAATCACCCTGTTCTAATGGCGCGGTACTATGCATTTCATATTCTCCTATCCCTAGGACGTCTGATAACTTCTTTCCATCTAAATCTCCATGACTATTCATCGAAGGCTCACTTGAGGCGCCTTCCGTCAATTTTTGATCTGACATACTCCAACCATGCGTTTTTATGGATGGGATTTGATACCTGGATTCGACATTTCCATCCAGGCTTATAACATCTTTTTCAAAAGTAACTTCCAAATCAGCAGACCCACTGATATTTGGTTTTTTTACATATACTTTACCATCTGTAGCATATACCAATAATCCATTGGCTTCAGCCCTCATTCTCACAAAATCCCAATCTGTAGAATAGTATTGTATTTGTTGCTTAAAAGTATAAGATGTGCTTTCAACATCTTTTTCCAACCCATGATCACTAATGATTGAAGAAATAATAGCGCTATCATCCTTATCCTTGAAATATTTACTCTTTCTCCCTAAAGTCATTTTTACTGCCTTGTCACTACAATTCAGAATCAATTGCTTCATAGTTCCATATGCTCTTACTCCAACATTTACAATGATTCCCTTAAAAACTGTAGTGTCATCTTCATGATATCCCAGTTGTATCTCTATATCTTTTCCAGGTTCAAATTTGCTATCCTCTGTCAATTCAAAAGTAGAATTGTCCTTCCCTTTAAATTCAAGCGTCAATATGACTCGTGCCCTGGCAACTCGATCAATTGACTGTTCAATTTCAATATCCAAGACCTGGTACTGTTCTCCCAAGGTGGATCCACTTGCGATTAATTTATAAGAGGTGGCATCGGTTTTTCCAGAAATCGGAGAACTAGGCATATACTATGTTATAATTTTCTCTGTGTATTTAGGCTATTAACTGTTTATCAACCAATGGAGGAAATATCAACTTTTGACCCGGTCGTAAATAATTCAAATAGGGAAGATTGTTGAATTTGGCAATCTGAAAATAATACCGACTGGAGCCATAATGTTCAAAACACAATAACGGCAAAGTATCTCCCTCTTTAATGGTCACCACATTTGTCATATCTGGAGATTGTTTGCCTTCTTGTTTTGCTTTCGTTAAGGCATCCGTAAATCTCACAAAGCCACATGATGCCTTTGCCCTGAGTGGCGTTCCATCCGATTCAAAAAGCTCATAATCAACAGACAAGCTTGACATGTAGCCCTTTAATTGAAACTCACCCCATGTAAGCTTTAAATAATTGGGTGCATGAGATGCGCTATTTACATTTATGCAAACATTATGTAGCTTTTCTATTTGTTTCCAAACAGCTTTAGCTCTTTTCCCGTCTATTAAAAGTGTGCTATCAAATATCAGATCGAAATTGACTGATCCGGGACGAAAACCGGTAATCTTGATACTTTTAAAGTCTCCTCCTGCAATTTGCTGTGCGCCTTTTTTTTTGGAACTTTTACATCCCGCACTACCAGCATCTGATTCCCATCCAAGGGTAATTGAAGCAGGATTGAATTGGACTTCCATTTCCCCCGACTTACCTGAAAAGTCGTACTTACTGTAGGCTTCTATCTTCATTTTTGTAATTCCCTCATTTGCCATAGATTTTCATTTTGAGAGTTTGAGAAAATTAAGAGTATGCTTAGAAATGCTGATTTTGCAATTTGAAATATTCCTTCACCCAGCGCTTCATTTCTCTCATGATCTCTGCTTTTAAGTCTTCATTTTCTTCATCTTTTTCACAATCATCGTTACAGTCTTCATCTTTTCCTGAAGGCAAGTTTTTGGCAATTGGATTGTCTGATTTATGTTCCCCTACTTTTGCTTGGATGAGCAATTCTCTTATTTCTACTGGCATAACACAAGATTTTTTTTCCCCTTCAAGTTATTTTTTGTCCAGGCATACTTACATTGGGCAAATTTTTTTGAAAGGTTGATTTAATAGAAGCTGTTATGGTTTAGTTCTGAATAAATACTATAAGCTTCTTCCAATCATTAAGATGCTGAACCTACTTTTTCTCCATTTGTAACTCCTTCGACCTGGAAAAAGGAATAAGTTAATGTGATAGATTCTACCACAACTGAACTCTGTTGTGCATTGAATCCCGATACTTCCCAGTTAATAGGATAAGCATTATTAAAAGTCCAGGTACAAACAAGTTTTGGCTTCCCCCCATTGTCAGACTCTGCCAGCAGTTGAACTGTGACCAGTTTGGTTTTTATCAAACCATTACTATTGGTACCAAAAGAATCAAAGCACCATTTTGCCAATTTTGAATCCATAGGTATCATTCCTCTTTTCAATTTGAGGTCGCCATAACTTGTTCTCACCGGAAGTTTGCGGGACATATAATTCATCCCTCCCTCAATTAATGGAGTGGTCTCCAAATTCATAGAGATGCCTTCAACTTCCTGAAAGGCAGTATCTAATCCATCTTGAGGAAATCCTGCTATAAATACTTTAAAATGAAATCCAGCTGGAGGATAAAATTTATTAACCATATCCTTATTCTATAAATCTATTCAAAGAGTTCAATCAATAATTAGGAGCCTAGAGCCATGGATAATCCCTCATGTGCCAAAACGATCTCTTCAATTGCTATCTCACTTGACTGGGCATTCATATCCGTTGAAGTTACTTTCATTGGCCAGGCATTTAAGAGGGTCCAAATGAAAAGGGTGGCTCCGGTTTCATCCAATAACTCAATAGTTACTTGTTGTCTTTCAATAACATTCATCGTTACAGACATGAAGTAATCAAACAAAGTGGAATCGGCTTTGAACATGCCTTTCTTAAACGTGACATCGCTAGCCTTGCGCAAACCTGGTTGTTTAACTGTTGACCAGGGTAGCCAGGTTCCGGCACGATATTCCATTACATCGTGTTCTGTGTCCAAGCCAGAGACTTCCTGGAAGTCAATTACTCCGACACCTCCAAAAGTAACTTTAAAGTGAAATTTTGGCACCGGCCACGGATTCGCCTGTTCGGAGCCATTTGCTTTCATATCCTTGGGAGCTGCAGGTTTTGCTGCTTTTACTTTATTTGCTGCCATGGTATTAAAATTTTAAATGCACTAACAACTATCCAAAGCAATACTTCCTAGTGCAGTTTTATCTTAGATTCTGACCCAAGATGAGCGTGCGAAAGAAGGTGAGTAAATGTTTAAAACCATCAGGTAAGATGATGTATTAAATTCTCCTTTCGGTACACTCAAATAAATAGGTCAATAAGATTAGATTTAATTAAAAAATTATGATTAATAGTCTTAACTCATACAGATCTTCGAAATCTCTTAATACCCGATTAGGAAGTTTGCATTTGTTGTTCGAATGTAATCACGATAAATTCTGCAGGTCTCGTAACAGCAATTTTGACCGAAACTCTCATGATACCATCCAGAATATCAACTGGGGTCATAGTTGAACCTAATCCAACATCTACACTAAATGAACTATCTGGAGTTGCTCCGGCTAAAGCACCAGCATACCACATGTTGTTTAGGAAATTGGTAATCATCGCTTTTAGATTCGACCATGTACTAGAGTTATTTGGTTCAAAAACAAATGCTTCAGCGGCATATTTGATTGATAATTCAATCATACTAACAGTTCGTCGAACAGAAATATATCGCCAGTCTTGACTATTTCCATCTAATGTACGCGCCCCCCAAACGATAACACCCTTCCCTGGGAATGTTCTGATAGCATTTACTGCTTTACCACTAATTGGAACGTTCAAATCTTCTTGCTGATGATCATCTAAATGGATGACTGGTTTTACGACGGAAGTCAAGCTAACATTTGCAGGAGCCTGATGAGTTCCAACAGATGCATCGACTGCCTTATATATACCAGCCATAGCTCCACTGGGTGGTTGAATATTCATTTCTTCTCTCAACAATTTCATAACTGCTTTATAAGTTGGACTTATTTGAAGAAGGGCGTTGTGTTGCCTGTCAATATCTTCCCCATCTGCTCCCAACTTATCCAGGATATTTGTGCTAATATCTACAGCACGTGGGTTGTCAACTTCATTTCCATCCTTATCTTTTTTCTTCGGAAAAAGAATCTCTACTTCTTTTTTTAGTCTTTCAACTAATGGTGCAGTATCTTTTAGATTGGTAAAATTGATTTCTGTAGGTTGAACAACTGTGGATTGTATCCAGGGATAGTAGACTGCTCCAAAATTCAAATCTGTTGTACCAATGGCTCCTCTAAAATCTTTTATAATTGAAAATTCTGTATCAGGTTGCTCATATCCCTGGTAGATATCAAAAATTGCAAACCTATTTATCATACTTCTGCAATGTGGCATGATTAATTGCCATATACCGTAATAATCTTCCTTTGTACCCATGGTATGACCATCTGGAACAACTACCATAGTAGGTTCAGGTTCTTTTTCCAATAATTTGAGGGCGTCATTGATATTGTCGCCAGTTAAAACCGCATTATTGGAAGCGTCTTCATTATTGTATGTCCCAACAGAAATCACATAACAATCCCCGCCACCATTGTTATAGTAAAGGCGCATAGCATTGTACATGAAATATTGAGTTTGTCCTTCACTATTGTCGACTGCCAGGTCAATAGGTGGTTTATCCGCAACATCAAAAGCTACGGTGTATTTTACTTTTGATGCCCCTCCAAAATACCTGGTGTATTCATCAAAGGAGGCAATTTTGACAATTTGATTCAATAGTGATTTGTGGTCTCTGGTGGCTTTTTCTGTAAAACCTATGAAACATGGGATTGCAGTTGGCACCGGAACCACCGAATTGGTAAAGGCGTTCTTTTCTTCTATATATACGCCAGGAGTTGCAAGCACTGTTGCCATAATGGATATGTTTAATTGTTAAGAAATTATTGCAAAATTCATTGCTAGAATATTCTAATTGAAAAGCTAACTCTGGCAGCACAAAAAGCCAAATAGGCTTCTTTGTTAACTTAAGGCAGCTTTTCATATTATCCTAAGTAGACATAAATGTCAGAGTATGCTATCGTCTTTTCTTTATCTTGAAAACCTTTGACATTGGCTGCTTCTGCTGATGGAAGTGTTACAAATTGAGGGTGATTATCCTCCTTATTCTTATTAAACTCCAATTTGAAAAAATCCTCATGAGCATCCACAAGGGGAATCGCTTCATTTGAGACTAACTCCCAAGCTATGCTACCATCAATTAGCTTTTTCTGTTGGGGCTTAGAAAACGTAACCTTGCTTTTTGGATGAGTAACCTGAAAAGATGGTTTTGCATCCTGTTTTAAACCCAAAAAGTAGTATCGCCAAATGGTTTTCCTGTTTTCAAATCTTATTTTATATCGCAGATGGGGTTCCTTTGAATCCCCTTGAGCCAATAGCATATTCTTGTCAAAAAATAAATGGATATATCCAAAATGTCTTCCCAAACCTGAATGTAGTAGATAAAACCTTCCAATACTTTCACCATTCTTTTTAAAATTATAATAACCAGATGGCTCCCTTCTCAAATCAATATTTATTTTCAATCGCTTTTCAAAATCCTCAATGGTCTCTTCAAAAACTTTTTCACCTAACCAGTTTTCAACAATCAGATTTCCAACTACTTCTTTTATCGGATATTCAAAATAGGGAACCCTGTAATTGAGCAACATATCTTTCGAAACATAAGCAGTTTTATGAAGCAATATTGCTTCATCTATTTGCTCCTGCTTATCCAAATTGTCAAAGTAAAATAGCTTTTTTTGAGGGTCGTAAAAGGATCCTTCGCTGATATTTTGAAACAGCCGATTTTTATTTTTGAGGATGAATCTAAATGCTTTTTTTTTTGATTCATCCTCAAAATATTTTAAGGTTTTTTGACTATATCCTATAGTAATTGATGAACCAGAAGACTTAATAAACATTCCCGCTTTTTTCATCCAATCAGCTGTTTGTTTTGTCGGATTTATTTCGAATTCAAAAACGGAAGAATTCAAATAATAGTCGTGGCTGATTGAAACTTCACAAAAAGCTGAAATTTTTGTCTCTAACATCTTTTGTCAATATTTATCTGGCAGAATTATCAGTTATGAGTCCACCTACTGCATCAGCCTGATCAAGTATTCTTCCTTCGAAGAAACTAACCATCCTGACTTTATATATGATTGAGGGCACATATTTTGCACCGATGGCTCCCCATAAATGACTCAGGTTGCTCAAATCAACGTTGAACATGTCAAAAGTGATTTTATGAACCGTTTTGGGCAATAATGGGGTATTTTGAGGTGTGAAAACCATTTTACCCTGGAAAAAGCCCACCACTAATGAAAGGAATTTTAATCCTTCCAAATAGTTTTCTCCTGTATAACTGGAAGAAAACATTAGAAACAGATCCAAATTTATTGGAGGGTTTTTTCTGCTGGTTCCACTGGTGGTAAAGGCTCCTCCTGACAATACTCTTTCCTGCTCTATATTTATCAATGAACATATTATTTTATTGCTGTTTTCAGGAGGAACCGAACCATCCTGGTTTACTAAGTTGGAAACTTCCACCTTAGGCTCATTAACCTCATACTTCAATTTGATAAAGTCATTTAATTCAGTCGCAATAGCCCTGACAATACTGTCCACCATATAAAATCCAAATTTTGGGTAGTTATTAGACTGAATCCAAAAGCTTTAATTATTTCTTCTAAAAACCATAAGGAATAAAGTCTATTAATTGCTGGTCAAAAACCTTCCTTCTCATTGATGGATTTCACATCAATAAGTCAATTGGAATTTGATTGTTAAGTCAAGGCAATAAATTACCTGATTCAAAGAGTTTTATGACTTTGAATCTCATTCAAATCCACGTGATAGAATTGACTAGCAATTCTCCAAACTTATATGATAAAATGATGATTGAATTGGGATGGAAGCCGAAGTAGCTATTGTTCTTTAGAAGGTTCCTATAGCTCTGGTTGTGTTGTAAACATCATCTTATCAACGTAAATAAATTGCTAAAGGCTAACCGAATTTTAATGTTATAACTATGTTTACACACTAAAATAAGCTCATGTATGCTTCATTTAATAAGGAGCATAAAATACTCAACTAAAGAAGTCTAAACTATGAAATAGCCTTTATTTCAGTTAAATCGTCTTTTTATAACTTATTTTGACCTAACAGGCCTTGGAGCTACCAATCTATCCCTAGCCTCAAGGGTTGTAATTATCGGTAAGCACCAGATGTGTAATTTTCCCAGATATTCTTTATAGGACTAATATAGCTTTCTTTTAGATGACGGATTATTATTTTTGTTAATGTTTATTTTGTAAGTATACGGAAGGCATTAATAATAATTCTCACAATATATATCCCAACAAAGTTAACAATAAAACCTAATAAAAACAATTCAAATATAAATATTTTTTCTATTTTGGAAAAAGTGTCTCCTTTAGACACAATATCAATGCATGAAAGGAATAAAAACGAAAGTGGGATAGCCAGAACTAAAGCTGCCAAAAACCATAAAACTTCTTTTGCTAGTGCCTTTTTCATTGTTTATTCCTTTTGGTTTATGGTAAATTATTTCGATGTTTTCTGTAGGCTTTGAAAATTAAGCCGCAAATTACTCCTCCCAATAAAAGCCCAGTTACCAACAGTGCAGTAGAACCATTTAAATTATCCCAGACTTTTTCATAATTATTATTAAATACCAAAATTAGCATATAGATAAATGCAATAATTCCGAAAATAGATAAAATAAAAATTAGACGAGAAGACTTATTTCCAAATAAATAATTCCTGACTCTCCAGTCAAACAATGAGATGAAAAAGCCAAGTCCTACAAAAAAAGCATAAAACAAAGCAGTGATGAAAATAGGAATCTGATAATCACTAAGCCAGGAAACAACATTAAATATTTCACTTGTAAATATGCTCAATACTACCAAGGTATCTGCTGCAAAGCTCAAATCCAAAGCATTCCAAAGCTCATTTCGACCATTGTCATATCCCAGCGCCCAAATACCCACTCCAGCCAAATTCCGGTTTTTGATCCAATCAAATTTATTTTTTAAAGTAGTGGAATCATCAAACCAAACCTTCTCATATTGATTGTCCTGATTTCTAAATAGGTAATATGCACTCTCACTTTCATCATCATACGAGGGCTTTCCCAATTTTTGATAGGTGGCTTGCATGGATCTGTACGATAAATGCCTTTTGAAAGTATTTCCAGTTGTTCTAACCGCATTTTTGGGGCCTGCCCAGACGGCGCCATAATAGGGTAGGGCAAGAATTAGTTTTTCTTCAAGGACCCCCTCATTGAGATAATTTTCGACGATGGTTTCAAGGCTCAAGCTGCCATTTGCCGATCTTAATGGTGCAATGGGACCATCTTTTTTGCTGCCGGGATAATGAAAATCATAACCTGTTAATACGAAAATATCTACATAGTCATTCAATGAGGAGATATCATGTATCCTTCCATTATTTAATTTTTGAAGGGTTAAACTAAGGGTATAGTCTGGATTTTCTCTCTTTAATTCATTAGAAAGCCTTTTTATGAATCCAGTATATTGTCTTCCATATCCTGTTTTCGTGTCTTCAAATTCAAAATTGACATCTATTCCATCCATTCCCAAGGTTTTCACTAAGTGTAAGACACTATCTGACAAAACATTAAACTGATTGGAGTAATTGTCTAAAAATGTTCTGGTTTTTTCTCTCCCGTGATTGGTTATGGTTAACAATACCTTACACCCTTTGGCTTTGGCTTCTTTAATCAATTCAGTTTGTTTCAGTTCACTAATTACTTTAGCATTATCATAACTACCCGTATTGGGATCAATATCATAGGAAAACCAGGATACATAACTCAGTAGCCCAAATTGATAATCCTTATAAGCATTGCCCATCCAGAAGGGATGCCAGCCAAAAATCTGGTAAGTAGTGTCTCTTTGTCTGCCTGGAGTCCCATATCTCAATTCAATTCTTTGTAAGGAGTCCCAATATATTTCACCATTATGAGCTTCAAGTAAGCTATCATAATAAGACTTGTCGTACCCATTAATCAAGCTAAATAGTGTTTCACTTTTTTCCAGAATGCTAAGACTATCTGCATTAAAGTCAGGTAGGGATTCGCTTATTTTTGCTTTAGCAGAAGCCAAATCAAAGATATTTTTAAATCGATGCCAACGACTGGGTTGTTCTGTTTGTTCAGAAGTTTGCGCAACTTCCTGATTGGATGAACAAGCCAAAAAAGCAAAAAGGAAGATCCCCAAACAAAATAAGTTGGTGGAACCAGATTTAAAAAATGTAAGACTAACCAGGTTCATATTGATTCAATTTGGAGGTTTGGAAATGGGCTCATCCTCCCGCCTTGGCTTGCCAATGACTTGTCTTTTTTCTTCAACATCTTCAATATTTTCTTTTATTTTCATTGCAATAATTTTAATAGGAATGCTATACCCATTGACTTCATCCTTGTTGGCAATCAAAAGGTAATTGGTTCTTCTCGATTGGGTAGCAGCTATTTTTCTAAAATATCTAAATGATAAGTTTTTTTCAAAGAAGCTGGGATTTAAGTTATTGACATAGTTCCTAATCACTGATGAGGATTCAAGCTTTATTCCTACATTATTATTTGGTTTTGCAGGCAAGACAACATTATTGCCCAGGAGAAAGGCACCAAGTGTCTTTGTCACCCCAGGTTTTGACCATGAATCAGGAATTGAAGCTTCTAATGCCAAATAATCCGCATTGGGTTTATCACCGATACCTAGCCAGTAGGACCAGGAATGCATTTTTCCCAGGGAATCCTGCCTTAAAGGCAATTCAAATTTTTCTATTTGATAAGGCATTCGCTCTATGTCTCTTACAGGAGGGAGGTAAATGGTTTTATCAATTATTGGTATTAAGAAAGTATCTCGACTGGTAACTTTTGGAACTGTGTCAATAAGTGTGAAAGTATCCCTTACGTATTTAATTATTGTAGTATCCACTTTGGGATATCGAACAACTTTTACACAACAAACTCTTTTAAAGAGGCTCAGAAAATTGTGAATTTTTAATTTATACTCTCCTGGTTCTTCAATAATATCCGTCCAATATACACTATCGGCTTTTACTGTTGAAAAGCGGTTTCCCTTATCTCCCTGGATAAAATCAATCTGTTTGATTTTTCTTCTCTTTTGCTCACAAACCAGAATGGTAACGCTATCTCCCTCCTCAAGAGGATATTTAAATTCAGGCTTTGTAAGCTGACTAACTTTGACTACTAATCTTGCCAGTGTAACAGGTTCTGGCACTTCATATTCAAACTTTTCCGAAATAAAGCCATTGATATATTTTTCAATCAATCTATCATCCTTATCATAAACTTCTAGTATGGTATCCCTATTTAAATCAATATAGGTATTGCTTCGGTTCTGCCCAAACAGCATAGAACTGAAGAATAATCCTGCTAGAATTACAAGTGTAAACACTCGAAACATGTTTCTGGCATTCTGCATTTAAACTATTGTCTGAGAATAGTTTTGAATCATCTTATTTTTACACCAATGCTTATGAAGGGGCATTAGTGTAATGTTCAGACCTTTTAAAAATTTAGTATTAGAAATAAAAATGTTGCTTAAATAGGCAACAGGAAATGTTTAATAAGATGTTAGAAATATTTGAAGTAAAAATAATATAAATTTGTTTTCTTTGAAATAAATCATATAAATAATATTTTGGGGTGAAAATTTATGTCCTCAGATTTTCCTATTTTGAGCTTTACAAATTTTCTTACTTTCTCAAAATACAGGGCTTAAGTTTAAAGGTTAATTCCAAAACGTTATAAGATGATAAAATCAAGCCTTCTCTTAATTATTGCTATTCTATTCGGTCTTGCCTCCTGCAAAAAACCTAAAGTTGAAATTTCCCAGGTTCTTCCATTAATTGGTTTATATGAAGGGCAAATTACTTATTGCAACAATGAACTTGAATTGACTCCTCTTCTGGATGATATGGGAATGCCGGTCATGAATATGATGAAGCCGGTAATGGTGCCTATAGGAAGCTACAAACGAAGGGTCAAGGTTTATTCCCTCGATAATTTTTTAAAAAATGGAGGAGACCTCAAGGCTATAACAGATTCATTGGGTCTGGGCGTAATCCGGGGTGAAAAAAGTAAAACACTGATTATTGAAACTCAGTGGTATTGCCTCGAAGATGGTTCCCTTGATATGATGGTTGCCATGGACTGTGACCCAAAAAAGGACACAGTATTCGCCCGAAAATCTTTTCCCGTAGCTGTTGAAGTAAAACCGCTAAAAGACCAAACCAATCCATTTGAGATGAAGATGGAAAATGCACCTAATGATAACTTTCCTTGCAAGTCTTTTACTAAACTCGAGGGATATCATATTAATGCCTCATTGCAATTAGATTACGT
This sequence comes from Saprospiraceae bacterium, assembly GCA_041941305.1. Lineage (GTDB taxonomy): Bacteria > Bacteroidota > Bacteroidia > Chitinophagales > Saprospiraceae > JANSWP01. Next base: position 67,839 of record JBGTQJ010000033.1, read on the forward strand.
GATTGGAGGAATTCATTACACAATGGTTTGTCAAAAGAACTAATTCCCTCTTGCATCAGTCTAGTTGATTCCCATCAATCCCATAACCTCTGCAAAATTTTTCACCATGTCAGCTTCACCTACTAAAGCAATACCTAAAAACTACAGTAAATATGAGCAAATCGTCAATGATATCGTCTCAGGAGTTCGTGCCAATTATTTTACTGCAATTATTGGCAATTTTGATGCATTTGACCCAAAAGAAATACTGCATGGAATCAGAATGAAAATTCATGACAATATTCCTGGGCAGGACGGAATGTCCTGGCGACCCGTACAAATTCGACCTGGCTTATCCCCTTTTGAAAACCTGGCAACTGCACTTTCCCAACCTGATGTATTGGTTCCAAAGGGACATGTCGATGTGAATTTTAGAAAGGAGATATATAAAGAACTCAAATCCGGAAGCTCTGGACTTATCAACTTACATAAAAGAATAAAAAAACTCCATAATACTCCTTTTAATCTATTGCTTATTATTGACCATTTCGAAGATTTATTTCGTTTGTGGCCAACTGCTGCTCCTGCTGAAAAAAGAGGGGAAGACCTCGAATTTGTAAATCTGTTAATGAAAGCTGGTGTTTGGGAAAAGGTTCCTATCTATATTATTCTAGTACTCCCTTCAGAGATTGTCGAAAAGTCCTCCAGATACCGAGGCTTGAGCAAAGCCATACAAGAAGGAAGCTTTTTTTTGAAAAAACCTTCAAAGGAAGATTATAAAAACCTGGTAAAATATCATTTGAAATCTGCAGATGAAGCATTGGTAAATGCAATAAACCATGATCTGAATTTTTTCCGGGAAGATAAAGATTTGGATTTTAAATGGAATTTTCTGGTACGGCAATTAAAGGACAGAGGAGCACAATTGGAAAACTATATCCAGTTGGGGGGGCTTCTCAATGTAATTGGCACCGTTGCAGAACAAATCTATCAAAACTTCACACCTAAACAGCAAAAAATCTGTGAGCGTATTTTCATGTATAGTTCAGAAATGGCATCTCAGAACCATGCCATCCCAAAACCCATGCTTTTAAGCAAATTGGTTAGTTTGAATAATCGTCCAGGAGAGGCATCAGCCACTGTCGAAGAAATTGATTTTGTATTGTCTAAGTTTACAAATAAAAAGGTGGGCTTAATGGAAAAAATTGAGCCAACACTTAGTGCAAAAAGTCAGACGCTATCGCCCTCAAATACGCTGATTCGACCAACAGGTGCGGCAGTTTTAAATAGTTGGCCGCGAGCAATTGAATGGATTAAGAAGGAGTCCTTAAGCGAATATATCTATCAAAATTTGGTTAAAGAAGCCTTACAAAACAGAGGACGAACAAAAGAGGGTACTTCATTGGCTGAATCTGATTTGAATTTAGTCTTAAAGTTATTTAAGGAAGAAAAGCCAAATGAAGAATGGGCTTCCTTGTATTATCCATTGGAAAAGCCTGCAGAAGAATGGGCTCAGAATTATAAAAATACTTTTCACATAGCAACACATTATTTACAAATAAGTAAAGAACGTTCTGAGCGGGAAAAAGCACATAAAGAAGCACATCGAAAGAAAATGGCTCGATTATACAAACGGTCAGCTATTTTGATGGCTTTAGTCGCAGTTATTTCCTTTATTTTTCTGGGCGTGTCTATGTATCAAAGCAATGAAGTAAAAAGAGAACGTGAAAATTTGACCCAACTCAACTTTATTGACCTTTTGGTTCAACATTATTTAATAGAAGAAATTTCTTTTGATGACCGATTGCAAATCATGAATGATCGCGATATCAGAAAGATTCACGATGTACTTGATCATTTTGAAACGGAGGGTATATTATCCAATGCAGAAAGAAATAATGAAGATATAACAAATGCTTTTCACTCTATTGCTGAACTCTATGTAGCTTTAAAATCTGAGAGAGGTAAGGATGGGAATCTTGGGGAAAGAGAGAAAATGATTATGAAGAGTGCAAAAAAATTAATTGAACAAATCGAAAATAGTAGTGATAAAGAAAATAACTTTTACTATCTGGCATTGCATGCCTATTTTAATAAGCTTTTGGATATCCATAAAATAAAGGGAGAGACAAGAATGAGCTATGAATCAGGTTACATTGCTTTCGCTAGTAATCCGGTTTATCACAAACAATTTGCCTTTGCCGACAAGTTTGGGGAGATTCTGGTAATAAATCGAAGAAACAGTAGAGATGGTTTTAAGAGCCTGAAGATGAATGATATCATCCGCAAGGTGGATATTGATGAACCTGTTAAAACGCTTGAATATTCAAAAGATGGTACGGCGCTATTTGCCGGAACCTTTAGTGGCAAAGTATTTCAATGGAATTTTGAAGAAAGGAGGAGAAAAGATGCATTAATACAGCATGAATTAGAGCATCAAAGCAAAATTTATCACATAAAGTTGGTTGGTGATAATCGATTCTTCCTGGGTCATAAAACTCAGGTTAGGGGACCGGGAAAGAATAATTTTTATGAGTTTACTAAGGATTCACTAACTAGTCTCATTGAGATTGCCTCTATGGCATTGTCAGATAATAATCGGTATTTATTAGTTGGCGGAACCAACAACACATTGGTATTTAAATTGGATGCAAGGTTCAAATTAAGAAACCCCACTATCATCCAACATAAATCTATCATCAACAAAGTGATGGATACTTTTGAAAGCCACGTTGCTATTGGATCGGATAAAGGACAAATTGTAATATTTGATTTGAATCATACTGCTTTGAATCAGCCAACTGTTGATTTGGAGGATATTAAGATAACAGGAATAATTGATAGCCTTAGACACGAAGATGCTACAATTTCAGGCTTGCAGTTTTTCAGGGACACAACAGATCGGCAAATCCATTTGGCTACCTGTGCCGCAGATGGTTTGGTAAAACTGTGGGATTTGGGACAGGATATTCGAACCTTTTCAAAAGTTGATCCATTGGTATTGAATGGGCATAAGGGAACGGCATGGGATGTTGTTTTTAATAATGAAGGGGAATTGTTAAGTATGGGAGATAATTATATTTATTTCTGGGAGACAAATGTCATGAATATGAGGAAGGAGGTAGATTATATATTGAGTATATTAGAATAAGGACTTATCTAAATCTTTCTTCATTAAATAGAAAGTATGTCCCTTGGGGTAATTATCGATTTTGCCTGCTTCCACAAAACCATTTTCTACATAAAAAGCATGGTGGTGAAAAGAAGTAGTTTCTAAATAGATGAGGCGGCAATTCTCTTCCAAGGCAATTTTTTCGGCTTCTTGCAAAAGTTGCTTTCCATAACCTTTTCCCCGAAAAGAGGCCTTAATCCACAATACATAAATCTTCATTGCTTCCCAGGCAAAATCTGCCATCAAGCCTCCGTACCAGTTGTGTTGTTCGTCTCTTAATATTAGAAGAAGTGTTTTTCTATCTGAATCCCTTTCTGGAACATAATTAGCATTGTAGGACAACATTTCATCCAGCAGAAAATCTTCAGCCTTTTTATGAGGTTTAGACAATTCTACGATATGTAATTGGATGCCCATTGAAATCAAATGGTTTTTCCTTCCTTTGCCAACTCTTTTCGGATACCTGCATGAATATCTTTTAAAAGAAGTTTTTTGGTATTTCTACTGATGGCTTTTATACAGGCATATTTCAAGATATTGATAATGTTTCCTCCCGTTAGTTCGAATTTTTCAGATAATTGACTAAAGTCTATTTTAGGTTCAAGATTGTAATAAGCGTTTTCAAAATTATTCCGCCAGATCTTTTCGCGGAGTTCTGGATTTGGTACTGGAAAATAGACCATAGATTCAAACCTTCGGGTAAAAGCAGGATCCAATTGTTGTTTTAAATTGGAGCATAAAATGACCAAGCCATCATAGTCTTCCACTCTTTGCAATAGATAGGCAATTTGTTGATTGGCACTTCTGTCATGAGAATCTTTAGATTCCACCCTTTTGGTAAATAAAGCATCTGCCTCATCAAAAAATAAAATCCAATTTTTGTTTTCTGCCTGATCAAAAAGCCTGGCCAGGTTTTTTTCTGTTTCTCCAATGTATTTGGAAATAGTCATAGACAAATCAACCCGGAAAACTGCTCTATTTGTTGCCTTTCCCAAAAGACTGGCGGTTAGCGTTTTACCGGTTCCTGAGGGTCCATAGAACAAACATCGGAATCCCTTTTTTGTCTTTTTGCCAAGCCCCCAGTCATTGATCAGGATGTGTCCAAACTGGAGCCAGCTTTTTATATCCTGGATTGCATCCATTACATAATTTTCCAATACCAGGTCTTCCCATTCCAGCGGTGTGGTGAGTCGTTTAGCTGGGAAATTCAATGAATAATCCGGGAAATACTCATCCCCTGAGGTCAAATAGACCATATATTCGTCAGAAATGGTCAAAATCTCCTCACTAAACATTGGGTGCTCCATTCCCCCTCTTAGGTTTGTGAATTGCAGGATGTTGTGCTTAAAAAAGAAATGCTCTTTATCAAAGATGCTTCCTATGGAAATTCTATATAACAGGTTGTTTTCCGACAATAAAAAATAAGCTGTTTGCCTGGTTGGTAAAACCTGATTGGAATTTTGATTGGTGATACAACCAAATACGGGGTTAATTTGATTTGCGTTTGGTTCTTGAGTCAATGGAGTCAATAATTCAGGCTGAATGTGCGGGATTAAGGCAAGGACCAAAATCAAGCGCTCGGCAAAACTCATTTCATAATGTTCTAACAGAGATTGATAAAAGGAAGGAGTTTCCATCACTTCTGGCATTGGGATGTCATATATACTATTGTGGGAGGTTTGCTGCCCAAAATATCTTTTAAGGCGAGTGTCCAAAACTTGGGCAAACCATTGAAGTTCACCCGCAATTGTATGTGCATTGGCTTGTGCTGGTGTCATTTGGTAAAATTTACAGAAGTTCACCTCCATATAAGATGGAACTATAGATTAGCCAGTTTAAAGATGGGGAAAAGGTAAGTTGTATTTTTTGCTTTTGGAAGCCAATGATAGAAAATATTATATCTAATAAATATTTATTAATGAAATAATTTATTATTTTTGGTAATGTTTGAAAAATCCTACTTTTTGGATCAAATTTTCCCAAAAGATTTTTAGGCAGGCTCTAGAAAATGGAGCATCTAAAAATAAGATGATGATAAATTTAGGGTTCAGTTCTAAAAAAGGAACTTGGATCTTCTAAATGATTTTATACGTTAATGAGAAGTAGCCAGCAAAGTCCACCAAGAAGGGGTCGTTCTTCCAGTCCAGGGAAAAGACAACAGTCTCGAAGTCCTGGTTCGATGTCACGCCGAGATGGGAGTCCAATGCCAGCTCCTACTCGTAAAGTTTCTCCTATTCCTATTCCAGCTGTAGCCTCAAAGGGAAAACAAGATGATTCTCCTCCAGTTTCTCCAATACTGTCGGCAGCTTCTATCCCAGGAGCATTAGCTACTACCTCATCAAAAGTATCATCCTCACCTGTTCCCCAACGTTCAGAGTCATCCAGTCCAATGCAGGCGGGACCTCCAGTACCAATAACAGCTGCACCTAATCTTGATCAAATACAAGCTGACGGAAGGAAATTTGGACCTCACCACTTCCATTTTGGTCTAAGGACAGATGAATATGGTCCCGAAAGACAAAAAAGAAATAGGAAGGATTTAGGGTATCGGGGAGACATTATTCAACAATATGGCGGAGTAGCTCCTGAGCTAACTGCCTTTGGGGAAAGAAGGTATGGGAGATATGGGAAATTTGATGCAGGCTTGGCAAAAGAAGTAGTTGACTTTGCAGTCTATAAATCAAAAAAGTACGAAGAAAGAAATCCTTCTGGAAAGGAAAAGCCAATTATCCCAATAAGAGGAGCAGGTGAAATTCCTATAAAAAAAACATCCATGAAACAATGGACGCCTTTCTCAAAAGCTGCCCTGGAATATGCCAGTGGCCTGGATGATGGAGAGATTTCCTATCATCTGGATGATATGGTAGAAGGGATGCCTCATGTTTTTGATAAGGGATCAAAAGGGGTAAAAGGTACACCTGGCAAAATTTACGATGCCTATACTAGTCATGAATTAAGATATCTACAAAGACATTGGGGTGAGGATCCCAGGCAAAAAGAAGAGGAGGAGGCATCAGAGAGTTCAAAAAAACCTATTGCACCCAAAGGGAAAAGGAGTTATCCAGCTACTACTGACAAACCAGAAAAATATCGCCCATTCCAAGAAATGACCCGTTTTTACCATAATCGGGCACCAGTTGCCCCTCCATGGACATGGGCAGATCCACAAAATCCGGAATATATTGGGGAAATACCTCTAACGGACCTTCCAGCATCTCATCCTAGACCAGCTGCTGGGGAAGGACCAAGAACCTCATCAAAATCAAGTAGAAGAGGTCGTACACGGGTAAAAGGTAGAAGAAATAATTCAAGTAGTCGTTCCAGGTCAAAAAAGCCTTGGACTCCCAGGAAGTCTCCAAGTAAAAGCTCCCAACATACCGGTCGATCCGGAACCCCTCCTCCTCCTCGTCCATCTCCAGGGGGAGCGGGAAGTCCAAATCCTCAAGTTTCTGAAAAAAAGAAGGTGAGACATAGACGGAGAAGAAAGGCAAAGCCTCCAACTAACTCAACTCAAGGAAATCCTGGCCCAGGAGGAAGCGGAAGTACACAAAAAAAATCAGACGGAAATGCCGGATGATGAAAATCTGGAATGAAATGGAAAGTTTTCAATAATTCAAAAAACAACGTTCTATCCATAAACAGAAAATCATGTTTCAAAGAAAAAAAGGCAGCTCCGGGTCATTTGGTAGACGTAGAGCAAGAAGAGATTCAGTAGAAGATGATATGGCAATCGAAATGACTGATGTTAGTACATGGAGGAATCCTCCTCAGCCAATGGGTGGCGGGGGTAATGGACAACAGCAAGCTCAAGCTCCTCCTCCCTCTATAGTGGCACCTCGTCCGGTGGCACCTGCACCCCCTCAGCATACCGCCGAAGAAGAACGCGATTTGGTAGACATAGGGCGCCAGTTTGCTCATCCCCTTTTCCCCCAACGACATGTTCGGGTGAGGCAATCAGATGAAACATCGGGTTTAGAAAAGGTCAAACATATGGCTAAAGAAGCAGTACAGGACAAACGGGAGGAAGTTGCAGAAGGAATCCAGGATTTTAGGGAAAAATCCACTGGTGGGAAAGTGAAAACAGTCGCTTCCAAAGTAGGTCGCTTTCTCGCCGGTAAAATTCCTTTTGGAAGTGCTGTTGTGAATGCAGGGGATGCTGCCAATTCCCACATGCAAATGCAGGAAGCCAGTGAAGTTGCCCAGGCAGATGACACCAGCCATGTCATGGGCCAATTGGCACAGGGAGAATCTACTTATTACAAAAAGCAAAGAAATAGACAAGCAATAAGTACAGGTACTAGCGCAGTATCCAGTGCAGTTGGTTTAGCTACTGCTGGCACTCTGGCCTCAGTGGCGAATACCGTCGGAACGGCTGGAGCTAATTTGATCGGCAGCAAGATTAGCGATAGATTGGTAGATGGTGAAACCAATCTCCCCGAGTTGAGACGTCAAATGGCGAGACATAATTGGACTCCCCAGCATGAAGTGGACAAAGGGACAACTGGTTTACAATTGGCACAACAAAACCCGGATGCTGCACACGCCATGCTCAAACATCTCAATCGTAGGGCGCTTACACCTCAGGAAGAATTTGAACTAAATGTGAAGGATCAGGAAAAATGGCGTCCCACAAGCTTGAAAAAAGGAGAATCGGGAGTAGAGCGACAACATACTTTATTACCCAGTCAGGTCCAAAGAGTTGGACAAGCAGAAACCAGTCGGATGAGACTCCAGCAAAAAGAAAAAGTAAAGCTTGATTCTTTGCAAAAAACTAGGGAATCCTCATTATTGAGTAGAGGAGTTGAAGCTGTTAGAAATCGGGTTGCCAATAGAGTGGGTGAGCAACAAGCAATACCACTTCAGCCTATGGCTCCTTTGGCTCAAAATAATTCTCCTGCACCAGCAGCAGCAGATCCACAAGCTGCCCTACAGGCGAGGTTAGATCGATTGCGACAACCAATAGCTCAGCCTGCGGCACCAGCGGCAGCAGCAGATCCACAAGCTGCCCTGCAGGCGAGGTTAGATCGATTGCGACAACCAATAGCTCAGCCTGCGGCACCAGCGGCAGCAGCAGATCCACAAGCTGCCCTGCAAGCGAGGTTAGATCGATTACGGGAAGATCCATTTGAGACAGAAATGCGAGAACGGTTGGAACGCCTTCGAGAGGATCCATTTGAGACAGAAATGCGAGAACGGTTGGAACGCCTTCGAGAAGATCCATTTGAGACGGAAATGCGAGAACGGCTGGAACGCCTTCGAGAAGATCCATTTGAGACGGAAATGCGAGAACGACTGGAGCGCCTACGAGGGGACGGAGGTTCTAATAGAGAAAGAAGAGCCCCTAATCGAGAAGCAGCTTTACTTGCATAATTTAATTTTACTCTAAATGAGCAAAACATTTGGTTGAATAATACTATCCATTTACGCCGGAATAAAACAAATTATTCTCAAAAGAGGATTGAATTGGAAAATTCTCACAGATATCATTTTGTCAAACTATCATAGCTTTCTTAAGCTGAATAGAAATTTTGACTTTTTGATCTGATATGTTCAAGGTCAAGGTGAGCAAAAAAGGGTTACGATTTTTTCCAATTCTTTATTGTCTATATAAATCATATAGTCACCTATATTTTAATTTATGTTATGCAAACCAACAGAAAAAAAAATAGCAGGTTCAGAAAAGAAAGAAAAAAGAAAAGTAACGATTATCAGTATAAACCTTCTGATTTTCCTTCTTTGGGTGGAAATCCAATGCCACCTCCTCCCCAGATTTCAAATGATTCCACGTCATCTTGGTCTAATCTATTTAAACAATCTCCTCCACCTCTAACCGCTACCACAACAAGCTCACATCATTCTGATGACGAAGATTCATCCCAGGATAAAAGTAGCTTAGTCCCCGATCCTTACCGAATTTCATTTGAAGCTTCTGGCAGTGGAGATACGCAATTGGCATATGCCCAAGAGTTACAAAAACTTGGTAAACCATTCGATATGCAAGTGGGATTTTATGAAGATGGGACTGAAGGCAGGGAATTCATGCCCGGAGCTGAAGATAATATAGATGCATTGCGTCAAATTGAAGGTGTACGGGTGAACACTGGAAGAGATGCAACAGATGAAGATGAATTATCAGAAACAGAATACGACGATATTATAGTAAGGAACATTATGGCTGGAGGATCTGATGGAGAAAGCGATACCACTTTTGAAGCAAATAATCCGCTGACATCAGGTGTAATGAAAGCTCAATCCAGTAAACTTAAACCTAATAAAGGGCAATTGCATTTTGCAGCTTCTGGCGCACCCTATTTCAAGCCAAGTACAAACAGGCGCCGTATGGGGCAGGAATATGTTGAACGGAGAGGTGGTAGAATGGTAGATGTGGATCAACACGCTTCTGTCAATAATCTTCAAAGAAAACATTCTGCTGAATATCTCGATTCAGATACAGTGAAAAAAAATGAAGGAAAAAGGAATGTGGGCATTCATGGTACATATACAAAAGTTTATGGTGGAGCAAACACTCCTTCTCATGATTTACCGGTTCCACTAACACCCAATACCCAGTCCTCGGCATATAAAAATCAGAGGGCTAATCGTGGAAGGGACAGATACAATTCAAGAAGTAGGAACAGTGGTGGAAGCAGAAATTCTTCAAGGTCTTCCTCTGGATACAGAAGGAAAAAGAAAGGTTCTTCATTTGGCAATGCCACAAAACGATCTCCAAATAACGGTGGACGACGAAAGTATTAAATGATTTTTTGTCAATTAGCCAATACTGCCAGCATTCCAAAAATCATCCAGGGTGCCCTGTGTTTGGGAAGGTTGAGGGACCAATGGAGTTTGTTGTTTATAAGCTGGCATTATGTATGGTCGGGGAGCACTAATCGCACGATGCCGTCTTGGTTGATTAGAAGAAATATCTACTTGGTTTTCAGCCTCCATTTGAGCCAAAGTTTTTGGGTTTTGAGGATCTTGTCTGCTTGTTTGGCTAACAGGTGGTAATGGGTCGTGTTGACCTTGTTTTGCCTGAGAATGGTAGTGAACAATATCATCTGGGTTTTTTGCTCCTAATTGTTGAGCTTCAATAAAAAGATGGTGCATTTCATCTGCTACCAGGCTTCCTTTTCCTTGTTGCATTAATCTATTGGCTGCCATAATCTTTCTCCGCTCGCGGTTATTATGAACATTTCTTGCAACTTGTTCCATCCCAGGGGTCCATTTGGCTTTGCCCGGTCCACCAGATGTATCTACCAGGGCACCATGTAGGGGATGGTAGGCTTGATCGGCTGGCAAATTATTGGGGTCGACTGAAGGCTGCGAAAAACCAGAATAGGGAGACATGAAGTTTTTGGTGGTTTCAATAGAACCCTGGAGTTTCATGTTTTCTGCAAGTTGTGCTGGAGGTTGGCTTTGTGCTATTCCAGAAAGGTATTCATGCCTCACTATAGCAGCTCTTTCACTGTCTTTGGTATTGTGTTCATCTGTTATTCCAAACCGACCATCGGTTTGCTTTTTTGTTAGCCCTCCAGGGTGAGCAGCAATAGATTTTTGATCTTGTGTAACATAGACTTCATCTTTGACCTCTTCTCGCTCTTCTGATAAGTTACCTACAAATTGATCAATTTCTCCGGATGGCACTCCCCTGGTAGCCAAATCATCTCTTACAAATCCTGTTGTGGCAGTACTGACTTCTTCATCTAAACCCGCTCCAGCACCATCTGATTGGTATAAAACCTGATCTTCCCTGTATTTCTTTTTAAATTGGGGCAATGAACCTGTTGAGCTGGAAATCTCAACTCCAAAGGCATTATCATGTGGTTCGACAAGAACTGCCTGCCCAGGTTTCTTTTTCCCGGGCGCTCTGGTTCCAAAATGGGTTTGTCTAGATTGTTCCATGGTTTAAATCCAATGATTAGGGTGTACAATGTTCAAAAATAATAAATATATACATTTTTTACCAATAAAATGATTTCAAATTTAAATATTTGTGTACATTAGATGATCCTTATTGTTATACTTGTAAATAACGGTTTCGCAATAAACGTTTAATAAGATGATTTCCAGCCAAAGTAGAAACTCCTGGACCTCCGATAGCACCAATAAGCAACCCAAAAAGGCACAAAAAAAACATACTGGAATGCCTGAAAGCATGAAAGCTGGTTTGGAGCATTACAGTGGTTTGGATATGAGTGGACTCAAGGTGCATTTCAATTCTTCGCTTCCCTCAAAACATTTTGCCCATGCCTTTACACAAGGCAATCAAATTTATCTCGGTCCCGGACAAAGACACCAACTTGGTCATGAGGCCTGGCATGCTGCTCAACAAATGAAAGGTAGAGTGAGTGCCAATAGCCGGATAAATGGCAAACCTTTAAATAATAGTAAGCATCTCGAAAAGGAAGCAGACCATTTTGCAAAAAAAATAGAAAACTTTTCACAATCAGGTTCCAGCGACTATGGATCAAATGCTGATTTAAATTCCAATAGTTCCAATAATTTCAACTTTGCGACGAGCCAATTCAGCTCCATGCCCATACAAAGGCGCCCTATTCGATTTAGGATAGATGAAAATGGGAAAGTGAGATATGCTGCCAGAGAAAATGATGAAACAAAAGATTATATAGAGATGGATGATGCAAAATTTGCCGAATGGAAAGGAGCAGGTAAAAGACATGGGAGTAATAAATGGACAGATTCTGAAACAGCAAAAAATTATGTAAAGGATACAACAGGACCAGATGAAAGAATTTTTAATTATGACAAAAACCAAGCAGGGAATAAAGGAACAGAGGTTTTGAACCCAAATGAACTGGCTTTGATTAAATCGAGAATATTTTCAAGAGAACGTGCCAATAGAGTCAATACTGCTGAATTTGATATTGGTTCTTATAAAGCTAATAATCAAAAGGTTCCAAAATATCCTGAGTTAATCAATTTAGGGAATTCAAGTTTAGGTGGAAATATGAATAGAGACCATATCCCTTCTGCAGCTTCTATAAAACAAAGAACCGGGACTTCTGATAATGGTCCTAAAAAAAGAGCTATTGCCATGGCTATGGATGTAGATGAACATAAAAATTTTACAACTACTGCGAACGATAGAAATTCTCCTGGAGATATTGGAAATAGGAGTATGGACACAATAAAAGCTGGTAGTACTGGTGAAGCAAATGCAAATAATGTATCAGGATCACACTATATCACTAGAAAAAATGCTGATGCAAATTATCCTGCCAGAGGTTTTCTAAGAGATTTTTCATATGTCCTGGATCAAACTAAAGGTAGGGACACAGAGGGAAAACACAGAAAAAGAATGGGGGCTTATAGAACAATGTATCGGCAAAACGTTAAGCTTCATCAAGATCCTTTGGGAATTAGAGGAGAATCAGAAGGAATAAACCCTCAAGATGATGCATTCAAAGTGACCAAAACTGCGGAAACAACTGGAACTGGTGGCAGTGCTTCTATGAAATATCCCAAATTTGAATACGAAAAAGTTACAACACCAGGGATTAAACAAGGACACATAATTAGTGATGCTTTTAAAGATAGGCTTACTTCAGAAGCATGGGCAAAACCATTTGATCTAAAAGCATATAATGAACAAAGAGCTGAAGCTAGTACTAAGTTGCAAAGTTTTATAAGGATGAAGCAGGCACAGAAACAAGCAGGAGCTTTACAAGCAGAAAAAACTAGGAAGGAAGGAGCTGCGACGAAAATACAATCTGCTTTTCGTGGATATCAAGCCCGTAATGATTTAAAGCAACAAAAGGCGGCTGCGACGAAGATACAAAGTTTTGCAAGGATGAAGCAGGCGCAAAAGCAAGCAGGGAATTTGCGAGAAGATAGGAGAAATAATGCTAGCAATTCATTTACTAATTTAATAGGGGGAGGTCTTTCCAAATTAGGCTCAATAGCATCATCAGCCTGGGGTGGTCTTAAAGGTTTTTTAGGTTTAAATAAGAAGGAAGAAAATTAGCAGAAAAGTCAAAATTATTATTTGTGTACCCATAAATCTTGTGCATCCCATTTCCTTTATTGTATTAAATTAAAAAATCTAAAATTCTATAAAAATTAATCAAAACATCTTACCACCATGGTTCAAACCAAAACCAAGTTGAAAACCTTCGAAAAATCCCAATCCTACGCCAAAAGCAAGATTTGGAAATTACAAACTGAATACTACAAACGAGCAGGTATCGAAGCCTGGCGAAAAGATGAACTACCGCTATACATCACAAGCAACCCTGTGATGGGGCAAACCTATGCGGAAATAGTATTTGGTTTATTGAAAGACCTGGCTCGGCAGGGGAAAAAAAAGGAAAAAGTATATTTATTGGAGTTGGGTGCTGGGCACGGACAGTTTTGTTTTCACTTTCTGAAGTATTTGGAGAAATTGCTTTTTTTTAAAAATGAAGACTTACCACCATTTTGCTACCTATTAAGTGATATTGCTATCGGGAATATTGAATTTATGGAAAGTCATCCGCGTCTGAAACCATTTATTGAAAGAGGCTGGTTGGATTTTGCCATTGTGGATGCCAATCATATTTCGGAAATATATTTGAGGGAATCACAAATAGAGTTGATACCTGGCACATTAAATCAACCTTTGGTTGTAGTTGGCAATTACTTTTTCGATTCCTTAGCTCATGAGCTTTATTACATTGAAAATAAGAAGCTGTTTCAAACTTTAGTCACCATTAACATTCCGGAGGGAATTGATACGAATGATCCGGTGGCAGTTTTTGAAAATTTCAAATTGGAATATGAAAATAGAGAATTGAAAGAATTGCCATATAGAGAAGCATATTTAAATCAGGTCCTGAAAGATTATGTTGAAAGATATGACGAGGTGTATCTACCATTTGCGGAAGCTGGTTTAAGATGTTTGCATCAATTAAGACAGTTTTCATCTGGGGGGCTCTTATTATTATCGGCAGATAAGGGACATCACAACGCGGAAGCACCTCTGGACAAAATTCCGCCTATAATAGTTACACACAAGAGTTTTTCACTATCTGTAAATTATCATACCTATAAGCAATATTGTAATCTGGCAGGAGGCAGGGCAATGTTTCCAAGATATTTGCATTTCAATTTATGTGTGGCATGTTTGCTTTTTGCAAATGAGCCTGAAAAATTTGTAGAAACTACTCTTGGCCATGAACAGGCAGTTAATGAGTTTAACCCAGATGATTTTTTCTTAATCAAGCGGTTTGTTGAAAAGCATCAAAAAAAATTGTCTTGTGAAGATGTTATTGGTTTTTTGCGATTGAGTGGCTACGATGCAGACTTGTTTATTGAATTGCTGCCAAGGATTCGCAAGCTCATAAAAAAACTAACCGGTGAGGAACAATGGTCATTATTTCAGATGATGCAAAGAATTTGGGATCACTACTACCAAATTGAAGAAGACCAGAATTTAGCCTTTTATATAGGAGCGCTTTTATATAAAATGAAATATTATCAACCTGCCATAATTTATTTTAATCATGCAATGAGTAATGGAAGTCAATCTAAAAAAGTATTAAAATATTTAGCGAAAAGTAAAAAAGCCCTTACAAAGGTCAAAAAGGCTTGAGCTGATTGATTTTTTAGCATTTGATTTTCAATGGTTTTTAGGAGTTTAAAAAATAATTTAATTTCTTTCCATTTTCTTTTTGTAATTAAAATCAAAATCCTACCTTTGCGCCCGCTTTGAGAAAAAGCGATAAAAAAACTTAAATTTTTTCAAAAGGTTATGAATCAAAAAATCAGAATCAAACTCCGTTCCTACGACCACAACTTGGTTGACAAATCAACGGAGAAGATTGTGAAGACAGTTCGAAATAGTGGGGCTGTTGTAACTGGACCGATTCCGCTGCCGACTGAGAAAGAAATTTTTACTGTCCTGCGTTCACCGCACGTCAATAAAAAATCTCGGGAGCAGTTCCAGTTGCGCACACACAAGCGCCTGATCGAAATTTACACTCCTACCCAAAAGACAGTGGATGCATTGTCAAAATTGGAGCTTCCGAGTGGTGTTGACATTCAAGTTAAATTGACTTGATAAACAATCTCTTTCAAAGAGCGGTGTAAATTTCCTAATTGATTAAGATTAACCGGATTGACGGGGTTGCATAAAATCGTTAATCCTGAATCATAAGTCGTAAATCAAACAAGATGAACGGTTTGATTGGTAAAAAAATCGGAATGACCAGCATTTTCGATGAAGCTGGTCGAAATATAGCTTGCACAGTTGTTGAAGCCGGACCTTGTGTTGTGACCCAGGTCAAAACAGAAGATTCTGATGGATACAATGCCCTTCAAATGGGTTTTGGAGATGCCAAGGTAAAGAACACTACTAAACCGATGGCAGGTCATTTTGAAAAGGCCGGAACAGCTCCAAAACGCAAATTGGTGGAATTCAGAGATTTTGACGCTGTTGAAAAAGCGCAAGGTGAACTTGTGAAGTGTGATGAAATCTTTGAAGAGGGAGATTATGTAAGTGCAGTAGGTACTTCAAAGGGTAAAGGTTTCCAGGGTGTTGTAAAAAGACATGGTTTTGCCGGAGTAAATGATCAGACACACGGTCAGCACAATAGACAACGTGCTCCTGGAGCAATTGGTGCAGCTTCCTATCCTGCAAGAGTTTTTAAAGGAATGCGTATGGGAGGTCGAACTGGTGGCAATCGCGTTACCATTCAGAATTTGGAAATTGTGAAGATTTTTCCAGAAAAAAACCTGGTGCTTGTAAAAGGAGCAATTCCTGGGCACAAGGGATCTTATGTCATTCTTGAAAAATAAAAGTGTTCAGACATTAATGTGTCTTTACCTTCAATGATTGAAATAAAAACACATTAATCAAAGTGAACACTCTCCCGAATATAGGGAAAGAATACGATAGAAAAATGAAAATAGAAGTCGTAAATATTCAAGGTGAAAAAACAGGCAGAAGTGTAGACTTGCCTGACAATATATTTGGTGTAGAACCAAATGAGCATGCAGTTTGGCTTTATGTAAAGGCTTTCTTGGCAAATCAACGCCAGGGCACACACAAATCAAAGGAAAGAGGAGAGATTACAGGTTCTACCAAAAAAATTAAGCGACAAAAAGGGACTGGTACAGCTCGTGCTGGTGATATCAAAAGTCCAATATTCAGAGGTGGAGGCCGAATTTTTGGTCCTAAACCTCGTAACTACCGTCAAAAATTGAATAAGAAAGTGAGAAGCCTTGCCAGAAAGTCTGTTTTGTCTGACAAAGCAATTAATGGCAACATTATGGTAGTTGAGGATTTTTCCTTTGATGCACCCAAAACCAGTGCCTATGTTGAAATTCTCAATAGTTTGAACTGTAGCGGTAAGAAGACAATGTTGGTGACTGCTGAGCATGACAGAGGATTGTATTTGTCCAGTCGCAATATTCAGAAAGCTGGTGTTTCTGCAGCCCAGGATTTGAATGCCTATGAAATTTTGAATGCAAATACTTTAATTCTTTCTGAAGGTTCTATTGAGAAAATTAAAGAAACTTTTAACTCGTAATAGTCATGGCAAAAGAAATTTTAATTAAGCCGATTATCACAGAAAAAGCGGATATGTTGACTGATAAGCTCAACCAATTCAGCTTCATTGTGAATAGCAAGGCAAATAAAATTGAAATTAAGAACGCTGTCAAAGAGTTGTATAACGTGGAAGTGGAGTCGGTGAATACACTTATTATGCCTGCAAAAGCCAAGACCCGTAATACGCGAGCTGGTTTGATAAAAGGCAGAGTATCTAGCTATAAAAAAGCGATAGTTACTTTGGCAGAAGGAGAAGAAATAGATTTCTTCGGAGATATTTAATAAGCTAGTTCCCAGTTCCCAGTTCCCAGTTCCCAGTTTTGGTGGAACCGGGAACTGAGATCCGAGAACAGAGAACTCATAGAAAATGGCACTTAAAAAGTTTAATCCGATAACGCCCGGAACTCGATTCAGAGTCGGAAATGCTTTTACAGAAGTTACAACCAGTGAGCCGGAAAAAAGCTTGACAGAAGGTTTGACTAAAAGTGGTGGCCGTAATAATTCTGGTCGCATGTCTGTAAGATATAGAGGTGGTGGACATAAGCGTCGTTATAGAGTTATTGATTTTAAGCGAAATAAAGATGGTGTTCCTGCAACTGTAAAAACCATCGAATACGATCCAAACCGCTCTGCTTATATTGCTTTGGTCTTGTATAAAGACGGAGAGAAAAGATATATCATTGCTCCTGATGGATTGAAAGTTGGTGATGAGATTATGTCAGGTGAAAAAGCAACTCCAAATACAGGTAATACATTGTTCCTGGACAAAATTCCTTTGGGTGCTACCATTCACGCTATCGAATTGGCTCCTGGTAAAGGAGCTGCAATGGCAAGATCGGCAGGTACTTATGGCGTTTTGATGGGACGAGAAGGTAAGTATGCAATTGTTAGACTCCCTTCCGGAGAGGTAAGAAGAGTATTATTGACTTGTAGAGCAACAATAGGATCTACTTCAAACCCAGACCATGGATTGCAAGTATTGGGTAAAGCTGGTAGGAAAAGATGGTTGGGTAGAAGACCCAGAACCAGAGGTGTAGCTATGAACCCGGTTGATCACCCGATGGGTGGTGGTGAAGGTAGAGCCTCAGGAGGACACCCGCGTTCACGTACTGGTATTATGGCAAAAGGTCAAAAAACCAGAAATAATAAGAAACACTCTAGTAAATTGATTATTTCTAAGAGAAAGAATAAATCGAGAAAATAATATCCAATGATAAATGATAAATGATGGATGATAAATTTTAAAAAATCATTCATTATTCATCAGTAATCATTCATCATTTAAGAAATGGCTCGTTCAATAAAAAAAGGACCTTACGTTTTTCATAAGCTAATCAAAAAAGTCGAGAAAGCAAAAGAGAGTACGAAAAAGACAGTTATCAAAACCTGGTCCAGGTCATCGATGATAATTCCGGACATGGTAGGATTGACAATTGCAGTTCACAATGGAAAAACATTTGTTCCGGTATTTATCACAGAAAACATGGTAGGTCACAAATTAGGCGAGTTTTCTCCTACTCGTCAGTTCAGAGGCCATGCTGGAAACCGTAAGAAATAAAATCGGTTGACGGTTTTTGATTTTCGATCGTCCGTCTCAATTTTTTGGGCAGACTGATGGAAACCAACAACTGACAACTGACAACTGAATATAAAATGGAAGCAGTTGCTAAACTTAGGAATTGTCCAATGTCTGCAAGAAAAATGAGATTAGTTGTAGACAATATTCGTGGGAAAAATGTAGATGAAGCATTGGATATTTTGCGCTTCACCAAGAAGGAAGCAGCAGAATGGGTTGAGAAAGTATTGCTTTCTGCTATCGCGAATTGGGAGTACAAATTGGATGGTATAGAGAGTGCCGATGACTACAATTTAATTGTAAAAGAGGCAAGAGTTGATGAAGGTACGATGTTGAAGAGATTTCGTCCAGCTCCACACGGTAGAGCGCACCGAATTCGCAAGCGAACCAATCATGTGACTTTGGTTGTAGAAAACCAAATTGAATTGGAGCGCGATGTGGAAGCATCTGATGAAGAAGAATAACAAATGATAAATGATAAATGATAAATGATGAATTTATTCCATCAGTTATCATTTATCATTCATCATTCATCATTATAATAAAATGGGTCAAAAGACGAATCCAATTGGTAATCGCTTAGGCATCATTAGAGGATGGGAATCTAACTGGTACGGAGGAAAAAACTTTTCTGCTAATGTGGTAGAAGATGATAAGATTCGTACCTACCTGAGAGCTCGTGTATCTAAAGGTGGGATAGCAAGGATCATTATTGAGCGTACGCTTAAGCGCATTACAGTGACCATTCATACCTCACGTCCTGGAATCATTATTGGTAAAGGCGGACAAGAAGTAGATAGAATTCGTGAAGAGTTGAAGAAGTTGTCTGGCAAGGATGTGCAAATTAATATCATTGAAATCCGCAAGCCGGAATTGGATGCCCATATCGTTGGTGAATCAATTGCCAAGCAGATTGAAGCTCGTATCAATTACCGTCGTGCAATAAAAATGTCTATTCAATCCACAATCAGAGCTGGTGCTGAAGGCATTAAAGTACGTATCTCTGGAAGATTGAATGGTGCGGAGATGGCTCGTTCTGAGGAGTATAAAGAAGGTAGGACTCCATTGCATACCTTCCGTGCTGATATCGATTATGCCTTAACTGAAGCTTTAACCATTTATGGTAAAATCGGAATTAAGGTCTGGATCTGTAAAGGCGAGGTACTAGGGAAACGAGACTTGTCTCCAAACGCAGGATTGGATAAAAAAGAACGTAAAGGTGGAGATCGTCGAGGCGGAAGAGGTGGAGATCGCCGAGGTGGAAGAGATCGTCGAGGTGGAAGAGGTGGCGGAAGAGGTCGCCGTGATTAAAATTGATTTTTTCATACATCACTTTTGAAAAAATCAACGTACCTTTGCGCGGCTTTTTCAAATCCTATTTTTTTTGAATTTAGATTATTTGAAAAATCAATCATAATTGCCTGAAAATAAGGGTGATACAGATTAAAACACATAAAAAATGTTACAACCGAAACGTACGAAATATCGCAAGCAGCAAAAAGGGCGAAACAGAGGATTCGCGAAAAGAGGCACAACCGTTGCTTTTGGGACTTTCGGTTTGAAAGCAACCACAGGAGGACGCATTACCAACCGCCAAATAGAAGCGGCTCGTGTAGCGATGACTCGTTATATGAAAAGGGAAGGTAAAGTATGGATTCGAATTTTCCCAGATAAACCTATCACGGCTAAACCACAAGAGGTACGTATGGGTAAAGGAAAAGGAGCTTTGGATCACTGGGTAGCTCAGGTTCAACCGGGAAGAATCATGTTCGAAATCGACGGGGTTCCTTTCGAAACTGCGGCAGAGGCTTTGAGATTGGCAGCTCAAAAATTGCCTGTCTTGACAAAAGTTTCTATCCGCCCGGATTACGTAGAATAAAATTTGTTTACAATTCTAAGTTTCCAATTCCAATTTATGTTGGAGCTGTTAACTCAGGACTGTGAACTCAGACTTAAAAATAATGGCTAGTAAAAAATTTTTGGAGCTTAAAGAATTCTCAAATGAGGATTTGGTTGCAGAGTTGAACGAAACAGAGGTTCAGTATCAAAAACTAAAATTTGATCACGCCATTAAAGGATTGGATAATCCTTTGGTTTTAAGAGAGGTACGCAGAGATGTTGCCAGGTTGAAGACAGAAATGCGTCGAAGAGAATTGACAGAAATGTCAGAAGCTGAATTGGCAAATCGTTCAAAAATCAGAGCAAGAAGAAGAAAATAATTTGGAGTCACAAGTTCTCCGTGCTCAGTTCTTTTTAAGAACTATGGACAGGAACTTAGAACCCTGAACTTTATAAAAAATGACTGAAAGAAATCTTCGAAAAACGAGAACAGGGGTTGTAGTGAGCACTAGCATGGACAAATCCATTAGTGTTTTGGTTGAGCGTCGTTTGCGTCACCCAATTTATGGGAAGTATGTGAAAAAGACAAAGAAGTTCATGGCGCATGATGAGACAAATGATTGCAATGTGGGAGATACAGTACGTATCATGGAAACCCGCCCTTTAAGCAAACGCAAAAGATGGCGTTTGGTCGAAATTCTCGAAAGAGCGAAATAAATTGTTCCAGGTCGGAAGCTCAAAGTATCAAAATTTGAACTTTTTACCTTAATCATTGAACATTAGAAAAAATGATTCAACAGGAAAGTAAACTCAAGGTTGCAGATAATAGTGGAGCAAAAGAAGTGCTTTGCATCAGGGTTTTGGGTGGTTCCAAAAGAAGATATGCGTCTGTTGGTGACAAAATTGTAGTTACCGTTAAAGAAGCTTCCCCAGGTGGAATCAAAAAAGGAACAGTTACTCAAGCTGTTGTAGTAAGAACCAAAAAAGAAATTCGAAGAAAAGACGGTTCCTATATCCGTTTTGATGACAATGCGGTAGTGCTATTGACACCAGCAGATGAGCCTAGAGGTACCCGTATATTCGGACCTGTGGCTCGAGAGCTTCGTGAAAGAGATTATATGAGAATTGTGTCTTTGGCACCTGAAGTACTATAATTAACTGATATTTAGAGATTTAATCTCTCAAATATCTTTTTTAAAGCCATAATAATGAGCAACAAAGGAAAAAATCGCTTTGCACCAAAATTGCACATTAAGAAAGGAGACCGAGTGGTTGTTCTTGCAGGTGCATACAAAGGAGATGAGGGAGAAGTATTGGAGGTGTTTCCTAACAAATACCGGGCTATCGTTGATGGAGTGAACATGGTAAAAAAACACAGTAAAGCTACACAGGACAATCCTGGTGGCATCAACGAAGTTCCTGCTCCTATCCATCTATCCAATTTAATGTTGATTGATCCAAAAACTGGAGAACCAACAAGAATTGGTAGAAAAAGAGTTGATGGTAAATTGGTTCGTTATGCTAAAAAATCTGGCGAACTTATTCAGTAAAGAATTAAACCAAAGAGGTGATGAGTTATACACCAAAACTTAAGGAAGTTTATAAAAATGATGTAGTCCCTGCTTTAATGGAGCAATTCCAATACAGCACTGTAATGCAAGTTCCTAGATTATCCAAGATTTGCATTAATCAAGGTGTCGGGGCGGCTACCCAGGACAAAAAGCTAGTGGACAATGCTTTGGCAGAAATGACCCTTATTGCTGGTCAAAAAGCGGTTCCAACTACTGCCAAGAAATCAGTTTCTAACTTTAAATTGAGAGAGGGGATGACTATCGGTGCCAGAGTTACATTGCGCCAAGAAAGGATGTGGGAATTTTTAGAGCGATTGATTACAGTCGCACTTCCACGGGTTCGTGACTTTAGAGGAATCAATGACAAAAGCTTTGATGGGCGAGGTAACTACTCAATGGGCGTTACCGAGCAAATCATTTTTCCCGAAATTGATTTAGATAAAGTTAGTAAAATTAGTGGTTTGGATATCACCTTTGTAACCACTGCTAAAACTGACGCTGAGGCACTATCCCTTTTGAAATTATTGGGGATGCCTTTTAAAAATCAAAGAAACTAAATCAGTTCCCCGTTCTCGGTTCCCAGTTCCCTGGTATGGAACTGAGAACTGGGAACCGAGAACGCTGAACGCATAATATCATGGCTAGAAAAGCAGTTATCGCAAGAGAGAAGAAGAGAGCAAGAATGTGTGCCAAATACGCAGAATTGCGCAAACAACTGAAAGAAGCAGGAGATTACGATGCATTGGATAAATTGCCAAGAAATGCATCTCCTGTCAGAAAGCACAATCGTTGCTTGCTCACGGGAAGACCAAAAGGTTATATGCGCAAATTTGGAATTTGCCGTGTGAAGTTCCGCGAGATGGCTTTGAACGGTTTGATTCCTGGAGTAACAAAAGCAAGTTGGTAATAATCAGTTGCCAGTTATCAGTTGTCAGTTTCCGAATACTTGGGAACTGGGAAAAGTGAACTGGGAACGCTGAATTTATAAAAATGGCGGCAGTTACAGACCCAATAGCAGATTATCTGACCCGCATTCGAAATGCACAGCAAGCGGGCCACAGGATAGTAGAGATTCCTGCTTCAAAAATGAAGAAATCTATTACTGAAATCCTATATAATCAAGGGTATATATTAAAGTATAAGTTTGAGGATGATAATGGACCACAAGGCATCATTAAAATTGCCCTCAAATACGATCATTTGACAAAAAAACCAATTATCCGAAAATTGCAAAGGATAAGTAAGTCGGGGCTTCGTCAATATCGCAAAGCTTCTAATTTACCACGGGTAATTAATGGTTTAGGTATAGCAATTATTTCTACTTCCAAAGGAGTCATGACTGACAAGCAGGCTAGAGCGGAAAATGTAGGAGGAGAGGTTCTATGTTATGTGTATTAGTGGTCATCAGGTTTTTTAAATTTTATTTGAAAAACCAAATCAACCTCAATAATCACAATTTGTACATTCTATAATCGTAAATTCATAATACGATGTCAAGAGTAGGAAAAGCACCAATTTCAATTCCACAGGGAGTGGAAATTAACATAAGCAAAGGTAATTTGGTTACCGTTAAAGGACCAAAAGGAGAATTGTCTCAACAGGTTGATCCAGACATTACCTTTGATATAGAGGACGGAATTATTACGGTAAAACGTCCAACCGATCAAAAGCGCCACAAAGCTATTCACGGATTGTATCGCTCTTTGGTAAACAACATGATCGAAGGCGTTTCCAAAGGATATGTGAAAGAATTAGAGTTGGTAGGTGTCGGTTACAGAGCCTCAAATGCTGGTCAATTATTGGAATTGACATTGGGTTATTCTCACCCCATTTACTTTTACATTCCTGATGAAGTGAAGGTTGAAGCAATTATGGAAAAGGGAAAGAACCCAATCGTAAAGCTGGAAAGCCACGATAAGCAATTAATTGGGCAAGTAGCTGCAAAGATTAGAGCCTTCCGCAAACCAGAACCATATAAAGGGAAAGGTATTCGGTTCAAGGGAGAAGAGATTAGACGTAAACAAGGTAAAACTGCTGGTTAATGAAAGAATTGGTAATGAAGGAATGAAAAAAATTAACTTCATTCATTCATTATTCATTTCTTCATTCTTTCAATAATAAGGGATTTGGGTTTAGCAAAAAGCCATTCACTAAATCCGGCAAATTTTGGAAAAATGAGTTTTAATAAAGAAAATAGAAGAAGAAGAATTAGATATAGAGTAAGAAAGAAAATAAAAGGTACTTCTGAAAGACCCAGGCTGAGTATTTTTAGAAGTAACAAGGCTATTTATGTTCAGGCTATTGACGATATCAATGGTGTGACCTTAGCTTCTGCTTCTTCTCAAGACTCCAGAGTTGATAAAAGTAAAACTAAAACAGAGCAGGCAAAAGAGGTTGGAAAGATTTTAGCTGAAAATGCTTCTGGTAAAAATATCTCAAGTGTGGTTTTTGATAGAAGTGGTTATTTGTATCATGGACGTGTCAAGGCATTGGCCGATGGTGCAAGAGAAGGAGGATTAAAGTTTTAATAATTATTTCAAAATAATAAAATCACCATTCTAACATGGCGAGAGAAAATCAAAAAAGAATTCGACCTGCTGAAACTGAATTGAAGGAGAAATTGGTAAACTTAAACAGAGTTGCCAAGGTAACTAAGGGTGGTCGTACATTTAGCTTTGCAGCAATTGTTGTTGTAGGTGATGGAAATGGGACTGTAGGTCACGGTCTGGGAAAAGCTCGTGATGTATCAGAGTCTATCGCAAAAGCGGTAGATGATGCCAAAAAGAATTTGGTACGTGTACCTATTCACAATGGAACCATTCCTCATGAGCAAAAAGGAAAATATGGCGCTGGTCGTGTTTTGATTAAACCAGCATCTGATGGTACTGGTGTAATTGCCGGTGGTGCGATGCGTGCAGTGTTGGAAATTGCAGGTGTTCAAAACGTTTTGGCAAAATCAATGGGGTCTTCAAACCCTCATAATGTTGTCAAAGCTACAGTGGATGCCCTTTCCAAACTAAGAAGTCCTTTGGATGTAGCTCGACAACGCAACATAGATTTAGAAAAAGTATTTAAAGGATAAAACTTAATGATGATTGCTGAATGCTGAATGATAAGTTTTTATCATTCTTCATTTATCGTTCATCGTTCATCATTTAAAAAGATGGGCAAGGTTAAGATAACTCAAATAAAAAGTGTTATTGGTCGAACAGGAAGGCAAAAAGCTACAGTAAAAGCTTTAGGTTTGAGAAAGATCAATCAAACAGTAGAAAAAGAGGCAACTCCCCAAATTATGGGTATGATCAAAAAAGTTGCTCATTTAGTTAAAGTTGAAGAAGGATAATTTCAATTGGCAGTATGCAATGAACAGTTTTAATTGTTCTCTTGCATTTATAGTTCAATTTGGCAAAAAAATAAAGTAATGGAACTCCATAATTTAAAGCCTTCAACGGGCGCAACAAAATCTAGAAAGCGAATCGCAAGAGGTCAGGGTTCAGGCTATGGCGGAACGGCAACAAGAGGTCATAAAGGAGCCAAATCCCGATCAGGTTGGAGTAAGAAGAGAAATTTTGAAGGTGGTCAAATGCCGCTTCAAATGAGGTTGCCGAAACGAGGATTTAAAAACCCAAATCGTGTGGCTTATAATCCAATCAATTTAGGTCGTTTGCAGGCTATTAATGATAAATATGGGACTCAAACCATAGATATAGATATGTTGAAAGCTAATGGAATCATTTCAAAAACCGATAAAGTGAAAATTCTAGGTAGCGGCGAACTTACCAGTTCAGTGAATGTTTCCGTTCATGCTTGTTCAGCATCAGCTAAGCAAGCTATTGAGGAAAAAGGAGGCAGTGTAACAATTGTGTAAGCGTTTTTTTGTATTGGTACGATTTATGACTTTTTAAATTAATATGACCAACTAAAAACCTTACATTAACAAGCTTTTGCAATGAATAAGTTAATCACTACATTAAAGAATATCTGGAAGATTAAAGAATTGAGGACTCGGATTCTATTTACATTGGGAATCCTTGCAGTTTATCGTTTTGGTTCCTTTGTTGTTTTGCCTGGTGTTAATCCCGATGTTTTGGATGGGGCAACCTCCCAGAATGCAGCAGGAGACCTGCTTGGATTGATTAATATTTTTACCGGCGGTGCTTTTAACAACGCAGCTGTTTTCGCCTTGGGTATCATGCCTTATATTACTGCATCTATCATTATTCAGTTGTTAGGTTTTGCAGTGCCTTATTTCCAAAGATTACAACAAAAAGAAGGAGAATCAGGAAGAAAGAAATTGACGCAAATTACTCGTTTGCTGACATTAGCAATTACCTTGGTTCAAGGTGGTGGTTACCTGACTTACATCAATACTATGGGTGCCGTAGACCCTACAATTCCAATTGGGGTATTCTGGATTTCAAATATAATCATTCTTTCTGCCGGAACCATTTTCGCAATGTGGTTGGGTGAGAAGATTACAGATAGAGGAATTGGTAATGGTATTTCTTTATTGATAACAGTTGGTATCATTGCAACGCTTCCACTGGCGATTGTAGCTGAGTTCCAGCAACAGTTGGCAAAAGGTGGATTGATATTGTTCATTTTTGAACTCGCTGTGTTGTTTGCCATATTTATGGTTACTGTGTTGATTGTTCAGGGAGTGAGAAGGGTTCCAATTCAATTTGCTAAAAGAATGGTTGGTCGTGGCGCAAATGCAATGCCTGCGGCTGGTGCACGAGACTATATACCGATTAAAGTTAATGCAGCTGGTGTAATGCCAATCATCTTTGCTCAGGCATTGATGTTTCTGCCAGCTACTGTGGCTCAATTCATTGCTGGAGATGATGCAAGTTTGCAAGCACATCCAATTTTGCAAGAGTTGGTTGACCCCTTCTCTGTAATCTCTAGTATTATTACTTTCTTATTGGTTGTTCTATTTACTTATGTATATACAGCCTTATTGGTGAATCCAACACAATATGCAGAGTACTTGAAACGTCAAAATGCTTTTATACCTGGTATCAAACCAGGTAAAGCAACTGCTGATTTTATTGATGCAGTGACGACCAGAATTACGCTGCCAGGTTCCATTTTCCTCGGTCTGATTGCAATTTTGCCTTCATTTGCCGTTGGATTTGGTGTAAACGTAGCTTTTGCTATGTTCTTTGGCGGTACTTCCTTGCTGATTTTAGTAGCTGTTGTTTTAGATACGCTACAACAAATTGAAAGTCATCTGCTTATGAGAAGATACGATGGATTAGTGAAATCAGGAAAGATTCAGGGCAGAAGCCGAATGCAGGGTATTGGAGCCAGCATGTAGCTTAGACTTTGAAAGTATGATCACGAAAAACAAATCGTGCTACGAGAGCCATTATTAAAAACTACCTCAAAGGGTTTTTTGATTATACAGCCTCGTAGCACGATTTTTTTTTGAACTTAACTAAGTAAGATCAACTTAATTAATTCCATATGACTTTTTGGACGAGTTTTAGCAAAAACACAAACATTTTTTACAAAACTGATGAGGAAATAGAACTCATTCGCCAATCTTGTTTGCTGGTTTGCAAAACACTTGCCCATGTGGCAAGCAGAATCCGACCTGGAGTAAAGGGGAGTGTTATTGATAAAGAAGCGGAACAGTTGATTCGAGATCATGGTGCGGTTCCTGGATTTAAGGGGTATAGAGACTTCCCAAGTACCTTGTGTGTTTCAATCGATGAAGTAGTTGTGCATGGAATTCCTTCAGAAAAGGAGTTTCAAGATGGCCAGGTCGTTTCTGTGGATTGTGGGGTGTATATGAATAATTTTTATGGAGATGCAGCTTACACCTTTGCGCTTGGGGATGTTGATGAAAAAGTGATGGAATTGCTGAGGGTTACCAATACTGCATTGTATAAGGGAATAGAAATGGCGGTTCATGGAAAGCGATTGGGAGATATTGGTTTTGCGATTCAGGATTACACTCAAAGAAAGAATAAATATTCTGTTGTGAGAGAGTTGGTAGGGCATGGATTGGGAAAAAATTTACATGAAGATCCTGAAGTGGCAAATTACGGTAAAAGAGGTTCTGGTATTTTGATGAAAGAGGGTATGGTGATCGCTATTGAGCCAATGATAAATCTGGGAAAGAAGGAAGTGAAACAAAGTAACGATGGTTGGACCATCTATGCCAAAGACAGAAAGCCTTCTGCCCATTATGAACATACAGTGGCTGTTAGAAAAGACAAGGCAGATATATTGTCTGATCACAGTATGATTGAAGCTGAAATTTTAAAAAATCCAGAAGTTAGAGAGGTTTCGGTTTTAGAATATGCCTAAAAGATAATTGAGATTTTGGAATGGTAGTGAAGAATCTACAGTTTGTTGTTAAGTGTTGAAAAACAAGCAATAAGACTTGAATCGGCAAATAGCTTTTTTAGGTTTTGATTATCAAAAAGTGAGATAATTTTAGTACCTTTGCCGACCGAAAATTAAAATATGGCAAAAAAGAACTTGATCAAACAAGATGGTATAATTGAAGAGGCCTTATCAAACGCAATGTTTCGTGTACGTCTTGAAAATGACCACCAAATTGTTGCAACTATTTCCGGGAAGATGAGAATGAATTATATTCGAATTTTACCAGGAGATAAAGTTTCCGTTGAAATGTCACCATATGACTTGACACGTGGACGAATAACTTATCGTTATAAATAAATACTGTTATGAAAGTTAGAGCTTCAGTAAAAAAACGCTCCGCAGATTGTAAAATCGTGCGCCGAAAAGGAAAGGTTTACGTAATTAATAAAAAGAACCCTAGATTTAAACAAAGACAAGGTTAATTCTAGTGAAAGAATGAATAATGCTTCATTCCTTATTCATTCCTTTACTAATCATTATTCATTATTAATATGGCTCGGATAGTAGGTGTTGATTTACCAAAGTCGAAACGTGGTGTAGTAGGTTTAACCTATATTTTTGGTATTGGCAGTTCTCTTGCAGAAGAAATTTTGAATAAAGCTGAGATTGATATCAGCATCAAAGTAAATGATTGGACAGATGATCAGGTGGCGACTCTTTCTCGTATCATCACTGATGAATACAAAGTAGAAGGGGAATTGCGTTCTGAGGTTCAAATGAACATCAAACGTTTAATGGATATTGGATGCTACAGAGGATTGCGACATAGAAAAGGACTTCCACTTAGAGGTCAAAGAACCCGAACAAATGCGCGTACGCGTAAGGGGAAACGTAAGACTGTAGCGAACAAAAAGAAAGCAACTAAGTAATTCGAGTTTTGGGTTACGTGTTGGGAGTCTTTACTCCTAATTCGCAACTTGCAACTCGCAACTGCATTATAAAATGGCAAAAAGAGCTTTATCCGCAAAAGCAAAAGCGAAGAAGAGAAAAGTAAAAGTAGAACCAGAAGGTTTTGCTTATATCAAAGCCAGTTTCAATAATATCATTGTTTCTATCACGAATAAGAAAGGACAAGTAATTTCTTGGGGATCTGCCGGAAAATCTGGTTTTAGAGGTTCTAAGAAAAATACACCTTACGCAGCTCAAATCGCTGCTAATGACGCAGCAAAGGTAGCTCATGAAGCAGGACTTCGTTCATGCGAAGTATATGTAAAGGGTCCTGGTTCCGGAAGAGAGGCTGCTATTCGTGCCATAGATGCATCTGGAATTAAAGTCACAAAAATCAAAGATGTGACTCCAATTCCTCATAATGGTTGTCGTCCTCCTAAACGACGAAGAGTATAAGGGTTTATAGTTTTGGATTTGCGATTTACAAATTTTGAGAAGGTTTAGATCGCGAATTTAAAAGATAAATCAAATTTGTAATCATTGTCCCACAGGGATAAATCATTCGTAAATCGAAACAATTCTAACTTAATAATATGGCTAGATACAGAGGTCCAAAAGCAAAAAAAGCAAGAGCATTCGGAGAGCCAATCTTCGGCTTTAGCAAAGCCTTTGAAAAAAAGAAGTATGGTCCAGGTATGCACGGCAATACCAGACGTCGTCGTCAAAAATCTGACTATGCACTTCAATTGATGGAGAAACAAAAAGCCAAATATACTTATGGCGTTTTGGAGCGTCAATTTAGAAACTTGTTTGAAAGAGCAACCAGAAAGAAAGGGGTTACTGGTGAAGTACTTTTGCAATTTCTGGAAGCCAGATTAGACAATACAGTTTTTAGATTAGGAATAGCACCAACCAGAAGGGCTGCGCGTCAATTGGTATCTCATAAGCACATTACCGTAAATGGAGTTGTAACAAATGTTCCTTCTTGTCAATTGAAACCTGGTGATATTGTGGGAGTTAGAGGCAAATCCCAAGGATTACAAGTTGTTAAAGACTCTGTAGGTAATAAATCAGATGTCCGGAAATTCCCTTGGTTGGAATTCAGCCCGGAAAGAATGGCTGGAAAGTTTATGGCTTATCCAGAACGCGAAAATATTCCTGAGAAAATAAATGAGCAGCTGATCGTAGAATTGTATTCTAAATAATCAGTTGCTAAAAATATGTTTTGGCAATCTACATTTGTGGGTTGCCAAAACTCGTTTTTTTATCACAGTATATTTTCGAGAAAGAATCAAATTCAATTCCATTTGTGGGAATCAAAACTTCAAATTAGACTTTTCCCATAATCCTATCAAACTTCAATTTTATATATGAGCATTTTAAATTTCCAGAAGCCCGACAAAATTGTAATGCAAAAGGCCGATGACTTTTTAGGCCACTTTGAATTCAAGCCTTTGGAACCAGGCTTCGGGCAAACTGTTGGAAACTCTTTAAGAAGGGTGCTTCTTTCCTCCTTGGAAGGATTTGCTATTTCGGCTGTTCGTATGGCCGGTGTAGATCATGAATTTTCTACGATTCGTGGAGTTGTACAGGATGTTGTTGATATTATTTTGAACCTGAAGCAAATTCGTTTAAAACAATTGATTCAGGATGATGACATTACTACTGAAAAAATTTATCTGACGATTAGCGGTAAGGAAGAATTTGTGGCAGCAGATATTGAAGAGCATACAAATGTGTTTAAGGTGATGAATCCGGAGTTATTGATTTGTAGAATGGAACCATTTGTAAATCTTGAAATGGAGCTCACGGTAACTAAGGGCCGTGGTTATGTACCGGCTGATGAAAATTTGCCAAAGGATGCACCAATTGGGGTTATTCCAGTGGATGCTATATACACTCCAATTAAGAATGTAGCTTACAAAATCGAGAATACACGTGTTGGTCAAAGAACTGATTATGAATTGCTGACAATTGAAGTACAAACTGATGGTACCATTCATCCTGAAGAGGCGATAAAGGAAGCTTCCAGAATTTTGATTCAGCACCTGATGTTGATAACTGATGAAAATATCACATTTGACGATGCTTCTAGTCGTCAGGATGATATAGTAGATGAGCATATTCTTCATATGCGTAAATTGCTGAAAACTTCATTGGAAGACCTTGATTTGTCTGTACGTGCATACAATTGCTTAAAAGCAGCCAAGATCAATAGCTTGGCCGAATTGGTGCGTTACGATACGCACGAGTTATTGAAGTTTAGAAACTTTGGTAAGAAATCACTTGTAGAAATTGAAGAATTGCTCCAGGACAAAGGCCTGACTTTTGGTATGGATCTTTCGAAATACAAATTGGACGAAGATTAATACGGAGGGCACATATTAATTTAAAGGCTAGCCCAGCCGATTATAGTTGCAATTACTGATGGAAGACCATTAAATTTTGTTCAATTCATTCTTCCAGGGTGTTGCGAGGTTAACCATTTATAAAACAAAAAAGATGCGTCACGGAAAAAAATTCAACCATCTTAGTCGTAAATCAGCTCACAGGAAGGCATTATTGCGGAACCTGGCGGCAGCTTTGATTACTCATAAGCGGATCAATACTACATTGGCAAAGGCAAAAGCTTTGCGTCAATACATTGAGCCATTGGTGACGAAGGCTAAATCAAATACTACCCACTCACGTAGAGTTGTATTTAGTTATTTACAAAATAAGGATGCTATTAAGGAACTTTTTGGCACTGTAGCAGAAAAAGTTGCTGACCGTCCTGGAGGCTATGTTCGTGTGATTAGAACTGGATGGAGAAAAGGAGATGGTGCTGAAATGGCGATGATAGAATTTGTAGACTTCAACGAAGTATATTCTGGTAAAGCAGATAGTACTCAAGGTAGTGGAAAGAGAAGGAGAAGAAGAAGAGGTGGTAGTGGCTCTGGCGTATCTGGAGCAGCAACACCAACTGCAGTAGCTAGTTCCGAGGAAGAATAATTTCCACTTTAAATATAAACAATATTAACCTTAAAAGGCTATGCTAACTCTGCATAGCCTTTTTTTTTATAGAATTTTTACTAATGATTTTGATAAAAAAACCTATCAATCTGTGAAATGTTGATAGGTCTTTTTACAAATTTACTATATGACTTTCGCTCTACTTAATCATTCTAATACAAAGCGGGTAACGATAATGTTTTCCCTCACTAGCTTTGATAGTAGCAACAATTACAACTATTAAAGCGAAAATTCCTACTGCAAATAATAGGAAAATCCCGATAAGCACAATCATCAATATGGCTGAAGCAATACAATAGATAATGAGGGAAATTTGAAAGTTAAGAGATTCTACTGCGTGTTCCCGAACATATGCAGATTCATCTTTTTTGACCAAATAGATAATCAGGGGAGCTATAAATCCAGCAACCAATGTCAGAATATGACTTAAAATAGCCATGGTCTTTTCATCGGAAGTAGGTGGAGCGGTGGATTCAATGTGGTCAAGAGGTTCATTAATTTCTGGCATAAATAATTGATTTTGGTTATAAAATTTTGTTATGATGACTCAAAAATAATAAAATATCTATCGTAAATAAGTGATGACTAGAACCAAAGATTCTTCAAATTCCATTAATTAAAAAATATTTATGCCCAACTTCTCAAATTATACCACTAAGTACTCTGTAAACTAAATATCTTATTCTTTTGAAGGCTTCTTTTTTGCAA
>JBGTQJ010000034.1:0-100133 GCA_041941305.1 Saprospiraceae bacterium
CTGCTTCCGCTTTTTTCTGACTAGGATTGATCGAAAAGTTATACTGATACCCCAGTGTTCCAGTCAATTCTGAAAAACTGGCGGCGCTTCCTTTTTTGGTGCTCAGCAGGTTCCAATTCATATTTAAATTCTGGTTGTCTGAGATTTTATAGCTCAATCTGAATTGTCCATTCAAGTTTGTTTGATCTTCTGTGTTTTCGTTGGTCATTAAAAAATAATTGAGGTCAAAGCCTGAATTGATTTTCCCCTCCAAAAAGCCTTTCGTGATACCCAGTCCGCCCCCATATCTTCTCATGATCATTTGCGCCAGCTCATTTTGGTTGTAATTGGCTTTGATAGAGAATTTCCACTTGCTTTCAGCTAATGAATAATTGTAAACAAGGTTGCCGACCAACATTTGGGAGGCTGAGCTTGCCATGGGATCTGTTACTTCATCGGTTACCATTTGAGCGTTTACAGTTCCGGTCAGTACGTGTTGATTATTGGATTGGTCCTGAAAACTGTAACTCGCATTTAAACCTGCATCCTGAGTGACGATGATGACATTGAGGGAATCCAATTCAGGGTCGAGTAGGTAGGCGATATCAGAACTGTTATTGGTGTAGTTGAGTCCCAGGTTGAAGCTGTTTAGGGTGTAGGCGATATTGGCAGTACCAATAAATCTGGTCATCGTGGAAGCCTGAGAATTGTCCAGGTTGTTGCTTTGAACCCCTCCGCTGAGGTTTACATTCACTGCATTTTTTAGTAAGCCAAAGCTCAGGTTGCCCGTATAATCTTCAATATCATTGTTAAAGAAATAAGCACCTAACGATCTATAATTGGGATCTATTCGCTTGTAGGCAATGCCTACCGTAAAAATCTTGGCTTGAAAATTCAGGGAGGATTCCAGTGCGTTTTTGTACTCAGTGGTTTGTTTGGCATCAAATAAGAATCCAGGGTGAGGAAATTTGTTGGAGGCTCCTTCATCTGCTGAATTGGGGGACAAGGCACTGCTGGCATATTCTACTTTCCAATTGAAATTTTCAAAAAATGTTTTTTGTGCATTGATGCCAATGACCAGGTTCTCCTGAGGAGCAACCTGATTGGAGCCATCACCTGGAAACTGTATCGAACTTTGGTCGTCTTTCGCTTTAAACAAGGATAGGTCAATGTATTCTTCACTGGTTCCATAACCCACTTTCATACCCCATCCCAATCGTTCAAATACTGGAATATTGGGCGTGACCAATGACAAGTCTAGCGGTTCGGCTTTTGCCAACCTGCCGTACATGGCTGAAATCCTCAAATTGCCTGGTGTGAGCTCCATTCCTGCTCCCAGGAAATTGAGGTTGGCTAAGGTGAATTGCGAAAAATTCATGCTGCGGTGTCCGAGGTGAAGCTTTATCCATTTGTATCGAGGTGATACGCCAAACCTTATGAAGCGGTTCTTTTGGTTTTCAATTTTGTTCTCGGCATTGTTTCTGAAAGCTCGTATAAGTTCTTTTATATTGGGGTATGCAGATTCGGTATTCTTGGCAGATACCATCAAGGAGAAGGGAAGATTCAATTTGTAAACTCGAATATTCGCATTGGCATTGAGAGAATAAAAGAAGGGATCCTGACGAGGGTCGGCACCAAAGGCGGAATAGGAGCGCATATTCAGACCAATGCCGCCGTTCATCAAAAAGGGATCTCCAAAATCAGTAAATCCCTTGAACATTCCGGAAACGTAATTTTTGAAAAACCCTTCCTTCCCAACAGCTTCAATATCCTCAAAATCTTCCAATTGGGAATAGGATGTGCTTGCGCTTAGCATAAGGGCAATAAGTGCCAGGTAAAATCTTTCCATATTACAGAAGATTTGTTGTTGTAGTGAATCTTAAAGTTGACTTGTATTTTATCAGTGGGTTAAATAGAGGAATGCGAGCTAGTCAGGATCTTACTTTCTCAACACATGCGTAAATATAGAGGAGACCTTGTCAGATAAATGCGACAACTATGTAGGATAGATGCGACAATATGGGCATAAACGCGCCAAGTATATGGGATAAATGCGGTATGACAATTAATTGAAAAGCCAAAAGAGGAGCGTTTTATTAAGGAAAGTAATTTTCTGAAAAGGAGATTTGTATTCGTATAGGGGGTTCAAAACTCCGCTACTCAACCTTCTTCCTAAAGTGAGAATTGCTGGTTATAATTTAAAAATATTCGGAGGGTAATTTTCCAAACCTCTCTTTAAATAGTTTTGAAAAATGCGCCACGTCTTTTACTCCAATGGAATAGGCAACTGCCTTCACACTGGACTCTGATTTATTTTCAAGCAAATTTCGAGCGTAATTGAATCGAACTTCCTGGATATACTTTCTCGGAGTGATTCCCGTCAGGCGTTTCAATTTTCTTTCCAACTGTCGTTTGCTCAAAGCCATTTTTTCAGACAATCGTTCGACGTTGAATTCAAAATTGGTTAGTTCGATCTTTACCGTATTTTCTACCTCTTCGAGCCAATTGAGTTCATCAGCTGATATCTGAGGCAATTGAAGGAATTCCAATTCAGTTTCTGAAGCCGAACCAATTTGAGTTACATTTTGACTTTTTGTAATTGCCAATTGAAATTTTTCAAAGGCGATTTTTCTTTGCTGACTATTGCGCAGCAGGTTTTCTATCCTGGCAAATAATTCTTCCTCTTCGAAAGGTTTCAACATGTAATCATCTACGCCGATCCGGATTGCTTTTAATTTGTCCTGCATTTCAGCGCGGGCAGTCAACATGATAACCGGAAGATTCCGAAATAGATCATTCCCTTTAAGTTTTGAAAGCAATTGGTAACCATCCATCAGGGGCATCATGATATCGGAAATTATTAAATCTGGTTGACGGTTGACGGTTGACGGTTGACGGATTTTACCGTCGGCCGTTGACCGTCGACCGTCCTCCAATAAATAATCCCAGGCTACTTGTCCATTTTCAACAGCTTTTACCTGATAGTTTTCGGATAAGATCAGTTGGAGGTAGTTTCGAAGTGCATGGTTGTCCTCAACAACTAAGATGTTTGCCTTTTGGGTTTCCACTTCACTTTCTAAAAAGGAAGCATTGATATAATTGGTCAAATCTTCAACTTCAGAAGTAACCTGATCTTCCGGAATTAATTTTTCTGAATCAACCATACCAAAAACCTGCTTCTTTGAAAATTCAAAGTAGAAGGTGCTGCCCTTTCCTAGGGTGCTTTCAACCCAGAGCTTGCCATTCATCAATTTTGAATATTCCATGCAAAGTGCCAAACCAATTCCTGTCCCTCCTTCCACCGGTGTATCTGGTTGAGCGGATTGATAGAACCGATTGAACACATTATCAATATCATTCTGGTGAATGCCACGTCCTGTATCAATTACTTTTAGTTGTATGCGATTTGCAAAGTCCTGCAATTGGACGATAATGCTTTGACCACTACTCGTAAATTTTATGGCATTTGATAAAAGGTTGCTTAGAATTTTCTCGTATTTGTTTTTGTCTACTTTAACTTGTAAATATTGGTCTGCATTAAAATGAAATTCAAAATCTACATTTTGGCCTTGAGCATGTGATTCAAAAGCAGCTAATATCCTTTGAGTCAGTGGATATAGCAGAACCGCTTCTTCTTTTAGTTCAAGCTTTCCAGACTCCATTTTTGTTAAGTCCATAATCTCATTTACCAAACCCAATAGATTTTTGGCATTTCCCTGTACCAACTTAATAAGGGTAAAATTCTTATTATTCAAATCCTTGCTTTTGAGCACACTTCCCAAAGGACCCAACATCAAGGTAAGTGGTGTACGCAATTCATGTGATACGTTTGCAAAAAACCGGGACTTAACTTTATCTAGTTGTTGTAGTTCTTTTTTTTGTTGTTCGATGGTTTCTGTTCGTTCCAGAACCTTTTTCTCCAAAACAGCTTGCTGCCGTTTGTACATAATCGTCCTGTTTTTATACCAGGCAGTAACCAATCCCATGACACTTAAAATCACCAGGATAAGAAACCATGTTTTCAGGTAGAAAGGCTTTAAAACTTGAATTGGTAAAGACAACTCCTGCTTGGAAAATTGTCCATTGGCACCCTGTCCTCTGATCCTTAAAGTATAATTTCCGTAGTCTAGCCCACTGATCCTCAGAGAATTGTCGGAAATGGTGTTCCAGTCGATATCTTGACCTTCAATTATATAAGCATAGCGAATATGCGCAGTGTTTTGGTATTCGAGCAAGGCAAACTTTAATTGAAAGAAGCGATCTCCAGGGTGTAGTAGGATCTGGCCATTTTTAAGCAATTCAGCCGTTCTATCCACAATTTTTTCTGTCTCCGAATCGAATTGCTGAAATTCCGTGATTTTAAGTGGAACATTTAAGGAATCTCCCTCTGTAGTAAAATTTATTGGTTGAAAAGCAGTAATGCCATTCAAGCCTCCAAAATACAATTTCCCCTGCTTGCCTTCATGATGGGATATTCGATTGAATTCATTGAAAGTAATGCCATCTTTCACCAGGTAGGCTTTTGTAAATTGGGTATGCTTATTAAACTGTATGATACCATAATCACTAGGCAACCAAAGATTGCCTGCTTCATCTTCATAGCTTGCGTAAATGGTATTATTAGACAAGCCATGAGCAATGGTGAATTGTTTGATTTCTTTTGAAAATCCTTTTTTGTCACCAATATTGGATAAATCGACACTCCATTTTATTAATCCTCCTCCTCCTGTAGCTACCCAGATAATGTTGTTCTTGTCTTTATCTTTTACCAGGTGAAAAATGTTGTTATGAGGAAAATGAGCTTCTTCTATTCCTTCGGTCCAAAATCGTTTGATGATTCCTTTTTGACGCTGTAAAAGATAAATACCAAAGGAAGTACCCATTAGTATATTGGATTCATTCAACTCTAAAAAGGAATATATATATCCTCCTTCCTGAAATTCAAAATCATTCAATTGCTCATAAACCTGAATTTCTTTCATTCCCTCCTGCCAATACCCCAATGGACCATCATAAGTACCCACCCAAATCGTATCTTTTTGATCTTTGAACATACTCCAAATTGGAGGAGAGCTGCCATCTTCCCAAAAATGAAATTGTATGGAAGCATCCGAAATTCTGTATTTGATTAACTCATTGTCACCGAATAATAAATGATCATTATCTAAAGAAATGACTACTCTGCCTTCACCTAGCCTAATTTGATTTTCCCGACCTGAGAATTCAAAATGAGGCAATCTTTCGGCTTGAAGGTTATTTAAATCTATTCTATGATTGTTTTGAAATTCAGTGCCTATCCAAAGCGTATTTTGATGCGCTACGATTCCTCTACAGCTAAAAAATGAATTTACATCATAGGTATTTGAGGAGTTATACATTAAACGCTGAAAGGGGTTGATAGAAAGCCGTATAATGTAAAACCCATGGGAAGTAGCAATAAATGCCCTGTCAGACCTATCAAAGTAAATATCCCAAATAACATTTTTAGAAATATCAGGATAAGATTCATTGAAATCAAATAAGCGCCCTTTTTGAAGATCAAAAACAAAAAACCTGGCCTCACTTTTATACCAAATTGTGTGGTCATTTTTTTTATAAAATAATTTAGAAAACCAATCATCATTATTTAAAGGATAGATGCTGAGAGGCAAAGCAACAGGTTCCAACTTCGATTCAGCTTGTAGAGAAAAAAAATCCATTGGAGGATCTCTTTCCTGAGAGGCTGACTTGAAATAGGTATAAACATTGGCATCGGGCGCAATTCCTAAAAAATAATGCTCAAAAACATCCCAGGAATTTAAAATCTCTCCATCTAGTGTTACCTCATATAAGGTCGCAGAAACTTCTTTTGAAGAACTTTCGACAAGTAAAGTGTTCGCTGAAGGTTGAACCCTTGGAAACATGTTTTCCCAACCTGTCTTAGCAATCAATTTAAAAGATTTCCCATTCTCATAAATAAAAACTTGCCCATTATGGGTGCCCAGGAAAATCAGCTTATTTAACTCGTTGATATAAATGTGTTCAAGATCCTGAACTTCAAAAGGGAGATCTGCTCCAAAATGCTCTTTTATGGATCGTACTTCCTTGGTAACAGGGTTTAGAAAACTGATACTTTTGATGTCAGATAACTCAAAAATATTTTCAACTGAAATTAGCCAAAGCCAATCTGATTTATCCTGAAAAAGCTGATGAATTTCATTGGAAGCCAAACCATCGTTTTCCTTTGTAAATAACTTAAACTCATAGCCATCAAAACGATTTAGTCCATATTTAGTGCTTAACCAGATAAATCCCTGATCATCTTCATAGGAACAATACACTTCTCGATGGGACAAGCCATCTTCAATCCCAAAATACTTTACATCGGCAATGTAGTCTTGAGCTTGTAGCGGAAGAATAAAAGCAGCAGCTAATAAAAGGATTAATATTTTAACACAATTTCTCAAACGAAATAGCATTGGTAGTTTAAGCAGGAGGAGGATATCTCTGGCTACCTCGAAAGACCTTCCAGGTTCAAGCAGGCAGCAGTGCTTATGAAGTCAGGTTTTTGCCAACTTCATAAAACTCCACCTGAACTGCTCCTCAAAAGTAAAAAATATGTTTGTGAATTGGATTTCGAGGCAATTTCGGTCCATTCCTTCTGTATGATTTTATCTAGAAAAATTTGCCTTTTGGCAATAATATCCGACTTAAATAAAAATACAGCTTAGCTTGAAGAGAAAACACGATTATGGATTCGCAAATCTCTAAGGGTTGGTGTAAAATTGACGGACACAACCTTCCCAGGCACCGAAAAGGCTTTCTAAAAGCCAAAAAGTTTCAAAAATCAAAAGCCCAGAAAAAGTCTAAGTTTCAAAAAGAGTTAAATACCCAGCGGCTGCTTGAACTCAGGGCTTCTCTGGATCAGCGATTTAAGAGATATTCAGAGAACCATTTTAAAGAGAAGCTTATTCGTATAATTTTCTTTCTTTTTATTCTGGCAGGCATTCTTGGATTGGTTATTCATTTTTATGATTCCTTTAATAATTATGAAGAGAACTTTGAAACGAGTGCAAATGAAACGATTTTGAATTTTGGAAGGGATTGGGGCGAAAATTATGTATTTCATATACAAGAGGGAAAGTTGGCCTTGGGGAACAACCAATTAAAAAAAGCTGAGGGACATTTCAGAAAAGCCGAAAATATTTTTCAAAATGGTAGGCATGCTATTGGAGGTTTATCAATTGCCCTGGCAAGACAATGTTTAGAAGCAGGAGAAAATTGTAATCAAGCATCTATACGGCTAAAATACGCATGGGATAATGCTCCTAAAAATTATAACTATTGGAACTATATTAAGTTAGTTGAAAGTCAAAAAGGCAAGCTGGCGAATTATTAAATCTAAATTTCTTTATATGGAAAATTTGAAAAAGACGTGAAATTTCCTCCCTTGGGGGAGGTGCCCGAAGGGTGGAGGGGGAAAATCTCAAAATTCCTCCCCCTAAATCCCCCTCCAAAGGGGGACATTCACTTCTTTAAATGTATTCATTTTTTAGAACCAATCACCCCAGCCTAAAGGTGAACCACCACCCGCTTAAATTAACGGAGTGGGTAGATTTCCCCTTTAGGCAGAGGTGTGGTTTTAGAGGAAATGCCTTCACAGATCTTTTAGCAAACGTAATAAACCATGTCTCTCGCCTGCGCGTGGGTATGTGTGAGGACATGGTGGTCGAGTTTAAAGCCACCTTGTCACTATCAGAGACATGGTTTGTTACGTGTTTTGTGAACACTGTGCTAACTACTAATGAATAACCACTTTTCTAAACACCCTGTCTAAGGGGGTTTCTATTTTAAGATAATAACTTCCAGGTGCGATGGAGTTAATATCTAATTGTTCAGAATTGGAATCAAAGATTTGGCTCAATACCTTTTTACCCGATACATCATAAAGCTCCACATTGCTAAGCATTTGATTTTTAGAAACGATGTACAGGACTTCTTTTGCAGGATTTGGATAAAGCTGAATATCCTTCGAGATAGGAGGAATCTCTAAGATGCCTCCTATCTTTTTCTTATCTAGCTCATCCTCGCCTTCTTTTTCAAATGAACTGGATGAATGGTTATTAAAATTGAAAATTGACTTTTTTATAACCGTTACATATATGGTGTACATATCATCATCTAACAATGGATCTGGATGATTGAGGGGAATGCAAATGGTATCTGTTCCTTCTGAAAGTCCTACGTAAAAGAAACCATTTGGATACCATCCTATGGAAGTATGTTCTTCAGCATCCAAACAAACGTCAGCTTGAACGGGAATCCAGGGAGGAAGATTGAGACTGCGGACACCTACTTTACCAATTTCAATGGTATCATATTCTTCAAAACATTGCACGAAGACCCGTATGTTTTCTTCGGTTGTACAGCCTGATCCATCTGTAACCGTGACCTGGTAATTGGTGCTTTCCACCGGCTCTGCGACAGGGTCTGGGCAATCACTACAACTCAAGGTATTGGCTGGAGACCAGGAGTATTCAACATTTGCGGCAATTTCTACAGAAAGCTGCGTACTATCTCCCTTACAAATGGTCGTGTCTGGAGAAATAGCCTGGAACTTCAAATCATTAGGAGTGACAGTGACTGTTGCCGTACCTCCCCCTTGGGTGGAACAATCCAGGTTCCCGACTCCTATGATGGTAAAAACTTCAGTCTGGGCTGGTGCAACCTGAATTTGAAACGGATTCGTTGTAATGCCACCATAGGGTATCAACCCACTGCCATTGTCAAGAAGGAGATCCCAGGGGCCATCTCCGGTAAATTCCACTTCGAGGAATCCAAAGTCGCCTTCACAAATTTCGATTTCATCTGCTACAAATTGAGCAGTAGGTGCATCAAAGAATACCACAGGTGTCCCCTGAGCCACTGCCAGACAAGGATCATTTAAATCTACCTGACCAGTGCCATCTTCGTTGCCAACTACAGCAGAAATGTAATAAGTTTGACCGTAGTTCATACTGCCTGGCATGAATTGAAAGGTTGGTTCAATCGTATTTACTAATATTGGGTTGTTAATAAAATTGGTGTTGTTATCATGTAAATAAAAGGCAAGGACATCGTTTCCATCCAAGGCTTCATTGGTACTGTCGTAAGTCGCTGTGACTGGACCATCACCACATTCTTCTATTTCTGCCAAATCCATTTCTCCTACCGAAGTCACACAATCACAAATCACTGTTGGTTCTTCAACTGTTACAGGGTTGCAATCATTAACATCTGAAATTACAAAAGAAAAGTCTTGCCCAGATGGAATTTCATCACCTGTAAAGATATAGGGTGGACTCGAAGCCAATGTACCGTTGAAAGGAGTTACCGTATAGCTATTTGGATCTCCTCCGGAGATTTCAAATGATACAACATACGCAGTAGATGTTGCATTACATTGAATGTCAATATTCATCACTTGTGGAGCATCCACTTCATTAAAAATGGTACTGGAGTTGGCGTCATTCCAGCAACCATTGTTATCTGTAACACTTATCAGGGCTATTTCTCCAATTTGATGTGGTGCTAGATTTAATGTGAAAGGACTAGCGTTGATGTTGATTGGGGCTTGAACAACTCCATCCAGGGACCATTCTACATACCATGGAGCCGAACCTGTCAGTTCAATTTGAGCTGACACTGGATCTCCTTCGCAAATGGTCATACCTCCGGATATTTCAGCTGTGGGCAAGGGTTGTTCAAAGTAATGGATGGTTTGATTGATATCTCTAATACAGTTTTGAGAAGCAACCGTCTCCAAAGTGTATGAATAATTTGGGGAGCCAGGGCACACGTCCATAATAAAAGGACTGGCAATAACATTGATGATTTCTCCATTGATGGTTATCTCCCAGGGACCCATTCCTTCGAGCATTATTTTAAGTTGGTCACAGTCTCCCGGGCAGATTTCCCTGTCAGTATCCCCTTCTATCCAGGCATTGATGGTTTCCGTGATGATAATTGGCGTGCCTTGTGTGACTTGAAGGCAAGGGTCATTGATATCTATCCACCCTCCTCCAGTGTCATTACCCACTACAGCAGAAATGTAATACATGTCACCAGGCATTGCACCTATGTTAAAATAAAAGCTCGGTACATCAGATATAGGACCAGGATCTACCAGAACATTTCCACTTCCTCTGTGAACAATAAAGTTTACAACATCATTCGGATCCAGGACTTGATTGGTCATATCATAAGTTGCTGTAACCAAAATAGGAGCACAGGTTTCGATGGGGGTCAAATCCATTTCCCCTGCCTGTGTTTCGCATTCGCAGATAATGTTATTTTGGCTAACAATGACTGGACCACAATTATCTGCATTGGTCACAATGAATTCATAACCTGTGCCATTGGGAATGAGATTGCTTGTGAAAACGACAGGATTGAATCCACTAAGGGTACCACTTCCAGGAGGGTCAACAATAGGATTGGGATCATAAATCTCAAAGGAAATAAAACAGCCTAAATTGGATGCGTCCCCAAACTGGTTGATATTGGTGACAAGTGGTTCCGGGTTTACTTCTACAAATGCTTGGCCTGAAACAGTGCCCTGGATACCACAGATATCACTTACCCCTGTTAATTCAACCAGCCCGGCATTTTGTTCGTTTAAGGATATTTGATGTGGGGATTGACTAAGAAAAAGAGGTGGTTGAGGAACACCATCAATTTGCCAATTGACTATCCATGGTGCAGTACCTGAACATTCAATAATTACATCCACTGCATCCCCTGATCCTTCACAAATGCTTCCTCCTCCATACAAAATAGCTGTTGGAGGGTCTGAGTTTACATTGTCCAAAACATTTACACAGGCTATTCCTGAGCAGACCAAACCCCAACTCGTTTCATGGATGATTTCCAGACAATATTGACCTTCCTGATCAACTTCGATTTCTAATCCATTTTCTGCAATGATACTGGGACCTGTCCAGTTAATTTGAAGGTTGGTTCCCTGAATTGGTGTAGCCAAAGATTGGGTGCCATCAATAATTACGGTTGGATTCAAACAATTCAATTCGAAAGGAGGCACAAGGATGGGTTCTGCTTCCAAAATAGAAACGTCAATTTCATATATTTCTTCACAAACACCATTGTCTATCATACCAAATTCATAGGTGTCGGTTTCGCAAAGCATTTCATTATTGAAAACAATACAACCAAGGTAGCATGCTGCAGTATCATAAGCAATGAAATTGGCATTGGTCGCATCAAAAATGGAAACGGTTTCACATCTTTGATAATTGCCATAGTCATTTGAGGTGACAGAAACACAAAGGATTCCTGTTGTATCCCCATTTTTCCACTCAATTTTCACCTGATCCGTATTTTGACCCTCCTGGATGTTTCCATTCAAAATATGCCACTTTGTGGAAGTTACAGTAGTATCATCTGTTTCAAATAGGTAAGTATATTCTACAGTAGCACAGACATCCTCCAATCCAACAATATCTGCTGTTAAATCTGCAGAAGCAATGGAAAGGTTTACACAAGTTTCAGCACTAGATCCACAACCATTTTCTACTGAAAGGCAAACTTCAAATCCAGCAATTTGTACAAAAACACCTGTGTCGCCTACTACTTCAATAATGTTTCCCGGAAAACCACTGTCCCAATTATAGGAAGTTGCATAAGGGACATCAGGGGTTTCAAAATAACCAATAGAGCTCCAACCTGTATACAAAGAATCCGGGCTTAGAATAACTGGCTGAGCTGGAGGACCAAAAACAGCCGGAACATCCACACAATAATTATCACTACAAGACACCCCGTTTCGCTCATGGGTGAGTTCAAGGCAATATTGGCCTGGTTCATTGACTTCTATAACAACCTCATCATTGGGACTAATAATACTTGGTCCGCTCCAATTAAATGAGGTATTTCCATTTGGTACGATGTTAAAGGTTGAAGCAGTACCGTCTAATGTTTGGGTAGGATTTGGTTCACAAAATAAAAGTGGCTCTGGAGGTTGAATGTGAGCAACAGGCTCCATTATGGCTAAATCTATCATTACCAGACTATCGCAACCTTGCCAAGTCAAACAATTCGAGGTATATATTCCCGATTGGGTATAAAAATGGCCACAAACTTCATAGGAGTCTGAAAAACAAAGATCGATTTGACCGATATCTGTATATGATGGTACGATTGGATTGACGATACAATTGACAATGCTATCACATCCTTCATAGCTGGTAAGTACTACAGGG
This sequence comes from Saprospiraceae bacterium, assembly GCA_041941305.1. Classification (GTDB taxonomy): domain Bacteria; phylum Bacteroidota; class Bacteroidia; order Chitinophagales; family Saprospiraceae; genus JANSWP01. Next base: position 12,216 of record JBGTQJ010000034.1, read on the forward strand.
AAAACACCCGGACTTGTAAATACCTCCCCAGCACAAATCGTGGAACCTCCAATACAAATATCTGTTTCTTCAGTCGTTGGTGGTATATTCTGGATATCAACTAACATACAACTGGTGGAACTGATCGAACAAGCATTGGATGCAAAAGTGCATATTTGAGCCACTCCAGGATTCGTCCATTGAACCAAAACTTCTGGCTGGGTAGGGTCTGAAACAATAACCCCAACACTTGGAGGTACAATAGTCCATTGGTAAAATGCCCCTGAGGCAGGATTATTAACTGTGTAAGTATCAAATGTCGGATCAGGAAAACAAGTAGGACTTGGACCAAACACAATTGGAGGAGGTAAAGTTGGGATACTTACACCACCTCCATTTAGTGGTTCGGTGACTTCAATAGTGAAATCACAAATATCTCCTGCAAAACCATCAAACATCAGATAATATACTTCGCCAGGTTCCAGATTTGTTGCTGTAATTTTTAGTGGTTGTTCAAAACCTGGAGAAGCACAATTGGAAAGCGTATCCCATTGAGTTTGGCAATCGGTTGACCCAAAAATTTGCACCTGGAGTCCTCCGTTAGTGGGATGTCCACAATTGAAAACCTCTATGTCAAACACGACATTGGCTTGTGGCGCAACAAAGGCAAACCAAAAGTTATTTTCAATGGTGCCACAAAAATCTTGTGGCAGGACCTGGTTGTTAGGAAAATCAAGGCTCGTACCTGTAAAACCATCCAAATCACTCAAATCACATATGACACAGGTATTGGCCGGATGAAGCCCCATTTGAACATTGCCAGGTGCACAAGGTGTATAATTGCATTGAGCAAACAAATTGAAATGCAAAGCAAGGGTAAGAACAGAGAGTACGATTTTCAATTTCATAATCAAGTATTTTGACAGTTAAATTCTTCAATGGTTTGAAGTAAATGTTCCAACGAAATAGACTCTGGCAGCAGGTAGGTTGGTAAGTATGAATGCTAATTTGAGATAAAGGTAATCAATGTTGGAATAATAGAGGGGTTTGGAAATATCAGAGTCCCTTTCAGGAGACTCTGATGGGACGTTTTAATAAGTTTAAGTTTAAGTTTAAGATTAAGTTTAAGTACAAGACCAGTTTCAATTTCAATTTTTGTTCTTGGCATTGTCCCTGAGTTTGAGTAGAGTCTCCGAAGGGACTCTGCGATCTTTTGTTCCCCATTTCATTCTCAAATGTGCTTCAGATGCCTTTCAAAACAAAATGTACATCCAATTTCAAATTTTCCTAATTCATCAGGGTATATCTTTTTCCATTCTGACACATGTAATTGATAATATAATTCAATGAAATACCGGTTAGTTGAAGCGAATCTGATTATAGAAGTTTAATCTGGTTCTTTAACATTACAATTGGTATTTCGTGTCACCCTAAAACTTAAAACCATGAAAAGTTCACCTAAAAATAGCCTATTTAGGGAGCAGACTGAGTGGAAAATTATTCATCATTCAATTTCCCAAAAATTAAACCTCAAGAAATTATGCTTTTGCTTCCTTTTATCATTTGTGTTTGGGCTATTCCCAAATATTACAGAAGCACAGGATGGCTGGTCAGGCATTTGGCGGGCTAATAATCAAAGCCATATTCATTGGTATTCTTCATCCTGGTCGAGTCTAATGAGTAAAAATACCCAGCTAAAAACGAAGGGTTATCGGATGATCGATATCGAAAGTCACTATAAAAACCGGAGTCAAAAATTTTATGCAATCTGGAAAAAAGACAATAGTGAAAGCAGAGCTTTTAAAGTAGTCAGTGGTTGGTCAAACTTTGTGACAGAGAAAAAAGAAGCCCAGGGCAATTATACCCTTATTGATTTGGAAACCTATGATTTTGGAGGCAAGCAAAAATTTATTGGTATCTGGAAAAAAACCAAACTTTCTCATTCTATTGGTCGCTTTGGTCAATGGAATACCCTGGTCAGTAATTATTCAGAACAAAAAGGAAAAGGCTATCAAATTATGGATGTGGAGCTGTACAAAAATGTCTATGGTCAAACTAAAATAATTGCACTTTACCATAAAACCAATGCTTCCTACAAAAACAAAATTTACAGACATACCTCCTACGAAGCCTTTAGATCAAATAGAAATAATCTGGCGACTAAGGGTTGGCTATTAATAGATTATGAAAGGGTTAAGATTGGCTCTACAACTTATTATTTATCCATTTTTGAAAAGGCATCTGGTAAATATGCTTTCTACAGCAATATAGATTATTTAAGTTTTCGAGCTCATCGTCGGCAAAAAGCAAGTGAAAACATGGAACTAGTTGATATGGAAGTACACCAAACTGGAAGCTCCAGCTTTAGCCCTCCAACGGTTTATGATTATAAGGCCAATGCTACTCCGGATCTCTGCCAAACCAACCCTAATTTCCCTAAAGGGGTTGATAAAGGGACTTATTGTGCGCCTACTTCCTTGTCAAATGGACTCTGTTACCTTGCAAAAGATGGTTATCCCAATTTGAATAAATATGGAAATAGTGAAGCAGATCAAATAGATATGGTTGTGGATTTGGGGAGCAATACATACACAAAGACAGCATCTACTAAAGGCGGCACCTACCTCTCCGAATTACTCAATGGAATGTGCAAGTACATTAGTGATAATGGTTATGGATATGAAAAATTAGAGGTAAGGGGTTGGCGAAATGCAGGAAGTAAGTATTCGGGAAAGGTAACTAGCACTAAACCCGACATTGATTTCATAAAAGAAGGCTTACTGGAAAAATCTATCGTGCTATTAAATTTTGGATGGTACAATACAAAAGGGACGCTTAAATATGAAAGGGGAGCCGGTCATTGGGTAACTGCAGTAGGATATGGAATTGATGAAAATGGAAAAACAGATCCCAATGTTATTATCATTCATGATCCTTCTCCAAGATCTGGTCAAAATAAATCGCAACAACATGTGAAACTGGAGAAGATGAAGGTTGGAATGCTTCATGGCAGCTATACAAATCTTCCCAGAGGAGCCGGCGGCTATTATAAAGCATCAGGAGAGCTCGAGGTTAAATCTGGTTATGAGATAGGCATTCTGGATGCTGTAGTTGTTTTGCGCATGGATTAAAATTATGGGATTATATTATAACTTAGAGGCAGGTGTTTTTAAAATTTTGCAAGCCAAAATTTTAAAAACACCTGCCTCTATAGAATTTTCTTTAATTACTCAAATGCCTTTTCAACTCTAGCGCAGAAGGATTGATGGGATCGGCTGCCAAGGCTGCCTCCAAAGCTTCTCTTGCCTTGGCTGGTTGTGATTGATGGGCATAAATTTGGGCGATGGCAGTATAAAGATCGCCGATATCGCTGGCTTCAGCAGAATCCTGATGGACTTCCAGTGCCAATTCCAATACCTCTAAACCTGCTTCCGCCTGTCCTCCCTGCACTAATGCTAAGCCTGCGCGGTAGAAGTGGCTGATTCCAAATTTATAGTCTTCTGACTGTTCAGCAATAAGTTTTCTTACCTTTTCCATCGTAGGCTCCAAACCTTCTTCCTCCACACCGTTTTTGATAAAGGTACCAATAGAATTTTTACGCCAGGGGAAGATATTATTTCGGGCATTGTAATAACGGGCGCCAAAACTGATGTCTATCTTTATCTCATCGCCAACGATGGCATCCCAAAACTCATTATCGTACACCACATTGTAATCATTGCGATTGATGACCAGGTTGGTTTCCAGTACGATGCGTTTATTTTCCCATTGGTCAATACCATTCAAAGTGAGAATGCTCAGTGGGAGTTTGACTTCCCTGGTGATGTCTTTGATAGTCAAGTCGCCGAACATAACAAATTCAGTACCCGTTTTTTCAATTTTAGTACTCTGAAAACGTATATGCGGATATTTGCTGGCCTCAAAGAATACCTCACGGATATGTTCATCACGCCCCTTATTTTGAGTGTCGAATGATAAAACATCGATAACTGCACTTACGGAAGAAGCTTCAAGGTTTCCCTCTACGAAATACATACTCGCCCGGTAATCGTTAAACGTACCTCGCACCCGACCAAAACCAACATGACGGACTGTGAAATCCATTAACGAGTGGCTTTTGTCAAGGACATAAATATCCCCCTTTGGAGATCCATTTTGGGAAGATTGAGCAATGGAAAGCTGCCCTGTATTAAAAAATAGACAGCAAAAGATGATTAGGGATAAGGTTTTCATTGAGCACTATTTTTTGATGAGAAAGGCATCAAGGTAACCAATAAGTCTATCCCTGACTTGACCTAAAAAACGGATTGGGACGAATGTAACTTTTTCCAGGGTTGAGTTGCCGACAGTAAGGAGTTAAGTTTACAAACCTGTAAAAAACATTCAAAATCAATCTTTAAGAATTTCCATGATCTGCTGCCTGTAAGTACGGCTGGAGTTCAGCAACTTGTCGTTTTTTAATCGGATCAGATATTCTCCACGGCGCCAGTGGCTTAGCGATTCAATGGCCATCTTGTTGATGATTTTAGAGCGGTGGATTTGTAAAAATTGTGCTTCATCTAGCTCTTTTTGCAGACCCGCCAGCGACTGGCGAAGCTTGAAACTTTGATTGGAAGTGTAGATATGTACATAATTTCTGTTCGCTTCTATCCAATAGATATCCTCAACATCGATCATTTTTTTGCTGGAATTATGGGGTACCAATATGTGCTTCTTAGTATTTTTTGAGGCAGATGGTTTTGAGACTGCCTGCTTGCGAAGCGCAATGTACTTCCAGGCTATAACCGTCCCTATGACCACCCAGTAAGAAAGAAATGCCCTTGGTGCCGAACCCACCACAATGAATCGGGCTTGGTACACTATCTCCCAGGGCGGATTTGGTTCCATCCCGATCATGTATTTGAAAGAAAAGTCCAGCGCAATGGCCAAAACTCTGGCGATTGGTGCGAAAGCAATAGAAATAAGGATATGAAACAGCAAATTCCATTTCCAATCAGGACCTGATAAAGGTCGCTTTTGGTATAACCTTATCAAATAAGGCGTATAGAGGATCCAAAGGAAAACCGGAGTATAATAATAAAAGCCTACATCGAAAATACGATAAAAAGAGATTTCTTCATTGTATTGGATCATCCAGAAAATGGCAGAAACGTGGGTAGCCAATCCCATTAGCACCCAAACCAGGATCAAATAGCACCAGATCCTTCTAACTGGAATCGCATTTTCCATGCTCTTACTGTTTTACAACAAACCTAACATTTTATCAGGGAATTGTAGAATCGGTATACTGGTAAACCTCAGAGTCCCTTTTCAGGAGACTCTGAGGATACCGACATTTTATTTAATAGACTTGTTCATATACCCAATAGTGGCATCCACCCGTTTCCAGGTTTGAGTTCGGTAAAGAATACCTAGGTAACCCCTCACTTTTAAAGTATCTTCATTTTCCATCCACATGGTGCAGGAGTAAGTTTGTCCATTAGCAGGGTCAAGAATTTCGCCGTTTGTCCATTGAGTTCCTTCTTTTTTCAGGTTTTCCAGAATCGTCATGCCTACAATGTTTTGTCCTTTCTTATTGCCAGGACATTCCAGACAGATCGGGTTTTTTCCCTCCCAGGGTTGTAAAAATATTTGGAGAATTTTACCTGTTATCTTTCCATGTAGTTCGCTAATCTCTATCAATGATTTGGGTTTTTGGGAAGTGTCATCAATAGTTTCCCAAATACCAGTTATTTGAGAATCATCCCCTTTATCGTTTTTTAAGCGCCAGGTTTGGGTTCGATAGAAAAGGTTCATGGGACCAGCATAACCACGCACTTTTAGGGTGTTTTTATTTTCTAACCACATTTTGCTGCTATAGATTTCTCCTGAAGCAGGATCCAGGATTTTCCCACTAGCATATTCGTTTCCATCTTTTTCAAAATCCCAAAGAAAGGTCATGCCAAGCACTTTTTGATTTTTCTTTTCTCCAGGGCATTTTAAACAAATAGGATCTTCTCCTTCCCAGGGCTGAAGGAATATTTTAGTAATGGTCCCATTCATACAATTGGCTGATTCTTCAATTTGTATTTGAGCCAACGGCAGACCTGTTTCTTCATTGAATGTTTGCCAATGTCCAACTGGAGATTGGGATAAAGTAGGTGTAGTGAATGCAAAAATCAGAACCAATAGAGTAAAGGTAGTACTCTTGGTTTTTGGTTTAAATGCAATCTCCTTATGTGGTTCCCGAGAAGTGACCTCCTCAAAAACTTCCTCGTACTTTTTGTCGGTGGTGCCAAAAAAATTATCCCACCAGGTGAAGTACAGTCCATAATTTGTATGAAAGTGCTTATGGTGCAAATCGTGATGGGTAGTGGTGGTATTCCAATTGAAAAACTTGTTTTTGACAAACCATTTCGGGAATATTTCCATCCCCAAATGCCCCAATACGTTCCGCGTAATCATAAAAACCAAAAAGGAAACCAAGACGAGGCTATGAACAGGAATGGTAAAAACGATTAAAGGAAAAATACCAGCCTCTACTACGGCTTCAATTGGATGGAAAGAATAAGCCGCCCAGGGAGAAGGGTTTGTAGAACGATGATGCACCAAATGAACATGCCTGAAGATTTTTGGATGATGCATTAAGCGATGTGCAAAATAAAAGTAGGTATCGTGAATTAAAACCATTAAAACAAAACTCCCAAGCATATAAAGCACTCCATACTCAGAAATATCTGTGTAAATTTGAGTGTACCCCGTTTGTTGAGCAGTGACAATACCCGTGCCTATCAGTGCAAAAATGAAAACGGTGCTCAAGGAATACTTAAACTCATGCCACATTTTCCTGGAGGTCGGGAATTTCTTTTGAATAATTCGGTGGGTCAATTTGTTTTTCAACAAGCCCCAAAAAACCAGGTAAGCTGCACTTGCTGTAATAAAATATCTTAGAAAATCGACGACCCATACATTTCGGTACGTTTCAAATAATTCGATGAAGTTCATATCGGATGAGATTTTAGAAGTTCCAAAATTATCCCCTCCGCAAGCGACGGGGATAATTTTTTCAGGAAGCCAAGGATTAAAATTTGCTAGCAAATTTTAATCCTTGGCTTCCTATAAAATTTTTCATCAGCGGCTTTTGCGCCGATGTTATTTGGAACCCTCCTTTTTTCGAGCCCTGAGCTTTTAAGTTGAAATGATTATAAAAGCAGATGCTCTATTATTAAATCAATTGTCCCGACAAACATATCTGCAAGTCAAATGGCGATCTCATCTTTTATGAAAAATGCTGATTGATTTCGAAATCGAGGAGGATAACAATGTGAATTCAGTATGCAGTAAGCAGTGAAAGGTTTAAACTCCTTCTGCCTACTGCAAACTGCAAACTGCCTACTGCATACTGTCCACAGAAATCTGCCTAAATTCCGTCGGTGTCATTCCAGTCTTATGCTTAAAAGCTTTATTGAAAGGAGCAAGGGAGGCGTAGCCAAGGTTATAAGCTATTTCTAAAATGGTGAGCTGCCTGTTTTCCTTTTTGGAAAGGACTTCTTTGGCTTCTTCGATTCGGTAGGCGTTTAGAAAATCATTGAAATTGCGAAAGCCTAAATGTTGGTTGATAGCTTGGCGAAGTTTGTATTCTTTGATGTTCATCTTTTGGGCGAGCAGGGGTATAGTCAATCCTTCTGTTTTGTAGATTTTTTGTTGCTCCATCAAGGACATTAAATGATCAATGGTTGCGGCATCTACCGTTGGAGCTTCTTTTTCAGGGGCTGGCTCTACTTTAGTAGATTGAAAAAAATCGCTTTTAAACTGTAATAAATCAAATGTGAAGTAATAGATCATTATCAGGATAGTCGCCTTTTGCAACAAATTGATACTTCCTGGAACATCATTGTGAAAAGTCACTTCCGTCAAAACAGTCAAAATCATCAGGATAGCTGTCGCAGAAATGAAAACCAAACGAAAACGATAGCGGGAAAGCAATAAATCTCCGGAATAATTTCGGGCTGCTTCCACTATAGCCAGGATGATAAACAAAAGAGTTGTCAGGTGAGGTAACAGCATTAAAATGATGGAAGCACTATCAGAAAAATCGAATACATTATCCAATTGAAACAGCATCATCTGAAATCCAACAAAGCCGATTACAAGAAAAATTATCCACTTGCTCAGTTTGAAATTATCATCAAAATAAGCTTTGCTTACCAACCAAAAGCTACAAGGCAAGGCCAGGGTAGTAGGATATAAAAACCAGTTGATTTCGTACAAATCATCTAAGCTAAAATCAATCAGTAGATAAGAGGCAAGGCAAACAACAAAAAAGAAATTGACCCTCGCTGTGAGGTGTTTAGGATAGGATTTTAGCATCAAAACTCCAAAAACGATTAACTGTGATACACTTAAAATCCGGATGATATTTGAGATGCTTTCCACAGTGGGAAGTTCGGAAATTTTTGGAGAATGAAAAAGTTTAAAATTCAAGATCAAGAATCAAGTTCAAGTTCAATTTTTGATCTTAAACTTAAACTTAAACTTAAACTTAAACTTGAACTTATCTCAGCTTGTCATGGAAGCCGTGATCGTCTCCGCAACCGAAATTTCCTCTGGCACTACCTGGTTGGCGCCCAATTTGTGTAACTGATCTGCCTCCTGGGCATATTTGGTCCGCACTACGATTTTGGCCTGGTGGTTCATTTTTCGGATATTGATGGTGATGGCTTCTGCAATTGCTGCTTCGGGCACAGTGATGATCACTTGTTTTGCGGATTCGACAGCAGCTCTCTTAAGCACTTCGGGATCTTTGCCATTACCGATGAAGACCTGAGCCATTTGCCGATCTTCTTCATTAACATTCCGTTCGCTTAATTCGATAATTGCCAATGGGGTCTGTCGGGTAGAAAAGAATTTGGCGATGCGCTTGCCACCTGGACCATAACCTATAATAATCGTATGGTCGTTCAATGTACAGGTTTTGGGAAGGCAGACTTTGTCTTCGAGACCACGCGTCCATTTTTTCCACCAGGAGAATTGGACAATAGACCCTGCCAATTTGGGACTGGAACCTATAATCACTGCGGAGACTATCATAGACAATATGGAGACAGATAGAAAAACCTGATAAGTATATTCGGATAAAATTTGCCCTTCCAAACCAACTTTGGATAAGATGAAGGCAAACTCGCCAACCTGACACAGCACAAGACCACTCACCACCGCATTTCGAACGCCAATTTTGAGATAAAAGGAGGTGGGGACAATGATCAAAAATTTGAGCAGCATCACCAATGCTGTAGCTGCCAACAACAATAAAAAATGCTCAAACAAAAAGCCCAAATTCAACAGCATACCTACTGACACAAAGAAGATTGCTGTAAATATCTTTTTGAAAGGCATGATGTTTTTCAAGGCTTCAAAACTATATTCTGATTCAGAAATAATCAATCCTGCCAGGAATGCTCCCAATGCCAATTTTAAGCCCAATTGCTTTGTAATAAAGGCTGTAGCAAAACAAATAACGATAATGGAAATTAGGAATAACTCCTGATTTCGCGTTTGAACGATATTTCGAATCAGCGGTGGAACCAATTTTCGTGCTGCAATAACTACCACCACCACCAGGCCAATGCCAAAAAGGATATTGCTAAATGAAGCCGAAGTGGTATCACCACCTTCTGCCAAATAGGGAACTGCCAACATCATGGGAATAATGATGATGTCCTGAAAAATGAGAATAGAGACCGCATTCTTCCCAAAAAGCGTATTCATCCAACCTTTTTCCTGAAATAATTGCAACACAATAGCTGTACTCGACATGGCTATCAGCATTCCTACAAATATGGCCTGATTGATTTCAAGACCTACCATAAAAGCAATCAAAGTAAAAAGCAAAATGCTCCCGAAAACCTGTAGGCTTCCTCCAATCAATACGAATTTTTTCGCTTTGATGAGTTTATCCAAAGAAAACTCAATCCCAATGGAAAACAATAGCAACAAAATGCCAATCTCTGCCATTTCATTAACTTCTTCAACTGTCGAAATCAACTCAATTCCATATGGACCCACGAGAATGCCTGCCACCAAAAATCCTACAATGGAGGGCAACTTTAGCCTGCTCGTGACATAAAGGGATACCGCAGAAACGGAAAGAATGATTATCAGGTCATTGAGTAAATGCATGGTGGTTTTCGATTGAGTATCTGATAAGGGTTACAAGGAAGAAAACCCTGTAAGGGCGATTTTGTTTTGAACAGTTCATATTGAAATTCAAAAATATCTATTTTGGGATTAAAACATTTTTTCAGATAATTGATTATTAGTATGTTTTTTATTCCAGATTGAAAAAATCCAATCTGGGATTAAAATATAAATCATTGAATTTCAATCATATGGAATACACTCTGATTGATAACGATCAAAAAAGTCAATATGAACTTCATGTTGATGAGTTGGTACCGAAAATTGAGTACATTAAAAAAAATAATAGAATCTTCCTGACGCATACTGAAGTTCCAAAAGCATTGGAAGGTAAGGGAATCGGTTCTCAGCTTGTAAAGAAAGTATTGGAAGATATCAAAACAAAAGATCTTACTTTAATACCACTGTGCCCCTTTGTAGCCATGTATATTAAGCGGCACCCCGAATGGAAGGAATTGGTGTTGAAGGGGATAAATATTGGCTGAAAAGATCCCCTGTTTTAGTCCTTGAATTTGATACAGGAAACATCCTCTGGAGGAACAGAAATTTTCCTTCAATTTAGGCACAAAAGCAGCAATTTGCCTTTTAGTTAGAAGCCCTGAGTTTTGGGGGAGTGAACCCTGCATCTTCCAACGAAATAATTAAAATACCTTATCTAATGTTTTATGAATTGTCCTACAATAACACCTTTCCCGTCCGTCAATTTCAAAAAATAAAATCCACTTGGTAATTGGTTTACTCGATACCTTTGGCCCGTCACAAAAGCCTGCTGATTTAACAATCTTCCCCGGGCATCGAAAATGCTGATTTCATTTGGTTTGATTGTATTTTCAGGTAGATGAATGTTGAGGAAATCGGTAGCGGGGTTAGGTGAGAGAATTATCTCCCCAATGATTGTTTCACTGGATGAAGTCACACAGTCCATGGTAACGATTTCATCGCTTTCAAAAGCCCCGATATCTACACAACCGTTTATCCGTGGATTTCCAGCGAGGTCGAAGTCGGTAAAAATATCGAGGTCAACACCTTTATCTATAACTGGACTGTTTGGAGCTATCGGACGATAAGCCATATCCAGCAATGGGTTAGTGTTTTGCTGGTCATAGATTGAAGCATAATTAGCAAAGGAGTCATCTCCAATGAGGCTGCCTCCATTGGAAGTGACTGTAACATTACCTGTTACTGCTTCAAATTCTGTAATTCCATTATTGAATAAAATGGTGTTTTGAATGGTTAGTCCACTCGAATTACCAAGGACAATACCTGGACCATCGTTGTCTGCTATTGTGGCGTTTATAATTCGGAACTGGAGAAAGGAGTCCAGCATGATGGTGCTGCCGCCTGTGTTGCCTGTGAGGAGGCTGTTTCCCAGTGACATAGAGGCTGCAGGGTTGGCTGGCGTTGATAACCCGTATTGGAATGCTCCGACGGCACTGCTTGAGGGGCTGTGATTGGCCTGGATCTCACAGCGTTCCAGGGATGCCTGGAAGTTGTCAGTACTGGTATCAATCCAAAGACCTCCGGCCCTTTCCCCAGCCGTATTGCCATTGATTTGGCAATCCTCAATTATGAAGGTGGGTGAACTGCCGGCAACCCCAAAAATCGTTAGGCGATGTTTTTCATGACGTAAAAGTATTAGGTAAACTGATATTGATGCCATAAAAATGAGTATAAATTGCTTCTATCTACTACACCAAATGGTGAAAAAGCATTACTCATTGGTGCAAAATGGGTACCTAAGAGGCATTATAGCCAAGATAGATATAATTTGTATCGAAAATGGTAAAGTTACTGATCACTTTTTAGAAGCAAGAGTCAAGCAGTTAGACACAAGAATTTTATACGGAAGTGATTGTATCATTTGCCTATTTTTTTCTTATTGCTCAAAAATTGTATAGCATTAAGAAGATTGGTATTTACAAAAAATAACCACCTGTGCCTATATCTTTTTTACTCACTTCTCAAACTCTCCACCGGATTCGCCAAGGCTGCTTTTGTACTTTGGAATCCCACGGTCACAAAAGCGATGCCCACAGCAAGGAAGCCTGCCAAAAGGAATACTGACCAATGGATATCAATGCGAAAAGCAAAATCCTGAAGCCACTGATTCATAGCATACCAGGCAATTGGAGTGGTAATCAAAATGGCAATCAATACCAATTTTAAAAAGTCTTTGGAGAGCAAACCGACCAGACCAATAACCGTCGCTCCCAATACTTTTCGTATGCCGATTTCCTTCCGCCTTTGCAAGGCTATGAATAAGGACAAACCAAGTAATCCCAAACAAGCAATAAAAATTGCTAATCCTGCAAAAATGCCAGCTATTTGCCCAAATTGAGCATCTGCCTGGTATTGTTGTTCAAAATGTCGATCCAGGAAAAAGTATTCAAACAACTCATTGGGAAAAACGCGATCATAAGTTTGGTTGATAAATTCGACTGTTTCAGCTAATTCACTGGTGGATATTTTGATGGCAATCTTGCGGAATTCAGTGGGACGATTGATGAATACGTATTCTCCTGCTGCTTTTTGAAATCCCCACTGCTGGTAATCACTGACAACTCCTGCAACGGTAAAAGTATCTCCCATACATCGATAACGCTGTCCCAGTGCTTCTTCATAATCGAGAATGCCAAAACTTCGACAAGCAGTCTCTGTCAACAACATCGATCGAACCTCGGGCGATTCATTTGGGTAAAAGTTACGACCTGCCAATACTTCCAATTCGTATTGAGGTACAAATTCAGGATCTACAGAATTGAGATAAATGATTTTGCTTAAGCGATTGGAGGCATCTTCTGTGATTTTATGAATACCAGGCACCCAGGTATTTTCATCACCTGGAACATTATGAGAAGTGGCAATGCTGGTAATGGTGTTGTGCTGCAGTAATTGTTGCTTAAATAGATCAAAATTGGAAGCATTGATGCTATCCCGAAGATTGGGAGCCCGCACGACCAGTGTTTGGGAAATATCCATACCCAGATCCATCTTCCGCATAAAATTCAATTGTTCCATTATGACCAGGGTGCCTGCGACCAGCAAAATGGCAATGCCGAACTGAAAAACAATTAAGGATTTGCGTAAGAAGCTGCCACTTTTGTTACTGCCAAAATGCTCCTGATTGAAGACTGTTTTTGGAGAATAGCCTGAAAGTACTAAAGCGGGATAAAGGCTGCTCAAAACCAAACCAATGATAAATATAATTGACAGTCCAAAAATCAACTTAGGTTCCTGAAACCATTGGAAAGAAATTGGTTTCCCTACGAGATCATGGAAAAATGGTTGTATAATTTCCATTAAAATGAGGGCAATGATTAATGCACTTGAATTGAGCAACAAACTTTGGGTCAGAAATTGTTTGATCAAATGACCTCGGTTGGCACCTATCGTTTTGCGCACCCCTACTTCCTGAGCCCTGGTAGCCGCTTTTGCTGTAGTCAGATTGACATAATTTACCCAGGCCATTAGCAAAATGAAGAATCCTATCAGCAATAATAAATTGACTGCTATGCCATTGCCATTGACCCTTGCTTCAAGGCTGAGGTTGGAGTTGAGGTGAATATCTTCTATTGGCTGGAGGTGCAATTCATGGTGAATATCATGTTCTCGATATCTTGGTTCATAATCTGCAATGTAATCGATTCCATTCATCTTCTCTTCCAAATCCTCTGCAGTTCCAGGTTTGAGCACCAGATAATTGTAAAAATCCCGCCATCCCCATACAGACATTAAATCCGGAATTTGTGTCAAGGTGTTGATAGACAAAAACATATCAGATTGGAAGTGAGAATTTTCCGGAATATCTTCCATCACGCCCGTAACGCGATAAGTTTGTTGCCTTGGCCAGTTTTGGATGTCAAAACTTTGGCCTACGCAATCCAGTGTTTTGAAATAGCGCTGAGCTGCCGAGGTAGATAAGACAACACTATTGGGTTCTACGAGAGCAGTTTTGGGCGCACCATGAATCAGGTTGATTGAAAATACATCAAACAAGGTACTATCTGTATAATAAAATGCCTCATCTCGATATCGCTCATCCCCAATGTGTATTAAGCCGGTTGAACCAAAAAATCGGGTATAAGTTTCTACCTCAGGAAAGTCGTTTTGCAGCGCTGGTGGCAAACCCAAATAGCTGGTTGCAGACTGCACATTCAGTTGGTTATTTCTGTAAACATCCATGGTGATTCTGTAGAGGTCACCCACTTTTTCGTGATAGCGGTCATAACTTTTTTCAAATAACACATACTGAAGCAATAGTAAAAACCCTGCAAGCCCGATAGAAAGGCCAAGCAAGTTTAAGAGGGTCGCTTGTTTGTTGAAGAAAAAATGCCGAATTGCGATTTTGATGTAATTGTTTATCATTGCTCGATTTTTTTGGTAACTCTCCAAGAGTTCTGAGCTCCTATTCACTCTTCAAGCTCTCCACCGGATTCGCCAATGCTGCTTTTACACTTTGAAACCCAACTGTCAAGAGCGCGATTGAAACTGCAACTACACCGGCAAATACAAATACTCCGACTGAGATTTCAATCCGGTAGGCAAAATCAGAGAGCCAATTGTTCATGAAATACCAGGCAAGAGGTACTGCGAGGAATAGCGCAATTAGCACAGGCTTCAGAAAGTCTTTGGAAAGCATGCCGACGATGCCAGCAGTCGTAGCACCCAATACCTTTCGAATGCCAATTTCTTTGGTTCGTTGTTTAGCCATAAAGGCTGCCAATCCAAATAATCCCAGACAGGCAATAAAAATGGCGATAGAAGAAAAGACCGTGAAAATGGAAGACATGCGTTTCTCCCGATTGTATAATTGTTGAATTTCATCATCCAGGAAAGCAAACTCAAATGGAGAAGCAGTAGCCATTGTTTTCCACTCGGACTCTATAGCCTGTACCTGTTCTTTCAAATTCCCCGGTTGTAATCGAACGAAAATATTGGATAAACGATAGGCAGTTCCTCTCAATACCAAAGGCTCGATGTCATGATGCAGGGAGGTGAAATTAAAATCTTTCACGATGCCGATAACCTGACCTTCCCAACGACCTCCGTAGGACAATTTTTTGCCTACGGGGTCTTCCCAGCCCAGACGTTTGGCGGCTGTTTCGTTTAGTAGATATGCGGTGCTATCGGTGGTTCTGGCAGGGTCAAAATCGCGTCCGGCGACCAGCTCCAGCTTCAAGGTACTGGCAAATGCCTCATCAATATGGCAATAGGAGAGCGATGTTTGTTCGTAATTGGATGGTTGTTCGGGCACAAAAATGGTGCTGTCAAAACCATCTCCTGGTAAATATTGAGCGGTAGAAACTTGTTGAACAGCTGGCTGGGCTTTTATCTTCTCAATAAAAGGATCGTAGTTATTACCGAGTGCAGTTGCGCTTCGAATAATAAGCACCTGCTCTTTGTCAAAGCCCATTTCCTTATTTTGCATGAAGTGCAGTTGACCCTTGACTATCAAAGTACCAATGATAAGTGCACCTGAAATGCAAAACTGAAAAACCACCAAAGCCTGACGAAAGCCATCCTTTCCTTTTGATTTGGTCAATTGTCCTCTAATGACTTTGGAGGGCAGGAAGGATGAAAGTGCAAAAGCAGGAAAGGCACCTGTCAGCAAGGCGGTGACCAATACCAAGGTAATTAACAATCCCCAAACAAAAGGAGAACTCATCAAATCAATACTCAAGGATTTATTCGTAAAATCATTAAAATAAGGCAAGGCAATCTCAGCTACGATAATGGCAAGCAAAACAGAAACGAACACATACAGGGTTGATTCGCTAAAGAATTGCTGCACCAATTGACTTCTGGTTGATCCCAATACTTTTCGAACACCCACTTCTCTTGCACGCATCATTGCTCTGGCGGTTGCCAGGTTGATGAAATTGATAGCGGCCAAAACCAAAATGAAAACGGCAATAATCCCAAACATCCAAACATAGGATAGATTTGGCTTTAAATGAATGTCTTTGATTGACTCAAAAGGAAAACTGGTAAAATTTCCTGCTTCTTTAAAAGATTCATCTGCTACATGCTCGTCCACATAAGCCTGCATTTTTTCGTGTAGGGCAGTCGGATCGCCCTGTTCATCCAAAACAAAATAGGTCCATAAAGTGGCGGAGCCCCAGGAAGTTTTACGACGTTCAAGCTGGGTTAGTTGATTGAGCGAAGCAATAAAGTCAAAATGGAAGTGGGATTGAGCAGGAAAACTTTCAATTACTCCACCAATTTGCATGGTCTTTCCGTCATTCCTTTCAATGTTTTGACCAATAATAGAACTGAAGTTATTGGTTTTTCCGAAGTACCTTTCTGCGGTTTTTTCTGTTATCAAAACAACATCCGGATTTTGAATAACGGAATGTGTAGCGCCCTCCAGTGTTTGTACGGTAAAAACTTCAAAAAAGTCTTCATCAACAAACAACACATTGCTTTCTCGGACAAAGTCAGTTCCTTTTTTGGTCGTAAATCGTCCTTTGTAAACTTGAGTGGCTACCTCAACTTCCGGAAATTCGCTCTCCATGGTTTCTGCTAAAGGCATTGGAACCAAAGGAATTTTCCAGCTATTGTCTCCATATTTGGCTTCCCAAAGGGAACGATAAATTCGATCAGATTTTTCGTGAAACTGATCATAGCTCAATTCATCCTTAACCCACAAAAACAATAAAAAACATACAGCAATGCCCATCGTCAAACCTGCTACATTGATAAAACTGTAGCCTTTATGCTTTAGCATATTGCGGAGGGCAATTTTGAAGTAATTTCTAAACATAGTCGGGTTGTTTTGATTAGGGATATAAGCCCCTTCATTTTGCCATTAGACTTTATTCCAAGATGGTTTTTAGCCAAACAAATTATTCTGGAATAAAGTCTATTATATACCAATGGATGTACCAATTAGTCTAAATGATTGGATATCAATGACTTGGGAGGGGTTGATAGGAGAAAGGAAGCAATTTATTGTATGAAAATGAACGAGGCTTGTTCAGAAATGGACAATCGAATGGAATCAATTATTTTGTTGTAATAAATGCCCTTCCAAAAAATCGAATATTTCATCTACACTTGTTCCTTTTTCAAATTGAAGTGGATCGAAAAATTCAACGGAAAGTTCAGTTTTCTTTTGCTTAAAGCCCAATCCTCTTTTTCCAAAAGCTTTGCGAAATCCGTCGATTCTTACTGGAACCACGATTGGGTTTAAGGCCCGAATCAAATTGGCAGCGCCTTTTCGAACAGGTGCATTTTCGGTAGTTGTGCCTTGAGGGAAATTGATGACCCAACCGTATTGGAGTGCTTTTTTGATTTTGGCAGGAGCGCGGTAATCCGCACTTCTTTGTACATCTTTTCCTTTATGTCGCCAGGGTCTTCTTACAGTGACTGCTCCGGCATAGGCAAATATTTTTGGAAGCAAACCATCATTTTTCATGGTTTCTTCTGCTGCAATATAAAAGAGACGTGTATAGGGGTTGAATACATAAAATGGATTCTTGAGATCGTCGTTCCCTCTTTTTACAGCCGAAAAAATATGGTACATCGCCATCACATCCGCAAAATAAGTTTGATGGTTGGAAATGAACAAAACATTTTGATTGGGTAATTTTCTTAACTTTTCTGCGCCAATAATTTTAGTTTTATTGACCAAACTAAAACGGCGATAAGTGACCAAACCGATAAAAGTGATCAAAGCCCTTTTTAATAAAAGCACATGCCCAAAGGGATCTTTGAATTGTATTTTAGGAGAGTGGTGGTTTGGTTTTACTTTTGAATTTGCTGCTTTAGTTGATTTTTCCTGCTCGACATCCTTTGACATACAGTCCTGCTTTTGTTTTTGATGCCTCTAAGATAGGAATTTTGTGGTAGGTGCTATTTTGATAGTCTTTTCACTCACTCCTCAAACTCTCCACAGGATTTGCCAGTGCAGCTCTAATGCTTTGAAAACTAACCGTCAAAAAGGCAATGGAAATCGCGACCACAGCTGCCAAACCAAAAATCCACCACTGAATATCAATTCGGTTGGCAAATTCAGTCAGCCATTCTTTCATGAAGAAGTAAGCAACTGGAGAAGCGATGATAATTGCCAATACAATCAATTTTAGAAAATCTTTTGATAGCAGCCCTACAATTCCGGGTGTGCTGGCGCCCAACACTTTTCGGATGCCGATTTCTTTGGTCCGTTGCTCTGCTGCAAAGGCTGATAAACCAAACAATCCAAGACAAGAAATCAAAATCGCCATCAAAGTGAATATGCCGATAATGCTGGAAAGCGTCTGCTCGGTTTTATACAATTGGGCGATATCGTCATCCAGGAATGAAAATTCGAAAGGTATATTGGGTGCCATACTTTCCAATGTGCTTTCAACTTTCGCTAAAAAGGCAGGGTAGTCTTTTGTTTGGACATCCGCAATGATGTTTCGACGTCGGTTGGTATTGCCTATTCCAACCATGAAGGGTCTGAGCTCCTGATTGAGGTTTTGGTAATGGACATTTTCCATCACTCCTACGACGGTTGCTTCGATATGAATATCTTCAAAATCGGAACGTAAAACCATGCCTGGGGCTTCTTCCAGGGAAATGCCCAACTGCTTGATCGCCATTTCGTTGAGTACAACTTTGGTGATATTACGTTGACCGGTTGTATCGGTAGGTGACAAGCCTCTTCCAGCCAGAATATCTATATCCAGGGTTTCAAAAAAGTGTTCATCTGTGTAAGTCATTTGAATATCTACAGCAGCATCCATATTACCACCTGGTTTGTATAGAGGAATGTCTTGAATAAGTGTTTGACCCGGTGGCTCATTTATTGCTGATGCAGATTTTACTTCCGGAAATCGCATCAATTCATTGCGAAATGTCACCAGTTTTCCCTCGCCAGAAGTGTCATTGAAAGGGATGACGATTTTTTGATTTTTATCAAATCCCAGGTCTTTCTCCAACATATAATTGAGCTGAGTCCGAATGACAATGGCTCCGATTACCAAAGCAATTGCTACGACAAACTGCCCAACCACCAAGCCTTTTCTAAACCAAACTGCTCCAGTATTTCCCTTCCTGTTTTTCAATCCTCCCAGTACGCTTATTGGCTTGAATGAGGATAAATAGAAAGCTGGATAACTTCCAGCCAGTAAGCCTGTAAGCAAGACAACCAGTATGACCAAACCAAAATTCCCACCATTGCTCACAAGGTTAAGAGCAATTTCAGCTCCGGTGAGATTATTGACCAAAGGCAGGCAAAACTCTAGCAAGGGTATTGCCAATCCTACCGCGATTAAGGTTATCAAAATGCTTTCACTCAAAAACTGTCCAATAAGCGAAGAACGATCCGCACCAATTGTTTTTCGGACACCAACTTCCTGTGCCCGTTTATTGGAACGAGCCGTTGTCAGGTTCATAAAATTGATGCAAGCAACCAATTGAATAAATCCTGCGATGAGCAAGAGAATATTCAAAAAGGTTTTTCCGGTATTGCCTGGTGTATCTGCATTTAGTCCTGCTGTCGTATGTATTTCAGAAACTGGCTGCAACCACAAATCCTTTTTCATACCTAATTGACGCAATTGATCTGCCCCATGATTTAGCAAGAATTGGGGCAATTTTGCTTCCAGTGCTTTGGCATCAGTACCGGGTTTTAATTTCAAATATCCATAAATGAAATTATTGCCTGCCCAGGAGGTATTGGTTCGGATGTATTGACCCAAACCACCAGAGTTCATGGTCATAAATACTTCCGGCATCAAATGGCTCTTCCCATTTTGGTGGTTGAATATTCCTGTGATTTTAAATTGATCTTCTTGACCTCCCATATTGATACCAATCATTTGGTCAATGGCTTCATCATCTTCAAATAATTTTTGGGCTAAATTTTCTGAAATTACTACGGAAAAGGGTTCATCCAAAGCCTGCTCAGGATCTCCTTTTACAAAGTGGTAATCAAAAACCTCAAAGAATGTACTATCCACATAAAAGCCCGTCTTTTCATTGTAAATCTCTTTGCCAACTCGTATCAGCGCTTTGTCAACACCAGGGTAACGGCATGCTCTGGTAGCTATTTCCACTTCGGGAAAATCAGCCTGAATATTCAATGGGATGGGCGGGGAGCAAGTTGCCATATGATGGACTGCTCCCTCATTGGGCAAATCCAAATCCGAAATGATTCGATACAGGTTTTTGGATTGGGGATGGTGTTTGTCAAAAGAGAGGTGATCTTGAACAAATAGAATGATGTACAAACAACAGGCTGTCCCAATGGTCAAACCAAATAAGTTGATAAAACTGAAAGTCTTGTTTCTCCAAAGATTGCGGAAAGCTATTTTGAAATAATTCTGGAGCATATAGTGGGTGATTTTTTTTACTGAAAATATATTTGGTAGTAATAACCACCAACCTGGATGCCATGATTATAAGTAGCTGATAGTCAGTAATTTAGTTTTTTTAATATTGAACTTAGAGATGTTTTTGTATGAATTCGAACATTTAATTGTTCGGAAATGGACAAAGCGCTTTGGGATTAAAGAATTTCTGATTTTTTTTTTAAAATTCCTATTTGATAGGGAGATAATCAATTCTCAATTGTCAGGATTAGGAAAGAAATTTTAAAACTTTGCAAAATTTGAAAAACATGAAATCAATGGTAAATATGATTCCGATTTTAATTTTTTATTTGCAGCAGCTTGTAATAAAGACCTGTCAAATAATCCAATATTGATTAATGAGGGCAATGATCCTAATTTCAAAATAGTCGCCAACAATGATGGGGTATTAAATTCATTTACTAAAAAGGTGCAGGTTTTTGGCATCAACATTTATGCGGTGCCATCTGTAGAGGATGCCAACTTGCTACGAGTGGAAATTAAACACGAAAGACAAAGTCCAACAAACAGACGAAGCGGTTTATCAATTATTAACCAATCCTCAATATGGCTTTCCTACCGTTCTGCCCGATGGAACCTATAAATCCCCGTAATAAGCCATTTTTCACAGCCGAGGAGAAAGGTAGTGCGTGGACGCAGTGGCAATCCCAGTAACAAGCCAGGTCTCACGACAAGGGCAGGGGTGATTGGTTCTTTGAAATGAAGTCAAAATGCCCCGAAGGGATGATAAATGTAAAAGTCAAAAGTAAGACATCCTTTAAGGATTTGATTCTTAGGCATTTAATAATATGGTGCACTTTTACATTTTACATTTATCATTTTGACTTTTACATTTAAAATTAGAACCAATCACCCCTGCGACAAGGGGGGTAGGTGAGGACGTGGCGGCAAAAAAGATTCCTCATTCACTTCGCAAACTCTTCACGGGGTTTGCCATTGCCGCTTTGAGGCTATGAAAACTCACTGTGAAAAAGGCTATTCCTACTGCTATAATACCAGCAATGATAAAATAGGATGCATCTAATTCAATCCGGTACGCATATCCAGAAAGCCATTCTTGTAGGAAGTAAAGTGCTAGTGGAGTTGCCAATAGAAATGAGATGCCGATTAATTTTAAGAAATTCCTGGACAATAAAAAAACCACATTTTCAACTCCTGCACCCAGTACTTTCCGAATGCCAATTTCCTTGGTTCGTTGCTCTGCTGTGAAGGCAGCCAAACCAAACAGCCCAAGACATGCAATGAAAATAGCCAGACCGCCAAAGACTTGAAAAAGGCTCGTCAAACGATCTTCAAAGCGATATTGTTGGTCAAAGGTTTCATCCAAAAAAGCGTAATCAAATGGTGCGCCTGGGACAAGCGTTTTCCATTTAGACTTTAATGCTGGCAATAATTGGTCGATGGCTGAGGTCGCTACGTTTAAGGTGACATAACTAAAGCGTCGTTGATTAAAATACATTTCCAATGGCAATACTTCACTATGCAAGGAGTTGAAATGGAAGTTTTTGACGACTCCAACAATGGTTCCCCAACCTCCTCCAAAAGTCTGTCCGAGTGCTTCTTCAGGGGAGGACCATCCATAAAAAGGAAGCGCAGCTTCATTTATCAAGATATTTTGACTGAGGTCTTCGTTATTTTTTTCATCCAAATTGCGGCCAGCCACGATAGGGATTCCGTAAGTATCCAGGAATTTATCGTCGATTTGCATAAGTCGCATATCCGTTGATTTGTTTTTGTCTCCTTTTAGGGAAATTAAATTGTTGCCAAATGTTTTCCCAGGTACCTTGCCTGTCATACATACTTGATTGACACCAGACAATTTGCTCAATTCAGTACGAATCGCAGCATAATTTTGAATCAAAGTGTTGCTACGTGGAGCGCTTAGAACAAGCATTTGGTTTTGATTGTATCCCAAATTTTGGTTTTTCAAATACTGGACTTGTTCAGACAAAACCATCACACCAACGATGAGGGCAACTGATATTGAAAATTGGAGTACAACCAAACCATTTCTGATATGGGAATGACTGCCAGATTTTCCAAGGAAACTTCCTCGTAAAACTGTTGCAGGTCTAAATTTGGAAAGTGTAAATGCAGGATAAAAACCAGCCAACAAACCGGAAACCCCAATAATTACAGGTAAAAGCCATACAAATTGGCTGTCCCATATACTAGATTGAGTGAATTGTTTATCCGCTATGGAATTGAACCAGGGCAGCGAAAAACTGACCATCGCCAAAGCAATCACGGCGGCAAGGGTACTTATCAAAACGGTTTCTGTCAGGAATTGTCCTATTAGTTGGGAGCGTAGGGCTCCATTGGTTTTTCTGACACCTACTTCTTTGGCTCGTTTGGTGGCATAAGCGGTCGTCAGATTGATGAAATTTATACAAGCCAGCAACAGAATAAATAGCGCAACCCATCCAAATAATTGAACATAAGTATGGGAATTGTTTTTGCTAAACTCATAGCGTAAATCGGAGTGGAGGTGAATACTGGTCAAAGGCTGAATGAAATAAGTGTAATCCTGTTGATTGGACTTAATTTCTTCCCCAACATAATTGTCTGCTATTTTTCGGATTTGTTGCTCAAAAGCAGCAGCATCTGTCCCTTTTTTTAGCTTGACGAAAGTCTGAAAAATGGTCGCATGCCAATTTTGAACAAAACCCAGCCCTTCATACTCTTTCAAACTTGCAATGAAACCTGGCTTAAATGAAGTATTGGAAGGAATGTTTTCTATGATTCCGGTAATTCGATATTCAGTGGTGTCTTTTTTAATGGTTTGATTGATCAACTGTCCAAAATTACTTTTGATGGAGAAATATTTTTCCGCCATTTCTCGAGTCAATACGATATCATTGGGAGCTTCCAAAGCAGTCGTTGGTAAACCTTCAATAAATTCAAACTGAAATACTTCAAACACATTGGGGTCTGCCCAAAAGAAGCCCGTTTCATAGAAAATTTTATCCTCCTGGGAGCTCATAGGTACCATTTCAGCTGAAGGGTTCAATAAACGCAAACTTTGTTCAACCTGCGGATAATCTTCCAATGCTGCAGCGAGGGTACCCGAAACAGGAGCAAATAATAGATGCTCTCCCTGGGCATTTGTAATATCAATGGCCACTCGATAAACTTGATCAGCATTGGGTAACCATCGGTCATAATTGCGTTCATCAGTGACATACATCAGAATGGTAAAACAACAAGCCATCCCAAGAGCAAGTCCAAAAATGTTGATAGCTCCAGTTACTTTATTGCGAAGCAAACTTCGGAAAGCAATTTTTAGGTAATTCTTTATCATTACTTTGATGGTTTTGATTTAAGAAACAATATTTATTCTGTCCTCAATGAATTTACCGGGTTGGCGAGGGCTGCCTTGATACTTTGAAATCCTACTGTCAAAAAAGCAATGCCTAATGCAGCAATCCCCGCCAAAAGAAATACAGTCCAGGAAATGTCAATGCGATAGGCAAAATCCTCCAGCCAATTATTCATGAAATAATAGGCTAGGGGAGTGGCAAGCAGCAGTGCAATCAAAACAAGTCTTAGAAAATCTTTTGACAGTAGTGCCACCAAACTATTTGTAGTAGCACCCAGCACTTTTCTGATTCCAATTTCCTTGACTCTTTGCCGAACAGCAAAAGCAGATAAACCAAATAAACCGATGCAGGCCAGCAAAATACCCAAGCCAGAAAAGAAAGCGAATAATTTTGCCAATCGCTGGTCAGCAATGTATTGCTCGCCAAAGTGCTGGTTAGCAAAAAAATATTCAAAAGGCAAATCGGGGAAAAATTGAGCCCATTTCTGTTCAATCGCTGCAATGGTTTCCGGCAAATTTGATGTCGACAATCGAAGGGAAATGTGCCGATAAAAATGGTCGTCCATCATGAACAGAAGTGGTTGGATATCTTGTCGTAAGGAGTGGAAATGAAAGTCTTTCACGACACCAATTACAAAACCAACATTTTCTCCATCATTTGCAAAGTCATACATTTTTCCGATAGCTTCCTGTGGGTCTGCCCATCCCAATTCTCTGGCAAGGGATTCATTGATAACGGCTCTTTCAAGAGTATCTGTGCTGATATCTTTTGAGAAAGCTCTGCCAGCCGCCATTTCCATACCGTAGGTTTTAAAATAATCATAGCTTATAGGGTTGGTTTGAAAATTTCGTCCTGACTCCATCCCTTCAAACCGGCAAACGAATCCAAAAACCTGCTGTCCAGGCACCAATTCCGACATAGTTGTGGACGTGATTTCAGGTGATTTTTTGAGTTCATTTTCAAAAGCAGTAAATCTTTGGGTTACTTCAGGATTGGCTCTTGTTGGCAATACAAGGACCTCCTCTATGTCCATACCCAGCGGTTGATTTTGCATGAACTGCAATTGTTGATTTACAATCAGGGTAGCGGCAATCAAGCCCAATGAAAGTGCAAATTGGAGCACAACCAAACCTTTGATGACGGGCACCCCACCAATCTTTTGGGTATCCTTTCTGAAGATTTGTATTGGACGAAAAGATTTACCAACATAAGCAGGATACAAACCTCCCAAAATGCCAGTCAAAAAGAAAATAATCAAAGCCATTGGAATCATTTCAGCGCCAAAAGAAAAATGATTCCCAGTTACTTGTTCCCACAAGCCAGTCCCTATTTGTAATATGCCCAAAGCAAAAATGACACTGATGGCACTCACCAAAAAGGACTCTCCCAAAAAAGGCAAAGCCAATTGACCACCATCGGCACCCAATACTTTGCGGACTCCTATTTCCTTATTTCTTTGCAAGGCAAGGGCTGTAGCAAGGTTGGCATAGTTAAAGACAGAAATGAGTAAAATAATGAGACCGATAATTCCAAAAATGTAGAGGTTTTTCAATTTGCCCTGAGCTTCCAATTCTCCATAAACCGGATTTAAATGAATATCTGTCATCGCATGTAAATACAAACCCATTTCCTGACCATACAACTCATAATATTCAGGGTTGGAATAATCTTTTGCAATTCGTTCTATTTTGGTTCCTAAGACAGCGGGATCTGCTTCCGGTTTTAATAACAAATAGGTGTGGTAATAATGTGAATACCAGGAATTTAACTGCCAATACCTAACAGAAATATCCGGGTGATTTCGGAGAGAGGCGATGGAGGCGAGGAAGTTAAAATTGAAATGTGAGTTATCAGGAACTTCCTCCAGGATGCCTGTCACCTGAAAAGTGAATTGGTTATCGATTTCCAAATGCTGACCAATGGGATTTTCATTCCCAAAGTATTTTTGAGCAGCCTTTTCAGTCAAAACCAAGCTGTATGGTTCGTCTAAGGCGGTTACTGGATTGCCTTCCTTTAATTCAAAATCAAATACCTCAAAAACCGTCGAATCGGTAAAGAAAAAAGCATCTTCATAAAACTGTAAATCTCCTTTTTCTACCAATGATGGAAACTTCCTGAATCTTACATATTTGTCGATCTCAGGAAAATCAGACGAAAAAGCAGGTGCCATAGCTCCTGATGAAACTGCGCTTCGACTTCCAGAATTTAGGTTGCCTACATTCAATCTATAAATGTTTTCCGCATGCTGGTGGTATTTATCAAAATTTAGCTCGGTTCGAATATGGCTGAATATCAATAAACAACAGGTCATGGCAATGGCCATTCCTCCAATATTGACGAAAGAATAGCCGCGCATTTTCCAAAGGCGACGGAAAGTGAGGTTTAAGAAATTTTTTAGCATAGGTTTGGACTTTTAACGGTAGCACGGCTCTCCCTAGCCGTGCATATTTGAGTATTTGCACGGTTAGGGAGAGCCGTGCTACTTTTTACAAACCCTATTCGTTTCGCAAGCTATCAATGGGATTGGCCAAAGCTGCTTTTACACTCTGAAAACTGACAGTCAATAGTGCAATTCCAACAGCAATGCATCCTGCTAAAAGGAATACTGCCCATGGAAAATCGATACGATAAGCGAAGTTGTTTAGCCAATATTCATTCATCGCCCACCAGGTAACAGGCATAGCAATTATTAAGGAGAGTAAAGCAGGCAGTACATAATGTCGAGAAGTCAGCCAAACCAGGTTTTTGACAGGAGCGCCGAGTATTTTTCGGATGCTCAATTCTTTTTGTCGGTATTGGAGCAACAAACTAATCAGACCATACAATCCAAGGCAGGTGACCAAAATGATGAGTACAGTAAATAAGCCAACCATATTGCCAAATTGCCGGTCAGCCAGGTAGGATTGCTCTATATTTTCGTCCAGAAAGGACAAGGCAAATGGCAGGTCGGGTGCTATTTTTTCCCAATCGGACTGAATGGAAGCCATGATTTCAGAGATGTTGCCTGGATTTAGGCGAAGCAAAATATAACGCATATGTGTTTCCGGGACATAAACAACCAATGGAATAATCGGGTCATGTAAGCTGTTTATATGAAAGTCTTTGACAACTCCCACCACTTGTCCTGATTTTATACTTCCAATTTGCAATGTTTGTCCTAGTGGTTCTTCAAAACCAAATAATTTAACAGCGGTCTCATTTAAAATAATGCCCGAAGCGGTATCGGTTGGAAACGCTTCTAAAAATTCACGTCCTTCCACCATTTCGATACCAAGTGTTTTGAAATAATCGAAATAAGCATTCAGGGAATGGAGGGCAGGTGCCTGTCCTGGCTCCGTTTCTTCATGAATGACGGGCATGGAACCATAATTACCGTCAAAAATATCTCCGGCAGAAATCCCTGAGATATGAGGATTTTGCCCAAAAATCTGTTTCGCCAACTGAAATCGGTCGTTAAAATCATCAGTTGCCATTTGCAAAGAGACTACTTGTTCTTTGTCAAAGCCCAAATCCCGATTGAGCATAAAATCCAATTGATGGCGTACCAAAAAAGTTGCTGCAATCAGACCTGTTGCAATGGCAAATTGAAGGACGAGTAAGGTTTTTTGAACCCTTTGCCCAGATTTTCCCCTCCGCGTCATTTCTTTCAAAATGCGAACTGGTCGAAATTTAGATAAGATAATAGCCGGGTAAATACCTGCCAAAATACCTATTAAAATGGCGACTATAACCAGTGCTGGCAACAATGTCCAGTAATCAGAAGTAGTCAAATCAAAGCTCCAGCCCAGGGCATTTTGAAGTCCAAATTTTCCAACCTCAAACCAAACCACCGCGAATGCCAAACTTAATCCTGCAATCAAAACTGCCTCTCCTGTAAACTGCCGGATTACTGCCAATTTGCCAGCTCCCAAAACCTTCCGAACACCTACTTCCCGTTCCCTTCGAATTGAACGGGCAGCAGTCAAATTCATAAAGTTGAATCCAGCAATCAACAAAATCAAAGCAGCAATGGCAGCCAATCCATAGATGTAAGTCAAATTTCCGCGCCGCCACCAATGTGCATTGTTCAGTTGCCAGGAATTGAAATAGACATCCTGGAGCGATTGTAAGCGCAAAGCAAGTCTTTCTGCGCGTTCAGGCTCCATGTGTTCCTTTAGAAAAGCAGGAAACTTTTGCTCTAATTCAGCCGGAGCTATCCCTTCTTCCAATTGGATATAAGTGTGAAAACTTATCCAGCGCCAGGATTCCAAATTAACGGGATAGCCAAAAGGAACTTTGAAGGTGGAAAATGAAATCAAGGTCTTAAAATCAAAATGAGACCGCGATGGTTCGTTGGCAAGTACGCCGGTAACTTCAAGCGGTGTTTCCTCATTCAGCAAGATGGATTTCCCAAGGGGATTTTCAGTGCCAAAGTATTTTTCCGCAATACTCGGCGTCAAAACAACTGAACCAGGAGCAGTTAAGGCTGTAAGTCGGTCGCCATGGCTCAATTCAAAGTCAAACATTTGAAAAAAACCTTCATCCGTATACCAAACTTTATTTTCGTAATATTGATCACCCTGGTATTCTAAAATCACATCGTCAGTATATCGCATTCGAACTGCCTCTTTCACTTCAGGGAAGGAAGCTTTCAAGGCAGGTCCGGTAGGTGGTGCAACGGTGACCATATGCCTTCCATCAGCTCGGGCAATTGTTTCGTCAAGCGTCACCTTAAAAATTCGATCGCTTTTTGTATGCCAGGCATCCGTCCCCAGTTCATGATTGACATACAATAAAATAAATAGAACCCCTGCAAATGCTAATGAAAATCCAAGTAAGTGAATGAAAGTAGTCTGCTTATCCCGCCAACAATTGCGGATAGCAACTTTAAAGTAATTTTGGAACATAGGTGGGTTTTTAGAAGGATGACTTTTCCTTCGCAAAGGGTATTTTTTTAATATTGGTTCAATGAATGTTCCAATAAGGTTTGTATGTTGATAATCAATTGGTTATGGCGCTTTGTGAGCGGAAAGGACGATAATTTTGTTCGGAATTGGACAATTTTTGTTCGGTTTTGAACGAGGATTGGGAAGGAGAATTAGTCAGGCGATATTGGCTATTTTCTTGTCGGTCGTTTGCTGCCTTTTCGAAAAAAGAGACAAGTTAGTCCCTTCGCTTTTATTGACCATATTGGGCCAACTGTTATAGAAGCCCCTCATTTTATGGATGTTGATCAACATCCGCATATTGGATTATCAACCTTGACTTATTTGTTGGAGGGACAGGTTGAACATAAAGACAGTACAGGCGCGCATCAAATTATTCACTCCGCAAACTTTCCAGTGGATTTGCAAGTGCTGCTCTAAGACTTTGAAATCCAACTGTAAAAAAAGCGATGCTAATTGCCAATATCCCTGCCAGCGCAAACATCCACCAGGCAATATCTACGCGATATGCAAAATCAGCGAGCCATTGTTCCATTGAAAAATAAGCTAAAGGACTGGCAATAAGGATGGCGATTACAACCAGTTTCAGAAAATCTTTCGATAATAATGCAACGATCCCAGTTAGACTAGCTCCCAAGACCTTTCTGATGCCGATTTCTTTGGTTCTTCTCTCAGCCGTGTAAGCTGCTAAACCAAACAATCCAAGGCATGAAATTAGAATAGCCAGGATGGTAAAAGCCATGACGATTTTGGAAAGGCGGTTTTCACTGCTGTATAGTCTTTCGGATTGCTCATCGAGAAAAGTATATTCAAAAGCTGATTTTGGGAGGTGGTTGTTGAATTCCAATTCCAGACGACGAAGGGATTTTTGCAATTCTCTCGAAGAAAGTTTGACGAGCAAATAGGGTGTCCAACCCAATCTATTGCCATTGGTAAATACATAGGGAGATATTGGATTGTGCAATGATTCATGATGAAAATCTTCAACGACGCCAACAATCGTAGTTGGTCTTTGGTATAAATTTGGTGGGCTTTTGCCTATCGCTTCCTCAGGCGTCCAGCCTAAGAATTTTACACCAGCTTCATTCATCACAACCTGTATAGTAGTATCTTCTTGGGATTTTTCCGGTAGGGTTTTACCCGCCAGAAATTTTAATCCAAGGACTTCTTCAAATCCTTTCAGTGCACGATTTGAACTAACAGAAGTCACTTTGTCACTTTGACCGGGTTTACTCATAGAATAACCGCTAACGGAAATTCCGGGAAAGCCTTGTGTTCTGCACAAACTTTGAACCTCTGGAAGGCTTTGGTATTTGTTCATTAAACCCTCGATTTGGGAGCTTTCCTCGGCAGCAAATGTGTTGATAGCAATGACCTGATCTGGTTGAAAGCCCAGATTCTTTTGTCCGATGAAGTTGAGTTGATTGTTTAGCACGATGGCTCCGAAAATCAAACCTATACACACTGAAAATTGTCCCACGACCAAAGTTTGTCTGAAAAATCGATTTCCGGTTGCCCCTTTTTGAGTCGGTTGTAAAAGCCGATTGGGAGCAATAGAAGACAGAAATAAGGCTGGATACAGTCCGGCACTTAGTGTTATCAATGCCCAAATGCCAAATAAACCTAGTAACCAACTGGGATTCAATAAATTACTAGTGTTTAAGCTGTGCCCGGTTAGCAGCTCAAAAACGGGTGCGCCTAATTCTACCAGTAATATTCCTACAAGTAATGCTGCTGCCACCAGTATACCGGTTTCTACATAAAATCGTCGAATCATTTGAAAACTTGAAGCACCTAAAGTTTTATTAATCCCCACTTCTCTAAAGCGTTGTTGAGTCCTGGCAGTGGTCATGTTGATGTAGTTGAAACAAGCCAATAATAAAACTGCCAATGCCAAAATACTCATAATGCGCACCTGGGAAATATCAGATATCCTGCTACTGTAACCAAAATCAGCAATGCCAGCAGAATGCAAGTGAATGTCGGTTAAGGGCTGCATCCAAAATGAAAACCATTGATTGTCTTTTTCCACGGCTTCATCTAAAACCAGATTCATCGAGGTGACTACTGCTTCCTGGTCAGAAGTGGGATGTAAATGGATGA
This sequence comes from Saprospiraceae bacterium, assembly GCA_041941305.1. Lineage (GTDB taxonomy): Bacteria > Bacteroidota > Bacteroidia > Chitinophagales > Saprospiraceae > JANSWP01. Next base: position 43,077 of record JBGTQJ010000034.1, read on the forward strand.
ATGTTTCAAAACTGCAATTACTCCAATAGAGGTTTTCAGAAGCCCATTTGAGGCTATAAAAGGAGCCAATCATGGCACAATCGAGTGATGAGTTTTCCGGAAAGTCTTCATAAACACCCGTGATTTCCAAATCGTGTTTGTTGTCCACTTTCAAAATTTTTCCAACCGGATTTTCAGCGCCAAACATTTTTTCAGAGGCGCTTTGACTTAAAATAATCTGATTGGGCGCATTGAGGGCAGTACCTGGGTCGCCATGTAAAAGTGGCACATCAAAAATGTTGAATAGACTGGAGTCAGCCCAGTAAAAATCCTTCTCGGCATAGTTTTTTTCATCTACATGAATAAATGCAGTACGTCCGAAATTATGTCTCAGGAATCGGGCTTGCTCCAATACTTCGCTTATTTTTTCCTTAAAAGCCGGTCCAGCAATATTCGGAACCTGTGCCCATTTTTCCCGAATTTCTTCGTACTCTACCTTAACTCCAATGCGATAAATTTCATTTGCTTTTTCGTGGTATTTGTCAAATGACAATTCATCGACTACAAAAAGGATGAGGATAAGGGAAACTGCAATGCCCACGGCTAATCCAGACAAATTCAAAAAACTGAAAAAGCGGTTGTTCCATAGGTTGCGAAGGGCGATTTTGAAATGATTTTTTATCATAATAGACTTGTATTTCTTGTTATTCGCTTCTTAGGCTTTCTACTGGATTTGCCAAAGCTGCCCGAACACTCTGAAAACTTATGGTCAAAAAGACAATGCCCAATACGGTAATCCCTGAAAAGAAGAATATGCCAAATCCCAAATCCACATGATAGACATAGTCATTGAGCCAATCATTTCCAAAATAATAGATGGCGGGTAAGGCGAGAAAAAAAGCCAGGAATACCAATCGGACAAAACGGGAAGAAAGCAAGCCAACAATTCCCAAAACCGAAGCACCCAGGACTTTTCGAATCCCGATTTCTTTCGTACGACGGGCAATCGCAAAAGAAGCCAAGCCATATAATCCTAGGCATGCTATGAAAATAGCCAAAAATGCAAAAAGGGTAATTACACTCAACATTTGTTGTTCCGCCGTGTATTTTTGGGCAAAAAAATCATCCAGAAAGTAATAGTCAAATGGAAAACGATGTTCGAATTTTTCCCAAAGGTTTTTCATCTCAGGTAACAAAACGGGTAGCTTGGAAGGATCTAAGCGTACGGAAGTATGAGATGGACGACCATCCAGGTACATCAACAAGGGGCTGACTCCCTGATGAAGCGAATTGAAGTTAAAGTCCTTTATTACACCAACAACAGGGTACTTATCCTCTCTTCCGACAAATTGAATGGTTCTTTCAAGGGGATTTTCCCAGGCGGTTTGTTTTACAAATGCTTCATTTACGATAAGACCTCCAGCATTGAAATCAGATGCCATACCCAAAAAACGCCCTGCTGCCATTTCCATGCCCAATGTTTGGAAGTAATTCGTATCTACCCCATACATTCGAACCCGTAGCTCTTCGCCGTTAAAACCTTCCGGTATGACTGTTGAGCCAAAGGTTCCATCACCAACGACAGCTCTACACATAGAAACGGATTGGATTCCAGGTAGTGCTTCCAATTCGTTTTTAAATGCAGCAGCATTGCTTTTGATGTCAGGAGGCGTATCCATTACGAGCACCTGCTCTTTGTCAAAGCCCAAGTCCTTGTTTAAAATATAATTGAACTGATGATGAAGCACTAGTGTGCCTGCTATCAATCCAATCGAAATGGTTAATTGCAAAGTCGTTAATATCTGACGAGGTAATTGACCTCCGGGAGCTAACCTAAATGCACTTCTTAAAACAGATGCCGGTCTAAACCTGGTCAATAACCAACCGGGAAAAAAACCGGAAATGAGGCTTGTTGCCAAAATGACGGCGACAAAAAGTCCAAAGCTTTCAAAGGAGAAAAGCGAATTGGCAGGAATGTCCTTTCCAAACCACAGATTGAATTTTGGCAAACAATATTGCGCCAAACCAACTGCCAGGATTCCGGCAAATAAAGTCATTGCAAAAGTCTCCGTCATAAACTGACCAATCAGTTGTTTTTTTTGAGCACCCAATACTTTTTTTACTCCGACTTCTTTTGCCCTCTGCAAGGATTTAGCAGTAGTAATGTTGATATAATTAAAACAGGCTATTAACAATATCAGCAGTGCGATTAAAGAAAAAGTACGAAGGAAAGTAGCACTACCGTATTTATCCCCTCTCAGGTGAGCTAAATCAGTTGAGTTTAGATAAATCTCCTTTAGTGGTTGGAGATAGAAAGAATAAACATCCGTTCTGTTCTCCATATATTGGGCAGTAAAATCCGGCAGTTTTTCATTGACAGTCGAAATTTGTTCTGGTTGACGCAATAAAACATAAGTTGCAACCGATTGAGCCAACCAGTTATTCATAAAATTAAAATTCAATAGCTTGGCATGACTTTCTGTAGATGCCCAGGAGATAAGTGCATCAAATTGAATATGGGATTGACGGGGCGCGGGTTTAACCAAACCCGCTACTACAAAATCTATATCGTTTTGTCCTTTAATTATTTTCCCAATAGGATCCCTTCCTCCAAACAAGGTTGTTGCCAATTTGGGTGTGATGATTACCTGACCTGGTTTACTCAATATTTCCACAGGGTCGCCTCCCTGTATCATTTCGAAGTCAAAAACGTAGAAAAAATTAGTATCAACAAACACCCAATTTTTGACAAAGGTATTTTGGTCTTCATACGATACCAAAACTTCGTCAAACCAGGGCGCGATGCGTGTTCCAGCTTCAACTTCTGGAAAATCTGTGTCTAAGGTCGGTGCCATCAAGCCTGGGGTTTCGGCATTTTTGCTCAAGTCTCCACTTTGCTCTTTTACAAATTTATTGACGCGAAAAATGCGATCTGCTTTTACATGAAAAGCATCAAACCGGCATTCATCATTAATAAAAGTAAATGCCAATAATACTGCAGTTAAACCCAATATTAAACCACTGGTGGTCAGTAAAAAATGGATTTTTTGACGAGAAATACTGCGCAATAAGAGTTGAATGTTTTGTTTCAGCATGGCAGTTGTCAGTTGTGGGTTATGAGTTGTCAGTTGTGGGTTGTCAGTTGTCAGTTGTGGGTTGTCAGTTGTCAGTTGTGGGTTGTCAGTTGTGGGTTGTCAGTTGTCAGTTGTCAGTTGTCAGTTGGATTGGACCAACAACTGACAACAAATTGACTATCAAAGATTTGAAAGTATTTTGCTCATCTGTTTTTGTTCAAAATCTAGGATGTCGCATGTTGCCATTACTCACTCCTCAAAGAGTTCACTGGATTCATCAAAGCTGCTTTCATACTCTGAATGCCTACTGTCAAAAATCCTACAACACCAATCAATAATCCTGCACCAATGAATACCCACCAGGCTAGATTTGTCCTATATGCAAAATCCTCCAGCCACATATTGGAAACATAATATCCAACTGGTAATGCAATGATGAAGGCAATGCCAGCCAGCTGAAGGAAATCTTTGGATAATAAGCCTATAACCCCTGAAACAGAGGCGCCCAAAACCTTCCGAATTCCAATTTCGCGGGTCCTTCTTTCCACACTAAAAACGGTGAGCCCAAATAAACCCAGCAATGCGATAAATAAAGTCAGGAAAGTAGCATAGAGCATGGTTTCTCCGAATCGTTCCTGCTCTGAATATTGTTTGTTGAAATCTTCGTCGAGGAAAGAGTAGCGCATCGGATGCATGGGTTCTATCTGACTCCAAACTTCTTCTATTTCAGAAATGGTTTTGGAAATATTGCTGGTAGATAATTTGAATCCAGCAGCCCATCTTCTATGAGCAGCATTCATGACAAGGGGATTGATATTTTGATTCAGCCCCTTATAATTGAAGTCCTTCAGGACGCCTACGATTTGTCCATAGACCGTGTCTGCAGTAAATTTTATTTTCGTTCCAATTGGATTTTCCAAAGCATTTTGACGGACGAAGGTTTCATTGACAAAGAAGTTATTGACGGAGTCGGCTGCTATCTCCGGTGAGATGAATCTTCCTTCTACAATTTCCAAGTCCAGGGTCTCTGCGTAATCTTCATCGCAAAATATAACCCGTGGTGAACTGGATTCTGTACTGCCTTCTATCACCACTCCCCAATCTGGCATAAACGATCCTGGGAAACGAGAAGCTGTCGTTACAGATTGAACACCAGTGATATTCTCTAACCGCGATTTTATGTTTTCTAATTTGTAATGCGATTGCCTGGAATTGAAAGGTACCACCATCACCTGATCTGGATGAAAACCCAATTCATGATCCATCATAAAATTAACCTGGCGATAAATGAATGCCATGACAATAACCAGGGAAATAGTGATACAAAATTGTCCGGTAACAAGTACTTTTCGGAACATTCCTTTATCTCCTGATTTCATGAAATTCGCTTTCAATGCCTTCACTGGACGATAACCAGACATCACAAAGGCGGGATAAATGCCTGCCAATAAACCAGTGAGCAATGCCAGGGACAAAACACCTGTCAAAACCAGTAGGGCATCCCCTCCGAGAATGGTCAATTCGCGATTGGTGATGGTATTGAAAAATGGCAACAATAATTCTGCTAAAATTAATGCGACGGTAGCAGCAAATACTGCCTGCATTACCGATTCCGTAATGAATTGTATGGTTAGATGGGAGCGCTCTGCTCCAGTTACTTTTTTGACTCCTACTTCTTTGGCTCGCTGTCCAGCTCGAGCGGTTGCCAGGTTTACATAATTGATGATGGCGACGCTCAAAACCAATAATCCAATAAGTAAGAAGATATTGACATTGCGTCGACTGCCACCTGTATCTCCCACCCAATAGAAATTATCTGATTCGAGGTGGATGTTATTCAATGGCTGCAATTTCCAGTCAGCGAAATCTTCTTCTGTAGGGGTATAATTCATCGCCAAAAACTCCTTGCGCATCAGTTCCGTGATGTCAGCGGTCACTTTTTCTTCCAAATTTGGAACAGATGCTTTTGGTTTCATTTTTACATAGGTCGCTCGATTGTTGCCTGTCCAATTTTGAGAGTACCATTCGAATCGGGTATAAATATCGAATTGGATATGGGTGTTTTTGTCTTTTAGATCCAAAACTCCGGTAATTTCAAAGTCATCATCTGCCCTGTATTTTATGATTTCTCCAATTGGGTTTTCATCTCCAAAAATTTTCTCTGCCAGTTCATCTGAAATCACCATGCTATTGGGTTCATTCAAAGCAGTGGCAGGATCGCCATGTAAGAAGGGAATCGCCAAAACCTCAAAAAAGGTACTGTCCACATTGGCAGTATGCTCTATATACAATTTGTTGCCAGCGTATTCAAAAAGTTGTTCCCCATGGAAACTTAAGCCAGAAGCTACATCTACCTCAGGGTATTCGGTCATCAACTTATTTGCCAAAAGGGATGGTGTCCAAACCGTTTTTGATTGGGGACCCCAGTCTCGATAAACCCGATAGGTGCGTTCACTATCGTCCATCCAGCTATCATAATTGAACTCATGCCTGATAAAAGAGGCAATCAAAATGACAACGGCGATGCCTAGTGATAATCCAAGAATATTGACAAAAGAGAAGATTTTATTTCTGCCCAATTGGCGGAAGGCAATTTTCAGGTGATTTTGAAACATTTTGGGTTGGTTTTAATTTTGGTATTGTGGATCTTTTCTCAACTCATTTATAGGTTCAATGGACATGCCAACCTTTGTAAGGGGTTGAATAACAATTTGTTAGGATTGAACTGGCTTAGACTGGATAGTTTTTTTGTATGAAAATGAACGGTCAATCGTTCGAAAATGGACAGGAGAGTGGGCTCTATCTTGAGTTCACAGTTAAAGTAGGTGTTTAGTACAGGAGAAATTAATTGATGTAGATTGTGATGACACCAATCCTGGCATCATCCCGGATGCAGAAGAAATCACCAACAAGGGTATTGATGAAGACTGTGCTGGGATGGATCTGATGAGCTCTACTCATGAACTTGGGGAAGTTCAAATCCAGATTTATCCAAATCCAACTTCAGACTATCTCAACCTTGTGTTACCAGAAAATCTCAATGTTTCAGTGAAGTTGATGGAAACTAATGGAAAGATTTTGTTCAATGAGATTAATCAATCTTTGATAGATTTAAAGGATTATGCCCAGGGGATATATTATCTTGAAATTGAAGCAATAAAATCTGGGAGTAGGGTAGTGGAGCAGGTGGTTTTATTGAAGTGATTTTAAGGCAGGAGGCATTTTCAAAATGTCAAAATGCCTCCTGTCTAGGCTACACAGTTAAAGGTTCCCCAAACTTTCCTCCAGGATGCGAACCTTCTCCCTTCCATCTGCTAATTTTTTCCGTTCCTTCTCCACAACAGCCGGGGGCGCATTATTTACAAATCGTTCATTGCTCAGTTTCTTTTCAGTACCAAAAACGAAACCTTTGGCTCGCTCCAGTTCTTTTTCAATCTTTTCACGTTCTGCTTCAACGTCTATTTCAATATTTACCGGAACGTAGTATTTTTCAGTACCAGAAAGGAAATTTACTGAATTTTTGGGTTCCGTTTCTGTAAAAGCTACTTCTGAAAGTCCAGCCATTTTAGAAATCATTTTTTTGAGGCTTCCAAGCTCAAAAAGTGCTTTGGCACTGTCGCTTTCTTCAACAAACAATTGCAATTTTTCCAGATTCTTAATGCCGTGCTTTTGGCGGATTTCCCGAATCTTGGAAGTCACATCTTTCGCTTTTTCTACTTTTTGTATTAATTGAGTATCAAATTCTCCTGGACTAGGGTAAGTACTAATTATACAATCGTCTCCTTCTTCTCGCTCTTTAAGCTTTTGCCATACCTCTTCCGTAACGAAAGGCATAAATGGGTGTAAAAGCGTCATCGATTTTTCATAAATAGAAATGGCTTTCTCATAAGTTGCCCTATCAATTGGTTCTTCATAATTCGGCTTAATCATTTCAACAAACCAGGAACAGAAATCGTCCCAGATAAAACTCCGTAGCGACATTATGATATCTGATAAGCGATATTGCTCATAATTCGCCTCTATGTCAATTAAGGTTTGATTGAACTTATTTTCAATCCAGTTGATCGCCAGGATGTTAATTTGATCCTGTTCTTGGTCTACAACTTCCAGCCCTTTAATAAATCTCAGGGCGTTCCACATTTTATTACAAAAGTTTCTTCCTAATTCGCAAAGCTTGCTTTCGTTTATGACTTTTTTTGTTTTAGGGTCAAAAGGAGCATCAAAAACAATGTCATTACCAGCCGCTGCACTCGAAAGCATTCCAAAACGAACGCCGTCTGCCCCATAATTTTCTATCAATTCCAATGCCTCTGGAGAGTTTCCGAGCGACTTGCTCATCTTCCTTTTCTTATTGTCCCGAACCATTCCGGTAAAATAAACGTCGTGGAAAGGTTGTCTTCCATTTTCCATTACAAAATCCAGTCCCAGCAAATCGCCAGACCATTCATAGCCAGACATGATCATTCGGGCAACCCAGAAAAACATAATGTCCCAGCCTGTTACCAATACCGAAGTAGGGTAGTAGTACTTCAATTCTTCCTGATTCTCAAAACCATCAAAAACTGAAATGGGCCAAAGCCAGGAAGAGAACCAGGTATCTACGACATCTTCATCCTGCTTCAAATCATCCAGGGTCAAATTTGGCTTTCCTGTAGCTTTTTGTGCATTGGCCAATGCTTCTTCGGCAGTTTCTGCTACAAAAACCTGCTCTTCATAATACCAGGCTGGTATGCGTTGCCCCCACCACAATTGACGGGAAATGCACCAATCGCGTACATTGTCTTCCCGCAACCAGTTGTAGTACATATTCCAAAAATGCTCGGGATAGAATTTAACTTGTCCACTCTTAACTGCGTTTAGTGAAGTCCTGGCAAATTCCTTCATATTTACGAACCACTGCAAAGTCAGCCGAGGTTCAACTACGGAGTTTGTTCTTTCGGAGCGACCAATTTTTGTAGTATATTCTTCCAATTCCACCAAATGTCCCCCTTCTTCCAGCAATGGTTTGATTTTCTTTCTGGCAACAAAGCGATCTTCTCCAACCAAAATCTGTGCATGCTCATTTAAAGTCCCATCTGCATTGAGAATATCAATAACTTCCAGATTGTGTTTCTTGCCAATTTCGTTGTCATTTTGGTCATGAGCAGGCGTGATTTTCAGAGCACCTGTTCCAAATTCAATATCCACATAGGTATCCGCAATAATGGGAATTGCCCGGTCAATTAGTGGAATAATGGCTTTTTTGCCAATCAGGTGGCTAAAGCGCGCGTCATTAGGATTGACCGCAACTGCCGTATCCGCCATGATGGTTTCAGGACGTTGAGTAGCGATGGTCACATATTGTCCAGGTTCACCCTCAATCGCATATCGAATGTGAAACAAATGAGACTTTTCATCAGAGTGAATTACTTCCTCATTAGACAATACTGTCAAAGCCTCCGGATCCCAATTGGTCATTCTCAAGTCTCTGTATACCAATCCTTTCCGATAGAGGTCTACAAAAGTGCGCAATACATATTTGCTCAATTTGGGCTCCATCGTAAAACGAGTCCTCGACCAGTCACAGCTTGCACCCAATTTTTGCAATTGCTCCAGAATAATCCCACCATACTTTTCTTTCCACTCAAAGGCATAATTCAAAAACTCTTCCCGGGATAGATCAGATTTTTTGATGCCTTTTTCGCGAAGCATCCGCACTACTTTTGCTTCGGTTGCGATGGAAGCATGGTCGGTACCAGGGACCCAGCAAGCATTCTTACCCTGTAATCTTGCACGGCGAATTAAAATGTCCTGGATGGTATTGTTGAGCATATGCCCCATATGCAGGACCCCCGTTACATTCGGTGGCGGAATGACAATTGAAAATGGCTCTCTTTCATCTGGAACCGAACGGAAATAATCTTTTTCCATCCAATGGTCATACCACTTCTTTTCTGTCTCTTTAGGATTGTACCTGGTTGATAGGTTCATTTTTTTATTTATTAATTCTATAATTTACAAATGCTACAATTATATAATGCTGCATTACTGCGATGCTGCAATGCACAATTCATTCATTCATTCAATTCTATAATTCTATTGTCCCAGGCTGTACATCTCTGTCCTCAAAACTTCCAGCACCTCTTCCCCTTTCATGATTAAAATGTAAAGGGAATTGTGGTCTTCGATGCCCAGGGTTTTAAAAGGGCCGCCCTTTAATAAGCGATTCATGACTTCCGGGACAGAAATAATGTCTCCCATTACTGCGATGCGTTTGCCGCTATCATTTTTTAAAATGGTATTGATAAAAGCACCTAAATCCTGTGCGTTATAATTCAATAGTTCGGCTTCATTGGCGCTGGCAGCATGAAAACCAGTTTGCATGCCAGCATTATCTGCCCAGTAGAAAGTTTTGATGCCTGCTTCACCCAAAATGTTTGCCATTCGGGCTGCTTGCATTCTACCCATTTGGGACAAAGAGGTCCGTCCTTCTTCCCTTTCCCCATGTCTTGCCAGAAGTATTACCGTGGTATCGCTGTCCATTCCTGGTAATGGGACTTTTACTTTATTTGTCAAGATCAATTCCTCCTTTTTTACAAACATCACTTCAGGAGTAATTTCTATTGCTTGAAATGCCGATTCAACTGTTTCGACTTCTGAAATTGCTGTACTATCCTGGTTTGTAGTAGTTGCTTCGGCAATAGATTCCTGGCTTTTTTCATTCTGACAGGAAATGAAAAAGAAGAAACCTGTTATGATGATCCATAATATTCGCATTGCTCTGATTTCGTTAAAGTTTTAAATTAAAAAAAATGTCAATTCATGCTAAGCTTGTTTAAATTTTAACTTCCTGTGCCACAGGCATCCCTTTGGGAAAAACCAATATTTTGCGAACCTGACTTCAAAAATCAATATTCATTTGTCCCGACAAATTCATCTTGATTTTTTTCGTCAGAACCACAAACTCTTGATTTTTCCTATTGGGATGCCTTTGGCACAATTCTTTAAATTTTTAAACAAACTCTAATCAAAATCAATACCCATTTTAATATGAATGAAAATCAAAATGAAAATCAAAAACTGGATTAAAGACAATTTTGATTTTCATTTTAACTTTCATTGAAAAAAAGGTACTTAATCTCGTCTGTGCTAAGCTTTACCTTTTTCAACCCTACTTCTTAAGAAGCCAGGGAACCCTCATGGTCCAATACTTCCGCTTCCACCTGATTTCTCAACAAATCGTCCATTGTCTCTCGTTTTCTGATCAAGTAAGCTTTTCCTTCATGCACCATCACCTCTGCGGGGCGGAAGCGTGAATTGTAGTTGGAAGCCATGGAAAAGCAATAGGCTCCAGCGTTGTAAAAGCAGAGCACATCGCCCTCCTGAATTTCCGAAATTTTGCGGTTGACGCCAAAAGTGTCTGTCTCACAAATGTATCCTACGACGCTATATATTCTAGGTTTCCCTTCAGGGCGACTAAGGTTTTCTATTCTGTGGTAAGAATTGTAAAACATTGGGCGAATGAGGTGGTTCATACCCGAATCAATGCCCGCGAAAAGGGTAGATGGAGTTGTTTTGACCACATTTACGCTTACCAAAAAATAACCAGCTTCACTCACCAAAAACTTCCCAGGTTCAAAAATCAGTTCGAGGTCTTTTCCATATTCTTCGCAGAACTCATTGAATCGTTTGGAGATGGCTTTACCAAAATCATTGACATCTGTAGAAATATCACCTGGTTTGTAGGGCACTTTGAACCCTGACCCAAAATTGATGTAATTCAAATCCTCAAAATTTTGCGCCATATTAAGTAGGATTTCGGCAGCATTGAGGAAGAGTTCTGCATCCAATATATCAGAACCCGTATGCATGTGTAGTCCATCTATTTTCAACCCGGTGGCTTCAATGACTTTCAACACGTGTGGCATCTGATGGATGGAAATCCCAAATTTGGAGTCGATGTGTCCTACAGAAATTTTGGCATTGCCACCGGCAAAAACGTGTGGGTTGACGCGAATACCAACTGGAACCTCCGGATGAGCATGACCAAACTGTTCAAGAATAGAGATGTTGTCAATATTGATTTTAACTCCTAAGGCTAAAGCTGCTTCAATTTCTTCGAGTGAAACGCAATTGGGAGTATACATAATGTCTTCTTGTTTGAACCCTCCCATTAGTGCCAGGTTTACCTCCTGAATGGATACACAATCCAAATTGCTGCCCAAACCGCGCAAAAATTTCAAAATATTAATATTCGTCAGTGCTTTACATGCATAATTTATGCGCAACTTCTTCACGTCAAAAGCCTTCTCCATCTGTTTATACTGTCTTGCAATGATTGCTGTGTCATATACATAAAGTGGGCTGTCGAATTCCTCGACCAGCTGTAGCGGATCCACGCCGCCGGAGAGTAAGAATTGTCCGTTTTGAAGTTCCATTTTTTTCAGGAAAGATGTATTTTGAATGGTGAATTTTGAAAGCTTGAATTGCACTCAAAATTTGTCATTCGTACTCAAAATTGAAAAAAGTGCGCAAATATAGGGATTTGAGGCATTGAGATAAAAAAATTAGCTCCTTCAACCACGTACCCGCCAAAATGATTCAATCAAACATCTATAAAATCGATTTGATTTCATTCTTTTTGGTTTTTTAGAGACTACCCTGGACTTTATTCGAAAAGATTTTGTTTGAAAAGCCGTCAACCGTCCGCCGTTTACCGTCAACCGAATAAAGTCTCCTATACTCCCTATAAAACCAATGCGAAGTGAATTTGGCCATCTCAGGGGCATCCCCTATTTTGCGAAAAACTACCCATAGTGACTGAAAAAGACCTCATACAGGCTTGCATTATGCAAGACCGGCGTGCGCAGCAACTCTTGTTTGACCGCTACTCTCCAAATATGTTTGGGGTCTGTAAACGTTATGTCAAAAGCCGTGAAGACGCTGAAGATGTGTTGGTCGAAGGCTTTTACAAAGTACTCACCAAGCTGGAACAATATTCTGGAGAAGGTAGCTTCGAAGGTTGGATTCGACGCATCATCGTCAATGAAGCGCTGATGTGGCTTCGAAAAAAGCACAACCTTGTCACCAAAGTTGAACTCAACAACAATCTCGACCACAAAACAGAAGTCACGGTAGAAGATGAACTCCAAGCTGAAGACATCCTGAGATTGCTCGCTCAATTACCCACCGGCTACCGCACCGTTTTCAATTTATACGTTTTGGAAGGCTACAAACACAGAGAAATTGCTGAATTGTTGGGCATCAGTATCAATACTTCAAAATCGCAATTGATTTTGGCTAAGAAGCGATTGGGTGATTTGGTATTGAAGCAGGAGGCGAGAGATGTGCGGTGATTTATTTGGAAAGTTGTTTAGAATTTTTGAAAATTGTTTCCAATTTCATCTCAAAACTTAATTTGCAAAAAATGATGGATCAAGTAACCATCCAAATTCCACATAAACTTCAAATGAGCGCTTTTGAAGTAAGAATGCTTGTAGCCACTAAGTTATTTGAAGATGGAAAATTATCTTCTGGGCAAGCAGCGGAAATAGTTGGATTATCAAAAAAAGCGTTTATTGAATTGATCGGCAAATATAGCGTATCAGTTTTTGGATATGATTTTAATGATTTGGAAAATGATCTAGCCAATGCATAATTTGGTCATTGCTGATAAAAGTTGTCTTATCGTCCTCTTTCAAATAAATAGCCTAGATTGGTTGAGGGAGCTATATGAAGAAGTAACTATAACTGTGGAAGTAGAACAAGAATTTGAAGGAAAATTGCCAGATTGGATAAAAATAAAAGAAGTAAAAGATAAAATGAGGCAGGAAATCCTTCAATTGAGCCTTGACAAAGGAGAAGCAAGTGCAATAGCTTTAAGTTTAGAAAATGAACATTCATTATTATTGATTGATGAACGAAAAGGGAGGAGAATTGCTAATGAATTAGGCTTAAAGTTTACAGGAACTTTAGGTATTATTATTAAGGCGAAAGAACAAGGAATCATTTCTTCAATAGCCAAAGAAATTGAAAAATTAAAATCTCACCACTTTTGGTTATCCGAAAAGCTGATCAAACAAATTCTGGAAAAATATGATGATTAATGGCTCTTCTTCAAGGAGCACCTTAAATATTCTATTTCCAAAGACATATTAAAAAATCAACACACCAAGTATGAAAAAAGTAGCCTTACTCTTGCTTTTCGTTTTTGCACTTATGCTAAATACAAAAGCCCAAAAACGAATGCTTCCTATTGACACCACTGTTGTTACCAAACATACCACCACCATCAATGGCGTCAAAATCAATTACACTGCGCAAACAGGGACTCAGCCAGTTTGGGGAGAAGATGACCGCGCCATTGCCTCTTTGTATTACACCTATTATACAAGAGATAATGTCAATAATCGAGACCCTCGTCCCCTCGTCATTTCTTTCAATGGTGGACCAGGTTCAGCTTCCGTTTGGATGCACATCGCATATACAGGTCCTCAAATTTTGAAAATTGACGAGGAAGGTTATCCGGTGCAGCCATATGGCATTAAGGAAAATCCTTATTCTGTTTTGGATGTAGCAGACATTGTATTTGTGAATCCGGTGAATACAGGCTACTCGAGAATGATTCCAGATAAAGAAGGGAAAATGCCTGACAAAAAACTATTCTTTGGTATCAATGCAGATATCAAATACCTGGCAGAATGGATTACCAATTTTGTATCCCGAAACAATCGCTGGAATTCTCCAAAATACATCATTGGAGAAAGTTATGGCGGAACCCGGGTAATGGGTTTGGCATTGGAATTACAGGAAAGACAATGGATGTACCTCAACGGAGTAATAATGGTTTCTCCTGCAGATTACTTGATATACGAATCAGATGTGCCTCTTTCCTCTGGTCTGAATTTGCCTTACTTTACAGCGGCCGCCTGGCATCACAAAATGCTACCGCCTGAATTGCAGAACAAAGATCTACTGGAGGTCTTGCCTGAATCAGAAGATTATACCATTCATCATGTCTTGCCTGCAATTGCCAAAGGTGGTTTTATCTCAGAAAAGGAAAAGCAGGAAGTAGCCGAGAAAATGGCTTATTACTCCGGCTTGTCCGTCAAATCTATTTTACAGAACAACCTGGACGTTTCAACCCGTTTTTTTTGGAAAGATTTGTTAAGAGAGAAAACTGGACAGACCATTGGCAGACTGGATTCCCGTTATTTGGGCATTGATAAAACAGAGGCAGGAATTGGTCCTGACTATAGTGCAGAGCTCACTTCCTGGCTGCATTCCTTCACCCCTGCCATCAACTATTATTTGCGCGAGCATTTGAATTTCAAAACGGATATCAAGTACAACATGTTTGGTCCTGTGCGTCCCTGGGATAGAACCAACAACAACGTTCGAGAGAACCTGCGAAAAGCGATGGCTTCCAATCCATATTTGAAAGTCTTGATACAGTCTGGATATTACGATGGCGCGACTACCTACTTTGAAGGAAAATACACCATGTGGCAAATTGACCCCAGTGGAAAAATGAAGGATCGCATGAGCTTTAAAGGTTATCGTAGTGGACACATGATGTATCTGCGTTATGAAGATTTAAAAGCTGCAAATGACGATTTGCGGGCGTTTATCAGGGGAAGTTTGTCGAAGGGAAAGGCGGCTAAGTATTAGATTGAAACCATAATACATTTAATCATGAAAGCACAGCTCTTATCTATTTTTTTGCTCTTGATTGTTCTTTCCTGCAACGAGGAAAAAGAATTTGAACTAGATAAAAAAAGAATCTATGCCTACCTCGACTTAAAATACGCTCCTCATGAGGGAATCAGGTATGGAAAGGTTGAAGAAGCATACAATAATGTTTTTTTCCACAAAAATACCCCACCGAAATTAGAAAGGATTCAAGTTAATTTACTAGAGCAGAAAACCAATCGGAAATATTATAAAATAGTATTACCAACCTTGTATCTGGAATACCCTGAATTAGAGATAATTATTGCATTGCCAATTGAGCGGTCAGAAAGTATTTTTGAATTGAAATCTCCCACATTTTCAGCTGCACCCCGAGCGTTTTTTGATATGTTTTCAGGTATGAAAATTACAAAAGAGGGAGAAAAGTTGGCTTTGGCAAAAGAAGTAGCCTACCTGTTTGAAGCTGTTACTTACAAGGGATCTATCCAAAATTGTATTGAAGAGCAATACAATGTTGAGTGTGAAGTTTGGCATCTGGATAAACAATGGAGGGTCCTCAATTTTCTTTATCTCCAGGATAGTTTAATCACATTTGAAGTATTAAATCCTGATGAAAAACCAAGGACAGTAGTTGAATTTGATATTTCATGTTTGGCACAGGAAAATTTTAATCAAAAAAGCGAGCTTAAAGAAAAAGCGAAAAGATTAGAAGCTTTGGCATACAACTATTTACCTGAGAATTTTGAAAAAATTGAAATTGAAGATACGCGAATTTTTGAAGGATTGAAACGATTGAAAACCAAGGGTAGTAGAGTTATTCGTGATCATTGTATTATTAAAAATTTGGATAACTTTCCCAAAATAGCCTTTGAAGCTCGGCGGATTTTGGTCAAAGCAACAAAGGAAATTGGTGGTGGATACTTTGCAAGAGCTAGCATAGAAGAAATTATTTTCAAATCTGAGGATTGTGCCAGCTTGATATTTGAATTTTTGGACAGCATTCGAATCGGTGATCATACCTGGCATGATATTGACAAACCACCTAATTCTATTTTTCAGGATGGAAATAAATTGTATTACATACGAGCGGCAGGTTGGTACATGATGAATTTTTATGAGGAAATAGGATTGGTGATGAAGGAATAAAGGAATGATAAATGGTAATTTTGGCTTTTGATAAAATCAATTATAACATGCTCATTTCAGAACACTTTGAAAACAGTAGGAGAGTCTTTTTGAAAGGCTTGGAAGAAAAGCGGACCAAAGCAATTTCCATTATTCGGAATTTTGTAAAAAGGCACAAGGATGAAGGCTTATTTGTGCCTGGTTCGGGAATACAGGTATACGATTATATGGACGACAATCTCTCCATTTGTTTTTATCACGATGGGATGGGGGATTGCGAGCAGTTTTATGAAGTAAAATATGATTTTGATCCTTACACGGGGGAGCCTACGATTCCCATTCCCAAATTCAGTCCATATGAATTGACCGATTATTCCTCCAGAAACTATGAATTGGCATTGTATGAATATGGAACCTGGTGCAGCAATCAATATCGTTTATGGGCCTTGAAAGTATGGCAGGAAGCAAAAGTGGTGGATCAAATTCCCTTTGCTTTTTTTGATGATTATTACCAGGCGTTTAATTTCGATTTGCTGCAAATGCAGCATGTCGATTATGACAACTATTCTAAGGTTCCGCTAGGCAAAACTTTGCTTTCGGAGGAATTGCTAATGAGAATTGGCTCCAATAATTTTCACCATCTTTTCCTGAAAAAGGATCAGTTGTACTTGGAAATTGGTTATTTATTCCAACCAAAATTTAAGCTTGCTTTTGAAAGACAATATGAAAATGGAGAATGGACATACAAAGAAAAAATAGGTGGGAAACAGGGCAGTGTGAAAGATGTACGAAATTTTGCCGGACAATTTTTACGAAAGGCAATAAAAAGTGGATTTGAAATAGTGGACTTGCCAGAATCCATCCCATTTGAAAAACATTTTGACTTCATTTTTCCTGGAAAACTAAGCCATGCAAAAAATCATTGGGGCGAGCAACCAAACATTGAGGTACAACAATTTGAAACTCAATTGAATATCAAATTGCCGAGTGACTATCGTGCTTTTTTAGAGCAATACAATGGTTTACAGTCCCATGCTTATGATGGTTTTGGATATACCAAATACGATTCAATCCGCCCAGTCATTTTTTATGGCTTGTCTTATAAACCATCATATGACATTGTACACCATATCGAAAAATTGGAATACAAATGTTTGCCTGAGTATATACCTATAGGGGAAGACATGGAGTACAATCAAATTTGGTTAGGGGTTTCTGAGGAAAAAAAAGGGCAGGTGGTTTATAAAAGATTTGAAGCGCCACAGAAAAAAATAGTCACTTATGAAATAGACAGCTCTTTTCAGGAATTTGTAGATGGCTTTTTTACAGACTTTAACGCAGGTATTGAGCACATTGTCGCAGCCAACGAGTTGAATTATTTCAAAAAGTACCTCCAAAAACAATGGAATTGGGATGATTCGATACGTTGGAGTCGGGATGTTATGGATGTTATCATGCGAGCTGATGAGCCCAGACCTGCCTTTCTGGACTTTGCTTTTTCGCAAGGAAGACGTGTTGATAGAGTATTAAGGAATGGATACAATATGACCCCGGAAATCATTGCAGTTTTTGATAAGCATCAAATCACCATTCCAAAAATGTGTTTATCCTACAGACTTCAATCTATCCTCAAATCCGGTAAACCATTGAATGAAAAAGAGTTTAGTGGCTTAATTGAAAAAGGAGCAGACCCTAACCTATTTGAAGTTTATGAGACACTTCAAAAGTGGATTGAAACGGATAGCACCCCAAATCGGTTGGAGATGCTTGAAAAGATAAAGCCCTATTACAGAAAACTGAGCAGTACAGAAAGAATAGATTTGATAGTGGATCAAAGGGGCTTGTCATTTTCTTCCAACCAATCCACCGTGGCGGAATTTGAACTTTCTGGAATTGATGCAATTTCCAATATTCCTTTTCCAGATGGATTAATGGAGTTTCTGAAAAAATATCAGGGAACTGTTCCAAACCTGCGCTTTTTTGAATTTACCATAAGTGCAGGAAACGATAATCATTTTGTAGAAATCGATCACGTTTTAGGCCCATCGGAAATGGTGACCAACTATGCTTTTACCAAAGATATTTTAACAAAGAAGGAGATAACTGACAGATACCTTCCTATCGCAATTACTAAAGACGGTGGATATGTGGTCATCAATTGTGAAAAGGAAAGTAAACAATATGGCTCCCTCGGATTTATTTTCAATCACATCATAAGATATGATAGGCATCGAGGTCATCAGGCTTATCGCTTTAAAAAAACAGTAGCAACAGACATCTTCCAATTTTTAATGAAGCTTTTGCCCAAACAATATGTCTTTGATGAAATGAGCCTTGAAGCCCAAAAGGGCAACCTCGATTATTTCAAAATGCGTCTGGAAAGAGGTTGGAATATTAATGTATTTACACGAACGGAACAGACAAGCTTGCATCAAGCCGTCAGAAATAATCACCATCGATTGGCAAAATTTCTACTTGATAATGGTGCAAACCCCAACCTGAAAGTAGCATCTCCCGATTGGGATTCTACCTTAAGCATCGCAATAAAATATGCTGATGAAGCAATGGTTCAGTTGATATACCAGCACAGTGATTTGACTTATACGGATGATTACGAAAGATTGAAATCCTACCTGATTAAATATTATGGAAAGGCATATTTGAGGAAGTTTTAAACCTTAAAGTGTAAAAATGAAACAGTATCGAAATAATGGTGCAAAGGGTGCTATTCTGGATGAGTACGAAAGAGCCATCCTTGAACTCCAAAATCTCATTGGAACCCTAAGCCAAAATGAACTGGAATCAATTGTAGATAAGGAAACTAAGGATCCCGATTGTAGAAGCGTTCAAACTATCCTGACGCATGTAGTTAATTCCGGATATGGTTATGCAACCTATATCCGGCGTCATTTTGGAGAGCAAATCGATTTTAAAGAGCGAACTACTTTGGGTTCTGTATTGGAATATCAAAGCGCATTATCCGATATGTTTCAATTTAATGAACAAGTATTTGAAGATTATCCAGAGATGCAATTGGAGGAAATGGATAATTCCAGGAAGATTTTAGTTCGTTGGGGACAGTTATTCGATATTGAACAATTGATGGAGCACGCCATAGTACACGTTTTGAGGCACCGGAGGCAAATTGAACGATTTCTAATTCTATTAAGATGAATAAATTAAATAAATCATTTGAGGTAGCTTTACTGAGAGGATTGAAGAGACGTTTGATCTTGAGGAAGCCATATTTTGAGTTTTTGAAAGATTTCAATCGAACTGGAGGCAATAGGTGGGCAGAATTTAAAGTAAATTTAATTCCAAAAATTGAGGAGGAGCCAAAAATTTCAGTTTTGGTATTTGCTGAACATGATTTGGCATTGGATTCAGCTGTCAAAGGTATAGCGGAAGGCATTAAGAAATTTATTTATGATTGTGAAACCAAAGGAATTGAACTTCATGGATTTAGTATAACCATTGAGAATCATTCTTATCATCCAGTTGATTCTAAACCGATGGCGTTTTATTATCCTTTGCTTGAAATGATGAGAAAATTAACGAGTAGCGACGCTTTCAAAAAAGAAATCCTGTCAGTTGAAGATTTAAATAAATTTTTTGAAATCCAACAGCTTGAAAGCACAAAGAGATATTATCAATTTTCCAATCCACATATCCAAATAGATCTACCTAAAAAAAATGATGACACATTGGTATTTACTCACCCCTTTCATGTCAGCATTTTCCACATTGAACCTTCAATCAAACAATTTGAAATTGAGATACAACCTGTTTATCAATTGCACAAACAAAATCACATCAATATCAGGTTTGAAAATCTGAGTATTCCCAAATCAAGTATGTTTGAATTTGTCAATCAATTAAATGAATTCAGGGATATCATTTACAATAAGGGTGTCAATCTTGGAGGGCTGGACATTTCCATCAATTCCTCCTGTAAATGGTTAGATCGTCCTTTCTCAAAGGCAGAAATATATGAAAATGCATTGCTATGGGCATTGCTAAACATTATTGAAGTAGAAAACAACTTTGAACTGGAGGATGAAAATAGAGTGACCTTAAAATGAATTGGAATGTTAGAAGAATATTAGGAAGATTTACTATAGTGACATTCATTTTGCTTTCGATTTATTTGTTCTTGGAACTCGTGCCTAATTTGCTCTTTCAATACCATTACAATTATCTAAACTGCCAAATCTATTCAGATCGCCCGATTTCCTCAAATATTGAAAAAATCATAGCAGAGACCAATTCCAGGATATCAAAATCTGTGTTGTACGAGGCTGACCAAACATTCAAATTCTTCCTTTGCAATGATACCTGGCGTTTGGGTTTCTTCACTCAAGGGCATTCCAATGCAGGTACCGTCGCTCAATACAATTTTACCAGATACATCTTCTTTCGCCCTTGCGACATTCCCAATAATCAAATCATTCCCGCCGAAAGCTGGCACTTTAATGAAGACTCGACTGCTTTTGCGGACCGCCCTTTGTCCTATTATTTCGCCCACGAAATGATGCATGTGATGCAGTCTCGTTATTTTGGAAGGGGAGATTGGAAGTATCCAACCTGGCTAACCGAAGGCTACGCCGATTACATTGCCAAAAATGGTCAATTCGATTTTGAAGAAAATTTAGCGTTGTTACGCCAAAATGATCCAAAGCTTCATCCTGATTATGGGCTTTATCGATACTATCATTTGCTGGTGGCTTATTTGATGGATTATCAGGGCAAGGATATGCTGGAAATCTATGAAAATCCACCTGTTGAATTAAAGCTCAAAGAAGAAATATTAAAACTCACCTTTTAAAAGTAACCTGAGGTTTAAGCTTATAATAGGTATTTTATTAAAGAATAACCTGTTAGGTTGGACTTAGGCAAAAGAGCTGCTTGGATATATACATTTCCCGCTTGATTCTTAAAACAACCTAACAGGTTCTGAAGATAAGTCTTTGAAAATGAATCCATTGTACTTAAACCTCGTATAAAAGCAAAATGTAAAAATGAGAACAACTCAACCATTATTATTTTTCCTTTTTATTGCGCTCATTTCAGCTTGTTCTACGAATAAAATTTCAGGTTTATGGCACGTACAAAAAGTACAGGTTGGAGGAGAAGAGATGACGCCTGTTGCCCGTTGGGTTAGATTCAATAAGGATGGAACTCAAGCGTCTGGCAACGGCTGGTTTCAACATTCGGTCGGGACCTGGGAATTGAATTCAAAAAATAAGACATTGAGCATAATCAATACCAATGGTTTTGAAGACCAAAATTCTCCTTTTTATGTTGCGATTGAAAATGATCAAATGACCTGGGATCGTATTGAAGAAGGCCAATCAGTTACGGTTTCTCTTAAAAAAGAAAACAAGCTACCTCAATCTCCTGGCGATGCCCTTTTGGGTATATGGAGTCTGGAAAAAGTGGTAGAGGAAGAAAAAGATGTTACTTCTATGCATGATTCCAGAGAAATTCAAAGCCTGTTTTTTAGATGGGATAAAAAGTTTGTCATACGCAAATCTCCTGGTGGTACGTTTTCAGGTGTTTACAATGTTCATGGTCACAAAAACGAAGTGGAATTGATTTTTTATGGCGATGACTGTAAAAGAGAACAGTGGGCATTTGAATTTGAGAAGGAGGGTTTGACTTTGAGATCAGTTGGGGTGAACAAAAGAATGGTAAAAAGTTATATCAGGGGAAAATGAAAGAAGGATCGTAAATTGGAAGTCGCAGCGTCCCTGCGGAGACTCTGCTCGAACTCGTGGGGAAGTTCAAGGTCAAGACTAAGTTCAAGCTTAAAAATTGAACTTGAACTCCATCCCATCAGAGTCTCCTGAAAGGGACTCTGATGAAAACAATTGTAAATCTGTGGGTACACTTCTCCAATTCCAAACACATCTTCCCGTACCAGCAAAAATCACGTATCTTAACCCTATTTAACCAAAGTTCTTTTCATGAGGATAATATATCATGCTGTGTTGAAGGCTGGTATTCGCAAAGACCAATCAACTGAACTCAATCGACGGATTCAACTCAGTAACCAAATATTATTGGTGTTGGGTATTGTTGCGCTGCTTTCTGTTTTTGCATTTTTGACCAAAACAGAAGCGGTGTTTATCAATCTGGTCAGTTTGACATTGGTCCTCTTGCTTTGGGTATTCAACCGTATAAGATGGCATCTGTTATCAAGAATCTTGATGTCCATGCTAGGCGTTTGGCTTTGCATTTTCTCTGCGCTTGCTGCGACACCTGAAGGTCATTTGATACCAGGATCCTATTATGCTTTGTGTTTTAGTTTGTTGTGGTTGCCATTCCTATTAATGACAATGGATGAAAAATGGTGGAGCAGGGCTTGTGTTTTGGTAAACGCTTTGAGCATTATAGCCATGCCTTATTTGGTAGGTAAAATTCCCAATTCAACACCATATGAAGAAGCGAGCTCAATACCAGTGCAGACCATTACTGTGTTTTTGGCATTGTTGATATTTTTAGGGTTGGTGTATTTGAATGAAAATCGCAAGAATTGAATAGGTCACTCCCTCTTTTTCCCAATTGACTGAAAGAAAATTTTTGACGAATATCCCAGTATCTATTTTTGTATCGGATTTAAAAGGAAAATAGTTAGCAATAACCCTGAAAGACCAAACCCCAAAACCAAAATTTTACTTAAAAACCAATACTTGAAAACCCCTTAAAACCGTGGTGAATTGCCATGTGATCGCCCTGTATAACTATGTCTTAAAAAGAAACTTAAAAATCAAATGAAATCATGTTAATGATTGCCCTATTCCCCTTAATAATGACCCTTTTAGCAGCCTACTGGCTTTTGATTTATACAAAACCAGTAGCTGCTCCAGATGGATGTTTATCTCCAAAAATTGTCTTTACTGGCTTAGAGCGTTTTCCAATTATCGGCTTTTGGTTTCGATTAAAGGGAATTATTGGAACACCTACCGTGATGCTTGAGCAACTCCATCGCCAATTTGGACATTTCTTTCTTGTTCGCATTCCATTCCAACAACTGGAAATTACATATATCAGTAGTACAGAGGCATACAAAGAAATCATGAAACTCAAACCTGAGGTTGCCCGGATGGGACCTGTAATGAAAAAAGTACCGACTATTGGTTATTGGTTTCCTCGTGAAAAAAAGGATGAAGCTTCCTTACAAGAATTGATGTTGGTAGGAAAAAAGTATATGGCAACTCAATTAACGAATTCAAAAATTGTCCAAACCTACCCTGAAATTATCAAAAAGGTCGTCATGGAAAGAACCAGCAACTGGAATGGACAGCAATTGAACATTGCAGAAGCATTGCCGGAAGTCATTTTTCATGCTGCTGGCAGATGTGTTGCTGGTGCTGAATTGTGGGAAGCTATTGGGGAAAAAGTCACCCCGCTTTACCGAAAAATCGGAAATGGGATTGATATCGTCCGTGTAACCCTGAGCTTAGGTCCCTGGCACTATTTTATGCCGGAATACCAATCTACCAAAAAGTTGTTCAAAATCCTGAACAGGGTAGTGGAAGAAAACCATAGAACTGGAAAATATCCCATCATTAGCCAGATTAGAAAACTCGAAATTGACAAAAAGCCAATTGCTGAAAAGGACATTCCCTGGATGCTGATGTATGTTCTTTGGAATTCATTGACTTATCCTGGAAGTTATATTTTCTGGACTATGGCAGATATTCTTTCCAATGCCGAAGTATTGGCAAAAGCCAAAGTAACAGAAGACCCCAAAGCCCATTTCAATTTCTTAAGAGATTGCTTTATGGAGACTATCCGATTGTCTCCCGTCACCTCCCTGGTGCGCCAAATGCCAAATGATTTGGTGCTGGAAGCAGATGGTCAAAAGTATTTTATTCCAAAGGGAGGATATGTAGGGGTTTTTGTACAAAAACTTGCAAGAGATGAGGAGGCTTTTGATGAGGCGAATAGCTACAATCCGTTTCGCTACCAGTCTGGAGAAAAAGTACCTTCCTTGTTTGGAATGGGATCTTTTGGTTGTATTGCGAAACAATTTTCTATAGTGCTCGCAACCAATATTATTAGCACCTTGATACAACAATTTGATTTCGAGTTGTTAAATGAGCTTCCTGAACGACGTTGTAGAGTCCATTTGACTTATGCATCCCAGCCGCTGGTTTCGAAAATTAAAAAGATAGGGCACTTGGCTGAAATCATTCCAATATCGGAAGCCTCTGCTTACTTAAGTTATTCACAGGATGCCATTGCGAAATGTCCCTTTCACGCTTTTTTTGGATTGAAGCCGAAGAACCATTCTCATCCAAAAAGAGCTTAAGAAATATTAAAAAACGTACATCAATATTAAAAATGAACCCGCAAAAAAATACCAGAGAACTTCCTCCTTTCCCAAATGGATGGTATGCTTTGGCTACTTCCAAAGAATTGAAAAAAGGAGCAGTCAAAACCAAAAAATTGGCAGGTAAAGATGTAGTGCTTTATAGAACCGAAAGTGGAAAAGCATGTGCCATGCAGCCCTTTTGCCCCCATCTTGGCGCTCATTTTGGGCACGGAGGCAAGGTAGAAGGGGAAACCATTCGTTGTCCCTTTCATGGCTTTTGTTTTGATAAAATAGGAACCTGCACCAAAACAGCTTATGGAAGTCGTCCGTCAAGAAGAGCCAAAACCAGGATGTATCCCATTCATGAGGTCAATGGATTTTTGATGGTTTATTATCATGAAACGGGAGAGGCTCCAGATTGGTTCATCCCAAAAATTAAAATGGACAATTGGACTCCACTACAATACGTAGAATGGCAAATCAACAGCCATCCCCAGGAAATCACAGAAAACAGTGTGGATGTTGGGCATTTCAATGTTACTCATGGTTTTGAGCAAGTAGAAATTATTCAAAATGCCACCATGAATGCACATTATTTAACGGCAAGATATGCAATGAGTCGCCCATCATTTTTACCTAAAATATTACCGGCAATCCGCACAGAATTTGAAGTCCATGTACATGGGTTGGGGTATTCATTTGTGGAAGTAAAGTTCCCAAAGTTGCAAACCGAGATTCGGGTTTTTGTTCAACCTATTCCCCTGGAAGCAGGCAAAATCATTTTGCGTTTGGGCATTCAATTGAAGCAATTAAAACTTCCTGTAGTTGGATCCCTCAAGCCCTTAAACTGGCTGCTTTCCAAAATTATACTCCAAAATTTCACTGCCGATGTTGCCCACGATCTGGTGATTTGGGAAAACAAGCAATATGTAGAACGACCCTTATTGGCTTTAGGTGATGGACCAATTGCCGAATACCGACTTTGGGCGAAACAGTTTTATACTTTGAAATGTGAGGAACAAGATGTTAGCAACAAGAGGCAAGAAGCAAGACTCATGAATTAAAAACGCCAAAAAATCAACAATCATGTCAAAATTCTTAATCCTGATTTTCTTTAATTGCTTCGGAATAATTCCAAATCCTACAGTTATTTCGAATATCAGCATAGAGGTGAATGCGATTAAAACTACCAAAGGGCTTATAAGAGTTGCAGTTTATAAGGGAGCTAAAAACTTCAATAAAGAACCAGACTACGCATTTGCCTTTTCCAAAGAACAGCTAAAAAACGGTCAATTGAACTGCCAATTTCAGTTGCCAGTTGGTAATTATGCCTTTTGTATTTTGGATGATTTGGATGCCAACAATGAAATGGATTTTAACTTAATCGGAATACCAAAAGAAGGCTTTGGCTTTTCCAACAATGCTAAAATTCGATTTTTTAAAGCTCCATCTTTTGAAGATTGTAAGGTAAAAGTGGAAAACGCGACAGAACAATTAGAAATCAAGGTTCGGTATATGTAAATGCATTCCAATTTCTATGAACAAGTCTTATCTTTGGGAAAAAACCGAATATGAAATTGCCTTCCATTTTTCTTTCTCTTCTTTTTACCCAATTGCTTGTTGCTCAAAATCAATTACCTCAAATTTCGAATGTCCAGACGACTCTTAACGCCAATGAAGTCATCATCAATTATGATTTGATGGATGCTGAAAATGATGAAGTGGAAGTGACGTTTAGAGTCGGAGTTGTGGAAGGTGTTTTGTATGATTTGGATGCCTTAAATGTCACTGGTGATATAGGTATGGGCATAATCCCTGGCATGAGTAAAACCATTATTTGGGATTGGACAGATTATATGGGCTTGAATACTAATTTCAGGTTGATGTTGGTAGCAGACGATCATCAGGCTATTGACATCCAGGAGATTGTCGATCAGGTGGATAGCACTCGGTTATACGATGATCTGATATTAATTGAAGGCGTTCGTCATAGAACCGCAGGTGCGGCTCACCTGGAGTCAGTTAAACAACTGCTCGTTTCTTCATTTGAATCTCAGGATTTGGAATTGACCATTCAAGGGTTTGACTACCAAAATTACCATGCTGAAAATATTATTGGAAGAAAAGCGGGAACCGAATCTGAGGGAGAGGTCTATATTGTAGATGGTCATTTTGATAGTGTAGCCAGTTCTCCTGGTGCAGACGACAATGGATCGGCAGTAGCCGGAGTTTTGGAAGTTTTGAGGGTTTTATCACCTTATGCTTTTAAAAAAACGATTCGATATATTGGTTTTGATTTGGAGGAAACGGGTTTAAACGGAAGCGCTCAATATGTTGCAAATGGTATAGAAGGTGGAGAAACGATTAATGGGGTGCTCAATTTTGAAATGATTGGGTATTATTCAGAAGTGCCCAATTCCCAAATGACTCCCACAGGATTTGAATTGTTCTTTCCAGCTGCAGTAGATAGTTTGACTGCCAATGATTTTCGCGGAGACTTTATCACTGTTGTTGCAGATGAAAACTCTTTTTTTCTTTCAGCTGCTTACCAAAATGCGATAGATAATTATGTTCCTGATCTCAGAAGTGTCATCCTGGATATTCCAGTTCCGGTGGTTCTCGTTCCAGATTTGACCAGAAGCGACCATGCTTCTTTTTGGTTTACCAATCGCCCAGCCATCATGCTTACGGATGGTGCCAATTTTAGAAACCCCAATTATCACAGTGTAAACGATAAGATTGAAACCTTGAATTTTACTTTTATGTCTAATGTTGTAAAAGCTGCTATAGGAACATTAGCAGAAATGGCGGAAATCCAACATGCTACTACATTTACCTGGGAAACTGATTTTCCTACTTCGGTTTCGGAACCGGATTTTTGCAAATTCCAAATTTATCCAAACCCTGCAAACAACCAGTTTCAGATTCGATTTGCCGATTGTAGGAAAAGTAATTCCTCTATTCAAGTATTTGATTTGCAAGGAAAAAAGGTTTATGAATCTTCTACGATTCCTTCTCAAAACTATTTGTCCATCAATTCGGAAAAATGGCAAAGAGGAGTCTTTATGCTTCATATTTCAAATGGTGAAAAACAAGTTGTTGAAAAATTAATCCTGAATTAGCTCGATGACAGGCAATTCAAAAAATTATTTTACATTTACGAAAACTATTCTACCGTTTTCATCGCACATCCCAAGTTGCTCTATAACTATTAAGAATTAAGGTTAAACGTTCAAGTTCAATGGTTTTGAATTTAAACAAAATTTATTGAGAACTAATGACTATGAGATAAACCAATTACCAAAATGAAACACCCAACCCTACGCATTGCAATCGTTCAGGAATGCCCTATTTATCTCAACCTCAAGCAAAGTTTAGAAAAGGCAGAAATTTTAATTCGGGAAGCTGTTGACCAGGGTGCTCAAATGGTTGTTTTTGGAGAAACCTGGCTGTGCGGTTATCCTGCCTGGCTCGACTACTGTCCTGGTGCTGCTCTTTGGGGACATGAACCAACAAAGGAAGTTTTTGGCAGAATGTACCAAAACAGCATTTCAGTTCCAGGTAAGGAAACGAAATTATTTGCCAAATGGGCAAAGGCTTTAAAAATTACCATTGTCATAGGTATCAACGAGCGGATACAAAATGGTGCAGCTACTGGAACCATATTCAATTCATTGTTGATTTTTTCTTCGAATGGCAAACTCGCTAACCATCATCGGAAATTAATGCCTACTTATACGGAAAAATTATTGTACGGAATGGGAGACGGGAAAGGGTTGGTTTCGGTTGATACTGCTCACGGCAAGGTTGGGGGCTTGATCTGTTGGGAACACTGGATGCCACTCACACGGCAAGCTATGCACAATTCTGGTGAATTGATCCACGTGGCGCTCTGGCCTTCTGTTCACGAAATGCACCAAATCGCGAGTCGACAGTATGCTTTTGAAGGAAGGTGTTTTGTCGTAGCAGTCGGGCAAATCATGCGGGTAAAAGATATTCCTCCTGAACTGGACCTGCCCGATACTTTGAGTTCGGATCCGGATGAATTGCTCCTCAATGGAGGGAGCTGCATCATTGCACCTGATGGCTTTTATGACCTCAAACCCCAATTTGGGAAGGAAGGGATTTTGGTGCATGAAATTGACGACTTGCAACATGCGTATCGGGAACGAATGACCCTGGATGTCACGGGCCATTACCAACGGCCGGACGTATTTAGTTTTAAAGTAGATCATAAGCGAATGGTTGGGAAATGAAAATTAAAATGACAATCAAAATTAAAATGACAATCAAAATCAAAATGAAAATCAAAATGACATAATAACTTTCATTTTAATTTCCATTTTAATTTTGATTTTAAATTTGATAAAACGATCCTAATTCAACATCATGAATTCATTGACCCAAATCTCTGAGACATATCTTTTTATGCCTTCCTTGTCTTCGTAGCTTCGGTGGCGCAATTGTCCATGGATGGCAACTTGCTTTCCCTTTTTTAGGAATACTTGCATGTTCTCAGCTGTTTTTCCCCAGCCTACCAGAGTGTGCCATTGGGTATCTACCACTTTTTCACCCTCTTGATTTTTGTAAACATCTTTAGTTGCCAAAGAGACGCGAGCGAGGCTTCTTCCATTGTCCAATTTTTTGTAGTCTACATCTTTTCCGAGATTGCCAATGAGTTGGACTTTGTTTCTCAATTGATTCATTTTTTCGAGATTTAATTCAGTAGAGAGATTGCATTTTGATTTTACTAAAGCCAAATCTTGTACTGAAAGGATTAAATAAAATTGACAATGCAAAGATGTAGGCAAAGGCAAGCGATAGTCGTAGGATAAATGTTTATATGCGTTTGTAGTCGTTTGTAGTCGTTTGTATGAGGTAAGTGCTTGGATCACGAATGCGCTTCTTTTCCAAAAAAATGCAACAAAACCGATGATTCGATGTTTGACTCATTTGCATTTTAAAACCATAGCACATTGATTTTTTTTCGCTTCATTTTCATATTACTGTTTCCTCTTATCTGGAGCTGTACCACTACAGAAACCATCATCTTTTCATCGGGTAGAGATGGCAATTCCAATATCTATTCTATGAATTCAAAGGGCAAAAAAATCACTCAACTGACCAAAGACTCAACAGAAGAATGGGCACCTACTATTCTCAACGAGACTGAAATAACCTTTCTCAGGCAGGAAAAAGAAGGCATCCAAAGGTATCAGCTCAACTTGAATAGTCTGAAAGAAACCGCCTTGCCTCATCCTCAAAATTGCATTTTGGATGATAAGAACATCTTGTATGCGTCCCAGTCTGGAAAACAATTGTATCAATGCGATGGAAATATATTTTTGGCAGATAAAAATGGAAACAGTGTTTTGAATCTTACCAAAAGCCTGGAAGGGAAATCTTTCAAAGCAGCCTGGTTTCCGACTGAAGACAAGATCCTGTTCTCCAATAATCAAAATGGCAATACAGATATTTATTCTGTTGATGTGAATGGAGAAAATTTGAAGCAACTGACCAATCACCAAGGAAATGAAGAAAGTGGAGCCATTTCTCCTGACGGTAAATATCTAATTTTTAGTAGCAATCAGGAGGGCAAAAACAATCAGGAGTTGTATATCCAAATGATGGAAACAGGTGAAGTGCAAAATATTACGAATACACCAAATTGGGAATTGATAGGAAGGTGGTCAGGAGATGGAAAGCGCATTTATTTTGGGAGCAATAAGGATGGCAATTGGGAACTATATGTGTATCACCTTCAATCAAAGAAAACTAAAAGGCTCACCTTTGATACAGCCTTTGACGGAGATCCCCGAGTCTTGAAATAATTGGTTATGAGTTTCAAGAAAATCCAAAACCCTTTTTCAATCGTACTTTAGATGGTTCACAAAACAAAAACCTGCTTATGACAAAATTTTTATTGGGAATCATCACCATTATAGTATTGGGCACAATAAGCTGCCAGCACGAGCAAGCCTCTGAAGATACATCAAAGAAGGATGCCCCAACAAAACTCTACCCAGGCTTAATATCGACTGAAAAGGCAGATGAAAATGTCCTAAGTTTTAATGCTGCCGAAGATTTACTTTTCTTTACCAGAGGGACCGATTGGATCAAACAACTTCCCTTTGTTTCAAAAAAAGAAGACGGACAATTCACTCAACCTCAGCAAATTGAAATAATGGATACCATTTACAACGGAGCTATTTCTCCCTCTGGAACCAAAATCATCTATTGCAAAAGGCTAGAAGAAGAAACTCAAATTTGGTTGATAGAAAATACCAACGGAGTATGGATCAATGCCCAAAACCTTACTGAGGGCTCAGGTATATCAGGAGGCTATTTCAACTGGCTGGACGAAAACGAAATTTATTTCTACGTCGATGAAAATGAAGGAGACATCGTGAAAGGGGTTCTGAAAGATGGAAAACTGGAAATCACGGAAAAGCTGGATGTTTTCAATACGCCAAAAGGAACAGAGTTTAGCCCTTTTGTGGATCCTCAAAAAAGATATTTCATTTTTACCAGATATCTGGAAGGTGATAAGGACCAGCAAGGATTTTTTATTAGTCTGAATTTAGGAAATTCCGAAAATCCAATTTGGGAAACTCCACGAAAAATTGAAAATCTACCCTATGGTTGGGGGGCTTTTGTTTCAAAAAATGGAAAGCAGTTTTTCTTTTCAGACGGAGTCGATTTGTTTGAAATCCCTTTTCAATGTCTTGTGTTCTCTTAAAAAATTTAAACCAATTCAATAAACAAATCAGGACCTCAGGTTTCAAATATCTACTGCTGATACTCCTGATATCTGCTTGTAGCATCGTCCCAACTTTAGTCAACATCATAATCAAAATAAACTTTGTATGAAAATATTACTAACCGGCGCAACTGGATATATAGGTAAAAGGTTACTATCGGTGTTATTGGACGAAGGGCATCGGGTTGTTTGCTGTGTTCGAGATAAAAACCGATTCGATACTGATAATTATGGGACTGAGCAATTGGAGGTCATTGAGGTAGATTTTTTGAAGCCTGATACATTCCATTCCATTCCAAAAGATATTGATGCAGCTTATTATTTGATCCATTCTATGTCTGCATCTATGGAAAATTTTGAGGATCTGGAGGCTCGTTCAGCTCGAAATTTTAAAGGACAGCTAAATCAAACTCAGGTAAAACAAGTCATCTATCTGAGTGGTATTGTAAATGAAGCAGAACTGTCGAAACATTTGTCTTCGCGAAAAAATGTGGAGGGAATTCTGGCTGCTGGCAAGTTCCACCTAACGACTCTGCGAGCAGGTATCATTGTAGGTTCAGGGAGTGCTTCTTTTGAAATAATGCGCGATTTAGTGGAAAAACTGCCTGTGATGATAACGCCAAGATGGTTAAAGACCAGGTCGCAACCTATTGCCATCCACAATGTATTGGAATTCCTTAAAGGCGTTTTGGGATATTCCTACACCTATGGAAAAAGTTATGATATCGGAGGGCCTGAAATCCTGACCTACAAAGAAATGCTTCTGGAATTTGCGGAAGTGAGAAAATTAAAACGCTTCATCTGGACTTTGCCCGTCATGACGCCCAAACTTTCTTCCTACTGGCTTTATTTTGTGACATCTACCTCGTATAAGTTAGCAGTTAACCTTGTGAATAGCATGAAGATCGAAGTGATTTGCCGTCCAAATGATTTGGCTGAACGCCTCAACATTCAATTGCGAAGCTATAAGGATGCGGTTAGAGTTGCTTTTGATAAAATTGCACAGCAAGAAGTGTTGTCTAGTTGGACGGATGCTCAGTCGAGTCCTGTACTCGCCAAAGGCATTTCCAAACTGGTAAAAGTGCCCTCTTTTGGATGTTTTATCGACGAGCGGAATATTACAATCAAAGATGAAGCACAATCACTTGAAAAAATCTGGTCAATCGGTGGTCAAAATGGCTGGTACTATGCCAATTGGCTTTGGGCAATTAGAGGAGCCCTGGATAAACTGTTTGGTGGTGTGGGTTTGCGAAGAGGTCGAAAAAGTCAGACTCAAATATCTGCTGGTGATTCTCTTGATTTTTGGAGGGTTTTATATGCCAACAAAATAGAAAAACGTCTGCTTCTGTATGCAGAAATGAAATTGCCTGGTGAAGCATGGCTGGAGTTTAAGATAATTAACGGGCGATTGCATCAAACCGCTACTTTCCGTCCTCTGGGTGTTTGGGGAAGACTCTATTGGTATGCAGTTTTACCTTTTCACGGTTTTATCTTTAATGGAATGATTCAAAAAATTGCATCCTAAAAAGGAAAAAAAAGCATGCATCATCCCCCCAAAGGCAGGGGTGATTGGTTCTAATTTAAACAGTTTTTAATCAAAATTAAAATGAAAATCAAAATGAAAAAGCCAAATATTCATAAAGCCAAAGGGGCATTCTTTTATTTTAATTTTAATTTTGATTTTCATTTTTTGAAAAAATGATAGAACCAATCACCCCTGCCCCAAAGGGGCAAGCTGAATTTTGGTGATAAAACCCCTTTTGTTTATTTTCTTTGCTTAATCTGTTGATATTCAATTTGTTGCGGGGTGCGAATTCCGGGTTTGACCACCCCGCAACTCGCACCCCGCAATAAAAGCACATTACATGGTGAGTTGAAATTCAATGATTTAAGATACAATCGGAAAATTCAGCTTGCCCCTTTGGGGGATGATGCATGTTTACTTAAGCCTAAGTCCAAAAATATTCTAAATCACTATCCAATCTCAATCAATCGCTTAGGCTGAGGCTTTGCTTCTTCTTTCTTAGGAAGCGTTATGCTCAAAATGCCATTTTCGTATTTGGCATTGATGTTTGCATGGTCAACTGACTCAGGAAGGCTGAAAGAGCGCTTGAAAGACTGGTAGCTAAACTCTCTTCGTGTGTAATTGTCTTTTTGCGCTTCATTTTCCACTTTCTTTTCTGAAGAAATGGTCAATACATCATCATTCAATTCGAGGTTGAAATCTTCTTTCACCAGACCAGGAGCTGCCAATTCGAGATTAAATCCTTCTTCGGTTTCTTTAATATTCACTGAAGGACTTGTGTTTTTCCAGTGGTTGACTTTTGTAGGAAAATTCAATATATCATCATTGAAAAAAGAATCAAAAATGTTGGAAAAGCTGTTGACTGGTCTGTGAACTCTTTTTGCTAATAACATGGTACAAATGTTTTTATGATTGGTATTGGATATTGAATATTAGATCTTTATCATTTGTTTAGAAGCTGATTAAATACCTATTATCCCATATCTGATACCCGAATTTTTTTTAAAATATTTACACTGATGGCTTATCAATTGGTGTACCATGAGAAATTTGGTGACAAAAGGAGTAACTTTTTTGAGAAAAGTGCCATTCTGGCATGTGTTTTTAAAAAATTTGTGCCAAAATGGCATTTATTGCCTGTTGTTCAATAGATTCTATAGGATATTTCTTTTTATTAGATTCTTAAATTAAAAGGAGGATTAGGAGTTGTGTTCTAAAATGAATGATTTGATAGTTCGCGCGGCTACCGCCGCGCTCACGTTGGGTTAAAGGGGGCAAACAGGCCCAAATTTGGGCCTGTTTGCCCCCTTTAACCCTTTCGAGCCGTCCCGATAGCTATCGGGATCAGGTGCGGCGAGGAAACTCTTCATAGATTTTGGAACACAACCGGATTAGGATGATTCTGTTTTAGGGTTAATTTGGTCGAAACGCAATCCACTGGAACCTTCCCCTCTACCATTGGTTTTTCGATAACCCAACCAGAGAACGATTCTGCCATCGTGCCACCGTACGCGCTGCCAGGTGAGGTTGACTCTTGCTCCAGATCGGGGTACTTCCTCTTCAAAAATGAAATAATGTTCGCGTTCATCTCCATCTAATCCATGTCTAAGCAGGCGGGTCAGAGGACGGACACGACGTATGGGCAAGCCATTTAAAATTCGAGGCATAGCAGCTCTTTGCAATTTGATTTCGCGTATTTCTGTAGCATTGGCGTGAACAGGGATAAAAGGAATCCAGTTTTCAGGAACTGAGTTGGCTATCTTATATCGAATATTTGCATCTGTTGGAATAGTTTCCTCAGTTGATTCAGTTGCAAGGCTTTCAAAATATTCTTTCATTTGCAAAGCATGTTCATAACCATCTTTCCCTGCTCCTAATCCATCGTGTATAATTGATTCGATACCCCAGACCATATTTGACGTTTCATCCCTGAAGAAATGAACTTGTTCCAGAGGTTTGCTCTCCATGATTTCCATAACTACCGGAGGGAGTAATAGCCTCCTATCCACCTGATTTTCAATGCCAGTGAAATTTTGATTAAACAAACGGAATAAAGCCCAATGAGGTGTACGATTGCTATCATCAAAATGTTTGATTGAAGTGGTTTGACCAAATGAGTCTGTGATAGTTATTTGTTTGAAATCCAATAAATTACCTACTGGAGAACGGAAAGGCATGAAAAACCAGTCATTGCTATACAAAAGTCCGAACTCAACAAAAGTGAGTTTCGACATTTCATTCAAGTTGGCATTGATAGCCTGAAAATTGATAGAATGATCTTCAAATTCCCACCACCGAACTTTGGGCATTCCTGGAAATTCAATCTCGGTAGGCATTATATACCTACGGTTGGTTTTCTTTTCTGCCGGCAAATTTGGATTATTGAGCAAATCAGAATTGTATAAATCTCCAGTTTGTTTTTCGATATCAAATGAATACCAATCCAATCGACCTTGATAATATTCTCTAGCCGAAAGGACTTCAACATCTGTCTCAGATTGAGGAGCTGATGTAGCAAAACCATATTCTAAATGTTGTGGATCCCAACCATCTAATGATTCATTGATTGGTTGACTGTATCTTTTATCAAACCATTCTATATACTTATTACCTGCATTATCTAAATCAGCATTGTTCACCCCAATTAGAGAAGAGGCTGTTTCGCCCTCTTTTAGCCTTTTGTACAATTTCCCTCCATTTATCAATTTTTTAAGACGTGCCAGTGCATATTTTTGAAGCAATTCTCGATTGTTCAAAAGATGTGCATTCTCATATGGCTCATTCGGAGGATCTTCAAATTGTAGTTCTGCTTGATTTTTAAATTGAGTAATGACACTATCTCTTATGCCATCAGGCAATTCTTTTCCTAAAATACGTAACCAATGCCTACCCATTTCGATTTGTAGTGCAATATCAAAATTGGGAATGACTTCAATTTCACCATCATCTGCTCGTTTGATCCTGGAAAGCCCAATTCTTTCTACCTCAGCTTCCAGTGGCATTTCATGAGAAATATCACTTGGAAATTGTTTTTGAAGAGAGACTTTATCCAATCTGGCATTATCCCATTCGATACATGCAAAAACAGGAGACCCTTTATCTTCTGCTTCAAATTCGCCCATTTGCCATTGCCTGCTTATCATCCATAATGGATCGCGAATTTCTGCCCGAAAGGTTCTGTCAAATTCTTTTTTTCTCGTTCTGCTTTCCAAACGATTCCAAAAAGTAATATCGTAGTTTAGAATTTCCATAATTGAATTTTTTTAGCTCCCTAGCCCAACATTAAACAAATCAGTATTGACCAAATTGACATTTAATTGGCTCAAATCCAGTGCGCCTCTTAAACGTCTGATGTGTAAGTCATAATCTTTGATAACCAATCCGAATTGTCCAGGATCTACTTTTTGCATATTTCTTCCAAAGTCGAGGGTCGCCGTATTGCCTTTTGCATTTATGGCAGCCAAAATTGCAGGCAATAATTGCCCCAATGGACTTTCCTTTATCGCATCGGGATCTACAGCTCGTTTTTTGGCTAATTCTACTGTTTCAGTGATAGTATCTACCAGATCTTCCCATTCCCATTGTCCACTCAAAGTTGGGCTAACTGCAAGTAAAATTGCATTTGGTGCTTCATTATTGGGCTGGTCATAATGCATGGCAATTCCAGCGTTCGTATCTTTCTCAGGAATGATTTCCGTCCATTCATCAACTAGTAAACCACATTGCTGATTGCCTGTACTTCGATACCGTTCTGGAAACTCCATGAATAAAGAAAGGGTATCTTGGTGGGGTTCGTAATCACCATATTCCATTCCTACCCATCTGTCACCTCCCGTAGGGTCTAATGGAAGTTGAACTGGGCGTGTGGTACTCTTAGGTTCTCCCCTTGCCAACAATTCAGACATGGTGTGTATCTCATGGAAAGTCTTGATTCTGGGTCGAATAGGTACCAAAGACTGCAACCATTCCTCTCTTGGAAAATCACCAGCATGATCTAATAATGTAGCATTGGTCCTGGCAGTTTCAAAATCAGCTTGTTTTGGGATTCGATATTGAGGATAAGCTCTGAAGGATTTGCCCATGATGGATTCTATGATTTCCAACAAAATGGCTCCCATTTCCTCCTGATTGCCAGCTTCAGTTTCTATATTGTCAAATCGTTCTCTTGCTTTCCCTCTCTTTTCTACACTTTCTTCCAGAATATTTTCTGCCAATTGAGTCAAAGTCAAAAGTGATGTTGCATCATAGTTTCTTTCTAAAGATGGTAAAGCATGAGTCCAGCCCAGGCTTACATAATATAAAAGGCTTGATCGAACTCTATTAGCTCTTGATTTGATAGTATCTGCATTATTTTCAAGATTTTCCTCATCCCAGGGCATGGTATTTTTTAAAGAAGATAACCTCAAACCAAGGTCTTGATTTTCGTCAGCCATCTTGTCTAAAAGAATATCTACCCGATTTCTCAGCAGTTGAGCCCAAACCCTTGAACTTGCTTCTCCAATATCAGGATCATGAGCAGGCAAAAAGTCCGAAGGTCTTAGTGGACGAGAATTGAGTATGATTTCCGCCAATGATAATACCAATGGTTCAAGCGTAAATAAATCAATAAAACTAGAGGTAAAATCTGTTCGGTCAGCTTCCAGAATTTCAACAATTTGATCTTCATTCAAGTCGTATTCTTCTCTACAATATTCATTGACCCGATATCTAAATTCACTTTCATTTTCATGATGCGGTTGCTGATGCAGCATGTACACAAGGTCAATAGGCTGAATAGATAGTTCGGTTAGTTTAAAGTTTTCATATTGATAGGTAGGAGCACCAGTCTCATCTACACCTGTTTGCCAACGCACTCTTATCTTAATCCAATTGAAAGCTGGCAATTTTTGTCCAATCCATATATTTAAATGTGGAGAAAGAGAAGAACGCATGGTAGAACTTCCACCACCAAAAGAAGGATTACCCACTAGAGGGAATTTAATACAAACTTTATGCGTCACCGTGATTCCACTTCCAGGCACCTTTACGATTTCTGGTAGATCTTGAATTCCTCCACCACTATTTAAGGTTCTTAATACTGCATTGGCGCGCTCGGGCTGGCTTAAAACCATTTGGTAAATAGATTCGGCAGTCAATAAGTCCTTGGTTGCATCTACTGCTGCTTTGAGTTCTGCAATTTGACCATTCACAAAGTTTCCTACTTCAGCAATAATCGCATTAGCTCGAGCCAAGGGTTCTATTTCATCTCTAATTTGTTGTTCCCAATCAGCAACTTTTATCAAAGCAAGTCCATTGACCACATTTCGAGCTACTATTTGCTCTTGAGCCGAATTATCTGGGTCGTCAATATCTCTGGACTTGAATGGGAATGCCAAACGAAATTCCAAAAGATGTTGTTGGAAATCATTTTCATGCATTGCTCTTTCAAAACGATAACCCAGAAGTGCGCCCAATTCCTGTCTATTTTTCAACCCTTGTAGTAAAGACATAGCAATTCGAACCCTACTGGAATTCAAATTGATAGCCAGATTTTCTTCTGGAGCACCAGTTGTTCTTCTTGCTAAATAACCACTCCTCAACACAGCAGCTGTGATAGCATGACCAAGAGAAGGAGTCGGAATAAACCCTTGATTTTTGGAATCTTCGCGAGGGTTTGCCAAGACTTTACCATGCAAATTATTGAAATCCAACAATTGGGTGAAACCCGTATCGCCCAGATAAATCCATGATTCATTCAAGATTGGATTGATTTGAGCAGAACTCAATTGAGAATTTCCAAAATCGAAAATTGGCAAAATACCTCGTGGTGTACTTCCGAGCTCATTCAGTTCAGATTCAACCAATTCAGCAACGGAGAGTCCTCTAATCTCAGCAGGTTTTATATTTTCCAGATAGCCATAGGCTCCATAGAAAATTCCAGTTTGTTCACTTTCCCTCAATTCTACCAATCGTTGATTCACCAGACCAGTCAACCAGGCGTCCAGACGATAGTGGCAGGTATCCAAATGTTCGGTAAATAAGCGTTCGAGGTAAGCAGTTGGCAATTTGCCAAGTTCTTCGAGGTAAGTTTTGGTTTGTTTTAATTGTTCAATCAATTCTGATGAAGTAACTGTATCTGCAGAAGATACACCAGAATTTAGGTATTCTCCAACCGTAGTTTCTTCTGTACTTCCTTCAGGAGTATATGGCAATTGGAAAATACGCCATCTATCATTTGGAATCAGAATATTGAGTAAATCTTCATTCTCCAGATAGCTTTGGATTTCCTCTTCTATTTCTAATTCAGTTGCTTCACGTCCTAAATCATTTTCAAGTTTTTTAGCAACAAAAGGAGAAAATGCTTCCAAGAATTTGTTGTTAAGACGAAGCGTATTGGTATCACCCTCCTGTTCGACCAAGACCATACTTTCTTCGAAATCAATGCCCAATACTTCTGAAATAACATCATTTTCAAATCCCAACCCTATTCCAACATCCAAGTACTGGCGAAGCAAAGCATGCCTGGCGAGTAGATACAACATGGCTTGAGGAGGAAGTGGACCAATTTTAATTGTACCTGGAATCAAATTAAATTCAAGGCTAGTATCATCATTACTGAATACACCATCTGAGAATGAAACTTGACTTTCAGAACGATCGTCCCCAATAACTTTAAATTTTAATTCAAAAATTGTTCGATCAAAGACTGGAAGTTCAAACGGACCTAATTCCCACGAAACAGAAATAGTACCATCTGATGCACTAGAAGAATCAAAACTATCTGTGGTCAAATTAACTAAAGCGACAACATTAGCTTCCTGAAATTGAAGAACTTCGGGGTTGAAATTGATGTCGAAACTAAAAGCATCCATCAAGGTGAAATTGAAAATTCTAACTGGAATACTTACAATTTCTCCTTTGGGTGCAAACATATCTGGAGCTGCTACACTGATATCCGAATCTATTAAGATAGGTCCAGGACTGAATGGAGGATTTTCTCCCAAAAAGTTTTCCGTTCTTACATCATTGTAATTCACATCAGATGCCCCTAGCCAGGACAAATAGTTTTTATCATCGACCATTGACTTTATAGACGCAGTTTCCGATAAAGTCCCCTTGTCAATCAGAGGTCCATTCAAAAAACTTTTTCTGTCAGAGTGGACATAATAATAGGCAGGTGTATTTACTCTTGTCTGGATTCCCCAGGTATTGTATTGGGCAATTAATGCATCTATTTGAGTCGCTCTATTGGTGGGGTCAGGAGCTGCTGGCAATTGCTCCCTTGCATTTTCAATAAATCGATCTCCAAGCGAAGAGCGTTGGAAAAAATCTACTGAGCCGGCATGCAATCCCAACAAATTAAATAATGTTGGCGATACCTCATCTTCTGGCAAATCTTTATTCAGATGTTTCAAATTTGCCACCATTTCTTCCCAGGCACTGCTCAACGGATTGAGTAAATTATTGATCAGATTATTTAAAAATCGATTGTCTGGATGTCCCTCAGCAAGTGTCCATTTTGAGAATGCAGTTGTGGGTAAAATACCATAGGGTTGGTCATCAACGCGGATAGATGGTAGCAAACCTCTACCAGAAACATAATTGAAAAAGAATTCCTTAACTTTATTTAGAGTTGCTTTATCAATATCAGGAGTGAACAATTGAGGAAGGAAATAGCCCAAAGTTGCTGACCAAAGGACAGCATTCATACGCATTGCATCACGAGCTTCCATCCCATCTGCATTGGCTACTTTTTGAAATACTGAATCATCCAATCCCAATGCCTCCGCCAATCGCTGTCCATCTGTTTTTTCAGCATGTTGGGTCGTCAATCTGAATCCGGTACTTTGCTGTTTAAAGCTTTCTTCGGGTTCTATATCATCCGCTCCTTTTTTGGAAGATTCTTTTTGAGTATTGTTGGTAGGCGTACCTTTTGGAAGAAAGGACATTCCGCCAGGCTTTCGGTGATGATTGACAAATAACTGCTCGACCTTCCTACGATTTGCCTCTTTATCTGAATTTGTCTGTATTCCTAGTGCAATGATTTTATCAAAACCTTCATCAATTTCATCTTCTTCCAGTGGAATTCTAAACCCCATCCCAACTTTTACAGCTTCCTCAAAATCTGTCATCCATCTAAAATATTCAGGAATGATTCGTCCAGTCTCAGTTTCATCAAAATCAGTTACCGGATTGCCTTCTTCATCCTCTTCCAAAGTCGTTGGGTCAAAACTCAATGGCAAAGGGTTCGTTACTGGTTCGCAGATATATTCCTTTTGGGTATTTCCTTTTTGTGTGATGATGACAAATTTGTCTGGAAGCACCTCTGCTTTTGGAGTTTCGGTCCAGCTTTCATCTTTTAATTCAATGACTGGAAACTCTGGAGGAGCAACCAATTCCATTGCATTGCCGGTATGATTAGTAGGCTTGGTTTTTTCAATTACATAACCAGCCCTCGAATTTCCATAGCTTCCTTCCACAACTCTCCAGGCGCCCAATTTTAAATTTTCTACCCGAGTACATAATTCTGTCAATCCTGGGTCCAAGCCTTCCATCGCTTTCCAAATCTCATTCCAGTAAGCAAATCCCACATCGCGTTCATCTTCCGTCAATTTTTCCTCATGGGTTTGAACAAAAATATCATCTGGATAGACCCTAACCCACAGCTCATGTTTATCTGGAACCAAGGGTAATGCTCCCTCAGGCAAACCTCCTCCCAATGCGGTTACCTCTACTCCAGGAAGGAAAAGACCATTGGGCAAATTTGCTGCTCCATTCAAAGCATTATTCAAAGTGGATAACCTTGCTTGCACTTGTGCTCCTACAGCGTGATCAGCCGAATCGGCAACAACAGTGCTGATAAATGCTTTGCTTACATGCTTGATTGTCATGTATCGCAATTGCATCTTCACAGGAAGCATCATCAAGGGAATGTGATCATCCAGCTGGCGGATTTGTTCCTTGTATTCATTCAGAAGTGTAGATTGGTCTGCCATTTCAGGGTGTGTTTCGAGTTGCGAGTAACCAGTTGCGAGTTTGAAAGCTTGTAAAAACTCGTAAAATGGACTCCATTCCCGGAATTAACAATTTGGATCATCTGGTAGCATGTCACTTGCATGGATGGCTACCATAAATGGAACCTGCAATAAGATATTTGCCATGTGGGCAGCATTTTTCGCCCAACCAAATTCAGCTGTATTTTCTCGAGTATCTATTGGCTTGGTTGAGTCTGAAAAAGCTGTATTCAGATCAATAAAACCATTATCTGATATATCAATTTTATCCCAGGATAAATCTTCCCATTCAGTAAATTCACCACCACCACCACCAGTATCTTCATCCGGAATCGGTAAATCTGCCCCAAAAGCGGTTTCACCAGGTCTTTCTTTCACAACTACAAACCAGCCCGAATTGAATGCTTCGGGTTCGTTATTTACATCAAAGTCTTCGTCTTCCACAATATCCAGATCTACCCCGTTTGCTTCAATTGGAGAAACATGATTGAATCCAAGAAAAGTAATATCTGGTTCTGCCTTTGCTTGGAAAGCTGGAAATTGGTATAGAGGCGTATCTTCATTTATGGTTCTACCATGAATCTTGTTATCTGCTGCATTTCGAACCCATTTTGCTTTCTGAAGATAGATCACAGTGTTTGGAAATTTTTTTAATAATTCTCCTCTTACTACAAAAATCAATCGATTCCCCTGGTCTTCACCCAAAGGATGATTTTCTCCTAGGCTTCTGTATTCACTACCTGCAGGAACGTCTTGATTCCAAAGATGAATTTCCTTAATATCATTTGTTCTATTAGCTTCAATTACATTATCCGCATCTTCCCAAAATTTGCAGAAATAGGTTCCTCTCAAATCCGTCGGATATTCCCGCCATAGCAGTTCTCTTGCCATTTCATGGTTTAAACCCACCATGAAGGCTTCTATGAAAGCCTGATTCGTTTTGAGCAATGAAAAACTTTCATTCGGAATTTTATCCATCCCTGGGAGTAGTAGTTCTTCGGATTCATCTCTTAGTTCAATGTAGGTGGGTTCCTGAAACTTTGGATAAGCCATTACCTGAAATAGCTCATCTGGGTTTTGACTTGCAAATGCCATCGCCATAGGGGAAGTAGCAAATAGAATATTGGTTTCCGGGATAAATCTTCTCCCAATTTTTACGGTTTTCCAAACCTTTTGTGAGACGGTTTTGGAGGGCGATAATCGGGTTGATAAAGTAGTTAAAATACTTCCCTCTCCATCATCCTCCAAATCTACTTCTGTAACTTGTGGAGCCTCTCGCCAGTTACTGTCATCATTTAGCCAATCCTGAATTCCAGGTATAGTTGCTAAAAATTCATTTTCGTCCTCACTATCTGCAGCTACCACGGCTGAGGTTGCAGTTCCAATAATGCCTCCACCAATTCCTAATCGATTTAAAATATCTCCCAAAACCCCAGAATCAATCCATCCGCCAGGTCTATCATTGAAATTAGGAGGAGAGAATACTACACCACCACCTACTACACCACCATCAATTTGGTTTATGATATCATTAAAATCATTCGAATTATAGACCAAGCCACCTTGCTGAATATTTGCAGGGCTTGAAAGAATATCACTGTGATTGGTCATCACTTCATTGACCACCCCCGTCTGCAAGTTGGCACCTGCCCTCCTAATCAGAGGATTATTGGGACGAGTAAACTTGGTGAATCCTCCTTGCATGATTGTAGTAGGGACCTGACTATCGGCAATGAAGTTGCGAACAGTACCTCCCAATTGACTTAGAGAAGCCTTTGCGTGTAAAAGGGCTGTACAATTGATAAAATCAACAGGAGGGAGGTTTTCAAAATAGTTCTGATATAAATTATTACTGATTTCAAGGGAGAAAGTACCAGCTTTCAATTCATCATTAGCTCTTAGAATATCACCCACTTGTTCCCAGGCTCTATCCATTAAAGATTCTTGATGTTTTTGAATGTTTTTTGTACCAAATGCTGCTGCAACTCTATTTCTCGGATCTAAATTTAATTGATGAAACCAATATTCCCTCTGCCCGTCTGTTGGTTCAGTTGGGGTATCTGCTTCGGGTCGATCGTCGTTAAAGTTAATCTTTTGGGGGTCTTCACCTGAATGCCAAACCCCATACATTGGAGGTAAAACTATTGGGTCATCTATCTGATCATCCTCTGCAAAAAATGTGAATTCAAGCAATGGATTGGTGCCTGCTGAGGTCGGTTCTTTTAAATCTACATTTAAATTCAGGATATCCTTCAATTCTTGCACATAACGCCTCTTTTCATTTTTTAAATCCGTTTCAGTTTCATCTACATAGTTTTCAAAATCTTCTCGGAAAACATCCGTTGTTTGTATGGCTCCTTCTAGCTGCAAAGTTCGATTTCCTCCTGAGTAAAATAATCTGTCACCAAAGCTGCGATCTTGCATGTCCATCGGACGTTTTCCAATACCCGTAGAGGCATCCAGTACAACAGGGTCTATTTGCCGAACTAAAAACTCAAAATCTTCAGCATTTCCAGTTCTAAAATACCACTCATGGAAGTATGGCCATTTGCCCGCAAATTCATCTGCCTGATGTTCCGCCCAACTATGTAATTGTACATCCGACTGAATGATTCTTTCATTTTTTGCTCCCAAGCCTGCTAATCTTCCTTGCTCAAAAGCTGGAATCAAAAAGGCATGATAAGCAGTATTTGCTTTCAGTCGTCGTGGACAAAGTAGCCTTGCTGAAGCAGCATTCGGATTGCTTTGAATTAAATTGAAAAGTGCA
The DNA here is from genome assembly GCA_041941305.1 of Saprospiraceae bacterium. Lineage (GTDB taxonomy): Bacteria > Bacteroidota > Bacteroidia > Chitinophagales > Saprospiraceae > JANSWP01. The sequence goes on from JBGTQJ010000034.1 coordinate 87,290, forward strand.
TCTGCGGAGCGATTACCTCGATCTTCATCATCGCCATTCTCATCATTTAGCAAAAATTTATTGACATGAACATGCGCCCAAGCCCAGGTTTGAGTACCATCTGGAGGAAAAGCTATTTCCTGCTCTCCATGTGTAATAGCAGGATTTGGTGAATTGGGCACAACGATTCTTTCAAATTCATTTACTTCTAAAACCAGAAGCCACAACCAAGGGCGCAATTTTCCACCATCAGCTCGAGCTGGTGAATATCGCCAGGGAAGGTCTTCCTCATAAAATTCAATATAGGGCAGATAATGAGGTTCAAAATTGGTAATACCATTCAGCGGTTCCACTTTTACAATTGACCTTTTATTCAAGCCAATTACCTCACCAGGACCTACTATTTGAATGCTTTTACCTACTGTTTGAGCATGTTCATAATTGCTGCCTCCTACAGGAACACCCTGAACTTTTGCATTGATTAGAATAGAAGCTCTTGCACGAGGATCTGCAGGTGGTGCTGCTCCAAGATTATCTACTTCTGAAATTTCAGATGCAATGCCCTGTCTGACCCAGGGTAAAAATGAATATTTGGCTAATTCGCTCATACTGTTTCCATTTCATGAACCGGAACGACTTGGATTTGACCATCCAGTTCTGGCATTTCCTGGCACAACAATTCCACTATTGAATTCGCCTCAGTTTGAGTGCCATAGCGCAATTGTTCTCCGCCATTTGTAATTGGAGTTAAATCGTTCGCATTTACAAGAATAAATTCTTCTTCGACTGTAACAATTCTTTCTTCTGGAGGTCGAATACCTTCTCTCTTTGTGAACTCTCTTCCCATGATTGATTTTGCCACAGAATTGCCCTTCACGAAACAATCAAAATGGGTTAGGTCTTCCAGCATATATCTACTTTCATTTGGGCTCTCATCTGGATCATCAATGATGCATATTTCGTGTTCATAAACCCGCTCTACATAATCATGAGAATCAAACCCATCCATACCTATAGCTCTTAAACCACACTGGTATTTTTCAAAAGACTTTTTGCTCAACTTTTCATTATCGCTCATCTTAATATACTGAGCAGGTGCAAAGAAGTCTTCTACCTTTTGAACTCCCGTAAAATCATCTTCGACATCACCTATTCCTAATGATAGTTTAAACTTCTGATAATCAGAAGGTTGATTGGCGCCATATTTATTGAATTTCATTTCTAAAGGCACCTTGTTTTCACATACTGAAATTCTACCAAATGGATGAGCGATGATTTCGTCTGGTCCCAATTCCAATTGTCTTATGCTCACGTCCAAACTACCACTTGAAGGCAATTCTGCTTGCCAGTTGCTACTGTTTTCTAGCGCGGCAATCAAATCTGGCAATACTTCCACTGGCGGCAAGCTGGTATCTTTTGGATCTCCAAATGTCTTGTCAATTTTGACTTTGACAGAGAATAACCAGCAAACTTTGATTTTTGCATAACCCGAGACACGCCAAGGAGTGGGTCCCTCCAGACTTCCTTTGAGGTGTATGCCCATAAACTCTGTACTGCCCCACATGACAGATAAGCCTGCTCCAATCGTAATTTTGAAATAGAAAGGATTGAATTGGAAGAGTGCATCAAAATAGATGTATCCGATCACTCTAAATTTCCAGACTTTGAAAAGAAAATCTATAGAAGCCCCAAATTGGACAGTATTTGAAGTGACAGCGAAATAATGCCTTAATGTCAATCTTGGATTAGGTCCAAAAAGATTGACTGTAATTCTTTCCAGTTTATCAATTCCTCTAAGTGCAGGAGATTTATAATCAGGATGGAAACCACCTACCGAATAGACGAAATTCGGATTATCTCCCCAATCAAGCATGAAATACAAATCTCCTGACATGGTCATCCACAGCATTCCCGAATCGTAAAGCGAAGCCAGGAAGAACATATATTTCTCTCCAAAATCAAATGCTCCTAAAAAGTTGACCTGCAATCTGATGAGCGGCGCTTTTTCATCTGGGATTTTCATTTTCACCACTCCCAGGATAGCTATTCGAACAGGGTCAGGTACTTGTAAAATAAAGCCCAATTCTACTCGAATCAATGTTGGAGTTCCCCAACCTATTGCTCCCAAAAAACCAAAAGTATATTGTCTTTGCTCAATCGGGAAAAAACTATTTAGACTAGCAATAATACTCGGTGCATTTGCCACAGGATCATCAGGGAACATGATTTGATCAATGGCATTGGTCTTTACACCCTGTGCCAATGCGTTTATATTCATTCCTCGATTGATGGCGACTAAACCACCTACTCCGTTTAAAGTAAAACCAAATCCTAACTGGATTGGAGTAAATTCTGCGGTGACGAGTAACAGGAAGGAGAAGCCTCTGGTTCCATCCGGATTTTTGGTAGTAATGATTCCAATTGCTTTTACTGCGACGATCTCTATTATGACGAGCTCTGCTGCACCTGAATACTCTCCTTTTTCGGGCAAAAATCTGAGATATCCTGCACCTTTGACTGCTCCTGCATCAATCGAAAGACCTACTCCGTTTGGAGGCTTGAAGCCAAGGTCAAGATCTAATGGTCCAAGATTTCCTCCATCTTCTGGAAATGAAAATTCTACCTTTAAGCCTAGATTTTCAACAGTTGCCAGGATTGGTCCCAACTCTGCTTTTACTGAGGCTGCAAAGGAAATTGGAATTTTCCCGTTTTTGAAATGAATGCCTAAGCTAATATTTAACAATTCAATTGGTCCTAAGCTGCGGTGGACAGGAATGAAGACCTCTAAACCAGCACTGCCTCTGAAATAGAATCCCCTTATAGTTGAAAATCCTAATGAAAAGTCAAATTCCGCCTTTATTCCGTCTGCCGGAAGTAATTTATTTAAGAAACCATCGTTTTCGCCTCCCTTTATGAGAATTTCAGCTTCTCGCAAATTTAATTCAAGACTTAAATCTGTATTGTTGCCAGAAGCTACTGCAACACCACCTTTAAAATTAATTGCTTTATATTGTAACCTGGAGCCATCTTCTGACCCTAAAAGGATTATTGGACTATTGTCTTCACTACTATTTTCAATAGTAATTTTCATATGTCCTGCCGAAGGAGGGATTTCTCCTCCTTCAACTGAAGGAATAATATTGGTGATTAATTTAATACTTTCGGATGGTCGTACAACAATTCCTACACCTCCTGTAAAGTCAAATTGTGATTCAAAATTTAAAAAGATATTTTCAGCTAATTCATAAGACAGAGATGCGTTTCCTTTTACATAAGGCAAGATTGCGAATCCTGGTTTTGAATTAGTGGTTTCGGGTAATATAAATAATCCAATCCCTGCCTCCGTAAGTACATCGCTTATGTAGTCATTAAAAATAACATATTTAATTTCCCAACTTTGGAAATTATCTATATTGATTGCATCTTTTGTAAAATGCTTGGAAATATTCTCTTCAAGAGCATCCAACCTCAATTCTAAATCAAATGCGCTGGCAAAATCCATCAAATGCTCAACAAAAACATTTGTTTTAAAATCAGATTCTCCCCAATTGTATATTCCCTGTATAAAATCGAAAGGATTATCCCATATTTCACTAAATAAATTCCAATTGATTTTTCTTCTAATATACCCTGGGCGATTGCCCGTATCTTCTTGATATTCAACTTCAAATAAGCCAATTACTTTGAAAAAATTTCCCCAGGAAGGTTTTCTATTTACGAGATATTCAATTAATAAAAATTCGATTAATTGGGCAGGAAAAATATTTTGAAAATCATCAATAATCACCTCATTTGGGAATAAGGACGCACTTTGGTTTTTCAAATTCTTTATATCATCAAATAGATTTTTTAATTGTGAGATAAATTGGGTTAGCTGGATGTCTCCTCCATCAAGTGTCTCTACCAAAGCATTCACTGATGAAACAAGATCCTCTATAGGTTGGGGGATTTCAAATATATCCCAACCTAATTCAAGCATAAATCCAGAAAAGCTTTCAGGTGAACTAAATGCAAATTGAAGAGGACGATAAACATTACCAAGCTCTTCGGCAATTATTGATAAAGTGTTTTTATTTTCCATGGTTTAGGGTGTTCCTGGATATTGATTGTCCAACAATGCATGTTTAGAAGGATTAAACTGATGTACAATATGATACTTACAAACATGGCAAAACCTAAAATGAGCCACATTATTGGCAGGACCAAAATAAGCTGATCGCATTTTACAAACAGCGGCAGGTCTCACAACACCACAGTTCCAATTTCCTCCCCCTTCATGCATCCCAATTAAAAAATGGCGCTGTGCTCTCTGGATATTTACATTTGCTATAGGGTGCGTTGTATTGACAAGTGCCTGGTTGGCAGTATTACATCCCATTCCTCCCGCTACAGTTTTGCCAAGGGATAGGAAATTATTAATTGTAACATTGGGAGGAGTACCGGCGAGCATATGATTAATTACTCCAGGCAAGACCAGACTCAAGCCTGTTCCTTGATGAACTAATAGATCAAACAGCATACTACCCTTTGGAAAAACACCACCGGCTGGTGTAGTTATCCCAGACGCAGTAATTCTATCATTTGCTATTGCAGAAATAGTTAAAAATGGGGTAATTGTTGCCTGGTGCCTTAAATAGGATGGATAGGCACCGAAGCCTCCAGTTTGATTAAGGTTTCTAGTAGCTAATAAAACAGTATCGCCTACGTTCCATTTGGACCCTTCTCCCGGAAAAAGATCAAATTCCACCGAATTAGCCGAAGTGCTGCTATTCGTTGCTGCGGTCAAAAGTCCGGAAGATCTCTGTACTCTTGGTAAAAAATTACGCCATTTTAATCCTATAGAGTTAATGTTGGCAACAGTACTCAGATTGTGGAATCGCTCAACATCAGCTATATCAGCAGGATTTGCAATGGTATTATTTCCAATGTTTGCGAAGTCTTCATATTCATCTCCTAAAAAAAGACCATGGCATAACTCGTGAATAACAATCGCAGTCAAAGCCTCTATAAAAGTTCTGGGAGTATTAGGTGTATGATCCAATAAATTCCCACCTGATAGTGAAGTATTATCAATTCCAACATCCAATCCAGTTGAAATCCCACCAAATATTGAAGAAAGGTGATAATTTGCTCCCTGGACTTCTTCATTTACCAATACAATAACCAAGCCTTGGTCATCTCCATCCAGCCTCCATTTATCACCGAGATTAAATAAAGGATCTGTAGCTGGTACATTAGATTGTCTTAGAGAACCTAAATATTCAAATAAATCTCTGGACCAGGTGCTTGAAGGGTTTCCAGAGGATATCGGGTTTATGGCAGAACTTACTCTTCTGAAATCTACATAGAGAAAGTTTCTTACCATATCGTGTTGTATCCGATGCCAAGAGTTATCCGGAGCTTCAGGGTTAAGAGACGCAAACCTGTCTCCTAACCTTTTTCCTAGTATCAAACCTAATGCGGAAGTTTTTGGCTTTAGTCTTTCAGATGCCACTATGTCCTGCCAGGTATTAAAAATTCCAGCTTCTAACCTGGCAGCACTAAATCCAGTGATTCCAGCCCACAGAGAAGTTGCATTGGTCATTGTAAAGCTAGTTCCAGTTACCTGAGTTGCATCAGGTAGACCCACCAAATCGATCAATTCAAATAGAGAAAAATTTCCTGCAGTATTTGGCGCTACATTTTCAATAAATGGAGAATAAACGAATCTTTGGTTTGGTAAATTTCTGGGTCTAAGCAGTGGTCCAAAAGTGAGCCCTGATTCAGGTGAGGGCTCAAATGCCATCCAGGTGTTATAATCCGGGCTTAAAAGCTTGAAAGGATCATGAATTCTGTTCCCCCTCATCCTTCTGTCAATTTGTCGAACAATCCTTTTAAATTTTCCTTGTTCCGCAGCGGAAAACCCTTCAGCCAAAAAAAGAATGTTTCGCTTCTCCTGGCCATTTCCTTTAAAAGTTACCCTCTCTACTATAGGGCGGGCAGTTGATAAAGCAGGTTTTATCTCAACAGGCAGATTACCAACCAGGGCGCCATTAAGAGCATTCTCTACCTGGACTTGAGTACTTCCTGTAGCTATTCCAGTCAATCTGCCAAACGGATCGACATTTACGAAAGCAGGTGCAGAATTATAGGTGACATAAGGATGTCCTGCAATATCTTCTAAGACACCATTATTAAATTCAGCAAATAGGGTAATTTGAAAATTATCGCTTCCAACATTAACCGAAGCACTATTATTCCCAAGAAATATTTGACTTATACTATCATGTACCCAAACGCGTGCAACCAATTCAAAAGTTTGATTGCTAACAGGGTCAGTGAAAGTAACAACCAGGAATGTAATACCATCAGCTACAGCTGTGAGTAAACCAGTCGTGTTATTTACCGTAGCAATAGAGGTATCTACAATATTATAATTGCATTGACCTGTAATTATCTGTACTGCTGGGGTTACAGCATCATCATATCCTAATGCTTCTACTTGTAAAGATGAATGACTTGAAGGATTCCGAATTAAATGAATGTCAGAAGAAGGATTAAGTATAAAGGTTTGAAATGCCATCGGGTTAAATTCTTTTGATGAAAAAATCCTGCTCGAAAAATGATTAATTCGAATAAGAACATACAATCGAATTAAATACTAATGGTACTGTGATTTTTTGTTTGAGCAATATCCTTTTGAATAAAGGAATTTACGGTTCCAGACCTTTTGCGAATCTTTTGTCTTATTAGCTAGAAGCCACGGGAAGAAAAATAAAAATTGGTATGCGTTGAACAAAAATAAATGAAAAATTTAAAGAAGCAATGATTTGTCAAATTTTGTTGAGAAAATATTTTTCATAAAAAAATCCTGTCCGCCAAAACGAACAGGATTTTCAAAATATATCGATCTAAGCTCGACTTTAATCAATAATAACAATACCTTCTCACCTTCGCTGCATGTTTTGCCAATCGAATTACCTGGCAGGTATATCCAAACTCATTGTCATACCATAGATACACAGTGACGTTCTTTCCATCCTTGGAAACAATCGTTGAAGGTGCATCGACCACAGAAGTACTGGTCATGCCGATGGCATTACTGGATACGTACTCCGTATTGGTAGAATAATGTATTTGTTCAACTAAATTGCCATGAAGCGCAGCGTTTTTCATGGTATCGTTGAGTTCATCCAGATTTGTTGGTTGATCTAAAGTGAGGTTTAGAATAGCAAGGGAAACGTTGGGAGTAGGTACACGAACAGCGTTGCCAGTTAGTTTGCCTTCAAACTCAGGAAGTACCTTTGCCACTGCTGAAGCTGCACCAGTTGTTGTCAAAACCATGTTCACCGGAGCACCGCGCCCTCTTCTTGGTTTTTTATGGAAATTGTCCAGCAGGTTTTGGTCATTCGTATAAGCGTGAATTGTTTCTACATGACCTTTTTCAATACCGTAGGCATCATTGAGTACTTTCAATACTGGAACGATGGCATTCGTTGTACAAGAGGCGGCACTAAAAACAGGATCTTCATCAAAATCAAATTCGCTTTGATTGACACCATGTACGACATTGGGAACTCCTTTTCCGGGGGCGGTAAGCATAACATGTGAAACACCGGGGCGCATATGTCCGCTCAAGCCTTCCTTATCCCTCCATACGCCTGTGTTATCAATGACTAATGCATCTTTGATTCCAAACTCGGTATAATCAATCTCTGCTGGTGAGCCAGCAAATATGAGTTTGACGCGATTGCCATTGATGATCAACTCTGTTCCATCTGGCGAGATCTCGATATTGCCTCTAAAATCGCCATGAACAGAATCTGATTCCAGCAATGCGACTCTTTTTTTGGCTTCTTCGTATCGATCTTTCAATTTTCCACGTATGACGATGGCTTTCAACCGCAATTGCTCACCTTTGCCTGTTGTCGATACAAGCCTTCTGGCAGCTAGCCTTCCAATTCGACCAAAACCATAAAGGATGACATCTTTTGGTTCCTGATTCATAGGCTCAACACCGATGAAATCTCTCAATTTGAAATGAATAAATTCATCGAAATTGCTGAAATCTTTGCTTTCTTTTTGCCATTCGAGGCATAGCTTGCCCAAATCGACCTTACACGGAGCCAAATTGGGAATATGGGCAATAGCATGTGCCAAAGACAAACTCGTGTCCACGGAAATGGGTTGGTCTGCATAATTTCTGGCAAAAAGATGGTCGTTTAAAACTTCACTTGGGCGGGCATCATAAATGTCTTTGCGGAAGAGGACTAATTCAATGGATTTGTCAAACCTGAGTTCTCCAACGATTTGGAGTAATTCAAGTGCTGTCTTTTCTTTTTCCCTCCAGTTGTTTAGGGAGGAATCTACCTGGTTGCGGAGCAGTAGATTATTTTCCTGCATGCTTTAAAATGGTTTTATTAATTTGGTAATAAACTGATTCTCAGGATGTTTGTGGTGTATGGAAATCAGTTCGATTTTGCGCCTGCAAAAGTACAAAAGGCATTCCGAAACGATTATTCGAAACACCTTTAATATCTTTTATTGGACAACAAAAAAAAGAGGCTGTATCAAAAGGTGTTTAGGGAGCAAAGTGTACTAAACTTCAAAAGTTTAGTACATTTATTAACAGCTTCTAAGACCTTTTGAGATAGCCCCTTTAAAAAGAACTTTAAGCGCCTAAATAATGCTTCAATAATTTGCTGCGATTTGCAGAACGAAGCTTATTGATGGCTTTATCTTTAATTTGTCTAACTCGCTCACGAGTGAGTCCGAATTTTTCTCCAATATCTTCCAGAGACATTGGGTGCTCCACACCAATACCGAAATAGAGTTTGATGACATCACATTGGCGTTCTGTCAAGGTGCTCAATGAGCGTTCTATTTCACGGCGAAGCGATTCGGCATATTCCAATGCGGTATCTGTCCCAGGAGTTCCACCATTTTCCAATACATCTAACAAGGAATTGTCTTCTCCTTCCACGAATGGGGCATCCATGGAAACATGCCTTGCGGCTACCCCCAGAGTAGTTTCTACTTCTTCTGTAGGGATTTCCAATTGTTCTGCCAACTCATCTGGTGAAGGCTCCCGCTCGTATTCTTGCTCCAATTCAGAAAAGGCTTTATTGATCTTGTTTAGAGAACCCACTTTATTCAGCGGCAATCGAACGATTCGGGATTGCTCCGCCAAAGCCTGCAGGATTGATTGGCGAATCCACCAAACGGCATAAGAAATAAATTTGAAACCACGGGTTTCATCAAAGCGTTGAGCGGCTTTAATCAAACCGAGGTTTCCTTCATTGATAAGGTCACTCAATGAAAGTCCTTGATTTTGGTACTGTTTTGCTACGGAAACGACGAAGCGGAGGTTGGCTTTAGTGAGTTTTTCAAGTGCTAGTTGATCGCCTTGCTTAATTTTCTTTGCTAATTCTACCTCTTCTTCCGGTGTTAACAAATCTACTTTTCCAATTTCCTGAAGGTACTTTTCTAAAGATTGACTCTCTCTGTTGGTAATAGACTTCGTGATCTTCAGTTGTCTCATGCACAGCTACTTTTTAATGTTTTTTGATTAAATAGAGACTTTTCAAAAAGGTTTTCCAAGGGTTGATATGTGGATGGGAAAGGATTTAGTTGTCGCTCATGTTTTAAAGAAAGAGATGAAAGAACAATATTTTTTGAAAATAATTATGCTAAAAAAGAAAAATCCAAATTCTAAAACACTGATTGTCAATCATTTTTGAATTTGAATTTATTTTTGAATCATTTCCAATTGGCAATAGTTTTTGCAACTTTATTTCCTTAAAACCAACTTTTTAAATTATGGTGCAAAAATACCTCTAATTAATTGGGATGTCAAGAAATAAAGGAATTACTTGCACTTAAATAGTTAAAAACAACCCTTTAGGGAGATTGTTTGCCAAAGAAAATTTTATTTTAATCCATTGATTCACATTTTTTCTTACAAAATTTCAAATCTTCCTTGCCATTTAGAATAATATTTGCTCTTATCTCTCCTGTTGTTAAAGGCCTGGTTCATTTGTAATACAAATTATTTTGGAATAAAGTCTATTAGGTAAAGAAAGTTGACGAAAGGTTCTTTATTGCCGAAATTTGGGATCATGCATCTTTAAAAACCTCAAAACATTTTTTTCCTTAATTTTATAGCGTGAAAAATATAAAAGACATACTAGAGCGCTCGGCATTTGGTGTTTGCAGTTATTTGGGAGAAAAACTGGGCATTGCTTCAGCTCGGGTTCGAATGTATTTTATTTACCTTTCTTTTGTAGCCCTTGGTTCACCTGTAATTATATATTTGTTTATTGCTTTCTGGCTCAATGTTAAAAGGTACATAAAGCAGAAACGAAACGCGATTTGGGAATAATTCAGCCTGATTCTTGAACTTAAAACCCTTGTCTTTATTGAGTCCCCAGAAATTTCTTGCCACCTTTGCGCAAAAAATAGCCTGGAAAGAATTTAATAGAATAATCCTTTCAAGCAGGCAATTTTATTCTTTAGAAACATAGGTTCTTAAATATTCAAAATGTTTTCCCAAATCCCCATTTATTGCGATCGTAGCTCTTTCCAGCATCGCACTTTTTGCTTTGAATAGCTCTTCCAAAACATGCTCTAAATATTGCTCGCCAAAGGCTTTGGATGCATCTCTTGGCATTTCGTTAGGTAAATTGTCGATCGTCATCATGTCGATACTGTTTTTTTGGAAAGGTAAAGTTTCACTTTCAGAAATGGGATCATAGCCAAATACAGGATCAGCAATTGTAGTAGCTTTTAAGGTAGAAGGAATGGATGAAACTGGAGCAATATCACAGGTTACATCAGCAATGACCTGGATATTGAATGCTTCATTGCGCATTTCTTCATGGGTGAAAAATGCGGGGGCTTCATTGTCCCAGTATATGCCATTAATCATGATATCTGCTTTTCGATAATAGGGTTGGAATATGCTTTTATAAGCCCTGGGGTTTTTGTAAAAATCTTTTTTATCAAAAGGGCTACCATCTTTTCTGGCAGCATAATTAAAGCATTTCAATTGGGTGAAAACGGATTCAGAATATTGCTTATTCAAGAATTCTTCAGGTTTGACCTGGCGGATATTCATATCTTTTAAAACTTCTGCCGCTCCCATACCAACCCTTCCCGTCCCTGTCAATACGATCTTTACTGCTGGCAGCTGCAACTGTTGGTATATCTTTTTGGCTTCCTCATAGTCGTGACAATCTTTCATTCGCTTTAAATGGAAAGCCCCCGTTCGGTTGCCATAAGTCATAATGCCATTATGAGCACCAACCATTCCAGCAAAACGACCAAAAGCGATGACTCGCTTGCCACGTTCATTTGTCAATACCTCATAATCAATCAAGCGGATATTTTTTTCCAAAATGGCTTGTAATAAATTTCGATTGTATGCTTGTTTTTTAATGGTATGGGAGAAAAAGAAATAAGTTTTGTCAGGAATTAATTGAGCTATTGGCACTTCCTTGACGCCAAGTAAAATATCACAATCAGAAAGATCCTGGTATAAATTCAATCCCAACTTTTGATAATCTTCGTCTGTAAAACAGCGATTTGGAGAAGACTGTATTTTTACTTCTACGGGATAGTTTTCTTGGATGTGCTTACATTGTTCAGGGACTAATGGAACCCTCGAATCAGGGGGAATCTTGAATTCCCGGATAACGCCTAGTTTCATACCCGGTTTTGATATTGGTTGGACTAAATAAAATCAAAATTGAAATGAAAGTCAAAATCAAACTGCTCACTTTGATATTCATTTCCTTTTCAAGCCCAAAAATAAAAGATCTATTGTACCGGAAAGAATCAAATATCATTCCGTTGGGAGAAATTGAGAATGGGAGAAATTGAGAATGTGAGAATGTGAGAATGTGAGAAATTGAGAATGTGAGAAATTGAGAGAGAAAGAATTTCTCAAACTCTCAAACTCTTCAAACTCTTCAAACTCTTCAAACTCTTCAAACTCTTCAAACTCTCAAACTCTTCAAACTCTCAAACTCTCAAACTCTCAAACTCTCAAACTCTCAAACTCTCAAACTCTCAAACTCTCAAACTCTCAAACTCTCAAACTCTCAAACTCTCAAACTCTCAAACTCTCAAACTATTTGGAATGCCCTGTCACAGACTAGTCTATTTATGAAGATTTTAAATATTATAAAAAAATATGCTTCGTTTTGTGACGCAAAAAAGTAGTTTGTAGACTTGGTTGATTGCCGCTAATCCGTTACTTTTGTGTTCTCCCAATTATACATTTCCGAGCTAACTAGAACTTCCCCCTATTTCGTCAACATTATGATCCTAGCCTATAACTTACTACTTAGAGAAAATGTACGCATTTTGTTTTATCACCATCTGCCTGGCACTTTTTATGACGGCTTTCAATAGTCAAAGTGTCAAGTTCCCAAAAAAAGGGGAAGGGCTTTTTTTCAGGATTTCAAATATTACCTGGGAAGGAATGATGCCCAAATTTCAAACATCTAAACTTGCAGTCGCAGACATGAAATCTGAAGCTGCAAATAATCACTTAATCAACATCACGAATGAAGAAAAACAAACATCGAACAAAGTAAATTCTGAAGCTAAATCTACTACAACTGCCACAGCCAATTGAGAACACCTCATTTCTTTTTTATAGACACACCTGCTTTTTTTACAACAAAATGGCTCATGCTACTTAATTCAAGTTACTGGTTTGCTGGTTACTGGGTGATAGGTTCTTGAATTAATAGACCGTTTTTTTAAATAATTCTAACACATTCTTTAGTTATCCACTCATCAGGTACTCAGTATCCAGATAACAAGCAGCAATTCTCGCTATTAACAAAAAATCTATATGATACCTATTCAAGCAGCGGAA